>CAVQUB010000013.1:0-472425 GCA_963716725.1 uncultured delta proteobacterium
CTCGGCGGGGCTCGATCCCGACGCGCTGCCGACCAGTGACCCTTCGCAGATGAGCTTCGGGTCCGGGCGCACCAAGGCGTGGCGCGACATCTGGGGAGCCGGGCAAGGCGTCGGAGCGATCCACGAAGTACCGCCGGCCCGGGAGCTGGTAGCGCGAATTCGAGGCGAGTACCATGCGGCCCGCGCGGAGCTTTGCCCATGATCCCCAAAGAACTGATCAAGGCGCTGCGCAAGATCGAGATCACGACCAACCGGCTCGCGACCGAGCAACTGTCGGGCAACTACACCTCGGTCTTCAAGGGCCAGGGCCTCGCCTTCCGCGAAGTGCGCCAGTATCAGCCGGGCGATGACGTTCGCAGCATCGACTGGAACGTGAGCGCGCGCATGAACGAGACCTACGTGAAGGTCTTCGTCGAGGAGCGCGAGATGACCGTGATGCTGGTGGTCGACCTCTCCGCCAGCGAGAGCTTCGGCACCCGGCGCTCGAGCAAGGCGGCGCTCGCCGCCGAAGTCGCTGCGCTCTGCGCGTTCTCCGCCATCAAGCACAACGACCGCGTGGGCCTGATCCTGACCAGCGATCAGGTCGAGAAGATCGTTCCGCCCAAGAAGGGCAGAAGCACGTGATGCGCGTGGTGCGGGAAATCCTGGGGGCAAAACCCGAGCGCGTTGGCACTGACCTCACCGTCGCGCTCGAGACGCTCTACAACGTGGCCCGCCGCCGCAGCGTGGCCTTCTTGCTCTCGGACTTCTACGCCAGCGGCTACGAACGAACGCTGGCGCTGGCCGCAGCCCGTCACGACGTCATCCCCTGCATGTTGGTCGACCCTCGCGACGAAGAACTTCCCGACGTGGGGCTCGCCACCTTCGAAGACTTCGAGACCGGCGAGAGCGTGATGGTCGACACTTCGAGCGCGCGGGTGCGCGCGCACTACGCTCACTTCATGCGTGCGCAACGCGCCGAGCACGTGAAGACCTTCCGCAAGCTCGGCCTCGACCACGTCGTCATCCGCACCGACCAGCCCTACGTCAAGCCACTGCGCGACCTGTTCGCGCGGCGCGCGCGCCGGCTGCGCCGATGAGTACGCTCGTCAGGGCCAAACCACCTGGACGACGTTCGAGCATAGCGAACCGGCTTGCCAACTCGGCTCGATGCCGCGCATCGTGAGCGCATGCGCGACCCGATCCATTTGCTGCAGGCCTCCGAGCGCATCGACAAACCCTGGGCGCCTCGGGTGGTGGCATCGCTCAACGACTATCGCCTGAAGCTGGCGCGGCTCGAGGGCGAGTTCGTCTGGCATTCCCACGACGATACCGACGAGGCGTTCTACGTGCTCGCTGGCGAATTCGAGATGCAGCTGCGCGATGGCGTCGTGCCGGTTCGCGCGGGTGAGCTCGTGGTCGTTCCCAAGGGGCTCGAGCACCGACCCGTCGCCAGGGAGCCCTGCACGGTTCTGCTGGTCGAACCCGCGGGTTTGCTCAACGTCGGGAGCGCGCACGAGACCGAGCTCGCGGCGCCCGTCGACGAGTGGCTCTGAGATGCCCGCTGGCTCGAGCCGTGCGCTCTGCCGCGCCCGATGACATGATGGGCCGCATGCGTACGCTGCTTTGGCTCGTCGGGCTCGGCTTCGCTCTGGGATGTTCGGGCAACGACGACTCGTCGGCGGGCAGCGGCGGGAGCGCGGGCAGCGGCGGAAGCGACGCGGGCTGCGGAGCGCCTGACCTCGACTGCCCAAAGCTACGGCCATTCCCCGGCGCTCCCTGTGCGGCGCCAGCCGAGAAGATGTGCCAGTACCCCTCCGACATGTTCCAATGCGCAAACGGCAAGTGGCAACAGCTGTGCATGGGCACCTGCGCCCCGCCGCTGAGCGAGGCCTGTGACCAGCCCTTCCCGGACGTGCTGGCAGACGCGACGCTCCAAGTCGGCCACGTCGATGGAGCCGGCTTCAGCAGCTACGCCGATGGTCAGCCCATCGACGTGATCTGGGGCGGCCAGGGCGCGGCGATGCTCGCCTACCGCCTGCGCATCAGCGCGCCGGTGAACGCCCCGACCTGTGTGCTGACCGAGACCACGTTGAGCGTGGGCGGGCAGTCCACGCTGCCAAGCAAATTGCCCGTGACCTTGCGCTGCACCGATTCCCTCGCGGTCTACGCGATGGCGCCCGTCGAGTTCTTCGCCTGCGCGCCGGGTGAGCAGGTGCCGATCACGCTGAAGGTCAAGGTGGCGGGGGTGGGCGAGAAGACCTTTGCCCTCACCGTCGACGCGGGCATCAGCTGCTCCACCTTCGATGGTGACGGCGGGCCCGGCGGCGACGGCGGGCTCGACGCCGCGGACTGAGATTCCGCGCCCGAGGGGCGCCAGGTTGCCGACCAGATCCCGGAGCCGGAGGCCGCGGCGCTCCGGTCCTGCTGGAAGCTGGCCGCGCATTTGCCCGTGTCGCCCGGGACGACAAACCCCTGGCTAAGCCCGCACGTCGGAATACGGATGGCCCCGAGATTGTCTTGTGCGAGCGGGTCGAGCTATAGCAAGCGCCGGTTTTTTCCGTGGAGCTTCGCAGGGATGGACAAGGTCATCGCGCCCCGCCGGAGGCAGCCCCGGCCGTGAGAGCGGCGGCCCTGATCGTGCTCCTCGGCTCGTGGCCGGCCGTCGCGTCCGCAGACGCCGGGGTGGACTCGGGTCGGCTCGGGAGCGTGGCTGCGACCTGCACGGAGCGTTGGCCCGAGGGCAAGCCGCGACCCAAACTCGAGGAGCGGTTCCCGGAAAAGGGAACGAGTGGCTGGGCCGCGACCCTCGAGGTCGTGGTCGAGCACGGCAAGGGTGAGACCGTCTTGCCCAACGGATTTCGGATCGAGCTCGAGAGCGATGCGGCGCGCGCCCTCGAGCGCGCTGGTTTCGCGCTGCCTGATCCCGAGGGCGGCGCTGGACCCAGCATCGAAGTCGTCGCGAGCGGTGAGAGCGCAAAGAGCACCGTCAAGGTCCCGGTCGTCGCGCTGCCGCCCAAGCCCGGACGCAACGTGATGGAGCTGCCACCCTTGCCCATCGCCATCGCCCGCGCCAGCGGAGAGATCGTCACGCTGTGCACCGCCCCGCACAGCATCGTGGTCGAAGATCCAATCGCGAACACTCCAGACGCGAAGCCGAAGGACAACCCGCCACCGCGCCCGCAGCCGGAGGTCTGGACCGCCGCGCAGCAGGTCGCCTTGGCAGCGCTGATCGCGCTCGTGGTGGGCGCGCTCTTGGCGTGGCTGATCGGACGTTGGCGCGCTCGCCCCAAGCCCGCCGCGCCGCCACCACCGCCGCGCCCACCCTGGGAAGTGGCCATCGAAGAGCTCGGCGATCTGCGGGCCCGCGAGTTGATCAAGAACGAGCGCTTCACCGAGCACTACGACCTCGTGTCGCATATCGTGCGCAAGTACTGCGGCGATCGCTACGGCTTCGACGGCCTCGAGAGCACGACCCGAGAGATGATGAGCGTCCTCCGGCGTGTCGTGCCGGCGATCCCAGTGCTGGCCGAGATCGAAGAGTCGCTGCGCCACGCAGATCTGGTGAAATTCGCCCGGCTGACTCCCACCGGCGACGAGTGCAAAGAAGCCCTGGGTCGGGCCGAGGAAATCGTGCGCCGAACCGTGCCGCTGATGACCGAGCCGCCGCCTTTGCCGCCCGCCAGCCGCACCGAGCCGCGCGCCGGTGAAGGAGCCGGAGCCCGATGAAGCGCCCGGAGCTGCCCGCGCAGCAAGCGGAGCCTTCGCCCGCGACCGCGGCCACCGGGCCCGGGCTCGCGGATCCTGGCAGCGCATCGGCTTCGTGACCCTCGCGCTCGTCGTCGCGTTGGGCGCAGGCCTGGCGTACCCGGCCGTCGCGCGGGGGCCCGAGCTCGTGAGCGCGAGTTGGCAGAACTGGTGGCTGTTGCCGCTCTTGGTGCTGGTCCCCGTCGTATTCTGGCGCGCGACCTGGGGCGAAGACCGCCGCACTCCGCGGCTGCGCCTCGGGACGCTCGCTCCCTTCGCCGTCGGTCCCGTGGGCTGGCACGTGTGGCTGCGGGATGTTCCGGGAGTGTTCCGATCGGTGGGCTTCGGCCTGTTTGTCCTGGCGTTGGCGCGCCCCATCAACACGCTGCGACCCGAGGTCGGCACCGAGCGAGGCATCGACGTCGTGCTCGTGCTCGACCTTTCCGGATCGATGCAGGCCGTGATCGACAACGTGCCCGAAAACCTGTCCAAGTTCATGCCGCGAGATCGCGATCGCCGCATTCGGCCCACGCGGCTCGACGTGGCCAAGGCCGTGATTCGGGACTTCATCTCGCGGCGCAAGACCGACCGCATCGGCGTGGTGGTGTTCGGCAAGGAGGCTTACGTGCTGTCGCCTCCGACGCTCGACTATCACTTGCTGGACGCGCTGGTGGCAAAGATGGAACTGAAGCTCATCGACGGCAGCGCCACGGCCATCGGAGACGCGACGGGCGTCGCTTCCGCGCGGCTCCGCCGCAGTCAGGCCCAGAGCAAGGCCATCATGTTGCTCACGGATGGCGACAACAACGCTGGGCAGATCTCGCCGGAGTACGCCGCGCACCTGGCCAAGCTGGTGGGCGCGAAGCTCTTCACCATCCAGATCGGCAGCGGCGACGTCGCCGAGGTGCAAGACGGCTTCGACCTGTTCGGGCAGCCGCGCTACGTGACGGTCCCCTTCCCGGTCAACCCCGCGCTACTGAAGAAGCTGGCCGACGAGACCGGCGGAGAGACCTACGTGGCGAGCGACGCAGCGAAGCTCCAGGAGAGCTTCCACGACGTGCTCGACAAGCTCGAGAAGACACGCTTCGAGGCCAGCATCTCCAGCTTCGAGGACATGTACCGCTTCCTGCTCCTGCCGGGCGTGCTGCTCATCGCGCTCGACGCCATCTTGCGCGCGCTGATGCTGCGGAGGTTCCCGTGAAGTTCGCGCAGCCGCTCTGGCTGGTCGGAACCGGCCTCGCAGTCGTGGTCGCAGTGCTGCTCATCACCGGCGGAGTCTTGTTGGTCCGGTCGGTACGGCGATTCGGGGACGAGCAGTTGGTCGAGGGCCTGCTCACCGCAAAACCCGGCGGTCGCCGAGCCTTCAAGGGCGCGCTCCTCGTGCTCGCCGTCGCCTTCGGCTTCTTCGCGGCCGCTCAGCCTCAGTACGGTCGCGGCACACGGATCATTCCGGCCACGAACCTGGATGTCATCGTCGCGCTCGACTACTCGAAGAGCATGCACGCGCGCGATGTCAAACCGTCGCGCACCGCACGGGCAAAGACCGAGGTCGCTCAGCTCATCGCGGATCTGCCCGGGGCCCGCTTCGCGGCAGTGGCCTTTGCCGGCGAGCCGATGGCCTTCCCCATGACCAGTGATGGCGGGGCCGTCGCCCAGTTCTTCCGTCAGCTCTCGCCCAACGACATGCCAGTGGGCGGAACCGCCATCGCTCGAGCGCTCGAGGCCTCGCGAGATCTCTTCGCCCGAGATCCACTCTCGAAGACTCACAAGAAGGTCATCGTCCTGGTGACCGACGGCGAGGATCTCGAAGGCGATCCGGTGGGCGTAGCCGAGGCGGCAGCGCGAGACGGGGTCACCATCCACGTCGTGCAAATCGGCGGGCGTACCCCCGAAGCTCTGCCAGAGGTGAGCGAAGCGGGGGAGATCACCGGCTGGCGCACCGACTCCGAGGGCAAGCCCATCACCACGCAGCTCTCGGCGGCCGGCGAGGCACAGCTCGGCAAGATCGCGACGGTGACCGGCGGCAACGTCGCGCGCAGCGAAGCGGGCTCCACCGGGATCCGCACCATTGCCGCCGCGCTGCGCAAGATGATGACTGGCGAGCTGAGCGAGCGGGTCGAGACCGTCTACGCAGACGTGTATCTGTGGCCCCTCGGCCTCTCGCTCCTGCTGCTCTTCGTCGAGACCTTCGTCCCGGAGACGTCCAGGCGCTCCCGCCCAACCCAGCTGCCTCCACCGCTGGACAAGTCCAAAGCGCGGCGTCGTCGACGCGGCAAGACGCTCGCGGCCCTCGGCGCGGGCACGCTGCTGGCGCTGGTGTTCCCCCTCGGATGTGACGGCGGCATGGACCGCGTGTTCGAGCGGAACGCCCCTCAGGTAAATGAGGCCATTTCCGCCCTCGATGCCGGGGACGCGCAGGTTGCCATTGGGCTCCTGGCGGACTACCTGGCGACCGGCAAGTGTGAAGAAGGTCAAATCAGCACTAACGACGGCTTGCGCAAGCGGTCGAACGCGACCTTCGACCTGGGACTGGGCCTGTTCGAGATCGCCGAGACCTTCGGCAAGCGCTTCGGCGACGAAGTGATCGCCGGCGACGCTGGGCTCTCCCCCCAAGAAGAGGCGGAGCTGGCCCAGCGCAGCGATCAGGTGGACTGCGCGCTGAAGATCGTCGAGCTGATCGCCCTCGATCAAGAGGTCCGCATCGACCTCCGAGCGCGAGCGCACTACCTGGCGGGCAACCTGGAGTTCTTGCGGCGCAGGTATCGCGCGGCCGTCACCCACTACGATCGCGCGCTCAAGCTCATCCCGGGGCTGCCCAACGACGCCGGCGACGAGGTCGGTCGAGACGCGGCGTGGAATCGATCCATCGCCCTTCGCCGAGCAGAAGACGAAGAAAACGCCAACGACGGCAGCCACGACGCGGAGCCAGACGCGAGCGACGCGAGCGAGGACTCGAAGCCCGACGGCGACGACGGGGACGCACCGGAAGCCGGCAACGACTCCGGCGAAGGGGGAGGAGGACCAGACGGGGGAACCGACAGCGGCCCCGACACCGGCGACGACGGCCAGAGCCAGAACGCCGACGAAGACGGCGGCAAGGAAGCGGGCACCGACAGCGGCGCCGATCCCAAGGATCAACCGGACGCCGGCGCGCCGCCGGAGCAGCAAGAGAGCCCGACCACCAATCAAGACGAACGCATGCTCGACATGCTCGAGCGCGCGCCGACCTTGCAGCAGCAGGCCGCCAAAAACCGCGCGCTCCAGCGCCAGCCACGCACGGGCATGGAGGACAAGTGAACGCGCTCAGGCTGCTGTGCCTCGCGCTGGCGGTGCTCTGCGGAATCGGCTGGCCGAAGCCGGCTCGCGCCCAGAGCGTGGCATCGCTCAAGACCCAGGCTTCGAGTCGTCAGGTCGAGGTCGGAGAGTCGTTCACCGTGACCCTGACCGCGATGACCGACAAGGGAACGACGCTGCCGCAGGGCCCCTCGATCTCCGTGCCCTCGGGCATCAGCGTGAGCGGTCCGAGCGTCGCCATGCAGCAGCAGGTGACGCTGCAGGGTGGGAGCTTCCAGCAGCGCTTCGGCATCAGCGCCACCTGGACCCTCGAGGCGCAGAAGCCGGGCCGCTACCGCATCGGCCCGCCGAGCGTGGCCGTGGGCACGCGGCGCGTGTCCGGCGACGTAGTCGAGGTCGAGGTGGTGGCCGCAGGCGGATCGCCCAGGCCGCGACGCCGCGATCCCATGGACCCCTTTGGCTTCGGGTTGCCTTCACTTCCGGGATTTCCCCTCGGAGACGATCCGCCGCTGGATCTCCCCGCCTTCCCCGAAGAACTACGGGTCTCGGCGGCGGAAGAGCCCGTGGCCTTCCTGCGGGCGGTTGCCACGCCGTCGCGGGTGGTCATGGGCGAGCAAGTCACGCTCAAGATCTTCGCTTACGGCGGGCGCGGTCCCTTTCGCGAGACGCACACCTCGGAGCCGAGCCGCGAGTCGTTCCTGGCCCACACCCTCCTCGAGAACTCCTACGGCGAGACGATGCACCGCGTGCCCATCGCCGGTGAGACCTGGCACGTCAAGAAGGTGCGAGAGCTCGCGCTCTTCCCGATCCGCACCGGAAAGCTGACCATCGGCGCCATGCGCATGGGCTTCGACGGCCGCGGCTATCCCAGCTCCAGCGCCCACAAGGGCCTGGTCAGGCACAGCGCACCGATCGTCATCGACGTCGTCGAACCTCCGCTTCAAGGGCGTCCGGCCGGCTACAAGTCGGGAGACGTGGGACGCTTCGCGCTCAGTGCGAACGTCGAGCCACGGGAGCTTACAGCGGGGGACGCGGTGAGCGTCGTGGCCAAGCTCGAAGGCACGGGGCACCTGCCCTTCGATCTCAAAACGCCGCAGCGAACAGGGGTGACCTGGCTCGAGCCCACCACCGTGGAAGAGATCGAGCCGCGTGGAACGAGGATCGGTGGGTGGCGCAAGCTCACCTACGTCGTCCGTATCGACACCGCCGGCGACGTCGATCTGGGCGAACTCAGCCTTCCCTACTGGGATCCCGAGCGTGAGTCCTACGACGTGGCCAAGGTGTCGCTGGGACTGATCAAGGTTCGGCCGGGAAGTGGATCGGCCAACGACGCAAAGCACGACGACGCGCTCGCGGGCGTGGTGACGGCGCGAAAGACCCTCGGTTCGCCGCCGAAAGGACCCTTCACCCTCGGCAACCACGCGCTCTTTTGGCTCGCGCTCGCCCTGGCGCCCCTCGGCGTCGTGCTGGCCGGCGCGGGGCATCGTGTTGGCAGTCGCCTCTCGACCCACTGGCGGCAAAAATCCCGGAGCCACGTCTCGCTGGCGCGGGAGGCCCTCGCCGATGCCCGCGCCGCGTTGAAGAGGCAGGACGCGGCCGAAGCCGCGAACCTGAGCGAGAGGGCGGTACTCCTCGCCGTGGAGGGCGCGACCACTCTGCGTGCGCGCGCTGTGCTCAAGAGCGAGCTCGGCGGCGAGCTCACGGCTCGCGGCGTGGACCCCGCGGTCGCCGAGGACATCGTCACGCTCCTCGAACGCTGCGACGACCTGCGCTTCACGGGCGATGCGGACGCTCTCGGGGCAGAGGCTCTGGTGGAGCGGGCGGCCACCGTCGTGCGATCGCTGGGGCGCGGTGCATGAGACGCTGGCTGGCTGCCTCGGTGATCTGCCTCTCGATGCTCGCGTCGCCCCCGAGTTCGGCCCAGGTGTCACCCGAGAAATCCTTCGCAGACGCCGTCCAGAGCCTGGAGCGCGGCGCCCACGACGACGCCATCGATCGTCTGGAATCCCTGGCCGACAGCGGATTTTCTCACGCGGACGCGAGCTTCAACCGCGGGGTGGCCTACATCGAGCGCGCGCGATCGCCCAACGCGCGGCCCGGCGATCTGGGACGCGCCGTCGCGGCGCTCGAGGAGACGCTGCTGCTCCGACCGAACGATGCGGAGGCCGAACGCGCTCTAGAATTGGTCCGCGGAGAGATCGCCCGCCGTCGCGCCCGCGAAGGGGCGGAGCCCGTCATCGCCAAGACCACCCTCGGCCGCGCACTCGTGGGGCTCTTGCCCGAGCTCGTCTGGGCCGTGCTCGCCTCGATCGGGTCGCTGATGCTCAGCGTGGGGCTCGCCGGGCGCTGGTTGTCCCGCGTCGAGCGCCTGCGGCTCGCGGCCACGACGGTCGCGAGCGTTGGAGGTGTCCTGTTGGCGTCGTGCGGCGCACTGGGGCTCACGGCTCGCCACTTTCGCCTCAGGTCGAAGCCGGCGGTGGTGGTGGTGAGCGACGCTCGTTTGCTGGACGAAGCCGGCAAGCCGGTCGTGCAGCGGGGCGGAGTGCCCGAGCACCTGTCGGCACCCGAAGGCGCGAGCTTGTTCGTGCGCGAACGTCGCAACGAGTTGGTGCGGGTCGAGTGGGGCACCACCGAGGCTTGGATGCAGGCCGCCCAGGTTCGGTTGGTCGCCGGCGGGAGCTGAGGCCTACCGCGTGCAGCCCTGAGGCTCTACACTCGCGGGATGCTCAGTTCACGCTACTTTCTTGCCTTGGTGATCGCGCTGGGCGCGGCGGGCGCCGCCGGCGCCTGCTCTTCGAGCACGACCAATGAGAGCCCCTCGGCCACTGGCGGCACTGGAGGTGCCACGGATGGTGGCAAGAACTGCGTGACGGCCAGCGACTGCGACGACGGCAACAGCTGCAATGGCAACGAAGAGTGCAGCGGGGGCTCGTGCACCGCGGGCACCTCGCTCGCCGAAGGGACGAGTTGCACGCCGGGCGGAGTGGCCGCCGAGAGCTCGGGCGTCACGTACCAGTGCGGCAAAGGCGAGTGCTTGCTGACCTGCAAAGAGGACGCCGACTGTGACGACTCCAACGTCTGCACCGGAGCCGAGACCTGCGGCCCAAACAAGACCTGCCAGAGCGGCACGCCGCTGAGCTGCGACGACGGTTCGATTTGCACCAACGACGAGTGCGACCCCGAGGGCGGGTGCTTCTATCCGCTCATCGACAACGACAACGATGGGCAAGCGGACAAGAAGCTCCTCGGCTGTGGCACCGACTGCAATGACGACGACGCCAGCGTGTACGAGGGCGCGCCGGACCCTTGTAACGACAAAGTCGACAGCAACTGCAACGGCAAGATCGACGACGCGGCGCCGGTCTGGTACGCGGATTGCGACAAAGACGGATTCGCGCCGGCGGCGGCCACCACGCTGGCGCAGTGCGAAAAACCCTTGGCAGGTCCCAGCACCTGCACCTCGGGGGGGTGGACCGGCGTGGCGCCGGCGGCGGGCACGACCGACTGCGCCGATAAAGAACCGGTCGCACACCCGTACACGGCCACTGCCAATGGTACCGCGTGGCGCACGACTCCCATCCCAGGCGCAACCACGAAGGTAGACTTCGACTACAACTGCGACGGGAACGAAGAGAAGCGTTACTCGACCAAGGCAGTGCTGGCGGCCTCCCTATGCGGGCTCAAAGGGTCGGGGCAGTACTACACCTGCTCCGGGAACTCCGGCTGGACCGGCGCCGTCGTACCGGAATGCGGAGAGAAAGCGGAGTTCTCGAAGTGCGGGAAGTCGGGGCTATCCAGCTGCACGCGGGTAAAAGGGCAGCAGGCGCAGGAGTGCCGCTGAGGCAAGAATGACAGCGGCGTCCCTCACTCCGGCGCCGCCCCACCGTCCGGCTCCGGGCACTTCTCGCCGGTGTGGCCGGGTTCGCCCTGCGGCACCTTGCAGGGGTGCACGACGATGCGACGCGTGCGCGGCTTGTACACGACCTTCCGCTTCTCTTCCTTCTTGGTGCCGTCTGACAGTTGAACCTCGCGGGTGACGAACACAGTCCAGCCGATCTGGCCGGCCTCCATGGTCTTGTCCTTCTCGTGGGACTGGGTCAGATCCGGGATGTACTCGATGGGCGCCTTGACCAAGCTCTGCTGGGGCGAGACCTTGAAGCGCACCTTTCGACCCGCGGCGTCGCCGAAGATCTTCACCGTGATGTGATCGCCCGAGTACTCGGTCCAGATCAGAGCGCCAGCCTCCGTGTCGTTCTTGAACGCCACGTCGGGCTTTGGCCACGACAAGGTCGCGTCCCGGCCCATGGGGTAGCGCGCGAACCAATAGCTATGGGGCGCCCGCTCCAAGATGTCGTACCCGCCGAGGAACAACGCGTTGAACAGCGTGGTGGCGAACTGACTCACGCCGCCGCCGAGCGAGTCCACCATCTCGCCCTCTTCGATGGTGGGCGCGGCCTTGAAGCCGTTCTTGGCCGTGCGAGGTCCCACCAGCGCGTTCACGCTGAAGCTCTCGCCGGGTTTCACCACCTGACCGCGGAGCAGATCCGCGATGCGATGGATGTTCTCGACCCGCGGCTGGCAGCAGGGGTGGTGCGTGGTGTACTGGCCCACCAGTTTGGTGATCTTCAGCGCCTCGAGCGCTTCCGTCGTCACCGCCGGGGCAGCGCCCTTTTCCAAGGGCAGCGGCGCGCTGCGGGTCGCCGACCCCGAGGCCTCGAGCAGCGCTGCCGCGACCGTCTCGGCGCGCAGCACGGCGCCGGATCTGCCCGGCTCGACGCGAATGCGATCGCGCTCTTCGACGACGAAGCGCGCGTCCTGGGGAGGCGCCTCGAGCTTCTCTCGGAGCGGAGCCAGCTTCTCCTCGATTGCGGCGACGTCGAACTCAAGGGCAACGCGCGGCTCGCGCGGGGTTGGCTCGCGACTGCGGAGGGCGCGTGAGACGTCATCCTTCTCGAGGCGAAACTCGAGGCCCGCGTCGCCTGCCAGCACCAGCGCGCCACTCACGATTCCCGACGCTCGCTTCACCGCTGCGTCCACCGCACCGGAAACGGTGAACGGCTCGCGGGCCGCGAGGGGGATCGTGACAGCGACACGAGGCCACGCCCCGAGCCCGCGAGCAATGGCGTCAGCTGCGGCGTCCCGATCGACGACTCTGCCCTGGCGCGGAGGGTCGGCGGCGACAGCGCCGGCCTCGATGCGTACGCCGCCACCGAAGGGCAGGTCGACGTGGCTCCGCTCCCAGTCGTCGATGATCGGCGGCAGCAGCCCCGGATCGATCTCGGTCACCGGGACCACCGCCGCTGGGGATGCGAATCGCGACAGCCAGTAGCGGAAGTCGGACCAGATCCCGCCGCCCTTTCCCGAAGTGACCGCGCGCTGCGCCGTGCCAACCGCGTCCAAGCGGAACGCGAGTCTTTCGGGCGCGAGCTCAACCTTCGCATCACGCACCTGCACGACGAGGGCCTCGGCCTTCAGCTTCTGCTCCAGCGCCCGCGCAACCTCCTCGATTTCCCCCACGTTCATGCCGCCCACGGCGCGTTCCGCGAGCCAGGTGTTGCGCAGTGCCCGTCCGGAGTGGCGCGCTCGATCGATGCCGTGAGCGATCACGATCAGCAGCGGCAGCAAAAGCGCAAACAAGGCGAGGGTACGCTTTCGCCTTCGAGCCTTCGGTCGCTCGGCTGCTTCACCCTCGATCCCGTCCTTCGATTCGTTCGGCACCACGCGTCAAGTCTCCGAGATGCGCACGGAATCTCTGCCAGGCACGGGTCGAAGACAAGCGGCAGTCTGGCAAATTTGGGGTTGCGTGCCCGGTCCGCGTGCTAGAACGAAGCACATCGTGTGGGTCCGTAGCTCAGCCATCCGCCCCGTCCCGTCCTACGCGCGGGTGTCGAGTCACGCCCTCGACGCCGTGCGCGAGAGCTTGGCAGATGACGACGCGGCGGCCCGCGAGCAGCTGGACGCCGCCTTCGAACGCTTTGAGCGACATCAGCCCGCGCTGGCAGCGCGAGTCGCCGAGACCCTGGGCAAGCCCTTGGATGAGACCGCCCTTGGGCTCGGCTATTTCCTGGCTCTGGCGGTGTGGCTCGCCTTCGAGCGGGTCCACGGAGAGCACGTGGCCGAGATCGCCGAAGACGAGATCCTCGCGACCGAAGAGCTGCTCTCGTTGGACGAAGAGCTTCGGCGCGCCGATCCGGCGGAAGCCCTCGACAGCGACGACGTCATCGGCATGGAGCAGCCTGATCTAGTCGAGTTCGTGCACGAGCACGTCGACGCGACGCTCGAGGCCAACGCCGACGAGGTGGACGTGGACGACGTGCACCTCGTCTACCGGGCGGTCCTCATCGAAATCCTGGCGCTTTCCTACGCGGTCCAGCGTCCGAGCGGCTACCCCGTCGCAAAGACCGAGCTTCTGGCGTAACCTTCCGACCGCGAGCGCGCCCCCTCCGCTCGCACGGAGTCGAGATGCGTGCTCATCGTGCCAGCTTTCTCTCATTGATTGCCACCCCCATCGCGATCCTCGTCGGCTGCGGCGGCGTGACCGACATCGATTTCCTCGGACCCGACGCCAGCGCCGGGGGCTCGGGCGGCACGGGTAACACCGGCGGCAACACCGGCGGCTCCGCCGGAGTCGCTGGCACGGGCAACACCGGCAACACCGGCGGTACGGGCAACACCGGCAACACCGGCGGTACCGGCAACACCGGCAACACCGGCGGCACGGGCAACACCGGCGGCACCGGTCCGGTGGTGTGCGGCGGCAAGGTCTGTCCTCCGCCCAGCGTGCCCATCGGGCAGGTCGACTCGTGTTGCGTCGGTGACAAGTGCGGCATCAGCTCGAGCCTCATCGGGGGCTCCTGCGTCGAACTCGGCCAGGTCGGAAAGCTCGACCCGACCTGTCCCCCACAGTCGATTCAAGGCTTCACCCTTCAGGGGTGCTGCAAGCCCACCGGCTGGTGCGGCGTGATGGACACTTTCCTCAACGCGGGCTGCGTCGATCCGACCCAGTTCGGAGTCGGAACCCCGACCAAGTGCGGCGGAGGCGGAACCGGCGGAACTGGCGGAACTGGCGGAACCGGCGGAACCGGCGGAACTGGCGGAACCGGCGGAACTGGCGGAACTGGCGGAACTGGCGGCATTGTCGATGCCGGCGTCGGCGGGACCGGTGGAGCCTCGGCCGACGGCGGGATCCCGGGCGAGGTCTACTGCGACCAGTCGCCTTCAACCTTGATCTGCAGCCCGAGCCAGAACTGCTGCCTGTTGAACCCGGGCTCGGAGTACTGCACGAACAAGGGAACGGCCTGCGCGTGCACCGGCACCAACTGCGACGCGACGACGGTCAGCTGCGACGGACCGGAAGACTGCAGCGGCGGCCAAGTGTGCTGCGGCACGTTCTCACAGCAAGCCAACGCTTACACCTCGCTGCAGTGCAAGACCACCTGCGGCGGCCAGTGGGAACGCGAGATTCTGCAAGCCGAACGGCGGCAAGTGCTCGAACGGTTCGCAGAGTTGCTCGGCGTCGAGCTTCTTGCCGAACCACATCTGGCGCTGCAACTGACGCGAGCCTAGAACCCCAGCGCGTACGCCGCGCCCGTACGCTCGGACGCGAGGGGCGCGCCGACGACCAAGCGTTTGTCGGAAAGCGCCACTGCGTAGCCGAACCAGTCCTCGTTCTTGCCGTCAGCAGCGGTCACCGTGCGCTCGAGCTTCCACTGGCCCTCGGCCTTTCGGTAGAGCAGGACCCGACCGGCGTCGACCAGGTAAAATCCGATGGCCAGGCGCTCGTCCGTCAGGGCCAGCGCCGCAGTGGCCAGCCCCGTGGTCACGGGTGGCGTGAGGCGCTGAGCCTCCTTCCACTCGCCGCCGCTCTCGCTGAATACCGAAACTTGTTTCTCACTTGTGACGGCGAGGGTCGTCTTGGATACGGCGACTGAGCTGCCGAAGTGCTGGCCCTCCCCGGCGCCGGGCTCGCTGAGCTCCGCAGGCTGCGACAGTCCGCCCTTGTCCTTGTCGCGCCGATACACAAACACGAGCCCCTGCTCCGAGAGCTTTCCCACGTTGGGCGCTCCCACCACGACGAAGTCACTGCTTGCGGCGATGAGCTCCGCGGGTCCGTTCTGATGCGGGAACGCGACGGACTTCTTGGCGACGAACCCAGCCTTGCCGCGCTCGTGCAGGTAGAGCGAGCCGCCTGCCTCACGGCTGTTGCATACGATGGCGACACCACCCGAGACCGCCACGCCGATTCCGAAGGCATCGTCTCGCTTCGAATCCGCGGCGGCGAGCTTCTGGCCCTTGGACCAACCCGAGGCTTCGCGCGAAAACACGTAGGCGGCGCCGGTCTCTGGCGCCTTGCCTTTGTCGTAAAGCGCGCCGGTCAGGATCACGCTGCCGTCGAAGGCGAGCGCGTTGCCGAGTTGGTGCGACCCGTCGACGGTGAGTTCGGCTTCCGGCTCCAGCTTTCCGGGGCCCGCTTTGAATACGAATACAGCGCCGGGACGGCCGTCGTCGCTCTTGCCCTTGCGCTTGAACGCTGTCACGACCACGCGCTCGTCGACGGTGGCCACGCCGTACCCGAATTCGTCTCCGACTCCCACGGCCGCTTCGAGTCGAACCACGCCCGCGCTGTGGTTGCGCTCAGGGGGTGCTTCGGCGCTCGTCGCTGGCGCGGCCACGCTCGGGTTCGCGGTGGTGGCCGGCGGAGCTGGGGCCGGATCCTTCTTGCAACCCAGCAACACCAGTGCAGCCCCGACCCAGACGGTGCCCTGCCTCATCCGCTCAGCTCTCCGCCGCTTGCCCCGCGCGCTGCGCGCGCGCCTCGGCCATACGCTCGTCGATGATACGCCGGAGCGCGCCGAGATCGTAGCGCAGTGGACGGATGTCCTCTGACTGGTGAGCAACCTCGCGCATGATCGCGTCGGCATGCTCGCGCGGTTTGTCAGGGATGCCGAGCGCGTCGCCGAGCTTCTTCAACACGGCGACCTCGTCGTCGCTCACCTTGCCATCCAGCCAGGTCATCCAAGACGCAACGGCATAGACGAAGAGCTTGTCCTCTTTCGACATTCCGCGCCGATCAATCTCACCGATGTCCACCGGGAATTTGGTCGCCTTCTCGATCTCGGCGATCTCGGCGAGCCCGAGGCCCTCGTCGGTCGCGGTCCGAACGATGGCATCCGCTTCATCCCGATCCAGCGAGCCGTCCGCCCAACCGACGGCGGCCAACGCGATGTACACATCCAGACTGAGCGCGTTTTTGCTTGGTTCCGTCATCGGCTCCCTCCGAAAACAGCCTTCTAACATGGGGCGGCCCCGGTTCGGCACCCGACCGGATTCCTGCCACCGCCACCGGAAACTGCCCTAACATCCGCGCTGCTCATGGCGCCTCCCCCCTCGGCCCGGATCTTCCGCGCGACCCTGACCGCGTGCTTGCTCGTCGCCCCGCTGTGCTTCGCGGGCAAGGCGGACGACCAGGCCAAGAAGAGCATCACGGAGGCAATGGAGGAGGACTACCTCGCGACGAACATGACCACGGCGGTGGCCAAGCTGAGGTCCGCACTCAGCACCTGCGAGAAGAGCGGCTGCTCCAAGCCGACGCTGGGCGCCATCTACGGCGCGCTCGGCACTGTATACGCCGCGGGGCTCTCGGCGGAAGAGGAGGCCGTCGCGGCGTTCAAGAAGATGCTCGACGCGGATCCAAAGGCCAAGCCGCAGGCCGCCTACATCACGGCCGAGGTGCAGAAGGCCTTCGACCGCGCGAAGGCTCAAGCGAAGGGCGGCGGCGAAGCGCCCCCGTCGGGCGGAGGCAGCGTCGGCGTCCTCGAGGAGCGTCCGTGGAGTCAGCAGGCGACCTTCCACCCGGTTCCGGTCTTCGTGGAGGCGCCGGCTGGCGTGAAGGTCTCGCGGGTCGTCGTGCGCTACAAGGGCCCCGCGGACGACGACTGGCGCGAACTCGCGATCGCGAAACACAAGAACGGCTACGGTGGGTTCATCCCCTGCGCTGCCGTCGAGAAGAAGGGCGAGCTCGTCTACTACGTGACCGCCTTCGACTCGAACCTCGATCGCGTGGCGAGCGCAGGCTCCGCGGACGAACCGCGCAAGGTCAAGCTCACGTCAGCCATCAGCGGCCGACAGCCCTCGCTGCCGGGCGGCGTGCCGCCCGAAGCCTGCCCGCGCCCGGTTCAGGGCCTCTCCTGCGAGACCAACGACGACTGTCCCGGGGCCAAGACCTGCGTTCAGCTGTCCTGCGTCGACGAGTCGAGCCTCGAAAAACCCGAGGCCGAGGAGAAGCCGGACACGACGCCGCGCAAACGCAACTGGCTCTCCCTCGCCTTCTCTCCGGACCTCACCGTGCTGTCCAACGTGTCCGACGCTTGCAGTGCAGCCGCTCAACAAGACGAGACGATGTCCTGCTTCTTCAAGGGCGACGTGCAGTACACGGGCACTCCGGTCCAAGGCAACGGCAACACCATGAAGGGCGGGGTGGGGCTCGGGTCGATGCGCGTCCTCGCCGGCTATGATCGCCTGATTGGTACCAGCGTCACCCTGGGCACGCGCCTCGGCTTTGCCTTCAACGGAGCCCCGAAGGGCAACGGCGGCAAGACCTTCATCCCAGTCCACGCCGAGGCCCGGGGAGCCTATTGGCTCGGAAGCGACCCCTTCGCCCGGGCTGGCGTTCGTCCCTATGTCGTGGCGAACGCGGGCCTCGCCGACACCACCGCAAAGCTCTCGACCGAGGTGCTCGAGGACAATGGCTCCGGCGGGTTCAGCAAGTTCAAGCTGGAAGTCTACAAGACCGCCGGCCCGTATTTCGCTGGTGCTGGCATCGGTGTGCAGTACGCGGTCTCGCCGGAGGCGGCGATGGTGATCGAGGTGGCCGGTCGCGCGCTCTTCCCGGATTTCGCCCCCGTGATTGCGCCGTCCTTGGGATTCGCCTACGGCCTCTGAATGCTCCTCAGCGCCGACGCCAGCCTGCGCTTTCCGCGGCCAATGGTCTTCGCCGCCTACCGCGATCACCTGCCGGATCTCGCGGACTTCCTGCCGAACATCCGCCGCATCGAACTCAAGAAGCGGGATGACCGGGGCGCGCGCGCACAGCTCTTGAACGAGTGGCACGGCGGCGGCGAGATCCCGGCCGCGGCCCGGGCGTTCTTGAGCGAGAACATGCTGAGCTGGTCGGATCACGCCAGCTGGGATCAAGACGAATGGACCTGCGACTGGCGCATCGAGACTCACGCCTTCACGGAGGCGGTGCGCTGCGCCGGCAAGAACCGCTTCGTGGAAGCCGAAGGCGGCACGCGCCTCGAGATCCGGGGTGAGCTCAGCATCGACGGCTCCAAGCTCAAGGGGGTCCCCGGGCTGCTGTCGAAGAGAGTCGCCGCCGCAGTCGAGGACTTGCTGGTGAAGAAGATCACGCCCAACCTGGTCAGCGTGAGCGACGGTCTGAGTCAGTACCTGGAGCAGCAGGGATGACCCGAGTTCGTGTGCTCTATTTCGCCGGCGTGCGCGATCTGCTCGGCATCGTGGAAGAGGAGCTGGATCTGCCTCCCGAGATCGTCAATCTCGCGGGTTTCATCCGCTTCTTGGTCGAGGCCCACCCCGCCCTCGATGGCCGCCTGGGCGGGGTCCGCTTCGCGATCAACGAGACCTTCGCTGACGCTTCCGACCCCCTCGGCGCGGGCGACGTCCTGGCGGTGATCCCGCCTGTGGCCGGCGGCTGACCGAGCTACACTCCCGCCCCGTGTCCGCCAGCTTCCGGATCGGCGCCGACGAAAACGGGCTGGGGTCGCGCCTCGGCCCCATGGTGGTCACGGCGGTGCTCGCTCGCGTCGACGAGCGCGGCGCTCGGCTGCTCGCGCGGAAGCTCCCGGCGAAGCTCGCCGACATGATCGGCGACAGTAAGCAACGGGTTTCTCACGACAACGTCGCGCTGGGCGAAGCCTGGGCGCGCGCCCTGGTGGATCCCGAGTTCGCGTCACCCGCCGAGGTGTTCGGGGGGCTGTCGCTCGAAGGAGTGGAACGACTGCGCGCCCCCTGCCCCGACCACGTGCGCGCGCAGTGTTGGTCCATCGCGGGCGAGTCCTTCGGCGCGGATCCCGGCCTCGTGAGCGCTGCCACGCGCGCCCGGGCCGAGCTGTGTCGGCGCGGGGTCGAGGTGCTCGCGGTCAAGAGCAGCGTGATCTGCACCGAGCGCTTGAACGCAGCACGCGCCGCCGGCAAGAACCGCTTCGTGACGGACCTGCACGCGATGGAGTCGCTGATCCTCGCCCACCGCGCGCAGGTCGACTCCGACGTGGTCGCGATCTGCGGCAAGGTCGGCGGCATGGGTGCATATTCGCGATTCTTCGGGCCGCTCGGCGGTCGGCTGCACCTGGTCCTCGACCAGCGCCGCGAACGCAGCGCTTACCGTTTTCCGGGAGTGGGTGAGCTGCATTTCGTCCGCGACGCCGACGCGAGCGATCCACTGGTGATGCTCGCGTCGTTGGTCGGCAAATGGGTGCGGGAGCTGCTGATGGCCCGCGTGGGCCGCTGGTACGAGGGCGCCGGCCTCCCGAGCGGGTACCACGATCCCGTGACGGCTCGCTTCGTCGAAGCCACGGCGCTTCAGCGCAAGGACCGCCGCGTCCCCGACACCTGCTTCGAACGTTTCAGGGCCCGCAGTGACTGACCAGAACCGGCGCATCCTCGACGGTTCCGTCCCGCTAGAAGTCGCACGCTTCGGCACCCCGCTGGCGCTCGGAATGGGGCTGCAGGTCACCTTCAACCTGGTCGACGCCTATTTGATCTCGCGCCTGCCCCACGAGGTGGCCGGCCCTGCCCTGGGCGCCATCGGAATTTGTGATCAGCTCGCGGCGCTCGGCACGATCGTCAGCTACGGGCTCAGCGTGGCAACGGGGGCCATCGTCAGCCGCAAGCAAGGCGCAGGTGACGGATCCGGAGTGCGGTCCACTGCGTGGCAATCGTTGCTCTTGGTGCTCGGTCTGAGCCTCGTGTTCGGCCTCGCTGGCATGCTGGGCGCGCGCTTCTTGATCGCAGACTTGGTGGGCGCCAAGGGCGACGTCGCCGAGCTTGGAGCGCACTACCTGACGGTGATGTTGGGCGGGAGCTTCAGCATCTTCTTGCTCCTCCACCTCACGACCCTTCAGCGCGCCTTGGGCAGCAGCAAGACACCGGCGTCGCTCTTGGTCCTGGCCAACGTGTTGAACTTCGTGCTGGCGGTTCTGTTTGTGTACGGACCGGGGCAGGCCCCACCGGTGTTTTCGTGGGGACCGCCCATCGCGAGCGCCCTCGGAATTCCGCGCATGGAGCTGATGGGCGCGGCGTGGGCCACGGTCCTCGCGCGCATCTTGGTCTTGCTGCCCGTCTGGTGGCTCCTGACCCGCCGCTTCGGGCTCTTCCGGCTCGACTCGGTCCGCAAGCCGGACCTCCGCGCCCTGTCGTCGATCTGGCGAGTCGGCTGGCCCTCGAGTACGCAGCTGGTGGTGCGCATCGCGGCCATGCTGGTCATGCACTCTCTGGTCGCCCGCGCCTACACCACGCACAACGACCAATCAGCGACCACGGCCCTGGGCATCGTATTCCGCCTAGAGACCATGGCGCTCTTCGTCGGCCTCGGCTGGGGCAGCGCGGCCCAGACCTTCGTGGGTCAGAACCTGGGAGCCAACCGGCCCGAGCGCGCCGCGAACGCCGGCTGGTACGCCGCGCTCTACAACGCAGCCATGATGACGCTGTTGGCGCTGGCCTACCGAGCTTGGGGCCGCGACATCATCGGGTTCTTCGACCAGTCGCCCAGCGTCGTCGAGGTCGGAGTGAGCTACGTCAGCGCGGTGGGCTTCAGCTACGTGGCGCTCGGGATCGGCATCGTGCTTGGTGCTGCCATCCAGGGTGCCGGCGCGACCAAGCAGACGCTGGGGATCGACAGCGTCGTCGTGTTCGCCTTTCAGCTCCCGGTGGCCTACCTCGTGGTGTTCGGCCTGGGCGCTCCCCTCGAGCGCCTCTGGCAGGTCATCGCCTGGAGCTACGTCGCCTTCGCCGCGCTGTACGTCGGGAGCTATCGGCGCGGTTCGTTTCTGAGGACAGCGCTGCCGTGAGCGCGCACTTTCGCCGCCTCGATCTGCGCCAACTGGCCTCGTTCACGAAGTTGACGCGTGGCCCCTGCGTCGACTCGATCGCGTCCGTGGCGGTCCCATGCAAGGCTGCTTCGCCAGCATGATCCGACTGGAGCTACCCCAGCGCCGCTCGCGTCGGATCGCGCTCCTGTTGCTCTCCCTCGCCTTCGTGGCCGCCGGCAGCAACCACTTCGTGAATCCAGAGGTGTACCTGGCGATCATGCCGGACTACCTGCCAGCGCATCGGCTGCTCGTGGAGGCGAGCGGGGTGTGCGAGATCCTGGGAGGCATCGGGGTGCTCCTGCCCCGCGTGCGCTCGCTCGCCGGCGTCGGCATCGTCGCGCTGCTCGTGGCTGTCTTCCCGGCCAACCTGCAGATGGCGCTGCATCCGGAGCGCTTCCCCGATATCCCACCGGTGCTCACGCTCCTCCGGTTGCCTTTGCAGATCCCGCTATTGGCTTGGGCTTGGTGGGCCACGCGATCCGACGCGCCGGCTACCGGCAAAGCACCGGATTTGTCGTGAGTCGTGACCCATCAGCCCACACGCCGTCTTGCGATCACCACCACTGAATCGTAGGCTCGCCGGCTGCCATGTCGAATCACTGTGCCTCACTGCTGCCCTTCGCACTCGTGTCGATGCTCGCCGCCTGCGGTGGCGGGGCTGGCAAGATGTCCCTCAAAGACCCCGGTAAGGGGGGCGGGGCGCTGGAGCCGCGCTGCCGCGACGCGAGCGACGGGACAGAGCAGCTCACCGTCGGCTGGTCGCCGGAGGAACGCGCCAACTTGGAAGCGCAAGCCAGGGACGGCGTCGTGGTCGTGCGCTACGCGGACTGCGAGCTGTCGATCCTGCCCGATTGTCGGATCAAAGAGAAATACGTCTTCGAGCGTAGCAGGGTGAAAGAAGACCGGCTGAGCATCGACAACGATGGGCAACTCGAATCTCTGATGCCCGACCAAGCTCGGCGGCTGCGCGGCGACATGCTCGCAGGCGGGATCGTCATCCAAACCTCAACCATCGGCGGCTACTCAACCGCGCTCCCCTTCGTCGGAGAGCAGGATCTGATTGGAGCCTGCGCGGGCGCCACCCATTTCGTGGCGTCGATTGCCGTCGGGGCGTTCGAGATGGGCACCGGACCCGGGGCTCCCGGCAGCGCAGGTCCGAGCGCAGCGGAACCAAACCCGCGTGGTCGCGTGCTGGCCAAGAGCGGTGACCGAGCGTCCTGCACCGAGCCGCCCGCGGATGCCGCGCGCCCGCCCGAACGCTGTTCCGACCTGCTTCGAGTCGAACTCGCCCCTATCGGCATGGCGCGCGCCCCCGAGCTGATCCATACGAACTCCCCGCCGAGGAGCGAGCCCGCGCCGGCGCCGCCGGCGACCGCCCCCGGCGTTCCGCCCGAAGGCAGCCTGGTCAGGGGCACCGGGACCGAGATCTTCGTGGTCGAAGCCGGCAAGCTCCGCCACATCCCCGACCCCGCGACCTTCAACGCCATGGGCTACGACTGGGACCAAGTGACGTCGGTCACGGACGACGAGCTCTCGCGCATGCCGCGCGGCGAGCCCCTGCCCCGGCGTTGAGGCGGCGGTTCGCGAAGCTCGGATACGTCAGCCTACCGCCCATGACCCCGGCCGAGGATCCGCGGCCAGGCCTGCTCGACGCTCCAGTCTTTCCCGACGTGAGGCGGGTGGTGGCACTCCGACGCGCAGAGTGATTTGGGTGGCGAGCGGAGGATCAGCGTCTTGTCGTTCGGTGACTCGGCGTGACGCGAGGCCGGTCCGTGGCAGATCTCGCACTGGATATCGGTGAGCCCCTCCACGTGGGTGACCGTCGAACCTCCGGGTTTGTCGTAGCCCGTGACGTGACAGCCCACGCAGTCGAGGTTGAACTGTTTCTCGTCGCGGACCAGTGGAGCGTACGCCCGCGAGTGCGGCGTGCTCTTCCAGGATTTGTGCTCCTCACCGTGGCAGGTGACGCACTTGTCGACGCCGAGGTAGCCGCTCTTCCCGGCCGCGACCGGCGCCGGCTTCCGATCGGCAAAGGCCGTTCGATTGTGATCGTTGACTCGCTTGTAATAGGACTTCAGGCGGGCGCTGACCGCCGCATCCGCGCCCAATCCTTCCCGCACCAGCTCCAGCTCGTAGCGGAAGAAGCTTCCCTCGGGCGGGGGCTCCGCCACGCCGAGCTGATCGATCTCCCGCTTCACGGCGTCGCGATCCTTGCGGCGCGCCTCCAGGTCCTCGGCGCGTACCGTGCTGCCGGGTTTCTCGGCGCTCAGCAGCAGTCGCTCCAGTTCTTCGAGCCGCCGGCGCAGCGTGTCTCGCTTCTCGGCCCGCGCCAGACCCGAGCCGTCTTTGAAGCGGGTCTCCCCTGCCCGCACGAACAGATCGACGACAGCGATCCCCTGGAGATGGTTCGGAGTCTGCACCACCAACGTTTCGCCAACCAGAGCCGGAGGCGTCGGCGCGTCGTTCACGTCGCCCCGATCCACGGCTTTGCCCACAACGACCAGCTGATAGCCGGAGACGGAGTCGATCATTCGCATCGCGTCGCCGCGCGGCATCGCGACCATGGCGATCCTGATGCGGACCCCTTGGGCCTCGAGCTCGTTCTTGGCCTCTTCGAGGGCGGCTCGCGCGTCGCCGAGCTCGACACCCGTCGGCGTGCCGCCCGCTTCCAACGGCACCGACACTCCCACGATGCCAATCTTGTGGCCCTGAGCCTCGACGATCTTGAAGCGCTGGGCGCCGACCGATTGCCCGCCGAGGTTCGCCGCGACGAGTGCGGCTCCGGTGCTCTTGTTCAGCCGGGCGAGCTCGACCGCTCCCGCCGCCCAGTCGTTTGCTCCGGGAGTCCACGCGGTCAGCTTCGCGTCCGCCAGCGATGCCGCGATGGCCTCCGCCTTCCACAGCGACTGGGCGCGTTGGTCGGATTTCAGCGCGGTGTCCATGAAGAGCGTCGGACCGGAGGCGAGCAAGATGGACGACGACGCCGAATCCCGGCGACTCTGCACAAAGGCCGCCGCGTGATCGATTCCGCCGAGCATGTCTTTCACGCAACCGCAGGGCTCGAGGGCGCCAGCCAGGTTGCTGACCACGAACACCCGCACCGTGGGCGTGCTGGGCGGGCTCGCGGGAGTCGCCGGCGCGCGCTTGCACGAGGCCGACGCGAGGCAGGTCGCCCCCGCGATCAGGACCTGGGCAAGGAGGTTCGGCACTCGCATCGTCGGCGATCTCTAGCGCAGAATCCGCCGGATTTCAGGCAGAGAAAGCCCGCCACGGCCTCGGGCACAAAGCTCGGTAGCCGCCCTGGCCCACCGGACGGCATAATGGACCGACGAGCATGAGCAGGGATACGAAAGAACCTGCCACGCCCTTCGGCCCCTTTGTGCTCGAGCGGCGCCTTGCCGTCGGCGGCAGTGCCGAGGTGTTCCTGGCGCGGCCCAAGACGGGGATCGTTCCAGCGCCCAAGTTGGTCGTCAAGCGCCTGCTGTCCGATCGTACCGAGGACCAGTTCGACGTGCTCAGCCACGAGGCCGAACTCAACCGCGCCATCACCCACGCCAACGTCGTGACCGTCTTCGGCGCCGGGATGGTCGGACGCGAACCCTACCTGGCCATGGAGTACGTCGAGGGCGTCGACCTGTATCGACTGCTTCGGCACGCCGAGACCGAGCAACGCAGGCTCCCCCTCGGCGTCGCCGTCTACATCACGCGCAGCATGGCGGCTGCCCTCGCCGCCGTGCACGCCGCCTGCAGCGCGGAAGGCCTCCCCCTCAAGATCGTGCACCGTGACGTGACACCGTCCAACGTCTATCTGTCGATCGACGGCGCCGCGAAGCTCGGGGACTTCGGCATCGCGCGGGTGAGTGAGCAGGTACGCCCCCCGTCGGAAGACGCGGGGCTCAAGGGCAAGTTTGGTTACCTCGCCCCCGAGCAGATCGCGGGCGAGCCTTTCGACCACCGCGCGGATCTTTTTGGGCTCGCCGCCATCTTGGGCGAAATGCTCCTCGGCGAGCGTCTGTTCCCGGGGAGCGGACAGCTCGCCGTGTTGCTCGCGATCCGCGACGCCAACATCGAGCTGCTCCGGGCCCAGGCGGCGCGGATGCCACCGGGGTTCTTCGCCATCTGTGAGCAGGCCCTGGCTCGCGCGCCGAACGACCGATTCCAGTCCGCCGACGAGCTGTCGACCGCTCTCGCCCCCTTCGACGATGCCTCGGCGCGGGGCCAGCTCGCGGAGTTGGTACGCGAAGCCTCGGACTCGAAGCAGATGGCGCGACAGATCAAGGACAGCGTCGATCGCATGCGGGCCGTGGCGCACCGATTCACACCGAGCCCGGCTGCCCCGGAGTCCGTTCCGCCGATGGCGCAGTCGCGCCGGACCGCGCCGGCCGGCCCTCGCGCGAGGGCTGGGCTCCCAGCGCCGGACGCCTCGCCAGAATTGGAGATCGCGCAGGTGCGGCGCACGGACGGCCGTATGCTCGACGGCATCGGCCTGCCGCGCCTGCTCGAGCTGGTCGCCACCGGCGAGCTGTTGGGCGACGACGAAGTCGCGTTCGGCAGCGGCGCTTTCGGGAAGATCCGCGATCACGGCGAGCTCGCGCGACACCTCTTGCCGTCAACCACCCAGACCACGCGCGACCTGCACGCTCCCGGCGCGCCGGACTACCGCGTGCTGCTCAGCGACACGCCGATGATGGAGGTGCTCGCGCAGATGCGACGTGAACGCGAGAGCGGAGCGTTGTTCGTCGAACGCGCCGACCGGACCGGCGCGCCTCAACGCAAGGAGCTCTACCTTCGGAGCGGGCGACTGCATCACGTCGCCTCCACCGACAGGAGTGAGCTGCTCGGCGAGTACTTGGTTCGGCGCCACGCGATCTCGCGCGAGCAACTCGACAGCGCTCTGGCTTCGCTGTCGCGCTTCGGCGGCCGCCTCGGCGACACGGTCGTGGGCTTGGGCTTTGTCCAGGCCATGGACGTGTTTCGCGCGATCCGCGATCAGGGCCGCGACCGCGTGGCCGCGCTTTGCGGCTGGAAGCGCGGGTCGGTGGTGTTCTATCGGGCGACGGACTCCGGCCGCGTCGAGTTCCCGCTGGACTTGGATCTGGCCAGCCCGATGATGGCCGGCTCCATCGTGCAGTCGGGCGGCGATCCGCGGGTGCTGCTGCCGGACTTCGAGGCGCCGCTCTCTCCCGGCCCGCGCCACTACGCCGCCTTCGACCCGGGAGAGATCGGAACTGCTCCGGTCAGCCTGCGCATGCTGCCCGCGCTGGCGACGGAACGCATGACACTCGGCAAAGCAGTCCAACACGTCACGACGCCCCGACCCTCTGAGCGCAAAGTTGGCGACAAAGAAGCCTACGCGGCCCTGGTCGCCGCCAAGGTGCTGGGCTGGGTGGACTACTGAAGGTCTGTCGAAGAATGGCGGAGCGCAAGCCGGCGGAGCCGGCCCACACCCGTCGGCCCGTCGGGTGTCACGCAGCGCGTCGCGTGGGGTGGGGCCCCAACGAATTCACTTCGGTGGGGCGGGGAGGCGCGTGCCTCCCCGATGACAAAGTGAAAGAGCTGTCGAATTTTCGACAGCTCTTGAGTCAGGGGCCCGGGGCGAAGGGCAAGATCGTCTTGAGATCGTCGTCGTTGAACTTGAGCTGCAGGCCGATGAAGTAGTCCCGACGCCCTGCACTCAGGATGTCGTCGATGCCGGCGAGCAGCCACAGGCGGCTCACGAACTCGTAGCCCAGCGAGATGCGCCAGCGCGGCAATACGACCTCGCCGAAGCCGAAGAGATCCTGCCGTACCTCGAAGCGATCGTCGAAGAGCAAGGTGTCGAGGCCGACGCCGCCGGTCGACTCTTTGATCCCGAAGCGCCCGACGAAGGGGCCCACCCGCTGGGCAAACTGGAGCGAGAACCGAAACGAGTTGGTGGTGACGGTGCGCACTTCGCGATAGTGCGGCGGGTCGTTGGGGTTGGTGGTGTCGACGTCGATCTGCTCGAAGCGCGTCAGTCCGCGGGGGTCGTTCACCACCTCGATCGAGTAGTATTTGTCCTCGCGGGGCTGGAGGCGAAGCTCGACGTAGCTCTTCACCGTGCTGGCCAAGAACTGGTAGTCCGTGCGCAGTGCGACGATGGTCTGCAGTCGGTTCAGTCCGCCCACGAACTCGCCGACGTTCTCGGCCACGCCCTCGACTTCGTCGATCAGCTTCTCGTCCTTGCTCAGGCGACCCAGCGTGCCCTCGCCGCGCTCGAGCCGTCCGGTGGTCTTTTCGAGGTTCGAGAGGGTCTTCTCTAGATCCCCGCTGGCTCGGTTCACACGCTCGATGACCTGCCGCACTTCGCCCGGCGAACCCCCGGCCGCTTCGCCCTTCTGCAACAGTTCCCGGACGTCTTTGGTCGCGACCCGGACGTTCTCGAGGATCCGATCGACCTCGGGCTCGCCCTTGGCCGTGATGCGCTCGACGTTGTTCAGGATGCTCTTGATGCTACCGCGGTTCTCCCGAACGGTCTGATTGAGCGCCTCGGTGACGTCCGCCAAATTCTGGAGCGTGTCCTTGAGGTTCGCTTCGCCCTTCTCGCTGCCGATGGATCCAGCGAGGCTATCGGCGATCTTCTTCACCTGCTTGGTGATGTCTGCGACGTCTTTCAGGATTTGGTCGGTGGTCGCTGCTTCGACGACGGCGTGGATGCGGTCGCCGTTCTGAAGCTGCGGCTTGCCTTCGGTGCCCGGCGCAACGGCGAGGAAGTACTCGCCGAGCAGGCTCGAGCTCACCTTCGCGACTGCTGCGTCTTCGTAGAGCGGCACGTCTGCGCGAATGCGGATGTCGATGCGGGCCTTGCCGTCTTGCAGCCGGATGCTCTCGACCTGCCCAATGGGAATGCCGGCGACCTTGACCTGCGAGTTCTTCGGCACCCCGGTGGCGTCCGAGAGAAGCGCCCAGACGACGTAGCCCCCCGTGCCTGCGGCCTGCTTGCTGACGAAGCGATAGATGAACACGCTCGCGACCACAGTCAGGATCGCGAACAGGCCCACCTTCGCCGCTGTAGAAATCCGGTTCATGCGCGCCCGGGCACTGGGCAGACTACCAGCGGCGCTCGCCGAGGTCGACTTCACGGCAAAATTCGCGAGGATCCACTGAGCTTTTGCTACGCTGACCGGCGGTGCGCTCGACCCTGCTCCTCTCCCTGACGCTGGCGGGCTGCACCCCCGCCGATCCGGCGCTGCCGCCGGCAAGGGCACCAGCAGCGGGCAGCGCAGGTGCGCCCGACGCCGCGGCCCCGACCCCCGGGGGCCTGCCGTGGCAGGCGGCGACTCGGTCTCCTGAACCGAGCTCCGCAAAGGGCCTGGCGCGCGCGTTGGCGGGAGCCTGCGCCCGGGGCGATGCGGCGCTCGATCGCGTGGCCGCTCGCCTGGCCACGCGCATGGATACCGGCAACTTGGAGCCCGCCGAGCTCGCCTTCGAGCTGCGCGCCGCGGGGTCGCCCCACGTCTGGCCGCGCGCGTGGTCCTACGCGGGTCCGACCCTCGAAACGAAGGACGCGCTCCAACGCGCCGAGCGCTGGCTCGCTGGATTCGGCGACGGCGGGGTGCGCGCCTGCGGGGCGGCGCACGTGAAGAGCCCTGACCACGAGTCCGTGACCCTGGTGGCCGTGGACGCCCTGGCGGATCTCGAACGCTTGCCGATCTCGGCGCGCCCGGGCCAGTGGCTCGACGTCACCGCGAACATGCTGGTCGCGACCCGCGACGCGAAGGTCGTGGTTCTCGGCCCCCGCGGCGCGCCCCGAGCGATCCCCACCTCGCTAGACGGGGGCATCGTCCGGGCGCGCTTTGCCCCGAACAGCCCCGGCACTTGGCTCGTGCAAGTGCTCGCGGACGTCGACAAGGGACCCCGTCCAGTGCTGGAGGCCTACGTGCACGCAGGCACGAGTCCCCCCTCCGCGTTCGCTTCGAGCCGGGCTCCCGGCGAGGACGCCGGCGAGGGCGCGAATGAACCCGGCGCAGCGCTCTTGGCCATGATCAATGCCGCGCGCCACCGGGAGGGGCTCGGCGCCCTGGTCCGAAGCGATGAGCTCGATCGGGTGGCGCTGGTGCACTCCGAAGCGATGCGCGACGCGCGGAGCCTGGGACACGACGTCGGCAAGGGCACCGTCAAGCTGCGACTCGAGTCGGCCGGCCTCGAGCCACGGGCTTTCGGAGAGAATGTGGCCCGAGCGGCCAACGCCGCGCGCGCGCATCGAGCGATCTGGGCGAGTCCTTCCCACCGCGGCAACCTTCTCGAGCAGCGCTACGACTCGGTGGGGATCGCCGCCGTGGCAGGCCCCGACGGCATCTGGGTGACCGAGGTCTTCGCCGACATGCGCTGACTCCAGACCCCGAAGATCAACGGGACCGGGTGTTTCTGGCTTTCAATGCCGGAGGCGGCGGGGTAGCTTCCCGCGGGGTTTGCATGCTGGAAAATCTCCATTCTCTCGCTCTCCTTCGCTTCGCCAAGCCGGCCTTGGCCCTCGGGCTCGGGCTCGCGGCGCTGACAGCCACGGCGCCCGCCGCCGCCCAGACTCGGGTCTGGTACCTCGACCGAGCCCAGATCTCCGGGGCTCCGGACGACGGCTTCATGGTCTGGCGGCCCTACATGGCCGAGCGCTCGCGTTTCTACGGGATGGCGGCCCTGGGGTTTTCGCTGAACCCACTGCGCGACTCGAACGTCACCGATGACGGCAACACTCAAACGAACATCCAAAACCCCGTGCAGGGGCAGATCATCAACTACCTGAGCGTCGGCATGGAGCTCGCGAGTCGTGCCAGCTTCAACGTGGCGCTGCCCATCGCTTTCTACCAATGGACCGGCGAGGATCCATCGTCCCGGGACGTCTCGGGCGGCCTCGACGTGCGCAAGGTCACCATTCACGACCTGCGCATCGACGCCCGGGTCAAAGCCCACGAGTCGAGCAACCGCAAGTTTCGACTCGGCTTGGGCGGTGGGCTTTGGGCGCCCACCGGCGATTCCAACTCGTTCACGGGTGACGGCCAGACCAGCGGTTGGTTCTACGGCAACGCCGAGTACGACGGCGGGAAGGTCATCATCTCCGGACACCTGGGGCCGCAGTTCCGTCCCGAGCGCTCCATCGGCGGAACGCAGGGTAGCCTCACCGTAGCGAGCGAGATGCGCACCGCGGCTGGCATCTACTTCCCCCTGCGCAGCGGACGTGTGCGCATCGGCGGCGAGGTCTTCGGTTCGACCGGTCTCACGAAAGACAGCCTGTTCAAAGGCAAGAACACGCCCTTCGAGTGGATGGCGCAGGGCCGCTTCGCGCTGGGCAAGAAGGAGAAGACCTGGGCCATGGCCGGCGCGGGCACCCGATTCACCGGTGGCTACGGCGCGCCGGATCTTCGCGTGCTGGTGTCCCTCGGGCACTACCTGAACCTCAGCGACTTCGATCCCAAGTCGCCGCCAAAGAAGGTCCGAGTCGTCCCCGATGTCGAGGATCACGCGTTGGACCGCGACAAAGATGGCTACCCGGACGACATCGACAAGTGCCCGGACGTGCCGGAAGACGGCAAGCCGCCGGATCCAAGCGACGGCTGCCCCGTGGGCTCCGATCGCGACAACGACGGCATCCCCGACACTGCCGATGCGTGCCCGGACGTGCCCGAGGACAAGGACGGCATCCAGGACTCCGACGGCTGCCCCGAGGACGACGCGGACAACGACAAGATCCCGGACCAAGAGGATCGCTGCCCGCTCGAACCCGGTCTCAAGAACAAGATCGCCGAGAAGAACGGCTGCCCGGGTCTGACCAAGGTCACCGAAGACGGCGAGGTCGCGCTGCTCGAGCCCATTCAGTTCGAGACGGGCAAGGCCGTGATCAAGGCCGTGAGCTTCCCGATCCTCGACGAAGTCGTGGCGCTCATGCAGGCTCGCCCCGCCCTCAAGATCGGCGTCTACGGCCACACGGACGACGTCGGGGCCGACGCAATGAACATGAAGCTCAGCAAGGACCGCGCCGCGAGCTGCCTGAAGTACCTGACGAGCAAGGGCATCGCCGCCTCGCGGCTTCAGAGCGAAGGTTTCGGCGAGACCAAACCGCTCGTGTCGAACGACAGCAAAGAGAGCCGCGCGAAGAACCGTCGCGTGGAATTCAAGATCCTGAGCGGCGAATAGCTCGCCCCAACGGCAGGGCGCCCGGCGTGGTCCAGTCGCCGGGTGGCCACCAACAAACGTGAAAACCCGCGGTGCTCCCAGAGAGGACCGCGGGCGAGTTGGAACGAGTACCAGGCGAGAAGCGAGACGCTCCCCGACCGCTCACTTGCTGTGAGCCGGCATCTTCGCTTCTTTGAACACCACGTGCTGGCGCGCGACCGGATCGTACTTCTTCAGCTCGAGCTTCGAAGTCTGAGTGCGCTTGTTCTTGGTGGTGTAGTAGGCGAAGCCAGTGCCGGCGGAGGACACGAGACGGATGTTGTCGCGCATGGGAGCGACGGATTATCACTCGGCATCACACCGGGCAAGCCCCGACTGGGGGACTGATCGGAAATCCGGCCCTGGAACCGTCGGACTTGACTAGCGGCCCGCCCCGTGGCTGACTGCCGGCCCCTCGACGCCGGGGCTCCACCCGGCCGACCGAGATGAAGCTCAACCGAGACCAGAGCGGGTAGCCCAATGAAGCGCACTTTCCAGCCCAGCAACACCAGCCGCGCCCGTACCCACGGGTTTCGCAAGCGCAACAGCACCAAGGGCGGGCGCGACATTCTGAAGGCCCGGCGCCGCAAGGGCCGCTGGCGCCTCGCGGTCTCCACCTACAAGAAGTAGTGCCCCGACCTTCCGGTCGGTTCCCGCCTGCCCAGCGGGTTCGGAAACACGCCGAGTACCAGGAGATACTCCGAGGTGCGCGGCGGGTGTCCACCGCGCGCTTCGTTCTACTCGTGCGCGCGCGCCGCGATCCCTTGGGCGCTCGCCTGGGCACGGTGGTGAGCCGCAAGGTCGGGGGCGCAGTGGTTCGAAACCGAGTGAAACGCCTGATTCGCGAGGCGTTCCGCGCAACTCGGGACCTCTGGGACACCGACGTCGACGTGGTCGTCATCGCGAAGCAAGCCCGGGGCGAGCCTGGACTCGAGGGAGTGATCGCCGAGTTTCGTGCGGTCGAGTCGGTGCTCCGTCGGCGCTTCGCCGACGCTCGGGCAGACCTCCTCCGATCCGCCGGGGCTGGCGAGGGCCGCGAAAAAGCGGGAGACTCCGCCGAGCCATGATCGCGCGGCTGCTCATCCTGCTGATCCGCGCCTACCAGATCGTGCTGTCGCCCTTCCTCGGCAACGTGTGTCGTTTTCACCCATCGTGTTCCCGCTACAGCCTGCGCTGCATCGAGCTCCACGGGGCCGTCAGGGGCAGCTGGCTGACGGTGAAGCGCCTTTCTCGTTGCCATCCGTTTCATCCGGGGGGATACGATCCGCCACCCCTGCCGGAGGGCCACGCCGATGCGGCACTCCCTCCCGCCGACCCGACCGGCAGTGGCGCGCCAGAACGGCGCGATCAAGCGGCTGACTCCGCCTGAGTTTTCCAAGCACTCCCTCGCCCCTCGAGCACGACATGGAACGAAGCGGTATCGCGCGGTGGCTCTTCATCGGCCTCACCGTGCTCTTGGGGGTCTTGTTCTTGCCGAAGCTGTTCGGCGAGAAATCGTCCGAACAGCAACCGCTCAAGTACGAGGGCACGTCGGTCCCGGCGGTCCGCAAGCCGAAGCAGCTCTGTGACATCTGGGCACCGCGCTTCCATGCGCAGCTGAGCACCGAAGGCGCTTCGCTCGAACACTTCTACCTGAGCACCGCCAAGTACACGCAGAAGGGCGTGGCCATCGACCTCGCGACGACCCCGGACGTCGAGCTGCGCCGACAGCTGCGCTTCCACTTCCGCAACGAACGCTTCCACCCCGCGGACGACTGGCAGATCGACTTCGACACCGTCGACTACGACCTGGTCAAGGCTGACGGGAAGAGCTGCGAGTTCGTGTACCGCGACGCCAAGGTCGAGATCCAGCGGACCGTTCGCGCGACCGAGCACCCCTACGAGCTCGAGGTCGATGCCACGATCACCAACCGCGCGGAAAAGAAGCTGAAGCACGCGCTCACCGTGCACACCGACGCCTGGCGGACCAAAAAAGAAGTCGAGAGCGGCATGTTCCGGGTGAGCCCGTTCATGACGCACGTCGAGTGCGTCTCCGAGGCGAACAAGGCCGTCCGCATGCGGCCCCCGGATTTCGAGCCGGACCAGTTCAAGGAGGCCGGGTTCTCGGGCCCATTGAACCTCGGGGACTGGTTCGAGACCAAGACGCCGCCCGCTTACGCCGCGGTTTCAAACGCCTACTTCTCTCACGCGCTGGTCCCGGTGTCGGCCCCGGCCGACGCCAAGCCGACCTGCCAACTCCAGATCGAGGAGCGCTGGGACGCCACCAAGTACAAGTCCGAGGGCGCCGATCCGAACGGCGGCGCGATGTATCGCGCGCGACTCGCTTACCCACTGGTCGAGCTCGAGCCGAAAGAGAGCGCGCGCTACACCGTCCTGACCTACATCGGGCCGAAAGAACGGGACGCGCTCGCAGGCGTGGGCGGCGGCAAGCACGACCTGACCGAGATTATCGACCTGGGCTTCTTCAGCGTCATCGCCAAGGTCCTGGTCGCGTTCTTGCTGAAGGTTCACTCTGTTCTGCCGAACTGGGGTCTCGCCATCATCTTGCTGACCCTCACGGCGCGCGTGATCTCTGTTTCCGCTCGCGGTGCCCAGCATCAAGAGCATGATCAAGATGCGCGAGCTGAAGCCCGAGCTCGACGCGCTGAACGAGAAGTTCAAAGACGACGCCCAGGGCAAGGGGCTCGCTCAGATGGAACTCTGGCGGACGCACAAGGTGAACCCGCTCAAGGGCTGCCTGCCGCAGCTCGCCAGCATGCCCGTGTGGTTTGCGCTCTACACGACCCTTCAGACCGCCGTAGAGCTCTTCAACATCCCCTTCCTGTGGTTCCCCGACCTCTCGCAGCCCGATCGCTTCTTCATCCTGCCGTTCATCATCGGTGCCACCAACTTCGCTCAGCAGAAGATCATGCCGATGCAGGGCGACCCGATGCAGCAGAAGATGATGCTGTATTTCATGCCGGCGATGTTCACGGTGTTCATGCTGTTCTTGCCGGCGGGTCTCGGGGTCTACATGTTCAGCAACGGGCTGTTGACGATCGCACAGCAGCAGATCGTCGAGCGCTACGTGAGGCGCCAGACGATCAAGCTCGAGGCGGAAAAAAAAGCCGTGATATCGGCGTAAAGATCAAAGGGGAAGCGAGTAGCTAAGGCACTCGCTTCACTCTTGGCATGGAAAGGCCAGTCAGATGAGCGACGTAGAGCAAGAGACCGAGCAAGGGTGGGACGACGAAGCGGATCTCGAAGGTGACGAGGAGGGCGACGACGAAGGCGGAGGCGACAACGGCGCCGAGGCCTCCGCCGACGGCGACGGTGAACCGCGCCGACCTCGGCGTGGCGGGCGCAGGGACGACGAGCCCGACTACGTGCCCGAGAACGACCCGCGGGCGACGCAGGCCCTCGAGTTCGTCGCCGAGGTCGTCAAAGAGATGGAAATGGACTGCCGCGTCCGCCTCCTTCGTCCGAAGGACGACGACGAGAACCCCGAGATCAACATCGAGATCGCGGGACCCGACGCCGGGCGCATTATCGGCAAGAAGGGGCAGGTGCTGATGGCCCTGCAGTTCATCACCCACCGCATCGTCAACCGCTCGGGGCTCGACAAGCGCCACGTTCTGGTGGACGCGGAGGGCTACCGCACCCGGCGCGACAGCTCGCTGGCCAGCATGGCCAAGCGCCTGGGCAAGCAGGCGGTGGAGCTGGGCAAGATCATCACCTTCGAACCGATGAACCCGCGGGACCGCCGCGTGGTGCATCTGGCTCTCGCCAAGTTCGAAGGTGTGGTCACCAAGAGCGACGGCGAAGGCGCGAGTCGACGAGTTCAGATCATCCCCGTGCGCCGCACCACGGCGTAGCAACCGCACCCTTCATCTCGCCGCGACGCCGTTGTCCGGACAGCCCGCGGCGCGATGACGCTCGCCGGATCTGACTACTTCCCGCAGGGCGAGAGCTCGACGGGCGCGGCGCGCTGGACCCACGCCGCTGTGCTCGGTGGTGCGACGAGCTCGGCGCGCGACTGTCCGGCAGCCTGGAGTGCGCTCCGCGGCGCCCACATCCAATCTTCGGTAATCTGACAGCTATGGGCCGCGCAGCGCGGGCGGCCTTCGAGCTCGATGGAGCGGGCATCGCCTCTGACGTTGAAGAGCAGCGGTCGCCAGCTGGCGCCACCGTCCACCGTGCCCCAGAGCTGAGCCAGGTTCCTGCCCGTCGCCACGCCACGCTGCGCGTTCGCCATCGCCACGTGCAGCGCACCGGCAGGGAGCGGCTTTACTTCGAGCTTGCGGCCCAGAATGCCAGACGCGAGGTAGCGAGCCCTGCCCCGGACGACCTCGGCGAACACGGTTCCGTCGACCAAGTGTGCGTCCGCTACGGCGCCTTCCCCGAGCGAGGTCTCCAACCGTCGCCCCTTCGAATCGCGCGCCAGGTCGACGACCGCGTACTCGAATCCCGTCGGCTTCGTCGGCGTCCGATAGAGCAGCGTCGTCCGGTTCAAATCGACGAGTTCGAGATCATCCTCGTCGTTGCCGGTGACGAGGCGGCGGTTCCGGAAGCGAGTACCGTCGTACCAGCACAGTTCGTGAGCGCGCACCGAGGGGTCGAGGACGGATTCTGCATCCTCAGAACGGCACGCGGACCGCACGACGATGCCGCCCGCCGCACTGACGGCCGCGGACGGCCGGGCCTCGGGGTCGAGCGTCGCCACCGAACCCAGGTGCGTCCAGCCCGCGGCGTCCAGTCGATACAAGGCGTCCAGCCCTTCGCCGGCATCCTCGCCCCCATCGTTCGCCGGCTCGAGCGTGCAGGTCAGAAACGCGTGGCGCGCCCCGAGCCGAGCGCTGCAGCTGCCGGTGACCGCCGGCAGTTCGATGCGCTTGCGCACGCCATTCTTGACCTCTTCTAAAGGGTGCAAGAAAAGTGACCGCCCACCCTCGGGTAGAGCGCCGGCAGGCAACGTGGCCGGCGCGTATAGCGCCTCTAGGCGCTGCTGCACGCGACCGCCGACTTCGTTGAGTGCGGTCAGCGAGAAAGGCCAAGCGCTCCCCCCGGCCGCTGCCTCGCCTTCGGCGACCTCCGTCACTTTCCCAGCCGCGGTCACGAGCTTCATACCGCGGGTCGACTCGAAGATCACACCTCCGCCGGCTTGCTCGTGGAAGCGTCGGGCGCACGCGCCGCGGAGCTCGACGTCCACGAATGTCTGTGCGCCGTCGCTCGACCTGGCGAGGGACCCAGCGCCGCGAATCACGAAGAGCGTCGTGCCAACGACGGCGAGGTCGGCGACTTGCCCTTCGCCCAAGGTGCGCGCCAGGGCAGGACTGGAAGGTGCGAGTCGCCACAACGCGCCGCGCTCGTCGTGCAGGACCTCCACGCCAGCGGCAAGCGTGAAGATCGTGCTTGGCTTCGCGCCGCGCGTATCGCCCGCGTAGGTCAGCGGGCCGAGGCGTTTGGCGGCACGGTACGCAACGCCGTTCCGAGTAACGACGACTTCACCTTCGCCAGCAAGGCGCGCATAGGCGATCGCGCTCTCCGTGCCCTGCTCCGAGATCGTCACGCTGTCCTTCGTGGCCCGCACCCGCCAGCGCCCCATGGTGATGATTTCCCCGTTCTCCCAGAGCGACGAAGCCTTCCCGAAGTCGACGTAGGTCAGGTCCCAGGGGTCCGCGGCCGGAAGCTGCGGCGGCGTTGGCTTCGTCGAGACCGAGGGCCGACTCGCCGGCCCCGTGCTGTTCGCGCATCCACCGAAGGCGGCGACGGCGCACAGAACGCGCGCGCTCCACCCAAGCACATCACGACTATCCGCCTTGAAACGGTTGCGTGAGTTCAATGTCGCGCCCGCCATCTACGCCAGAGTGGCGGACGGGCGAGCCGACGACAAGGACCGAGTTGGAGCGTCCGTGGTCGTGGACTGATCTCGAGCTGCAGAGGAGCTCGGGGCTGCAGTTCACTCCAGCGCGAAGCCGTTGCCGTCGAACTTGTACTTCCGCGCGCTGCCGGCTCCCCACGGCAAGAGCAAGGGCTCGAGGCCACCGGCGGCGGTCGTATCCGGCGGAAACGGATAGGTCTTGTCGGTCCACCCGACGGCGCGGCCGGGTCGAAGTTCGATGCGGACTCCGGTCTTCGAGGGAACGAACGAGATCGTGCCCACCACCCGGTTGTCTTTGAGAGCGCGGCCGGTCTCGGCGGCGAACACGCGGCGCACGCCGCCGTCCGTCACCTGGTAGACGAAGAGCGCGTAGCGGTCGACGACGTCGCCACCGAGTTCTTTGCTGGCCTTGGCGTGCAAGAGCCCCCGCACGACGACCTCCGCCTTGCCGTCTCCGGTCAAGTCGCGCGCCGTCACGTCCAGGATGTCCTTTGCATCGGGCACTCCGATGGTGATGAACGAGTAGGTCGTGCCGCCGCGATAGCCCTTGCCGAACACCACGATGTCCCTGTCGTGGACCAGGACTCGCTCGGTCTCCGCGCCGCCCGCGACATCAGTCACGAAGTCGAAGCGCGGTGACTTGCCGCCGAGCTTGCGGTCCTTTCGATAGAGCGCGTAGAGCCGATCGAGCATCTCGTCAGCCGTGGGGGGGCGAGGCGCGGGCGGCTGAGGCGGGCCGGCGGGAGCGTTCGCTCCGGGCTTCGTGCCCGGTTTCTTGCCACCGACCTTGGGCGTCTGGGTGCTCTCGTCGACCTTGCTGAATTGCTTCCCGTCCCACTGAAACGAGCGACTCTTCACGCTCTCCCACGGCAAGAGCGCGCCGGGCATGTCGCCGGACACCGGCTCCGCGTAGGTGTCGGGCTCGAAGCCGTCGGCGACGCCCTGCGCGATCTCGATGGTGGTCAGCTTGCCCTTCGTTCCCAGGCTGAGCGCGTTCTGGATCTTGCCTTTCTCGGTGACAATGGCGACCTCGTGGGAGAAGGCCGCCCAGGGTGCGTCGTCGCTGCCAATCTTCAAGATCTGCACGACCTCTCGGTACTTGTCCGGGGCGCCGATGCGCTTCCGGATCAAGATGTCGTCCTTTTTGTCGCCGTCGAAATCCCGAAGCTCGAGCCGCGTCACCATGCTGGCGTCCGCAACGCCGAGCTCGCCAAAGTAGAACTGATTACCGCCGCGGTAGCGCGGTCCGGTGATGGTCAGGTACCCGCCGTAGACGGCCACGCGCTCGAGCATCTTGTCGCCAGACACATCGCCGTAGGCTTCCCGGGCGGGCGTGGCGGCCAAGCCCTTGGCGCGGATCAGGCTCTTGTCGAGCCCCTGCTCGTTCTCGAGCAGCAGCGGCGGCAACGCACTCCCGCTGCCCGCCGCGGTGCCAACGATTCCCTTGACCGCTCCCGCGCTGTCGGAGTCGGTGTAGCGGAGCGCACCACGCAGACCCACCCGCACCGTGCCGGCCTTCGAGAACGCGCTCCAGGGGATCTTGGCCTCGAAGATGAAGCCGTTCTTGCTGGGCGCCTCGACCAGAGTCGCGCCGGCGACGGCGCCGGCACGGGTCCGCACCGAGCCCGCGACCTTGCCCGGATCGCCCTGAAACAGCAGCAACTCTTCCGTGACGAAGCCGCCCTTGGCGTTCGGAAACGCGATGATCAGCGAGCCATGATCCTCACTCGCTGCGTAAGCCGAAGTGCGCACCAGGGTCTTGTCGTTCACCCGAAAGGCGACGTAGACGTGGCCGTCGTCGTAGCCAAAGTGACCCGAGGCGGCATCGGACGAGCCCTGGAGCGCAAACGCCAGGTCCGTCATCTTGCCCGGCCACTCGCGCAGATCTCCGTCGATGCGGATCTTCGTTCCGGTCATCGGGATGCCTTCGAGCGTGCGCCCCGCGGCCCAGGCTCGAGAGCCGAAGGCCGTGAGGGCCAACCCGAGGACGGCAGCCGAAGGCTTCATCGCTTCATTCGGAGCTCGGCCTGCTCCTGGGCCTCGAGATCGGCGAGCGCTCGCGTGAGTTCTTCGTGCTCCGCCGCGTCGAGCTCGACGACGGCTTCCTTCTCTTCGACCCGCACGGCCTCCCGCGGAGCCGGCGCCGCCTCCGGGGGCAGCACGCCCATCTTGCGCTTGAGAGCCTCGAGATCGGAGTCGGCTCCGGCGGTCTGCTCGAGGTGCGCGAACTTCGTCGCCAGCACGTCTCCGCTGTACTCCTCGGCGAGCTCCGCCCCCGCTTCGGCCTCTGCCTCCATCTGGTTGATGCGGCCTTCCATCTGCTCGAAGGCCTCGAACGCGCTCGCGTTCTTGAGGCCGCTCATCGTCTCTTGAATCTGCTTCTGAGCCTCGGCGCGCTTCTTCCGGGCTATCAGCAGGTTCTTCTTGCGCTTCGCCTCTTCAATCTTCGCATTCAGCGCCCTGAGCGCGAGCTTGAGGGAGTCGACGGCGTGCTTCTGCTTCTGCCACTGCTGCTTGTACTGCTCGGCGAGCTGCCCGTGTTCCTTCATGCGGGCCAGGCCTTCTTTGGCCAGATTGTCGTCGCCCGCACGCACGGCCATCATCGCCCGCCGTTCCCACTCGGCAGCGGTGGCGGCCTCTTGCTCTGCTTGCTTGGCCAGGCGCTTCTCGTCGGCGATGGAAGAAGCCACTTGCTTCTTCGCCTCGATCAGCTGCGCGTTCATGTCGATGACGATCTGGTTCAGCATCTTCTCCGGATCTTCGGAGCGGCTGATCAGATCGTTCAGGTTGGACTTGATGAGTCGGGCGAGGCGCGCGAAAATTCCCATGGTCGTTGCTCCGGCAGGCCTTAGTTCTTGATCAGCTCTCGCAGCATGCCCACGTGTTTCGATTGCGCCATGCCCATGTCGGCGAGCACAGCCTCGAGTTCGTTGCCGTCGAGGTTCTCGAGCTCGAGGGAAGCGATCAGTACGATGCGCCCGTCTTCGAGGGCGTAGGCGGCGTGCATCAGGTCGAAGGCGTTGAGCTCCAACAGCCGCCGAAAGACCTTGGCCTCGATCGCCGGGTTAGCGCTGGGCGCGTCGCCGATCGCGACCTGGAAGACCAAGACGGGAGGCGCGACGCGCAGAGCCACGGGCGCCAAGCTCGCGCCCACGGCGACCAGAAATGTCCCACTTTCGAGTCGCTCGAAGTGCCTATCGAGCTTGCTCAGAAACCCCTCGAGATCTTCGTCGGTCTTCAGCATCGGAAGGCTACGGTACCATGGCGCAGGCGCACGGTGGTGCCGCAGGAAGAGCGCGAATTCCCCGGGGCTCAGCCCTTATTCTCGATGGGGGCGCCGTGCCGGCTGGCTCGCAGGCTGACCACGGCCTCCGGGGGTGGCGCCTCGGGTTGAATCGTGGCGTGGGCCAGGCCGAACTCGGCCTTCAGCTGCTCAGCGACAGCCCGACACACCTCGGCGCCGTGTGCACCCCGCTCGAGGGTGACGTGCACCGTGAGCGCGTCGAAACGGTCCGAGATGCGCCACACGTGCAGGTCGTGCAAATCGCGGACGCCCGGGCAGCCCCGGATAGCCGCCTCGATGGCCGAGACGTCGAGGTGACCGGGGGTCGCTTCGAGCAAGATACTCGTCGTCTCCCTCAGCACGCGCCAGCCGCTGTAGGCCACCAGCAGGGCGATCAGCACCGAGAGCACCGGATCCGCGCGATTGACCCCGAAAAAGTGCACCATTGCGCCAGCCAGCAGCGCTGCCACCGAACCGAGGGCGTCCGACGCCACGTGGGCAAACGCCGCGCGCACGTTGAGGCTATCGCGCTGGGCACGCATCAGGACCGCCGCGACAATCAGGTTCACGACCAGGCCCGCACCAGCGACGGCGAGCATGATGTCAGCACGGATTTGTGAAGGCGCGAACCAGCGTTCGACTGCCTCCTTGATCACCCAAATGGCGGTAAGCGCCAGGGCGATGCCGTTGACGAAGGCGGCTAGCACCTCGGCGCGGCGAAGACCGAAGGTGGACCGCTCGGTGCGGGGGCGCTGGGCCCAGCGATGGGCCGCAAGGGCGAGAGCCAACGCCCCAGCATCCGCCAGCATGTGGCCCGCGTCTGCCATCAGCGCGAGGCTGCCGCTGATCACCCCGCCGACGAACTCGACCACCATGAAACTTGCGGTCAGCCCCAAGGCCACGCCGAGCGCGCGCGAGGGCGTGGCGACGTGACCATGGCCGTGGCCGTGGCCGTGGCCGTGGCCTTGCAGGTCGGGGTGGGCGTGGGCAGTCACGGCCCCCCAGTCTAGCCCGGGGCACCGGGCGGCGGGCAACGCCGCCCTTTCGAGCGGGAACGCTCCACGCACCCAGAGCCGCAATGGCCTTCTCCGGCGGCACTCGATGAGGTAGGCGGTGGGTCGCCCATGAAGACTGCCTCCGCTCTGTGTCTCGGCTTCGTGCTCGCCGCCTGCAACGCGAGCAGCGCGGCGCCGCCAACCAGCCCCGCACCCTCCCGCGCCTGCACCCAGCTGGGGTGCAAGAGCGGCCTCGATCTCGAGCTCGTCCGCTCGACCCCCTGGCCCCAAGGCACGTATCGCATCACGCTCCGAGTCGACGACAAGTCGGCGAGCTGCGAGGGCAAGCTTCCCCTCGGCTCCTGCGAGAGCGGCCCTTCGTTTCGCTGCAGCGACCCGTCGCTGACCATTTCCGAGAGCGGGTGTGCCCTGCCACCGGATCAACACGCGCTCAGTGGCCTGGCCTCGACGGCCACGGCAGCGTCGAAGGTGTCCCTCGTCATCGAACACCAGGGTTCGATCCAAGCCACGGCCCAGCTCACGCCGACATTCCAAAGCCTGCAGCCCAACGGCGCGGGGTGCGAACCCGTCTGCGAGACGGCTTCGATGAAGCTCAACCTGCGCTGAGCGCGCGACGGTCGAATACCGACCAGTCCTCCGATCAGGCCTGACGCGCGAGCTCTGCCGGCGCGAGCAGCGCGGCCGCGAGCCGCTCGCCGAGCTTGGCCATCAGGTGGCCGTCGATGGCCCGATGATCGACCACCATCATGATCGGGAGCACTCGACGCACGACGACGCGGCGTTCTTCGGCAACGGGCGCATCGCAGGCCGGCGCGAGCGCGAAGGCAGACGCCACGTGCCCGAGCCGCGAGGGCAAAGTCAACGACACCGAGCGGAAGCGCGCTCCCGTCGGCAACTCGAAGACAGCACCGACGTTGGTGACCCCGGTGCTGACGCTCGACCAGGGGCCGAGCAAGCGGTAGCCGACAGGATGCCGAAGCACCGTGCCCGCCAGATCGACCGCCGCTTCGGCGGCGCGCGGCAGACTCTGGGCGAAGCGCCGGCCGAACGCGCTGCCGAAACCGTCCAATTTTCCCGAGCGCTCGGCGCGGGTGCGCGCTCGGGTCTCTCTCGCGATTTCCTTGAGCGTCTTCTTCTCGACGCCGTGCAGCACCATCATGCCGGTCTGGTCTTGGCCCGAGCCTTTCGACCCCAAGCTAACGGGTACTGCCACGTCCACGCGCTCGAGCTGATAGAACGCGCCGCCGACGATCTTGACGTTCAACGCCGGGAACTCGTGAAGGCAGCGCGCCACCGCCGCCGTGACCAGGTGCTGAACACCAGCGCGCTCGCCCTGCTCCCGCTCGAACGCGTCCAGGAACTCGAGTGCCGGCTCGAGGTTCACGTCCATGGTGATCGAAACGTAGGGATCGCTCGAGGGCGTCTCGAAGAACCGGAGCATCAGCCGGCGCTGGCCGGAGACTCGTAGTCGTCGCATGGGGCCTCCCAGAACGCTCTATGCCGGCAGGCGATTCCTGGCTATCGCCCCTCGGATTCGCGCCGAGAAGCGGCCCGCCGCCGCGACGCTAGCGACGCTGGCGACGTCGCGCAGCGAGAGCTGCGACGACGATTGCACCCAAAACCCACGGCACGGGCCCCACGGGACCGCTCGTCGAGCAACCGCCGTCGTCCCCCGAGTCACCGCCGGCCGGCTCGGACTTGGGCACACAGACCTTCAGGTTGGCGTCACAGGTCGATCCAGAGCTGCAGGCGGGCGCCGCCGGATCGCAGGGCGCCGAGCAAGTACCCGCGCCACCGCCGGTCGCCGAATAGCAGGCATAGCCGCCGGGGCACGGCTTGTCCGCCGCGCACGCCTGTCCCTGGGGGTCCAGTGCACCGCCATCGCCGCCGGCGTCCGGCTCCTCGGGCGGCGGCCAGCTCACGCCGGTCTTGGCCCAAAACGGCGCCTCGTACCCGCCCTGAGCCGCGGCATCGAGGGCGGCCGCGATGATCATGTCCTTCCACTGGCTGACGTCGCCGTAGACCGCATTGCCACAACCTTGAGGGCCACGGGAGAGCACGCCCATCACTCGGCCCTTGTCGTCGAGCGCCGGACCGCCAGAGTCGCCCGGGCATGTGCCCGGACCGCCCTGCCACTCGGAGAACTGCACGCTGGAAAAACCGGAGCAATCGTTGCCGACGCAGTCCACTTCGAGCCCATCGCGCCGCATGCGCGTTCCGCTCGAGTCCTGGTTGTTGGGATCGGTGAGCCCGTAACCCACGGCCGCGTACTTCTCGGGAGCCTCGGGCCGCGAGTCGATGCGCGGGATGATGGGCTTGGTCACGCTCGCCGGGATGCCCGCTCCTTCCAGCATGATCAGCGCCACGTCGTTGCCGCAGATGTCGGTGGAGTCTTTGGGCACCACCAGGGTGCCGGTGCCCTTGTAGAACTCGGGCCCGTCTTGGCCCGGACGCACGGTTTCGGTCGTGACCCGGAAGATGGAGCCAGCGGGAGGGTTGCCGAAGTTGGTCTGGCCGCAGATCACGCTGCCCTGCGGGCCTCCGCCCTGAGTCAGCGCGACGCAGTGCCGGGCGGTCAACACCAAGTTTGGCGCGATCAGCGAGCCGCTGCAGTGCCCCATGAAATAGGAATTGAAAATGTTGATGGCCAATCCGACCGCGGACGTGTCGGCGTGGTCGATTTGCCCGTCGACGACCCGTGCCTGCGCCAATCGGGTCTCGGGCACGACGTCACGCTCGCCGCCGCAGCCCACCGAGAGCAAGGCAATCCCCAACAGGCACGACGCACGTTTCATCATGGCGCTCCCAGCCGAGGGTCGAAATGTACCGGGCCCCCGCGCCGGCGCAAGCACAGACTCCTTCGAGGCCCTTCCGAGCCGCGAAGCCCGGGGGTATGCTGCCCCATGCTCGAGAGTGAGCTTCGTGAGTGCTTGACGTTCGACGACGTCATGCTGACGCCGGCGTACAGCGACGTGCTGCCGGCACAGGTAGACGTGAGGACGCGGGTGACGCGCGGCATCGAGGTGAACATCCCTCTGGTCAGCGCCGCAATGGACTCGGTGACGGAGGCGCGCGCGGCCATCACGATGGCCCGCCAAGGTGGCATCGGCATCATCCACAAAAACATCTCGCCACGAGATCAGGCCGCCGAGGTCGATCGCGTCAAGCGCGCCGAGAGCGGCATCATCATCGATCCGGTCACCGTGAACCCCGGGCAGTCGCTGCGCGAAGCGCTCGCGGTCATGCGCGACCACGACGTCTCCGGCGTGCCCGTCGTCGAGGGCGACACCCCGGTCGGCATCCTGACCGCCCGGGACATCCGCTTCGAAAAGAACCTGGACCAGCCGGTGAGCGCGCTGATGACCACGGAGCTGGTGACGGTCACCCCGGGGGTCAGCAACGACGCCGCCCGCCAGCTCTTGCACAAACACCGCATCGAGAAGCTGCTGGTGGTCGAGAACGGCAAGTTGGTCGGCCTCATCACCATCAAGGACCTGCTGCAGGCGGAGCGCAATCCGTCGGCGGTGAAGGACGAGCGCGGTCGGTTGCGCGTCGGCGCCGCCATCGGACCAGGGCCCGAGGGCATCGAGCGCGCCGATGCTCTGGTCGAGGCCGGCGTGGATCTCGTGGTCATCGACACCGCCCACGGCCACTCTCGCGGCGTGATCGAGGCCGTGCGCGTTCAAGCAGCGCCACCCCGACGTGCAGGTCATCGCCGGCAACATCGCGACGGCCGAGGCCACCGAGGCGCTGATCGACGCCGGCGTCGACGGCGTCAAGGTCGGCATCGGTCCGGGCAGCATCTGCACGACGCGCATCGTCGCGGGCATCGGCGTGCCGCAGATCACGGCCATCGCCGACTGCGTCCGGGTCGCCGACGAGCACGACGTCCCGGTGATCGCCGATGGCGGCGTGAAGTTCTCCGGCGACGTCACCAAGGCCATCGCCGCGGGCGCCTCGGCGGTGATGATCGGCTCGCTCTTCGCCGGCACCGACGAGTCGCCCGGCGAACTCGTGCTGTACCAGGGCCGCAGCTACAAGGTGTACCGCGGCATGGGCTCCATCGGCGCGATGAAGCGCGGCAGCAAAGATCGCTACGGCCAGTGCGGCCACGGCGGACGAGAAGCTCGTGCCCGAGGGCATCGAGGGGCGAGTGCCGCACCGAGGCTCACTGCGCTCGGTGATCGACCAGCTCGTCGGCGGGCTGCGCTCCGGCATGGGCTACACGGGCTCGCGCACCATCGGGGAGCTCCGGAAGAACGCCAAGTTCATCCGCATCACCGGCGCCGGGCTCCACGAGAGCCACGTGCACGACGTGATCATCACGGAAGAAGCGCCGAACTACCGCGCGTAGCCCACCCTTGCCGACGACGACGGGCTGGGCGCTTGGTCGAGGTCGAAGCGGTAGGCGAAGCCAATGCGTGCGCCAATCGAGGTGATCGAGCCCGAACCTGGCGCGCAACCGTCGACGACGCCTCCGGTCTGTCGGTGCGCGGCCGCGTCGACGCCGGTCACGAACGCGACGCTCCGGCTCATGTCCAGATCGAGGCCCAGCCCGCCGCCAAGGGCGAATCCGGGGCCATCCGTCGCGCTACACGAGTAGGGCGCCGACGGCCGCACGAAATCGTCGCTCGCGCGCGTGCCCGTGCTGCGGACGCGCTGCCACGAGGCGCCGAGACCGAGGCCGACGTAGAGGCCGAAGTCGTTCGTCCGCCACGGGTAGGCGCGACCGCGCAGCCACACCGCGTCGAGCGCTCGCGTCACGTCAATGGTGTTCGCTCCGGCGTTCGAGCGATCTCCGCCCAACATGGAGCGCTCGTAGGCGAGACCCGCGGACCAAAGCCGGCTCAGCGACAACCACAGGCTCGGGCCGAAGGTCACTCCACCGGACTGATCACGGTTCAAGTCGAAGTCGCCGCTGCCGCCCAGGCGAGTTCCGGCTCCGATGCCGAGCTCGAGCGCGAGGGTGGTCTCCGGCGGGGGTAGCGCGCGCTTCTCGTCCGGCGGAGCATCCATCGACCCGGGGGGGAACGCAGGCTGAACCGGCGGGATGATCACCGGGGCCAACGCAGGCGCGGGCTCGGACGCGATGGGCGGCGCCGGCAGCGGTTCCACCGCAGGCGCTACGGGCTCACCCGCGGACGCGCCCGGCGGCGCCGATGCGTCAGGATTGGTCGGTTCGTCGACGGGTGGCGCATCTGCTGGGGGCAGCGGGCTACCCGGGGGGACGTTGGGCGGCGGCACCTGCGCCCAAGCGAGCGAGCAAATCCCTGACGCGAGCAGAAACGACTTGAAGAGCGCGCCCCAGTTCATCGCGGCCGGCACTATCGCCTTGTCTCGGGACACACGCAACGCGGCGCGCGCCGCTGGCGAAGGCTAACGCCAGCAGCCGCGGTCGCCGCCACGCTCCGCCAACTCGCACGGTCTCCATGGCTCCGATGACGAACACTGGCGCCATCAGCACGAGCAACACTACCGCCGACCCCAGGGGTCCCAGGCTGGTGAAAACCGCGTCGAACATCTGACCTCCAAATAAAAACTGGCCGGTTGGATTGTTTTTAAACACGCTTGCGCAGCGTGTCAATGGGTCAATTGCCCGTGGTTTTCCGCGGATCCGCCAAGACGGCGCCCTTCGAGCCCTTGAGACCGACCTCGGCCGGGCGCACCCCACCCCCGGCCGCGCGGGCCCCGGGGCTGCCGGAGGCAGGTCCCGCGGCACCTCGGTGGGCGCGCCCCCGAAGACCTCAGGTCTGGATCAGCGACAGCGCGATGGCCTCGAGGGCGGACTGAACGACCTCTTCGTCCGCGTCGCTCATCGGATCGAAGAAGTCGTGCAGCGCCAGCCCGTCGAGGATGCCGATCACGAGCCGCGGCATCACGTGCACCGGGACGCGGGGCGTGATGCCCAGCTCTCGGAAGCTCTGTTCGAGGTGCACGCGCACCTCCTCGCGGTTCGCCTCGAACATGGCCGAGAGCGACTTGCGCAAATCGGGATCGTAGATGCCCTGGGCCATGAGATTGGCCAGGACACGCAGCTCGGGGCTGGACTGCGCGCGCGCGGCGCGCATCTCGCGCAGCGCGCGACTCACCTTCTCTCGAGGCTCGCCGGGCGCGTCCCAGGCCGCGCGGACCCGCTCGCGCATGGCGTCGGCGCAACGCACCAGGACCTGCGCCATCAGATCGTCCTTGCTGTCGAAGTGGTAGTGGACCGCGCCCTTGCTCATGCCCGCCGCCGCGGCAATGTCGCCGATGCTGGTGCGCGCGTAGCCCGCGCCCGCCAGCGCCCGGATCGCTGCGTCCAGGACCTGCTGCCGGCTCGCTTCGCTCTTCTTGTAGGTCCGACGCGGGCGCACTGCCCGATCCCTCTAGAACAGCGCGGCGGCAGAGCGAAGCGAACCCTCGAAAACACCCACCTTTTCCGGAGTTTCTCGGGCAGTCGACCCCGCGGATCCGCCGTTGACAGAGTGGAAATCGGCTGCCAGAGTCCGCCGCGGAGAGATGTCCGAGTGGCCGAAGGTGCCTGATTCGAAATCAGGTGTACCCGCGAGGGTACCGAGGGTTCGAATCCCTCTCTCTCCGCTGCGTGCCTGAATTGCCGACTAGGCGGATCACCCAGGCGTGATCCACCAACCTCGACGATTCGGACCCCGGAGCCTGGTGCCGGAGTCCCCACCTTAGGAGAGGTGACCGAGAGGCCGAAGGTGCATGATTGGAAATCATGTGTACCTGCAAGGGTACCGAGGGTTCGAATCCCTCCCTCTCCGCTAGCTATCCCCCGCGCAGCCTTGACTCGCCGAACGCAGACGGGGCTGACGCGGGGCGATGTATTTGGCGTTCAAGACCGGCGCCTTCTCCCGCTGCTGGGCCGCGGTCCCGTCGCCCTTTTGGCCTTTCGGCCGGCGCTGACAAGGAGCACGTGGTGCTGTTTCATTTCTCTTGTTGGACCCAGAGCCGCACGGCGCGCTGGCCCGTCCGGTCGTCCCGTTCGCGCGCCAAGAGTCTGAAGTGGTACACCGAGCCGAGTCGCTCGCTCCACCAGTGGTAGAGGACTTCATCGGTCTTCTGGTCCTGAATCTCCGTCGGCGATCCGTAGTACCTCATCGAGAACAGATGCGCGAAGCGTAGGCTCACGTCGGACAGCGTCTCGCCCGAGGCGAGGACGTACACGAGCTCGATCCGTCGCACGTCACCCTGGCCCCAAACCTAATTTTTGGAAGCGGTTTCGCCGGGGCGCCAGGGCGCTTCTGGTGCGGGCGTAGCGGTGCCGCCCGTCGCTCGGGCTGGGTGTGGATCGGAAGCGCAGCCGGGGAGACTGGCAATCCACACGAGCGAAGAAATCTGCGCGAAGCGCACGAGCATGCGCGCATCGTCTGGTCGGAATCGAAGCGAAGGCAAGTCGCAGTCCTGGCGCGTCGATTTGCCGGATGAGGCTCAGTCTTGGCTCGTCCAACGCAGTCGGGGCTGACGCGCAGCGCGGGCTTCGTCGAGCCGGCGGTGGCGGGTCGAGTGCGGCGCTCCCTTGACCAGCTCGGGCGTCTCTTTGGCTTCGCGCACGATGGCCGTGACTGCGTCCACGAACGAGTCCAGGGTCTGCTTGGTTTCCGTCTCCGTGGGCTCGATCATCAAGGCGCCGCGCACGACCAACGGGAAGTACACCGTCGGTGGGTGGAAGCCGTAGTCGATCAGACGCTTGGCCAGGTCGAGGGTCTTCACACCGGTCTCGGCTTCGAGCTCGCGGTCGGTGAACACCGCCTCGTGCAGTGAGGGTGTGGGAAACGCGATGGGCAGGACCGGCGCCAGGCGCGCCGCGATGTAGCGGGAATTGAGCACCGCCATGTCGCTGACGCCGCGGAGCCCTTCGGGGCCGAGCTCCCGAATGTAGGTGTACGCGCGCACCATCATGCCGAAGTTGCCGAGGAACGAGCGCACGCGCCCGATGCTCTTCGGACGGTCGTAGTCCACCCGATAGAGGTCGCCGCGCTTCCGGATGACCGGAGCCGGTTGATAGGGCTCGAGCAGCTTCTTGAAGGCCACCGGTCCCGAGCCGGGGCCGCCGCCGCCGTGCGGCGTGGTGAAGGTCTTGTGCAGGTTGTACTGCATCACGTCGACGCCAATGTCACCAGGCCGAGCGCGACCGAGCACGGCGTTCATGTTCGCGCCGTCGCCGTACACCAGACCGCCCTTGTCGTGCACGAGCCGAGTGAGGGAGGGCATCGCGCTCTCGTACAAACCCAGCGTGTTGGGGTTGGTGAGCATCAGGCCCGCGACGTCGTCGCCGGCGCTCTCGAGCGCTCGCGCCAAAGTCTCGGGCTCGACCACGCCGGCGCTGCCGGCGGGGAAGGCGACGCTCTCGTAGCCGTTGAGCGTCGAGCTCGCCGGGTTGGTGCCGTGGGCGCTGTCGGGGATGAAGACCTTCTTGGGCGATCGGCCCTGGGCCTCGTGATGAGCGCGGATCATCATCAACCCCGTGAGCTCGCCTTGGGCGCCCGCCGCGGGCTGAAGACTCACGCCGTCCATGCCGGCGATCTCGGCCAGCAGACATTCGAGGGCGACCATGACCTCGAGCGCGCCCTGAGCGAGGTGATCGGGGGTGTAAGGGTGCAACTTCGCGAAACCATCGAGCCGGGCCGCCCACTCGTTCACCTTGGGATTGAACTTCATGGTGCACGAGCCCAGCGGATAGAACTGGGTGTCGATGGCGAAGTTCCACTGCGAGAGGCGCACGAAATGGCGGAACGCCTCGGGCTCGCTCACCTCGGGGAGCGCCGCCGGCGATTTGCGGGCAAGGGAGCCGAGCGCCTGCTCCACGTCCACCGCCGGCACGTCGAGCACCGCAACGCTAGCGCCGGTGCGCCCAGGCGCGCCGCGCTCGAATATCGGAGGTTCTTCGAACTGAAGACCCGAGGCCGCTTCGATGGTCATCGCTGCCCTCAGTCGATGGCGGGCGGGAGGTCGCCTTCCTTCTTGTCGCCCTCGCCTCCGGAGCTGCCGCCACCTTCCGTCTTGCCGCCCGGCGTGTCGTCCCAGCCGCCACCCTGACCGCGGCCCTCGAGCTCGTCTGGCATCACTGACTGCGGGTCCGACTTGCGGTTGAGTTGCTTGACGCCCTCCCACTTCATGCCGGTCTCGTCGGTGCCAAGACCAAACTCGCCCGTGACGACGTGAGCTTCGCCTTCTTTGGGCGCGGCGTACTTGAAGTAGCCCCGGCCACTGCGCGTAGCCGACGGGCCCACCATGCCGATGCGGTGTTCCTTCCACTCGTACTTGAGCAGGTCGCCGATGACCTTGCCATTGAGCTCGCCCCAGGCGTCGCCCGAAGTGGTGCGCCACTTGCCGCTGACGGTGTCGCCCTCCTTGATCATGTGGAGGTAACCATTGGTCTGATCGTAGTAGACGCCCGTCCAATCGCCGCCCTCGGGCATGTCGCCCGCCTTGACGGTCGCGACCTTGAGAGGCGGGGCGTTGTCACAACCGAGCGCGCCGACTGCGAGAGGCGTCGCGACGGCGACCGAGAGCATCAGGGGAAACAGTGTGCGCCGGAAAAACATGGCGCGGAGCCTACCACGGGGTCGGGGGGCGAATGGACCCCCTAGCGGCCCCGGCCTGATACCCTGCCCCCGATGCGTTTCCGAGCCCTGGTCCCGGCGTTCCTGCTGGTCTTTGGCGTCGACTCACCGTCGAACGCCACCGACGCCGGGGACAATCCGGTCGTGGTCCAGGTCGGTCAGAGCGCCGTCCGGGACCGCGAGCTCCGCTTCTTGCTAGGGCGCATGCACGAGTTCGAACGCGAGAGCTACGGCAAGACGGCGTCGGAGGTGCGGCGGCGCTTCGTCGGCGAGCGCTTGATCCCCGAGTTGCTCTACGTCGAGGAGGCGAAGCGGCTCGGATCACCGGACAGCCCCGCCGTGGTGGCCAAGATCCGAAGCAACTTGACCCAAGCTCTGAAGGCCGAGCTCGAACGCGAGTACGAGACCAAGCTGACGCGCGCCGAGCTGGTCGCCTACTGCAAGAGCATCGGGGACGCTGCCGCCTGCACCGGTGAGCTCTCCGGGCACCGGGTGGTCATGCGCCGCAAGCACTCGGCCACCGAGATGGATCGCCTCGCAGAGGAGCTTCGGAAGCGCGAGGTGAAGGTCGACCTGGCGCTGCTCGATCGCTGGCCGCCCGGATCAGTCCCGGCGCCGGCGCCGAGTGCGAGCCAGCGCCAACCCTGACACCAGCAGCAACGCCGCTACTGGAGTGGACCCCGATCCCGTGGTCCGGCAGCCGCATCCGCCATCGTCACCGGACTCGCCTTTGGGCGCAGCGCCGCCGCTCGACGTGCCGCCGGCCGACGCGCCGCCGCTCGACGTGCCGCCGCTCGACGTGCCGCCGGCCGACGCGTCGGGCGCGTTGCCCGCGCTGCCCGCGCTGCCCGCGGATCCGGCGATGCCCCCGCCCCCGGCAGTTCCGCCACTGGCGCCGCCAGCACCGCCGACGCTGCCGCCGCCGCTGCCCCCGACTCCGCCGTCGGGGGTCGAGCCGCAGACCTCGTTTCCCTTCTTGATCGTGATCGAGTCGATGACGCTGTTCGCCTGAGGGAACGCGCCCCAGGTCTCGATCTTCATGGTGTCGTTCTGGATGTCGACCAAGAGGTAGTGGTGCTCGTCGGTGCACTTGGCGCGCCCCGCGGTGGTGCCGCAAAACAGCTTGGGGATGGTGAAGGCCCCGGCGCCGCCGCTCACGTAGTAGACGGTGCCACCAGCGTAGTTGCTGGCGCCGACGGAGCAGGCGTTGCTGGAGCCGGGGGTACCCTTGGTCGCGCAAGCGCTGGGTTCGAAGCGCTCGTACCAGTGGTTGTGGCTGGTGAGCACGGCGTCGACGTGGTGTTTGTCGAAGATCGGCACCAACGCGGCGTTCTGGTTGGCTTCGTTGGGCGGATGAGAGATCGAGAACGACGACTTGGTCGTGTAGATGGGCTTGTGGAAGTACACGAACTTCCACTTCTTCGGGTTGTCGGTCAGCACCGTGTCGAGCCAGGCCGCCTGGGTCGCGAAGGGGATGCTCCCGCCCTTGAAGCTGTCGGTGGAGAGCGACACGAAGATCGCGTTGGCGTAGGTGAAGAAGTAGTAGTCCTCGGTGTTGCTGCCGTTGGGGCCCGTCGAGCGCGGCAGCGCGAAGATCTGGTTGTAGTTGGCGCCGTCGCCCGAGCCGGGACCGGTGTCGTGGTTGCCCATCGAGGGCAGGAAGGGGATGGTCTTCGCGATGGGAGACGTCCAGCCGAGCAGCTTGAGCCACTGATCGATCTTGTCACCGTCGATCACCAAGTCTCCGCCGTTGAGCATGAACGCGGGCTGGTGCTTGGCAGCTTGCGCCATGATCTGTGGCCAATTGTCGCCTCCGCCAAAGATCGGATCCGGGCGGTTGTCGGCGAGAAAGGCCAGCTTCACGCTCCCGCAATTGGGGTCCGCTGGCGGCCCCGTGACGAAGCTCGCCTCAGCCGTGAATCCGTCGGCCGTGCTGCCGGCAATGTAGAAGTACTTGGTGCTCGGCGTCAGACCGGTGAGCTCGACTTCGTGGATGTAGCCGAGCCCGGCGTTGGCCAGCGTCGACTTCGCGGTCACCGTCTTCGTGTACGCACCCGAGGCCGTTCCGAGCTGAACCTCCGCAGCCGTGGGGCCGGTGGTGTGCCACGCGACCGCCATGCTGTTCTGGGGGTCCGCCGTGTACGAGAGGCGGGCGTACTGGGGCGCGGCCAAAGCCGATCCGGCCACGGTCATGCACCCCACAAATGAAATGGCAGCTAGCCTGCGTCGGCTCATCGCGACTCTCCTGTCTCGGGCCCGAAAGAGCCGGAAGCTTGTCACGAAGCTCCGCCGGACGCGAGGGCCACGACCTCGGCGGGCAGCTCGACGCGATGATCGAGCACCCACACCGGCGCGCCGCCCCGGCGGCAGGCGAGCTTGGTCGCGCACTTCGGCGTGGTGAGCCACGCTTCGACCGCCGCGGGGCCCGGCTCTGGGATGCGGGCGTGGTCCGGGTGCAGTTCGACCACTTGCGGCACGATACCGTGGGCGGCCAGGGAGCGAAGCACGCGCTCGGGACGCGCGATGGCGAGCACTACCCCCACCCGGAGGCTGCGCAGCACGTCGAGCGTGATCGGCTCGCCGTCGGAGCCGATGACGCCCACGAGCCTCGCGTCGAGGGGGAACGCCGGGATGCGCGCATCCGCTGCGAAGGGCCCGTGCGCGAGCACGACATCGGCCGCGGCGAGCACCCGCGCCGGCGTCGCACGCAGATCACCGGCCGGCGGGCACCGCGCAGCGCCCCAGGGCATTTCTCCGTCGAGCACCAGCAGCGCGCACCCGAGACGTTCGGGGCGGGTTTGCAGGAGCCCATCGACGATCGCCACCTCGACCAGCCCCGCGGCCAACGCCAAGGCTTCGCCGCGGTCTCGCCCCACGATCACCGGCACCGGGTCGAGGGCCCGGGCCAGCCACAGCGCCTCGTCGCCCACCCAAGCCGCCGCGTCATCGACGCGGACCACGCACGCCCTGCGCACCCGCGCTCGGTACGCCGTCGCGACCACGGCCACGCGGCGGTGTCTCGCCATCGCACGCGCGAGTTCGAGCACGACCGGGGTCTTGCCAGAACCTCCGAGAGTAGCGCCGCCGATACCAACCACACGCAAGCCGGGCGGCAGCGCCACGGGTCGCACCGGATCGGCGAAGCGTGCCCACGCGGCGGAGACGGCGCGCGAAGCCGGGCCACCGAGCGCGCCAGTCTCGAGCGCTCGCGCCACCTGCAGCCGCAGCATCAGCTCGCTCGGAGCTCGAGGCCGAGCTCGACCCCGAAACGCCTGGCTTCGGCCTCGTCCTGAGGGTACGCGATGCGCCCCTCGCGCCGACGAAGCCGCGTTCCGTCGGGCTCGGCGAGCAGCGCTCGGAGCCAGAGTTCATCGCCCTCGCGCAGGGCGTAGGCCGCGACCGGCAGCTGGCAGCTGCCCTCCACCGCCTGCATCACGCCGCGCTCCGCGGCCACCGCGATGGCGGTCTCGGTGTGAGCGAGCGGTGCAAGAAGCGCAAACGTCGCTTCGTCGCCCGCGCGTAGCTCGATGGCGAGGGCGCCCTGACCCACGGCGGGCAGCGAGACCTCGGGCTCGAGCACCTCCGTCACGCGGTCGCTCAGGCCCAGGCGAAGGAGCCCGGCGTGTGCCAGCACGATGGCGTCCACGACGCCTTCGCTGCATTTGCGCAGGCGCGTGTCCACGTTGCCGCGCAGCGGAACGAACTCGAAGCTGGGGAACGCGGCGGCGAGCTGGACCTTCCGGCGCAACGACGACGTGCCGACCTTCGATCCGGGCGCCAGCTCGGCCAGCTTCGCACCGGTGCGCGTCACGATCACGTCACGCGGATCGACCCGCGGTGGGATGCAGCCGATGGCCAGGGAGGGCGCCAAGTCCGCGGGCACGTCCTTGAGCGAGTGGATGGCGATGTCGGCGCTCCGATCCAGCAGGGCCTCCTCGATCTCCTTGATGAACAACCCCTTGCCACCGATCTCCGAGAGCGAGCGATCTTGGATGCGGTCGCCGGTGGTGACCACGTGCTGCTCTCGGATTTCGAGGCCCGGATGCCGCGACTCGAGCTGTCGCATGAAAGCCCGCGCCTGAGCCAGCGCGAGCTGACTCTTGCGAGTGGCGACGACGAGCTTCGAGGTCATTCTCCGTTGGTTCCGGTGGCGCGACGCTGGGACCGCTCCGCGCCTTCGTCCTCGAGGGGTGGAGCGGCTCGGGACGGGGTCGATGGCACGGACACGGGCTCGGCGTCCAGATCGAAGAGCTCGGTCAGGGAGTTCATCAGCTGTTCCACGCGATAACTCTCGTAGTCCTTGTCGGTGACCACCTGCCGCAGATGAGCCGTCGGCGCGTGCAGCATCTTGTTGAGCGCTGCCTCGAGCATCGTCTCGAGAGCCGCGCGCTCGTCGGCGCCCAGGTGTTTGAGCCGGCCCTTGAGGCTCCGGTCGAGCTCCGCGCGCAGCATGCGACCGAGCCGAGCGCGGAGCGCCACGACCACCGGCGTGACCTGCGTGCTCTCGGCCCAACGCTCCCAGCCCGCCATTTCCTCGCACACGACGCGATCGGCGTGCTCCGCTTCACGGGCACGGCTCTGACGTGTTTCGCCCACCACCCGTTCGAAATCGTCGATGTTGTAGAGAAAGACTTCGCTCTGGCTCTCGACCCGCGGATCGACGTCGCGAGGCACCGCGAGATCGATGAAGAAGAGGCTTCGACCCCGGCGCTTCTTGCGCAGCCCGTGGACGAGCTCGTACTCCACCACAAAACCCGGCGCGCTCGTGCTGGTGATCACGACGTCGGCTTCGATCAACGCCGCCGCCAGATCGCTCCAACGGCGCGCCTCACCGTCGACCGCCGCCGCCAGCACGGCGACCCGGGCCTCGTTGCGCCCGACGACCAGCAGGCGTGTGCCGGCGTGTTTCAGGAGTTTCGCTACGGTTTCGGCCATCTCGCCGGAGCCCAGCAACACCACCGTGCGCCCGGAGAGCTCGCCAAAAATCTGTCGCGCGAGGTCCACCGCCACGCTGGGCACCGAGATCTGCCCCGCCCCAAGCTGGGTTTCGGTGCGCACGCGCTTGGCTGCCCGGATGGCCCTGGGCACCGTGCGGTGCAGCGCGCCGCCGACGGTTCCAGCAACTCGCGCGGTCTCGAAGGCGTCCTTCACCTGCCCCAGGATCTGCGGCTCACCCAGCACTAGCGAGTCCAAGGAGGACGCCACTCGGAACAAGTGGCGCACGGCGTCCACGCCCTCGTGGACGTACAAGTGTTGTCGGATGTCGCTGGCGATGGCCGACAGGCTCTCGATGGCCTCCCGGCCGACCGCTGCCAAGTCCGACGCCAGTCCGTCACGCCCCGCGGCGATGAGCTCAACGCGGTTGCAGGTCGAGATCAGCATTGCCTCGCCAATGGACGGCCGCGCCACGATCTGCCGGAGCACCCGCGGGATCTCCGATTTGGGCAGCGCGATGCGTTCTCGGACCGCGATCGGCGCGGTCCGGTGAGAGAGCCCAGCGACGACGATCATCCGCTCGCCCCGGTGCTCTTGATCACGTAGAGCAGGATCACCACCGTGACGCACATCACTCCCGCCAGGGTGCCGTAGGCCGATCGCCGCCCGCGCCACCCGGCGGCGGCCCGCATCACCAGCACTATCGCCAGGAGGATCCAGGTCGTGTACCCGAGGCCCGCTCGCAACAGCTCGGCGCCACCCGAAGCGCCGAGCCGGCTCGTGAAGAAGCCACCAGTGACCACCCCGAGCGTGAGCAGCGGGAACCCGGTCAAGAGTAGGCGATGCTCGGTTCGGTCGAGCGTATCGAGGGGCGGCAGCTTGGCGGTGAGCCAAGTGGGACGCTTCTCCTTCAGGCTGCGCTCCTGCACCAAATAGAAGGCGCCCGAGGCGCCGGCGAGCAGAAAGAAGCCGACGCCGGCCAGGTTCGCGGTGATGTGCACGATGAGCAGGAGCCGCGAAACGCCTTGGATGGAACTCTGCTCGGCGCCGACGAACTGAGCACCGATCAAGAACGTGAGGGCGATGGGCGCCACCACCGCACCGACGGCCTGCAGCTTGAATCGAGTGCGCAGCGCCAAGTACATGCCCGTCAGGATCAACGCCGAGAGGCTCAGCGAGAAGTGCAGCGACTCGACGGGACAGATCCGAGAGAACAGGCTGGCGGTCACCACATGAGCGGCGTGGAGGCACGCGCCAACGCCCAGCGCGACGGGGGCCGACATGGCGGCCGTCGCCGAGCCTTCGCGCCGCGCGAGATCGAGGAAGAAGAACACGGCAGCGGCCGCATACGCTGCGGCCCCCAGATAGAACGCGGCGGTCGCGATGCCTTCCATGATCACTCGATGTGGCGGGCGAGGTACTGCGCCAGCATCTCCTCGTCGCTGCTGGACCGCGGTCCGTCCGGCGGGGGAGCGCTGGTGGCGCGGTGCTCCACGAAGCTTCCGACGGGCGTCCCCGCGAACCCGGGCACGACGTCGTAGGCCAGATCTCCGAGCACCATGGAGGTGTCCAATATCTCCGCGCCGAGCTCGGTCATGAAGCTCACGGACTTCACTTTGCCCACGAGCTCGTGGACGTCGAGCCCCCCGGTCACCTCGGCGAGGACGCGCACCGCCTCGACCACCCGGTACTTCCGCCCTTCGCCCTTGATGACCAGCTCGCTCCCGACCAGATCGACGCGGTCCGCGCCGAGCCACGAATCGAGGGCTCGCTGGGGGAAGAACACGCGGTTTTTCATGCGCAAAGGCCGATGCTACACGCTCACTGGCTAGGAGCGGAGAACGCTCTACGGCCGGCGGGGCCCGCCGGCAACGCCCTGGGCAAAGTCAGCGAAAATCCCACGGGAAGCCCGCGCGGGGCGGCTCAGAAAGAATCCCCAGCGACCACGAGGGAAGGAGCACCGGCAGCGCTTGGGAGTCGCCGGTATCTGGGCGAGGCGCACCCCAGGTTGATTCGCCGCGAGACGCTGGCTCGGGTCTGTGCGGCGCCGCGAGCCGCAGCGTCGCGGCATGGGCGCGAGCGCATCCGACCTGGACGCCTTCCCGCCCGGCGCTCTGCCGCGCTCGAGGGCGAAACGGCCCTGCGAAGAGTCAGTTCCTGACCCACTGCGCTGCCGCTGCCAAGACCCAAGGCGGCGTCCCTTGCACGACCCTGGGACGACCCTGGGAAGTGCCCGGAGGGGCAAGTCCCTGAAGAGGGACCCCCCTTGGTGGGGGGGCGTGCAAGCACCGTCCCAGCGCTCGGCGTCACGAGAGAAAGAGCACTGCATGCCCATTTCTTTCTTGACGCATTTCCAGGCGACTCGCGCTCGCGCTTCGCCGAGAACGTCACCGAAGGCGTCCCTGTTGCGCGACGATGCTCGCCCATCGTGTTTCGCTCGAGCGACGACGCGCGAAGCGATTGGATGCGCGAAACGCGCTCACCGTGTCAGCCGTGAGGCCAAAAAACAGCGTGTTACTGAAGAAAGCATGCACGCTCTCTCTTCGGTCTCCGATCGCGAACTTCGTGAGCGCCTCGCCTCCGCCGTGAGCGCCGAGCAGCTGGCCTCTGCTGACGTCATCTTCCACCTGGCGGAGCTCGACCGCCGAAAGCTATACCTCGAAGACGCCTGCTCCTCGCTCTTCGCGTACTGCGTGGAGCGGCTCGGCTACTCCGAGGACGGCGCGAGCAAGCGAGCCCGTGTCGCCCGCTTGGTTCTGCGTTTTCCCCAGGCCCTCGACGAGCTCGCGAGCGGCGCCATCCACCTGACCGGACTGTTCCTGCTCTCCGGGCACCTCACGGAAGACAACGCCGACCCACTCATCGCCGAGGCTCGCGGCAAGTCGAAACGGCAGCTCGAGGAGTTGCTCGCCCGGTCATTCCCCCGGTCCGATGTGCCGGCGACCATCACCCCGAGCGGGCCCGAGCCGGCTCGAGCGGAGCTATCAACAATGTCCGGGACAGGTGGCTCCGAGCCGTCGGCGCCGCCCGCGTCATCGGCGCACCGCCCCCTGTAGTTTCCCACGCTCTTCCCCCGCCCGAATCCCGGGCATTTTCGTGATGCCCTCGGGGTGGTTTCCCGGAGTGCGGTGGTCGAGTGGGCGTGGCGAGGTGGTGGCAGAAAGGGAGCGGCCCGACGGAGACGTGGATCTCCGCCGGGCCTTGTGGACCGTCGCCGGGCGCTGGGCTCAGGTGACTTCGGCCATGGCGGACTGGATGTGCTCGGTCGTGACGGTCCTGCTCTTGGTGAGCGCGGCGGCCATGAGCGCGTGGTGAGCGAGCAGGTTCACCTTCCGGGGCAGGCCGTTCGACGCCTGGAAGATCGCCTCCTGGGTTGCGGGCTCGAAGAGTTCGAGCTCGGTTCCGGCGAGTCGGAGCAGGTGCGTGAGGTACGGGCCGAGCTCGTCACGGGCAAGACCCGGGACGTGAGCGCGCACGACGACGCGCTGCGAGAGCGCCTCGTGCACCGCCATGCCGAGGCGGCGGCGCAGTTCCGGGTGTCCGACGAGGACCAGGCAGAGGCGGTTGTCGGAGTCCATCGCGTAGTTGGTGAGCAGGCGCAGGTCCTCGAGCACGTCGCTCCTGAGGTGATGAGCTTCGTCCACGATCAGGATCGGTTTCTGCCGGGCCTCGCTGCAGAGCCGCGTCACCTCGGTCCCGATCTGCCGGAACAGTGCGGCGCGGTTGCGCTCGGTGGGTAGGCCGATCTCCCAGGCGATGGTCTTGTAGAGATCCATCACGTTGCCGGTGGTGAGCGACACGTAGAGGACGCGGTGCAGACCCGTGTGGAGACCGGCGACAATCTTCCGACACGCGGTGGTCTTGCCGCTGCCGCTCTCACCGGTGACCACACCGATGCCGCGCAAGTCGAGGAGATGGGCGAGCCGGGCGTCGAGTTCTCGGAGCGCACCGGAGGCGAAGAGCTCGTCGGGCTCGATGTTTTTGGCGAAGGGGTGGCGGGTGAGGCCGAAGTGCTTGCGGTACATCAGAGGAGGTCCCCCTCGTCGTCGCCAGCGCCGCCCTGCTGGTTGTCCCCGACATCGAAGTCGAAGTCGCTCAAGCGCATGCCGGGGGGCGGCTCGTCCACGGGCTGAGATGGATGCAGGGCCTTCGTCGTGTGATCGCGTCGGACGAAACAGTTGGCGTAGACGTCGACACGGCGAGCGATCTGGATCTGCTTTCCGCGATGCCAGACCTGGACGGCACGTGTCTCTCGCGGACGCGCCGGATCGAAGCGAAGGACGACGGTCTCGCCGACGAGCATCGCGTCCACTTCGTAGGCCACGCTGTCGAGCGACACGGTGCGGTCGGCCTGCACACGGCGCTTCTGCTCGAAGAGAAACAGATCGGCGAGGTCGCTCGACGACTGGCGCACCTCGTCTGAGCGCATCGCCCAGCGATCCGCGGGCGTCTCACCGTCGAGTCCGCGGTGGGGACTCCGATGATACTCACCCTCGACCCACGCCCAGAGACGGCGGTTGAGTGCTTCGAGACTCCGCCTGTCCTCGGGCTGGAGCGTCGGCAGGAGCTGAAGACGCACGGTCCGAAACCACCGCTCCATCTTTCCTTTTCCCTGGGGCGTGTAGGGACGCGCGTGGATCAAGGTGATGCCGAGCTTCGCGCACACGAGCGCCAGGTGCTGTGCTTTGAAGGCGGCACCGTTGTCGACGTAAAGCCGCTTGGGGATCCCGCGGCGGCAGATCCCTTGCTCGAGCACGCTGAGAAGGGTCGCGGCGTTCTCGCTGAGCGCGAAGGCCGCATACGGCACCATCCGTGTCGCGTCGTCGATGACGGCGAGCAGGTACGTCTTCCGCTGCCGCCCGGACACGGCGACGGCGGGGCCGTGCATCACGTCGCTCATCCACAGTTCGCCCGCCTTCTCGAAGGCGAAGCGTCGGCGGTCCTTCGCCGTCGGCTCGCCCTGCTTCTTCTGCATGAGTCCGGCCCGAGACAAGATCCGGTGCACCGTCGATGGCGCAAGCGTGACCCCCTCCGGGATCTTCGCGAAGCGCGTCACGTGCGCGATGACGAGTCCGACGCTGAAGTCCGCGTGCTGCTCTTTCGTCTCGCAGAGCAGATCCGCGATCTCCCGGGGAATGGCGCGAGCCGAGCCCTCGTCCCGTCGGATCTTCGGGACAAGGGCGTCGAAGCCGCCGCGTCGGTAGTCCGCAAGCCATCCGCGGATCGTTTCGGCCTGGACCTTCCGCCGGAGCGTTCCGGGGATCTCCCAGTCCTTCTCCGCCTTCTCGCGCAGCTTCGCGTACATGCCGCGCGCACCGCGCTCGAGGTGGAGCAGATCTGCGATCACGCCATAACGGAACAGCGCGATCTGCTTTCTGCGCTCGGCGTCAGCGAGCGTGCGTTCGTTTTCGGGGGTCGGTGTCCTCATCGGAGTTCTCTTTCGGTGTCGGCCCGGGTCCGTCCCGGGCACACCAACCCGCTATCGGTCCCGCCGAGGAGGGTCCGGCCCCGTTTCGTGTGGGGTCGGCTCTCGCGATGCTTGCCGCGCTCGCCCTCGCGCCCGCAGTCCGACCGGCGCTGGCATGGCGGCCAGGTGAATGGCCGCGGCCGACCGCAGCGCCACGAGCGCATCCGACACCCCGAGTCGTTGCCGCACCGCGCCAAGCGTCGCCGGGCAGCCCGTGAGCGCCGGCACCAGCGTCACTGCCGCCACGAGCGCCGCGTGGACAGCAACACGCCGCCGCCGGAGCCACCGCAGCGCGCTTGGAAGCGTCACCGCGTCCGCTGCGATCGCGGGGCGCACCTTCTCGGCGACCGCCTCCAGACTCTTGGCGCCCTCGGCCACCTCGACGGCCCGCTCGACCTCCTCGAGCGTGCCCGACAGTCGGGAAGCCAGAAAATCAGGCAAAAGGCTGATAGTCACCCGAGCCCGCGGGCACCAGAACCGGGCGACGCGGACGCCGACGGGGCGGACCCGACCGTAGCTCCCGTGCCCCGCGAGACCGCAGCCGCCCTCCGGGTGCAGCGGGCACCGCTCCAAACTTGCGGCCCGCCACGCCTGCTCGGTAACGTACCGCTCGCTGGTGAGGGTCGTCTCGTAACGGACAACCAATCCTTCGCTGGCCGGGTCCGTGCGGGTGCTACCGCGACGGACCAACCTTCTCCGGCGATCAGCTTTCCGCGGATCAGCCTCTCAGGAAAAAAGAACGGCGAAGCTCTCCGGAGTCCGAACCCGGCTCACCCGAAACAACGAGCGCCCAGACCGACACCACGACCGCGGGGGATCACGACGGAGGGTGACGGCCTACACCCCCGGGTCGAACCGCTCTCGGCCACGAGCTTCCGCGTGGAATTCACAGCCAGCGCCACGCTCCGCGACAAGCTCGATCACGCCCGGAACCTCCTCAGCCACGCCGTGCCGAGCGGGGATCTCGCGGCCCTTATCGAGCGGGCCATCGACCAGCTCATCGCCGTCGAGACGAAGCGCCGCTCGGGCGCGGGCAAGCCGCGCAAGCACCGCGAAGTGAAGCCGGGCTCGCGCCACGTGCCGGTGGAGGTCCAGAGCGCGGTGCGGGAGCGGGATTGCAACCGGTGCACCTTCGTCGATGCCGAGGGGCACCGCTGTTCTGAAAAGCAGTTCTTGACCATCGAGCACGTCGACCCTTACGCGATGGGAGGGCCAACGACAGCGGATAACTGCTGTTTGCTCTGTTCGCCTCACAACGCGTTTCGAGCGCGACAAATCTACGGCGAGCAGCACGTCCGGAAGAAGGTCTCGGAGGCTCGCGCGAGCCGGGGAGCGAGCGGCGCGACTGCGGGGACTGCGGGGACTGCGGGGACTGCGGGGGCTGCGGGGACTGCGGCCGAGGCGAAGGGCGACGTGTTCGAGAAGGTGCTGGCGGCTCTGCTTCACTCGGGGTTCAAGCGGAAGGACGCGCGGCGAGCCCTCGAACAGGTGCGCGCGCTCGGAGTCGAGCCGCAGCTCGAACCAGTGCTGCGCGGAGCGCTGGCCGTACTCACTCCCTGACACGGTTCGGGCACACCCCCGACAAAGGCTGAGCATTGGTCTCATCGCGCAAGGCTCAACTGCTCGAGCGCGTCCGCAGCTGCACGGACTCGCGCGAAGCCACGACGGATGACGATCGTCCCCGGTGGTCCACTCGAGGAATTGCCCGTGTAGCCAGCAGCTCACGCCGAGCCGCGGCGCAGAAGCGTGCGGCCCAGGATCGCCTCGACCGGCTCGACGCGGCGCTCGCGCAGTTGCCCGGGGTCGCGAGGACCAAGAGCAAGAGCGGCGCCAAGGACCCGACCCCTCGAGTGTCGACGACCGATCCGCAGGCACGGGTGATGAAGATGGGCGACGGAGGATTCCGGCCCGCCTACAACGTGCAGCTCACCACGACCGCCGACGACGCGCTGGTCATCGTCGGTGTCGCCGTCACCCATCGCGGCAGCGACATGGGCGAATCGACTCCGATGCTCGAGCAGATCGAGAAGCGGACTGGCATCCGGCCACGAGAGCTCCTCGTCGATGGGGGATACGCGAAGCATCAAGCCATCGACGAAGCTGCCGCGCGCAACGTCACCGTCTACGCTCCGCTCCCCAAGCCCCGCAACGACGACGGCCCTGACCCCCACCGGCCGAGGGGTGCCGACAGCGCGGCCGTTGCCGCCTGGAGACAGCGCATGGCCACCGACGAGGCCAAGCAGATCTACCGGCAACGGGCCGCGACCGCCGAGACCGTCTACGCGGACGCCAAAACGCACCGCGGGCTCGACTCGCTGACCCTGCGGGGACGGGGCAAGGTCCTCGCCAGCGTGACGCTCTTCGCGCTCACGTACGACATCCTGCGCGCCATCACCCTCGGCGTCTGAACCCGCCACCGCTCTGCCGCGGCCATACTTTCCGCGCTCGGCCCACCCGAATCGAATCGCGCCCCACGGCGCTCCCCGCGCTCCCGCCCTGCTCCTGGGACTCGCCCTCGCTCGATCTCCCGGCGGCGCACGCTCATCCGATTTCTTCTCACCCTCTCAGTAGCCCTTGCGCGTCACGGCGCGGTCGCCGGGCTCGATCTCCCGGTGCGATGCCGTGACCAGGCAGACCGAGCTGTACTTGTTCGCTCGGAGGATGCGCAGCTCGCCGATGATCTCTTCGGGGAAATCCTTCTCGTTGCCCTTGAGCGGCGTGTTTTCGAAGGTCGCGCTCTCGGGCACCTCGATTCGCATGCGCTGCCGCGCCGTACGGGTGGCGGTCTTGAGCGAGCCACGCCAGGCATCGCCCTTGGCGACGATGAACAGGCGGATGCCCGCGCTGACACCGTCCTCGGTCCCACGGTCGATGAAAACGATCTGATTTTGGCCGAGGATTTCGTGGGGGTAGATGCTGGTGAGCACCCGCGCCCAGCGGTTGACTCGAGACGGCTTCGGGGGGACGACGTCGATCCTCCGCCCAACGTCGCCCACCAGCGCCCCACGCTCGATGACGTCGGTGGACTCTGTGATGGTGCCCCGCGCGAGCCGCTTCTTCTCGTCCCACTGATCGACGCGAACCGTGCCCTTGATCGCGATGATCTCGCCGGGCGGACGCCGCGCGCCCTTCACGGCTGCGGGCTTGCGCACCTTGGTGAAGATCGTGAGCTTCTGACCCGGGACCACTTCGACGTTGGGCTTGATCTGGAGGTAGACGTGGTTGCCCTCGGACAGGAGCATCTGGTCTTCCCGCGAGCCGAGCAGCTCACCTTTCACCTGCCGCCGCGGATCTTCGATGAAGCCGGCGCGTCGCAGGAAGATGGTGTCGGCCGGCACCGCGCCACGCCGATCGACGAGACCGCCTCCGTCGCCGAGGGCCGCGGCGTCCCGATAGTCGCCGCCTTGCTTCATGCGCACCTGATCACCGGGGTAGATCCAATGCGGGTTCGAGATCTGGGGGTTGAAGGACCAGACCTTCGGCCAGTTCCACGAGTTGCCGTAGTAGTGACCCGAGAGATCCCAGAGCGTGTCGCCGCGACGCACGGTGTGGAAGGGCGGAACCCGGAGCGCCGCGCCACGGCCGAGGATCGCAGCGGACCCTTGGTTCCCGCGGATGCTGCCCCCGCCGGCGGAGCCCCGTCCTAGATCGAAGGTGTCGCCCTTGGTCGTGTCCGACCGCGAACGCGAACTCGAAGGCAGGTGCGCATCGGGATCAGCGGCGCCGGGCTGCGGGAATCCAAACGGTGGTGTACTTACGGTGGTGACGGTGGTCTGGGTCGGGGCCTGCCCGCCGCCTTCGGCTCCTGCGCCTCCGCCGGTGTCTTGCGCGAGCGCGTGCGGGCTCACCAGGCCCACGGCCGTGAGCATCGAGACGCACCAGAAAACCCTCGGTCCCTTGCGCATGATTCAGGTCCCCTGCGGAGCGGAGCGACGTGCACCCGCATTCTGGCCCATCGGCGCGGTCCCGGCACGTGGCGTGGGCTTCTTCATCCAGGCGGGCGTCCGCGCACCGTGGTCTTTGATCACCGGTCGCGGCCCGGATTCTTCCTCCGCGGGCTCGGGCTCCGGCTCGGCCACGGGCTCGGCGCTCGGCGCGGATTGGCCCGGCCCAAGCTTGACGACCTTCAGGGCCGGCCTGGCGACGCGGGACTCCTCAGCCTCGGCGGCCGGGGCCGCGGCCGCGGTCGGCGCGCGCGGGTGCATCGAAGTGATTTCCAACGCTTGGACCCGCTCCCCCAGTCGGTCATTGGTGTTCTGAAGCCGGGTGACCTCGTCCTGGAGATTCGCGACGCGCTTCTCCATGGCGTCGCGGTTCGCGCCGCCACAGCCGGCGGCAAACGCCGCGCACGCGAAGAGAAAAACGAAGGCGGCTTTGGGCATGAGGCTCCGCATCGGCCGAAGTCTAAGATTCGACGAAGCGTCGGGCCAAAAACTCAGGTGATCCGGTCGCCGATTGTCCTGGCACAGATGTTGGCTCGATGCGCCGGCACCTGATTCTGGACGGAGCAACCCGGGGCGGCTAGGTTCGTTCTCGTGCAGTCGAGGGTCCGCAAGGGAGGCGAACGTCGGCGCCGGATCGATCTCCGGAAGACACTGTTCATCCTTCCGAACATGATCACGATGGCGGCCGTCTTTTGCGGCTTCAACGCCATCCGGATCTGCGCCAAGCCCGGCGCGGAGATCGAGGACTTCCACCGCGCCGCCGTGCTCTTGATGTTCGCGATGCTCTTCGACCTGCTCGACGGTCGGGTCGCGCGGTTGACCAAGACCCAGAGCGCCTTCGGGCTGCAGCTCGACTCGCTGGCGGATCTCGTCTCTTTCGGAGTGGCCCCGGCCCTGTTGGTCTACCAGTGGGTGCTGCACCGTCATCCGATCCCGGGCCTGCTCGTCGCCTTCTTGTATGTGGCCTGCGCCGCGGCTCGCCTCGCTCGATTCAACGTGCTGTCGTCCGCCCCGAGCGGCGCCCCAGTGAAGCCCGGAAAGTTCATCGTCGGGCTCCCGTCACCGCCGGCGTCGGGGGTGCTCATCTCCCTGGCAGTGGCCGACTCTGCGGTCGGCGGTGCGCTCGGCTCCGAGAAGAACACGCTGCTCTTCTTCGCGGTGACCGTAGTCGTGGCGCTGCTGATGGTCTCCAACGTGCGCTTCCGATCCTTCAAGGAATTGAAGCCCAACCCCGCCACCATCCTGTTTGTACTGTTTGTCATGGGCTCGAGCCTTGCGGTCAGCCACATGCTCAAGCCGCACTTCGTGCTCATCTGGCTGCTCGGCGTCTACATCACCATCGGCTTGGTCGAGTCGATCCGGGCGCTGGCTCAGTGGCTCATGCGCGAACGCGTGCGTGACACCACGCCGCCGGCCGAGTGAAGCCTGGCCCGAGCGCCGCTCTCGGCGCACCCTCGGGATTTGCGGCGGCGCGTGCTAGAACTCGGGAATGTCGCAGCGTTGGCGTGCCCTGCTTCTGCTCTTGTGTTGCCTCTCTCCGCTCGTCATGACGGTGGCGTGCAAGAACGAGCAGAACGCGCCTAGCAGTGAAGACCCCACGGGAGCGAAACCCACGAGTCAGGAGCTCCCCCCTCTCGAGGTCAAGGACGACACGCCGAAGCTGCTGCTCACCTGGATCGACGAGAAGGGAGATTTTCACGTCGTGCAGAAGGTGGCCGAAGTGCCCGAGGCGGGTCGTGCCGCTGTACGCGTGGTGAGCACCACCCGAGAGGAGGGCAGCGGCAAGCTGGTATACGTGGCCGACCTCTCGAAGAAGAACCCCGACGGCACCTATCCGGTCAAGGTCATCCCGCGCTCGGACTGGGACGAGAAGGGCGCGAGCCGCCGCAAGGCCCGCCTTGAAGCGCTGGCACCGCCGCCGAGCGCTACGGCGCCCCCGTCGGCCGTCGCCTCCGGTTCCGCTGCGCCCGGCCCCGCGCCGACCGTGCCCAAGTTCACGGGCAACAAGGTGGTCGCCATCGTCTACGGTGCCGAGTGGTGCAAGCCCTGCCACGATGCAGCTGCGTACTTGAAGCAGCGAGGCGTGACCGTGGTCGAGAAGGACGTGGACGCCGACGAAAGCGCGCAGGCCGAGATGCAGAAGAAGCTCGAGCGCGTGAAGATGCCCGGGGCGTCCATCCCCGTGATCGACGTCATGGGTCAGATCTTGGTGGGCTACAGCCCCCGAGCGCTCGAACGAGCGGTCGAGACCGCCAAGAACGCCAAGACGCTGTGAAGGACGACACGGCCAAGAAGCTCGAGCGGATCTGGCCCTGGATCCCCGCGTTTCGCGCCGTCGCTGAGACCGAACACCTGCCGACGGCGGCGGCGCGCCTGCACCTGAGCGCCTCCGCCCTCTCGCGCAGCGTGAAGCTCGTAGAAGAAGCCCTGGGGGAAGAGCTGTTCGTGCGCGGCTCGCGACGCATCACGCTGAACCATGCAGGACAGCGCCTGCTCGATGCCATCCGGCGCAGCGTCTCGTCGCTCGAGCACACACTGCACGGGGTGCTCTCCCGGGACTTCACCGGCAGCTACCGCGTCGCGTCGCTGGGCGTGCTGACGGATTACTTCGTGCTGCCGGCGCTCTTGGACGTGCAGCGCGATCGCCCGCTGGTGGTGCCGTGCATGACCACGCTGTCGTCGAAGGAGGCCAATCGCCAGTTGGCGAGCGGGCAGGTCGAAGTCGCATTCTACTACGACGCCACCTCGATGCCGGGCATCGCCTGCCGGCGCATCGGGGCACTATCCAACTCCCTGTACTGCGGCAAGGCGCACCCGCTCTTCACGGAAAAGACGGTGACGCTCGCGACCATCGCGGACCACGAGCTCAGCGTCGCGGGCATCGGGGATCGCGGCACGCCGATGGATGGTTGGCCCGTGGAGGTCCCGCGCAAGGTCGGCTTTCAGATCACGATGCTCTCGACGAATTTGCGGGTGGCGCTGTCTGGCAGGTTCGTCTGCGTGCTGCCAGACGTGGTCGCCGAGGCCGACTTCCGCGCGGGCAGGCTTCGGCGTTTGCCGCCCACGCCCGTCCCGGACACCGATGTGTTCGCCGCCTGCCGGGCCGAAGACGCGCAGTCGAGCTTCACGGCCGACGTGATCCAGCGGGTCGAGCGCGCCTTCGCCCGAGTCCCGCGGCCGGGGCCGGCACCGGCACCGGGACCGGGACGGACAGCCGCGCGCGGCGCCCGGAAACAGCCGCGAAAACGCTGATCGTTCCAGCAGACTGAACGATATGTGGCGATCATTCTGATGGTCGCGGGCCCCCGTTGGCCCCAAGCTTCGAGCATGACCACCCCGAAGATCGTCACCCGCCGCGCTGCCCTCGGCGCCTTCGCCACCAGTGTCGTTGCCGTGGGCTGCGGTGGCGCGCAGGAGGCCGGTTCCAAGGGCGCCGGCGGCGGAGGCGGGAGTGCGGGCGCGGGCGGGAGCGCGGGCGCGGGCGGAAGCGCGGGCGCGGGCGCGGGTGGCAGCGGCGGCGCCTCGAGCGGCGGAGCCGGCGGCGGCCTCGCGGAGTGCAAGCTGACCGGCCCGACCCCCGGCTGCAAGGTCACGGACGACAACATCTTGGGACCATTCTACAAGGCGGACGCGCCGTTCCGCACCGACATCACCGAGGGCAGCGTCGGAACCGTGCTCCGGGTCAAGGGAAAGATCTACGGTTGCGACTGCGAGACGCCGCTGGCAGACGCGGTCGTCGACATCTGGCAGGCCGACGATTCAGGCGCCTATGACAACACCGGCTTCGTGCTTCGAGGTCGCGTGAAGACGGACGCCGAGGGTCGCTACGAAGTACGGACGATCATGCCGGGGCTCTACCTCAACGGGAGCACGTATCGGCCGCGCCACGTACACTACAAGGTGAGTCATCCGGACGGCGCGGCGCTGACGACACAACTCTACTTCGAGGGAGATCCCTGGATCCCGACGGATGCCTTCGTCAAGGCGTCGCTGGTGCGGCCGCTCAGCGAGTCCGTCGGCGCCGGCGGCGCGAAGGAGTACGACGTGAGCTTCGACGTGGTGCTCGGTTGAGTCAGAAGCCCTGCGCCCGCAGGTACTTCACCAGCTCGACGTAGAGCTCCTTGTGCTTGAACTGGTTTCCGATCCCAGGTGAATCCCCGAACAGTTGACCCACTTCGTCCAGGTGATCGGCGGGAACACACCCCAAAAAAGTGCCCCAGCGCGCGTCCTTGACGCGCACCAACCCGTCATTGACGTCCGGCTGCCCGAGCCCACCGTCCAGGTACGCCTCGCTCGCGAAGAGCAATGCGTCGACTGGGTCGGCTTCGAGCTTCCACTTCTCGACGAAGGGCACGCTCTCGTCCGGCTTGCACTCCGACCCGCCCAGCTTGAAGTCGCTGCGACCGGTGAGTGACCAGTACCGCACCGCAGCGCGATCCGTGTACTGGGCGTTGAACGCGGCGATGCCCGCCTTCGAGAACAACTCGAGCGGCTTCCAGATCGACGTCTTCTTTCCGGCGGCGTCCCAGAGCGCGTAGCCGATCTGCTTCACCAACCAGTCCACGACGTCCTTCGCTCCAGGATCCGAGACCACGCCGACCAGCACGTCGGCGATGGGCGTGCCGCCGTGCGGCGTCGCAAACGTGGTCACGCTCGCGATCAGATCGGGACGCTCGTGCGCGACGACGCGGGCGTCGAGGCCACCCTGGGAGTGGCCGATGAGGTTCACCTTTCCGTGACCGGTCTTGGCCAAGATCTTCTCGATCTCGGCTTCGAGCTGGGCCCCGCGATGCGTCGAGTCGTTGAAGGGGTCCACGGCTGGGGTGAACACCAGCAGCTCGCCCTTGGCGGCCAGCTCTTGCTTCACCTGGTAGAAGTAGGTGATGGCGTCGAGCCCCGCGAACTTCTCGAAGCCGAAGAACCCGTGGGCCAAGACCACCGGGTAGGGCGGGCCGAGCAGCACCGCGGAATCCGCGTCCACCCCTCCGTCCTGGTGACCGCCCACCGCTGAGTGCCCTCCGGTCGGGAGGCTGCCCCCGGCGCCCGCGGCGCCCGCCACTCCCCCCGTCGACGCGCCGCCGCCAGTCCCGGAATACCCCTCCTCCGCCGCGTCGCTCCCGCCACAGGCGCTGACCCAGACCAGCGCGAGACCCGAGGCGATCCACATCCAGCGCATCGACGGAAGCTTCTCCGATGCCGTCATCGAGGTCAAACCCGCTTGACGGCGGGGCCGCCGGACCTATGCGCACCACGTCATGCACGGTGGGAACGGAGTTCGGCCAGGCTACTCGATCAGAGTCGCGTCTCGCCTTACTGGGCTGTCTTCCGACACGCTCCGGATGTGGGAGCGCCGCTACGGGTTCCCGAAGCCCGATCGCAACCCGGCCGGTGTTCGGGTCTACACGCAAGAGCACGTCGAGCGATTGATGCTCGTGGCGCGGACGCTGAAGGCGGGCTACCGCGCCGGAGAAGTCGTGAGCCGGAGTCGCGACGAACTGTCCGATCTCCTGGCATCGACGGCGAACACCGGGCTCAAGACCGGCGTTCTGCCCTCTTCCGTCGAGTCGCTCTTGCGTCACCTCGAGCGCGACGACGTGCCGGCGTTGGTAGTCGAGATCCGGCAGAACCTGGCAACCCTGGGACCCAAGCGCTTCGTCGTCGAGGTCTGCTCACCGCTGGTCGAGCGCGTCGGCGAGGCCTGGGCGGTTCGCGAGCTCGAGATCCGGCACGAGCACATGCTGAGCGCCGTGCTCGCGACGCAGCTCCGCTTGATGCTCTCGACCTACGAAGGCGCGACTGCGCAACCGGTCGTGTTGCTCGCGACGCTTCCTGGCGAGCACCACGCGCTGGGCATGGAGATGGCCGCCCTGTACCTGGCTCTCTCCGGCGCCACCCCGCGGCTGCTGGGGGTCGACTCCCCGCCGGATCAGATCGTGAGCGCTGCCCGGCATGCACGAGCGAGGGTCATTGGCATCAGCATCTCTGCGAGCGCGAAGCTCGACGCGGTGACCGAAGACCTGGAGTGGCTGCTGCGCGAGACGGACGACGACACGCGGGTTTGGCTGGGAGGCAGGCGATCCAAGAGCGTGGCGCTGATCCATCCGCGGCTGGATCGGCTTCCAACCTGGGATGACCTCGACGGCGCGCTGGCCCGGCTGAACTGACAAGGCAGGCGCGGAGGCCTCCCCGACGATGTATCGTCGGCGCCGATGCTCAGCGTCTCGTGCTTCGACGGGCTCCCCGGCCCGACCCACAGCCACGCGGGGCTGTCGCCGGGCAACCTCGCGGCGGCCCAGCACGCCGGGCAGACCGGAAACCCCAAGGCCGCCGCCCACGAGAGCCTGGCCAAGATGCGCACCCTCCGGGGCCTGGGCGTCTCGCAAGGCCTGCTCCCGCCCCAGGTGCGACCTCAGGTGGTTGCCCTGCGCCGCCTGGGCTTCTCGGGCAGCGACGCCGAAGTGATCGCGCACGCCGCCCGCACCGACGACGGATACTTCTTGCGGCTCGCATCTAGCGCCTCGGCCATGTGGACCGCAAACGCGGCCACCGTCGCCCCCTCATGCGACACGCCCGACGGCCGCGTCCACCTGACCGTCGCGAATCTTGCGAGCAATTTCCATCGCAGCTTGGAGGCTCCAACGACGTTGCGGGTCCTCAACTCGATCTTCTCGGACGCGCGCCACTTCGTCGTGCACGAACCGCTGCCCACGAACGACCTCTGGGCTGATGAAGGGGCGGCGAACCACATCCGACTGGAGACGTCGCGGTCGAGCGCTCACCTCTTCTGCTGGGGCCGGACGGCGTTGGGCACCGCCGCTGCGCCAAGCAAACACCCGACCCGGCAGACCCTGGAGGCAAGCCGCGCACTGGCCCGCCTGCACGGCATCTCGGAGGCCCAAGCGCTGTTTCCCCAGCAGGATCCCGCAGGGATCGACGCCGGAGCGTTCCACACCGACGTGCTCGCGGTCGGGCTGGACCGCTTCTTGATGCTTCACGAACGCGCTTTCGTCGAGGTCGAAGCCGTGATCGACGAACTGCGAGCCAAGCTCGGCGGCGAGCTGGTGGTGGCGCTGGCGCGGGAAGCCGACGTGCCGCTGACCGAGGCGGTGAACACCTATCTCTTCAACAGCGAACTGTGCGCCCTCGACGGCGGCCGTCTCGCGTTGGTAGCACCGCGGCAGGCCGAGCGCTCCGAGTCGACGCGGCGGTTCTTGGACCGGCTCGTCGCCGAGCCCACCCCGGTCGACCGCATCGTGTATGCGGATTCTGTCCGCCTCCATGAAGAACGGCGGTGGCCCGGCCTGCCTGCGCCTCGCGGTCCCGCTCACTCTCGAAGAGCGCGCGGCGGTCCGCGGTCGCGTGTTCCTGGACGACGGTCTCGACCGCGAGCTGATCGCGTGGGTCGACAAGCACTACCGGGACCGCCTGGCTCTGGACGATCTCGCCGATCCCGCGCTCTACGCCGAGTGCCTGACGGCGCTCGACGAGCTGACGGCGCTCTTGGAGCTCGGCTCCGTCTACGACTTCCAGCGGGTCTGACCGCTCAGGGACACCAGACGAGCGCGCCCGAGGCGAGGCCCACCAGCGCTGCGCGGCGCGCTGCCCGCGCGTCGAAGGTCGCGCCGCGGACGCCCACCTGCATCAATCGCCGCAACGAGACGCCCGGACGGGCCGCCTCGAGGGCAGCTGCCTCTTCTCGAGGCAGGGCCAGAACTCGCCCACTTTCCCACGCGAGCTGCAGCGTTCCGCCGCGCTCGACGGTCTCGATCACGTTCGCGACCTCGTCCGCCGAGTAGGCGGTGAGCAGCGCGCTGGCGATGAAGGCCAGAGGCTCGGCGAAGTGCAGCGGGTCCTCGCCGTGACGAGCGCCGCCCACGAAGGAGAGCTCGCCGACGCGGAATCGGAACAGCGCCACGAGGCGCCGCCACGCCTGCTCGCGCAACGCGGCGTCGATGCGTTCGGCAGTGCAGAGCCCGAGATTCACGAGGCGCGTCCCCAGCCTCTCTCCCCTTCGCCAGGCGCTCTCGACCGCGCCATCGACCTGCTTTCGAGGCAGACCATCCACCTCGCCCAGTCGCGAGCCGAGCAATTCGCGCGGATCGGTCGACGACGAATACACGGGCGCGCCGTCGACGAACCAGAGTCGAACCTGCTCGCTCCCGCGACGCGCACACAGCATGCCGGTGCGCCTTCGCCGCGTGATGTCGAAGACGAGCCCCGGGGTGTGTTCCAGCCGCACGGCCCAGCGTTCGTTGGTGTGCAGCGCGATGGGCTCGTGGAAGCGGTAAGCGGGGCGAGCCAACATGCGCCCGAGCTCGACCATGGTGGGCACCGCCATGAAGGCCCCACCGCTCCGGGACACCGCGGCGTCGATCGCCAGCCGACCCGTCGCCAGCATCTCCAGCACCTCGGCCAGCGCCAGCGGGCCGAGCACCGCGCCGCCGGAACGCTGGATTCGGTAGGTCACCTCGTTCGATCGCGGAACGCTCACCGCGTGGGCGAGCAGGTCGGGCACATCGCTGTCGTTTTCGGGACACAGCTCCCGGATCGCTTCCAGAATCGACGCCGGCGGAGCCTCACTTTCGCCCGCGACCAGCGCGACGGTCTCGATGAACTCTTCGCTACGAGGTCGCCGTCTCGGCTCCATCGAGACGGGCTTCTGCCGCACGTCACTCGACAGGGCGAGGAGCCCGAGATCTTCTAGCCACTCACAGAGCACGTGGGCGCCCAGGGAAACCCCCAGCTCTGCCGCTGCGTCCTCGATGGCGTCGCTGAGCTCCGTCGCGGACTGGTAGCGCTGCTCCGGCCAGCGCGACAGACCCTTGATCACGATCTCGCGGACCACCGGCGGGATGTGCCCGCCGTCGGTGCGGAGGCGACGCAGGTTGCCGCGCTGCAAGCTCTGCAGCACCTCCAGCTCGGAGTCGCCCGCGAAGAGCGGCTGGCACAAGAGCAACTCGGCGAGCACCACCGACAGCGAGAAGAGATCGCTCCGGCCGTCCAGCGGCATGCCGAGCGCTTGCTCCGGCGAAACGTAGCCGACCTTGCCCTTGAGCTCTCCCGGCACCGTTCGCACGTCGATCAGAGTCGATCGCACAATGCCAAAGTCACCGAGCTTCACTTGGCCCATGCGCCCGACGAGGATGTTGCTCGGCGCCACGTCGCGGTGGACGATGCCCATCGGCAGCCCGTCGTCGTCGGTGGCGCGGTGCACGTACGCGAGGGCGTGCACCACGTCGCGCACGATGGTCAATGCGGGACCGAGTTCCACCGTACGCTTGCGCGCCGCCACCCGCGCGATGAGATCGGCGCCGGACAGCCCGTCGACGTATTCAAGGGCGATGAAGGGCACGCCATCGTGCTCGCCGAAGTCGAAGACCTCCACCAAGCTCGGGTGGCTGAGCGCCGCCTGAATGCGCGCCTCGTCGCAGAACATGGCCACTAGGCGGGGGTCGTGGGCGAGCTGCGGCAAGATGCGCTTGATAGCGACGCGCTTCTGGAAGCCATGCAGTCCCTCGCGACGCGCCACGAAGACCTCCGCCATGCCGCCCACCCCGAGCAGTCGCTCGACGACGTAGTCCCCGAACCTCTCGGGACGCGCTTCAGCAGAGACCGGACGCATGGATACCAGCTTCAGACTACCTCAATTGCGCGCCTCATACGCGCGCTCCGTGCGTCGCCTGCCAGCGCCCCCCGAAATGAGAAGGATGAAGTGCGCGGGAGTGTGCGCTGTCCCTTCAGCGTGCGCTGAGTCGGCACACGTGGGGCTTGTGGTCGAAGTAAAGCGTCTCGCTGACCTGCGCGTGGGCGCCGCTCAGGCCGGCGACCCAGCAATTTCCGACGAAAGCGTCGCTCGAGACATGGTCGATGTTGAAGAGTCCACCGTAAGTCGCCGGCGCGTCCTGCCCGACCCGGGTGACGAAGCGTTGCTTCTTCCCGGGACCCGTCTGTTCGGTCAAGAACGCCGCGCTCTCGTCGAAGTCGGCCATGCGAACCGGATCGGTGTTGAAGTCCCCGAGCACGACGTTGCGCTCGCCGTTCGCCGCGGGAGCGCCGTCGCCCATGTCGATGAATACGAGCCCGAACTGCTTCAGCCGACAGTCTTGGTCGTCCTGGGCGATCCCTGACGACCCGTGCACGTTGACCACCGTGATGCTCCCGCCGGCCTCGAGCTCGACCACGCCCCTCCCGATCCGCGAGCCTTTGCCGCAACCGGGCACCTCGGCGCCGTCGAGGCCGTCCAGGCACAGATCCGCCGCGCAGCCCTGGAAGGTCCCGGTGCTCTTGCGCACGGCCAGGCACTTGTCGGAGTGCCCTTGGTGGCAGGCGACCTGAAAACCCTGCCCGAGAATCAGCTGCGCCACGCTGGCATCCCCGGGCTTCCAGCTCTCGCAGACGAACCCGGGCTTCGCTTCATCCGGCACGGTGGCACAGTCGCCGGGGTGAAAGATCTCTTGGAAGCCGACGATGTCGACAGGGTTTGCCTCGAACCACCGCCGCGTGTCGTCGATGACCTCGAGCCACGCCAGACCGTCGCCGTAGTACTGATCGGAGATCTTCGCCTGGGCCACGCCGTAGCCGTCGTCCGGCAGCGCGTCGTGACCCATGCCCGCAGTGGTGCCGGTGTTGAAGGTCGCCACCACGAAGGCGGGCTTGACCGGAGCATCGTCGTCGCCGGAACAACCGGCGAGCGTCAGCGCGAGCGCGATGGCAGCGCGAGCTCGCGGCCGCGGCGTCATGCCGGGAGCCCGGGAGCCGGGAAGGACTTGCACAAATCCTTGACCTCAGCCGCGATGCGCCCGAGCAACTTCTCGTCGTCGGGTGCCGCCACGACCTGGTCCATCCACGCCGCGAGCTTCAGCATCTCGTCCTTGCCCATGCCCCGCGAGGTGATGGCCGGCGTACCGATGCGCAGCCCCGACGGATCGAAGGGCTTGCGCGGGTCGAAGGGGATCGAGTTGTAGTTGCCGACGATGCCGGCCCGGTCGAGGGCCTTGGCCGCCACCTTGCCGGGCAGGTTCTTGGGCGTGAGGTCGATCAGCATCAGGTGGTTGTCGGTGCCGCCGGTGACGAGGCGAAAGCCGCGACCCGCCAGGGCCTCGGCCAGGACCTTGGCGTTGTCGACGATGTTCTGGGCGTAGCGCTTGAACTCGGGCGAAAGCGCCTCCTTCACCGCGACCGCGATGCCCGCCGTGGTGTGGTTGTGCGGTCCACCCTGCAGCCCCGGGAACACGGCTCGGTCGATGTCCTTCGCGTGCTCCGCCTTGCACATGATCATGCCGCCGCGCGGACCGCGCAGGGTCTTGTGCGTCGTGGTCGTGATCACGTCGGCGAGGCCGACCGGCGAGGGATGCACGCCGCCAGCGACGAGACCCGCGATGTGCGCGATGTCCGCACACAACTTGGCTCCGACCTCGCCGGCGATCTCCCGGAACTCTGCGAAGGCCAGCGTGCGCGGGTAGGCGGTGGTGCCACACCAGATGATCTTCGGCTTGTGCTCCCGGGCCAGGGCGCGCACCTGGTCGAGGTCGATGCGTTGATCGCTCTCACGGACGCCGTAGGGCACGCTCTTGAAGTACTTGCCGGTGATGCTGACGGTGTGCCCGTGGGTCAGGTGGCCGCCTGCGGGCAGGCCGAGCCCCATGATCGTGTCGTGGGGCTGACAGAACGCCAGATACACGGCCAGGTTCGCAGGGCTGCCGCTGTACGGCTGCACGTTCACGTGCTCGGCGCCGAACAGCTCCTTCGCCCGCGCGATGGCGAGCTCCTCGACGGCGTCGATGACCTGCTGTCCTTCGTAGTAGCGCTTGCCGGGGTAGCCCTCGGAGTACTTGTTGGTCAGGACCGATCCGGTCGCCTCGAGCACCGCGCGCGACACGTAGTTCTCGCTCGGGATCAGGCGCAGCGTGTCGGCCTCCCGGCGTTCCTCGTCGGCGATGAGTCGGGCGATCTCGGGGTCGGTTTGGGCGAGGGAAGGGTCGTGATGCGCAGCAGCCGCGGTCATGGTGCCGATGGCATAAGCTCGATCCCGCCCCGCGCAAAGCCGAGCCGAACGCGGCCACCCGCCCAGGCCACCGCCCCAAGTCGTGGCAAGCACAAAGGAAATCGGCTAGGATTCGGATCTTGGCCCTGGCTCTCGACGCGGGGATTTCGGTGAATACACTCCCGCGCTCGCGGGTTCCCTCGGGAGCCCGCAGTGATAGCGGGTCTGCACAGGATCTGAGAGGCGAGCGAAGCGATGTCGAACGGCGGCGACCCGCAGGGCAAGCCCGCGTCAGCGGAGAACGGGGCGCTTCCGCGCGTCTCGACGCCGGCGGACAGTGCTCCGTCTCCCTCGGTGGAGGGCGTACCCCACGCCGCGTCGCACCTGTCGGGCAACCCGCCGCCGGTAGAGCCCGAGGCGGAAGTCGAGCACGACAGCGCGCCCCCGAGCATCCCGAGCGCGGCATCGCTCAAAGAGGGATCCATCCTCAGCGTGTCGATGCAGGAGATCACTCCGCTGGGCACACCGAGCCCGGTCTTGCCCGGCCACATCCTCGCCGATCGCTACGAGGTGATCAGCGTCCTGGGTGAAGGCGGAATGGGCATCGTCTATCGGTGCAAAGACATCGCCACTGGGCACGAGGTCGCGCTCAAGCGCGTGATCCCGCCGGAGAGCAAGCTCGCGGCCGAATACATCATGTGGTTCTACAAAGAGGCGCGCGCTCTGGCCGCCTTGGACCACCCCTGCATCGTTCGCGCGCAGGACTTCGGGCAGCTCAAGGACGGCACCCCCTTCCTCACCATGGACCTCGTCAGCGGCGTCTCGCTCCACGACCTGGCCCAGACCGCCAACCGCTTCGAGCTGATCTGGCATGCGCTCGATCAGATCCTGGGCGCCCTGGCCCACGCCCACGCGCGCGGGATCATCCACGGTGATCTCAAGCCCTCCAACGTGTTGGTCGAAGAGGTGCCTGGGCACCCGCCCAAGATCCACATCCTCGATTTTGGCCTCGCCTGGCTCAAGCAGGATCCCCACGACGAGCGCCTCGACGGCACCAAGCCCATGGAGTTCGCGCCCCACGCCGGCGCCGGCACTCCGGGCTACATGGCACCCGAGCAGATCCAGCACGAGATGCACCACGTGTGCGGCGCGACGGACATGTACGCGCTGGGCTGCATCCTGTTCAAGCTGCTCTCGGGTCGGAGCGTGTTCGCCGGTGATCCCAAGGAGCTCTTGCGGCTGCACGCCTTCGAGAAGATCCCGGAGCTGCGCCTGGCCATCACCGCGCCCGAGCAGGTGACGGCCTTCGTGAAGCGGCTCTTGGCCAAGCGCCCCTGGGATCGCTGGGAGTTCGCGTCGGAGGCGCGTGCCGCCTGGAGCGCGTGGCGCCCCGAGTCAGACGTCGATCCAGACGCCTACACGTTTCCGTCGCTGCCTCACAAGACCGCGAGCCCGCCGGCCCCGACCACGCGCCTGTCCGGTCCGCCCCGGGGCAGAGTCGAAGGCCTGACGCCGGCCGCACCGCAGCGCGCCCCGGGCCTGCTCAGCATTCGACCGAGCCCGCTGGTGGGGCGCGACGACGTGCGGCACGTACTGCGGGAGGTCTGCGACGAGGTGATCGAGGGCATCGGGGAGCCCCATCGCCTGGTCATCCTGGTGGGACCCGCCGGCGTCGGCAAGAGCCGCATCGTCGAGTGGCTCTGCGAGGTCGTGCACGAAGAAGGCACGATGATCCCTCTGCGCGCGCGCTACCGTCGCCTGCGCAGCCCGCTCGACGGCATGCTCGGCGGCGTCACGCACTATTTCAACTTCGAGCGCGCCGATCGCAACACCATCGAGAAGTCGCTGCTCTTGCGCTGGCGCGTCAATTCGGACGACAAGAACGGGCGCGCCTGGGTCGCGGGCGCGGCCGAGTGGGTCCGGCCGCTCTCCACCGATCAACCGGTGGGGCCCAGCGGCATTCGCTTCACCCTCGACAGCTTCGAGACGCGGCGATTGGTGATTCGTTACACGCTCCGGCGCATCGCTCGCGGCCGCCCGCTGCTCTTCTTCCTCGACGATCTGCACAACTCGGGGCAGACGACCTTCGAGGGCCTGCTCAGGGTCCACCAAGAAGAACCCGATCAGCGCATCGTGATGGTGGCCACGGTGCGGTCGGAAGACGTGCAGCTCGGCACCCCTCAGGCCGAGCAGCTCCGCCAGCTGCGCGAGGCGATGAACGGCATCGTCATCGACGTGAAGCCCCTCGAAGCGGAGATCACCGCGGCCCTCATCCGCGCCTCGCTCCCCCTCGACGACTCGGCGGTACAAGAGGCCGCGCGACGCAGCCGCGGCAACCCGCTCTTCGCGCTCCAGCAGCTGCATGCCTGGGCCCTCGCCGGCAACATGCAGATCCACGACGGTGTGTACCGGGTGCCGGACGAGGTCCTCACGGTGCGACCGCAGACCACCGCCGAGCTCTGGGACAGCCGGGTGAAGGTCATGCCCGAGGCCTACCGCCTGGCGGCCTACGCCGTGGCCACCCTGGGCGCCGACATCCGGCGCAACGTGCTGCACTCGCTCTTGATCAGGCTGGGGCTGGCCGCCGACGACGCCATCGTCAGCCTGCAGAACGCCGAGGTCATCTTGCCGCGGGGCGCCGGTCGCTACAACTGGCCCCACGCCCTCTTGCAAGAGCACCTGCTGGCGCAGCTCATGGAGCGGCCCGACGCCCGCGACATTTTCATAGCTGCGTCGGAGGCGCTCGGTGAGCACCCCTTGGCCAATCAGCGCCGCATCATCCGCCAGCGCGCCGCGAACATGCTGTACGCGAACGAGCCCGAGCTGGCGGCCAAGCTGATCTTCGACTGGCTCACCACGGCCTGGAACAACGCCCGCGAGCCGCTCTCGACCCTCGGAGATCTCGAGCTGCTCAAGGGCCACCTGGAAGGCCGCAACCTCGCGCTCAAGCACCGCTGGTCGGCGGAGGCCCTGCGACACCTGGGCAAGCCAGAAGACGCGACGAACCACGCCGAGATCGCCCGGGCGGGCTTCGAGGAGATCGGCGACAGCGAGAACCAGGCCAACTGCCTGCGCTTGCTCGGCCACCTCGCCAGCGAGAAGGGCGACAGCGTCGAAGGCGCCGAGTTGGCCACCCGCGCCCACGAGATCTTCACCGAGATCGGGCACGTGCTGGGCATGGCGCAGTCCGAGGCCGTGCTGGGCGAGATCTACTACCTGCTCGGCACCTACGACCGCGCGCGGGTGGTGATCCAGGCCGGCGAGCAGCACTTCGCGGAGCTCGGCCAACCCCTCGGTCGCGGCCAGTGCCTGCTCTTGCTGTCGTGGATCGATCACTCCGAGGGCCTGACCGAGCGCGCCCGCCGCCTCACGCTCGGCGCGCGAACGGAGTTCGAGACGGCGGGCTACCGCCTGGGCATCGCCCAAGCCAACGCCTCACTCTCCCACGTCGAACACCGCCTGATGAACTTCTACAGCGCCGAGCTCGGCGCCCTCGAGGCCCTCGGATCCTTCGAGGCCCTCCGCACGCCGCGCGGCCACGCCGCCTGCGAGCGCCTGCTCGCGATGATCGGCATCGACACCGACGATCTCGACATGGCCGAGATCCACGCCGACCTGTCCTGGAACGTGTACTCACAGATGCGCGACCCCTGGGGTCTGATCGAAGCCAAGCTGCTCGGCTGCCAGATCGCCCTCGCCCGCCGCGACTTGCCGGGCGCCCACGAGAAGCTGATGGAGGCCGCGGGCATCAGCGTGCAAGAGGCCGAGCCCCGCCAGCACTACCTGCTGACGCAGGCCTGGTACTACATCGAGAGCGGCGACGCCGACAAAGCCTACGAGTCCCTCGAGGCCGCCGCCGAAGTCTTCGGCGAACGCAGCCGCGCCGGAGATCACACGCCTCACTTGCTCGGGAGGTTGAGTCGTAAGCAGTGGCCCGAGCACGCGAGGAACCGGATCGATGCTTGGAGAGCGTTGCTCAATGACCGATCGCGGCGCGTTCAGGAGTGACCGAGAGACGCAGGGACGCGGAGAACGCGGAGCACGCAGGGGGAAATTTTGGGGTTCGGAGGTGAACTGCGGCGCAGACGCGAGACCGATGACGTGCCGTCAGCGAGGGAGCGCTTCTCGGATGAGAGCGACGGCGACCTGCGGCGCGCGCAGAACGAGCTCGGCATCCAGCCGGAGGACGCGATACCCGAGCCGCGCGAGTTTGCGGTCGCGCGAGGCATCCGCGGTGGCGCGGGCGCGATGGCAAGCACCGTCGACCTCGATGGCCAGTCGAGCGGCAGGCACCAAGAAGTCGACGATCGCATCCCCGAGCACCACCTGCCGACGCACTTCGACCCCGAGCCGCCGCGCGCGCAGCGCTTCCCACAGCGCGGCCTCCGACCGGGTGGCCTGCTCGCGCATCTCCGCGGCGCGCTGGGCGAGGAGTTCCTGACGACGGAGCTGAGCGCGTTGACGAGCGAGCATGGGCACCTCCGAAGACCCGGTGTGGTGGGCGGGCCTCGCGACCCAGGGCGCACGATCTGTGACGCGCCGCTTGCGAGTGCTTCCGGGCGCGCATGCGCGTTCACTCGAGACCTCGCGTCTCAACTCGCCACGCGGCGCGGCGCGGAGCGTGCGCCGACGAGCGGGGCCCGACCGCCACGACGGGCCGAGGCGTCATGCCTCCGCTCGTCACGACCTTCGACGACGGTCCGATTTCGCAAGCACGCCCGTCTTCCCCATTCGGGCAAAGCCCGAATTTGGGGAAGACCGACGCCGCGCAGCGGCGGCGAGTTGGGGCAGCAACGCACACGCCTCACTTGCTCGGGAGATTGAGTCGTAAGCAGTGGCCCGCTCACGCGAAGAACCGGATCGATGCGTGGAGAGCGTTGCTCAACGATCGATCGCGGCGTGTGCAGGAGTGACCGAGAGACGCAGGGACGCGGGGAACGCGGAGAACGCAGGGGGAGAATTTTGGGGTTCGGAGGTGAACTGCGACGCACGCTCGAGACCGACAGCGCGGTGTCAGCGAAGGAGCGCCTCGCGGATGAGAGCGAGGGCGACCGGCAGCGCGCGCAGAACGAGCTCGGCATCCAGGCGGAGGACGCGATACCCGAGCCGCGCGAGTTTGCGGTCGCGCGAGGCATCCGCGCCTTCGCACCCGAGGCAAGGCCGTCATCTCCACGTTGTTTCCTGGTCGTGGCAGAACCAATGAGGCCCGCACTTCTCGTGCTGTTCGGAGCCGTCGCGTGCGGTGCAGTCCACATCGATGACTCCGTGACCACCGACTCCGGCCCGGACGCGCCGGCCGACGTAGTCGACGACGCAGCATCCGCCGACAGCGACGCTCAACCCGAGGCCGATTCGCACACCAGCGACGGAAACGAAACGGACGCGCCCGCCACTTGCACGGACGCCGGGCTCCCGGTGGCGAAGAAATGGCGCGTGAGTTGCTGCAACGGCTCGATTTGCCAGGGGACCTGCCTGTCCGGCCAGTGTGTCTGCGGAAGCGTCGCCGGCGGCTGCGAACACTTGCGCTGCTGCGACGTGGGCGGCGCCAGCGGCGAAAAGCTCGTGTGCGGAGGCGAGGGGGTTTGCTGGCCCTATCAGTAGGTATTCCTCGGTTCGCAGCCGCACTCACGGCGCTGCTCGGTGGCGTCGCGTGCGGTGGAGTCACCGCGCTCGGGACCGAGAGCGACGGCTCACCACCGCTCGATGGCGGCGACGCGACGACCGACGACGCGAAACTGGAACACGACGCGAGCGGCGACGCGACGACCGACGACGCCTGTGCCACCGTTGGAGTCGGGGCCGGGGTCGAATCCTGCTGCTCGGGGAAGCTTTGCCGTGGAGAGTGCTCACCCTTCGATGAATGCGTTTGCCACGGGTCCGGCGCAGTCGGCGGGTGCCCGGCGGGCGCCGCGTGTTGCAAAAACCCCTGGTTCAAACCGCACACGCCGACCTGCAACGCGCCGCAAGACTGCGCTCCGGATTGACGCGGCAGCCGAGTTGCTGACCACGGAGCTGAGCGCGTTGACGAGCGAGCATGGGTGCCTCCGAGGCACGACACGCTCACTCGGTCGCGCCGAGCGAGCACAGCTGCATCAATCCCCCACGACGCCGCGTTCAAGAGTGGCGCGCGAGGGCTCGCCGACTGCGCGCCGGAGCGCTGATTGTGCGGGTCGTGCACAAGCGCCCACGAGCTGACTTCGCGTGATGCACGTACACGCCGTCGAGCACGAGAGCGTGGCCGTGGACGTTCAGTCTCAAAGCACCGTCCGTCCTCTGCACCGCGACCACGCCGCCGGTGTATGCTCTCGTGACGCTTGCGATTCCGAGCTCGCGCTTCGCGCGCCAGCGCAGCGAGCGGTCCACCTCCGCCATGAACGCGCTGACCACTTCTGCGCAGAGCTTCCGGTCGTCCCCCGTCGGGGACTTCGCAGCGTCGTAGCCGAGCAGCGCACGCAGCCCCCAGGGCAAGGAGCAAATCCAATGGCGGATCCGCACACGGGGCAGAACTCGCTCCTCCAAATGCACGGCCATGTCCGCCATGCGTCGCCCGACACAAGATGGGCAAAAGCCGCGCTTTTTGCACGAAAACGCCACGAGGTCGGAGTAACCGCAGTCACGACACACGAGGTGCAGACAACCTCGCTCGAGCTGTCCACACCCTAAATACTCCTCGAACTCCTTCACCACGACGCGCTGCGTGACACCCGACGGGCTCATGATTGATCGGATCCCATCTGGGACCGGGCAGCTCGGAAGCCGATCTCGTAGTCGAGGAGCTTCTGGTAGCCCCGTCCTAACGTTTGCCACCCGGGTGCGCCGTTGTTCTTCAGATGCCCGCCGAGTCGCGCGACAGCGAATAGCGCTTGCTCAATGGTCTGCGGGACGGCCGGGAGGCGGAGCTTGAACTTTATGAGGAGCAACTGGGGCTCACTCAGGATCGTTGTTGCCGGTTGCTCGGGTGCGACGCGGGCTAACGAGCGCATGAGCAACAGGCGCCAGGCGATGGGCAGGAACACGGCGAGCGCGTTGCTCAGTGCCTGATACGACTCGAGCTGTCGTTTCTCGAGAGAACACCCTTGCTTGAGTGCCTTGAAGAACTCTTCGATCACCCACCGACTGCGGTAACAGTCCACGACGGTCGCGAGTTCGGCGACGGTGTCAATGGGTTCGGTAGTGAGCAGCACCCACTCGACCGACGGCTCGCCTTCTGGTGGTTGGAGTTCCCAGACTCGAACCACGTTGAGTTCGATGCTGCGCGTCTCATGTCGAGTGTTGCGGGGGCGCAGCACAGTCAAACGTTTGCCTGCCACGGCGACCTCCGCGCTCCGGGCGTTGCGAGACGGGTGCTCTTTTGCAGCATGCGCGCGACTGCTCGGTTTCCTCGATGACACCGAGATCGTGCGAAAAAACTGCGGTTCGAGCGTTGAGATTGCACTGCGCAAGCAGATGCCTATTTCCTCAGTTACTCGGTCGTGAGCCGAACGGATGACGTAGCGCGCACCGAGTTCCTGCGCCTTCGCCAGGACCTCGAAAATGTCCGCTTCGCGGTCCATCACGTGAATGAGCGCGCTGCCGGGGCAGCGTGCATGGACGGCCTCGAGCATGGCCGGCCAGCGCAGTGATTCGCGCTCGGGGTCTCTCCGACTGACAGACCGGCGGCGCCCGCGTCCACCCTTGTGTACGAGGCGGACGTGTCGCTGTAGACCCAGAACTCCGAGTGGCACTCGCTCCTCGCCGGGAAGCACGGCCAGCGCCACGTGTGCGAGAAACCCCTGGCTGCCGCCGGACGTGACGCCCAACCCAGCTCGCCGACTGGCGCCGCCGAGCGATACTTCGGTCGTATCGTGCGCGACGATACACAGGCCAGCGGAACTCACACGCTCCACCGTCGCCGACAGGTGCGGGTCAAGGATTTGCTCCGCGTCGAACTGCTCGTTGCGCAGGAATCGGTAGACTCCCTCAAGCTCGGACGGAGTGTCGACAGCCTGCGGAAACCCAACACCGGGCGCCGCCATCAGTTTCTCAGCGAGCCAACCGAGCCTGTCACTGCGCCGCTTATCGCCGAGCTGAGAGCCCTCGAACTCGTCCGAAATCGACCGCCCTAACCATTCTGTTGCCGGCATTTCTCCCGTAGATCACACGCGCCGTCCGCTCGCAATGAGATGTGTTTGATCATGAGCCGACGGGGTGAAGCGCGGCAGGCCGCCGTGCTCTTCGGCCCTCTCCAAGAACGCCGGCCAGTGCTCCGCCACCGTCTGGTGGAGCACGGTGCTCTCCGGTCGATGGCGGGAACGCGATCGCTCGGACGGTGCAAGCGCGTGTGCGGGATGGCCCACGCCATGCGTGCATGAGCGAGTCCCGTGCCACGCGGCAGAGCCGCAAAGCCCCTGAGAATTCGTTCGCCCGCAGGCGGCGAAGTGGCGAAGTCAGGTGGCGATCGCCACCCAGGGGCGCGCGCTCTCTCCCGGCGCAGCCCGTCTTCCCCGCTCGGGCGAAGCCCGAGTTTGGGGAAGACCGACGCCGCGCAGCGGCGGCGAGTTGGGGCAGGAAGAGAGGCCCGGCGTGGTGGGCGGGCTTCGCGACCCAGGGCGCACGATCTGTGACGCGCCGCCCGCAGCGCTTCCTCGCGCGCAAGCGCCATCGTGATCGGCACCCTGCTTCCCGTCACCGCGCGGCGTGGCGCAGAGCGTGCGCCGGTTGAGCGCAGCCCGACCACTGCGCCGGGCCGAGGCACCACGAGCCGCGCGTGGCTCAGCGACGACACACCAGGCTCGGAGCGACTCGTCTTCCCCGCTCGGGCAAAGCCCGAGCTTGGGGAAGACCGCAGGCGCGCACGAGCGCGAAGCGACGCGCTTCGCGATACTCGAAGGGGTGCGAGGAGCACCTGCGAGTTGGGGCAGGAAGAGAGCCGGAGCACCCGGTAGCCGAGCCGCCGGAGCGCGCGCTCGCGTCGGGCGTCCGCGACGCGGCGGTCGCGATGGTACCCGCCGTCAACTTCTATGACGAGCCGACAGGCGGGCACCAAGAAATCGACCACGTGCTGGCCGAGCACCACCTGACGCCGCACCGGAGCGCCGAGCTTTCCAGCGCGGAGCATTTCCCAGAGAGCTTGTTCGGAGCGGGTGGGCGTGGCGCGCATCTCGGCGGCGCGCTCGGCGAGGACTTGCTGGCGGCGAAGCTGTGCGTTGGGGCGAGCGGACATGGTTCCTCCGAGGCCCGGCGTGGTCCCCCCCTGGGGACTTCCAAGGGTCGTGGGCGGGCTTCGCGACCCAGGGCGCAGGCTCTGTGACACGCCGCCCGCTGGCGCATCGTTCAAGAGTCAGCGTTCTTGCTCAGGACGTCGCATCAGGTCGGCACGCGGCGTGGCACAGAGCGTGCGCCGGTTGAGCGGCGCCCGACCACTGCGCCGGGCCGAGGCACGACGAGCCGTTCGCAACGGCGCGCGACGACGCTGACTCTCACGCGCGAGCACCTTCTCGATCTCGAGCGCAAGCACCACGCTCGCGCCGTCGCCTCCGGCCTTGCAGCTGGATCGCTTCGAGCATAGACGGCACGCGCGCGGGAAGGAAGAATGAACTGCCAAAACCCACCGAAGCTCAGGGTACGCGCGGCGCGTTTCGAGGTCGAGGGGTGGTCGGGAGTGGTCGGAGTAGCTGGTACTGACGCTGCTCGCCGCTCCGACCCTTCAGGGCGAGGCTGAATGCGCCACCGCGGAGGGACCACCGCCTTGGCGGGGCGCTCGGCGAACCCTCACCCTCCCCCGAACCCCAGCTCCAACTGCTCGGGCACGCGCAGCTTCTCGCGCTCGAGCGGCGGCGCGCGCGGCCCGAGGCCATGCTCGGCGAGCAGCCGCGTGATCGGAGCGCGCGTCGTGGCGACCTCGGCCCAGCGCATCGGACCCGAGCAGCGCGGGCAGGTCTCGACATCGGCCTGGAACACGACCCTGGGAAGTCCCCGACGGGGGACATGGGCCAGCATCCATGCCCATCGTTTACGCTGCACCGGTGCGTCGTCCTTCTCGCCAAGTAGCTCGAGCTGGTCGCCGCGGGCGGGCGGCGGCTTGTTCGCGGTCGCGTCCGCTGGCGGTGTGGGCACGACGAGGCGCCGTCGAGAAGAGTGGCTCGACGACCCTTGGAAGTCCCTGAAGAGGGAGAGCACGCCGAAGTACCGCAATAAGTGCCAGCGAGGCGGTGGCACCGCGGCCACCAGACGCGGGATGAGGTCAGCCGGCTCGAAGACCAGCGCGCGTGTGCCGCCCCCCGTCGGGGACTTCCAAGGGTCGTCGCGCCAGGGACGCTTGAAGCTCAGCTCGAGCTTGCCGTCGGCGCGGCGCGCGAGACGCTCCTGCGAGACGGAGGGCGCGTGATGTCCCCCGTCGGGGACTTCCAAGGGTCGTACTTGCAGATTCGCTCCACGCGACGGCGATCCCGTCCGTCGATGGCCTGAGCTGCGTGGATGTTGATACCGCGCACCTCCGCGATGGGCTCGTCAATGGCGTCTGCGGCGCGCGGGCGCGCGGTCGGCTCTGGCGAGGTGAGCAGCCGCAGGGGCGGCTTTCCGGCGCGCTCGCCGCTCACGGAGACGACCCCTGGAAGTCCCCGACGGGGGATGCCCTGCGCTGCGGCGGCGTAGCAGGCGGCGAGCCCGGGCTCGTCCAGGGCGAGCTCGGGCGGGGTGTCGTCGTCGCACTCGGGGTCCAGGCTTCGGCCATGCGCACGCAGGATCTTCTCGATGCGAGCCGCGGTGCGCGAGGCGACCTCGGCGATGTCCGCGTGAGAAGGCGCGTCGAGCTCCAGGAACTCGAGCGGAGCGCGCGGGTCGTCGTCCTGGTGCACGTACACGCCGTCGAGCACGAGCGCGTGGCAGTGAACGTTGAGTCGGAGGGCACTGTCTGTTCTCTGCACCGCAACCACGGCGCCGGTGTGACAGCTGGCGACGCTCGCGACGCCGAGCTCGCGCTTTGCGCGCCAGCGCAGTGAGCGGTCCACCTCCGCCATGAACGCGCTCACCACCTCGGCGCAGAGCTTCCGGTCGTCCCCCGCCGGGGACTTCGCAGCGTCGTAACCCAGGAGCGCGCGCAGACCCCAAGGCAAGGAGCAGATCCAATGGCGAATGCGTACGCGCGGCAGCACTCGCTCCTCCAAGTGCACGGCGATATCCGCCATTCGGCGCCCGACACAGGAGGGGCAAAAGCCGCGCTTTTTGCAGGAAAAAGCCACCAGCTCGGAGTGCCCGCAGTCACGACACACGAGGTGTAGACAGCCGCGCTCGAGCTGCCCGCAGGTCAGAGGTGACGCCACCTGTGTCATCGGCGCGCGCTGTCCGTAACCTGGCTCAGAAGGCGAACGAGAGCGAAAGGTATCCGCCACCCGCCAACGGTCCACCGTCGACCTTCGGCTTCAGCCAGGTGGTCTTCCGTGTCGATTCGACGTCGTGGATCGACTTTCGCAGCAGTTTTCGGTTGTGCTTTTCGGCGTAGATTCGCGCGTCGTACTCCGTGAGAAGGTGATCGTTCGGCGCTCCTTCTCCGAAGACCAGTCCAAAGATGGTCAGAGGCACTCCGGCGACGAGCAGCGTGAAGCCGCCGGTGAACGCCGCGATGGTCGGCGGATCGTTTCCCTTGAGATTCCCGAATGCCAGGCTAGCCGTTGTGAGGCCCGCACCCACGACGAGCATGGTGATCCCGCCGTACAGCTGGAACTTGGCGCGGTGGGTCTCGACGTCGTCGAGATCCTTCTCTCCCGTCGCCGCACGATACCGACGCACGAACTCGTTCTCCGAGACGAATCCCTGTGCGTCGGAGAACGCGTAGCCGCCATACGGACTAACCCCCACCTTCATCTTCTGCGACTCGTAGATCGCCTTCACCTGATCGCTCGCGGATGTCTCGCTGATGCCCGCTGCTTTGGCGACACCGAGCGGGCCCACGTCGTCCTTCTTCGAAGGGTCACGTGGGTGCACGCCGATGGCGAAGTAGCCGTGGACTTTCTTGCGGTGGAGGACCTTCAGGGCCACGGCGCCGGACGTGCTGCCTACAGAAACGATGTCGACCCCCGCGCTCGCGTTGGTCTCCTCGCCGGTGGCGTACTCGCCATCTCCGTAGACGATCGACTGCACGTAGCCGTAGCCGCAGGCGTTGCCGCCCTTCTCCGCGCAACAGGCGGCGTACTCGGTCGTGTCGGCGCGGACGACCTTCTTCTGCGGGGCGAGCTTGTAGAGGAAGTGCGTCGCGTGGCTCACGTCGGCGCCGAATCCGAACAGGCCGAGCGTCGCGCTAGCCTTCGCGCCGACCGCGAGCTCTTCCGCGTCCTCGTACGTAGCGGTCATCGCGAACGTCTTCGCCGGCTCGAGCTTGTCCGCGCATGGGTTCGGCTGGATGAGCTTCGCGATGGGCTCCCCGGCCTGCGGTGCCGATACGATGATCCTCCCCAGGATCGTATCGTCATCGCTCGGACCCGGCACGAGGACGTACTCGTCGCCGATGGGCAGCTTCGGTTCGGTCGGCGTGTTGGTCGCGGTCGATCGCGGGGTCGGCGTACTGCCGCATCCTGACGCAAACGCGACCAGCACTACCGAGGCGATCATGGCCTGGCTCGTCTTCACCTCTCGCACCCTGCACTTTCCGGCGATGATGCTACACGCGGGCGCATAGGTAGAACAAGAGGGGGGTAGTTGCGCTTGTCAACCACCTACCGTTCGCAAACCCCGGACTGGCGTGAGGCGGCTGTCAGCCCGGCTTGTCTGACACCTTCCAGGTTGCGGAGCGCGGGCTATTTGAGCGGGACGAGCTTGTCGCCGAGGTGTCGGACGGCGTCGTGGCGCTCGCGGGGTGCGATGGCGTACGTGGCCTCGATGAGCCTCGCCGCGTGACGGTAGAGGCGCTCTCGATCTTCGGCAGGCTGGGCGAGGAGCGTCTCGACGATGGTGTCGAGCCAAAAGGTCCTCTCCAAGTTGCTGTCGGTCTCGGTCGCCTTCTCGACGCAGGCGAGCAGAACGCACGCGACGTCGGGCACGTCGCGGAGAGCTTCGCGCTCGACGCGGAGCGGCTCGAGAAAGCGGTCGCGCGCGTCCATGCGGTTCTTGTAGAGGAGCTCGGCAAAGAACTCGCCTTCGGTCTTCGCTGCGACGTTTTTCACGATGCCGAGCAAATAGCGCGCATCAGCGCTGTCGGGAAGGGCGTTTGCAGAGCGTTTTGCCTGGAAGATCGTGAGGCCATCGACGATGGCGTCTTGTGGGTAGCCAGCGATGGCGACGCGGATGTTTCGCTCGGGGTCGAGCAGCCGGAGGCGTTCGAAGTAATCGTCGAGCAGCGCGAGCACCTCGGGACGCCGGCGCGCCTCCAGCGTACGGCGCGCGCGCTCCTGGCGCTCGGCCAGGTCGCGCAGCTCGCAGCGCGCTTGCTCGATCTGCTCGGCGCTGGGAGCGTCCGCGCAGAGGTCGACACGCGAGCGGCCGTTGCGATCCTTGCGCGGGCGGTGGTTGGTCGTGCGTGCCCAGACCTGGACGACCAAGCCGAGGAAGCGGCGGGCGAGATCGTGGGCTTCGGTCCGCGTGTCGAGCTCGAGTGGAGGCAAGATCTGAGAGAACAGCCCGAAAGCGCCCTCGACGTGCGCCTTATTTTGCGGGCGCTCGATGGTCGCGCGTATCCGGATCGTGTCGCCGAGCGCCGCGTCGACCTCTGGTGAATGGTTGGACGGCTTGTTGTCGAGCAGGAGCGCGAGCGGGGTCGCGCCGGTGGTCGCTGTGCCTTGCTCGAACGCCTCGACGACAGCGGCGCTGTCCTCCTCGTCGCGCACAGACGTGCCAACGAAAGCGCCGGTGTGTGCGTCCACGTCGAGCTCGAGATTGAAGACGAAGCGCTGTCCATCGACGACGACGGGCACTTGCATGCTGTCACCGACCCACTGCGCGCCGGGGAGGTAGGTGCGGAACGCGCCACGCAGCGCGAGCTCGTCGGGGCTACGGCCGACACGAGACGCCGGCTTGCGCCGCCCATGCACCGCGAGAATGCGCCGGACGAGGTCGCGGCCGAACGACAGGTGCAGGTCGCGCCGTACGTGCTCGCAGAATTCGAGGAACGAGCCCTGCCAGCGCTCCCAGGCGTCGAGCACGGTCTGAATGTGCAACGTCTCCACGCTGGCCATGTCGGTGTCGGTGTCGGCACCGGCGCATGCACCCGACGTCGGCGTGCTGGCCGCGGGCACGTCGTCGCCGGCGCTCACCGGTGCGTTGCGGATCCAGTCCTTGAGGGTGCCGAGCGGGATGCGCGCCGCCTGCGCGAACGCCTCCAGCTCGAGCGAGGCGTGGGTGTGCACCAAGCCGAGCAGGAAGCGCCGAAACTCGTCGCTGTATTGCTGTCGCCTCGCCCCGCGATCCACGCAGCCGGGATGCGCCATCACGTGGTCGAGCACGCTGCGGGTCACCGCCGCTCCGGCCTCGCTCGGCGGCGTGGAGCACTCTTTCGGCGGCCGTCCCGGCGCCCGCGCTAGCGCTGGCAAGGCGGCGGCGATCTTGCCAGCGGCCTCGTAGGCCTGGCTCTTGGAGCAGCCAGCGGCCTTCACGATCGCATCGACCGGCGGCACCGGCAGCCCGCGCTCCTCGCCGAGCGCGCGCCCGAACAGCAGCACGCCAGCGAGCCAGGCAGGACAAAGCGCGACGGAGGCAATCACGGTGGGAGTACCGGATCTGCCTCCGTCGCTGGACGTTTGTCGATCTAGTTTCGAACGACTATTGCTGTGTAGAGGCCCCGAGCAGCCTCTGCCCCAGCAGCCACACCTCGGGTACGCCGCCGCGGCTCGTCACCTTGAACAGCTCGAGGCAGCGATCGCGAAGGTCGAGCAGGTCGCTCGCGTCGCGGCCGGTGCCCGCCTCGATGCGCGCGAGCACCTCCTCGACGCGACCGTAGTAGCGGTCGGCGGGCACGAGCAGTCCGCCGAGCGCGTGGTGGGTGCGCCCGTGATTGCACCAGTGGATGTGCGCGTCGAGGCGGCGGCGCGTAGGAGGAACGAACTGCCAAAACCCACCGATGCTCAGGGTACGCGCGTGGCGGTCGGAGGTCGAGAGGCAGGTCGGGGTGGCTGGCTGAACAGTTGGTTGCCGCTGCTGAGCGTCACAGCGAGGCAGAACGCGCCACCGCGCACGGAGCACCGCCTTGGCGAGTCCCGCGACGAAGCCTCACCCTTCCCCGAACCCCAACACGAGCTGCTCGGGCACCCGAAGGTTCACGTGTTGACGCGGCGGCGCTCTCGCCCCGAGACCGTGCTCGGCGAGCAGGCGGGTGATGGCAGCACGCGTCGTGGCGACCTCGGCCCAGCGCATCGGACCGGAGCAGCGGGGACAATGGTCCATGTCAGCTTGGAACACGTGGGCCAGCATCCATGCCCATCGTTTGCGCGGCACCGGCGCGTCGTCCTTCTCGCCAAGTAGCTCGAGCTGATCGCCGCGGGCTGGCGGCGGCTTGTTCGCGGTCGCGTCCGCCGGCGGTGTGGGCACGACGAGACGCCGGCGCGAGGAGTGGCTCGACGACCCTTGGAAGTCCCTGAAGAGGGAGAGCACGCCGAAGTACCTGAGGAGATGCCAGCGAGGCGGCGGCACCGCGGCGACGAGGCGCGGGATGAGGTCGGCGGGCTCGAAGACCAGCGCGCGTGTGCCGCCCCCCGTCGGGGACTTCCAAGGGTCGTCACGCCAAGCACGCTTGAAGCTGAGCTCGAGTTTGCCATCCGCGCGGCGCTCGAGGCGGTCCTGCGCGACAGGTGGGCGCGTGATGTCCCCCGTCGGCTCAGGATTGATCGCATTTCCGTATGGAATCGAGGGCCATCTGCCACCCCATGCGTAGCAGGAGCAGTTTTTCGTAGCCGCGTCCGAGGGTGAGCCAGCCCGGCGCGCCGTTGTTCTTGATGTGACCGCCCAGTCTTGCGAGCAACGCAACCGCGTCGCGGACTGTCTTTGGTTTCGGCAAGCCGCGGGCAGCTGGTGCCTGGTGGAGGAGAGCTAGCTCGGTCTCTGTGAAGACGGCACTGGCGGGCGCGCCGGAGTGGAGCCGATCCATGCTGCGAAGCCAGAGTAGCTGGCAGGCGATGGGCGCCAGGATGGCGAGTACCTTGCAGAGGGCGTCATACGATTCGACTTGTCTCCGCTCCAGGGAGCACCCGGTCTTCAATGCCTTGAAGTAGTCCTCGATCGTCCAACGCTTCCGATAGAGGTCGACGACCCGCTCAAGGTCGGTTTTTTGAGCCACTGGTTCAGAGGTAAGGAGCACCCACTCGACAGCGGGCTCGCCCGCGGGTGGTGACTGCTCCCAGACCCGTACGACGTTGATTTCGAAGTCCGCTCCTCCCGACTTGGTGTACCGGGTTCGACCGAGCGTGATCCTCGTCGATGCGATGCTGACGCGCGCGACCCGTGCGGACCGGTGCGGGTGCTTCCGCCTCCCGTTGGCGCCGCTCGTCTTGAAGTTCTGTTTTCGCTCGCTGAGCGCCACGTCTCGGTGGACGATTGGGACCAGATCTGCCACCACTTCCCTCAAGTGCCGCGCGTCGCCCTCGTCGTAGACGAGGCGATCGATTTGCCCAGCCCGAATGATGAATCGGGTGGACTCATCCGCCATGTGGCGCATCAGCTCGAAGAAGTCCGCTTCTGCATCCATCACGTGGATGGCACGCGCGGAGAGTTTCGGCGTCCTGGTAGCACTCACCCCGCGCAGCCATCGCTCAGATTCTCGTGATTCCTTGTCGCGCCTGGTCGTTCGGGCTGCCTTCCGCTTCTGCCATGTCGCTCCGGTGCGCGTATATGTCTCAAGGTGACCGATCCCCAGCGGCACTCCGGTGGTGGCGCAGAGGCACAACGACATGTGTGCCATGAATCCCTGTCGGCCCAGCGCTGTCGTGTGTAGGCCAGCCCTGCACGCGTTCCTTCACCCCGAAATTCGACCGTGGTCGTATCGTGAATGAACAGAACCTCCTTCGACGCTTCGGCTCGCTCCAAAGTTGCTCGCCGATGAGGCTCGAACAAGTCCGCCGCGTCGAACGCATCGTTGTTCAGAAACCGATAGAACGCCTCGAGCTCAGCGGGAGACTCCAACGCCCGAGGAAACCCAACGGCTGGGTCATGTTCGATAGCCTCCACCACGCGAACCAGTCGCGCGCTGCGCCTCGCATCACCCAACTCCGCGCCGTCGAAGTCCCGAGTCAGCCGCTCAAATCGCTTAAACCTAGCCACATCGAGCTTTGATCACGCCCGATCGCTAGATGCAAGATGTGATAGATCCTGAGCCCTGCCAGGTGCTCGCCGCGCTCCGCGCGGCTGCGCGCCCGTCTGTCCCGCCGAGTAGGGACCCCCGGTTGCCCGGGGGCCCCTCTCACAGAACCGGACTTGTGGGCCTCACATCCGGCTCTTCGGGACGATGGCGTTGGCGACGGCCGTGTTCTTCACGAGACCTCATGGCTCGCGAAGCCCGGGGCGGGTCCTCTTCCATCATCAGCTTGCGCCTCAGCTCATCTTCCCTGCCGCACCGGCGGCGGGAAGCCGATGTCCCAAATGCGCTCGTGGTTGCCACGCCAGTGAGCGTGCAGCGCAAAGAGGCCGCGTCGCTCGAAGTACTCGTTGTTGAGCCCCCGAGAAACGGCGCGGACCTTGCTGAGCGCCCACCAGCTCCGTCTTCGTGCATGTACATCGACGTGCACGAGTGGAGCCGGCACTCCCATTTGCTTCAATCGGTTCACGATGTGCCGCTTGCGCTTCCACTGCTTCAGCAGAAGAGCGCGCAGGCGACGGCGGAGATGACCGTCGACACGGTCCATTCGAGGGTGATGCTTCCCATCGCAGATCGCGAAGTAGCCGAGCCAACCGCGGAGATAGACGTTCACGCGCTGGATGCACTCGTCGAACGACTGCCCCCAGTTGCGCGGCGTAAGCTCCTTCAGCCGTTGCCGAAGACGCTCCCAGGACGACTCCGCCACCAGGACGCGGACTGGCCCAGACTTCAGCCGATGTAGCGTCAGTCCGAGAAAAGACCGCGTCTGTGGCTTCGCCACCTTGCTCTTCTCCTTGTTGACCCTGAGCCGCAAGCGCTTCGCGATGAAGCGCTCGAGACTCGCCATCACACGTTGCCCGGCAAGCTCGCTCCGTACGTAGACATTGCAATCGTCTGCGTACCTCACGAATCGATGCCCTCTCGCTTCGAGCTCATGGTCGAGCTCGTCGAGCACGATGTTGCTGAGCAGCGGCGACAGTGGGCCCCCTTGCGGAGTCCCGCGGTCCATCGCTACCACCAGCCCATCGGGCATCACCACCTTGGCCCTGAGCATCTGTCGGATGAGCGAGAGCACGCGGCAATCCGCGATGCGCTGCTCCAGCCGCGACATCAGTCGATCGTGGTTCACTTGGTCGAAAAATTTCTCCAAATCGATGTCCACGACCCAGTCGTTGCCGGCTCCCAGATGCATCTTGGCTCGTTTGATGGCCATGTGGGCCCCACGACCCGGGCGAAAACCGTAGCTCCAATCGTGAAAGGTCTTCTCGTACTGCGGGCTGAGCACTTGGTGCACCGCCTGCTGCACGATCCGGTCGATCACGTTCGGGACTCCGAGTCCTCGCTGACCTCCACTCGCCTTGGGGATCCACACGCGCCGGACATCCCCGGCTCGATAACTCCCGTCCAGCAAGCTCCGCCCGAGCGCGGCCAAACAATCTTCGAGGTTCTTTCGAACTTCTCCGATCGTCTGCCGGTCGGGGCCAGGGGCTCCGCGATTTGCTGCGACGTTCTGAAACGCCCGTCTCAGGTTTGCATCGTTGGCTATCTCCTCCATCGTCATCGGCGATAGGGCGTTGCTCGTTCCCTGCGACGACTTCGGCACCGCGAGTCGTTTCCCGCCGGGTGGGCCCGACGTTCGTGCGACCGCGGCCCCTTGCGGGGTTACGGCTGTCTCGTCGAAGAGAGCGAGCTGCTCTACCTGTTTGCTGACCGTGACCGCCTTCCCTTGCCGACCCTCGTCGGCTCGGTGCGTCTTTCGACGACCTTCCGGTACTACGCGACCATCCGACTTCTGCCGTCCCGTCACCGCCTCGTCCTTTCGTCCTCGGCTGCTACCGTGCTCATCGCACGGAGACCGGCAAATCTCCCCGGGTAAGAAACGCAGAACTTCACACGAATCCCGTCGCCAATACACCCGACCGACCAACAGACTTCGGGCTTCGCCGCTGGAGACCGGCTCACCCACGGTACGTATGCTTTACGGCGCTTCGCTTGCGCTCGGTTCCGTGTTGCACCTACGGCTTCCACCAGACGTCCCCTCGCGGGCACACCGCGGCTCACAACCGCAAGCGTGAAGCTCGGTGCTCCGAGCCGACGCCCTTGCCTTCGGTGAGAGGTTCCCTCTGTCAGGGCCCTCAAAGGACTTGAATCAATTCTCATCGAGTACTGGTTCTCACCTTCTGTTCTGCGCCCATGCCGGGCGCGACCCCTTATCCGGTGAGCGCGGGAAGACCCGCGCCCACGCGGATGGAGGGGACGCGCCGCTCCGTGCTTGGGTGCGCGATCCTGGCGGGCAAGGCCCGCACGGGCGGGCTTCGAGAACGGCCCGGCGGAGCGCGACGAGGCGCACGCGCGGGCCGCGGCGCTCGAAGAGGTGCTCCGGATCCTGTCGGCGCAGCTCGACCTGATCGCAGACTGGTTGCGCGCCGTTCCGTACCAACCTGCGCCGTCGTGCCATCGCCGACCAATCTCGGCATGCGACACTGTTGAGCCATCCCCGCCACGGCAATCTGGGAATCCCGAAAGTCCTGCGCCGCAGATCCGAGCGCGGTTCGGCCGGTGACACGTGTTGCTGACTGCCGATTCCGTGCCGCGATCATCGAACCACCAAGCACCAGGTTTGGGAGCAGGAACGAGCCCGATCGGATCCTCGCTGATCCACCTCCCCACCGTCGGGTCGTAATCCCTCGCCCCTCCTCGCTCGACAGAAATTCGAGAAACGCGCGGGGTGAGGCGCATCGCTCCGTGTGCTGGCCACTATCCCCACGCGCGATTTAGGAGCCACCAGGTGCCGACCCCAAACATCGCCGCAAACGCGACCCAGCTCGCACCGATGGGCGCGGCCGTCGCCACGAAGACAAAGCCACCGGCAAGTGTTGCTAGGTAGATCGACGCTCGCTTCGCGCGTCGATGTTCGCCCTGCTGACCCCGAGCCAGCATGTTGGTGATGGCGACAGCACACAGCAGCCCAAGGTGTGCCAACAGCACGGTCAACGACCCCCAGCGAATGCTGGTGGCAGCTGCGCTGGCGATGCACGACCACTGCAGCGCTAAAAGGAACCATTTCCACCACGCAGTTCCGCCGAAACGCGCTCTCGCGAACCGCAGAACGGCGAAACTCAGTACCTCCACAGTCAGTCCGACGGCCGAACTGCTCCAGCGCGCTGCATCGGCAAGCACAACCGCCGCAAACGCGACTGGCCCGATGACCGCAGGGACTGCGCTCAACGCCCATCCGGCACCCCCCCCCTGGGCGCTACTCGGGCTGTTCGCACGCATTTTTCGGCTCCGGCTTTGGGGGCTTGGGCTCGCATGCCGGCAGACCGAACGCGCCGCCAGCGAAGCAAGCAGCGACGCACGCGGCAAACGCGATTTCTCCCTTCGGAGGCGGCAGTGCCAACAGCCCCGTGCAACCGTAGGCGCACGCGAGCGTGAAAACGTTGACAAGGATTTTGCAGGTGGTCGGGTTCTCCTGGAAGAAGTTCGACAAGTCGTCCAGCGGATCTCGTCCCGTGCGGTCCATCCGATTCACGGGGTCGGACAATGAGTACCCGAAAAGGTTGGTCCCTGTGCCCTGCAGCCCGACCGGATCCTTGCTCACCCACCTCCCGACCCTGGGATCAAAGTCGCGAGCCCCAAAGCGGGTGAGCCCCGTCTCCCAATCGAACATCCCTCCCGCGAAGCCAAACGGCACGAAATCCGACGTCCCCGCGATCAGCGTCCGGTTGCCCCAGGCGTCGAAGTCCGCACGCCACGCGACGGCCCCGCTGGCGACGTCCACGAGCGCCCTCGGCGAGCCGAGGTGGTCGCTGGGCACCCGGTACGTCACGCCCCCGCGCACCATGTACTCCGGCACGTTGCTCTTCGAGCCGTACACGAACCTCCCCACGAGCGCCCCGCTCCCATCGAGCTCCGCCACCGGGTTGAGCTGGTTCCGGTAGAGCCACGCCTTCTCGAGCACGCCGTTCTTCTTCTTGCCGACGCGGCGGCCCTGGCCGTCCACGAGGTACTGGATCACGTCGCCGCTCGGCAGGTCGACCTGGACCAAGTTCCCGCGCACATCATACGTGTAGGTCGTCGTGCCCGAAGCATCCGTCTTGGTGCGCAGCTCACCGTTGGCCGTGTACGTGAAGCTCGTCGCTCCGTAGCTCAGCAGCCGATCCTGCGCGTCGTACACCCCCACCGTCGTCCCGGTTGGCGTGGTGAGCAGCGTGCGGTTACCGTTGGCGTCGTAGTCGTAGTGCTCCCAGAGCGTGCCGTCCTTCTGCACGTCGACGAGGCGCCGGCGGAGGTCATAGGTGTAGCGCCACGTCGTGCTCGCTCCGCCGTTCGTCTCGACCCGCTGCACGATGCGCCCGAGCGCGTCGCGCGGGTTGGCCGCGGTGTCCACGACCTCGCTGAACACGTTGGTCGCTCCGACCCGTCCGGTGGTGCTCGCGAGTTCGCCGAAGACGTTGTACGTCAGCGTGTCCGTCACCACGCCGTGGGTCGAGCCCGTCACCAATCCATTCCCCGCGTTGAGCGTGATCTTCAGTGCGTCCGTGCCCGCAGGCGAGCAGGTGCTCGGCGAGGCGCAGCTCAGGAGGTCGTCGTTGTCGAAGCCGAACGCCACCGGTGACGTCGTCGCGCCCACCGTGACGGTCTCGCTGGTGACGCGGAAGCTCGAGTCGTGGCCGAAGCTCACGCTGCCCGAAACTGCCCCCGACCACGTCAGGCTCTTCAGCAGGAGGCCGTCGTACGCGTGATCCAGAACCACGCCGCTCGGGTCGGTGATGCGTTGCAGGCGGCCCGGCGCGCAGCCGGGGCACGGCGTCAGCCCGAAGTAGTCGTAATCGACGTTGCCGGCCGGCGTGGTGAGGAGATTGAGCTTGCCGGCGGAGTCGTACGTCCTTCCCACCAGCAGGCCATCAGGCCTCGTCGTCTGAGTGAGCTGCTTGTCCAAGTTGTACGCGAACAGTGTACTCGGGACGGGCACCCCCGGCACGCTCGGGGGCGTGTAGGCGCTCAGCAGGTCCACCGGCGTGAAGCTCTGGCCGTGCGCGGGCTGTCCGGGGGGCGTCACGCTGGTCAGGTTGCTGTTGCCGTCCCACGCGAAGCTCGTGAGCGCGCCGTCGGTCTTGCTGCCCCCCCTCGTCGGCGCTGACGCGCCGCCGGTCCCCCCCTTATCCGGTGAGCGCGGGAAGACCCGCGCCCACGCGGATGGGGGGGACACGTTCTTCCGTGCTTGGGTGCACAAGCCTGGCGGGCAAGGCCCGCTGCCTCGCGGGTGGTCGAAGCACGCACGGAAGCGCGCTGCTCCACGCCGTCGCCCTTGCGCGCGTGGCGCTGCTCATGCTCGACCTGCGGGCGGGCTTCGAGAACGGGCCGGCGGAGCGCGACGAGGCGCGCGCGCGGGCCGCGGCGCTCGAAGAGGTGCTCCGGATCCTGTCCGCGCAGCTCGACATGATCGCAGACTGGTTGCGCGCCGTTCCGTACCAACCTGCGCCGTCGTGCCATCGCCGACCAAGCTCGGTATGCGACACTGTTGAGCCATCCCCGCCACGACAATGCGGGGATCCCGCGAAAGTCCTGCGACGCAGATCCGAGCGCGGTTCGGCCGGTGACACGTGTCGCTGACTGCCGATTCCGTGCCGCGATCATCGAACCACCAAGTAGCTCGACAGCGTTGCGAGCGCTGGTGGCAACATGCACACGCCGGCCCAGGCCACCCCCAGCACAAGCGACGCGCGAACTGATTTGGGAACTCCGACGACGCGACGGAAGAACACGTACGGCGCGCGGAAGACTGCGAACGTCGCTGGCCCCACCGCCTCGACAACCAGCCAATTCAGCACGAACGACAGCACCATCGCGACCAAGAGCGCCGCGCCGTAGAGCCCGGCCATGACGCTCAGACCCCAAACGAGCGGCGACCTGATGGTCCAGGCATATACCTCGAAGAGCTGGACAAGCAATCGACTTCGCGGCGGCCGATGTGCCCACTCCGGCACGGCCGCCGGCAGGCGTACCATCAAGTGCGCCTGAAAGACAGCCAACCCGGAAAACACCACGCCCAAGAGCGCAAGCGATTCCGTTCGATGGCCTGTGGCCACACCGAGGGTCGCCAGCAGCGACGTCGCTGCGGTGACCGCGGGCGGCCAAACAGGGACCACCTGCCGGGGCAGGGCAGCCGTGGACCGCGTACGAATCACCCGGAGCGCAGCAGTAACGTGTACCACGAAAAACAGCGCGATGGCAGGGCACCGTAACACCCCCCACCCGTTGAGCGGAGTCAGCGAGACCAGGCAAGCTGCAGCAGTCACTCCGGTGAGCCCGAGCAGCAGCCCGAGACCCTGCGCGCGCGTGTCGCGTTCGGCCATGAGCCACCCACTCCCTACGACGGTTACGGTGGACACTTCTGCCCCCCGACTTCTGGACAAACGCTCTCCTGCGGCGGGGCGTTCGCCCCACCGCAGGTGCACGCCACAAGCACGCCGGACGGGTCCACGCAACATGCCTGCGGATCGAGGCCAGCGAGGAAGCATTGTTCCGCGAATTTCTCCTCGGCCGATTGCTCCGGCACGTGGTACGCGGGTGAGACAAAGATCTCCCAGAGCAAGTGGCCGACGACGTGCCGAACGAGATGCACCACCCAGAGGGGAACTCGCCCCGACGGATCCGCCCGGTTGACGCTGTCGCCCCATGCGTATCCAAATGCGTTTGGAACGGCGCTACCAGGTTTGGGAGCAGGAACGAGCCCGATCGGATCCTTCCCCGTCCACCTCCCGACCCTCGCGTCGTAGTCCCTCGCACCGAACCGCGTCAGCCCGGTCTCCGCATCGAACATCCCCCCCGCGAAGCCAAACGGCACAAAATCAGCCGTCCCCGCGATCAGCGTGCGGTTGCCCCAAGCGTCGAAGTCGGCACGCCACGCGACGGTACCGGTGGCCACATCGACCAACGCCCTCGGCGACCCGAGGTGGTCGGAGAGCACGCGGTACGTCACGCCGCCACGCACCACGTACTCCGGCACGTTGCTCTTGGACCCGTACACGAACCTCCCTACCAGGTTCCCCGCGCCGTCGAGCTCCGCCGCCGGGTTGAGCTGGTTCCGGTAGAGCCACGCCTTCTCGAGCACGCCGTTCTTCTTCTTGCCGACGCGGCGATCCTGTCCGTCGACCAAGTACTGGATCACGTCGCCGCTCGGCAGGTCCACCTGCACCAGGTTGCCGCGCACGTCGTGGGTGTACGTCGTCGTGCCGCCCGCGTCCGTCTTCGTGCGCAGCTCGCCGTTCGCAGTGTACGTGTAGCTCGTGCTGCCGTAGCTCAGCAGCCGATCCTGCGCGTCGTACACGCCCACCGTCGTCCCGCTCGGCGTCGTCAGCAGCGTGCGGTTCCCGTTGCCGTCGTAGTCGTAGTGCTCGAAGAGCGAGCCGTCCTTCTGCACGTCGATGAGCCGCCCGCGCAGATCATACGCGTACCGCCACGTCGTGCTCGCGCCGCCATTCGTCTCGACGCGCTGCACGATGCGCCCGAGCGCATCCCGCGGAACGGCGGTCGTGGCGACCACCTCGCTGAACACTCCTGTCACCCCGACCTTCCCCGCATAGCTCGCCAGCTCGCCGAACGCGTTGTACGTCAGCGTGTCCGTCACCAGGCCGTGGGTGGAGCCGGTGACCAGGCCGTTGCCAGCATTCAAGGTGATCTTCAGCGCATCGGTGCCCGCGGGCGAGCAGGTGCTCGGCGATGCGCAGATCAGGAGGTCGTCGTTGTCGAGGCCGAACGCCACGCTGCTCGTGTTCGCTCCGACCGTCACCGTCTCGCTCGTGACGCGGAAGCTCGCGTCGTGGCCGAAGCTCACGGTGCCCGAAACTGCCCCCGACCACGTCAGGCTCTTCAGCAGGAGGCCGTCGTACGCGTGATCCAGAACCACGCCGCTCGGGTCGGTGATGCGTTGCAGGCGGCCCGGCGCGCAGCCGGGGCACGGCGTCAGCCCGAAGTAGTCGTAGTCCACGTTGCCCGTGGGCGTCGTGAGCAGATCGAGCTTGCCGGCGGAATCGTAGGTCCTGCCGATGAGCAGGCCGTCAGGGCGCGTCGTCTGGGTGAGCTGCTTGTCCAAGTTGTACGCGAACAGTGTGCTCGGGACGGGCACCCCCGGCACGCTCGGGGGCGTGTAGGCGCTCAGCAGGTCCACCGGCGTGAAGCTCTGGCCGTGCGCAGGCTGTCCTGGTGGCGTCACGCTGGTCAGGTTGCTGTTGCCGTCCCACGCGAAGCTCGTGAGCGCGCCGTCGGGGTCGAGCTGCTGCAGGATGCGGCCGGTGGCGTCGGGCGAGAAGCTCGTGGTCTGGCCCAGCGCGTTGGTCACCCACTGGACGTAGCCGTTGCGCGAGTCGCTGGTGTTGAAGTACGTCGTACTCCGTGTGCGCGGCCCTTGGGTCACCGTCGCGAGGCGCCCACGGGAGTCGTGGCCGACCACGATCGGGGTGATGCCGGTCACCTCGCGGCGAGTGACGCGCATCTGGGGGTCGTGGAAGGTCTTGCTGATCCGGCCTGCTGGGCTCGTGACCGTCGTGGTGAGCGTGGCCCTGTTGAACACCGTCGTCGTAGTGCGACCGTTGACGGACACCGTATCTGTCTGCCAGCTCAGGGAGAGGGGATTCAGCAAATCTGTCAGATTGATGGAGCGAGTGCGTGTCTCGTTGCGCACCAGCCCGGAGGGGGTTCGAGTGCTCGTGGAGACGACGGGAGCCATGAGGCTGAATCGTGAATCCGGCAAATTCGTGCTCGTCGACCGCGTTCCGTCGGGGGTGGTCAGCACGACCGTTCCGCCCTTGTCCCGACTTCGAACGGCAACGGTGCCGTCCGGGAAGGCGTTGGTCTGCTGCAGTACCCCGGTCGGTAGGAACTCGGTGAGGTAGCTGGACGTCCGCCCGAGTGCCGACGTCCGCGAAACCGACCAGCCGGTCGCGAGGTCAGTTCTGGCCAACGCGAACGACCCCGAAGCTGCATCGGTGTCGAGGAGGAGCCGCCCCAGTCCGTCATACAGCATGGTGCTCGTCTGCCCGCGCGCGTTGGTGAGCGATTCGAGGTTGCCGTCGATGGAGTATGTAATTGCGACGGCCTCACCGGCAGGATTGGTCACGGCCGACAAGAACCCGCTGGAGTTCACGGCGAACGAGGTCTGATGCCCGAACGGACCGCCGACCCCGGTCGGTGTTCCAGACGCGTCTCGCTGGATTGTGGTCACGTTCCCATCTCCGTCGGTCAGCGATGAGACGAACCCGGTTGCGCCGTAGGCGAAGGTGGTGCGAGCAGCACCCGTGCGCGCATCGAGGGTCTGGAGGTGACGACCATCCGAGTCGAACGAATAGACCTCGCTGGCTTCCTGTGAAGGGATTACGTACGATGCGGACAGCGAAGGAAGCGGGCTCTCAATGACATGCAGCCCCGTGTTCGTCCCAGCGACGTACATGCGCCCGTTCTGACCCATGGCAAGTCCGATGACGAAGAGCTGCACAGATGTGGCCGGCACGCCCGAAGCCAAACCGGAGCCCCCGCCTGCAACCCTTCGGATGATGCCGTCGGCGCCGACGGCGTGAACCGTCTGGTCGTTGTGGGTTCCAACGTACAGCGTGTCGTCAGGCCCGATGGCTACGGCCAGCGGATTGTTGAGTTGGCGCTGGGTCGCCGGTACGCCCGAAGCATCCAGGCACGGCGTCCCCACGCAACCGGCGACCGTCGTCACGCGCCCGGCGCGGTCCAGCCGGCGGACTCTGGAAAATCTGTTGTCAGCAAAGTACAGGTTGCCCTGCCGGTCGAAAGCAAAGTCAACTGCGCTGAGATCCGCCTGGAGAGCCTGCACGTCATCTGCCGGCAGCGGCAGGAACCCCCCGGTGCCGGTGCCGGCGATCGTCCGGATGACCCCGTCCGGGCCGACTTTGCGGATCATGGAGCCATTGCTGATGTAGAGCCCGCCATCGGGCCCATAGGCGAGCGCGATCGGGTTATAGATGCGCGCGCTTGTAGCGGGCCCGCCGTCTCCGTCATTCCCCCCGACCGGGAGTCCGCCGATGGTCGTGAAGACTCCCGCAACAGTCGTGATGATGCCATCAAGACCGACGCGCCGCACAACGTGGTTGCCGGTGTCGGCGATGTAGACGGCACCATCGGGAGCGATCACGACATCTTGAGGCGAGCGGAGGCTCGCAGCCGTTGCGGGCCCGCCATCGCCAGCGTAGCCCGTCAGGCCGCCTCCTGCGAAAGTCGAAATGGTCCCGTCCTTCGCCAAGCGTCGGACCACGTTTCCGTAGACATAGAGGACGGTCTCGTCCGGGTAGACCGCCAACTCGTCGATACGACCTACCGGACCTGGGACAAGAGTCTTGAAGATTGGAACGATCGAACTGGCACTTCGACGCGACCCGTCACCTTTGAACAGCGTGCGACTCACAGGGTCGTATGCGTGGTGCACATCGAGCGACCAACCCCCAAGACCCAAGGCGGAGGCATCCCACCGTCCGATACGGCCGTTCCAGTCGCGGTCAATCGAGTACTCGCCCAGGATTGGGCCGGCGATTGGTTGGGACCCGAATTCGCCAAAAACCAGGGTAGTCGTGTAGACGACGTCGTAGATGTATCTGACCCTTGCGCGTACGCGTTGCATGCCCTGTGTCGGGCGGCCGAAGGCGTCCTTTTCCATCCCACGTGAACGTGGTGAGCTGATTGGGTGCAGGCGGAAAAACCTGAGTGAAAGTGCGTCCAGCAACCGCGACCTCCAAGAGGATCCGCTTCACTCTCGGCGGTGGCGTGGCCGTGCTCAGTTGCAGTTCAATCGTGTTGCCAGTCGCTCGCCCTGCAAGCCGATCACTCGCGTAGTGGATTGAGTGGGGAGTGCCCGGAAGGCGCACGGTCTCGCGTAGCTTCTGGGTTTGGCATGCGATCGAGGAGGCACCGTCCTGTTTGCACTGGCCGTCATCATCGTCGGGTTCCTCGGGGTCCGGTTGGTCCGGATCGGGGTCGTCCGGCTTGGGCGGCGGCGGAGGTCCATCGGTCGGGTCGGGCATCCACCCCCAATTCCAGTCCTTCGGGGAGAACTGAGTTACTGGAGTGCGCCAGACGCTCACCCCTGGAGAGTACAGACTCGCGAGCTGGTAGAGTTCAGCGTCCGACATGCTGATCGTCGCAAGCTCGGAAGGCGAGTCCGCAAGGCCGTCGCCGGTCGAGTCTATGAGTGCCTTTCCGGCGGAGTGCCCCAACACGGCGAGCACGACGCCACTCGGCTGAGGGATCCATTGGGCAGTCGGACGGTCGTAGCTCCCGAGCGGGACCACGGTCCCCGCGGGGAATCCCAGAAAGTTCTCCAGGTAGAACCAGACCGGCTGCGAGAATTGGATGGACGCACCCGATGCGAGGGCCTCATCAACGCTCAGTTCCGCCGCGTATGTGTACATGCTGGCGGGCGGCAGAAGCGCTGGCATCGCTTCTGGGCCGGAGGCACCAACGGTGTACTCGGTGGCCCGGACGCTCAATTCCGTGAGTGGGAATGTACTGCCATCCGGCCGTCTCGCCGTCGCCGTGGTTCCGGCCGCGAACAGCATCGTCGCTTGCCGCGTTCCGTTGGCGTCAGCTTCTTGCACACCACGGGCAACCTGAAACGGTTGGGGCGACGAGAGGTCAATGCTTGTCACCTGCGAGGTGAGCGGCACCAGAACTACGTCCGCTGTTGAAGCGAACTCGCCCCATGGGGGTCGCGCGGATCGCTGCGCCGGCAGATACCCGGGCTTGGCGAACTCCACGACGAACTCGCCTCCGCCGTTGACCATCATGAAGTAGCGACCGTCTGCATGAGTCTGGGTTTGTCCAAACTCGGGGTGCCCCAGCACGGACACAGCGACGCCGGGGATCGGACCGCCGCTGCGAGACGAAATGCGGCCGTATAGCACCGCTGCACGTTGGACATCGATCGCCCCAGCTGCGACGCCCGGTTGAACTGGGTTTGGACCAGCGAGAAGCCAGCTCATGGAGTCGAGCAGAGTTGTCGATACCGTTCGATCCAGCGCCGAACATCCAACATGACGTATCCCGAGCACGGGGTCGCAAAGGTCGATCGTGCAGGCGTCCCCGTCGTCCACCGGCAGCGGCGACCCGCCAAGGCACTGCCCGCTCGTGTCGCAGAGGGCGCCGATCGTGCACAAGTCGAAATTGCACATCGTGCCCGCGGGCGACGGCGAGTGGCTCACCACCCCCGTGTTCGGGTCGCACGCGTCGAGCGTGCACGCGTTGCCGTCGCTGGTCGGGATTGGCGTCCCGGACTGGCAGACTCCCGCTCCGTCGCAGGTCTCGCCTCCGTTGCACAGATCGGCGTCGTTACAGGCAGTGCCGGCCGCCACTGGCGTGTGGACCACACCGCCCAGCGGCGAGCACGAGTCCGCGGTGCAGGGGTTGCCGTCGTCGATGGCGACCGGCGTGCCTCCGCCACACGCTCCCGTGGAACAGCTCTCTGCAACGGTGCACGCATTGCCGTCGTCGCACGAAGCGCCGTCTGCCTTCGGCGGGTTCGAGCAGATGCCGGTGGCAGGCGCGCACGTGCCCGCGTCGTGGCACTGGTCGAGCGCGGTACACGCGACCGGACTCCCTCCGGCGCAGCTGCCGGCGTTGCACGTGTCGGTCTGCGTGCAGGCGTCGCCGTCGTCGCAGCTCGCGCCGTTTGCCTTGGGCGGGTTCGAGCAGGTGCCCGTGCTCGGGTTGCACGTGCCCGCCACGTGGCACTGGTCGGTGGCAGTGCAGACGATCGGGTTCGATCCTGCGCATGCGCCGGACTGACAGCTGTCGGTCTGCGTGCAAGCGTCGCCGTCGTCGCAGTTCGAGCCGGTCGCCTTGGCGGGGTTCGTGCACGCTCCGGTAGCGGGGTTGCATGTGCCGGCGTCGTGGCACTGATCGGAGGCCGTGCAGACCACCGGATTCGAGCCGGCACACGTCCCGGCCTGACAGGTGTCGGTCTGCGTGCAGGCGTTGCCGTCGTCGCAGGCGGAACCCGTCAGCGGGGCGTGGACCACGCCGGTCTGCGGATCGCAAGAATCCGCGGTGCAGGCGTCGCCGTCATCGACGTTCGGCGGCGTTCCGGCCTGACAGGCTCCGCCGGCGTTGCAGGTCTCGGCGCCGTTGCAGGCGTTGCCGTCGCTGCACGAGGTGCCCGCGGCGACGGGCGTGTGAGAGACGCCACTGGTCGGGTTGCACGCATCCGTCGTGCACGGGTTGCCGTCGTCGGTGGGCAGCGCGGTCCCGGCCTGGCAGCTGCCCGCACCGTCGCAGGTCTCGGCGCCGTCGCAGACGTTGCCGTTCGAGCAGCTCGCGCCCGAGGCCAGCGGGTCGTGGTGGACTTGGCCGGTGCCCGGATCGCACGAGTCCGCTGTGCAGGGATTTCCGTCGTCGATCGGGCCCGAGCACGGCGTTGTCACGTCCTTCGTCAGCTGCACGCCTTCGCCCACCGACACGTCGCGGGCGACGAACACACCGTTAGCGACGCTGCCCTGCTTGATCCAGAGCGTTCCATTGGGTGCCAGCACCCTCGCGATCAAGGTGTTGTCGAAGCCGATGGCCGCGGCCTTTGGCGTCCCGCCGAGGTTGCCGCTCGAACCGTTGATGCCCTCGACGAACACCTGCACGTCCGGCGCGCCGAGCCCCGAGCCCGTCGCTGGCCCGAGATACGCGCCTTGCCCGGGCTCCAGTCGGTTCTTGATCCGGATCTCGCACGGCGCGGCGCACTCCACGCGGCTCTTGTCGCCGAGGTTGAGTCCGCTGAGGTTGTAGATGCCGCCGCTCAGCGTGAGCACAGTGGGATCTGCGGTGGTGCCGGCCCTCAGCAGCACGTCGCCGTAGCTGCCCGCTGCGAGCGTCAGGTCTTGCTTCTGCTCCAAGGTCACCGGCGTCGTGCCCGCGCTGAACGTCGGGAACGCGGGCACGGTGATGGCGAGCGGCAGCGCCAGCGGCGTGACCGTGGCGCCGCTGATGCTGCCGTTGTTCACGAGCGTGTTCGTGCGCACGTCGCCGTTCACCGCGCCGCCCTGCTTGATGCGCACGCGGTTCGCGCTCACCGTGCCGTTGACGGTCACGTTCTGCCCCACTACCGCTTCGGCGGAGTCGGCGAGCACCGGGCCTGGGCTCGCGTCGATGACGGCGACGGTGCCGTTCACGGTGGACGTGACCGTGCTGTGCTCCTTCAGCCAGACGCTGTTCAGCGCCACCACCGCTTCGGCGGGCCAACTCGTGCCGGTCACCCACGTCGGATCGACGACGATCGGGTAGACCAGCCCCGTCGTGTCGAGCTTGGCGATCAGGACGGCGTCGCCGCGGGTGGTGTCGAGCGTGAGCTCGAGCGCGCGCGTCGTGCCCGCCGCGTCCACGGCGTAGGCCGGCAGCGTGCGGAGCTGCGGCCGCCCCGCGTCGTCGAGGACCTCGACGCTGCCCTTCTCGAGTCGCAGCGTTCCGTTGGCCTTCAGCCGGTAGCGCGCCGTCGCGGGGGCTTTCGCAGAGCGGAGGATGCGGAGCTCCTCGAAGCGCGCGCCGTGCGCCGCGATCAAGACGTCGGTGTCGGTGAAGGCGTCGCGGTAGATGACCTTGCCGTCGTCGATCTCTGCTTGCCGGTCGGCTGCACCCTCGGATCGCAACTCGAGGTGGATCGCGTTCGCCGACAGCTTCGTCGCGCCGTCGGCGCGCGGCGGCGCGATGGCGCTGAGCGTCGCGCGACCTTGCTTCGGTTGGTTCGAGAACCCACCGGCATTTGCGGCGAGGACGCTGCCCTGCGCAAGCGCGACGGCTTGCGCGGGCAGGGTCGATCGCGCGGCGACCGGAGCGCTGGCCGACGACGAGGGTTGCGGCTCTCGATCGCCACCGCACGCGCCAACCGCGAACACAGTAATGACCGCGCCCCAGCACAGACCACGAATGCCTCGCGCCCCAGACATACTCGCCGCTCCCTGCGAGGCAACCCGACGCCCCGCTCATGGACGAGTACCACCGCGCGGTTCGAGTCGGGGACGAAGAGATCTGGTACGCCGCTGAAAGGTACTACCCGCGCACACAGCGCGCGACGCTTGCCTCAGCGCGCGCCACGAGGGCGTCGTCGCATTGACACTCATTTGCACAACCTGACCGAGCTGACGGTTGCGTGACGACGCGAAGCGTGCGCCAGCTCGAATTCTCGCGCGCGCGATCGAGCAAAGCTTACGTCGCGTCACACTTGCCGAAGGCGAGCACGTGGAATGCTGGGACTCTCGCTGGCGGCCGTCTCGCCGTGGGACAGATACGACAACGAAACACCCGCGGTCCCCGCCTTCGGCGCGAACGCGCGGGTCAAGCGGCGCGCCGCCCGCTGTAGCGACAAGAGCGGTCGCAGGCCGGAGCGATTTCCTCGTGGTGTCACGTGTCACGCGACCGCGCCGCGCCAGAGCGCGCCCACGAGCTGCGACAGTCCGCGTCGGACCTTCACGCGCGTCGGGAGCGCCTGCCGGCCCGTGGTTCGCATTTGCCAGCTCGAGCGCGTAAGGCAATCGAACTGCCAAATTCCACCGAGTCGAAGGGTACGCGGCGTCGATGGTCGGGTCGAGTGCTGCCCACGAACCCCTGCGGGGCGGCCGAAAGGCGCCGTTCGGCAGAGCTTCTCCGCGTCGCGCCCGGCGCAGGACACAGCTCCGCCCTCGGCGAGGCGCTCACCGACGCCTCACCCCTCCCCGAACCCCAACATCAACTGCTCGGGCACGCGCACCTTCGCGTGCTCGACCGGTGGCGCTCGCGGCCCGAGGCCATGCTCCGCGAGCAAGCGGGTGCTCTCCGCGCGCGTCTTGGCGAGCTCGGCCCAGCGCATCGGACCCGAGCAGCGCGGGCAGGTCTCGACGTCGGCGGCGAAGACATGCGCGAGCAGCCACGCCCAGCGGTTGCGCGGCGCCGGCGCGTCGTCCCGCTCGCCGAGCAGCTCGAGCTGATCGCCGCGCGCGGGAGGGGGCTTGTTCGCGGTCGCGTCGCGCGTGGGCGTCGGGACGACGCGCCGGCGCCGCGAAGAGTGGCTCGACAAGACGCCGAAGTAGCGGAGCAAATGGAATCGTGGCGGCGGCACCGCGGCGACCAGACGCGGGATGATGTCCGCGGGCTCGAACACGAGCGCGCGCGTGCCGTCCCGCCACGCCCGCTTGAAGCCGAGCTCGAGCTTGCCGTCCGCGCGGCGCTCGAGGCGGTCCTGCGCGACGGGAGGGCGTGTAATGTACTTGCAGAGCCGCTCCACTCTCCGGCGATCCCGGCCGTCCACGACCTGCACGGCGTGGATGTTGATGCCGCGGACCTCGGCGATGGGCTGGTCGGTCGCGTCGACGATGGGCTGGTCGGTCGCGTCGACGGCGCGAGGGCGCGCGGGTGGCTCCGGCGACGCGATGAGTCGGAGCGGCGGCTGGCCGGCGCGGTCTCCGCTGACCGAGATGCCCCGGGCCGCAGCGGCGTAGCAGGCAGCGAGGCCGGGCTCGTCGAGGGCGAGGTCGGGTGGTGAGCCGTCGTCGAGCTCGGGGTCGAGGCTCCGTCCGTGCGCGCGCAGGATCTTCTCGATGCGTGTCGCCGTGCGTGACGCGACCTCCGCGATGTCGGCGTGCGATGGCGTGTCGAGCTCGGCACCGAGCATGCGCGGTAGCGCGTCGGGTATGATCTGCCACGACACCCCGAACCGATCGGTGGCGCGTAAGGCAATCGAACTGCCAAATTCCACCGAGTCGAAGGGTACGCGGCGTCGATGGTCGGGTCGAGTGCTGCCCACGAACCCCTGCGGGGCGGCCGAAAGGCGCCGTTCGGCAGAGCTTCTCCGCGTCGCGCCCGGCGCAGGACACAGCTCCGCCCTCGGCGAGGCGCTCACCGACGCCTCACCCCTCCCCGAACCCCAACATCAACTGCTCGGGCACGCGCACCTTCGCGTGCTCGACCGGTGGCGCTCGCGGCCCGAGGCCATGCTCCGCGAGCAAGCGGGTGCTCTCCGCGCGCGTCTTGGCGAGCTCGGCCCAGCGCATCGGACCCGAGCAGCGCGGGCAGGTCTCGACGTCGGCGGCGAAGACATGCGCGAGCAGCCACGCCCAGCGGTTGCGCGGCGCCGGCGCGTCGTCCCGCTCGCCGAGCAGCTCGAGCTGATCGCCGCGCGCGGGAGGGGGCTTGTTCGCGGTCGCGTCGCGCGTGGGCGTCGGGACGACGCGCCGGCGCCGCGAAGAGTGGCTCGACAAGACGCCGAAGTAGCGGAGCAAATGGAATCGTGGCGGCGGCACCGCGGCGACCAGACGCGGGATGATGTCCGCGGGCTCGAACACGAGCGCGCGCGTGCCGTCCCGCCACGCCCGCTTGAAGCCGAGCTCGAGCTTGCCGTCCGCGCGGCGCTCGAGGCGGTCCTGCGCGACGGGAGGGCGTGTAATGTACTTGCAGAGCCGCTCCACTCTCCGGCGATCCCGGCCGTCCACGACCTGCACGGCGTGGATGTTGATGCCGCGGACCTCGGCGATGGGCTGGTCGGTCGCGTCGACGATGGGCTGGTCGGTCGCGTCGACGGCGCGAGGGCGCGCGGGTGGCTCCGGCGACGCGATGAGTCGGAGCGGCGGCTGGCCGGCGCGGTCTCCGCTGACCGAGATGCCCCGGGCCGCAGCGGCGTAGCAGGCAGCGAGGCCGGGCTCGTCGAGGGCGAGGTCGGGTGGTGAGCCGTCGTCGAGCTCGGGGTCGAGGCTCCGTCCGTGCGCGCGCAGGATCTTCTCGATGCGTGTCGCCGTGCGTGACGCGACCTCCGCGATGTCGGCGTGCGATGGCGTGTCGAGCTCGGCACCGAGCATGCGCGGTAGCGCGTCGGGTATGATCTGCCACGACACCCCGAACCGATTGGTGGCGCGTAAGGCAATCGAACTGCCAAATTCCACCGAGTCGAAGGGTACGCGGCGTCGATGGTCGGGTCGAGTGCTGCCCACGAACCCCTGCGGGGCGGCCGAAAGGCGCCGTTCGGCAGAGCTTCTCCGCGTCGCGCCCGGCGCAGGACACAGCTCCGCCCTCGGCGAGGCGCTCACCGACGCCTCACCCCTCCCCGAACCCCAACATCAACTGCTCGGGCACGCGCACCTTCGCGTGCTCGACCGGTGGCGCTCGCGGCCCGAGGCCATGCTCCGCGAGCAAGCGGGTGCTCTCCGCGCGCGTCTTGGCGAGCTCGGCCCAGCGCATCGGACCCGAGCAGCGCGGGCAGGTCTCGACGTCGGCGGCGAAGACATGCGCGAGCAGCCACGCCCAGCGGTTGCGCGGCGCCGGCGCGTCGTCCCGCTCGCCGAGCAGCTCGAGCTGATCGCCGCGCGCGGGAGGGGGCTTGTTCGCGGTCGCGTCGCGCGTGGGCGTCGGGACGACGCGCCGGCGCCGCGAAGAGTGGCTCGACAAGACGCCGAAGTAGCGGAGCAAATGGAATCGTGGCGGCGGCACCGCGGCGACCAGACGCGGGATGATGTCCGCGGGCTCGAACACGAGCGCGCGCGTGCCGTCCCGCCACGCCCGCTTGAAGCCGAGCTCGAGCTTGCCGTCCGCGCGGCGCTCGAGGCGGTCCTGCGCGACGGGAGGGCGTGTAATGTACTTGCAGAGCCGCTCCACTCTCCGGCGATCCCGGCCGTCCACGACCTGCACGGCGTGGATGTTGATGCCGCGGACCTCGGCGATGGGCTGGTCGGTCGCGTCGACGATGGGCTGGTCGGTCGCGTCGACGGCGCGAGGGCGCGCGGGTGGCTCCGGCGACGCGATGAGTCGGAGCGGCGGCTGGCCGGCGCGGTCTCCGCTGACCGAGATGCCCCGGGCCGCAGCGGCGTAGCAGGCAGCGAGGCCGGGCTCGTCGAGGGCGAGGTCGGGTGGTGAGCCGTCGTCGAGCTCGGGGTCGAGGCTCCGTCCGTGCGCGCGCAGGATCTTCTCGATGCGTGTCGCCGTGCGTGACGCGACCTCCGCGATGTCGGCGTGCGATGGCGTGTCGAGCTCGCGGAACTCGAGCGGAGCGCTCGGGTCGTCGTCCTGATGCACGTACACGCCGTCGAGCACGAGCGCGTGGAAGTGGACGTTGAGCCGGAGGGCGCTGTCCGCGCGCTGTACGGCCACCACCGCGCCCGTGTGGGCGACCGCCATGCTGCCGAGGCCGAGCTCACGCTTCGCTCGCCAGCGCAGCGAGCGGTCCACCTCAGCCATGAACGCGCTCACGACCTCGGCGCAGAGCTTGCGGTCGTAGCCGAGCAAGGCGCGCAGGCCCCACGGCAGCGAGCAGATCCAGTGACGGATGGGCACGCGCGGCAGGACGCTTTGCTCCAAGTGGACGGCGGTGTCCGCCATCCGACGACCGAGGCAAGAGGGGCAGAATCCCCTCTTCTTGCAGCTCAGCGCCACCAGCTCGGAGTACCCGCATTTGCGGCAAACCAGATGCAGACAGCCCCGCTCCAGCCGCCCGCAGCGAAGGTACTCCTCGAACTCCTTCACCACGAAGCGCGGCAAGCCGCCGTGCTCTTCGGCGCGCTCGAGGAACTTCGGCCAGTGCGCTTCGACCGTCTGATAGAGCACGGTGCTCTCCGGCCGGTGACGGAGACGCGACCGCTCGGGCTTGGGGAAGGCGTGCGCGGGGTGGCCCACGTCACGGGCGCATCAGCGAGCGGCGTGCCAGCGGGATGAGGGCAAAAACCCGCTGGATTTGCCCCTCGCGAGGTGGCGAAGTGGCGAAGTCAGGTGGCGGTCGGCGACCATGGGCGCGGGGGCGCTCCTTGGAGTCGAGGTCGGCGGCTCGCCCGCCCCGACCGACCCGGTCAGTCGAGAGGCAGCCCGAAGGCACCACCATCCAGGTCGGCCTCGACGGCGAGACGTTCACGTTCACGGCGTGAGGGTGGGCGGGCGGAGCGTCGTGCTCTTCCCGCTCCCGTTGGCGCCCAGGAGGGCGACGGACTGCCCCGCTTCGACCTCGAAGCTGACGTCGCTGAGCGCCCAATAGAGGTCTTCGGACTCGATCTCCGCGGCGCGCCCCGGCCACATCTCGCGCAAGATGAAGGACGCCAGGTGCCGGCGACGATACGCCTTGCTGACCTCTTGGAAGCGGACGGCCAGCGTAGGTTCAGACATGATCGGCCACGACGTGCGCGAAGCGACCGTAGACCAAGGTGCCCAAGACCAGCACGCCCACGCAGCCGCAGACTGCGGCTCCGAGCACGCTGGCGGGTGGCATTTGGCCGTTGAGCACGATGTCGCGGATGCACTGGATCAGCGAGGCCATGGGATTGAGCAGCATCAACTGGCGCGGGAGTCCTTGGAGCTTCTCCAACGGATACGCGATGGGCGTCGCCCAGAAGAGCACCACCAGGGCCGAGTTCACGATGTAGCCGACGTCCCGGTAGACCACGTTCAGGACTCCACTCGTCAGCGCGAGGCCGAGACCCAGTGCCACGAGCAACAGCACGATCAAGGGCAGGGCCAGGAGCGCGGCCGAGACCTGGAACGCTTCGGGGTAGAAGGCGATCAAGGGCAGGATGCTCAGCGCCGCGAACCCGAGGTTGATCACGTGGGACAAGACTGTGCCGAGGGCGACGATCCAGGCGGGGACGCTGGTGTGCTTGATCACCTGAGCGTGATGCAGGAAGCATGTCGTCCCGTCAGTCCAGGCGTGGGACAAGAAGTGCCAAGGCACGAGCCCCAGCATCAGGAACACCGGGTACGCCCGGAGGTCTCCGGGGAAGATCAGCCCGAAGAACACGCTCATCACGATCATCAGGATGATCGGGTTGGCCATGGGCCAAAGCAGACCCAGGGCTTGGGCGCGGTAGGCCGCCCGAAAGCGCCCGATCGTGAACGCTTCCAGTGCGTGAACGTGCTCGCGGAGCTCGATCGAGGCGTTGCGGAGCCGCGACCGCTGTCGGGCGCGATCGCCAAAGACCGTCCCATCGGGGGTGTGGTGCCGCCACGTCGCGTCTCGGCTGGTCACCCGGCGATCCTTACCTCCCCGCGGCGTCGGCGGAAACGGGTTAGAGTCCGGAGCGCGCATCGGGCAAATGCCGGGTTTTAGCCAGTACGATGAGTCCGCGCTCGTGCGCCCGGTACTTCTGCACCGTTCGCTTGGCGACGTGGATGCCGAGTTTCAGGAGCTCTCCGCGGATCGGAGCGCATCGGCCGCGAGCCCGACCAGCACAGGCTGGGTCGTCGCCGCTGCACGCGCGATCGAGCGACGCGTCGGGCGAGAAGCCCGGACCACGGCGCAGACGTCGCCGCACGCTGAAAGGAACGAGCCAACGCCGCGATGCACGAGATGCAGCGGTGCGCTCGCCGCGCGCGCCCCGACGAGCTGCGCATCGCGCCATCGCCCGATGAGCGCTCGATCTTCCGGCTTCACGCGGGGCCCGTTGACTGCGACGCCGACTTCCGCGCGAGTAGAGCCGAAACCCGTGACGGTGCCAGCGCGTGATCGTTCGGGTCGGCAAGAGCGCGTTCGCCCAGTGACGTGCGAAAGCGGCTTCGTGCACCCGGACATGCTCGGCGCGCTGCGCATCGAGTGGCTCCCCACCGTTGACGCAGCTCGCGCCGTGCACAAGCGCAACGCCACCGACGAGCGCGTGGTCGCAGACCAGCGCGGGCGTCGCGTGCTCACGATCTGGGCAGAGCCCCGGGGGCAGCAGGTGTTCGACCGGTCAACCGCGGAGCGGGTCTTCAGGCTCTTGCTGAGCGGCGAGGGCGCGCCGCGCGAAGACTGAGACGCGTTGCTCCGCCGTCGCAGGTCGAATCACTGTGGGCGGTGCCGGTAGCGGCCGTGGGGGCGCAGGCGTCGAGCCGCGGTAGAGTCCTTGCGGAGGTTCACCCGGAAGCCCCAGCCCTCGCGGCTCTCGAGGATCCACGCCAGCTCGCCCAGCGCCGCGCGCAGGCGCAGCACCCACAGGCGGACGCGCTCTGCTTCGGCAGGAGCCTCGGCGGGGGACAGCTCCCTGGCGATGACCTCTGCCGTGACCCACGCGCCGCGGCGCTGGAGCAACAAGAGCAGAAGCGCGTAGCCCTGTGGCGTCAGCTTTACGGGTCGATCGTCGAACCGCACCACGCGCGGCTCTGGGTCGAGCTGCACCCGGATCTCTTCGGAGGCGGGGTCGCCGGACAGGCGGCGGATCAGGCTCGCTACCTGGACCGGAAAGACCTGCGGATCGAGGGGCAGCGACAACCACAGGTGAGCGCCCCCGCGGTATCCATCGACCACCACGCTCTTCGCCGCCGCGTGGGCAGCCACGACGATCAGGCCGAAAAACCCGCTCTGCGCGAGCTCCGCGGCCCGCACTGCGCCCCAGCGTCCGTCGCTTGCCGTCGGCGAGCAGCACCGCCTCGGCGCTGTCGCTGGCGCTCTGCCCGGCGGGCTGAAACCAGATCAAGGGCTTACCCAGCGCGCGACCGTCTGCCGCGTGGATCTGCTCGAGTGCGAGCGCCTCGACATCGCGCGTCTCGACCACGACGAGCGGCATGCGAAGCACGCGCGTTCCCGACCCGAACTGCGATTGCTTCACGGGCCGGAGCATACCGAGGCGCATGACACGTGTCATGCGACCGATGCAACGCGCGTTGCGAGCGGAGTGGTGCAAGCGCGCGAAGCTGCGTGCCGCGTGTCTCCCAAAATGAAACGCGCGTTTCATTTCGACGCTCGCCACGCGGATGCCATCGCAGAGTTGCTTGCGTGAAGCGTCGCCAATCGCGCAACGTGCGCTCGGAGGCAACGCATGGAGACGAACCTTGCACGGAAGAAAATCGAACGCCGCCGCCGCGGACGAATCGCGGTGTGGCTCTGCTCGCTGGCGGCGCTGGGTGCCCTGGAAGGCTGTGGCCGTCACGAAGAGGCACCCGTCTCGACCAACAGCCAGCGAGTCAACGGCGTGTACATCCCCGAGGGCGGCGCCAGCGCGCCGTGGGTCTCGGCGGACTGGGTGGACCTCGACGTCCACTCACGCCTGGCACTGCCGGCGAGCTTCGGTCTGGTGATGAGCAACAACGCTGGCGAAGACGTCACGGTCGGGGTCACCCTCGAGAGCTTCGGCCTCGAAACCCGAAAGGCGTCCATCTTCCTGGGCAGCCTGGTGGTCCCCGCGCGCGCGTCGTTCACGGTGCCCATCGACCTGTCGTGGCTCCCGATCCGCTCCGTGGGCTCGGTGAGCAGCGTCCACGCCAGCCTGCAGCTCTACAAGGGGCGCGCTCAGCGCCAGCTCACCACGTCGCGCCTGGCGTACGAGTTCGAGCCGGGGCTCTCGACGATCACGCTCTGGGGCTCCACCGCCCGGCGCTTCGCTCTGTCGAACCCGCGGGACCCGCGCCAGGAGCGGATGCAGCTCGCGGCGCTGGACGCGACGCTGCTCACGCCACAAGGTGACGTCTGGAACGGCAGCAGCTTCGTGCCCGTCGCCTCGCTTCCGCCGGTGGGCGGCGCGGGCTACCAGATCCGGGGCTCTGTCGACTTCTGGGAGGCGTGGCCCGCCAGTGTGCCGGCGCCCGGCACCCCCCTCGACGGCCCACCGGGCCCAACGAAGGTGTGCGCGTCCCACACGTGGAAGTTCTACGACGCCAGCGTGGGCGAGGACTACTTCTGGATGAACGGCTTCAACGCGGAGCCGGCGCGGTACACCGCAGCGCTGCTCGAGAACTACGACACCGGTCAAGCGGTGTGGGCAGGCTGGCTTGGGTCGTCGGGCTGCACGCCCACCATGGATCTGCCGGCGGGCACCTACGGGTTGACTCTTGCGTCCAAGCTGCGCACTCAGACCAACAGCGGGGCGGTGACCATGGATGTCGAGACGGAGCAGAGCTTCGACTATGGCGGCGCTCCGCCCAACACGCCGGTGGTGGGCTACGCCCGCACGCTCTTCGACGTCCACCCGGGCCCGGCGCCCAGCACGGTGCAGGTCGGCGTCTACTTGACCACGGTGGCCTCGAACATCCTGGTGGTCGGGGGTAGAATGTTCGACATGCCCGATCACGGGCTGAGCCAGGGGCACATCCGAGTGACGACGCGCGATCCGAGCTCGAACAACATCGATTGCTCGTCGGGCGGCGGCGAGCCGCCCATCTCGTGGGCGTCGACCAGTCATGCGCTGAAGGAGAGCACGATCTGCATCGGGCGAAAGAACACCTTGGACCCCTCGGACGCGTGGAGCAAGTTCGTGGTGGGCCACGAATTCGGGCATACGGTGCAGGGCTTCGGCATGGGCAACCTGACGACCGACTACGACAACCCGACCTCGCAGCCGCTCTGCCGCTGCGATCACGTGGCTTCTTCCAACCAGTACCATTGCTTGCAGTCGCAAGAGGTCATCGGCGCGGGCGCGTCCGAGGGCTTCGCGCACCTGTACGCGAGCCGGATCTTCAATCTCCAAGAGCAGTCCGATTGCGCCTTCGGGTACTACAAGGAGTTCATGGACAGCTCGTACGCGGTGCAGCAACCCCCGGTCGCCGTGAACTGCAAGACCCCAGTGAAGTGGCTAGAAAACCAGTGCCTCACGGCGAACCGCGGCGTGGAGTACGACTGGATGAACTTCCTGTACGACATCAACAGCGCACCGTCGTCCCAACGCACCACGCTGGCCAACCTGTGGCAGGTGTACTTGACCGCGTGCTCGCCACCCGAGTGCGAAAGCGAGAACCTCTCGTGGTCGGCGCTCGATAACGGAGCGAAGGCGTACTACGGGGTCAGCGATCCCAAGTACGTCTGGTTGCATCAGTCCGGCAACAACTTCGGCGTCAACCACTGAGTCCCCATGCGCAGCACCCTCGCCTGGTTGATCGCGTCGTGCCTCGCCGGCTGCTCGTGCAGCGACGGCGGCGGCAGCTCTGCAGGCGGTCAACCAGGCACCGGCGCCACCTCGAGCTCGGGCGGAAGCTCGGGCTCGGGGGGCACTGGGGGCGCGATCACAGAGGGCGGCACCGATGCCACCACGGACGCCGACTCCGGCCCGAGCTTCGACTGCGAGCACGCGCCGGTCACCGAGGACTGCAAGTCCGGCTGGTGCCGCATCCCGGCCGGCTGCTTCGTGCTGGGCTCGCCGAAGGACGAGTGGGGCCGCGGCGCCAACACCGAGAACCAGGTGAAGGTCACGCTCACCCACCCGTTCCTGATCCAGCAGAAGGAGACCTCTCAGGCCGACTGGGTCGCCCTCGGTCTGAAGAATCCCAGCACCGCCCCGATCAAGCCCGGCAACTCGGGCGACTGCCTCGAGCCCGCTTGCCCCGTGGGCAACGTGACGTGGTTCGAGGCGGCGGGGTTTGCCAACCTGCTCTCGCAGAAGGAGGGCCTGAAGCCCTGCTACGTGCTCGAGGGTTGCACCGGACAGCTCGGCGAGGGCATGGCCTGCACCAAGATCGGCACCACAGCGCCCAGCTATTACGAGTGCGAGGGGTACCGCCTGCCCGGCGAGGCCGAGTGGGAATACGCCGCGCGGGCAGGGACCACGACGGCGTTCTACACGGGGCCGATAACGGCATTTCCGACCAACGCCCTCGCGTGCAACTCAGACCCCGCGCTCATCGCCGCTGCCTGGTATTGCGCCAACTCCGGCACCGTCACGCACCCCGGCGGACTGAGGCAGAAGAACCAGTGGGGATTGTACGACATGCTCGGAAACTGTGTGGAGTGGACCAACGACGTCATGAAGGGTCTGGGCTACGGGACGACCCCGCTGTCTGATCCTTGGGGTCAGGTCAAGATCTCAAACGTGATCGAGGCCGTGGTTATCCGCGGAGGCGGACCCATCTTCTCCGCGTCGAGCTGTCGAGCCGCGGCGCACTTCAGCGGTGGCCGCTCCGATCGCGGCGGCGGCATCGGCTTCCGCCTCGTCCGCAGCCTGCTCACCACCCCCGACGCGTCCACCCCCGACGCCTCCCCACCCGACGCGTCCACCGACTGACCGATGCTCATTGCATCAGCGCACGCCCCCGCCGCCGCCAAGGTCTCGCGCCACCAACGCCAGAGTCCCCCCCGGCCGCGCGCAGGGCGCGCGAGCCGCTCATCGGGCCCATCGACGGCGCGCCCGAGCACGGCCTTGGCGGGGGACCGCAGGCGCGCAGGCGCCAGCGCGCACACCGAGCCCTTCCGCACGCCCCGCGACGCGCCGAGCACCTGCGAGGCGGGGGCAACCAAAGACCCCAGTGAAGTGGCTCGAAAACCAGTGCCTCACCGCGAACCGCGGCGTGGAGTACGACTGGATGAACTTCCTCTATGACATCAACAGCGCGCCAACTGCGCAGCGCACCACGCTTGCCAACCTGTGGCAGGTGTATCTCACGGCCTGCTCCCCACCCGAGTGCGAGAGCGAGAACCTCTCGTGGCCGGCGCTCGATAATGGAGCGAAGGCGTACTACGGGCTGAGCGACGCGAGGTACACCCGGATCGTCTCGTCCGGCAGCAACTTCGGCGTCAACCACTGAGCTCCCATGCGCAGCACCCTCGCCTGGTTGGTCGCCTCGTGCCTCGCCGGTTGCTCTTGCAGCGACGGCGGCGGCGGCAGCTCTGCAGCACCCGCAGGCGGCCAACCAGGCACCGGCGCCACCTCGAGCTCGGGCGGAAGCTCGGGCTCGGGGGGCACCGGGGGCGCAGCCACCGAGGCTGGCACAGACGCCGCGGCCGACGCCGATTCCGGCCCGAGCTTCGACTGCCAGCACGTGCCAGTCACCGAGGACTGCAAGGCCGGCTGGTGCCGCATCCCAGCCGGCTGCTTCGTGATGGGCTCGCCGAAGGACGAGTGGGGCCGAGGCGCCAACGACGAGAACCAGGTGAAGGTCACGCTCACCCACCCGTTCCTGATCCAGCAGAAGGAGACCTCTCAGGCCGACTGGGTCGCCCTCGGTCTGAAGAATCCCAGCACCGCTCCGATCAAACCCGGCAACTCCGGCGACTGCCTCGAGCCCGCTTGCCCCGTCGGCAACGTGACGTGGTTCGAGGCGGCGGGGTTTGCCAACTTGCTCTCGCAGAAGGAAGGGCTGAAGCCCTGCTACGTGCTCGAGGGCTGCACCGGACAGCTCGGCGAGGGCATGGCCTGCACCCAGATCGGCACCACAGCGCCCACCTACTATGAGTGCGAGGGGTACCGCCTCCCCGGCGAGGCCGAGTGGGAATACGCCGCGCGGGCAGGGACCACGACGGCTTTCTACACGGGACCGATCACGGTTTTCCCCGGAGACATGCTCGCGTGCAACAGCGACCCGGTCCTTCTGGGAGCGGCCTGGCACTGTGCTAACTCCGGCACCGTCACGCACCCTGGAGGGCTGAAGGCGAGGAGTGCCTGGGGACTCTACGACTCGCTCGGGAACGCACACGAGTGGACAAACGACCTCATGAAAGGGTTGGGCTACGGCTCGGGGCCGCTGGTCGACCCCTGGGGCGAACTCAAGATCCTGGCAGCCATTGAAGCAGTCGTCATCCGGGGCGGAGGGCCGATCACTCCGCCGTCGAGGTGCAGGGCCGCGGCGCACTTCAGCGGTGGCCGCTCCGATCGCGGCGGCGGCATCGGTTTCCGACTCGTCCGCAGCCTGCTCACCACCCCCGACGCGTCCACCGACGCCGCGCCACCCGACGCGTCCACCAACTGACCGATGCTCATTGCATCAGCGCACGCCCCCGCCGCCGCCAAGCTCTCGCGCCGCCAACGCAAGAGTCCCCCCGGCCGCGCGCAGGGCGCGCCAGCCGCTCATCGCGCCCTTCGACGGCGCGCCCGAGCACGGCCTTGGCGGGGGACCGCAGGCGCGCAGGCGCCAGCGCGCGCACCGAGCCCCTCCGCGCGCACCGCGAAGCGCCGAGCACCTGCGAGGCGGGGGCAACCAAGCATCAAGAGCAGTCCGACTGCGCCTTCGGATACTACAAGGAGTTCATGGACAGCTCGTATACGGTGCAGCAACCCCCGGTCGCCGTGAACTGCAAGACCCCGGTGAAGTGGCTCGAGAACCAGTGCCTCACGGCGAACCGCGGCGTGGAGTACGACTGGATGAACTTCCTGTATGACATCAACTCGGCGCCGTCGTCCCAACGCACCACGCTGGCCAACCTGTGGCAGGTCTATCTCACGGCCTGCTCGCCACCCGAGTGCGAAAGCGAGAACCTCTCGTGGTCGGCACTGAAGGATGGCGCGAAGGCGTACTACGGGGAGTTCAACGCCCGCTATGTGAAGCTCGCCCAATCCGGCGACGACTTCGGCGTCAACCACTGAGCCCCATGCGCAGCACCCTCGCCTGGTTGATCGCCTCGTGCCTCGCCGGCTGCTCGTGCAGCGACGGCGGCGGCAGCTCCGCAGCACCCGCAGGCGGTCAATCAGGCACCGGCGCCACCTCGAGCTCGGGCGGAAGCTCGGGCTCGGGGGGCACCGGGGGCGCAGCCACCGAGGCTGGCACCGACGCCACCACGGACGCCGACTCGGGCCCGACCTTCGACTGTCAGCACGCGCCGGTGGTCGAAGACTGCAAGGCCGGCTGGTGCCGCATCCCAGCCGGCTGCTTCGTGATGGGCTCGCCGAAGGACGAGTGGGGCCGCGGCGCCAACACCGAGAACCAGGTGAAGGTCACGCTCACCCACCCGTTCCTGATCCAGCAGAAGGAGACCTCTCAGGCCGACTGGGGCGCCCTCGGCCTGAAGAATCCGAGCGGTCCTCCACCAAAGCCCGACAGCATGGGCGACTGCCTCGAGCCCGCCTGCCCCGTCGGCAACGTGACGTGGTTCGAGGCGGCGGGGTTTGCCAACCTGCTCTCGCAAAAGGAGGGCTTGAAGCCCTGCTACGTGCTCGAGGGCTGCACCGGACAGCTCGGCGAGGGCATGAACTGCACCAGCATCGGCACCTCGGCGCCCAGCTACTACGAGTGCGAGGGCTACCGCCTGCCCGGCGAGGCCGAGTGGGAGTACGCGGCCCGGGCCGGGACCACGACGGCCTTCTACACGGGTCCGATCACCAAGCTGGCGCAGACGTCTGACTGCGAGAGCGATCCCAACCTCGTGAAGGCCGCTTGGTACTGCGCCAACTCCGGGACGCTCACGCATCCCGGTGGACAGAAGACGAAGAACGCGTGGGGCCTTCACGACGTGCTGGGGAACGCTTACGAGTGGACGAATGACGTGATGAAGGGGTTGGGCTATGGGATAGGGCCGCTCGAGGACCCGTGGGGCAAAGTCGAAATCAAGGACTCCATCGAGGGCATCGTGCTGCGCGGGGGCGGCACGATTACGCCGGCGGCCCGCTGCCGTGTCGCTGCTCACTTCGAGCTCTCCCGACCGTCGCGAGGCCCCGGCGGCGGCTTCCGCCTCGTCCGCAGCCTGCTCGCCACCCCCGACGCTCTCCCGACGCTCCCCACCGACGCGTCCACCGACTGACCGATGCCCATCGCCTCAGCGCACGCCCCCGCCGCCGCCAGGCTTCCGCGCCGCCAACGCAAGAGTCCCCCCCGGCCGCGCGCAGGGCGCGCGAGCCGCTCATTGCGCCCATCGACGGCGCGCCCGAGCACGGCCTTGGCGGGGGACCGCAGGCGCGCAGGCGCCAGCGCGCGCACCGAGCCCTTCCGCACGCCCCGCGACGCGCCGAGCACCTGCGAGGCGGGGGCAACCAAAGACCCCAGTGAAGTGGCTACGAAAACCAGTGCCTCACGGCAAACCGCGGCGTGGAGTACGACTGGATGAACTTCCTCTATGACATCAACAGCGCGCCAACTGCGCAGCGCACCACGCTGGCCAACCTGTGGCAGGTGTACTTGACGGCCTGCTCGCCACCCGAGTGCGAAAGCGAGAACCTCTCGTGGTCAGCGCTCGATGACGGAGCGAACGCGTACTACGGGGGCTTTAGCGACGCCACGGTACGCTCGGCTCGTCTCGTCCGGCGACGACTTCGGCGTCAACCACTGAGCTCCCATGCGCATCCCCCTCGCCTGGTTGATCGCCTCGTGCCTCGCCGGCTGCTCGTGCAGCGACGGCGGCGGCAGCTCCGCAGCACCCGCAGGCGGCCAACCAGGCACCGGCGCCACCTCGAGCTCGGGCGGAAGCTCGGGCTCGGGGGGCACCGGGGGCGCAGCCACCGAGGCTGGCACCGACGCCGCAACAGACGCGGACGCCGGCCCGAGCTTCGACTGCCAGCACGCGCCGGTCACCGAGGACTGCAAGGCCGGCTGGTGCCGCATCCCAGCCGGCTGCTTCGTGATGGGCTCGCCGAAAGACGAGTGGGGCCGCGGCGCCAACACCGAGAATCAGGTGAAGGTCACGCTCACCCACCCGTTCCTGATCCAGCAGAAGGAGACCTCTCAGGCCGACTGGGTCGCCCTGGGCCTGAAGAATCCCAGCACCGCTCCGATCAAACCCGGCAACTCCGGCGACTGCCTCGAGCCCGCCTGCCCAGTCGGCAACGTGACGTGGTTCGAGGCGGCGGGCTTTGCCAACCTGCTCTCGCAGAAGGAGGGCCTGAAGCCCTGCTACGTGCTCGAGGGTTGCACCGGACAGCTCGGCGAGGGCATGGCCTGCACCAGCATCGGCACCACCGCGCCCAGCTACTACGAGTGCGAGGGCTACCGCCTCCCCGGCGAGGCCGAGTGGGAGTACGCCGCGCGGGCAGGGACCACGACGGCCTTCTACACCGGACCGATCACGAAGCTCGCGCAAACCTCGGACTGCGAGCTCGACCCCAGCCTCGTGAAGGCCGCTTGGTACTGCGCCAACTCCGGCACGCTCACGCATCCCGGTGGACAGAAAACGAAAAACGCTTGGGGTCTTCACGACGTGCTCGGGAACGCGCACGAGTGGACTAATGATGTTGAGAAGGGTCTCGGGTATGGCACCGGCGCCCTTGTAGATCCTTGGGGGGAGCTGAAGCTGGCGACGCCGGAAATCGTCGTGCTGCGCGGGGGCGGCCCCATCTCACCGGGCGCTCGTTGCCGCGCTGCAGCCCATTTCGGCGGACCGAGGCACGGCAAGGGCAGTGGGGCGGGCTTCCGCCTCGTCCGCAGCCTGCTCGCCACCCCCGACGCCTCCACCTTCGACGCCTCGCCACCCGACGCGTCCCCACCCGACGCGTCCACCGACTGACCGATGCCCATCGCCCCAGCGCACGCTCCCGCCACCGGCAAGCTGTCGCGCCACCAGCGACAGAGTCCCCCCGGCCGCGCGCAGAGCGCGCCAGCCGCTCATCGCGCCCTTCGACGGCGCGCCCGAGCACGGCCTTGGCGGGGGACCGCAGGCGCGCAGGCGCCAGCGCGCGCACCGAGCCCCTCCGCGCGCCCCGCGACGCGCCGAGCACCTGCGAGGCGGGGGCAACCAAAGACCCCAGTGAAGTGGCTCGAAAACCAGTGCCTCACCGCGAACCGCGGCGTGGAGTACGACTGGATGAACTTCCTCTACGACATCAACAGCGCACCAACCGCGCAGCGCACCACGCTGGCCAACCTGTGGCAGGTGTACTTGACGGCCTGCTCGCCACCCGAGTGCGAAAGCGAGAACCTCTCGTGGTCAGCGCTCGATGGCGCGGCGATACGCGTACTACGGGGGCTTTGGAGACCCGACGGTACGCACGGCTGCACCAATCCGGCGACGACTTCGGCGTCAACCACTGAGCTCCCATGCGCATCCCCCTCGCCTGGTTGATCGCCTCGTGCCTCGCCGGCTGCTCGTGCAGCGACGGCGGCGGCAGCTCCGCAGCACCCGCAGGGGGCCAACCAGGCACCGGCGCCACCTCGAGCTCGGGCGGAAGCTCGGGCTCGGGGGGCACCGGGGGCGCAGCCACCGAGGCTGGCACAGACGCCGCAACAGACGCGGACGCCGGTCCGAGCTTCGACTGCCAGCACGCGCCGGTCACCGAGGACTGCAAGGCCGGCTGGTGCCGCATCCCAGCCGGCTGCTTCGTGATGGGCTCGCCGAAAGACGAGTGGGGCCGCGGCGCCAACACCGAGAATCAGGTGAAGGTCACGCTCACCCACCCGTTCCTGATCCAGCAGAAGGAGACCTCTCAGGCCGACTGGGTCGCCCTCGGCCTGAAGAATCCCAGCACCGCTCCAATCAAACCCGGCAACTCCGGCGACTGCCTCGAGCCCGCCTGCCCAGTCGGCAACGTGACGTGGTTCGAGGCGGCGGGGTTTGCCAACCTGCTTTCGCAGAAGGAGGGCCTGAAGCCCTGCTACGTGCTCGAGGGCTGCACCGGCCAGCTTGGCGAGGGGATGGCCTGCACCAGCATCGGGACCACCGCGCCCAGCTACTACGAGTGCGAGGGCTACCGCCTCCCCGGCGAGGCCGAGTGGGAGTACGCCGCGCGGGCAGGGACCACGACGGCGTTCTACACGGGACCGATCACGGTTTTCCCCGGAGACACGCTCGCGTGCAACAGCGCGTAAGGCAATCGAACTGCCAAATTCCACCGAGTCGAAGGGTACGCGGCGTCGATGGTCGGGTCGAGTGCTGCCCACGAACCCCTGCGGGGCGGCCGAAAGGCGCCGTTCGGCAGAGCTTCTCCGCGTCGCGCCCGGCGCAGGACACAGCTCCGCCCTCGGCGAGGCGCTCACCGACGCCTCACCCCTCCCCGAACCCCAACATCAACTGCTCGGGCACGCGCACCTTCGCGTGCTCGACCGGTGGCGCTCGCGGCCCGAGGCCATGCTCCGCGAGCAAGCGGGTGCTCTCCGCGCGCGTCTTGGCGAGCTCGGCCCAGCGCATCGGACCCGAGCAGCGCGGGCAGGTCTCGACGTCGGCGGCGAAGACATGCGCGAGCAGCCACGCCCAGCGGTTGCGCGGCGCCGGCGCGTCGTCCCGCTCGCCGAGCAGCTCGAGCTGATCGCCGCGCGCGGGAGGGGGCTTGTTCGCGGTCGCGTCGCGCGTGGGCGTCGGGACGACGCGCCGGCGCCGCGAAGAGTGGCTCGACAAGACGCCGAAGTAGCGGAGCAAATGGAATCGTGGCGGCGGCACCGCGGCGACCAGACGCGGGATGATGTCCGCGGGCTCGAACACGAGCGCGCGCGTGCCGTCCCGCCACGCCCGCTTGAAGCCGAGCTCGAGCTTGCCGTCCGCGCGGCGCTCGAGGCGGTCCTGCGCGACGGGAGGGCGTGTAATGTACTTGCAGAGCCGCTCCACTCTCCGGCGATCCCGGCCGTCCACGACCTGCACGGCGTGGATGTTGATGCCGCGGACCTCGGCGATGGGCTGGTCGGTCGCGTCGACGATGGGCTGGTCGGTCGCGTCGACGGCGCGAGGGCGCGCGGGTGGCTCCGGCGACGCGATGAGTCGGAGCGGCGGCTGGCCGGCGCGGTCTCCGCTGACCGAGATGCCCCGGGCCGCAGCGGCGTAGCAGGCAGCGAGGCCGGGCTCGTCGAGGGCGAGGTCGGGTGGTGAGCCGTCGTCGAGCTCGGGGTCGAGGCTCCGTCCGTGCGCGCGCAGGATCTTCTCGATGCGTGTCGCCGTGCGTGACGCGACCTCCGCGATGTCGGCGTGCGATGGCGTGTCGAGCTCGCGGAACTCGAGCGGAGCGCTCGGGTCGTCGTCCTGATGCACGTACACGCCGTCGAGCACGAGCGCGTGGAAGTGGACGTTGAGCCGGAGGGCGCTGTCCGCGCGCTGTACGGCCACCACCGCGCCCGTGTGGGCGACCGCCATGCTGCCGAGGCCGAGCTCACGCTTCGCTCGCCAGCGCAGCGAGCGGTCCACCTCAGCCATGAACGCGCTCACGACCTCGGCGCAGAGCTTGCGGTCGTAGCCGAGCAAGGCGCGCAGGCCCCACGGCAGCGAGCAGATCCAGTGACGGATGGGCACGCGCGGCAGGACGCTTTGCTCCAAGTGGACGGCGGTGTCCGCCATCCGACGACCGAGGCAAGAGGGGCAGAATCCCCTCTTCTTGCAGCTCAGCGCCACCAGCTCGGAGTACCCGCATTTGCGGCAAACCAGATGCAGACAGCCCCGCTCCAGCCGCCCGCAGCGAAGGTACTCCTCGAACTCCTTCACCACGAAGCGCGGCAAGCCGCCGTGCTCTTCGGCGCGCTCGAGGAACTTCGGCCAGTGCGCTTCGACCGTCTGATAGAGCACGGTGCTCTCCGGCCGGTGACGGAGACGCGACCGCTCGGGCTTGGGGAAGGCGTGCGCGGGGTGGCCCACGTCACGGGCGCATCAGCGAGCGGCGTGCCAGCGGGATGAGGGCAAAAACCCGCTGGATTTGCCCCTCGCGAGGTGGCGAAGTGGCGAAGTCAGGTGGCGGTCGGCGACCATGGGCGCGGGGGCGCTCCTTGGAGTCGAGGTCGGCGGCTCGCCCGCCCCGACCGACCCGGTCAGTCGAGAGGCAGCCCGAAGGCACCACCATCCAGGTCGGCCTCGACGGCGAGACGTTCACGTTCACGGCGTGAGGGTGGGCGCTCGCGGAACCGACGGGCCCGACGGTGTGCGCGGTCGCGCAGACCGCATGTACTTCTGCACCGTTCGCTTGGCGACGTGGATGCCGAGTTTCAAGAGCTCTCCGCGGATGCGCTCCGCGCCCCAGAGCCGGTTGTCGCGTGCCATCGCCCGAATGAGCTCGATGGTCTCCGGCTTCACGCGGGGCTCCGTTGACCTGCGACGCAGCGACTTCCAGCGCCAGAAGAGCCGAAACCCGTGACGGTGCCAGCGCGTGATCGTTTCGGGTCGCACGAGCAAGAGCGCGTTCGCCCAGTGACGTGCGAAAGCGGCGAAGAATACGATGAGTCCACGCTCGTACCCTCGGAACTTCGGGCGCGTGACGGCGCGTGCGGCCACGATGAGCTGCTGGCGGAGCAGCGCGTTCTCGACCAGGAGCTCCTCGCGTGATCGGAACGCATCGACCGCCAGGCCGATCAGCACTGGCCTGGGTCGCGCCGCTTCCCGCGCGACCGCCCGACCTCGGGCGAGCAGCCCGGCCACGGCGCCGGCGTGGCCGCAGTTTGAAACGATGACCCAACACCACGATGCACGAGATCCAGCCCGTGGGCTCTGTTCGCGTGCTCGAGCCCGCGAACGCCGAGCTCGCGCCAGTCGCGCACAGCGGAGCCAATCCGTCGCCTTCGTCTGCCCTTCGTCGTGGGATGCCAGTGAACGTCGTTTGGACCGACGGGCGCAGCTATCCCCCAGTCGTCTCGACCTGGGATGCGCGCGGAGTTGTCGTCGCCTTCCCGAACGGCCAAACGAACATGGTTCCGCTCAGGGCGGTACGCTTGCGCGGACCCGAGTTCGACGTGCGCAGCACGGTCGTTGTCCAAAGCCGGGTCATCGAACGGCAGACCATGGTAATTAGGTGCAAACACTGCGGCGAGATCACCGCACTTGATGGATCGCGTTGCCGGAATTGCGGCTCACCAAGCTTCAAATAGGTGCCGTATCACTTCGCCACTTTCATTGCCGTCCCCGCGCCCTGGTCCGTCCAGTACACGGCGGCGGTGTCCAGCGCGACGAACATCGGGTCGGACTGCCCAGACGCGAGTTCCTCGACCGCACCGCCGGAGATCTTCACGCGGCGAATCGCTCCTGCCTGGCGCGAGGCCCAGTAGACGTGTGTGGCGTCCACGGCAACACCGGCGGGCTCCTGCTGCGACGACGCGAGCGTCGTGTGCGTGGCACCGGGAGCGAGCGCGCCTGTGGTGATGGTCTGGTAGCCCCCGACTCGCGACATGTACCAGGTGCTGGAGTAGTCAATCGGCATTCTGTACGTGCTCGTCATCGTTTCGCACGAGCGCAGGCGCGTCGTGTACTTCAACGTCACCTCGAGCCCGTCGGCGCAGTGGACTGCGCAGCAGGTGGTCCAGGCCTTTCCATTCGACACGGCCCCCAGGTTTCTCATCCGAGACCGACGCGCTTCGCGACGACCCTGGGAAGTCCCTGGCGAGGGATACCCGAAGGGGTGCGACAGCATTTACGGCGCGTTCCTGCGAAAGCGCATCGGCAATCTCGGAATCGAGGAAGTGCTCACGGCCTACCGCTCGCCGTGGCAAAATCCATACTGCGAGCGCTGGATCGGGACGGCTCGTCGCGACTGTCTCGACCACGTGATCATCTGGAACGAGGCCCACCTGCGACGGACGCTCCATGAATTTCTCAGCTACTACCACGCGGATCGGACGCACCAGGGCCTCGCCAACGACTGCCCGGAGTCGCGTCCCGTCGAGCCTCGCTCGGTAGGTCGCGTCGTCGAGCTTCCGAGGGTCGGCGGATTGCACCACCGATACACGAGACTCGCAGCGTGATCACGATTCTGCCGGCGAAGTTGGGTTTTCACCACCCACAACCCGCCAGCGCGGCCGGACCAGTCAGGTGCCGCGAGAGGCTTGGCGGAACGCTCCGCTACTACCCCCGAGACGCGGCGTGACCGAGGGATCCGGTTGTGGAACAGTACGAGAGCGTGAGTTCTGGACGGCCAGGAGGACTCGTGCATCGTTCAGTACCTCGGCGCGGCCCCGGAGTGACGACGGCGATGTTCGGCAGCCGCTCGCCCATTTCCTCCGCGCGCGCTGATTGTGCGTGTTTCGCGCAAGCGCTCAGGTCCCGACGCCGCGCCTCTCCCACCTCGGCACACCCGCTCGCACGAAAATGCGAAGCGCTTCGCCGGCGGCATTGCGCCGCGCGCGGGCCTGCTTGAAACTCCATGCCAGGGCGCGACACGGGGCAACGCGGAGGGCGGACGATGACGCAGCACGCAGCACGCAGCACGCAGCACGCAGCACGGACACCGCACCCGCCGCGCGTTGGCGGTGGCGCTGTTCGCAGCCGGCCTCGCGCACGCGGCATGCTCGCACGGTCCCGAATCGTCAGGGCGCGCTGCCGCGGCGGTCATCTACGGGACTGACGACCGGAAGAACTTGACGGATCCCAGCGTCACCGCAGCTGCGCGTGGCTGGGCAGATGCCGTCGGCGTGATGGCGGGCCTGCCAGCCAAGGTGGTTTCAGGGAAGTTCCCGAAGAACGCGTTGTGTATCGAAACCGCCTCCCCCGATGCCTGTTACCTGAACCTCGCGCGCGCCACCAAGGGAGCCCTGCTCGTCAACGAAACGACCAAGAAGAGCTACGGACTCTGCTCGGACGAGAAGTTCGCGGAAGAGGCCTTTTTGACCGCGGAGGGAGCGTGCACGGTGTTTCGTCTGCCCCAGCTGTCAACCGGCGAAGAGCTGTTCGCCACTGCCGGGCACTGCCTCAAGCCGACCGGTGCCCCCCAGTCCGATCCTGCCCGCGAGTGCAAAGACGTGGAGTTTGCGTTCGGTTTCCAGGTGCGGTCGTTCGCGACGGAGCATCCGGTCGAGGCGATTCCATTCTGGCTGCGGAGAAAGTGGGACGTCTACAAGTGCAAGGAGGTGGTCGCGCGCGCGGAGCCGCTGCTGAATTCCACTTCTGGCGACAAGTCCGACTTCACGTTGTTCAAGGCGGATCGGGTCGTCCGAGGTCGCCGCAGGCTCGACGTCCGACGAACCAACACTCTCGCGCTCGGCCAGCAGACGACCCTCGCCGGCCACGGCGCGGGGTTCCCGCTCAAGGTCACGCAAACGGGAGTCGTCAAGTTCATCGATCCGACGGCGAACACGTTCTCGTTCTCGGGCGACGCGCTCCAGGGCGACAGCGGCGGTCCGGTGATCGACGCTTCGACGGGCCTCGTCACCGGGATCCTGGCAGCAGTCCCAAAGAACATCGATCACTTCTACCTGGATGCCACAGCGAACTGCGCGCGAGTCGGCCCGAAGCCACCGTGCAGCAACTCGACAGGGTGCCCAGGATCGGGCTACTTCACCACCGCGACGGACATCATGGAAGTCGGCAACGTGCCGAGTCTTCCAACCAACCCGACGCTGTTCGCCGATCTCGATGGTGACAGCGCAGCGGACACGGTGTCGTTCGTCCCGGGCGTTCTCTTCTGGTCGATCAAAGCGCAATTCTCATCCGGCAAGGTCGGACTCCCGATCCCGACGCTGATCCCCGCTTGGGTCCCGCTCGGCCAGGTTGCGGCTGCGGCCCACATCGGCGACTTCAACGGGGATGGCGTCCACGACATCATCGTTCAGTTTCCGGGCTACCCGACGGTCTACATCGAGGGCGTGGATCTCGCCAAGCTGCTCACGGATCCGTTCGCCGTGTCCCAGGCGTTCTTCGGCATGGACCAGTACGCCGGCACGCTGGTCGGCGACTTCAACTCCGACGGACTCGACGACGTGCGCGCGTTCAGCACGTCCGGGACCCACGCGGACGTGCTCATGGGAACGCCATCGGCCGACCCCGGCAAGAGCGCTGCGTTCCCCGGGGGCCTGGCACCGAGCATCGAAATCCCTCCGGAGTGCGGCAACGAGTACCCCTACGTCGTGCCTGGCAACCACAGCGCGATGTTCCCCGGGCTCACCGCCTACCAGGCCACCCGCGGCGTCGCGGTGGTCCCCGGGAGCCTGGTGGGCGTGTCGGATCCGACGCTCCTGGTCATCGACTGTCCCGGCGCAACGAAGCTGAACCGCCTGAAGTTGCTCGACCCGCTGACGGGACAGGTTCGGAAGACCGTCACCATGTCGGGCACCTCGGAGTGGCGGGCGTTCGCGTACCGCGCGTCGAAGCAAGATTTGATCGCTCTGCGGAGCGCGAACGATCCGACGAAGAACTATGAGGTGGTCCGGATCGGGCTCTCCTCATCCGGCTCGGCAACCACGACCGTCCTGGCCACGCGCGCGCAGGGCGGGATCGCAACCGGCGTCGCCTGGGACGACGCCAACAGCCAAATCGGCGTGCTGGTCACCAACGCGTGCTTCGCCCCAGGCTACGCCTGCGGCGACGATCGCATCGACTACTTCGCCGAGAGCGCGCCCGGGTCGTGGCCCTATCAGCACCTGAGCAAGCTGTCCCAGAAGGTGTGCTCGGAGAGCTACTCGAAGCCCTGGACCGTAGAGCCCTCTGGCCTGATCATGAGCGGCTCCGCGGAGCTGCTGGCCTGCAACCGCCGCTGGGCCATCGGCGTCAGCTACCGCTCCGCGCGAGCGAAGCTGGTCTCGAACGAGATCCCCAGCAACGCGGTCACGCCGTGGCAACCGGCGCTGCACCTGCACGACGTCGAGTGTGACACGAAGACTTATGCGTCCGTCTTCCAGACCGTGGTGTGGGGTGTCTCGCAGAGCGGCCGGGTGCTGCGCGCCCTGCCCGTGAGCTCTTCGGATTGCGGGTTCGGTGGCCAAGCGCCATCGACCTCGAAGTGCATCGTCGGCGAAAGCGGCGTGTCGCCCCCCGTCGGGGATCACGAAGCGCGTCGCGTCGCGGTGGGTGGTTCGAGCACGCTGTTCGTCTCCGGCGACGGCACCGTGCGCGGCGCGGGCGACAACACCCATGGCCAACTCGCGCTGCCGGCGGGGGCGAACGTCTCGACGGCGACGCCAGTGCCCGGCTACGCCGGAGCGACTGATGTCGCGATGGGCGCGGGCCACTCGCTCGCCGTTTTCAGCAACGGCGCGGTGAAGGCCGCGGGCTCCAACTCCTCGGGCCAACTGGGGCGCAATGACGTGGCCGAGACGGACATGCCCACGCCGGTCGCGGGGCTCCCGGCCATCGGCACCGTGGCGACGGGCGACGACTTCTCCCTCGCGCTCGCCAGTGACGGGAGCGTCTGGGCCTGGGGTGCCAACGACGCGGGTCAGCTCGGCGACGGAACGCGCACCTCGCGCTCCGTGCCCGTGCGGGTTCGCGGGTTGGAGAGCATGTCGAGTCACTTCTCCCTGAGCTTCGGCAGCTTCGGATCTGCGGACGGTCAGTTCAATCAGCCCCGAGGTGTGGCCACCGACGCCGGCAGCGTCTTCGTGGCCGACCAGACCAACCGGGTGCAACGATTCCTTCCGGACGGCACGCTCACCGCGGTCTTCGGCTCGACGGGCACCGGCCCCGGCGAGTTCCAGGGATTCCGCCGGATTGCACGCGGCGGCGCGGCGCGATGGCACCGCGCTCTACGTCCTCGACCCCGTCGCCATCGAGATTCAAAAGTTCTCGCTCGCTCCCCAGGCCCAAAGCTGTCCGCCGGGGACGGTCGAAGTGGCGTCGTCGGGCGCTCGCGTCTGCTTCGTGACGCGTTGGGGACACCCTGGGTCCGGAGACGGAGCCCTGGCGAACCCGAGCGGGCTCGCCGTCGGCACAGACGGCGAGGTGTTGGTCGCCGACGCCGGCAACAACCGAGTCCAGCGTTTCGTGCATGTGACACTGTCGTCGGCCTGTCCTGTGGGCACCTCCGAAGTTTCCGCCGCGGGGGCGGAGCGGACCTGCGCCGCTGGTCACTTCGGCAGCGCGGGCGCCGGCGATGGCCAGCTCTCAGGACCGCGAGCTGTCGCCTGCGATCCCGACACCTCGGCCGTGTACGTCGCCGACACGGGGAACCATCGCATCCAGCGCTTCTCCAAGGAGGGGACGTTTCTCGGGAAGTGGGGCTCCTTCGGCACCGCCACCGGGCAGTTCGACCTGCCAGTGGACGTCGATGTCGATGACCTCGGCCGCGTCATCGTCACCGAGGCGGGCGGCAAGCGCGCGCAGATGTTCACCGCGGGTGGCGCGCCGCTCGCGGTGCTTGGCGGCCCGGGAGCGGGAAACGGCCAGTTCACGTCGCCAATCGGTGCTGCAATGCTGGGCTCCCGAATCTTCGTCGCCGACGCCCATCAGCACCGCGTGCAGGCCTTCGACGTGTCGGGTCAAGCAGGCGTCGTGCAAATCGCGGCGGGAGGTCGCCATGCGCTGGCCCTGCGCGCCGACGGCGGCGTGTGGGCCTGGGGCGCCGACGACTTCGGCCAACTCGGCGTCGGGGGCGCCGCGCCCGCTTCATCCACCGCTCCTGTTCGCGTGGTCGATCCCTTCGCCTCCGACGGCTTCTTGTCCGCCGCCGAGGTCGCTGCTGGCGCCCGTCACTCACTCGCCACGAAAGCTGACGGATCGGTCCGCGCTTGGGGCAGCAACTCCGAAGGTCAACTGGGCGACGGAACGACCACGGACCGCAACGTCCCCACCGACGTGCTGGCCGCGACGGACGTCAGATCGGTGCGCGCCGGCACCGCGCACTCGGTCGCGCTCACCTCGCTCGGGCGCGTGCTGGCGTGGGGGGCGAACTCCCGTGGCCAGCTCGGCGACGGGACGTTTGCGAGTCGGGCCGTGGCCTCCGAGGTTCGTGCGCCGTGCAGCCCGACGGGGATACTTCGCAACGCGACCGCCATCGAGGCGGGCTCGAACCACGTGATCGCGATCGGCAGTCTCTGGGGGTGGGGCGACGACTCGCAGGGGCAGTTTGGGGACGGCGGGTTGTCCGAGCTCAGCCCGGTGGCCATCCCGATGGCGTTTTCGACTGCGCCAGACTGTGGTGCAGCAGTCGTGTCTCCGGCGACGATCTGGCCACCCAACGGCGCTCTGGTCGGTGTGAATATCACCGGAGTGACGGGCGGCGACGGCGCGCTCGAAGTCGAGGTCACGGAGGTGCAGCAGGACGAGCCCGAGTCCGCTCCTGGCCAAGGCCAGGCGGATCCCGACGCGGTGATCGGCGGCGCGGGCTTTCCGGTGCGCGTCCGCGCCGAGCGCTCGGGCAAGGGCGATGGCCGGGTGTATCACCTGGGATTCACTGCGCGAGACGCCGCCGGTCGCGAGTGCAGGGGAAACGTCCGAGCGTGCGTGCCGCACCACGCCGGAGCGGGATGCGGTGACAGTGGACCTCAATGGGACTCCACGGATTCTCGGGGGCAACGCGATCTGCGACGCGGCGGAGCCGTCGATCCTCGGTGATTGCCAGGGCTGCATCAGCTCACGTTGCTGCGCGGAGCTTCGGGGCTGCCTTCCGCCCGACCCGTGCACGCTCGGCGGCCCGGTGGGCGAAGGCGAGCTCGCGTGCATCACGAACTGCTTGGCTCTCGCCTTCTACAGTGACCAACCGCTGGGAGCCGCGCGACTGGAGTGCGCGAGCGCATGCAGCAAGCCACGACCCAAGCCGAGCGCCGCCACGACCGCGTTGCTCTCCTGCATGCTGGGGCTGGACGGCCAGGAGGACTCGTGCATCGTTCAGTGCCTCGGCGCACCCCTGGAGTGACGATGGCGACTTTCGGCAGCCGTGCGCGGGCGTTGCTCGTAGTGGCCGTGGCCGTGGCCTCGGCGTGCGCCGGCGGCGCCACGCCACGGGGCGCGCGGCCGCTGGTGCCGCCGCCGGCTCCGACGGTGCCACCACCACCGGTCGTCGCCAAGCGAGAGCCGAGGCCCACTCCGACACCGCCCACCGACGAGTTTCCCTACGTCGGCATCTTCAACGGCTACGTCCAGGCCTTCCGCGAGGAACAGATCGACGATGAGTGGGTGAAGCCGACCGAGGCGACGCTGAGGTCGCAGCTCACCGAGCTCGACCCGAACGTGGTGAGGGTGCCCCTGCTCGAGTGCCGCTGCGGGCTCTGCATGCTGGGCTACATCATCGCCCCGGCGGGAGAGGGAAGAAATCCGCAACCCGGAGTGGATCTGCCCGCAGTGCGCTGGTCCGGGTACGAGAAGCACATGCGCGGCATGCGCGCGGACGGATGGGCCGAGGGGCTGGCCTTCCTCGGCCGGCACCCGAAGGACTCACCCAGCTCCTCGCCTCGAGTGCGCTCGACGGACAGTCCTTGGAATGATCCCGGCTGCGCGGGCGCGCGGCCATTTCCCCCGACCTGGGAGGGGATCAGCAGGTCCAACTGGTCGGGTATCGGAATCAACCGGATGTACCTCCCGGAGAAGGGGTGCCCGTGCCTTTGCGGGAAACTGAACTCAGACGCCCGCCCCGGGTGCTGGTTTCAATCGGGAGGGTTCGTCTTCTGCGGGGAGCTCTCTTTCACTGACCGCGGCATCCCCAAGATCGCGGGCGACTGGTCTTGCCAGAGTTCCTCACCTGCCCCGCCGAAGTGACCTTCGAGCCGTGCCGCGGCGGTTCGCACGCGAGCGCTGCCTGATGACACCCTCGCTCGCCCCGAGCGAACACAACTGCACCAGTCTCGCAAAGGCGCACGTCTTCCCCATTCGGGCAAAGCCCGAATCGGGGGAAGACCGACGCCGCAAAGCGGCGGCGAGTTGGGGCAGGAAGAGAGCCGGAGGACGCGGTGCCCGAGCCGCGCGAGTTTGCGGTCGCGCGAGGCAGGCGCGCCTTCGCACCTGAGGGCTCTTTCCGCGGCAGGGACTGTCGTCTGGGTCGTGACCAAGAACACCGGACTCGAAGCAGAACCCCGGGGGAGCTCTGGAGGCGCCAAGGAGCGGGTGAATGGGAGCTGGTTCCGGTCCCAGACTTCGCCGAGTACCCGCGTTGGGCACGGGGCCCGACCGACGTGGTCGCCTTGACTCGGGACGACGTCTGGCTCGTGGCCTCGGGCCGCGTGTTGCACACGCGCCTGGGGACGGGCCCGATTCAGGAGATCGCGTCCGACGCGTTCGCAGCCCATTGACGCAGCGGCTATCGAGCCGCGCGTTTGAAAGCATCAGCTCGGGTCGTCTTCGCCATGGACCGGCCCGAGCAGCCGGGTGCGCGTCGGTCAGCCCCCGAGCCGCGGGTGCACGTCTCAATCGTCACGCGACCATGCGCGAAGCATGGCTCGACTGCGCGTGCTATCTTCCGTCCGTGTCCCAAGACGTAACAGCCTGGCTGGCGGGGCGACGCAGCGTTGCCGAGTACGAGCGAGAGGAAGCCCGCCGGGCGACTACGAGCCAGAGGCTTCACGCGCTGGCTTCATTGATGGCCTCGGTGGACGCGATGGACCTGCGACATGAGCTCGAGCACGGGGACGACACCATTCGCGCGCGCTGGAACACGCTCCGGCAGCGCCTCGGTTGATGGCGATGTCAGAGCCGATGGCCCCTCTCGTCGAGGCCGCGGCGAGGGCGCTCGGGCTTCTGAACGAATTGGGCGTTCCCGCGGCGATCGTCGGCGGCTTCGCCGTCGCGGTCCGTGCGCGTCCGCGGCTCACCAAGGACATCGACTTGGTGGCGATGGCAGAACTCGATCGACTGGGCGAGCTCGCGACTGCCGCGTTGCGCGCCGGTTTCTCGCTTCGTCGCGACGACGCAGTCGAGTTTGCGCGAACGACCCGCGTGCTTCTCCTGCGCCACGACTCGAGCGGGATCGACGTTGACATCAGCCTCGGCGCGCTTCCGTTCGAGCGGGATCTGGTCGAGCTCGCGACCAGGGTCCAGATTCTGAACACGACGCTGGTCATCGCGCGCGGCGAAGACCTCGTCATCATGAAAGCGCTTGCGCTGCGCCCGCGAGACATCGCCGACATCGAAGGGCTGGTGGAGCTCTGCGAGGGAATGGACCTCTCGCGCATTCGGCGGGTGGTGGGCGAGTTCACGACCGCGCTGGAGGACGCGGACTTCGCAGGAGAACTCGAGGCGATCTTCAAGCGCCTGGGGCGATGATGCGATGGGGATCGCGCGCGCTCGCGCGCCGGCGAGAGAGGCGGTATCTACGGTGCCATGGTCCGATGGCCGTCGAAGATGGATGTTGCACGATGCTCCGTGTGGGTGGTGAAAACCCAACTTCACCGGCAGAATCGTGCTCACGCTGCGAGTCTCGTGTATCGGTGGTGCAATCCGCCGACCCTCGGAAGCTCGACGACGCGACCTACCGACGACCCTGGGACGACCCTGGGAAGTGCCCGGAGGGGCAAGTCCCTGACGAGGGAGCGAGGCTCGACGGGACGCGACTCCGGGCGGTCGTTGGCGAGGGCGTGGTGCGTCCGATCCGCGTGGTAGTAGCTGAGAAACTCATGAAGCGTCGGTCGCAGGTGGGCCTCGTTCCAGATGATCACGTGGTCGAGACAGTCGCGACGAGCCGTCCCGATCCAGCGCTCGCAGTATGGGTTTTGCCACGGCGAGCGGCAGGCCGTGAGCACTTCCTCGATTCCGAGATCGCCGATGCGCTTTCGCAGGAACGCGCCGTAAATGCTGTCGCACCTGTAGTTTCCCACGCTCTTCCCCCGCCCGAATCCCGGGCATTTTCGTGATGCCCTCGGGGTGGTTTCCCGGAGTGCGGTGGTCGAGTGGGCGTGGCGAGGTGGTGGCAGAAAGGGAGCGGCCCGACGGAGACGTGGATCTCCGCCGGGCCTTGTGGACCGTCGCCGGGCGCTGGGCTCAGGTGACTTCGGCCATGGCGGACTGGATGTGCTCGGTCGTGACGGTCCTGCTCTTGGTGAGCGCGGCGGCCATGAGCGCGTGGTGAGCGAGCAGGTTCACCTTCCGGGGCAGGCCGTTCGACGCCTGGAAGATCGCCTCCTGGGTTGCGGGCTCGAAGAGTTCGAGCTCGGTTCCGGCGAGTCGGAGCAGGTGCGTGAGGTACGGGCCGAGCTCGTCACGGGCAAGACCCGGGACGTGAGCGCGCACGACGACGCGCTGCGAGAGCGCCTCGTGCACCGCCATGCCGAGGCGGCGGCGCAGTTCCGGGTGTCCGACGAGGACCAGGCAGAGGCGGTTGTCGGAGTCCATCGCGTAGTTGGTGAGCAGGCGCAGGTCCTCGAGCACGTCGCTCCTGAGGTGATGAGCTTCGTCCACGATCAGGATCGGTTTCTGCCGGGCCTCGCTGCAGAGCCGCGTCACCTCGGTCCGGATCTGCCGGAACAGTGCGGCGCGGTTGCGCTCGGTGGGTAGGCCGATCTCCCAGGCGATGGTCTTGTAGAGATCCATCACGTTGCCGGTGGTGAGCGACACGTAGAGGACGCGGTGCAGACCCGTGTGGAGACCGGCGACGATCTTCCGACACGCGGTGGTCTTGCCGCTGCCGCTCTCACCGGTGACCACACCGATGCCGCGCAAGTCGAGGAGATGGGCGAGCCGGGCGTCGAGTTCTCGGAGCGCACCGGAGGCGAAGAGCTCGTCGGGCTCGATGTTTTTGGCGAAGGGGTGGCGGGTGAGGCCGAAGTGCTTGCGGTACATCAGAGGAGGTCCCCCTCGTCGTCGCCAGCGCCGCCCTGCTGGTTGTCCCCGACATCGAAGTCGAAGTCGCTCAAGCGCATGCCGGGGGGCGGCTCGTCCACGGGCTGAGATGGATGCAGGGCCTTCGTCGTGTGATCGCGTCGGACGAAACAGTTGGCGTAGACGTCGACACGGCGAGCGATCTGGATCTGCTTTCCGCGATGCCAGACCTGGACGGCACGTGTCTCTCGCGGACGCGCCGGATCGAAGCGAAGGACGACGGTCTCGCCGACGAGCATCGCGTCCACTTCGTAGGCCACGCTGTCGAGCGACACGGTGCGGTCGGCCTGCACACGGCGCTTCTGCTCGAAGAGAAACAGATCGGCGAGGTCGCTCGACGACTGGCGCACCTCGTCTGAGCGCATCGCCCAGCGATCCGCGGGCGTCTCACCGTCGAGTCCGCGGTGGGGACTCCGATGATACTCACCCTCGACCCACGCCCAGAGACGGCGGTTGAGTGCTTCGAGACTCCGCCTGTCCTCGGGCTGGAGCGTCGGCAGGAGCTGAAGACGCACGGTCCGAAACCACCGCTCCATCTTTCCTTTTCCCTGGGGCGTGTAGGGACGCGCGTGGATCAAGGTGATGCCGAGCTTCGCGCACACGAGCGCCAGGTGCTGTGCTTTGAAGGCGGCACCGTTGTCGACGTAAAGCCGCTTGGGGATCCCGCGGCGGCAGATCCCTTGCTCGAGCACGCTGAGAAGGGTCGCGGCGTTCTCGCTGAGCGCGAAGGCCGCATACGGCACCATCCGTGTCGCGTCGTCGATGACGGCGAGCAGGTACGTCTTCCGCTGCCGCCCGGACACGGCGACGGCGGGGCCGTGCATCACGTCGCTCATCCACAGTTCGCCCGCCTTCTCGAAGGCGAAGCGTCGGCGGTCCTTCGCCGTCGGCTCGCCCTGCTTCTTCTGCATGAGTCCGGCCCGAGACAAGATCCGGTGCACCGTCGATGGCGCAAGCGTGACCCCCTCCGGGATCTTCGCGAAGCGCGTCACGTGCGCGATGACGAGTCCGACGCTGAAGTCCGCGTGCTGCTCTTTCGTCTCGCAGAGCAGATCCGCGATCTCCCGGGGAATGGCGCGAGCCGAGCCCTCGTCCCGTCGGATCTTCGGGACAAGGGCGTCGAAGCCGCCGCGTCGGTAGTCCGCAAGCCATCCGCGGATCGTTTCGGCCTGGACCTTCCGCCGGAGCGTTCCGGGGATCTCCCAGTCCTTCTCCGCCTTCTCGCGCAGCTTCGCGTACATGCCGCGCGCACCGCGCTCGAGGTGGAGCAGATCTGCGATCACGCCATAACGGAACAGCGCGATCTGCTTTCTGCGCTCGGCGTCAGCGAGCGTGCGTTCGTTTTCGGGGGTCGGTGTCCTCATCGGAGTTCTCTTTCGGTGTCGGCCCGGGTCCGTCCCGGGCACACCAACCCGCTATCGGTCCCGCCGAGGAGGGTCCGGCCCCGTTTCGTGTGGGGTCGGCTCTCGCGATGCTTGCCGCGCTCGCCCTCGCGCCCGCAGTCCGACCGGCGCTGGCATGGCGGCCAGGTGAATGGCCGCGGCCGACCGCAGCGCCACGAGCGCATCCGACACCCCGAGTCGTTGCCGCACCGCGCCAAGCGTCGCCGGGCAGCCCGTGAGCGCCGGCACCAGCGTCACTGCCGCCACGAGCGCCGCGTGGACAGCAACACGCCGCCGCCGGAGCCACCGCAGCGCGCTTGGAAGCGTCACCGCGTCCGCTGCGATCGCGGGGCGCACCTTCTCGGCGACCGCCTCCAGACTCTTGGCGCCCTCGGCCACCTCGACGGCCCGCTCGACCTCCTCGAGCGTGCCCGACAGTCGGGAAGCCAGAAAATCAGGCAAAAGGCTGATAGTCACCCGAGCCCGCGGGCACCAGAACCGGGCGACGCGGACGCCGACGGGGCGGACCCGACCGTAGCTCCCGTGCCCCGCGAGACCGCAGCCGCCCTCCGGGTGCAGCGGGCACCGCTCCAAACTTGCGGCCCGCCACGCCTGCTCGGTAACGTACCGCTCGCTGGTGAGGGTCGTCTCGTAACGGACAACCAATCCTTCGCTGGCCGGGTCCGTGCGGGTGCTACCGCGACGGACCAACCTTCTCCGGCGATCAGCTTTCCGCGGATCAGCCTCTCAGGAAAAAAGAACGGCGAAGCTCTCCGGAGTCCGAACCCGGCTCACCCGAAACAACGAGCGCCCAGACCGACACCACGACCGCGGGGGATCACGACGGAGGGTGACGGCCTACAGCACCCCTTCGGGTATCCCTCGCCAGGGACTTCCCAGGGTCGTCGCGCAGCGCGTCGGTCTCGCATGAGAAACCTCGGGGCCGTGTCGAATGGAAAGGCCTGGACCACCTGCTGCGCAGTCCACTGCGCCGACGGGCTCGCGGTGACGTTGAAGTACACGACGCGCCTGCGCTCGTGCGAAACGATGACGAGCACGTACAGAATGCGAAAGGTCGCGGTCACGACCACGAAGAAGTCCATGCCGACGGTGCAGTCCAGGTGGTTCTCGAGGAACGTCCGCCATTCTTGGGACGGCGGCCCTCGACGTTTTGGCTTGTACTTCCGCACCGTCGAGTCGCTGACGCGGACTCCGATCTTGGCTAGCTCGGCTTGGATCCGGGGCCTGCCCCAGGTCGGGTTCGCGAGCCAGTCGTCTGAATGACCGGTCACGTTGCGAGTCATCGCTGAAGCGTGCACCCGGATCGAGATCGACGGGAAAGCAACGCGAACGAGCACGCGCATCACCCGTGTCGACGTTCGCTACCGTCTCGATGCTGCGCGCGCTGGCGGCGGAACCGACAGCGACCGCGTTGCCTCGAATCCGAGCGTGACGTTCAGTCCAAGTGCTTTGCCGACTCTTTCGAGCGTTGCAAGCGTCGGGTTCTCGTCTGGGTCCTCCAACTTCGCAATCTGCTGTTGGCTCACCTTTGCGCGTTTTCCCAGCTCCGCTTGCGAAAGCCCAGCGTCATCTCGCGCCCACCGAATCGAGAGCGCCGCTGCAAGCCCAGGTCGCACGTCGATCCGTGCGAGCCTTCTACCGGCCGGGGCGGTATTGCGATCCACGGGCCGCGGCGGGATCTGCCCATCGATCAAGTGCGCCTCGAGCCATCCCTCGAGGGCCTCGGTTGCCGCCGATGCGAGTTCATCGCTGCTTTGTGCGAACGTCTGACATCCCGGGCAATCGGGAAACTCCGCCAGAATGTGTTTACCCTCGCGATAGATGAATGCGGCGTACTGCATGGCGCGTCTCTTTCTTGCGGTTCTAGGTGAGCCTGACTCCCGACTGCTTCTCGATGTTCTTGAGCGTGCCGATTGGGATTTCTCGCTTGGGGTGCGGCACGGTAGTGATCCCAGAACGGTGGCTGTGCTTGAAGTGCTGATGGCTTCCCTTGGTTCGGACGTGCGTCCAACCGGCGGCCTTGATGCGTTTGATCACCTCCGCCGACGACACCGAATCAAGATACAACCTATAAGTAGTAAGTCAAGGAGGGCGCTGGTCGGGTCCGCAAGAGCACATCAACTGCAAGAAGGCTCTCGGGCTTCCCGTCGGAACCTGGCCGACGCCAGCCACACCCCCGAACGGAGGAAAACGGCGGGGCGCATCGAGAACGTCGCGCGTGCGTTGCCGCATCTCCGCGATAAACTCGAAGCCGAGGCCCGGCACGCTCTCGCCACAGCCGTCAGCCGCTTCCTCGAGCTCGGCCTCCGCTTGCGGCTCGACCAGGAGCCTTGCGGTCATCTCGCCTTGAGCTTGGACTCAATGCGGTCGAACACTTCGTCAGCCGGTTTGCCCTGCGATTGTCCCGACTTCACACGCTCGGCGCGATGTGCGATCTCGGCCGCCCACTCCTCCGCAAGGCTCGCAACCGATTCTTTGGGCGCAATGGCATCGACGACAACGCGACGCTCGTCCTCGGATAGTTCCGATGCGAGAGCGATGAGCTTGCGGACCGCCGCGGTAGACACGACGAAATCTTGCTCGCTCCAACCCCGTATGTCGAGGCGATTGGCCGCTGGCTCACTGGCGAGCCGAAACCAGCCGCCCTTCCGAACGCTCCCGATCCCGGGGGCCGTCGTCCGGCCTCGCGCGGTGAGGCCCGGACCCGCGGAGCCTCGCCACACACGCCTCTGGCGCAAGCTCCGCGTGGTCAAGAAGCTCCGGGACTGCAGCCCCGCAACGACGCCGTCTTCCCCATTCGGGCGTGAGCCCGAATTTCGGGGAAGACCGACGCCGCAAAGCGGCGGCGAGTTGGGGCAGGAAGAGTGTTCAGGAGTGACCGAGAGACGCAGGGACGCGGAGAACGCGGAGCACGCAGGGGGAAATTCTGGAAGCTCTCGGCGACCGCGTTGTCCCAGCCGTCGCGAGCTTCGCTGCCCTCGCACCGATTGCGAAAGGTCGCATCTGGAACCGCCTCCATCGTTTCGAGCCAGAACCTCCCCGCCGGCAGCTTCGGCGGCCCCAGGCACATCGACGCGGTCCGATACATGTTCGTCGGATCCGACTCGAAACAACCCCCAAACGCTCCCGGGGAGCCCGGCTGGCCGGGACCCGAGCCGTCACCGTCGTGGTGTCGTTGGGCTCGGCCCGAGCCGCAACCCGTCGCCACCACGCCCCAAAGCACGACCCCAAAGAGTGCACGAAGCATGTGCGCCATTGCTTGGATGAGCCTACCACGACGGCTACTTCGAGCCCCGCGCGCGCGCTGCGACCCCACGTCGCGCCCGCGCCTCGGTCCCCCACCGCCTGCAAGAGACGTTTGCCGCTCTCTCCGCCGACGTACACGCGCACGCCGAGCCCGCCTTCGGTGCCTGTGAGCCAGAGCCGCCGGTAGTCCCGCGCAACCGGCGCGGCCATTTACCACTCGGACGCGCGCCGTCGAGCCAAGTGCCGTTGCGCGAGCCCGCGTCGGCGACGGACAACACGCCGCCGGCGCGATCGATCGAGAGGTGCTTGGACGAGACCTTTTCGTCCGCGCGCTCCGCCGCGGCCAACCAGTCACGACCGACGACGGATCCCGAATCCGGCACTGGCAGTGCGGGGGGGCGCGGGAACGCACAGACGAGCGCAGGCCGCAGCGCGCCCGTTTTCGGCGGAGACGGCCCACGGAACTCGCCGGTGCTCGACGGTGCTCGCCCTGTCACCTGAGATGCGCCCGCAAAGTGCCACGCGGCCAACGTCGAACCAAGGACTCAAAACAGCGGCTTGCCGTCGATACCACGGGCGTTTTGTCGCCAGCGCTCGCGCCTCGCTGCGCGATCCCTGGTATCTAGCGCGACATGCGCAAGCTGATTTCGCTGTTGTGCGTCGCGGCGATGTCCTGCGCCGGCGGCGGTGTGGCGCCGACCGCTACGCCTCGCGAGCCAGCGCCGACGCCGACGCCGAAACCGAAACCGAAACCAGGCGTGGCGCCGTGTGGTGGTTCGCAAATGCCTTCGCCGGACGCGGATCACCTCGCGGCGGTCAAGGCGGCGCGTGCAGCGCGTGAGGCGGGCGCAGTGACGGGCTCGAGCGGCTTCTATCAGGTAGTGCTACCCCCGGGCTTCCGGCGTGACGACCGGGCTCCGCAGTTCGAAGAAGGGGAAATCAACCCGGGGCGGGTGCACGCGTTTACGCATTCGTCAACGGACACCTACGTGTTTGTCGAAGTGAGGCGACACCCCGCGGTGGCGACGACAAAGAGCTCCAGCCTACGCACATGGGCGGAAGCCGTGCTTTGGAAGTTCGAACCGCTCGCGAAAGATTCGGTCGGAAGCAGCGCAGGCTTCATCGATCACGTGCCGGTGTACTTCGCGGCGTGGCGCGACTCCAAGGGTCGCCGAAACATCGAAAATGCGTATGTGCAGAAGGGCTGCGAGCGCGGAGAAATCTACGAGCGCTTCGTCGAAGTCGCCGGCGCACTGCTGCGCGTCACGGTGGACATCAACGGCATGGCCACGCCATCCGAGGCGGCCCCTTGGCTCGACGTTTTTTTCGACGCGCCGCTCGGAACGTCGGCCCCCGCGGAGCGTCGCTTCGCCTACGGGCTGAGCACCAATCTGTGATTCGCCGGACTGGGTCTCGAACTCGTCCCCGCCGATCTGGACCGGTAGCACCGCACGGCACCGACGTTGTCGGGGATGCACCCGTTGCGTGAGTCCGGAACGGATTGCGCAGTTCGTGCGCGTTCTCGCGGCCAACGACTCGATGGCGGCGAGCGCGCCGAGCGGCCGTCGCCCTCGAGGGACGCACGCTCGAAGCCGTGATACTCCGTCGGGACCTAAGGGGGGTTTTCGCGAGGAGTAGAGACCCATGCGAGTCTGGTTGTTGGCGATTGCGATCTCAGTGCCGTTGGCGTGCAGCAAGAAGGAAGCGGGAAACGAGCAGCCCGCTTCGACGCTGGGCGCGGCGGCGCCTTCGGCGATTCCCCTCGCGCCAGCCACGGTCGCGACCCCAGGCACGCTCGCTGCGCCTCCGGGCGCGCCTCCCACCGCGGGCAAGCTGCTTGGAAGTTGCGCTATCGCCGGCGTGGCTTGCTCGGACTACTACGGTTCGAGTGACGTGACGCCGGTGAAGTCAGCGTGCGAAGCCGTGGGCAAGTGGAACCCCGGCGCCTGCCCGGCGGGCGGCGTAGGAACGTGCACGAAGACGGAGCCCGGCGGGATAGTCAACAAGACCCACAGCTATCCACCTGGCACAGCTGCGACGTCCAAGATGGCCTGTGACAACACGCCGGGTGGGGTGTTCTCGGGCGGATAGAGTCCGCTGACCCCTGCGCCGTTGCGGCGCAAGGGCGTGATCGCTCACGACGCAAGCTCGGTGGCGCGGGCGGCGGTGCCGTCGTCCAGGATCCCGAGGGCGGTGCCGCTGGTCGCGTAGTTCGACCAGCGGTCAGCCCATCACCCGCGGGCTGCGGTCAGCTGCATTCGCCCGCGGTGCAGTGCACGCTCGGGAGCTGGCACTCCATGCCGTCGCTCGACGCGATGAACGACGGAGCGCCCTGCTCGATTATCCCGTCTTTGCAGTAGTCGGGCGGCAGCGGAGAAAACTGCGGGCACGCTCCCGCATCGCGAGTCACGCAGTGCACGCTGGGCATCTGGCACTCCATCCCGCCTGCGGCGGCGAGGTATTTCGGGGGCCCGACCACTACATCGCCGTCCTTGCAGAACCCGGGGGGCAATGGGGACAACTGCGGGCAGCCGCTCGAGTCCTTCGTCACGCAATGCTGCTTGGCCTTGGTGCACTCGAAGCCACTTCCAGCACTCGCGAACTCGGTCTCGGTCACGAGCGTACCGTCGGCGCAAAACGCGGGTGGCGTGCAGGCGTTCGCGTCGTTGGTCACACAGTGAACGCTGGGCAACTCGCACTCCATGCCATCGGCTGATGGGATGAAGGACGACGCGCCCTTCACGGCCTTGCCGTCTTTGCAGAAATTCGGCGGAAGTGGCGAGAGCTGCGGGCACGCGAAGCCGTCCTTGGTGACGCAGTGAACGCTGGGCATCTGGCAGGCCTTGCCGTCGCTCGAAGGAACGAACGAGTCCGCTCCCTTGACCGCGGTGCCGTCTTTGCAGAAGTCGGGCGGAAGCGGCGAGAGCTGCGGGCACGCGAAGCCATCGTCTGTCACGCAATGCGCGACGGAACCCACACACTCCTTGCCGTCGGTCGAGTCGGAGAACGCTGCCGTCTCAACGACCTTTCCCCCGACACACCCGGTCGCGCCATCGCAGACCTTGGCCTTGTCGCTACAACAGTCCCCGAAGGTCTCGCACTTGGAATCGCACCAGCAGTTGCCGTCGGACTTGCCGCCGCAGCGGCTCTCGCTCGGGCCTTGGCACGATCCGGTCGAGTCCGCCTTGCCGATCGGAGCGCGGTCATCGACCTGCTTCGAGCCGGCGGGGTCGTCGGACGTCTCTGCGCTGCACGCCACGACCAAGAGAGGCAGAAGAACGGCGTATTTTGCGAGGAACTTCATGGGGCCACCTGTAGAGATATGTGGGGACGATGCGCCCCGGGACCGACATACACCTACATACGCCTGCCCAAGCCGTCAATCGTAATCGGCAGTGGCCTGGCCCCTGGCGGCGCTTGCGCTTGGAGGCGGCGGAGAGGGCGCTACTGCTTCACCGGGAGCTTGTCCGCAACCGAACAAGTACCGAGCGAGCGTAAGCGCGATGGGCCGCCCGCGCCGTTGCAGCAGCCCGGATGCGAAGCGGAAGCGGGCCATGGCGTCGTCAGCGCAGTTGGCTGTCCTTGTTACCGCGCCGATTGAAGCTGCTCACCGCTCGGAAGTCGCCGTCCTCGGCTTCCTGGCACGCTACGCAGTTGCGCACTCCCGGCAGCGCCTTGCGTCGCGCTTCCGGAATCGTCTCTCCGCAGGCGCTGCACTCCCTGCGGCTTTCACCCGCCCCGAGCCGCCGGCGCGCCTGCTGCACCGCGTCGTCGACGCTCGCGTCAATCTGCTCTTGTACCGCCCCATCCCGGGCCCAGCCGCTCGCCATCTTCGTACTCCCTGAGTGCGCCCCTCTTGTCTGCGTCGTTCGAGGGGACACAATAGCACTCCGTGTCGGGGGTGCGCGGGTGCGCGGGCGCGCGGGGCTCTTCAGCGGCTTCGCCAGGGAGTTTTCGCCTCGGGATTCAGAGCGGCGCCTTCGCAGCTTCGTGCGCGCCCCAGCCCACCCCCGCTCGAACCGGACCACGGGATCGGGTATGCTTCACTTCTCATCGGTCCTCCGCCTCGACTACCGAGCGGGGGTGGGATCCCCGCCATGTCGAAGCGCCTTCCCTGCATCAGCACCCTGGTCGCGCTGGCGCTGGCCCTCGCGGGTGGACCTAGCTGCAGCTCCGAAGACGGCGGCGTGGCCGGGGGCGGAAAACCCGGCGCCGGCGGCTCGAGCGGAGGTGGTGGCAGCGGGGCGAGCTCCTCCAGCGGCGGCGGGCTCAACGTCGGTGGCGGCTCGAGCGGAGGCAGCGCGGGTGACGGCGGCCCGGCCACCGGCAACGAGGACACCTGCGACGGCATCGACAACGACAAGAACGGCATCATCGACGACGTGGACAAGGGCAAGGACGGCATCTGCGACTGCCTGCGCATAGCCACGCTCGGAAACCCCGGAACGGTCGGGCAGCCCAACGTGTTCGACGCCTGGCTCGCGACTCGCAGCACTTACGGCACTACCGCGCTGAAGGACCAGACTCTCACGGCGGACCTGCTGAAGGAGTTCCAGGTCATCGTCAGCCAGAACGTCAGCCTGAACCACGCCTACTCCGCCGCAGAGGTGAGCGCGCTGGGCGCTTGGATCAAGGCCGGTGGGGGCTTCATGACGTTGATCGGCTACGCCGATCCGAGCGAGATCCAGAACGTGAACAAGCTGCTCGCGCCCCATGGCATGAGCTACGGTCCGGAGCAGATCCTGCAGAAGCAGGGAGCGAACACCGTGCCCGTCACCAACTGGGTGGCCCACCCGGTGACCAACGGCGTGACGATGATCGGCGTGGACAACGGCTACCCGGTCAACGGCGCAGGCCTGGTCCTGGCGACCGAGCAGAGCTGGAACCTGCTGCGCGCGCAGGAGGTCTCGGCGGGCAAGGTGCTGGTGTGGGGTGACGAATGGCTCACCTTCGACAGCGAGTGGAGCGGGCACCCGGAGTACCAGGTGGAGCTGTTGTGGCTGAACGCCATCAAGTGGCTCACCCCCGCCAACAACTGCCAAGTCCCGATCCCCCCCAGCATCAAGTGATCTCAGGCCCGACGTTCGACTCGAGGCGGAGCGACCAAGGTGAGCGTGGCCAAAGACTGTTCGAGCTCAACGCCAACAAGGATGGCGCCGCTCGGACCCGCGATGAATCGGTCGACCCCGTCGGCGCTTGCGTGGCTTCAGCGCCGGCGAGTTCGGCGAACGCGGTGAAGGCCACCACGGTCGTGTGCACCACCCGTCCCACCGCACTCGTTTTCGTTGGTCAGTAGCGTATCGGTCGCGGGACCCTGCGCCCGGCTCAGGGCGTGGCCGGTGGGCCTACGGTGTAGCGCGCTGTGGCGAGGGTCTTTCCCGCTCGGGACACCTCGACGCGGTACTTGCCCGCCCGCCAGCCAGCCGTCGGCTTCTTGATGTTCGACCACAGAGTGACGTTTTCGAGGGGTGCGCTGGAGGACACTTTCAGCTCGGTATTTGCCGTCGCCATGACCTTGTCGGCACCGCCTTCGGCGATCCACTGGACCTGGTACTTGCTGTCTGCGCTCGGCACGTCCTTGCTGCGGTAGGACATCCGGATCTCCGGCGCGTCCTCGGGGAAGTGATCCGTGCGGTCCACGCACTGCTCGTTGACCAAGACGCGACAAGTGAAGGTGCCGAATGGCAACTCACCGGTCGGTCCGGCCACCTTCGTGAGCTTGGCACCGTCCACGGTCACGCTCCAGACGCCGTCGACCTCCTTCGGTTCTTCGTCGATCTTGAACGTGGTCTTGATTCCGACCAAGCTGACGTCGAAGGCATCGCGCCGGAACTCCTTGACCGAGGCGCCGGTCAAGGTCTTGTTCACCGCACCGGACTTGCGCGTGTAGTCGACTCCACCTTTCTCGTCGATGCGCAGGTGCATGCCGTCGCCCTCCCAGGTGCCGACGAACTTGGCCTGGTATTCCTTGATTGCGGTTGCGTTTGCGGCGGCGTGCTCCTGGTTGGCCGTTTCTACCTTGGCCTCGAGCTCCGCAATCTCCTTGTCCGCAGCGGTGTTGAGCGCGGTGAGGGCCTTGGCCCTTTCCGACTCGCCTGCGGGAAGCTTGTCGTGGGCCTCCTGGTACGCCTGCCGCTTGGCTTCCACGGTCGCCTTCATGGGCGGATGCGCCTTCTCGACCAGAGCGTCGTAGTCCTTGACGTTATTGCGATAGCCGGACTCGGCCATGCTCAGGTCGCCGCACGCGAGGAGCGCGGCCAGGAGCACCAGCAGCGAGATGCTGGGGAAACGCGGTTGAGCCATCGGGGCACCCTAGCAGGGGTTGGGTCACCGATAGCGCGAAACCGGCGCGGCACGCCGGTCTCTCTCGAGGGCAGCCGGGGGTTCCGAGTCCGCGCCTCGTCCGGCCAGGAGCCTACCGCCTACCTGCGCGCGGCGGCGACGAGGGAATTCACGAGTTCGAGCAGGGCCTCCCTCGCAAAGGGCTTCTGGATGACGTGGTTGGGGACCCGAGACAGGTACTCGGTCGTTCGCTCGGTGAACACGCCGCCGGTCATGAAGACGACGTTCGCTGCCAACCGCGGCTGGGCCACCTGAAGCCAGGCATGCAGATCTGCGCCCGACACGTCCGGCATCATCAAGTCGCAGAGCACCAAGTCGAAGCTCGGATCGCGCGCCAGGAGTTCTTGTGCTTCGCGCCCCGAGCCGACCGCCACGACGTCGTGCGTGACTCGGAGCACGCGCTCGAAGATCCGACGGAGGCCTTCTTCGTCATCGACCACGAGCACACGCCCACGCTCGCAGGCCGCCGGCGCCGCACTCGGTGCTCGACGAACCGGCTGCGTCTCAGCGGCCGCCTTGGGCAAACAGACGAGGAAACGCGAGCCCTCGCCGAGCACGCTCGTCACTTTGATGTCACCCCCCAGATCCCGGACAATGCGGCGCGAAATGCCCAGTCCGAGCCCGCTTCTCCGTAGCACCGACCCCGTGGTGAACAGCGGATCGAAGATCTTCTCCAGATCCTCGGCCGAGATCCCGCTGCCGGTGTCCGAGACCTCGCAGTAGACCTGAGCTTCGTGGGACCACGTCCGGAGCATGATGCGATTCTTGCTGAATGCGCCTTCTTGTATCGCTTGCGCCGCGTTCAGAAGGAGATTCAGAAAGACCTGGGTCAGCTCGCCCGCCGAGCCCCAAATCTTGGGAGTATCGCCGAGCTCTTTGACGACGGTGGCACGGTGGCGAGTCTCGTTGGCCACGAGTTGGATCGCGCGTTCGAGCACGACAGCCAAGTCGACTGATGACGGCTCGGCCCGGCCGGCTCCCGCGAGATCACCGAGCCCTCGCGCAACTTCGTGGATACGCTCGACTCCGTGCAGCGCGCTCTTCGCCAACTCGAGCGTCGTGCCGCCGCCAACTGGCTCACTCGTCTCGGAGCGCTCTAGCGCGTTGATTACGTCGTGCAGATTGGCCAGCACGTAGCTCAGCGGGTTGTTGATCTCGTGGGCGACCCCGGCTGCGATCTCGCCGATGCTCGCCATGGTCTCGGCCTGCGCGAGCGCGACCTGGAGCGCGCGAGCGTCGGTCACGTCGGTCAAGCCCAGGCGCAGCATCGACTGCTCGCCCGCGCTATCTCCGACCCTGGTCGAGTCGATGCGCACGGATCGACGCGTCTCATCCGCCCTCACCAGTCGCAGCTCGCAGGAATGGGACGCCCCGACCCCTGTCAGCGCCTGACGGTGCAAGTAAAACGTGTCTTGGTCTTCGGGAACGATCCAGCGCGTGAGCAGTTGGCCGGTGACCGCCGGCAGCAAAGCTCCGAGCAGAGCCAGCGCCATCGAATTGGCGTCCACGATCCGGCCGCCCTGGTCCAGGGTCAGATAGGCAACCGGCGCTCGCTCGTAGAGATCCCGATAGCGCGCTTGCGATGTTTCCATCTCCAGCCGCGCACGCTGAAGCTCGTCGTTCTGCAGCTCGAGCTCGATCTGGTGGACCGAAAGCTCGTGAAACAGCGCTACCCTCGCGCCGGCTTCCTCTGGAAGCTCGGGCCTGACCCCCTGCTCGGCCAGGCGCGTCTCGGCCCGCCGACGCAGCTCGTCCGGCTCCCGCGGGCCGCTGCCCTTTTTCCCATCGGCCTGGCTCACCCCGTCCCCCTAGCCTCGTGCCCCACGCTTGCTCGCTCGATCACGACCGACACGCAACTCAAGCCGACAATGTTGCCCACCGCGTCGTGCAGCGGGCGCACGTGCAGCGCGTGCCGCCGGGGTACGCCGTGGATGGTCGTCTGAAGCTCTGCAAAGATTGGCTGCCCGGTGTCGAGTACCGCCGTCTTGAGTTGGCTCAGGCCAACGGCTGGCTCGGCGCCGAGTATGTCCGCGTCTGTCTTGCCCAGCACTTGCTCCGTTCCGAGCGAGGGGACCGGGTTGACCGACCAGGTGTAGCGGAGGTCTCGGTCCTGGGTGAAGAGCGAGGTCGTGGACTCGAAGAGTGCAGCCCGCGTGCGCTCTTCGCTCTCGACCAGCGCTTGCTCGGCCTGTTTTCGCTCGACGATGTCCGAAGCCTGGCGCCCCACGAGCTCCAAGAGGCGCAGCGTCGCGTCCGTCGGGCGGTGTGGAGAGTCGAAAAACGCAGTCAGATTTCCCAGTGGCGCGCCCGAGCGGCGTGCCAGCGACAGGTCGACGAAAGCACGCACCCCCTCCGGAAGCCGCGTGTCCGAACCGAAGCTGTCGGCCGAAGCGGCCAGCTGGCTCGAATCTTCGACAACCACGGTCCCCGAAGCTCCCGGCGAGGTGCGGGCGAACCCTGGCATTTCGCCAGCGCCCTTCCCGTCGAGCCACCTCGTCGACAGTCCACGTTGCATGACGAGACTCAGCTCGCCCAAGGAGTCGATGAGCTGAATGCAGCCACGCTTCGTGCCCAAAATCGCAAGGGCGGCATCGAGCACTTCCTTCAAGAACTCCGGAACCGCGTCACCGCGCGCCGGAAGTGCTGCGACCTTCAGGAGCCCCGTCAGAGCCGCGACCTGCGCGGCCAGCGCGCCCTGGCTCGCCTGCAACTCCTCCGCACGGCGGCGCGCGGTGACGTCGACGAAGGTCACGACCGCTCCCTCGATCACGTTCTCCAAGGTTCGATACGGGCGGATCTTCATCAGGTACCACGCGCCGTCCAGCGCCTGGACCTGCCGCTCCCTCGGCACCAGATCGGCGAGCACGCCGCTCACGTCTTCGACCAAGCCGTCGTAGCCCATCAGGTTGGAAGCGATGTGAGATACGGGTCGGCCGACATCGGTCGGGATCAGATTGATGACCTCGGTTGCCGCTGGGGTGAACCTGGCGATCCGGAGGTCGTGGTCGACGAACAACGTGCCGACACCAGTGCCGGCCAATAGGTTGTTCATGTCGTTGTTGGCTCGGGAGAGATCGGTCACCTTGGTCTGAAGCTCCGCGTTGACGGTGGCCAGCTCTTCGTTGACCGACTGCAGTTCTTCCTTCGAGGTTTCCATTTCCTCGTTGGTGGACTGCAGCTCCTCGTTCATGGACTGCATTTCCTCGTTGACGGACTTGAGCTCCTCGCTCGAGGTCTCCATTTCTTCGAGAGTGGTCTGTACGTACTGTTCCTTCGCGCGTAGCTCTCGTTCGAGCTCGATGATGCGGGCTCGGGCCGCCTGGTCGCCCCCGAGGTCGCCGTCCGCGTTGGCCGCTCCGGCCACGAGAGCGGGCTCCTCCGGGCGCGTCTCGAACACGACCAAATACGCGTCGGCAGCCGCTCCCTCCCCCGGATCGGCGGGCAACACCGTCAGATCGAGCGTCACGAAGTCGCCGTTGGTCCGCACCCGGATCCCCCGGTGACTGACCGGCGTCTTTCCAGCGACCGCCCGGTGCAGCGCTGTCGTGAGCTCGCGGCGTAGCCCCTCGCGCGCCATCGGCAAGATGTTGACCGCCGCATCGCCGGGAGCCGGCTCCAGGTACCTCCCGGTGCGCCCGTGGATGTAGGAGATTTCGCCGCGCGAGTTGACCAGCACCGCGCTCGAGGCGTGATAGCTCAACAACACCCGCTCGGTCAGCGCGCGCTGATGGCCCTTGCCGTCTCGGTGGCCCGCCGTCGCACTCTCCGCCGCCTGCGCGCGAGCGAGCGGCAGCATGTCGCGGTGGAAAGCGGTGCGGAGCACACCCGCCGCGTCCGGCAGGCGGCGGTAGATCCTCCACTTTCGGTCGAGAGCCGCGAACAAGGTCGATGCCTCGCCGACCGTCTCCGACGAGCCGAGGAACAACACCCCGTCGTGCCTAAGAGCATAGTGAAAGATCTGAAATAGCCGGTTCTTCAGGGGTCCGGTCAGATAGATGAGCAGATTGCGGCACACGAGCAGGTCCAACTTCGAAAACGGCGGGTCCTTGCCCACGTCGTGCTCGGAGAACACGACCAGGTCGCGGATGGATCTTCCGGACCCGAAACGTGCCGTCCGGGTCCTGGTCGAAGAAACGCGCCAGGCGCTCCGGCGAGACGTCGGTAGCGATGTTGGCGGGATAGACGCCTGCGCGAGCGGTTTCGATCGCGTGCTTGGAGATGTCGGTCGCAAAGATCTGGACCTTGGCAGCGCTCTCGCGCCGTTCCAGCTGTTCGTGCCACATCATGGCGATCGAGTACGCCTCCTCGCCGGTCGAGCAGCCGCAGACCCAGACCCGGAAGGTCCCGCCCGGCGGGTCAGCGCCGAGAAGGGCCGGAAACGCGATCTGCTCGAGGGCCGCGAATGCCTCGGGATCCCGGAAGTAATTGGTGACGCCGATCAGGAGGTCGCGAAAGAGCGCGTCCAGCTCGGAGGGATCGCTCTGCAGCACGTGCACGTATTCGGCGGCGCGCTCGATCTGTTTGATCGCCATCCTCCGCTCCACCCGCCGGGCGAGCGTGCTCGACTTGTACTGCGAGAAGTCGTGTCCGGTCCTGGTGCGAAGCAGGACGCACGCCTTCTTGACGATGTCCTCGCTGCCGGACTTCGCTTCTGCGACCGCTACGGCGTGTCTGCCAAAGCGCGACGCACGTACTCGACGAGCTGCGCGGGCATCTCCGCCGGGGTGAGCACGTAGTCCACGAGACCGGTGGCGATGGCGCTCCGAGGCATGCCGTCGTACTCGGTCGACTCGGGGGTCTGCGCCATGGCCATGCCGCCCTCGCCCTTGATTTCCCTCACCCCCAGCGTGCCGTCGCTGCCCGTGCCCGACAGCACGATGCAGATGGCGCGTTCGCGCTGGTCCATGGCCAAGGTGCGAAAGAAGAAGTCGACGGGGAGCCGCCTCCCCCGGGGCGCCGTCGGCTCGAGCAGCTGAAGGGTACCGGCGACCAGAGCCATGTCGCGGTTGGGCGGGATGATGTATGCGCAGCCCGATTCCACACGCATTCCGTCGGTGACCTCGCGCACCGGCATACGAGTGTAGCGGCGGACGAGCTCGGACAAGATGCTCTCGTGGTCCGGCGAGAGGTGCTGCACGAATACAAACGCCATGCCGATCTCGGAGTCGACCGGCATCGCGGAAAGGAACTGCTCAAAGGCCGCCAGCCCGCCGGCAGAGGCGCCGATGCCGACGACGGGGAACGCGGCTACCGCCGGGCCCACGGCGGACGTGAGCGCGCCGGGGGGAGCACCGTCAGCCTCTCTTGGTTCCGCGTCACAGTCGTCCAACGAAATCCCCCCTTTCGCGAGACAAGTTGCGTAGACGCGCAAGCGCCGGAGTGCAACCGCGTCGCGCAACCGCGCGCAAGAGTAGCCCCGCGAGGAAACCCGGGCAACCACGCGGTCTTCCTGCGCTTCCACTGAAGCGAAACTTCTGGGGAGGCCTCCGGGTGCTACGACTCACAGCATGTTGCGGCGGACCTCACTGGCGCTCCTGCTCGCCTCGATGCTCGGCGGCTGCTCGTCCAACTCCGACGAGTCATCATCCGGTGACTCCAGCCCACAACTGGTGGCGGAAGGCGTCCACTTCAGCCTCTACGCGCTCGCCGGAGAATCCGTCTTCTGGGTGACGTGCTCCGACACCTGCGAGTTGAAGGTCACTCCCAAGGCCGGGGGTGTAACCAAGACTTTGGACTCGGAGCCAGAAATAGTCGCCGTGACGGGCGACGCAACGAGCGCGTACTACCTCGTATCAAAACCGACGACGACCGAAGTTCGGATGGTACCCATCACCGGTGGCTCACCCGTGATAGCCGCAACGGTTGATGGTCACCCCTCGCACCTGGCCGTGACGGGGGCCTACGTCTACGCCGACGAGTGGAGGATCCCCAAGGCTGGGGGCACCGCCGAGCAGCAGCCGTCGATGTGTTCGGTATGGGCGTTGGTTGCGGACGGCGCCGCCGCCTACGCCATCGCGGGGACCACTGATGCCAGTGGCTGCGAAGTGAACCATTCCGTCTTTGCGCTCGGTGCCGCGGCACCGACACTGCTGGCGGAATTCGCGCAGAGCGACCTGCTGGCGCTCAACGCGGGCTACGTCTACGGTGCGGCATACGACGGCGTCACGCTCCTCCGAGCGCCGCGTGCCGGCGGGGGTGCGGAGCACCTGCCGGTCACGAAACTGCAAGGGGTTCCGGTCGGTCTTGCCGCGGACGAGAAGTGGGTCTACTTCGCCAACGCCACGTTGGACGATCCGACCATCGCACGCGTTTCGGCCGCCCAAGGAGGCGCCATGAAAGCGCTCGTGCACGCTCCGGTGCACGACGTGAGCGTGGACGAGACTCACGTCTACTACCTGGGCGAGTACCTGGGACCCAAACAACATTCGTGGACGCTCTTCCGGATCCCGAAGTCTTGAGCGAACCGTAGCGTCCACGGAGAGTGCGAGCGCGTTCACCGCTCGCGGGCCGGTTCGCACCCAAGCTGAGCGTTCTTCGGCCGAGCCGAGCGGCGAACAGAGTCAGTCGTCGTCGGGCAGATCGCCCGGTTCGTCCACCCCAGGCGGAGGCCCGCTACCCGGACTGCGCATCCGCCGCGGACCTCGCGGGCCGCTGCCACGACCGCCTCGCGGTCCGTCGTCCACGGTGGCCGCGAGCTTGTCGCGCTGCTCGGGCTTGAGCACGCCCAGGAGCGCGTTCAGGTACTCGGCCTTCTTCTTCGCCATCTCCCGGTGGCGCTTCGCGTCGGCCCCGAACTCGAGCTTCGCCGCGCTGAAGGTGTCCTTTTCGAAGGCGGCGAGGAGCGCGTCCATCCGCTTCTTCATTTCTTCACGGGCATCGCCGCCCTTGTTACCTGCGCGACCGAGGTCGTGTTTCATCAAGATCGGCTCGACCTTTTTCTGCTGGTCCGCGTCCAGACCCAGCTCGCCTGAGAGGCGTTCCAAGCGGCGCTTGGCGCGCTCCGCGTCCCCGGCTTTGCCGTCCTTGCCGTCCTTGCCGTCCTTGCCGTCCTTGTCGTCCTTGTCCTGACCGCCGCGCTCCTTGAAGCGCCCCCCGCGATCCGCCTCGTGCTTCTTCACCGCCTCGACCAGCGCCTTGCGCTGCGCGGCGTCGAGCTCTTTGTGAAGCCCATCGAGCGCCTTCACTTCGGCGTCCTTGCGCTCGGCAGCAGCCTTGTCCAGCGCCGTCAACGTGGGCTCGAGCTTGGCCAACTCCACTTTGCCGGCCTTCACGCCTTCGGTGAACGCCGCCTGCAGCGCCCGCTGGGACTCCGGATCGCTGGGCCCGCGCTCGCCCAGGGCCTCGCCGAGCTTGTCGATGCTGGCCTTCTTGTCCGCGGGGAGCTCGAGTTCGGAGGCCGCGGCGAACATCGGCCCGGCCAGACCACTGCGTGGCCGGCGCGGCTTGCGCGCGGGCTCGCTGCTGGCGGTCGGCGCTGCCGACGCGCTCGGCACGGGCTCGACCTTTGGTGTCGCGACGGGCATCGACGCCCCAGTGGTCGCAGGAGCCGAGGCGCTCGGCGAATTGTCGCAAGCGACAGCGGTGAGGAGCAGGGTCGAGTAGAGAACGGACTTGCTGAATGCCATCGAAATCACCTCCGTGACGGCGCGGACCTTAATATGAAGCGGGACGCGGGGAAACTCGTTCGGCGCTTCGCCGGCGCCGGCGTCAGGCGCTCTGCTTCTTGTTCTGCCTGCTAGCCTTGCCGGCCCTGCGACCGTTGCGAACGATCCTGCGACCTTGGCTTGCTCGGCTGGCGTCAGAAACCTCGCGATGTCCGCCTTCTGGCGCGCGGCCGCCGAGATCGCGGCTCTCAATCCGCGCAGCAGCGGAACCCGCGGGACTGCTCGCGACTCATGCGTGTGAACTTGGCTTGCGCTGCGCACGCGAGTTCGGCGGGCTTCGACAAGTAGTGTCCGCCCCGGGCATAACACTCGTTGCTGACGTTGCACGAGTCCTCCCACTCGGAGGCGTTGCCGCTCATATCGTACAATCCCGAGTATCCACCCTGGCAACTCGTCACGCTGCCCGCGGCCTGCTGCACCAAGAAGTTGCTGTTGTCGAGCCCCACGCAGGCGAAGTTGGACGGAACCGGGCCGTAGGGATAGGGGAGTGCGCCGTTCTTGGTGCAAGCAAAGTGCCACTCGCTCTGGGCGGGATCGGTGTTCGATTTCGGCTCGACCGGTCCACCGCCGATTTTTCCGCAAAGCCGCTTGCCCACGCCCTTGCAGTAGGCGTGCGCGTCGCACCAATCGACGCAAACCACCGGACGGTTGGGGTAGTTGACCGCGTTGTAGCCACAGGTTGGCAGATAGCTCGAGTTGCTGGGGCAACCGGCGGGTTGACCCGTTGTCGCGGGATTTGTTCCCAGCCAGGCTGCGTACTGCTTCTGCGTCACCTCGGTCACGTCGATGCACGTCGTCTTGGTTGGGCCCGGCACGAGCAGCATGTCGGCGGTGCCCGGGATGGACGGGCAAGTCGGCGCGCCGCCCCCCGTGCCACCGCCCGTGCCACCGCTGGGTGCTCCGCCGCCGCTGGGTGCTCCGCCGCCGCTGGGTGCTCCGCCGCCGCTGGGTGCTCCGCCGCCGCTGGGTGCTCCGCCGCCGCTGGGAGCTCCGCCACCGCTGGGAGCTCCGCCACCGCTGGGAGCTCCGCCACCGCTGGGAGCTCCGCCACCGCTGGGAGCTCCGCCACCGCTGGGAGCTCCGCCGCCGCTGGGAGCTCCGCCACCGCTGGGAGCTCCGCCACCGCCTCCGGCTCCAGCGAGCGCGCCGCCGCTACCGCCCCCCCCCGAGCCCGCGCCGCCCCCATCCGACGCGAGCTCGTAGCCGTCGAACGACACCATGCAGCCGCTCGCTCCGAGCGCGACCGTTGCCGCGACGGCTAGCCTCCGCATCCGACCGCCTTCACGGTGCCGGAGGCTTGGGCTTGTGCTTCGGATTGTCGGCCCAGGCCTTCGCCTTGCCGATCTCGGCTCGACCCTTCTTCAGGTGGATGATCGCCTTCAGGCGGTGGCCACCGAAGGCCGGAACGACGCCGGGGTTCTCCGCGGCCTCGAGGAGCGCGATGGCCTTGACCACCGCCGCGTCGGCGTCGTCGAGACGCTGATCGGCCGCGAGCGCGATGCTCGCGTACGTAGCTCCAACGAGCGTGAGCGCACCCAGAGTCCAACGACGACGCTTCGATCCATCTTTCATCTGATTCCTCCCAGTCCAACTGCCTACGCGGCGAGGCATCTTACTCACGGCGTACCCGCGAGCCTTCCTGTATTGACGTATTTTTGTGTGTGTTTGTCAGGTGTCCTACTCTCAGGTACGAGGGCCGCCGACACCAGAAAGGTGCTCCCCTGTGGGCGTGGGACCGAGGGTCAACCACCAACTTTTTCCGAGCTCTGGCATACCGCGGAATGGACCGGCGTAACATCACCCGTAAGGGCGTTCGAACCGACTGCGTTGATCGAACGTCTGATGCAGACCATGCCCGTCGCTGAACACGTCACGGACCGCGCGGAAGCCCGCATCGGCACCCTGTTGCGTGGCAAATGGCGGCTGGAGCGGATCGTGGGAGTGGGAGGCATGGCAACGGTATTTGCCGCCACCCACCGCAACAAATCACGGGTTGCTATCAAGATCCTCCACCCCGAGCTGGCCATCGACGCCGAGGTGACCGCTCGCTTCTTGCGCGAAGGCTACGTCGCCAACGCGGTCGATCATCCGGGGACAGCCAAGGTCATCGACGACGACGTGACCGACGACGGCGCGCCCTTCTTGGTGATGGAGCTGCTCCAAGGTGAGACTCTCGACGCCCGCCTCGAACGGAAGGGTCGGCTGGACACCGCCGAAGTGCTGGCCGTCGCCAACCAGATCCTGGACGTGCTCGAAGCCGCCCACGAGCGCGGCGTCGTGCACCGCGACCTCAAACCCGAGAACCTGTTTCTGACTCGAGAGGGCGAGCTCAAGATCCTCGACTTTGGCATTGCCCGCCTGCGCGAGCTCACGCCCGACGGCAGCTCGACCCGGGCGGGCTCGCTGCTCGGAACTCCCGCGTTCATGGCGCCGGAGCAGGCCCGCGGCCGCTGGGACGACGTCGACGCCCGTACCGACATCTGGGCGGTGGGGGCCACGATGTTCAGCCTGCTCACCGGTCGCCACGTGCACGAGGCGGAGACCGTGCAAGAGCAGCTGATCAAGAGCGCCACGGTCGCGGCGCCGTCATTGGCCGAGGTCTTGCCGAGCGCCAGCGACTCCGTGGTCGCCCTCGTCGATCGCTCGCTGGCCTTCGATCGGATGAAGCGCTTCGACAACGCCCGGGACATGCGCTTGGCGCTGCTCGGTGCGGTCGGGCTCTCGGAGAACGATGCCGCGCTGTCGCTGCCCACGCCGTCGTCGCCCGGCTTGATGGACGCGCTGACCTTGGTTGCGCCCCCCGAGCTGGCCAGCGTCATCACCGGTCAGAGCTTCATACAGGCGCCGGCGTATTCGACCGCGCGCCCGGTGACCACAGGGGTCTCGACCGCGACCCGCGCCCGCCGGCCGGGGCTGCTGCTGGCGAGCGCCGCGACCGTGGCCATCGTGCTGTTCGGCGGCGGCATCGCCTGGTACGCCGGACATCGCATCGCCGCTGCGGAGCCGGTCGGGGCCGCCCCACCCACGCCGGTCCCCACGCAGACCAAGATCGAGCCCGGGCCGGATCCCTTGGAAGCGCCGGTCCCTACCGTCACCGTGACGCCCACGCAAGCCGCCCCAGGCCCTTCTGCAGAGCCCAAGCGCGTCGTCAAACCGCCCACCAAGCCGACCTCGACGCCGGCGCCGGTCACTTCGTCAGCGCCGCCAAGCACGGTGACGCAGGTGCCCTCGAAGCCTCCAACCACCAACCCCTTCGACAAACGACTATAGTGGGCGACGTGCGAAGGCTGTTGCTCGTGGCGGCGTTGGTCGCAGTTTCATCGGGGGCACTCGCTCAGGGCCGCGACGCGACCACGGCCGAGGTGCTGTTCGACGAAGGCCGCGAGGCGGTGAGGGCAGGCGACTACCCGCGGGCTTGCGCCAAGTTCCGCGAGAGCAACCGCCTGGACCCCGCACCGGGAACGGTGCTGAACCTGGCCGACTGCGAAGAGAGACTGGGGCGGGTGGCCACTGCTTGGACGCTGTACCGTGAGGTCACGCAGCGCGTGCCAGCGTCGGACGAACGCCATGGCATCGCGCTCGCGCGCGCGAAGGCGCTCGCGCCCAAACTGCCGAAGCTGACCGTGGCGCTCGCGCCCGGTTCGCCCGTCGGCACCCGCGTGCTCCGCGACGGCGTCGAGCTCGGCGCCGCGGCGCTCGAGACCGCTCTGCCCGTCGATCCGGGCGCTCACACCATCGTGGTCGAAGCGCCCGGCCGGCAGAAGAGTTCTCGACAGGTGTCGCTGAGCGAAGCTCAGAGCGAGCGGGTGGTGGTGAGCGCTGGGCCCAAGGCCCCAGGGGCTCCGGGGGCGGATCGCCCCAAGGCCAGCAGCTCGAAGCGCACCTGGGGCTGGGTGCTCACCGGCGTCGGGGCCGCGGGCCTGTCGGTCGGCACCGTCACCGGCCTGATGGTGCTCGGCGAGAAGCGCCGCGTGGACGACAACTGCGATCCCGACAAGCGCTGCAACCAGACCGGCATGGATGCCGTCGACTCCGGCCGCACGCTCGGCACCGTGTCCGGCGCGAGCTTAATCGTCGGTGGCCTGGCGCTGGCCGGCGGAGTGTTCCTGCTCGTGAGCGGCTCGGAAAAACAGCCCGAGACCGCGCTGCATGTCGGGCCGGGCTGGGTCGGCGCCGTACGGCACTTCTGACTTGGGTACGCTCGATCTGACGGTGGCGCCGGCCAAGCTCGCACTGCGCGGGTCCTCCAACCTGATAGGCTACCGACCAAGGAGCCCATGACCTTCGAAGAACGACAAGATTGCCTGAAAGCCGGCCGCAACGACCCGTGCCCTTGTGGCTCGGGCAAGAAGTACAAGAAGTGTCATCAGTCCGAGGACGAGCAAGCCGTGCACGTCGAGCTCAAGCGACGCGAGCAAGCGGCCAAGGACGCCGCCGCCGCTGCCCTCGCGGCAGGCGAAGACGAAGACGGACCCAACGCCGGCGGCAAAGACGGTGGCGCAGGCGGCCGTGCCCAGCCCGGGGATCGCGGCCGGCTCCAGTCGGGGTCGGGTTCGAGGGATCGCTCCCTGAACACGACTGCCAAGAACATGCCGCGCCGCAAGGCGGTTTGACCGGGAGCGCCGGCCATCGATCCGGCTCGTGGTCGGATGTCTGGACGGCGATCCGCAAACACATCGCTTCGCCGGAGGCCCGGCGGACGATGGAGTTCGAACTGAGCTCTGCGAGCCGCACGACAGTCGGCGACCCCTACGCGGCGGAGCTCCGCTGCCAGTGGTGAACAACCTCGACAGCCGGTCGCCGGGGCGGCTCACGCCGGGATGTTCAGGGTCGCACAACCGTCGTTCTTGGAGTCGTCGTCCGTGACCACGACCACGTACTTCTTCACGCCGGGGCGCAGCATGAACTTGTAAGCTGGGAAGAGCTTCACCAGTTGCGCGGCGGCATCCACGCTCTCGATGGCGGCGAGCGGGTGGTGCCAGAAGTGCGGTAGCGCTTGTGCTCGCACGAGATCGACACGGACCACCGAGAGGCTTGCGCCCGCGAGCCCGCCCGCCGCCCGCCACCCCTTGGCCCGCAGCGTCATTGGTCGTGTTTTTGGCTATGCTGTTCGGATGCGAGTCGCGCCACGCTGGGGTGCCGCGGGTATTTTCGTGCAGGCGGCCGCCTGCGAAGAGAGCGCCACGGACGCCGCGGGGTCGTCGGCCGGTGGCAGCGGCGCCCAGGTCGGATCCACCGGTGGCGCTTTCGGCCTGGGCGGGGGAGCAGGTGCGTCCAGCGACGAGAGCAGCGATTCGGACAACGGCGGCAGCGCCTATCCCTCCGGCCCTCACGGCACGCAGGTGGGCGACGTGCTCGCGAACATGAACCTGCTCGGCTACCTGCGCGACGCGACCACAGGGCTCGCCAGCGAAGCCGGGCTCGCTCCGCTGAGCTTCGCTTCCGCAGGCGTATGCTGGCGGGCCTCATGAGCCCCGTCGCCGCAGTCGAGATCCTCAGCTCGCTCCTGGCGGTCTGGGTGCTGATGGCGCTCAACCGCCGTGACCCCGACTCCGCGCTTCGATACTGGGCCGTCTCGTTCGCGCTCCAAGCCGTCACGACGGCAACCGTCGCCCACAAGCTCGTGGGCCCCGAGCTCCCCGCGCTCACAACGCTCGGTGGCGTTGCCGCCGGCATCGGCGCGATGTTCTTGGTCTGGGGTACGCTGAAGTACTTGCAGCGCCCGCCGTCGCGCGCCTGGCTCGTCGCTCCGCCTGCGCTCTTGGTCGTTTCCGTCGTCGCCGTCGCGCTCGAGCTCCCCTTCACGGTCAGAGCTGCGCCGGTCGTGCTGGCCCTGGGCGGCAGCCTGGTTTTCGTGGGCGTCGCCGTGTTGCGGGACTGGTCGCGTGCGGTCGGCGCACGAGTCGCCGGCCTAGGCCTGACGCTCTACGGGCTCCACAGTTTCGACTACGTCGTCGTCGCCCAGATGCCCAGATTGCTCCCCTGGGGGCACGCGCTCGCCGCATTCCTCCAGGTGATGATCTGCGTTGGCTTCGTCCTTCTGTATTTCGAGCGCGCCCGCGCCCGGCTCGCGCAGCAAGAAGCTCACTACCGCGCGTTGTTCGAAAACGCGGTCGTCGGGATCTTCGTTGCCCGCGCGGACGGCACCCTGGTGGCCGCAAACCGCTCCCTCGAGGGCCTGATCGCGGGCAGTGGGTCCCTCGACGGTCGCGACCTTCGCGCGTTCTTCGAACAGGCCTCGGACTTCGATCCGCTCTTCGAGGGCAGCGGCGCGAGCACGACCCTCCGCTGGAAGGCCGATGACGGTCGGCTCCTCGATGTCCAGGTGCACACCCGGCGGGTCGAGCAGCCCGAGGGAGCGGTGATCGAGGGCGTGGTCGTCGACCTGACGCGCATGGCGCACCTCGAACGCCACTTGGACCAGGTCCAACGCGCGGCGGTCCTAGGCCAGCTGGCGGGAGGCATCGCGCACGACATCAACAACGTGCTCACCGTGGTGCTTGCCAATGCGGAGATGCTCAGCAGGACGACCCAGCCTCGACCCGAAACGAGCCGGCTGGTGGACGGCATCCGGCAAGCAACCCGGCAGGGAGCCGGGTTGACGCGACAGCTCCTGACCTTCACCCGGCGGCACCCCGCAGTGATGGAGTCCTTCGAACTCGGACCACGAGTCGGCGATGCCGTCCGGATGCTGGAGCCCTCGCTGGGGGAGCAGATCGTCGTCGAACTGGATTTGCCAACCACCGGCTGCGGCATCCACGCCGATCCTCGGCTCGTCGAGCAGCTCGTCGTCAACTTGGTGATCAACGCCCGCGATGCGATGACGAGTGGCGGCCGCTTGACGGTGCGAGTGGGGGCGACGGATGCGTCCCACTCCGTGCCGGCCGCGGAGCGGGTCGTCCTCGAAGTGACGGACACCGGCATGGGGATGACTCCGGAGACGGCCAAGCGTGTCTTCGAGCCCTTCTTCTCGACGAAGGAACAGGGCACCGGTCTCGGGTTGGCAGTCGTTCAGCGGGTGGTCGAGCAGTCCTCGGGCACGATCAGCCTCGACAGCGAGGAGGCAAGAGGCACGACCTTTCGGGTGTCTTTCCCCAAGGTACAGGTCGATGCCGGCGCCAAGGCCCTTCGCGCGGAGCGGGGCTCGGGCGCCGGGGTCGCCGCTCGGGTCCTCGTGGTCGAGGACCGCGAGGACGTGCGCGATGTGATTCGCGAAACGATGCGGGAGGCTGGCTTCAATGTCATCGCGCCGGAGACGCCCGGTGAAGCCATCGCGCAATTGAACGATGGCTTGGTCGTGGATCTGCTGATCACCGACGTGCGCATGCCGGACTTCTCGGGTCCGCAGGTCGCGGACGCCTTGCATGCGCGCTCAGCTGAGGTTCCGGTGATTTTCGTATCCGGGTACTCCGATGAGGAGGGCCTCTTGACCTCCCGCGACCCGAACCTCGTCCGCTTCATTCCCAAACCCTTCACACCCGACGCCCTGGTCGGTAGCGCCCGCGAGCTGCTCGCGCTCGCGTGCAGTTCAGCCAGGAGTGCGAGGCGGGGCTAGCGCGGCGCTAGCCCTGTTCGATCGCGATACGATCGAGCTCGGCGCGGCTCAGATGCTGCTGCGCGAGGCCGAAGATGATGTTCTCTTCGCGGAAAATGTGCAGCCGCAAATGCTCGACCAGGACGCGGCACTGACGGACTCCCCACGCCAGCGCGACCTTCCCGGAATCCGGATCGGGCAAACGCTTGAAGAGGCCGATGAACGCGCACGCCGCCGCGGTGTGCTGAATGTCCTTGACGTGGTCGTCCTCGAGCACGTCGACCCCGGTGCGCTTGTCCGCCGAGCCAGCGTGCTCCCCGGACGCGATCAGGCGCTCCCTCAACAGCGGGAAGAGCTTGCGCTCCTCCCGGCGATGGTGCGGCGTGATCTCGGCGTCCATGAACGCGAAAAACTTCGTGAGGACCGCCCCGGCTTCCGGACTCATTCCGGTCTTCTCGATCTCCGCGAGCGCGGTCTCGAGCATGCCCAGCTGCTCCCCGATGTTGCGGTGGTCGTCGACGAGCCGCTTCAGAAATGGGTGGAGAGCGTCGTAGTCGAGCGCGACCGTCGCGGGCGGCGCGTAGGCGTCCGGTGGCTCCATGGGTGAGAGCTCGTCGCCGCCGGCGTCCTTGTCCACGTTGCGGTGCAAGGGATCCGTCTCGGCGAGCTTGCGCATGTCCATGATGCCGGGTGCATACCACCGCGAGGGCGACGACACCCGAGAAAGTCCAGACCCACGCATGGACAACGCTTGGACGCGCGCGCTCAGAAATCACGCAACCCAGTCCGACACGGTGCCGAGTGGACCGCTGCTCAGATCGAGCAGAAGGACTCCAATACATGTCACCAAGGACCATCAGCCACCCATCATTTCTAATCGCCGCGGCTCTGAGCTTTGCGCTGGCCTGCACCGGCGGCGACGACTTCGAGCCCAGCGATGAAAGCAACACCGGGGGGGCATCGGCGGCTGGCGGCAGCGGCGGAACCCAAGCATCCGGCGGCTCTGGCGGCGGTTCCAGCGGGGGCGCTGGCGGCTCGTCGGGATCCACGGGGAGCGGCGGCGTAGGCGCCTCCGGTGGCAGCGGTGGCAGCGGTGGCAGCGGTGGCAGCGGTGGAAACCCGAGCGGCAACCCCGACGGCACCGGCTGCGTGGTGAATAGCGAGTGCAGCAGCGGGATTTGCGCCGACGGCGTCTGTTGCCAGACCGCCTGCGACGGCGAGTGCTCCAGCTGCAACCTGCCGGGCCAAGCCGGCACCTGTTCGCCGCACGCGGCCGACACCAACCCCGAGGGCGGCTGCCTCGGCGGCGCCACGGCCTCCGGCGCGTGCACGGGCACCTGCGACGGCAAGGGCGCGTGCAAGTTGCCCGGCGCCGAGAAGCTCTGTGGCGCGACGGCCTGCTCGAGCGGCAATCAAACCGGAAGCTCCTGCGACGGCAAGGGGATCTGCGCGACCCAGCAGGTGCCTTGCTCGCCCTATGTGTGCGGCGCTAGCGCCTGCAAGGCGGCGTGCAGCGCGGATGCGGACTGCGTGGCTGGGCACTTTTGCAAGACCGGCGCCTGCACGGCGAAACAGGAGCTCGGGGTCGCGTGCTCCGCGGGCAATCAGTGCAAGAGCAACAACTGCGTCGATGGCTCGTGCTGCTCCAGTGCGAACTGCGGCGCCAGCTTCTCGTGCAGCACCGGGACGTGCAAGTGCAACGGACAGACCTGCGCCACCGGCGACGCCTGCATTGCCTGGTACGAGGACGCCGACGCGGATGGCTTTGGTGACAAGACGAAGACCGTGAGCGGCTGCTCGAGCAAAGCGCCGGTCGCCGCCGGCAAGACCTACGTCAAAGACGCCACCGACTGCTTCGACTCGAACAAGAACGCCCACCCCGGTCAGACCGCGTTCTTCACCGCGCCGCTGAGCAACGGCAGCTACGACTACGACTGCAACGGCAGCGACGACCAGAAATTCAAGGACATCGGGACCGGCAAGTGCGTGGACTGCAGCGCACCCAACGAGAGCTTTTGCGGCATTCCTGAGGTCAAGTGCGGCTTTGCGCTCATGGGCGGAGGGACCCTCGAGAGCATGGGCTTCGACTGCAACCTCCCGAACTACTGCGGGGGCCCCAAGACCACCGAGGGCTTCGTGACCAACGTGCCCTGCGGCGGCTCCGCCGACCTCAAGCGCTGCTTCGCTTGTGCCCAGAGCACCCCGGCCAGCCAGGGCTCGACCCAGCAACAGTGCCGCTGATCCCAAACGACCCTGAACGCGCCGTATCCCGCTCGAGGGACGGCGCGTTCGCCTTTTGTGTTGCCGCGCGGCGGCGGCGCCAGCAGCGTCGACCGCGACGTGAGACCGCTCTGGCCACTCTGTGCGCTCGCCCTGGCCTGCGCGCCCCTGCCCTCGCCGCGGCAGCCGCGCCCGGGTGAGATCGAGCACATCGTGGCCGTGCAACCCGACCCGGGGCAGCGCGCCGGCATCTTGCTGCTGGCAGTTCCACGGCGAGCTCCTGCGCACCGGTGATCTCTTCGCGGTGCTCGACGAGAACGGATACCGAGGGCTCGTGCGCACCCGCCGCCACGCGAGCATGGACTGCGACCACTGCCCGGGACCCCTCGTCGAGGCCGAGCTCGAATCCGGTCAGGGGCCCAAATCGGTCGGCACCATCGCGGTCGGCCCGGTCGAGGGCGCGCTGCCGAAGGCGCGCATCGAGCGGGTCGCGCGCGGAGCGGCGCCCAGCGCGACCTGGCGGCCAACGCTGCAGGTCGATCTCGACGGCGACGGGAAGTGGGACTGGGTCGAGGTGGAACGTTGCGGACACGCGGTTCCGACAAGCTGCGCTGGCTCCAGCGAGGTCTGCGACATGTTCTGCACGGCCGTCGCCCGCGCTGGCAAGGAGCCCGACCCTGCGCTGATGCGCTGTCGCTCCGTCGTTCCCGATCTCGAAGACTGCGCTCCTTGACGTCGGGAGACATCGAAGACAAGTTGCTCCGCGATGATCAAGGTTGGCGACCGCGCTCCGGACTTCACCCTCGCAGACCACCTCGGCCGCAAGCTGAGCCTCGCGGATTTTCGTGGCAAGCGACACGTGATGCTCCTGTTTTACCCGCTGGACTTCACCCCTACTTGAAGCCGCGAAGTACCAGCGCTGGAAGCGCTGGCAGGCCGCTTCGCTCGAGCCAATACGCAACCGCTGGGGTTGAGCGTAGACAGCGTGCACTCGCACGCGAATTGGGCCGCCGGCTTGGGCGGCGTCTCGTTCCCGCTCCTCGCTGACTTCCATCCCAAGGGCGCCGTCGCGTCGGCGTACGGCCTGTACCTGGAGGCCTTGGGCATCACCGATCGCGCCACCGTGATCATCGACGCCGACGGCATCGTGCAGCATGCGTCCTCGGTGACGCCAGCCGGAAGCCGCGACATCGCCGAGCTCGCCGCGCTCTGCGAGGCGGTCAACGCGAAACACTCGGGACCGCTCACGCCCCCAGTCGCGCCGCCCGGCGTGGCTGGAGCGACGCTGTTCGTGAAGACCAACTGCGGATTTTCCCGGACCGCCCTCGCCGCGCGCACCAACCTGCACCTGGAGTCGGGCCTGAACGTGAAGAACGTCAGCGAAGATCCGGCAGCGCTGGCCGAGCTCGCGAAGCTCACCGGAAAAGAGCAGGTCCCCGCCCTCGTCTTGGACGGCGAAGTCACGCTCGAGACGCCGGTGATCGTAGCGAAGCTGGTGTCCCGAGCCACGAGCCTGTGAGCTCGCCGCGACGGCGGCGCGACCCCGCGCCGCGTGCTAGCCTCGGCGACCATGGGAGTGAAGGGGTTGCTTGGGGTGGGAGCGGTGTGCTCCCTGAGCGTTGGGCTTCTGTTCGCGTGCGGCGGTGACGGCAACGCCGGCTTGCCCGGCAGCGGCGGCGTTGCCGGGAGCGGTGGTGTCAACAGTGGTGGCGCTGGCGGCACCAGCAGCGGCGGCACCAGCAGCGGCGGCAGTGCTGGCAGCGGCGGCAACTTCGGAGGAGCCGCGGGTGCAGGCGGCGCGAGCGGAGGGACCGGCGCGGTGGACGGCGGCGGCGCCGGTGGCACGGGACCGACCTGCAACAGCAAGCCCACTGACGATCAGGACAAGGACGGGTTCACCGGCGCGGAAGGCGACTGCGACGACTGCGATCCGAAGGTGAACCCTGGCGCCATCGAAGCCCCGACCAAGACCGGGGCGACTCCGAAGGACGACGACTGCAACGGCAAGGTCGACGACTTGCCCGCGGCGTGCGACGACGCGGTAGCGCTGGACGAGCCCGATCCGGCCATCGCGGCGAAGAGCATCGAGCTGTGCAAGAAGCCGGCTAACGACAAGGACTGGGGCCTGGTGAGCGCGAAGTGGACCTTGCCCGACGGCGTCGGCATTCCAACGGGGAGCGAGGCCAACTACCACCTGGGTCACGGCGCCCTCTCGGCCTTCGGGACCAACGGCAAAGTGCAAGCGGGCAAGCGGATGCTCGGGCTGTCGAGCGGGACGGCGCGGCAACCGGCCGACCCCGGCTACCAGGACGTCAGCGGATTCGACAAGGGGTTCAAGTCGGCCAGTCCGCCCGGCTACCCGAAGGAGTCGCCCGCCTGTCCGAACGTGACGACCGGGGAGCCCCACGACGGCGTCGCGCTCGAGGTCATGGTGCGCGCGCCGACCAACGCCGTCGCGTTCTCCTTCGACTCGAATTTCTACACCTTCGAGTGGCCCTCCTACGTGTGCAGCGAATACAATGACTTTTTCCTGGCATTGATGGCTCCGACTCCGGCCGGGCTCGCCGATCCAAACGTGCTGTACGACGCGCAAGCCAACCTGATCAGCGTCAATTCGGCACTGCTCGATGTTTGCGGTTGCGCCAGTGGGCCGCCCTGTACCGCCGGCACCAAGTCCTATTCGTGCGCGCAGGGTCCGACCCTGCTCGCAGGCACGGGGTTCGGCAAAGACTCCTCTGGCGGAGTCGACCACGGCGCGACCGGTTGGCTGGTCACGACGGTGCCGGTGGAGGGCGGCAAGACCTTCAGCATGCGATTCACGGTTCACGACTCGTCGGATGGAATTCTCGACTCGACCGCCCTGGTCGACAACTTCACCTGGCTCTTCTCGGACGCGCCCAGCAAACCCACGACCATCGCCAAGCCCTGATCTTCACTTCACCGTGACGCTCCAGGGGAAGACCTCGACGTGCCACTCCTGGGGGTGGGCGTACTTGCCGATGGTGATCGAAAGCATGCGCTTCTGAACGCACTCTCTGGCGCCCCCGTCACCGCTCATGCCGCCGGCGGTCGAACCGTCGGGTCGGAAGCCGCAGGAGCCGGAGTAGCTTTCGCTCGCGGCGCCGACCGCCTTGAGCTTCGCGCACGCCGCGGCAGCGGTCGCGGCGACGGCATTCACCTTGTTCTGCACGGCCACCTTGTCGATGGGTTTGAGCTCGCCGCCCGCTGAGGTGGCGGTCGCCTGGGGCTGCGGGGACTCCGCGGGCCCGGCGGGTGCTGGAGTTGGCGTCGTGGGGACCGGGTCGGCGGCGGCGGCCGTGGCAGAGCGCGGACGAGTGCCCACCGCCACGGGTTCGGAGCGCGACGTCGAGCTCGGAAGCGCGGGCGACGTCGTCGGCTCCGGTGTCGCGGCGGGCGGCGGACGGCGGACGCTACCGCCGGCACATCTGCGCCGGCGCCGTAGAAGAAGATGACCCGCTCCAGCGGCAACGACCACGACAGCGCCCACGGCCACGAGCGCCACGACGCCAATTACGATGGGCAGCATCGACGAACGGCGCGGCCCCGCGCCCGTGACGACGGATTGAGTCGCGCCGACCGCCGCCGGCGGAGGTGCGCTGACGAAGGATCCGCTCGCGAGTCCGTCGAGCGCGTTGAACGCCGCGCTTGCGTCCGAGAAGCGCTGAAGCGGATCGCGGGCGACGGCACGGGCGAACCAGGCATCGAAACCGGTGGGCAACGCCTGCTGCATGCCGTACTCGCGGGCGCGATCGGAGGCGGGCGCCATGGCCTCCATCAGCGTCTCCCGAAACAAGGCGCTCAGGTTGGCCGACGGATCGTTCGCCGTCCGCCAGTAGTGGCTGCCGGTGAGCAAGCGGAACGCCAACAGTCCCAACGCCCAGACGTCCACCGCCGGCGTGATGGCGGCCCGGGGATCACTCTGCTCCGGCGCCATCCAGAGCGGGGTTCCGACCTGGCCGGTCCCCGAGTCCTTGGCCTCGGCCGCCAGCTTCGCGATGCCGAAGTCGAGCACCTTGACCTGACGGCTCGCGGTGGCGCTGTGCACCTCCGCGAGGAAGACGTTCTCCGGCTTGATGTCCCGGTGCACGATGCCCACCGAGTGCGCCGCACCGAGCGCGTGACAGAGCTGCCGAAACACAGACAGGAGCTCGCTGAAGGGCATGGGGCCGCAGCGCTGCGCGAGTGCGCCGAGATCTTCTCCCTGCAAGAGCTCCATGGCCAGCCAAGGGATCCCCATCCGAGGGTCGACGCCCGCGGCGATCACCTCGACGACGTGCTCGCTCGGCACTTGACCACCGATGCGCGCTTCTTGCTCGAAGCGCTCACGCATGCGCGGCTCTGCGACCAGAGTCGGGTGCATGACCTTGAGCGCGCGTCTCTGGCCAGTGCTGATCTGTTCGACCACCCAGACGCCGCCCATGCCGCCCCGCGCGAGCTCTCGCTCGACCCGAAAGTCACCCCCGACGATGGCGCCCGCGACCAGCATCGCTTCGGGTTATGGCACGACTGGAGTTGGATGCGCAGCGGACTCGGCCTTCGCCTACCCGCAACGCTGGAGCAGGCTCGTGCCTCCTAGGCCGATGCGCGGCCGTTTCTGCCCTGAGGGGCGAAAGACGCGAAGTGCGGGCGCCGGTGCGGCTTTGTCCGCGGTGACTCGCCCTGCAAACCGCGCTAGTCAGCGGGCATGACCGGACCGCGTTCGACCGAGCTCCTGACACGCGCCGAGCGACTTCTGCCGGGCGGGGTCAACAGCCCCGTGAGGGCGTATCGCGCGGTCGGTGGCAACCCGCCCTTCATCGCCAGCGCCAGCGGCGCTCGACTCACCGACGCCGACGGTCGACAGTACGTCGACTACGTGGGCTCTTGGGGTCCCGCCATCTTGGGGCACGCGCACGCCAAGGTCGTTCTCGCGGTAAAGGAGAGCGCGGAGCGTGGGCTATCGTTCGGCGCACCGACGGAGCTCGAGGTGCGCTTCGCCGAGGCGGTCGTCGAGCGTTACCCCAGCATCGAGATGCTGCGCTGCGTGTCGAGCGGCACCGAGGCGACGATGAGCGCGCTCAGAGTGGCTCGCGGTTTCACCGGCCGTGACGTGATCGTGAAGTTCGACGGCTGCTATCACGGCCACTCGGACGCCCTCTTGGTCAAGGCGGGCAGCGGCGCGGCGACCTTCGGAAACCCGGACAGCGGCGGCGTGCCCGCGAGCGTGGTCGAGAACACGGCGACCTTGTCGTTCAACGACGAGCCCGCGCTCCGGGCCCTGTTCCGCGAGAGCGGCGCTCGCATCGCTGCCGTGATCGTCGAGCCGGTGGTCGGCAACATGGGCTGCGTGCCCCCGGACCCCGGATTTTTGCAGACCCTGCGTGCGCTCACGACCGAGGCCGGTGCGCTGTTGATCTTCGACGAGGTCATGACGGGCTGTCGGCTGGCGCGCGGCGGTGCGCAGGAGCGCTTTGGCATCGTCCCGGATCTGACCTGCCTCGGCAAAGTGATCGGCGGCGGCCTGCCGCTGGCCGCGTACGGCGGGCGCCGGGACGTGATGCAGAAGATCGCGCCGCTGGGTCCAGTGTATCAAGCCGGGACCCTGAGCGGGAATCCGGTGGCAGTGAGCGCCGGCCTCGCCACGCTGGCCGAGCTCGGTCCGGAGGTCTACGCAAGGCTCGAGGCCCTGGGCGCGCGACTCGAGGCGGGGCTCGCCGAAGCCGTGAAGAAGTCGGGCACCGTGGCCTGCGTCCAACGGGTGGGCTCGATGCTCACCTTGTTCTTTCACCCGGGACCGGTCCGATCCTGGACCGATGCCGATCGCTGTGATCGCGAGCGCTTCGGTCTTTGGCACCGCGGGCTGCTCGAGCGCGGTGTGTACTGGCCAGCGTCGCAGTTCGAGGCTGCATTCATCAGCGCGGCGCACACGGAAGCGGACATCGACGCGACGGTGAAGGCCGCTGGCGAAGCGCTGGGCTGAAACCTCAGCCCGTGAGCATGCACCCGGGGTTCATGACCTTGAAGGTCCGCTTCACGCTGCCGGCGCCCTGAACGTCGATCTCGACTTCGAAATCGACGAGCTGGTTTTCTGGGAGATCGCAGACCGATTCCAGGGGAAAGATCCCGTAGACGCCCAGCGACTCGCCGCCGCAGTGGAGCGTGATGGCCGCCGGCGTGGACGCGCTGGGTTTGCCCGCCGCCGAGAGCGTCGTGTCCGCGCGAACGCAGCTCGCGTCGACGCCGCTCACCCGCACTCGATAGCCCACCATGGGGCTACCCTGCCCTCCCCAGATGAGCGAGAGCTCGGAACCCTCTGGGAGCGGCTCGAAGGGCTTGGCTGGATCGGCGGCGCCGATCTCGACGACCGCGCCAGCTGCTTGACCCGCGAAGGGCTTGTTGCAGGTCTCGCTGAGGGGCGGCACGGGACAGCCGCCCCCGATAGCGCCTTCGCAGGTGGCATCGCCAGCCCAGCGACCTTGGCCACAGGTAAACGTCCAGGTGTTCATCCCGTCGCCCACCGGGTACTGACAGGTGTCGGCGAGCTCGCAGCGCGCCCCCGGGAACGGCACCTTCGCCGGGCACACGACATCCGGCAGCGCGCAAGCGCCTCCACCGCCGCCGACCCCCGCACCTCCGCCCGATCCTCCACTGGCGGAGCTCTCTTGCACGCTGCCAGAGCACGCGAAGGACGAGACACCCACGGCGAAGAGAAACCAGAGAGCGGTGAGGTGCGAGCGAAGCATGCGGCGCGCTTGTGCAACCCGTGTGCCGACGGGCACCGCTACGAATGGCCGGGGCTTCGGCCTCGACCGCTGACTAGGCCCTGGCACACAGTGGCACTAGCGCGTCACCACGACCCGTGGCTGCCGTGCGATCCGTGGCTGCCGTGCGATCCGTGGCTGCCGTGCGATCCGTGGCTGCCGTGCGATCCGTGGCTGCCGTGCGATCCGTGGCTGCCGTGCGATCCGTGGCTGCCGTGCGAACAGTGCTGGGCGGGAAAGACTCCGTCCGGTCCCCCGATCTCGGGAGCCTCCGCGCAGTTGTCCTTCGCCTTCTCGATCACGGCGTCCTCGGCCTTGCTGAGCATGCCGCGAGCGCTCCGAGCGAATGTCGGCAGCGCCCCGGAGCCGTCGTTCTTGGGAGCCACGAACCCAGCCTAGCCCATCGAGCCGATGGGGACTAGGCCGCCGCCCTCAGACCGTGCGGCCCTGCTCGCCCTTGACGCGCTTTCGCAAGGTGGCCTGCGCAGCGGCCAAGCGCGCGATGGGCACGCGGAAGGGCGAGCACGAGACGTAGGCCAACCCCACGTCGTCGAAGAAGAAGATGCTCTCCGGATCTCCGCCGTGCTCCCCGCAGATCCCGAGGGAGATGTCGGCGCGGGTCTGCTTGCCTCGGTCGACCGCCATCTGGACGAGCTGACCGACGCCCTCGGCGTCGAGCGAGACGAAGGGCTCGTGGGGCAGGATGCCGCGATCAACGTACTCGGGTAGGAAGCGCCCCGCGTCGTCGCGCGACAAGCCCAGGGTGGTCTGGGTCAGGTCGTTGGTGCCGAAGGAGAAGAACTCGGCCACCTCGGCCAGCTGGTGGGCGAGCAGCGCCGCTCGCGGCAGCTCGATCATCGTGCCGTACTTGTACTTGACCTCGACGCCTTGCTCCTTGAAGACCTGCGCGGCGACCTCGGTGACCACGGTCTTCATCAGCTCGAGTTCCTTCTTGCTGAGCGAGAGCGGAATCATGATCTCGGGCAGCACCTTCACGCCCTCCTTGTGGACCCTGCAGGCCGCGGTCAGGACGGCGCGGGTCTGCATGGCGCAGATCTCCGGGTAAGTGACGGCGAGGCGCACGCCGCGGTGACCGAGCATCGGGTTGAACTCGTGCAGCTCGTCGACCTTGCGACCGAGATCCGAAGCCGCAACGCCCAGGGTCTTGGCCAGCTCCTCGATCTGCGCCGTCTGCTGCGGCAAGAACTCGTGCAGGGGTGGATCCAAGAAGCGGATGGTCACCGGCAAGTCGTGCATCTCCCGGAAGATGCCGACGAAGTCCTCGATCTGGAAGGGCAGCAGCTTCGCCAAGGCCTTCTCACGTGCCGCCACGTTGCCAGCGAGGATCATCTCGCGCACGGCTGCGATCCGGGCCTCTTCGAAGAACATGTGCTCGGTGCGGCACAATCCGATGCCCTCCGCGCCGAGCTCCCGGGCCTTCTTCGCCTGCTCGGGGGTGTCGGCGTTGGTGCGAACCCGCATGCGCCGAGCCGCGTCGGCCCAGTCCATGAGCTCGCCCACTTCGCCGGTGAGCTTGGGCTCGACCTTGGGGACCTCGCCCAGATAGACCAAGCCTGACGAGCCATCGATGGTGATCACATCGGCGAGCCGCACGACGGCGATATCGCCGCGCTCGGGTCGCACCGTCATGATCTGGTTTTCGTAGTCGATGCTGACGCCGTGGCAACCGACGACGCAGCTCCGTCCCATGCCGCGGGCGACCACCGCCGCGTGGCTCGTGGCGCCGCCGCGTGCGGTCAGAATGCCCTTGGCCGCCTTCATGCCGTGCAGATCCTCGGGGGAGGTCTCGACGCGCACGAGGATGACCGCTTCGCCCTTCTCCGCACGCTTCTCGGCCTCGTCAGCGCTGAACACCACGCGACCGGTCACGGCCCCCGGGGAAGCCGGAAGCCCGTGGGCAACCGCCGGCACCGAATACTTGGGATCAATCGAGGGGAACATCAGCTGCTCGAGTCGGTTCGCTTCGACGCGCAGGACCGCCTCGTCCTGGCTGATCAAGCCCTCCTTGGCCATGTCCACCGCAATCTTCACCTCGGCCCGGGCCGCACGCTTGCCGTTGCGCGTCTGCAGCATGTACAGGCGGCCGTCCTCGATGGTGAACTCGAGGTCCTGCATGTCGCGGAAGTGACCCTCGAGCCGCGCCTGAATTTCGTGGAGCTGCTTGTAGCTCTCGGGCAGCGCCTCCTCGAGGGAGAGTCCGGCCGTGGAGGGCCCCTTCGAGATGGGTCGCGGCGTCCGAATGCCAGCCACGACGTCCTCGCCCTGGGCGTTCGGCAACCACTCGCCGAAGAACTGCTTCTCGCCGGTGCTCGGATCGCGCGTGAAGGCGACTCCGGTCGCGCTGCTCTCGCCGAGGTTCCCGAACACCATGCTCTGCACGTTGACCGCGGTGCCCCACTCCCCGGGGATGCCATGCATCTTCCGGTACAAGATCGCCCGGTCGTTATTCCAACTGGTGAACACGGCGCTGATGGCGCCCATCAGCTGGTCCACGGGTTTCTCGGGGAAGCCCTGGCCCGTCGCCTTGGTGATGATCTGCTTGAAGCTCTCGACGACCTGTTGCAGGTGGGCCGCGTCGAACTGGCTGTCCGGCACCGCGCGCACGAGTGCCTCGATGTCATCGGGCACGGCAACGCCCAAGGTCTTTGCCATCCGAGCGCGGACTTCGTTCAGCGCCTGATGGAAGGCGTGAGCCTTCACGTTCAGCACCACGCTGCCGTACATGCTCAAGAAGCGCCGATAGGCATCGTAGACGAAGCGAGGGTTCTTGGTGCGTTCGGCCATGCTCTTGGCCGTCGTATCGTTCAGACCCAAGTTCAAGATGGTGTCCATCATGCCGGGCATGCTGGCCCGCGCGCCGCTGCGCACGCTGACCAGAAGGGGGTTCTCGGGGTCGCCGAACTTCTTGCCGAGTTCCTTCTCGAGCCAGGCCATGTTTTCCGCCACGGCGTCCTTCAGCCCCGCCGGCATCTGCTTGCCGCCCTCGTAGTACGCGGTGCAGACCTCCGTGGTGATGGTGAAGCCCGGAGGCACCGGGATGCCCAGGTTCGCCATTTCTGCGAGCCCCGCTCCTTTGCCGCCGAGGAGCGCCTTCATGTCGCCCCGGCCGTCTGCCTTGCCCGCCCCGAACCGAAAGATGATCTTCTTGGTGCTCATGCTGACGGCGTCATCGCAGAGCGGCCCGCCCGCTGCAAGGCGCGCGCGGCACGCAGCAGATTCCGCGGCGAAGGCCCCACGACGCGGAGCGTCGAAAAGTTTGCGCGCCTATTCGTCTTCAGCCGCCGCCGCAACGACGGGTGCGCCAGCGCGTCTCGACACGAGCCAGCCGAACGCTCCGGCCGTGAAGAACATGATCAAGCTGTAAATGGCCGGAGGGATCGCCATCGTCGAATTGTTCAAGAGCGTCGGGCTCGCGGCGATGGCGATAGCCAAGGTCCCGTTGTGAATTCCGATTTCCATGCCGATGGCGATGGCCTGGCGGCGCTCGACGCGGAGCAGCAGCGGCACGAAGTAGCCGACGGTCATGCTGGCCAGGTTGAACGCCAGCGCGGCGACCCCGACCTGACGGAAGAACCCGCCGATGTTCGCGCGCTCCTTCGCCACCGCCGACGCGATCACCAAAATGAGGAACACGGCCGAGAGAATGCGCACCGGTTTCTCGAGGCGCCCCGCCGTCGCGCGCTTCTTGGAGCGGATCAGCATCCCGATGCCCACGGGCACCAGCACGATGGCGAACACCTGCAGGACCTTGTCGAATTGGAGCGGGATCACCTTGCCGCTGCCCATGAACGCTTCGAGCGAGAAGTTCACGATGAAGGGCAGTGTGAGCAGCGCGAGCACACTGTTGACAGCGGTGAGCGTGATGTTGAGCGCCACGTCACCCTTCGCCAGGTGACTGAACAGGTTGGCGGTGGCGCCGCCCGGCGCCGCCGAGAGCAACATCAATCCGACGGCGAGCTCGGGCGGCAGACCAAAGCCTCGTGCGATTCCGAAGCAGACCGCTGGCAGGACCAACATCTGACACGCCAGCCCGACGAACACGGCGCGCGGGTACACGAGCACGCGCCGAAAATCCGCGAGCGTGAGCGACAGCCCGAGCCCGAGCATGATGACGCCGAGGGCCAGCGGGAGAAACACGGCGGTGATGACGTTCGATTGCATGATGCCCTCTCATCCGGCGAGCAAGTTGAAGTGCGCGATGGCCGAGCACGTCCGATGTATCTGACGCATCAGCTTGAGGCGATTGTCGCGAACACGGGGTTCTTTGGCCATCACCAACACGTCGTCGAAGTAGCGAGCGAGCACTGGGGCAAAGGCGGCAATCGAGTCGAGGGCGCCGGCATAGTCCCGGCTCTGGTGGGCCGCGCCGACCTCGGCTCGAAGCCGAGAAAAGGCCGTGAATAGCGCATCTTCCGTCGCGTGCACCTCCTCCACGACCTCAGCTGGCGCCACCGGATCCCCATCGGGTGCGTCCTTGGCGATGTTGGCGGCGCGCTTGAACACCTCGCCTGCGAGCGCGCGGACGCCGGGGTCGATCTGAGCCAACGCGCGCACGCGCAGGGCAACGTCGTGCGGCCGGTCTGCGTGGGCCGCAATGCAGGCATCCACTGCGCTGGCGGGCAGCTCTTGCTCGAGCAAGCCGCGCAGGCGCTGGATGAAGAAGGCGAGCAGCTTGTCGCTGGTCTCGGCCACGTCGGCGTCGAGCTTCACGCCGGAGAAGGCGGCGTACGCGCTGGAGATGGCCGCCGAAAGCGAGAGGTCCCAGTTCTTGTCGAGGACCGTACGCAGCACGCCCAGCGCAGCGCGACGGAGCGCGAGCGGATCGGCGGTACCGGTGGGGACTTGGCCCACGGCGAAGCAGCCAACCAGGGTGTCCATGCGATCCGCCAGCGCCACCAGCGCGGCGGCGTCGCTGGGCGCCGTCGGGTCGTCGGCGCCGCGGGGTTGGTAGTGCTCCGCGATCACCTGGGCGACGTCGGCGCTCACGCCTTGGGCCAAGGCGTAGGCAGTGCCCATTTCGCCCTGGAGCTCCGGCAGCTCACCCACCATCAACGTGACGAGGTCACATTTGCAGAGCGCGGCTCCGGCGAGCGCGGTCTGGACGACGTCGTCCGCGAGTCCGAGCTCGGCGCCGAGCAAGGGCACCACGCGTTCGATGCGTTGGACCTTGTCGGCCACGCTGCCCAGGCGTTTGTGAAAGACGACGCCCTCGAGCTTGCTACGGCGCTCGGCGAGCGGCATCGCGAGAATCCGTCTCGTAGAAGAACTTGGCGTCGGCGAGGCGCGCGCGCATGACGCGGTCGTTGCCGCGTCGAACGTTCTCCGGATTTTCGGCGGTGTTGACCACGGCCAGGTACCTGGGCAAGAGCTTTCCCTTGGCGTCGCGCACCCCGAAGTAGCGCTGGTGTCCCTTCGCAACGTCGAGGATCACGCGCTCCGGCAGCTTCAAAAACTCCTCGTCGAATCCGCCGCTGACGATCTGGGGTTCCTCCACCAGAGAGAGGTTCTCTTCGACCAAGAAAGCATCTTCGATCAAGACGCCTCCCGCGGCCGCCGCCGCCTCACGCAACCGCTCGACCATCGTGCGACGGCGTTCGTCGAGTTCGACGAAGACGTGGGCCTTGCGCAAGGCTTCGACATAGTCTCGAGCGTGAGCGACTTGGTGGGGGCCCGGCGCCAGAAAGCGATGGCCCGCGGTGGCGCGGCCGGAGCGGACTCCAGCAAACTCCACCTCGACCTCGTCGGCGCCGAGCAATGCGACGATCCAGCGAACCGGACGGCCGAACGGCACCTCGCCATCCGACCAGCGCATCGACTTGCGGAACGGGATCTTGGCGCAGACTTCCGCGAGCGCGGCCGCGAGCAAGCCTTTGGCCGCCAGTCCCTTCTCGACGCGGCGGCCAACCAGGTACTCGCCCTTGTCGGTGTCCTTGCGGCTCAACGTCGCGACGTCGACACCGAGCTTCTGCGCAAAGGCCAGCCCGGCCTTCGTCGGCTTGCCCTCCGTATCGAAGGCCACACGCGCCGGGGGCCCCAGCACTTCTTCGTCGAGATCGGGCTGCTCGGTAGCCACGGCCTCGACCAGCACCGCCAACCGCCGCGGCGTGCCGGCGGCCCTCACGTCGCCGTGAGCGAGGCGAAGGTCCGTCAGCTTGGCTCGAAGGAGCGAAGGCAGGGCCTCGACTCCGCCGGCGACGAAGGACGCCGGCAGCTCTTCGGTGCCGATCTCCAGGAGCAATGTTTCGGGCATGGGCGGGTCGGACGCTACCCCAACTGGTCACCGATCGAGTAGTCCCCCGCCGGACTTCTCAGGGCAGCCCCACCAGCGCCGTGACGGACTGGCAGCCGCCGCGCTAGGCTGACCGCACGTGTCCCGCTCGCACTGGCCAGCTGTCGTTTGCGCTCTGTTCTTCGCAGCGTGCTCTTTCCCGGAGCACGACTTCATCCCCGCCGCGGAGTTCGAGAAGCTGAAGGACAGCGGCGCCGGCACCGGCGGCTCGACCGGTGGCGCTGGCGGCGCTGGCGGAACCAGCGGCGCTGGCGGCACGACTGGCGGAACCGGCGGCGCGACCGGCGGAACCGGCGGCGCTGGCGGCACGACTGGCGGAACCGGCGGCGCGACCGGCGGAACCGGCGGCGCTGGCGGCACGACTGGCGGCGCTGGCGGAACAGGCGGCGCGACCGGCGGCGCTGGCGGAACCGGCGGCGCTGGCGGCACGACTGGCGGCGCTGGCGGAACAGGCGGGGCTGGCGGAACAGGCGGCGCGACCGGCGGAACCGGCGGAACCGGCGGAACCGGCGGCGCTACCGGGGGAACCGGCGGCGCTACCGGTGGAGCCGGGGGCACTGGCGGGACCGGCGGTTCAAGCTGCGGGAACGTGGTGATCAACGAGGTGTCGGCGGACGGCACTGCGGGCGGAACCGACGAGTTCGTGGAACTCTACAACTCGGGGACGTGCGCGCAGTCGTTGTCGGGGTGGACGTTGAAGTACTCGTCGGCGTTGGGGAGCACTCCTTCGACCGTTTGGTCCGCTGTGTCGACGGATTCCATCGCTGCGGGCGGCTACTTCGTGCTCGGCGGATCTGGCTTTGTCGGCACCAAGCACGGCGCCATGACGGGAGGCCTTGCCGCCGCTGGGGGCGGCGTCGGGCTCTTCGATGGCGCGACGCTGAAGGACGGCGTGGCCTATGGCTCCGCCTCGTCGACCCATCCTTTCATTGAAGGTACGACGCCGGCGCCGACGATCCCTTCCGACCAATCTGCCGCCCGCTCCCCCAACGGCAAGGACACCAACAACAACGCCACCGACTTCAAGATCGCGGTGCGCACCGCGGGGGCGGCGAACTGACCGTGAAGATCGTCTGCCCCATGTGCCAGAAGGTCATCGACGATGCCCCGCCGGATTTCCCCCGCGTCCCTTCTGCTCAGCGCGCTGCAAGTTGCTCGATCTCGGCAACTGGTTCGACGAGAGCTACCGGGTATCCGAGCCCATCGACGCGCTGACCGGCGACGAGGACGAGGACTCTTCGACTCAGAAGCCGAACTGAGTCCGAGGGCAGTGCCACGCTCGGGCGCGAGGCGTTTGGCCTCCGGAGCGAGGTTCTTCGATTTCGAACCAGCAGTTGTCGGCAAAGCTCGCCATTTTTTCGCGGCGCGCTAGACTCGGAGCGCAGGATGTCGGACGGCGACGACAGCGTGCTCCGCGCCATCACCGACGACGGCGCCTTCCGAGTGGTCGTCGCCCGGACCACCAGCACCGTGCGCGGTGTGCTTCAGGCTCAGCACGCCCGGGGCCCGAGCGCGCGACCATTCGGCGATCTGATCACCGGCTCCGTCCTGTTCCGCGAGACGATGGCGCCGAACCTGCGTGTGCAGGGCGTGCTCAAGGGCGTCGGCGGACGCGGCAGCTTGGTCGCGGACTCACACCCCTCGGGCATGACCCGGGGGCTGATGCAGCTTCCGGAGGGAGCAGAGGCGGTGGACACCAATGCGGGCGCGCTCTTGCAGCTCATGCGCACGCTGCCGGGCGGACGCATCAATCAAGGCGTGGTGGAGCTGCCAGCCGGGGGCGACGTGTCGCGCGCGATGATGGCGTACATGCAGACCTCGGAGCAGGTCGTCAGCATGATCGCCGTGGGAACGATTCTGGATGGCACCGAGATCATGGCTGCCGGGGGCTACTTGGTTCAGCTGTTGCCGGAGGTCGGACGCGGTCCACTCATGATAATGACCGAGCGACTCCGGGAGTTCGAGGACATCACTCCGCAGCTGGCCGACGCGGCGTTCAGCCCGGAATGGTTGCTCGAGCAACTCCTGTACGGCATGGAGTACACCCGGTTGGAGGAGCGGCCCATCGGCTTCGATTGCTGGTGTGACGAGCTGCGCCTCTTGTCCGTCCTGGCCACCCTCGATCGCACTGAAGTCGAAGCTCTCATCGCGGATGGGCAGACCCTCGAGATCACTTGCGACTACTGCAAGCACGAGTACCGAATTGCACCGGCCAAGCTGCGTGGGCTGCTTGGCGCGAGCTGAGCGCGCGAAGGTCGGAAGAGGATGCGTTTCGGCCTTGCTCTCCAGCTGCTGCTCTGCGCGAGCGGGTGCACGAAAGGCCCGCCGCCGGAGCCCAGAGCCCCGCCCGCGCCGCAATCGAGCGCGGCGGCTGCGACCGCCGACAAGATCGTCACCGTGATCGGCACCAACGACCTGCACGGGCATGTCGAGCACCTGGATGTGTTTGCGGGCTACGTGGCGCGGTTGCGCCAGCTTCGCCGCGCGGACGGCGGCGTGATGCTGGTCGACGCTGGTGACATGTTCCAGGGAACGCTGGAGTCGAACCTGGGCGAAGGTCAGGCGGTGGTCGCTGCGTTCAACGCGCTCTCGTACACTGCCGCGGCGCTCGGGAATCACGACTTCGACTACGGCCCGGTGGGCGAAGGCGACGCGGCTGCCGGCGGCGACCCGCAGGGGGCAGTGCGCGCCCGGCTCGCGCAGGCGCGGTTCCCGATGTTGTCGGCGAACCTGATCGAGCGGGGCAGCGGCAGAGCACCGCGGTGGGACAACCTGCATCCGGCGGTCTTGGTAGAGGTCGCGGGCGTGAAGGTGGGCATCGTCGGCGTGATGACCGCGGAGACCCCGGAAATCGTCTTGCCCGCCCACTTCGCGGGGCTCGACGTGACGCCGCTGGCCACGGCAATTGCCCGTGAAGCTGCGGCGTTGCGCGAGCGCGGGGCACGCGCTGTGGTTGCGGTCGCGCACGCAGGCGGGGTCTGCAAGACGCACGACGACCCTCGGAGCGAAGCGGGGTGCAACGCCGATCAGGAGATCAACCGCGTCGCGCGCGAGCTGCCCGCGGGCGCCGTGGACGCCATCATCGGCGGACACACGCACCAAGGGGTAGCTCATTTCTTCTCGGGAACCGCTGTCGCGGAGGCGTTTGCGCTCGGGCGCGCGTTCTCGCGCATCGACCTGAGCGTCTCGAGCGACCCGAGGGCCAAGGTGAGCGTCCGCATTTTTCCCCCACGACTCGTCTGTGCCGGCGGCGAAGAGCCGCGTTGCGAGCCTGGCAGCTACGAGGGCGCGACCATTCAGAGCGACCCCAGGGTGGCCGCCTTGGTGGCGCCGTGGCGACGAGCCGCCGCCGCACGCCGGGCCGAGCGGCTGGGGGTCCAGGTGATCCGTACCGTGCGCGGCGCGCATGGAGCGGAGTCCGCGCTGGGAAACTGGCTCGCCGATTTGCTGCTCACCGCGACGCCGAAGGCCGACGTCGCCATTCTAAACGGCGGCGGCCTCCGTGCGCCGCTTCCGGCGGGCGAGCTCACCTACGGTCAGCTCTACGAGTGCCAACCCTTCGACAACCGCGTCGGCAAGATCCGCCTGAGTGGCGCGGAGTTCCGACGTGCGATCGCGTTGCACCTGGAACGTGGGCGTCACGGCATCATCTCCATCGCCGGCGCACGCGTCGATGCGCGCTGCTCGGGCGGTCGGCTCGACGTGAAACTGACACGGGCGAACGGCAAGGTGATCTCCGACGCGGAGCAGGTGACCATCGCGACCAGTGACTACCTCGCCACGGGTGGCGACGAGCTCTTCGCCGGGGCGGGGCGACCGGCCCCCCGCAGCGACCTCACCACGGAGACCCTCCGCGACAGGCTGGCTGCGGAGCTTCGCAAGCGCGGTGGGAGCGTGGACGGCGAAGCTCGCGGGCTCTATGACGCCGACCAGCCCCGCGTCCGCCTGTCCAAGCCGCGACCGATGCGCTGCGATGAGTGACGAGCGCACACCCGTCCAGGTGGGGAAATGGCGGTCCGGCTCCGGGCCGAGACTCGGCATTGTCGCTGGTTTGTAGCCTGCGTGCTAGCTTGGTGGACTGAGAATGACGGGGCCGAAGACACCCGACGACTTGCTCGACTCGGCCGACACCATCTCGGTGGAGACCCGGGCTGCGGTTCGCCCCGAGGGCGCCGAGCAATACGCCGCAGGGCAGCTCATCAGCGACAAGTATCGGCTGCTGCGCCAGCTCGGGGAGGGCGGCATGGCGAGCGTCTGGGTCGCGCACAACGAGGCCCTCGACATCCACGTCGCCATCAAGTTCATCCAATCGGACCTCCGGAGCGCCGACCTTTCGAACCGCCTGCTCCAGGAAGCGCGAGCCGCGGCCCGACTGGGGCATCCGGCCATCGTCCGCGTCTCGGACTTCGGCAAGACGCGCTACGGCAACCCGTACATCGTGATGGAGCTCTTGAACGGCGAGGACCTCGGCGAGGTGATCAAGAGGAAGGGGCCGATGCCGGCCATGAAGGCGGTCCGTACGCTGCTGCCCATCGCCGACGCTCTGGCCGTCGCCCACGGCAAGGGCATCGTGCATCGTGATCTGAAACCCGAGAACATCTTCCTGACCCAAGAAGAGAACGGAAAGACCCAACCGAAGCTGGTGGACTTCGGCATCGCGAAGCTCGACGTGGAGGGCTCCCAGCGCATCACGCAGATGGGTGCCGCCATGGGGAGCCCAGCCTACATGTCACCGGAGCAGGCGCGGGGGCTCGACGTGGACGCCCGCACGGACGTCTGGGCGCTGTGCGTGGTGCTTTACGAGGTCTTGACCGGACTGCTGCCCTTCAACGGCAACGTGTACACCGCCCTGGTCGTTGCGATCCTCGAGTCGAAGCCCAGGCCCACCACCGAGCTCGGCATCGGCGACACCGAGCTCTGGGAGATCATCGACAAAGGGCTCGCCAAGGCCCCTGATGGCCGGTGGCAGAGCATGCGCGAGCTCGGCGCAGCTCTCGCGCGCTGGGCGCTCTCTCGGAGCGTCGCCGACGACATCACCGGCTCTAATCTGCAAAGCTCGTGGATCGAGCGCGCGCCCGATTCGATGCCGACGATGATGCCGTCTGCCGTGGAGCCCGGGGCCGGCGCGAGCTCCGGACACGCTTCCACCCAGCTCTCGGCGACCGTGTCCGGCTCGACGCCTGCTCGCTCCCGATCGACGTGGATCATGGGCGGCGCCGCGGCGGTGATCGTGCTCGGCATCGCGTTCGTGCTGCTCCTGCGTGCGGTCGGCGGCGGCGGGTCGCGAGCCGAGCCCGCGACGGCCGCGACCGGCGTGATGGTCACGCCCCAAGAGCCCAGCACCGCTCCGGAGAGCCACACCGTCGAGCCCGCCAGCGCCCTGCCCACCGCCAGCGCCCTGCCCACCGCCAGCGCCCTGCCCACCGCCAGCGCCCCGCCCACCGCCAGCGCGGCGGCGGAATCCCCCGAGGTGACGACGGCGCCTGTCGGTAAGAAGCCCGCCAGCAAGCCGCCGGTGACCAAGCCCGCGGTCAAGCCCGCCGGGACCCCCGTGAAGCCGGTGGAGAAGCCGGCGAAGCCTCCCGAATCCGACCTCAAACCTTTCTGAGCTTTCTTATGACAGTCCGGGCTTCCTCAAGGGCAGTACTGCTGTGTTGCTCCCTCGCGTTGGCGACGCACTCCGCGCAGGGCCAGACCCCCGCAGCACCCACCCCGACACAGGCCAAGCCCGGCGCCGATGCCAAGGCCCGCGCGCAGAAGCATTTCGAGCGCGGCGTCGAGGCCTACAAGGAGAGCCGCTTCAAGGACGCGGTCGACGCCTTCCTCGACGCCCACCGCGAGTACCCCAGTCCCGCGCTGAGCTACAACGCCGCTCGGGCCTACGACAAGCTCTTGGACTCGGCGGGGGCGCTGAGATTCTACCGCGAGTACCTGCGTCAGAGCCCAGACGCCAGCGACCGCGCGACCGTCGAGCAGCGCGTGGTGGAGTTGGAGACCAAGCTGAAAGAAGAGCGGGGGAGGCAGCAGGTCACGGTCCTGTCCAACGTCAAGGGCGCGACGGTTCGCATCGACGATCAACCCGTTGGCGTTGCGCCGTGGACCGGAGAGATCCTACCGGGAACGCACCGCGTGCAACTCTCGATGGACGGGTACGCGGACGCGGAGCAGTCGTTCGACCTTCTCGCCCACCGCGCGATGGACGTCACCCTGACGATGAAGGTCCAGACCGCAGAACCACTGGCTCCAAAGCAGCCGCAGGCCCCGAAGCGCGGGGCGGTGCGGGCCGACAGCGCGGGCGACGCCGGCACGGTCGGGTGGATGACCTGGACCGCGTTCGGGGTCGGGGCCGCCGCGCTGGGCGGGGCCGCGGTCTTCGAGATCATGCGCGCGGGTTCGGAAGAAGACGTGAAGACCGAACGCACCCAGATCGCGCGACACGACGCCTACGATCAGATGCAGAGCCAGCAGACGACGGCGCGCATCTTCGCCGGGGTCGGAGCCGTCGCCGTCGTGGCCGGGGGAGTGCTGTTGGCGCTCGACCTCTCGAAGAGCGGAAGCAAGCAGGAGGGGCCACCCGCGGTGTCGCTGTCTTGCCAGCGGACCGGCTGCAGCGCCGGCTACGCAGGGCACTTCTGATCGGCTGAGGTCATGGGGACCCGAAGGAGCGTCTGGACCCGGCTCGTCGCGATCGCAGTCGCGCTCGTCGCTTGCGGCGTGCTCGGGCAGACCGGCTGCGCAGCGGACGATTTGTCCGAGTACCTCGCCGCCGGCGAGTGCGAAGACGGCAAGTGCGCCCCCGGCTACGTCTGCGACACGACGCGCGCCGGGTTCCCCGGCGGAGTCTGCGTCAGGCAAGGCAGCGACGCCGGAGCCTGCGCCACGTGTGTCGCAGGCGAGCTCTGCTGCGACGACGCCTGCGTCGATCCAAAGTCCAGCTCTGCTCACTGTGGCGGTTGCGGCATGCCCTGTCCGGGCACGACCTGCGTCTCGTCCGAGTGCACCAACACCTGCAAGCTCGGCAGCCTGGACTGCGACGCGAACGTCGTGAACGGCTGCGAGGTCGACGCCGCCAAGGATCCCGGGAACTGCGGCGCGTGCAAGACCGCGTGCAGCGCGCCGGTGAACGGAACAGCGGGCTGCGACCAAGGCAACTGTGCCCTCGTGTGCGAGACGGGCAAGGCCCTCTGCGACGTCACCTGCTTCGACACCGCGAGCGATCCGAACAACTGCGGCGGGTGCGCGGCAAACTGCCCCGAAGTGGATCACGGCGCTCGTACCTGCGGCGCGGGACAGTGCGGAGCGACTTGCGATCCAGACTTCACCGGCTGCGGCGACGACGGCTGCGTAAACACCGAGACCTCGGCGTCGCACTGCGGCGCCTGCGGCAGCATCTGCGACACGGGTCAGGTTTGCTACAAGAGCGCCTGCGGCGCGACCTGCAACGATCTCACCAAGTGCGGCGCTTCTTGCGTCGAGCCGCAGACGGACGTCGAGCATTGCGGCGCCTGTGGCAACGCCTGCCCCGCCCCGGCCAACGGATTGCCGACCTGCACCGCCGGCAAGTGCGGCACGAGCTGCGACGCAGGCTTCACGCAGTGTGGCTTGCAGTGCGTCGATCCGAAAGCCGATCCGAACCACTGCGGAGGCTGCGGGAAGCCCTGCATCGCTCCCGCCAACGCAACCGCCACCTGCTCGGATTCGAGCTGCGGCTTCGTGTGCAGCGCGGGCTTCGCGAAATGCGGCGACAAGTGCGTCGACGTCCAGAACGACACGGCAAACTGCGGCGGGTGCGGCAATACCTGCCAAACGGGCGAGGTCTGCGCCGCGGGGGCCTGCGCGACGAGCTGCCCCCCGGGCACCAAGCAGTGCGGGTCGGTGTGCGTGGACACCGCGACCGACGCGAGCAACTGCGGCGCGTGCGGCACGGCCTGCGCCGGCGTGGTGGACGGGAGCCCCAGCTGCAGCGCCGGCTCCTGCGACTACTCGTGCGATGCGGGCTTCACGAAGTGCAACGGAAAGTGTGTCAACACCACCAGCGACAAGAGTCACTGTGGGGCATGCGGGAGCGCCTGTCCGCCCGCGCCGGTCGGCGGCGGCGTGGCCTGCGTCGCCTCCAAGTGCACGCCGAACTGCGGCGGAGGGCTGTCGCTCTGCGGAGAGCTCTGCGTCAACAAACAAGCGGACATCAACAACTGTGGCACCTGCGGCAACGTCTGTGGCTCCGGCAAGGTGTGCTCCAACGGAGCATGCGGCTCCGCCTGTCCGAGCGAGACGACGAACTGCGGCGGGCAGTGCGTGGCCACGGACTCGGACGTGCTCCATTGCGGCGGCTGCGGGAACGCATGCTCGGCTCCGCCGGGCGCTCAGGCCTTCTGCTCGGCGGGGCAGTGCGGCTTCAACTGCACCGGCGGCTTCATCGATTGCGCGGGGTCTTGCGTCGACCCGACCAAGCTGCCCAACTGCGGCCAGTGCGGCAAGACCTGCACGCCCGCTCCGCCAAACGGCTTCCCGGTGTGCGGGTCGAACGGCTGCAGCTTTGAATGCAACGCGGGCTACACCAGGTGCGGCTCCTCGTGTGTCAACACCCAGACCGACAACGCCAACTGCGGCGGTTGCGGGATCAAGTGCGGCGCCGGCAAGGTGTGTCAGGCGGGGCAGTGCGCGGCGGTGTGCACGTCGCCGCTGGTGAACTGCGGAGGGCACTGCGTGGACACCCAGACGAACCCGCAGCACTGCGGCAGCTGCGGGGTCCCCTGCCCGATCCGCCCGAACAGCACGGCGACGTGCATGAGCGGCGCCTGTGGCATCCAGTGCGACCCGCTCTGGGAGAACTGCAACGGCAACGCCGCAGACGGGTGTGAACAAGACGTCGGTGCGGATGTGGACAACTGCGGCGGCTGCGGCCGAATCTGCGGGACCGACAAGGTGCTGTCGCTGCAATGCGCCAACGGGGCGTGCTCCTCGACGTGCCAGCTCGGGCGCAGCAACTGCAACCGGCCCAAGGCGCCCCTACCCGACGACGGCTGCGAAACAGAGCTGAAAGACGCGACCTGCGGCGGGTGCACGGCCAAATGCTCGCTGCAAGGCTTTGGCAACACCAAGCTGACCTGCGACCCCGATCCGAGCCCACCCATCGCCTGCGGGTGCACGACCGCCGCGCAGTGCTCGAACTCGGTCAACCCACTGCTGGAATCATGCGCGACCGGCGGTTTGTGCCGCTGTGGCGGCCTCACCTGCAAGCCCGGCGAGGTCTGCAAAGCGCTCGGGGCCGGAGGCACGGAGGTCACCTACGTGTGCGCTTGCAACGATGGCGCGGCGTGTTTGAGCCCCAATGCCACCTGCTGCCCGGGGGGCGGCTGTAAGCTCCTGAGCAGCAACGCGAATCACTGCGGCGCTTGCGGCCGGGACTGTCCGCCGGGCTTCAACTGCGCCGCGAGCAAATGCAAGTGTTCGGGCGCCGCCTCCTGCGACATGGGCGGCACCGGCGTCTCGTGCGACAGTGGCGGTGGGGGATGCATCTGCGGCGCCGTGGCCTGCGCCGAAGGGAAACGCTGCTATCCCGGCAATGTGTGTCGCTGAGGGACCGGAATCCATGAAACAGCGTCGACGACCTCTGTACCGGCTCCTCGCGGCCCTAATCAGCACCTTGGGTCCGGCCGTGGCGGCTCAGACCGGCTGCGCGGCGGACGACCTCTCGGAGTACCTCGCGGGGGGCGAGTGCGACGACGGCAAGTGCGCTGATGGATACGTCTGCGACAAGACGCGTTCCGGGTTTCCAAACGGCGTCTGTGTTCCTGGCGGTGGAGGCGATGCCGGACCCTGCTCCGCGTGCACCGCGGAGGAGATCTGCTGCGACGGCGCCTGCGCCAATCCGAAGACGAGCTCGGCGCACTGTGGCGGTTGCAACAAGCCTTGTCCGGGCACGACCTGCGTCTCGTCCGAATGCACCAACACCTGCAAGCTCGGCAGCCTGGACTGCGACGCGAACGTCGTGAACGGCTGTGAGGTCGACGCCGCCAAGGATCCGCTGAACTGCGGCTCCTGCAAGGCCGAGTGCAGCGCGCCGGTGAATGGTTCCGCTGCGTGTGACCTCGGCGCATGCGATCTGGTGTGCAAGGCAGGGCACGCGCTCTGCGACGTGACCTGCATCGACACCGCCAAAGACCCCGACAACTGTGGGGGCTGCGCCGCGGAGTGTCCCGCGGTCGACAACGGGGCCCGCACCTGCGCGACAGGCAACTGCGGGGCGGCTTGCGATCCGGGCTTCACGAGCTGCGGCGACGACGGCTGCGTCAACACGCAGACGGCGCCCACCCACTGCGGGAGCTGCGGGACCATCTGCGACACCGGCGGGGTTTGCTACAAGGGAGGCTGCGGCACGAGCTGCAACGAGCTGACCCAGTGTGGCGCGGCCTGCGTCGATCCCCAGCACGACGTCCAGCACTGCGGCGCCTGTGGGAACGCCTGCCCCGCTCCGCCCAATGGCAAGGCCAGCTGCATCGGCGGCAAGTGCACCGGCACCTGCGATGCGGGCTTCACCCAATGCGGTTCGCTCTGCATCGACACCAAGACCGACCCGAATCACTGCGGCGGATGCAGCGCGGCTTGCACGGCTCCGTCCAACGCAACCGCCACCTGCTCGGCGTCGGGATGCGGCTTCGTCTGCGGGGCGGGTTTCATCAAATGCGGCGACAAGTGCCTGGATGTCCTGACCGACGCCGCGAACTGCGGGGGCTGCAGCAACGCTTGCAAAGCCGGCGAGGTGTGCGGCAGCGGCCAGTGCGCGAGCAGCTGCGCCTCGGGGACCACGCAGTGCGGCACGCAATGCGTGATCACCAACACCGACCCAACCAACTGCGGCGGATGCGGCACGGCCTGCTCGGGCGTCGAGAACGGGGCGCCGACCTGCAGTGGCGGAGCGTGCAACTTCACCTGCAACAGCGGCTTTGCCAAATGTGACGGCCAGTGCATCAACACCTCGAGTAACAAGGCTCACTGCGGCGGATGCGGCAGTGCTTGCCCGGCAGCGCCGGTCGGCGGGAACATGGCCTGCGTGGGCGGCTCGTGCACCCCCAGTTGCGGCAGCAGCCTGTCCCTCTGCGGTGGCGTCTGCGTCAACAAACAGAACGACAACAACAACTGCGGTTCTTGCGGCAAGATCTGCGGATCTGGAAAGGTGTGCTCGAACGGCAGTTGCACGCTCGACTGCCCCACGGGCACCACCAACTGCGGCGGTCAGTGCGTGGCGACCGGCTCCGACCTGCTGCATTGCGGCAGTTGCGGTAACGCCTGCGGGGCGCCGCCGGGCGGGCAGGCGTCGTGCTCGGGGGGGAAGTGCGGCTTCAACTGCACCGGGGGACTCCTCGAGTGCGGCACCTCATGTGTCAACTCGAGCCAGCTGCCCAACTGCGGCGGGTGTGGAAACACCTGCCTTCCGGCGCCACCCAATGGATTCCCCATCTGCGTCGGCAGTGCCTGCAACTTCGACTGCATCGCGAGCCACACGAAGTGTGGCAACGCCTGCGTCAATACGCAGAACGACAACAACAACTGCGGCGGATGCGCGATCGCCTGCGGGGGCGGCAAGGTCTGCCAGTCCGGACAGTGCACGACCGTGTGCACCTCGCCGGCGGTGAACTGCAACGGTCAGTGCGTGAACACCAGCACTGACCCCCAGCACTGCGGAGTCTGCGGCCATGCCTGCCCCTTCGGGCCCAACAGCAGCGCGCAGTGCGCGGCTGGGAAGTGCAGCTTGGCCTGCACCTCGCCCTGGCAAGACTGCAACCAGACTCCCAGCGACGGCTGCGAGGTGAACCCCGGCTCGGATGCCCTGAACTGCGGCGCTTGCGGACGTACTTGCAGCGACACCGACGTGATGAGCATCCAGTGCACAGGCGGGCTGTGCAAATCGTTCTGCCAGCTGGGCTACAGCAACTGCAACTTCCCGACTCCAGGCACGAAAGAGGACGGTTGCGAGACCGCTCCGGGCGCCAGCCAGTGCGGGAGCTGCGGAGCGAACTGCACCCTGCAGGGGTACGGGAGCGAGAAGCTGGTGTGCGATCCCGGCACCACCCCTCTGGTCACCTGCGGTTGCAGCAAGGCCACCCAGTGCTCGCCGTCGGCAGCGAACAGCGAAGGCTGCCAGTCCGGTCTTTGCGTCTGCGGAAGCGCGACCTGCAAAGCGGGCGAAGTTTGCAAGCTGGTCGGCGTGCAGAGCGATGCCGGCACCGGTGGTACCAGCGGAACCGGGGGCACCAGCGGAACCGGGGGAACCAGCGGAACCGGGGGCACCAGCGGAACCGGGGGCTTCAGCGGAACCAGCGGAACCGGGGGCACCAGCGGAACCGGGGGAACCAGCGGAACCGGGGGAACCAGCGGAACCGGGGGCACCAGCGGCAACAGCTATATCTGCTCCTGCAACGGCGGCGAAGCGTGCCCGGAGACCCTTTGGGGCACCAACGTTTGCTGCCCGGGACTGGGATGCGTGGAGGTGGAGCAAGACGCACAGAATTGCGGAGCTTGCGGGCGCGGCTGCCCACCGGACTTCACCTGCTCGAACGCCCAATGCCGGTGCGCAGCGACCAGCTGCAACATGGGCGGGAACAACCCGGCGTGCAGCCCCGCCACCGGTCGCTGCTCGTGCAACGGTCAACTCTGCGCCGAGGGCGAGCGCTGCTTCCCCGGCGTTGGATGCCGCTGAGATCTCGGGACGCCGCTGAAGGGCGGTAGGTGCGAGTGCGGAAACGTCGGCGGTCTCGTGGGTGCGCCGATTGAGCGCCGCGGACGGCGCGTGTTAGCCTGAGCTTCCGTGCCTCGATCTGCCTGGCGTCATCTGCTCGCCGTCCTCGTCGCGACTGCGCTCGGGAGCTGTGTCGTCGCCATCGACGACGTCCAGCCGGCGGGCAGCGGCGGCGCCGACGCCGGCACCGACGCCGACCCTTGCGCGAGCTGCAAATCCAACGAGACCTGCTGCGACGGCGCCTGCGTCGACACCACCGAGACCTCCGCTCACTGCGGCGGCTGCAACAAGCCTTGTCCGGGAACGACCTGCATTTCGTCAGAGTGCACCAACGACTGCAAGCTCGGGAGCGCGGATTGCGACGGCAACCTAGTGAACGGCTGTGAGGCCCAGGTCGCCACCGATCCGAAGAACTGCGGCGCTTGCCAGGCCGAGTGCAGCGCGCCATCCGGGGGCAGCGCCAGCTGCGTCCAAGGCGTCTGCGCCCTGGAGTGCAACCCGGGTCGCAAGCTCTGCGACGTCACCTGCGTCGACGCCTCGATGGACCCAAGCAACTGCGGAGGCTGCGCGACCGAGTGCCCTCCGGTCACCAACGGCGCTCGCACCTGCGCGGCTGGCAAATGCGGAGCGGCCTGCGACGCCGGCTTCACTGCTTGCGGTTCCGACGGCTGCGTGAACACCAAGACCGAGCCGGTGCATTGCGGGAGCTGCGGCACCACCTGCGACACCGGCAACGTCTGCTACAAGGGCGCCTGCGGCTCGAGCTGCAACGAGCTCGTCCAATGCGGCGCATCGTGCGTCGACTCACAAACGGACCCGCAGCACTGCGGCGCCTGCGGCAACGCCTGCCCAACGCCGCAGAACGGCAAGCCGACGTGCACGGCCGGCAAGTGCGGAGGCTCATGCGACTCGAGCTTCACCCAGTGCGGCGCGCTCTGCATCGACACCAAGACCAACAACAACCACTGCGGGAGCTGTGGCAAGGTGTGCACGGCGCCGCCCAACTCGACCGCTACCTGCGCTGCCGGCGGCTGCGGCTTCGTGTGCGACGCCGGCTTCGCGAAGTGCGGCGGCAAATGCGTCGACACCAGCGGCGATCCCAACAACTGCGGCGCCTGCGGCACCACCTGCCCCGACGGCAAGGTCTGCGCCGCCGGCAAGTGTGCGACGGGCTGCCCGACGGGCACCACGCAGTGCAGCACCGAGTGCGCCAACACGAAGACCAGCGCGACTCACTGCGGCGCCTGCGGCGTGGCCTGTCCGGGAGCGCCCAACGGCTCCCCAAGCTGTGCCGATGGAAAATGCGCCCTCGCCTGCGATACGGGGTTTGCACCCTGCAATGGCGCGTGCCTGAACATTGGCGGTGACACGCTGAACTGCGGCGCGTGCGGCACGGTTTGCCCGGCCGCGCCGCCCGCTGGGTCCATGAGTTGCGTAGGGGGAGTCTGCAAGCCGAGCTGCAACGCGGGGCTAGCCCTTTGCGGCGGCGCCTGCGTCAACAAACAGACCGACAACAACCACTGCGGCGCGTGTGGCGCCGCCTGCGGCGCGGGCATGGTCTGTTCGAACGGCGCTTGCACGGTGAGTTGCCCGGCCGGCACCACCAAGTGCGGCGGGCAGTGCGTGGCGACCGGTTCTGATCTGCTCCACTGCGGCGCGTGCAGCAACGTTTGCGCCGCGCCGGCCGGCGCACAGGCGTTTTGCTCGAATTCGACCTGCGGCTTCAACTGCACCGGTGGCCTGCTCAAGTGTGGCGGCTCCTGCGTCGATCCGACCAAGCTGCCGAACTGCGGCGGGTGCGGAGTCACTTGCCTGCCGGTACCGAACAACGCGTTCGCAACCTGCGCTTCCAGCAAGTGCAGCTTCGGATGCAACGCCGGGCTCACCAAGTGCAGCAACGCTTGCGTCAACACTCAGACCGACAAGAACAACTGCGGCGGGTGCGCGGTCGTGTGCGGCACCGGCAAGGTCTGTCAGGCGGGACAGTGCGTGATTTCGTGCACGCCCCCGCTCTCGAACTGCGGCGGGCAGTGCGTGGACAATCAGACCAACCCGCAGCACTGCGGCGTCTGCAGCGGCGCGTGCCCCGCCGCTCCGCAAGGCACTGCCACCTGCGGCGGCGGCGTCTGCGGCTTCGTCTGCAACCCCAGCTACGCCGACTGCAACGGGGCGAAGGCCGACGGTTGCGAGATCAGCACCGGGCTCGACCCGCTACACTGCGGCGGTTGTGGTCGAGCGTGCAGCACCGCCAACGTGCTCTCGCTCGCTTGCAGCAACGGAACCTGCACGCCCTACTGCGCCTTTGGCTTCGACGACTGCAAGACGCCATCCACCGACGACGGCTGCGAGACGAAGACGATTGCGGACACCGCCAACTGCGGCACCTGTGCCAATGCCTGCGGGAACCTGAAGACCTGCGCGCTGGGGCAGTGCGGCTGCGGCGCAGACGCCGAGTGCGGCGTGGGCGGCGCCTGCAAGGCGGAGCACTGCTTCTGCGGCGGCGGCGCCTGCAATGCGGGCGAGGTGTGCGTGGGGCAGAAGTGCAGCTGCAACGGCGCCGAGCGTTGCGACACGGGCGCCACTTGCTGCAAAGCGGGCTGCCGCGACCTGAGCGCCGATCCCAAGAACTGCGGAGCCTGCGGACGAAACTGTCCCGACGGCTTCGCCTGTAGCAGTGGATCCTGCCTCTGCGGATCGGACGACTCCTGCTCTCTGGGCAGCGAGGGCAAATGCAGCCCGGCCGGGAATTGCAGTTGCGGCACGGGGGACTGCCAGCCCGGAGAACGTTGCCTTCCCAATGGCAAGTGTGGCTGAACTGCGCTGGCTGGTGGCGGTCCTTTGCGTTGCGTGCGCCGAGGACGATTTGGCGGGTTCCCTGGCGCAGGGGCAGTGCGGCCCGGAGCAGGACTGCGCGGCGGGTTACGAGTGCAGTTCGCAGAACGAGTGCGTGCCGCTCTCGGACGCCGGTCCTGATTCGGCCTGCGGCACCTGTGCTCTTGGATTCATCTGCTGCAACACTGCCTGCGTCGACAAGAACGCGGACCCGGCTCACTGCGGGAGCTGCTCGATCGCGTGTCCGGGCACCATCTGCCAGGCGGGCTCGTGCACGAACGACTGCCAACCGGGCTTGGCGAACTGCAACCTGAACGTGTTCGACGGCTGCGAAGCACCGGCCACGAGCTGCCCGCCCGACGCGGGCTGATTCAGGGCGCGGCCGGCACGGCCTTCTTGCGCAGCGTGACCAGCTTCTCGGCCTGAATGCGCTCGGCGGCGTCCGGATCGACGTAGTCGCTGTGACAGCTGGCCTTGTCGCCTTGGCGCGCGCCGACGGCGCTCTGGGTCTTGGTGGCCAGGCGATGGATCTCTTCCGGGGGCAAGACGCCGCGCTTCTCGAGCACCGCACGCTGCTCGTCCGAGAGCGCCGGGCTCTTCAGCACGCGCTCGCGCTCAAAGCCCTCGGCCTTGCCGCTAGCAAATTCGACAATCTCCTTCGAGATGCGCACCGAACACCAATCGTGGCCGCACATCGCGCAAAAATCCGTGTCGACGTCCAGATCTTCGTCGTGCAGCGCCCGGGCGTAGTCTCCGTCGAAGGCAAGCTCGAAGTGCTTCTCCCAATTGAGCGCGGCGCGGGCCTTGGTCAGGTTGTCGTCCCAGTCGCGCGTGCCCGGGATGCCCAGCGCCACGTCGGCGGCGTGGGCCGCGATCTTGTAGGCGATGCAGCCCTGCTTCACGTCGTCGCGCTTGGGCAGCCCAACGTGCTCCTTCGGCGTGACGTAGCAGAGCATGGCCGCACCGTGATAGGCCGCCGCCGTCGCCCCAATGCAGCTCGTAATGTGATCGTAGCCGGGGAACACGTCGGTGACGATGGGCCCGAGCACGTAGAACGGCGCCCCGTGACACAGGCGTCGCTCGAGTTTCATGTTGTATTCGATCTGATCGAAGGGCACGTGACCCGGCCCCTCGATCATGACCTGCACACCCTTGCGCCACGCGCGCTCGGTCAGCTCGCCCAGCGTCTCGAGCTCGCGGAGTTGCGCCTCGTCGCTGGCGTCCGCGAGGCCTCCCGGTCGAAGGCCGTCCCCCAGCGAGAACGCCACGTCGAACTCCCGCATCACGTCGCAGATGCGCTCGAAGGCGGAGTACATGGGGTTCTCCTGGCCGTGTACCAGCATCCATTTGGCCAGCAGTGAGCCGCCGCGGCTGACGATGCCGATCGCGCGGCGCCTCACCAGAGGCAGGTGCTCGCGCAGGAGCCCTGCGTGGATGGTGAAGTAGTCGACGCCTTGGCGAGCCTGGTGTCTGAGGGTCTCGAGGATCATCTCTTCCCCGAGCTCTTCGATCTTGCGCCCAATGATCATCGAGTAGATGGGCACCGTGCCGATGGGCACGCTGGACGCGCGAAGAATAGCCTCGCGGCAGGCGTCGAGATCGCCGCCGGTCGACAGATCCATCACCGTATCGGCGCCCCAGCGCACCGACCACCGCATCTTCTCGACCTCTTCGTCGGTCCCGCTCGACACAGGGGACGCGCCGAGGTTTGCGTTGACCTTGGTACCTCCGGCGCGACCGATGCACATCGCGTCGAGCCCGTATCCGAGGTGAACCCGGTTGGCGGGGATGATCATGCGGCCGGCGCCGACCTCGTCGCGCACCTGTTCCGGAGTCAGGTGCGGCTCGCGCTCGGCGACCCGACGCATCTCGGGCGTGACGGCGCCGAGGCGCGCGTGCTCGAGCTGGGTGACCGGAACGAAACCCGCTGGAGCCTTCGCGAAGCCACTGCTCTGGCGCAGCCAACCCTCGGGGAGGAAGTCCCATGCGGTCTTGTCGCTCGGCTGCGGCATGCCCGGCGTGTCCGGCGAAGAAAACGCGAGCGGCCCGCCAATGTCGGCCCGCTCTGCAAACGAGCCGGGGGTCGTGCCCTCGCCCAGGGTCGACGGATTTGGGGCGCCACGAAGCGGCAGGGTCCACGCGGGCATATTCGATAGTCCTTCCTGTCACTCGAAGTGGAACGGACGCCGGGGCCGCCGGTCGCCGCATTCCTCCGCTGGTCCGAACCAGATCAGGTTTGCGGGTTCTTCTCAGCTGCCCCAATTTGGGACCGCGCCCCGAGCGACTCACGAGTCGTAGGCCAGAAGGCAGCCGATCGCCAGGGCCCAATGAGGCCGCGGCGCGGCGCGTGCAAAAGCACAAGCGGGCGCAATAAAGTGCCGCTCGAGCCACCCGCTGCCGCGTCGACTCCAAGGCAGTGCCTGTGGGCGATGCGCCGAGGAGGGCGCACCGTGTGTGCCTCACGCGAGGCTTGTTGCGCAGCGAACGGGTCGTCTATGCTGAAGGGCCATTTTGGGCGAGGAGCAAACATGTCTAGGTTCATCGCGCTGGCGGCCGCAGCCGCCTTCTCATTGTCGCTGGTCGGTGCCAACGGCTGCGGGGGTAACAACCGGCCTGGACGGCTGCCACCAGGCGTGAACCCAGGGTTGTCGACCGAGGTCGTCTCGACCTACGCCGAGCCGCTGATCGTGGACTGGGACTCCGGGCATCGCACGGATCTCGAGGTCCTGACGCGCGATCGAATCGCCGTGGTGCGCTACCAGAAGAACGCCATCAAGATGTTGAAAGACTGCTCGCTCGAGGGCGAGTACGGCTACGTCGGCGTCAACAAGAAAGAAGACGTCATCCGCATGGACTCGCTCGACGAGGTCGCGGCGAACCTTCCGGGCATCTTCGCCACCGCGGGCGCCAAGCTCGGCGCCGAGATGCAGAAAGGCTCGACCATCGATCTCGGCCTGGTGACCGTCGGCAAGCGCACCGCGGTCCGCACCAGCGCCGAGCGCTCGGAGCTCAAGGGCGAGTGCGACGGCGCAACCCACTTCGTCCGTGGGGCGACCATCGGCGCCTTCGCGGTGCAGACCGGTCAGAAGTCGAAGCTGGCCACCGTGGCGGGCCTGTTCGGAGCGGGGTTGGAGGCCAGGTCGACCAACAGCAGCTCGGTGTCCAACAAGGACGGCTCGATTCAGAAGTGCGACAGCGCGACCACCGACGCGAAGAACGCGCCCGAGGGTTGCGGCTCGCTCCTACGCCTCGAGCTCCGACCCTTCGACGCACCGAAGAAGGTGGCACGCAAGGACGACAAGGGCAGCGTGGTCAAGGCCGACGAAATCCCCGAGTGCAGCCCGGGCTTGGTCTGGGACGGCAGCAAATGCGCCTCCAAGAACGCCACCAAGTCCTTCGCTTGCACCGGCAAGGACCAAGCGCAGTGCCGAAGCCAGTGCGAGAAGAACAACGCCAAGAGCTGCACGCAGCTGGCCCGCCTCTTCCGCAACGCGGGCAAGGATCCGATCCAGGCCGTGGAGTTCTTCAAGAAAGCGTGCCGTCTGGGCGACGAGGCCGCCTGCGCCGAGCACGGCTGGCACCTGCTCAACGGCATCGACGTCCTCGCGGACAAGTTCAAGGCCTTCGAGACCTTCCAAAAGGCCTGCACGGCGGGTGACGGCCTCGGCTGTTCATTCTTGGCCGGCATGCACCGCGCCGGCATCGCTCCCGAGGCCACACCCCAGAAGGCCTTTAGCCTGTTCAAGCGCGCCTGCGACGGCGGCCTGTCCGAGGGCTGCGTCGAGTTCGGTACCATGTACGAAAAGGGGATCGGGACGACGCGAGATGCCAAGAAGGCATTGACGATTTACGAACGGACCTGCCGCGCCGACAACCCCGACGCCTGCGCCCACGCGGGTAGCTTGTTCACGAACGAGCGACGCGGCGCCGGCCTCGATCGCCAGAAGGCCCGTGAGCTCTTCACGACCTCCTGCGACAAGGGCAGCGCGCTCGGCTGCACCGAGCTCGGCAACATGTTCTTCGGCGGAGCGGGGCTCGAGCGCGACAAGCAGTCCGAGCACGACTCGGAGGCAGCCAAGCTCTACGAAAAGGCCTGCGGGCTCTGGGGCGGAGCGGAAGGCTGCGCCCGGCTGGGCAACATGCTGATCAAGGGCTGGGGGGTAAAGCGGGACTCTTTCCGTGGCGTCCAGCGGATCGAGGAAGGCTGCTCGAAGGGCAGCGGTTTCGCCTGCGCCGAACTCGGCAAGATCTACGCGGGCGGCATCTACAAGGCCCGCGACCCGGTCAAGGCCTACGAGTACTACCAGAAGGCCTGCAGTCTGTTCGACGGAGAGGGCTGCCGGTTGATCGCGCAGCTGTACCGCAACGGAGAAGGCGTCGCTCGCGACTCCAAGCGTTCCCACGAGTTCTTCGAGCGTGGTTGCAAGACCGGGCATTTGCCTTCGTGCCACCAGGTGGCCGTCGATCTGTATCAGGCCGTCGGCACGACGCGCGATCTCACCAAGGCCCTCAACTACTACGAGAACGCTTGCGGAGGCGGTTTTGCCAAGTCGTGCAACGAGGTCGGCTTCCTCTACGACAAGGGCGAAGGCGGCGTGAAGCAGGACAAGCAGAAAGCGGCCCAGTCCTTCGAAAAGGGCTGTGAGTGGGGCGACGGTTGGTCCTGCGAAAACCTAGGCCGCTACATCGAGCAGAAGATCTACAAAGCGCCGTCCCAAGACCGAGCGCTCGACCTCTTCGCCAAGGCCTGTGAGGCTGCGGAGGGCGATCCGACCGCCTGCGCGCGCCTCGCCAACCGCTACTTCAACGGGGTGGGCATCGAGAAGGACGCGATGAAGGGCATCCAGTTCCTGCGGCGGGGCTGCGACGCCAAACGCGACAACCAGAGCTGCGTGCAGCTCGCCGACGTCTATCGCGTCGGTAAATTCGGCGCCGCCACCAACGCCACGGAAGCGATCAAGTACTACGACCGAGCGTGTTTGGGACGCGTCGAATCGGCCTGTGAATCCAAAGCCGAAATGTACGCAAAGGGCCTCGGAGTCTCGGCCAACCCGACCGAGGCCGCGCGCATCCGCCAGCAGAGCTGCGATCGCGGCAACACCATCGGCTGCCGCAACTTGGCTTTGATGTACAAAGAGGGCGTCGGCGTGCCCAAGAAGGACCCGGCCATGGCCGCGACCCTTCACGAGAAAGCCTGCAACCTACGCTCGAACGCCGACTGCTACGAGCTCGCGCTCATGTACGAGAAGGGCGAGGGCGTGAAGCAAGACGGCAAGCGAGTCGCCAGCCTGTTCCAGCGCGCCTGCGGCTTCGGCAACTACGAGGCCTGCTCGAACCTCGGCTACTACATCTTCAAGGGTGCCGCGGACCACAAGAAGGACACGACCATCGGGCTGGCTCGGCTCCGACAGGGCTGCAGCAGCTACAGCTGGCGCTACAAGGACGAGAAAGAGAAGATCAAGAACGTCTGGTCCTGCGGCGCGCTGAAGCGACTGAACCAAAAACTGGACGGCCCCAACGCCACTGGAGCGCCAGGCTACAAGCCGCCGCCCTCGTACTACGGCGCTGGCCAGAAGATGTGAGGCGCGGGCGGGCGCGGCGCTCAGCCGGCGTCTTCGAGCTGGATGCCCTCGTAGAGCTCGTTCACAGCCAGAGCGAGTTTGGGGGCCTCGAGCGCCACGACGTCACTGTCTCGGTGCTCGGTCCGCACCCACCCGCTCTCGGTGCGGACGACAGCGGTCACTTGCCGGCGCCGGTGTGAGACGATCAGCACGGCACGAACGCTCGGGCACCGTTTGTAGTGCTCGAGCTTCTCCCCGCGGTCGTAGTCCTCGGTCGACTGGCTCGTGACCTCGACCAAGATCGTCGGGTTGGTCACGGCATTGCGATCGACCGAGGCAACCTCTCGCTCGCCACAGACCACGCTGACGTCCGGAAAGGTCGAGAGGTCCGTGGCCTCGATCCGAACTTTGAGATCGGAGGACGACACTCGACACTGACCCAGCAGTGCATTGCCGAGGAGCCTGGTCACCGACGCGGCCAAGTCCGCGTGGGCCGGAGTCCCGCCCGCCATGGCGTAGATCTCCCCCTCGCAAAACTCCAGCTTCACACCACTGACCTCGAGCACTCCGAGGTAGTCCGTGTAGCTATGGTGGAGCTTCCGCGCGATCGTCACGAATCGACTGTAGCGCGCTGACCGCCGCGGCACCAGACCGCCCCCACGCTCGGGCGACTTGCGGACGCCGGGAGAGCCTCCTAGCTTCGACCTCATGTTCCGGTGGGTCACGGCGTTCCCGTTTCTCGTCGCGGGCTGCGCCGCGGGCGCGCCGGGCGCCAAGAGCGAAGGCGGCGCGCTGTGCCGCTCCGAGAGCGAGTGCGAAGCCGCATGCTCGGAGGAGCGTCCCGCGGCCTGCTACGCGCTGCTCTTTCTGCACACACGCGGCGAGGCCGGAGCCAAAGCCGCGAAGACAGCCCACGATCGTCTGGCCGAGAGCTGCGAGACCAAGAACGCGACCGGGTGCCACCTGATCGGAGCGGCCCTGCTCGAAGGCCTCGGAGTCCAACGCAGCCGCACGGCAGCTACCGCCGCGTTCGTGCGCGCCTGCGAGCTCGGCCGCGACGCCGACTGCGCGATCGCCGCAGAGTTGCTGCGAGGCGGACGCGCCGGCCCGCCGGACTTCGCCCGTGCGCGGGCCCTCGCGGCTCGCGGCTGCCACGGAGGAAACGCGGCGAGCTGCACAGAGCTCGCCAACATGACGCGCTACGGCCAAGGCATGCCCAAGAACCCGGCCCGCGCGGCCGCGCTCTACCAAAAAGCCTGCGAGCTAGGTGATCCAGTGGGGTGCGGGCTGCTCGGGACGCTGCTCGGCGGCGACGACGGGCTGCCCGTCGATCCCGAGCGCGCTCGGGGCGCCTTCGAGAAGGCATGCGAGGGCGGCGTCGCCATCGCGTGTACCAGCGTGGGGGTGATGCTGGCCAAGACCGATCCACCGAGCAGCGTCCGCTGGCTCGAGCGCGGTTGTGCGAGCGCGCAAACGGCTGCGTGCGCCTATCTCGCCACGTTGCTCTACGAAGGCAGTGGAGCGACCCGCGACGTCCCGCGCGCCGCCGAGCTCCTGCGCCAGACCTGCGACAAGAACCTGCTCGAGAGCTGCACCCTGCTGGGGACGATCCTCGCGTCGGGCAACGGGGTGCCCCGAGACGACTCGGGCGCCACCAAAGCCTACGAGCGGTCCTGCGCGGGCGGCGACGAGCTCGCGTGCTCGGGGCTCGGGGCGCTCTTGCTCACGAGCAGCACCATCGCGAAGAATGAACAGCGGGGCTCCGCGCTCTTGTCCCGAGCCTGCGACTCGGGTCGGGCCGACGCCTGCGGCGTGCTGGGCGCGCACTACGCTGCCGCAGGAGAGAAGACTCTGGCTCGCCCGCTGCTCGAGAAGGCCTGCGCGGGCGGACACGCGAGCAGCTGCACAACGCTCAGGGATCTCCCGGAGCCGTCTCCGTGAGTCTGGTCGAGATCAGTCGAGCGCTGAGCCGACGCGTCAATCGGCTACGCTTCGCGCTGCCCGTCACCCATGTGTACAACCCCCTGGACTACGCCCAGGCTCCCCACGAAAACTACCTCGAGCGCTGGGGGCGCGGCGACAAGCGAGTCGTGTTCTTGGGCATGAACCCGGGACCCTTCGGCATGGCGCAAACCGGAGTCCCGTTCGGGGAGGTGTCACTGGTCCGGGACTGGCTCGGCATCGACGCGGAGGTGAAGCAGCCAAGACACGTACACCCGAAACGTCCGGTCGAAGGCTTCTCGTGCACACGCTCCGAAGTGAGCGGGGCTCGCCTCTGGGGTTTCTTCCGCGATGCGTTTGGCACGCCAAGAGCGTTCTTCCGTGAGCATTTCGTCTCGAACTACTGCCCCCTCGCCTTCATGGAAGAGAGCGGCAAAAACCGCACCCCGGACAAGCTACCGGCACCCGAGCGAGAAGCGCTCTATTCCGCCTGCGACCGGGCCCTCCTCGAGCTCACCAACGAGCTCTCGCCCGAGCTGGTGATCGGCGTCGGAGCATTCGCAACCGAGCGCGCGAAGCGGGCGCTCGTGGGCAAGCAGATTGCGATCGCGAGCGTCCTGCATCCGAGCCCGGCGAGTCCCAGGGCAAACCGCGGTTGGGCGGCGGCCGCGGCCCAGGAACTCGCCTGCCTCGGCCTGCGTATCGGGCAATGAGGCGATTTCTCCCGGTGGTTGCCCTGGCGTTGCTACTGGCCTGTTGGGCGCTGGTGAGCATTCGGGTATCGGCGCCCGCGCCCAAGCCATACGACGCGCCGCTCAACGAGTTCAGCGCCGAGCGTGCCTACGAATCACTCCGGAGCGTGCTGCCCACGAATACGCCGCACCCAACCGGCAGCACGGAGCAGCGCCGCGTGCGGGCACGCATCGAAGCGCGCCTTCGCGAATTGGACTACGCGGTGCGAGTGCAGCGCACGCCCGTCTGCAGTCGGTACGGGGTCTGCGCCCTGGTCGAGAACGTCCTGGCGGAACGCAACCCGGCGCCGGGACCGCGAGTGCTGCTCGCTGCGCACTACGACTCGGTGCCCGCAGGTCCCGGGGGCTCGGACGACGGCGTGGGAGTCGCGACGCTGCTCGAAGTCGCGCGTGCGCTTCGCCACCGGACGACCCGTTTGCCGACCCTGTTGCTCTTCACCGACGGCGAAGAGGCCGGTTTGCTGGGTGCCGAGGCGTTCGTCCGGGACGAGCTCCCAAAGGTCGAGATCGCAGCGGTCGTGAACGTCGAGGCCCGGGGCACTTCGGGCGCGGCGCTCCTCTTCGAAACCAGCGGACCGAACGTGTGGCTGGTGGCAGCGTTCGCGCGCGCGAGCCCGCGACCCGTGACGAGCTCGCTCTTTCCCGCCGTCTATCAGCGACTGCCCAACGACACCGACCTCAGCGTGTTTGCCCGCGCGGGGATCCCCGGCGTCAACTTCGCGAACATCGGTGGAATTGCTCACTATCACACTCCCCAGGACGACCTCGATCGCTTGTCCCTGCGTACTCTGCAGCACCACGGCGACGCGGCGCTGGGACTCGCCGCTGGGCTCGAGCGCGCGGATCCGCTGGCGGGAAGCTCGCTGTTTTTCGACGTGCTTGGGCTCTTCGTCGTGCAACTTCCGCTGCGCTACTCGCCGTGGCTGTATGCGATCGCATCCTTGCTCTGGAGCGCGGTGCTGGCCCTCGCCTTCCGCCGCGGCGTCCGCGTCACGCGCTTCTTGCGCGGCTTCGGCTCGTTGCCGCTGCTGGTGGTTCTCGCGACCGTCGCGAGCTTGGGGTTGGGCTCGCTGTTGCGGGCTGCCGGCACCCTCGGCACGGGTTGGCCAGCCCACCCCGAGCCCTTCTTTCTGGCCACGGGCAGCTGCCTGCTGCTGCTCTCGCTCGCACTGCCTTCGCAAGTCGACTCGGGCGAAGACGAACTCTGGCTCGCGACCTGGACCTTCTTCGGCCTCGTCGGCTGGGGGGTGGGCGTCCTGTTGCCGGAGGCGAGCTTCTTGTTCCTGCTCCCGTGGTCGGTCGCCGCGGCGGCCGGCCTCTGCTCCCGCGGCGCCATCGCGGTCCTCGCCCCGGCGGTCGCGGGCGCCATCTTGTGGTTGCCCGTGCTGATGCTGTCCTACGATGCCCTCGGCCTCGCCATTCCGGGGCTCTTCGCGGCCTGCGCGGCGCTGGGACTCGCGGGGTTCCTGCCTGCGCTCGGGCCCCTCTCGGCCCGACCGCGCCGCTTCTTGGTCCGTCTGACCACGACCTCGGCGCTCGGCTGCGCGGTGATCGGCTGCATCGTGCCGCCCTTCTCCGTCGAATCACCCCAACGGCTGAGCATCGCGTACCACCTCGACGCGGACTCGGGCCGCGCTCGGCTGGTCGTCGATGCGTCGTCAGGCCCCGTGCCGGAGAGCGTGCTCGACGCCGCCGTTTTCTCGGAGAAAATCGTAGATCCCTCACCAACGTTCGTGGGCTGGCGGCCCGAAGCGCGCGAAGCCGAGGCGGCGGCCGAGGCGCTGCCCGCGCCGGAGATCATCCAAGTTGCCCCCGGCCGAGTGCGGATCCGCTCGCGACGCGGCGCCCACACGCTGTCATTGCACTGTGCCCACACTTCGACAGCCACGGGCGTGACCTTCGGTGAGCTCGCGGCGCCGCTCCGCGGCGGAGTGCTCACCCTGCTCGGCGTCGGTGCCGAAGGGACCGAACTTGGCATCGAAGGCGGCGACCGGGGCTGCGTGATCGCCGACCACACTAGCGGCCTACCACCTCAGGCGCAGCAAGCGCTGCGGGCTCGACCGATCTGGGCTGCGCCATCCCAGGCAGGCGACGAGACGGTGGTGAGTCGCCGAGCGTCGTTCTAAGTGCTGGCGGCGATCCGATTGGCTAGCGTCACCAGGTCTCGCGACTCGAAGGGCTTCGAAATCCGGGGACGCCCGGTCCGGGCCAGGAAGTCTTCCCCGCCTGGAACGAATGCGCCGCCGGTGAGGAACGCGATCTTCGCGATCCGTTGCGGCGCGTTGCGCTGCACGTGCTCGTACACTTCCATGCCGGACATCTCCGGCATCATCACGTCGAGCAGCACGAGGTCCCAGCGCTCCGGCCCTTCGAGTCGGAGCAGTGCTTCGCGGCCGCTGCCCACCCACTGCACGTCGTCCGATCTGCCGAAACACCGGCGCACCGCTCGGCCCATGAGCGGCTCGTCGTCGACCACGAGCACACGCAGTGGACGGGACGCCAAGCTCTGGGCCCGATCCGAGGTCACCGCTCGCTTCGGCGCGGCCTCCTCGGACACCGGCAGCGTCACGCGAAACACGCTGCCCTTCCCGGGCGTGCTCTCGACATCCACGGCTCCCCCCAGCTTGATCACGATGTCGCGGCAGATCGCCAGACCCAGACCGGTGCCCTGACCCACGGGCTTGGTGGTGAAGAATGGCTCGAACAAACGCGAGATGTGCTCGGGCGCGATCCCGGAGCCGCTGTCCCGGACCTCGACGATCACTCGACCGTCGACCTGGCGCGTGGCAACCCGGATTTCGTTCCGATCCGCGGCGCCGACCGGGATGGCGTGGGCCGCGTTCACCAGCAGGTTCAAGAACACCTGCCCGAGTCGTCCTTCGTTCCCGGAGACGGCCTCCACGTCGGCGTAGTCGGTCACGATGCGCGCCCGGTGCTTGATCTCGTTTCGCGCCATGCCGATGGCTGCGTCGAGGACCGCCTCGATGCGGACGGGAGCGATCACCTCTGCATCAGGCCTGGAGAACGAGCGCAGATCGCGCAGGATCTCTTGCACTCGCCGCGCGCCCTGCCGCGCCTCGCCCAGCGCCTCCCGCAGCTCTCTCGCACCGTCCGTCAGCTCGAACACCGCCTCCAGCGCCCGCGGGTCCATCTTGGCCGCCGACGGCCCCTCGGCCAGGCGCTGCAGCTCCCCGGCGCGATGATAGGCGACGTCCACGTTCGCGGTGACCAGACTGAGCGGGTTGTTGATCTCGTGTCCCAGGCCGAGGGCGAGCAGACCCACGGAGTGCATACGGTCCACCTGCAGGAGATGCGCGGTCAGCGCGCGACGCTGGCGCGCGTCGACTCCTTGCAGCAGCACGGCGGGATGACCCTCGAAGTGGATGGGGACGGTGCTGATCTCGGCCACCAGGATACTGCCGTCCTTGGCCATGAGACGTTGTTCGATCGGGGGGTTGGGCAGTCCGGCGACGGCTCGCTGAATTCGGTCGACCGCGAGAGGGATGTCGTCGGGATGAACGAATTCGAGCACCGGACGTCCGTGCAGCTCTGCCGCCTGCGAGTACCCCAGCTCTCGCACCGCCACCTCGTTGACCCAGACCAGGGTGCCCATACGGTGGATGGCCACGCCTTGGGGAAAGCTCTCGAGCAGCCTACGGAAGTCGATCTCGGAGCGCTGGAGCGCTTCTTCGGCGAGCTTGCGGTCCGTGATGTCGGTGTGCGTGACGACGACGCCGCTTTCTGAGCCCAGCATGCGATCGACCTGCATCAAGAACCACCGCGCTTGGGCCGGCGAATCGCAGCGGTACTCGGTGCGAAAGTGCGGGATCTCTCCCCGAAGAACCCGGACAAAGCCGGCTCGAGTCGCCTCAGCTGTCGGCTCTTCGTTCGGCGCCCCGGCGACCACGTCCAGGTACGACGTACCGATCCCGCATCGAGCAACGACCCCGCCGTTGTCGCCGCAGAATCGGTCCCAGGATCGGTTGGTGAGCACGATCACCCCGTGCTCGTCCACCACCGCAATGTTGGGGGACAAGGCGGCGAAGGCGCTTTCGAGCAGCCCCTCTCGCCGTTCGAAGTGGCCCCGGAGCCCCATCCGGTCCACGGCTCGGCGTGCAGAGCGCAGGATTGTGCCTCGGTCTTCGCGTTTGCCGAGGCAGTCCTCGGCGCCGTAGCGCATCGCCTCGAACGCAATCGGATCGGCGTCCCCTGTCACCAGCGCGACGATGGCGCTGAGCGGGCACAGATCGCGCACCGCCGCCACGAGCGTGAGATCCCGCGCGCCGACGAGATCCAGATCGACCAAGACCGCGTCGAAGGCGACGGAGGAAACCGCAGCGGCCAGTTCCGCGAGAGAGGCGGCCACCCGCCAGCCGCTGTCGCGAGGACTCGCCAGGAGTTTCTCGACCAGAGCGACGTCGGTCGAAAGCAGGAGCATCGAACCGCAAGACATCGCTGGGCGGGAGTCTACGCCCGCAGCGCCTGATCGACCACCGTGGGGCCGGTGGCAAGCCCCGGCCCAATTCGCCCGCGCCTCGACGCCATCAGTCGTCGTCGAAGAAGATCGGGTCGCGGCACGAGAGGAACACCTCGATTCTGACGAGATCGGCCGCCTCGAGGTTCATGAACTGGATGCCCAGCCCCGGTGGAACGTCGCTGTCCTCGACATAGGCTCGGGCCCAGCGGACCTGCCCACGAACTCGAATCGGTTCGCCACCGTCGGGCAGCGTGAGGCTCACATCAAAGACGGAGCCGACCGCTTTGATCGAGTGCGTGGCGATGAACACGCCCCCTCGGGACAGGTTTTCCACGAATCCAGCGTAGAAGTTGTGTTCGCTGCACAAGCTGACCGTGAGGTCGACGGTGTAGCGCTCGTCTTGTCGGCGGTTGTCGGTGGTCGGCGCGTCGGAGACCCGCCGGATGGTCGCTTCGGTGTGGAGGGGTTCGTTCATGAGGGTGTCCTTGACTAGAGCTCCCGCGTCACCGACGGGAGATGACCTTTCGGGTGACGACCACGCGCGGGGTTGCTGCGGCGCTCGAGTCGCTCGCGTCGGCTATCTCGACAAAGTCGTATCCGAGCGGCTGAGCCTCTCCGTCCTCGACGGCGACGCGAAGGACCCAAGGGCCACCGCCGCGTCTTGGTTGAACGACGCCTCGCAGCCATCCGTCTCGCTCACTGAACGCCACGTCGACCTCTTCAGTGTTCAGTCGCACCCGGGGGCGTGCTTTCATGAATTTGGGAACCGGGCCGCCGCTGAGCTCCTCCAGTCGCACTCGGATTTCGACCGGATCCTTTGGCCACACGGCGTTGCGCGGGCTGATCTCGATGCGTGAACGAACCGTTCGCAGCGCGAGCTTGAGCGCGACTGCATCGGTCGAGCCTGGAAGGCGAAGAGACACCGTTCGTTCGCGGCGAGATGCGACCAGGCTACCGGACGCCGCCCTGTAGCCACCCGCGCCAAAACTCATCTCCAGCCCTTGGGCTCCCTCGAGCGCGAGCTTCTGTCCTCGGCCCATGCGGTAGACCCCCGTACGATCGAGGTACCCTCCGCGGGGTAGGCGAACCCCAACAATCCGCAGAGCAACATCCGCGGGTCGAGTGTTGGGGATGCCCGTGGGGTCGTCGGCCCAGACGCGCAAGCGATAGCGACCGGCGGGCTGCGGCCCAAGCTTCGACGGGAGCGTCGTGTCCTTCCCCGCGACGCGCTCCACGACTCGTCCGGTTGCTTCGTCGACGAGCTCGGCTCGATAGCCTGAGGCCTCGGGCACGGGTGCCCACGACAGCCCTTTGAAACGCGCCGACGGCTCCGTCGCCAGCACAATGCGGCGCCCGGCGATGGCCGATGGGGACGCCGCGAGCTTGCGCGATGCCTGGGAGGTGTCCGTGGACACCTGCACTTGTCCGGCAGGGAGCGGTCGGAACGGACCCGTCGATATCGAGAGCAGCGTGTTGCCCTCGATGTTGGCGAGAGCCGTGCTGCCCGGCAGTGCGGCGAGCCTGAAGACTCCGGTACGCACAATCGCAACGTGCTTGCGGGGCGCCACCACCACCACCGCGCTCGTCGCTGCCCGCGGAGCGTTCACTTCTACCGTCCCGCTGCGCACGATGAGCGTGTACCCCGGGACTCGCTGGCCCGGCCCGAGCAGCAGTGGTTGCGGCGCACCGTGCAGCCGAACCACAGCGCCCGCCTGCGCGCGGATCCGCGGGCCACCTGGCACCACCCATTCGGCCCCTGCGGGCCCGGCTACCGCTCCGTGAACACTGTCGGTCACTGCGCCCTGGGACAGCGTCGGCTTCCCTTGTGCAGCGGGGGCAGCGGCAATCCCCCCGGTCAAGGTGAGCGAGAGCAGGACGAAGGAGAGCGCATGTCGAGGCACGAGACAGTCAACGGCCAGCGGCGACGAAGCTTGAGCTGCGGAGCGTTGTGGGCGTCGCGATGTCCTACATCAGCGCCACAGGTGTCACCCGGGCCCCGGTGTGCGTTGAACGACCGGAGGTCCCTAATCTGTCGGAGTTTCGTCGGAGTTTGCGGGGATAGAAACCCGGATCCGAGTGCCGACGCCAACTTCGCTCGAGATCTCGGGGCGCCCTCCGAGTCGCGCTAAGAGGCGGAACGCGGCCACCAAGCTCGATCCCCATCCCAGCTGGGACGGGCCAGGGCGGCGAAATCCACCAGGATCAAGCAGCTGCTCGATCACGGTCGCCTCGACTCCCCGACTGGTGTCGTTGATGGAAATGACCAAGTCACCGTCAACGCCATCGAGCTCGATCGCGATGCTCCCGACCTCGGTGTGCACGGCGACGTGCGTGAGCAAACCGTCGATGACGCGGTCCAAGAGCAGAGCGTCACACCGAATCGCCTCGGGCGCACCAGACCCAACTCGAAGGTCGACACCGACCGGGCGACCTCGAACGAGCGCGCTGGTCAGACGGCCCATGCGGGCCCCCAGTTCCTCGATGCCGATACGCTCCGTCTCCAGAGGTACTCCGGCGATCTCGAAGGTCGCGACCTTGCCCAGTGTGTCCAGCAGCACAGTGACGCGATCCACGCCCAGACCCACGTCGTCGAGCACCTCCGCTGACTCGTCGTCGATCAGCGCGCCCGAGTCCCGCAAGAAGCCGATGTTCGTCTTGATGACCGTCAGCGGGCTCCTTAGGTCGTGAGAAAGGGTTCGCACCACGCGAACCCAACGCTCGCGCGTCATCTCCATCCCGCGGGCAACGAGTTCGATGGGGTCGGATTCGTCGGAGCCTCCGTCCATCCGTCGAATCCACGCCTCGTCGCGTAGAGCGAGGGCGTAGACCTCACGTCGCATCTGCGCATCAGCGTCGGAGTCGCGACGGAGCAACTCGCACGCGCCGCGGACGCAGCTCTCCAAAGCCCGAGCGTCGGATCCGGCGTCGGCCAAGATCTGATCCATCGCGGTTTCGCCGCACCGCTCGCGCACCAGCGCGAGGAGGGGCTCGATGGAGGCGAGCTTGTGATCGGAGGACACGGCGAGTTCCAATCAATGCGAGAACCGACCAGGATTCAATCCCCGGGCCGTGGCCCGCCGACGATGCGATTTCTCCCAGAATCCTTGGCTCGATAGAGGCGCTCGTCCGCGCGACTCATCAACGCAGCCCCGCTTCGTTCGCCGCCCTCCGAGAGCGACGCGCACCCACCGCTGACCGTCGCAGGCAGGGCGCGACCCTCGAAGCGCGCGCTGAGAGCCTCGATGCTGCTGCGAATGCGCTCTGCGACTCGCACCGCGCCCTTGAGGTCGGTGGCCCGCAACAGGACCACGAATTCTTCGCCGCCGTAGCGGGCAAAGACGTCTTCGCTCCGAAGCTGGGCGGGAGTGACCTGAGCGACGTGGCGGATCACGGCGTCTCCAGCCGGGTGTCCCCAGGTGTCGTTGACTCGCTTGAAGTGATCGATGTCGAGCATGATCAAGCTCAGATCCGTCTGGTGGCGTAGCGCGTAGGCCAACTCTTCCCGTTGCCGCTCCTCGAAGTGGCGGCGGTTGTAGGCGCCGGTCAATGGGTCCCGCGTACTCGATTCGTGCAGCCGACGCAGCAGACTCTCGTGGAGGCCGTCCGTGACCGTGTAGCGAAAGCAGCTATGGGTTCCGAACTGGACGACGTCGCCATCTGCCAGCACTTCGTTTGTGACTCGATTCCCACGCAGCCATGTCCCGTTGCTGGAGCCCAGGTCTTCGATGGCATGGGCGTTGCCCAACCAGGTGATGCGTGCGTGAGCGCGGCTGACTCCACCGTCGGAAATCCGAACGTCACTCGACGCATGGCGCCCGACGGAGCGGGCTTCGACGCCCAGGGTCACCAAGCTGCCGGCGTCCACCCCGTCCAGTCGAATCAGCACGGTGCGCTCGGATTGAGGTCGCGGAAGCGGCGGCACACTCACCCGGGTGACGCGCTCTTCGTCGCTGTCGCGGAACAGGTCCACCGAGGGCATCGGCGCGCGTGGTCGGACCGCCGGCATCTCTGCGCGAGTGACCGCAGTCGATGACGCCGCGGGCATCGCCACTCGTGGGCGGACCGCCGGCATCGCCGAGCGAGTGACCGTGGTCGATGACGCCGCGGGCATCGCCACTCGTGGGCGGACCGCCGGCATCTCCGGGCGAGTGACCGCGGTCGATGACGCCGGACGTGGCGCCGGCGGCACCAGCGCGCTGCGACCTCCGGGGTCGTCGGCGGCGCGCGGAGGATGCGCGCTCGCGCTTGGGCAGACAGCCATGACCAGGTGTACGGCTCGGCGAGCGGATCATTGAGCAACAAACTAGCTGCGCGTCCGTGCAGGTCCGCTGCCTGTTGCCTCCGGAAGCCGCGCGAGGTCAATATGACTTTCTATTGGAACCAGCACCCCGAGGCCAAGCGCAGGCCATCCCAGCCGCCGGTCGCCTAGGGAACATCCTCGTCGTCGAAGATGACGCCGCTGTTCGCAGGGCGGTGTGCCGGGCCTTGCAGGCGGGCGGGTTCACGGTGCGCGATTTCGACGCCGGCGCGGACGCGCTGGTCGCACTGGAGAAAGCGGCCGACGAGATCGACGTCCTGATATCCGATGTGCTGATGCCGGGACTCAGCGGATTCGAGTTGCTCACCGAAACCCAGGCGCGGTGGCGTGACATCCCCGTGTTGTTGATGACCGGCCAGGCGACGGTGTCCGCGGCCGTGGAGGCCATGCGGCTGGGCGCGTACGATTATCTGGTCAAGCCCGTCGACGCCCAGAACACCCTCATCCCCGCTGTCGCGCGCGCGATCGAACACAAGCGTCTGCTCGCGCGCAACCGATTTCTGGAGAGTCAACTCCAAGCCACACAACGCGCCCGGGGCATGGTCGGGGATTCGGCCGCGATGCGACAGGTCGGCTCACTCGTCTCCGCGGTCGCACCCGCTGACGTGACCGTGCTGGTAGAGGGAGAGAGCGGGACAGGAAAGGAGTTGGTCGCCCGCTCGTTGCACGAGCAGAGCGCTCGAAGCGGCAAGCCATTCGTCGACGTCAACTGTGCCGCGCTCACCGATTCTCTGCTCGAGAGCGAGCTGTTCGGACACCTGAAAGGGGCGTTTACCGGTGCTACGGCGAATCGCAAAGGACTCTTCGAGACCGCGTCGAGCGGAACCCTCTTCATGGACGAGGTAGGAGAGCTGTCTCCGGCGACGCAGGCTCGTCTGCTGCGGGTGCTCCAGGAGGGCACCGTTCGCCCGGTGGGCTCCACCGAGTCTCGTCGGGTCGATGTGCGAGTCATCGCGGCAACGAATCGCGATCTTGCCAAAGAGGTCGAAGCCGGGCGCTTCCGCCAGGACCTGTACTATCGACTGAATGTGTTCAACATCGAGCTGCCGCCGCTCCGCGACCGGCGCGAGGACATTCCGATGTTGGTCGAGCACTTCCTCGGGAAGCACGGCCAGCGTCTCGGACGACGGATGCCGCAACTCGACACCGCCGCCCTCGACGCGCTGTGCGGCCACTCTTGGCCCGGGAACGTTCGCGAGCTCGAGAACACCATGGAGCGCGCCTTGGTGCTCTGTCGCGACGACGTCGTCACCATCGACCTGTTGCCTTCCGCATTCCGCAACTCAGGCGGCGGGAACGTTTCCGAGCCCACCGGTCTCCGACCGCTGGCCGCCGCGCGGGACGAGTTCATGCGAACCTACGTGGCGCGGGTGATGACGATGGCCGGAGGCAACGTCACCGAGGCTGCACGGCTCTCGGGAATGGACGCCTCCAACTTTCGGCGTCTCGTTCGCCGTATTCACGACGAAAAGAGCGTCGAGAGCTTCGATTGATCACCTCGCCTGAGCTCGCGCTCCCGAGTGGGCAGCCGCGGTTTGTTGAGCGACATCGCGGATCTGCTGACCGTCGAAGGGCTTGCCGAGCTGAATGTTCGGCACCGCCTCGAGGAACTCGCGGGCCTGCGTCGTGAACGCTCCGCCGGTCAAGAACACGATGCGTCCGAGGAACTCCGGGTGAGCATCGCGGACGCGTTGATAGACTTCGACGCCGGTCATGTCGGGCATCATGACGTCCAAAAAGATCACGTCGAAGTTCTCTGGCACCAGGAGTTCCAGGGCCTCCGCGCCGCTCGCAACCCAGCGCACCGCGTGCTGGCGGCCGAGACAGCGCGCTACTGCGCGCCCGATCAACGGCTCGTCGTCGACCACCAGCACCCGGAGAGCTTGCTGCATGGGCTTGAGCGGCGAAATGGTGGACGCGCGCACCGGTGGGCGCTGGGTCTGGGCCTCGACCAACTCGACGCGCACGGTCGTTCCCTGGCCGAACTCGCTGAGAATCGAGATGGTGCCACCAAACCCCTCCACGATATTGCGACATATCGCCAGTCCGAGCCCAACGCCGTGCCCCACCGGCTTCGTCGTGAAGAAGGGATCGAACACGCGATCGATGCTTGCCGGCGCGATCCCAGTACCCGTGTCCGTGACTTCGACCACGACTCGGCCTTCCTTCGCGTGAAGGTCGATCTCGATCCGGTTGTGCGCCGCGTCGCCTGCCTCGATGGCATCCGCCGCGTTGGTCAGCAGATTCAGGAACACCTGACCCAGTTGCGCTTCGGACCCCCGGGCTGACGGCACTGGAAAGAAGTTCTTCACCAGCCGTGCGCGGTGGCGGATCTGGTTTCGTACCATATTGATGGAGGCCGCCAGCACCCGCTCGACGTCCACCGGAGCGTCCAGCGCTTGCTCGGGTCGTGAGAAGGCCTGCAAGTCACCCACGACTGACTGGACCCGTCGCGTGCCCTGTCGAGCATCCAGCAGCGCCCCGCGGATCTCCCGCAGCTGCTCCCGGACAACCCCGAACTCGAATGCGCGCGACGGCTCGCGATCCATTCGGGCGAGCGCCTCTTGTGCATCCCGCAGCGCGACGTCGACGTTGGCGCTGACAAACGCCAAGGGATTCTTGATCTCGTGCCCCAACGCCGTCGCCAGCAAGCCGGCGCTAGCCATGCGGTCGACCTCCATCATCCGCGCGGTAGTGGCGCGGTGCTCGCTCACGTCGCGTCCGAGCAACAAGGTCGCAGGTTTGCCGTCGTAAACCACGGAAAGCGAGCGGATTTCCAGGACGGCGTGGCTGCCGTCGGCGCGCAGGACACGCACGTCGTGGGGAGAATCACCGGGCGCCGCCGCAGCGCCCTCCGCGCCAACGTGCGCCCAATCGTCGTGATGGACCCATGACGCAAGCTCGCGCCCCAGCAGCTGCTCGGGACGCTCGTAGCCGAGCAGCTTCAGCGCCTCGCTGTTGACCCACTGGCACACGCCGGCCCGATGTACGACCACGCCATGGGGCAGAGCGTCTAGCAATCGCCGATAGTCGACCTCTGAGCGACGCAAAGCGTCCTCGGTGCGCTTGCGCTCGGTGTTGTCGGATTGCATCACGATCACGCCCGCGAGCTCCGGCATCGGGTCGACCTGCAACACGAACCAGCGGTCCTCTCCGTCTATTCGTCGCTCGACCTCGAAGCGGACCGACGAGACGCGAGCCTCGAGCACCAAACGGATCCCAATCGCGAGCTCGCGCACCCTCTCGTCGTCGCACTGAGCGAGCGCAGGGATCACGCTGGCCTCCTGCCCGACGCGGATGATCGAGAGGGCATCATCCGCAGACTCGGCCAACGCGCACCAGGAACGGTTCGCCAGGAGCACGTTGCCCTCCGGTCCGAGCACCGCGAATCCGGGGTTGACCGATTGGAAGAGCCCTTCCAGGAACTTCACCCGGTGTTCCAAGAACTCCGCGAGCCACTTGCGGTCGAGCGCGCGTCGCGCGACGGCCTCGAGCTCGACCGCGTCGGTGGCCGCAGCCGGCAAGCACTCTTGAGCGCCGTCGCGCAGAGAGTCGAATACGCTGGCAGGCGCCAGGGCCGAGGTGAGCGCGATCAGCGCGGTGCGCGGCGAGCGCTGCCGAATCGCCGCGAGGCGCGTGGCGCCATCGTCCGTCGAGACGTCGACCGCAACGGCATCGAAGGGCGTCTCCCCCAGGGCGAGTAGAGCTTCGTCGAGCGTCGTCACCCGGCGGATGCCGGGAACCAGCCCGGCGTTTGCCGGCTCCGCTCCGGAGACCAGCAACAACCGGAGCCGGATCGAGGCGCGCTCGCCCTCGTTTTTCACCGTCTCGTGAGGCTCCACTGCTTCGGAAGGAACGGCCACAGGTCGGGAAAGTTTAGCTCATGTCGTCTGCTACGGGTACCCCTACACCTTGACCGAGAGTCGGTGAGCAGAACGCGGCCTTCGCGAGAGTCTGAGGCCGGAGCGGGGGGGAAGGGTGGCGGCGCTCGGCTCACCGACCAGAGCCAGCGCCGGGACGCGGCGGCTAGGGCGGGAGATCGGGGGCGGGGCTTCTCAATGCACGTGTCGAGGCCAGCGAGAAGTGTCCACGTTGGGGCTGCTGCGAGTTGGTGTCGACGAAGGGCGCCAAGCTGTTCGGTGGTGGCGGTGATGGTGGCCACGAAGATGTCGCGCGTCACGTCACGCCGAAGGCGATTGCGCTGCTCGTCACTGCGCAGAGTCGCGCCGCGCCAGAGCGAGAGCAGGGTATGGGAGGTCGGCTTCCGCGAAGGCCGTGTCCAGGATCTGATGCGAGGTTTCGACGCCCCTGTGCCGACGCACAGCGAGCAGCCCGTGCGCCTCCGTCAACCGAGAGCGCGGCAAGCTCGGAACGCGACGATTGCGGACTCCAGCCGCTCACCGCGCAGGCCACCCGCTCTCGCCTTGCGCGCTGCACCCTCGCACTCGCGAGTCCAGTTGGCGTGGCTGCCTTTCCCCGCGCAACGAGTCGGGCGCAAAGGGGGGAAGGGCCGCCCGACACGCGTCGTGAAGCCCAACGGGGCGCAGGCCGCGCAGCGGCCGGGGCCGGACGAGGCTCACTGCTCACTCGGCCGAGCGGGGACGGGATGCCCCTACGCGACCTGGGTGCGGGAATCGACGCGCGCCGCGTCGAGCGCCCGAGCCGCCCGCTCCACCCAGGTTCCCGAGAATTCGCCGGAGATCAGGCCCGCCGCGCCGATGGCCAGGGGCGGCAATGCGAGCTGCAGGGCCGCCTCGCGGAGGCGCTCGGCGCGGGCCAGCACCCGGGTCTCGGCCGAGTCGACCACCACCACGGCGAATTCCCCGGCAGCGGTACGCGCCACGAAATCGTCGGCTCGCAGGAACGTGCGCACCAACAGATCGCTGACCGCCCGCAAGTTCGTCACGTCACTCGCCACGCTCTCGACGTCGATCAGCACCAGAAAGGGCCTGCCCACACCAAACGCAGCGAGCTCGGCGGTGCGTTGCACGTGGTCGTCGAAGGCTCCGCGATCGAAGAGCTCGGTGACGGCGTCTCGACCTGCTTGCCGACGCGCGTCACACAGCTCCTTGCGAAGTAGCTTCACGCTCTCAGCGAGCTCGGAGATTTGCGCGGTTTCGCGCTCTCGGCGCTTCTCGATGGCTCCCTGAACCATTTCGGCGACGGCGCTCGCTTCGCGGCGGATGGCGTCGGAGTCGTTGCGCTGGAACGCCGTCACTAGCTCTCCGACGCGTGCGCCGATCTCTCGGTCCGCCGCTCGGTCCTCTGCCACGGCCCGCGCCAGCGTGCCAAGGCAGGCCTTGAGCGCCTCGCGGAAGTTACCGGTGGCGTCCGTGACGTACTTGGCTTCGTGCTCGCGGTGATGGCGAAATGCGAGCCGGACCTCCCGGCAGCTTCGACCCCCACCGTCCGCAGCGTCAGCGGTCCCGCCCACGGTGATCTTCCGGGCGAGTTCGCCGAAGCGATCGCGGGTCGCCGCCCGCGGATGGATGTCAGTGTCGAAGGATCGCTCACCGAAATCCGTCAGCACCGCCGCCAAAGTATCGAGCAATTCGTCGAATTCGGAGTCGCCCTCGCGCGCGCTGGGGTCCCCCGCAGCGCTTCGCGACGATCCTGGAGAGTGCCCGGAGGGGCACGACGCCGGGGACGCCCGAAGGACTGGCTCGCTGTGTTTCTTCGCCTCGGAGAACCAACGCATTAGCTCCCCGAACGACCCGCCCAGCCAGGACTTTAGCGGGCTCGAGTCGTACGACTCCTGCCAGCGCGCTTGGAGGCATAGAGCGCGTCGTCGGCCGCTTTCAGCACGGCGGCGGCGGATCGGTCACCGTCGAGGGCGGCGATGCCCGCGCTGAAGCGCACGTGGTATAGAGTCTCGTCGCCGCCCAAGGTCAGGGGTGATTTCCCGAGAACTTGTCGCAATCGGTCCAGCACTTGCTCGGCGCCCTCGACCCCCGTCCCCCGCAAGAGCACGGCAAATTCTTCGCCCCCAACCCGGAACGCTTGGTCCTCGACCCGCAAGGTCTGCTTCGTGATCTCGGTGAAGTGCCTCAGTACCTGGTCGCCCGCGTCGTGACCGAAGACGTCGTTCACGGTCTTGAAGTGGTCCAAATCGAGAAGCGCGAGCGCAGCCGGCAGCTCGTGTCGCTTGGCGTAGGCGTGCTCTGCCACGACGACGCTCTCGAATTGGCGCCGGTTCGACAGCCGCGTCAGCGGATCGCGGGTCGCGGCAGTTTCGGCGCGTTGCAGCTGCCACGCCCTCTCCAGCGAGGCCGATCGCTGCTGCGCCAGCTGACGCACGCGAGCCACCAGCACCGGGCCGCTGAAGGGCTTGTGCATGTGGGCGGCAGCCCCCGTCTCGATGCCCCGAAGCACTGCGAGCTCGTCGGTCGCGTGGGCGGTCAGCAAGATGACCGGGATCGATGCCGTGCTCGGTTCGGCGCGGAGGGCGTCGAGGACCCCGAAGCCATCCCGATGGGGCATCATCACGTCGAGGATCACGACGGCGACTCGGTGGGCATGAGCGTTGACGCAGAGCAGCGCCGCTTCCCCGTCGCCCGCTTCGATGACGCTCATGCCCGCGCTCTGTACCCAGCGGCAGACGAGGGTGCGTACGGCGCGATCGTCGTCCGCGACCACCACCGTATCCGGGGTCGCCGGCGCGCGGGAGCTGGGCGCCGCATCCATTCGAGGACCATCCTAGCCCAGAGGGCGTCAGCCTTCGAGAAAACCGCCCAACGGGCTTCACGGGCGCCCGGACGCGCCCCGCGTCGGCATCACCCCCGCCCTTGGCGCGCAGCCCGAGCGTCATCGAAGTCGGCTTTGGCGATGGTGAGATCCTCGAGCAGCTCGAGCAGCACCGCCTCGAGCCCGCGATTGCCAAGGCGCGCCAGTGCTGCGCCAAGCGGGACCGGCTCTCGGGACGCTCTCTGCACGCACCGTGCTTGGAGCACCGGGATGGCAGAGATCAGGCGCTCGAGGGTCGCCGTGCCCGCGAGGGGGTCGTCGAGAGCGCGCAACAAGACGACCAGATCGGTCGTGAGTCCCAAATGCTCTGGACCTACTCGAGTCGGATCGGAACGCCGCACGGGGCCCTTCAATGCGAATGCCGATCCGCCGGCTGGCGTCCGGGCGGCTCGCTCCACCCACCACTGTTTGCACCGGAACGCGGCTCAACCGCCGGGCCTGGGTGCACGGAAGGACGGTCTCGAACCTCGCACAGCAGAGATTGGAGCAGCAGCAGTTGAGCGGCCTCCGGGAGGTGGGGTGCGACGCTCGGGAATGGAAGCGTGACTGCGGCCTCCTCGAGGAGCGGTGCGAGCGTCTCGGGGACGATGGCGAGCGCCGTCGGGGGCGTCGCGCCAGCCCCGGCCGCGCGTGCGGCCTCCGCCCGCGACCTCGACAGGATGAGCGTGCTTCGCGGTCCGCTCCCCCGGGGCGAGCAGACCTCGGCAAGCACGCTGCGAATGTGCGCGCTGAAGGTCGGCGTCCCATCGACGATCTCGACCGGGGAGCTCGCTGCGACGGCGCGGCTCAACCATTCGACCGCCCGGGCGCAGGCGGCTTCGGCCGAGCGCAGTTCGTCGGGTCCGGCCAATCCCAGCTGACTCAGAGCCCGAACGAGGTGCGGCGATCGCGGCTTGCGAGCGTAAAACGTCATGAAGCTCCCGTAGAACGGCGGGGAGATCTGCGTTGTGTCGAACAGACGCTGCAAGTTCTCGGGGGTGAAGTGGCGGGTCTCGAAGAAGGGGTAGCGGGCGGACTCAATCACCAGGCCGCGGTCTCGGAGGAAGCGCCGCATGCCATCGGCGTCGAACAGGCTCACGTGCGTAGGGTCGTGCAGCAGTCGGAAGTTGGCGCCGAATCGGCGCGCGCAGCCGCCGTCGAAATCAGGAGTACCGAGCACCAGCCAGCCCCCGGGTCGGAGCACGCGGAGCGCTTCGTCGAGCAACTCCCCCGGTTGTTCCACGTGCTCGATGACGTGGTGCATCACCACTGCGTCAAAGTGTGCGTCCGGGAACTCGGCGTCCTGGAGTGTGCCGGAATGCACCTCCGCGTGTCCCGCCGCGCAGGCTGCGGCGTACGCCGATATTTCCACTCCGTGGCGCTCCCACCGCGGCTCCAAGCCCGACAGGAAGAACCCCAACCCGCAACCGACGTCTAGCAGACGGCCGCCCGGAAGGCCGTTCACGAAGGCGAGCTCCTCGCGCACGTCGTCGAGGTGCTGGGCACGCTCGTCCGCGCGAAAGCGTTCACGACCGTCGGGGTCAACGGTGACGTGCCAGTACGCCCGCTCGTAGTCTGGAGCCTCCGCCAGCGCGCGGGTCTTGAAGTAGCGAGTCATCGCCCCTCAGGCCACTCGACGTGAATCGGGTACCGCGTGAGCAGCCCCGGGCGCTGTCTCTCGATAGCTGCTTTCCAGCCTTGCATCACCCGGGCGTTGGCGTGCAAACACCGGACCACGGCGAACGGTGGCCGGATGGTCCGGCGGTGGGCCAGCAGCGTCAGGGCTCTGACGCTCCGGGGCCCAGGGCACTGGCACAGCAACCCCGCCCGCCTGCCCAGCCCGATTCGCTCACCAAGAGATGCCCGGGAATGGTGGGGAGGGTCGCGCGAAGAGGAAGCCCTGCAGCAGATCGCAGCCGATGTCGATCAACGCCTCGCATTCGCGCCGCGTCTCCACGCCCTCGGCCACCACGAGCATGCCCATCTCCCTGCTGAGCGAGGTCATGCTTCGAACGACCTTCTGCTTGGTCGGGCTCTGGTCAATTCCGCGGATCAGGCTCATGTCCAGCTTGACCACGTCGGGTTCGAGCTGGGCGAAGGAGGTGAGTCCGGCGTATCCGGCGCCGAGGTCGTCGACGGCAATCCGAAAGCCCATCTCGCGAAGCCGCGCGATCTTGCCCGGCACGTCTACGATCTCGTCGAGTGCTGCGCGCTCCGTGATCTCGAGCACCACGCGATCTGCGATCCGCGAGAGCGGCGCATCTTCCGAGGTGAGCGTCGGGTCCGCGAGGTCGCGAACATGAAGGTTCACGAAGAGCAGCCCGCAGTCGTCGGTCCCTGCCACCGGCTCCGCGGCCCGCGCCCGGATAGCCCTACCGAGCACGTCGAGGGCGTCGAGCCGCTCGGCGGCATCGAGTACCGCGCCCGGATGCGGCAGGCTGGGCTCACGGCTGCGCAGCAGTGCCTCGTGACCGAATACGATGCGTTTCCGTGGGTCGACGATGGGGTGATAGGCGATCCAAAGGGTGTCGAGCGCACGCCGAAAGCTGGCCTCGACGCCGGCGCGGTCACCTGGCCCCGCCGCCACTCCGAGGATTTCCGCGGCCCGAGCCTTCATCCTCGCCATCCGGTGGCAGTGGGCCGCGCTCTCGATGACCTCGACCAGGGAATCGTGACCCACTGGCTTGGTCAGATAGCGGAACGCCCCAAATTGCATGGCCTCTATGGCGGTCGACACGGCGGGGTCTCCCGTCATCAGCACGAAGGGGACCAGCAAGTCGGTCTCGCGCAGCCTTCGCAGCAGCTGGATGCCATCCATCCCCGGCATCGAAATGTCGCTCAGCACGACGTCGAAGCGCTCTTCCGTCATGCAGCGGGTCGCCGCTTCGCCATTGGTCACGGCCTTGACCGCAAAGCCCTTGGATTTCAGAAGTCGGGCGAGCGACTTGACCAGCAACTCGTCGTCGTCGACGAGCAGGACGGTAGCCGGAGCCGACCGGGCAATTTCGCCAGAATCCCGCGCCGAGGGCGAGGGGTCGCTCGCGGGGACGCTGGGCGAGAGTATTTCGGCTTGGTTGCTCATGACGGCCATGGACGGCCGTCCCGAGAATCCCTGAAGCTCAGTCCGGAGCGGACACGATCGCGACGTACTTTCCGATCTCTTGCTGGGCGGTCTCCGAGATTTCGGTGAACTGGACGCCGGTGGCGTTGGAGCCTCGAACCGTGCGATTCCAGCGGGAGGTCGCCGAGACCTCGGTCATTTGCCCCGAGGCTGGCAGTGCGAATCGCACCTTCACCGACTCACCCAACGGAACGGCGCGGTCGCCAACGAACTGAAGACCGCCTTCGGACACCTCCTCGAGGCGCCCGTCTATGCGCGAGCCGTTGGCGAGCGTGAGCCGGGCGAGCGTGATGTAGGGCGCCCGCTGCTGCTTGCGTCGAGTCTGCCAGTCCACCTGCTCTCGGGGTTGGAAAGCCCCTGGGCTGTCCGCCATGGTGGCAGCGCTTGCCCCGCGTCCCAGCGCTTCCGGCGGCGCCGGGAGTCGGCCAAACAGGTCGATGTGCGGCGGGTTCGGCGCGGCCGCCAGCAGCGCGCCGACGAGCTCATCCATGGTCGGGTAGCGGTCGGCTTTTGCGCGTGCGAGCGCCCGGGTGACGACGCGCGCAAGCTCCGGCGGCACGTCGGGTCTGGCTTCGAGCACGGGAACTGGCTCGGAGCTCGACACCTTCATGAGCACCTCCGCGTACGTGCCCTCGAAGGGGACGGTGCCGGTGAGGCACTCGTAGAGGACGACTCCGACGCCGTAGACGTCGACGCGTTCCATCGACTTCGCCCTCCGCCAACAGCGCCTCGGGCGCCATGTACTCGGGCGTGCCGAGCAACGCATGCTCGCGGGTCAACTTCCCGCCCAGGTGCTGCTCCGGGCTGTCGTCGGACATCTTGGCGATGCCAAAGTCCAGCAGGCGCATCTGTGGCTCCTCTCCAGGCGTCACGAATAGGTTCGCGGGCTTGACGTCGCGATGAAGGATGCCAGCGGCGTGACAGCGGGCGAGCGCGCGCGCCGTCTCGATGGCGATGCGGGCGGACTCCCCGACGCTCAGCCGACCGCGAGCAGTAATCAGCCCTTCGACCGTGCGTCCCTCGAGTAGCTCGAAGACCAAGTACGGGACGCCGTCGCGTTCGCCGCCATCCCAGAGTTCGACGATGCCGGGGCCACGAACGCGCGAGAGGACGTCCATCTCACGCATCAGACGCGCGCGTTCCTGGGGACCTGCGCGCCTGGGCAGCTTCAGAGCAACGGCGCGCCGCGTGTAGCAGTGTTCCGCCGCGTAGACGTCAGCAATACCTCCGCTGGCGAGCAGGCGCTTGATGACGTACCTGCCATCGACGCGCGAGCGTGCGTCGATGGAGAGCGGGGTGTGGGAAGAGGCACCGTTGTCGGGATCTGGCAGATTGACCTGCATGATTTCGCTGCTCCTCAGGGGAATACTACCGAGTCGTAAATCTTCACGTCGTCCAACGCCGCACCGGCAACCTCGAGGCTGCTCTTGCCGCGAGCGCCGATGACCAGCGTGTCGCTGGCACCCACCGGCTGCATCGACTTCGCACCCGCACTGGCGCTCGAGTATTGTGAGACCTCGACTTGGTCGAAGTAGATCCGTACGTGCTGGTCGTTGCGGGTGAAATCCCAGGTGACAGTCACACGAACCCAGGTCCCGAGCTTGTAAGCAACCTGGTCGGCTTTCACGTGCGTGACCTCTGTCCCACCGCCTGCGTCGTTCACGCCCACGGAGAAGGACCCGGTGTCGCCCTTAGTGACGCTGAAACGACCCGCGACGAAGAGAAAGGGATGTTCCTTGCCATCCTTCGGGGAGTGTTCTGGGAGCATCCAGAAATCGAAGGTGCCCCGAGTCGTGTCGAGGTTCCCAAGCGCAGGGTAGGACAGGTAATGACCGGAGTCCTTGATGCGCAGCGCCGATGCGCACTTGCCACCAATGAAGTCGCCGTTGCCGGTGCCCGGCCCAACGCCCGAGCTTGGCACCTGAATCGCGACCAATCCGTCCAAGGTCGTGTAGAGCTTGGGCGTCGCCTTGGCGGAGGGTCCGCAGGGCAGAGCGGGCGCGGCCCCTGAGCCGCCGGCCCCGGCGCTGCCGCCCAGACCGCCCAGACCGCCTTGACCGGCGAGGCCGCCGAGGCCGCCGAGGCCGGCTCCCCCGCCCGAGGTCGAACCCGCACCAGCGCTGCCAGCGGCGGCTGCGCTCCCGCCCGCGCCTCCGCCGCCCGTCACGGCCGAGCCAGCGCTGCCGCCCGTCGGGGACGTGGACTCGACCCCGAACTCATCACCGGAGCACGCGCTCGAGAGTCCGACGAGGAGCAGAAGCAGCTTGGAGTGGTGTCCGGATATCGACATGGGTCGTCAAATCGCTGTCGTGAGGTTCAGGCGCTGGCGGCCCACGCCGCTCTCGCGTTCAAAAGTTTCTTTCAGCCGCCGCCATTGGGCGTCGTTGACGCCGAGCGCTTCGATGTCCTCGAATTCGGGCTCGACTTCAGCGGTGATGAGATCGGAGAGCATGACCAGTCTCACGGCGTTGGACTCGGTTGCGCCGACATCGTGATGAGCAGCGCAGGCGTCGACGATCTCTGAAGGCAAATGCCAGGCCATGGCGATCTCCGCACCGGCCCGATTGTGATGCTTGCGCACCAAGCGCTCCACCTCGGCGCTCCCTGGAGCGACCGCGGGCATGCCTTCGAAGACCCGATAGATCCGCGCCTCGCCAATGTCGTGAAGCAGGCCGCACATGTAGGCCAGTTCGAGCGGCGCCCCGAGCACCTGGGTCGCCACCCGAGCAGCGATCGCGCAGCGCACGCTGCGGTCGAAGGAGGCCCGCACTTCACCCTGAAAGCGCTTCAGCCCAACGGTCGTGTTGGCGTAAACCACCTGGAACAGCAGATCCCGAGTCCTGGCCAGTCCCAGCCGCACGATGGCCGCCTGCGTCGATCCGATCACGAACCCTCGGAAGTAGAGCGCGCTGTTGGCGACCGAGAGGAAGCGAGCAGCAATGGGCGGGTCGGTCTCGACGAGCCGCGCGAGCTCAGCCAGGTTGGCGTTTCGGTCGTTCGCGAGCCGCAGCGCCATGCCGGCAACCTGGGGCAAGACAGGCAATCCCGCGCGCCCGGTGCTCAATCGCTTCAGGAGCTCGCGCTCCAGCATTGAGCCGCCGTCCGAGTCGGGCGGCTCGATACCGGCAGCCTCGGCCTCGATCATCGCCCGGCCTCCTCTGCGCGCGCGAGCGTCGATGAAGGCCGCACCGACGAGTCCGTCGAAGCGAGCATCTCTTCACACTCGGGGGTGTGCATGACCACCCGGTTGCGCCCTGCGCGTTTGGCGGCGTAAAGCGCGAGATCTGCCCGGCGGAACACCGACTGGACATCCTCGGCGCTTCGCGGATCGAAGACCGCCGTGCCGATGCTCACCGTGACCCGTTTCGGACCCGGGTTGAAAGGGGGCAGCTCCTCGATGCTCCGACGGAGACGCTCTGCAACGAGCCGTGCCGACTCTGGGCCCGCGCCAGCCACGATAGCGACGAACTCCTCCCCTCCGTATCGACCCACGGCGTCGCCGGGGCGCAGGCCCGCTCGCAGCATTTCGGAGATCGCCACCAAGACCCGATCACCCACCAAATGTCCGTAGCCGTCGTTGATTTGCTTGAAGCGATCCCCATCTACGAACAGCACGCCGAAGCGTTCACGGCCGTCGACCCGCGTCCGAACTGCGCGCTCGATGGCGCGCCGATTCATGAGACCGGTCAGGGAGTCACACTCGGCGTCGCGCCGGAGGAGGTCGCGTTCGCTGCGAACTCGGTGCAGCGCGTCGACGAGCCGCTTGACCCGCAGGTGCGCTCGAAGGCGCGCCGAGAGCTCTACGACCGCCGAGGGCTCGCGCACGAAATCGTCCGCGCCGGCCAGCAGGCTCGCGGCGATCTCGTGCTCGCTGAGCGGGACCCAGGTTACGACCACGACCGGAAGGTGACGCTTCGGATCCAGCGCCGAGAGTTCACCGCACAACTCGGTGCAGCTGGTGTACTGCTGCGCCGCATCGAGCAAGACCAGATCTGGCTCGAATTCAGCCACCACGCGAATCAATTCGTCGGCGTCAGAGAGCTTCAGAGCCTCATAGCCGTCGCGGTCCAACACCTGCACCAGCTCGACCTGATGCGCCGCGTCGGGACTTACCACCAGAATACGGGAGGCCCGCTCCGAGATGGGCGGCGCGCTGGAAACTCGAGGTTCGAACATGAATGGTGCGGCTTGAACGATCTGCTGGCCCAGTAACGGCAGGATGAGGAAAACCCTGAGCGGTCAGCTCTCGCTAAGCTGAGCTTCGGGCTCGGGGGAGCCCGGCGGCGGGGTCCCCGGGGGAGGCGGAGGCTCCGTGGGAGCGGCGCCAAGCCCGCCCATTTCCTGGGTTCGGCCGACCCTGCAGCGATTCCGAGCGGAGGGCCGGCTGCACTGCGCGCCGCCCCGCAACGGAGAGTTCTCGGGCTCAATGAATCGGGGAAGCTCGGGCGCGGAGGCTCCAGCGGCGGCGGCGTCATCGGCAAGGGGTGGTCGTTCGAGCGCCGTCGGCGGCGGCTCGCTCGGGTACCACGCGGTCTCGGCGGGCGGCGGTTCGCTGGGCTTCATCACAATCACCGGATCGGGCGGCACACTGATCGATCTCTCGACAGCGCCGGTCGGGAGTTGGGTCGGCAGCAGCGCATCTGGATGCCCGCCGATGAACTCGAGATTGGGCAACGGCGCCTGTTTCGGCAGCTCGACCTGCATGAGATCGGGTTGCGAACGCCGCTCCGCAGCGGACCGCGCCTGCTGTCGCAGGAAGCGCAGCCGGCGGCCGACGCGCCCGAGAATCACCACCACCGCCGTGGAGAAGAGCGCGGCGAGCAGCGCAACCAAGAGGGCGGCACCGAAGCCCGAACCCGACGCGAGGACGCCGAGACCTGCGGCCAGGGCCACCGTCCCGGCCGCTCCAACGCCGATGCCGAGGGGGAGCGGCGCATCTCGCTCCTCCGAGCGATATGCGGACACGCAGCGCGCGCACCACTGCTCTCGTTCGTGCCAGTGCTCGGGGCAGACGTAGCCGCCACAGGCGGCGCAGGTCCACCCAAAACTGGGGCCGGCACAGCATGCGCACGCAAACTGCTTCGGGACCTTCGACGTCGGCGCCTGCGACTTCGGTTCGACGCTGGGTCGCCGTGGCACTACTTCCGGATCCGCGTCCCGACCCCGCGAGCGGGCATGGAAGTACAACCCTTCGAAGTCACTCCACATGGCAGCCAGCTGCGCCTCGCCAATCTCGAGGTAGCTCGCCATTTCCGTCTTCATGAGGGCCGCAATGGCGTCGCCCTTCGGAGTGGCAACGAGCGCGTGCGCGATGGCGTCCGCCAAGCGCAGCGCCTGCACCATGGCAGCCACCATACCGCCCGCTCGCAGCGCCCGAGCTGGCTGATGATGCCAGGAGACCACCCGCGGCACCGGTTCGGGGATGTGCCACGCGGACAGGACGTGGGCGCCGAGCACGCCGTGGTCGAAGCCGAAGCGCTCGCGTTCGGCGGCAGAGACCTGGTCGGGTGTGCCTTCGTGGTCGGCGAGCAGCTCTGCGTAAGTCGAGCCCTCGGTCTCGAGCAGCATCAGCTTCCCGATGTCGTGCAAGAAGCCGGACGTCGCGAGCTCGTCGCGGGGAAGTCCGAAGTGGGCCGCCAGGTATCTGCAAAGAGAGCCGACGACCGCCGCGTGCTCCACCACCCGCGACGCCACTTGTGCGCTCGATTCGAACATGTCCAGCACAGCCGCGGTGGTCGCCAGCTGGTTGAGCCGGCGAGTACCGACCAGCACGGCAGCGTGGTGGACCGAGCTGCAGCGCATGCGGAGGGCGTAGCCAGAGGAGTTGACGAGGCGCAGTAGTCGAGCCGAGAGCGCCGGATCGCCCTCCAAGACCCGAACCACGTCCGCGATCTTGCACGACGTTCCGCGCGTGAGTTCATCGAGTCGCCGGGCTGCCTCGGGAAATGGCTTGGCCCCCAGGATGCGCCCCACCCTCGCCGCCATGCTCTGAGCGACGCGCTCCTCGGCGCCCGCGTCGACTGAGCTGCCGAACCAAAGGTCTTCTTGCACAGGCACGTCGGCGGGGAAACCGGACGAAGTGCGCGCCTGCGCTTTCGGACGTTGGGACTCCCGATACCCGGCGGGTCTTCCGCTCACCGACCTGAGCGGGCGGTTGGACACGCGTGACATGCCTCGAGCCAAGCAAGTCGCGGGCCCAAGGCGCAGCTCTTGCTTTGCACGCCGGTTGATGCGGATCTCCCGACCGATCTCCAGCGCCTTGACGGCATTGACGCTGATGCTGTGTCAAACCGCCGACAGCTCCGCTGAACCGAAGAATGCGTGGGTGCTGGTCAAGCCGGGCGCCGAAACTCAGGTGCAGAAGTCCGTGCAGGAGCGCGGCGGCATCAACCCCTGCATGACCGAAGATCCAGGATTCGGCGCGTACGAGCCCTGGCGGCGCGGACTGCCGACAGGACAGCTCCTGGCACCTCGAACCTGGCGGGCGAAGGGCGCTTTCGACGTGGTGTTCCACTTCCATGGGCACGAGGCGGCGCGCAAAGAGTGGGTGCGGGTCATGGACGGGCCGGTCCTCGTGGGAATCGACCTCGGAAATGGCTCGGGACCCTACGACCACTACTTCTCGTCGCCGGACGCTTTCCGCGAACTCGTCGCCGCGACCGAGCGCGTGGTCGCGGGTCGGATGGGGGTCGCGTCGGCTCGCGTCCGACGGATCGGGTTGAGCTCGTGGAGCGCCGGCTACGGCGCCATCAGCCGCATCCTGACGCAGAAGCACAACATCGACAGCGTCGTCCTGCTCGACGGGCTGCACTCGGGCTACGACAGCGCGGGCGGCACGCTAAATCCGATGCAGCTCGGTCCCTTCTCCGCATTTGCCAAGGAGGCCGCCGCTCGGAAGCGGCTGATGTACGTCACTCACTCGTCGATCATCCCGCCCGGCTACGCCTCGACCACCGAGACCTCGAACTACCTCATTTCCGAGGTCGGAGGACGCCCGCGACCCAGCAAGCCACGCCGCGGCGATCGCTTCGGGCTCGACCTGATCTCGTGGTTCGTGAAGGGCGGGTTCCATGTCCGCGGATACGCGGGCAACGGCCCGGCCGATCACTGCGCCCAGTTCGGCGCGTACGGCGACGTACTGCGCATCCACCTCGCCAGACGCTGGCGGGCTTGATCGCTCACTTACCGAGCTTCGCGACCTCGCGCTCGAGCTCCAGCGCGGTCGACAAAACGCGCAGGTTCGCCACGGCCGCGTATTTATGCAGGCGCATGTCGACGGTGGCGCCGATCTTGTCGGGCGCGCTCCCACTGCTGACGGTCACGCGGTCACCCAAGAGGTCAGTGGGCTCGGCGATGGTCTTCGCAGATTGCTCGAACCGCGCCAGGCTCGAGCCCAGTCCCGCCAGCGCGGTATTCGTCAAAGCATTGATTCCGGCCACGCCCCCCTGAACGGAGGGCTGCCCGGGGACTTGAGCGTCACTCTGCGCTCATCTGGCGAGCCGCCTCGTCCTCGGTCAGAGGTGGCGCGGGCTCCGTCTCCGACTCGCGCTCGCGCGGCTGAAAATAGAGTTCACGTGTCGAGAACCGGGTGCCGTCGAGCAGTACCTGCGCGCCCTTCTTCGCCGCGGTGTCGACCAAGATGGGGGCCATCAGGTTCACTGTGGCAAGCCCCGAAGGCGGCGCCGAGAGCACGGCCATCACAGCGATGTCGTCGGGCTCGTCGCTCAGCCCGTGCGCGGCGGCGATCTCTGGATGGGCACGTCAGGGTACGCGCCGCGGAAACCATGGGCCGACACCACGGGGAAAGCGAGGGCTGAAGTGGTGGTGGACTGAAGCCACGCGACGGCGTCCGAGCGCCCGTGGCCGACTAAGATGAAGCTCTGCTCCGTCGGAAATCCGATGATCCCCGAAGCGAACTCGATGGTGTCCGCTGCACTGGTTTCGATGGTGCCGAATCGATCGCTCCGAACGGTAATGGTCATTTCGCGTGCTCCTTCCGTACGCTTAGCAACGTCGATGCCAGACCTCAGGGGGGGGCCGGGAGGCTCAGTACGAAAGTGGCGCCTTGGCCCGGGCCGCTCACGACCGAAAGGCCGCCTCCATGGGCGTCGGCCACCCGCTGGCAGAATGCGAGTCCAACGCCCGTGCCCTCGGAATCGTTGGCGACGTAAAGGTCGAATATTTTCGCCTGATCCTCCGAGCTGATCCCTGGCCCCTCGTCGGCCACACTGATGGCGATCCGGTCGGCGTGGCGGCTGTAGGACAGGACAATCGTCGCGCCTCGGGCCGATACCTTGAGCGCGTTGTCCAAGAGATTGTCCAACACTCGCTGGACGAGCCCCTGGTCGACGTCGCACCAAACAGGGTCATCGCCTTCGACGACCAGTCTGACACCCGAGACGTCAGCGAGATGGCGGAGTCGGTTCTGCGCTGCCCGAGCCAGCGTACCGATCTCGACCCTGCCCAGCTCCGCGGCCAGATTGCTCGACCCCGAGCGAGCCGACGCCAGCGCCTCCAGCAAAATACGCGAGAGTTGCCCGACCATTTGGCCCATTTCTGCGACCGCCGCGCCGACCTCGGTGTGGGTGCGCGTCGCATGCGCGACCTGGAGCCAATCGAGCCCGGCCTGGAGCGCACACGCCATGTTCTTGGCGTCGTGGAGCGCGAAGGCCATCTGCGTGACGAGCTCTTCCCGCTCGTCCACACGGAACACACCGCTGGCGGATTCGCCGTGGTTTATGCTGAACGCCGAGGAGGTCACTTCGAGCCCGTCCGCACTGAACGGCCCGGTCAGCGGGTCCTTTAATCAGCCAGCGCCGCGGCGCCCGAGCCCCAGCTGCCCTCGCACCAAGTGGATGGCTTCGCTGTGGAGCTGGCAGACGCGGGACTCGGTGACGCCGAGCACCTCTCCGATTTCGCGCAGCGTGCAGCTCTCCTGATAGTACAGCCCAAGCACCATCCGGAGGCGCTCGGGAAGCCCCTCGATGGCCTGCGCTACGAACTCTGCGAGTTCCTGGTGAGCCGCCTGAGCCTCCGGGGACGGGTCGAGCGAGCGCTCGTCTCCGGACAGCTCCAGTCGCGCGTGACCCGAGCGAGAAATGTCCGCCAGAAGCCCGTGATAGGCCTCGACCTCGAGCCCGAGCTCGGCGGCCATCTCCTCCTCATTGGGATATCGGCCGAGCCGTCCCACGAGCTCGCGGGCGGCGTCGCTGATGCGACGCGACGCTTGGCGCAGCTTGCGTGACAGGGGATCCAGGTCACGCAGGAAGTCCAGTATCGCCCCTCGCACTCGATGGGAAGCGTAGGCTTCGAACTCGTGTTCCGGCATCCCGTCACGACGACGCCGGAGTGCCTCCACCAAGCCGAGCCAGCCCGCGGAGACGATGTCGTCGATGGCGACGTGCGCGGGCAGGTTTCGCACGGTGCGCATCGCGATCCGCCTGACCAGAGGCGAGTAGCGACGAACGGTTTCGTCCCCATGCGCATCCGGCGTGGATCTGGTTTCGGGCTCGGCGACGCTCACGATCATCCCAAGTTGCTGCCGTTCACGAGCGCTTCGATGCTCGCGGGGTGGAGGTCTTCCGGCACGCGAGGGCCGTCGCAGAAGTAGGTGAGCGGCAAGGCGTTGGGGATGGCCGCGTGCAGCACGCCACCCGCCTGGCAGGTCTCGTCGAGCTTGGTGATCACGAGACCGCTCGGCCGAGCGTCGCGGTAGAGCGTGCACATGCGCTCGGAGTCTCGGCCCCGCAGCCACGCGGGCACCACCAGGAGCGTGTGCAGGTTGCGCCCCTCCAGGGCGTCCAGGCAGCTCGCGACCGGCCAGTCTTCTGGCGGCGAACTCGCCGTCTTGCCGGTAGTGTCGATCAAGACGATGTCGGTGCTGCGCTCGGAGATCCGTTGCAGCAGCTCTTCTGCGCCGGTGACAGCGTGAAACTGCACTCCCATCAGCGACGCATAGCGTTGCCACTGCTCCACGGCGCCCACGCGGTACGAATCGAGGGAGAACACGCTGACAGAACGACCGAAATCCAGGCGTGCGCGCGCCGCGAGCTTCGCCAGCGTGGTGGTCTTGCCTACACCGGTGTTGCCCACGGCCACGATGACTTGCTGCCCGGGACTCTGCAGCGGGTCCGGCCCGAGCGTGACGCTCTCCGCGATACGCTGCACCAACCACGCGTTCAGAGCCTCGGTACCGCGCCGCGCGACGCGACCGGCGCCGGTCGCCAGTCGACGCGCCAGAGCGCCTTCGATCCCGAAGGCCACCAGCAGCGAGAGAACGCGTTCACGCGGAGGACGGCTCTCGTGCAGGTCGTCGAGCATGGCACGGAGCGCAACCAGCTCGCGCTCGAGCTCGGCCGGGTCCAATCCCAGGGTGCGGGTGCGGCTGCCCTTCCCGGGGGGCGCGGCTCCGTACCCCTCCGGGTACTTTCCAGGATCGTCCCGACGCCCGCTGGGATCCGCCGACGGCGTGCGCGGGCCCGAGTGGCGAGGGGGCGACACCACGGTCGGCCTCTGGTTGGCGTCGAAGCTCCAGCTATGCCTGCCCGCAGGCGCGGTCGCCATGACTTCGACCCAGGAGTGGCCGAGCGCCCCGCTGCGCCCATTGGTGACGTGTCGGGTCGATTGGATGAGTGCGTCGGGTCCGAGCGAGGCTCGCACTCGAGACAGCGCTTCTCTTACGTCGGCGCCACGAAAGCTCTGGTACTGCACCTCAGGCCTCCATCATGCTGCGGTTCATAGGTTGACGATCTCGAAAGGTTTCAGCGTCGCGTCCGCCTCGACCTCGCGGAACGAGAGGACCGACAGGGTGGGGCAACGGCGCTCTGCGAATGCCCTCAGGTAGCGCCTGACGTCAGGGCTCGTGACCACGCAGGCGGGCTTGCCGGCGGCGAGCATGCGCTGGGTCGCTTCCTCGAGCGCGATCCCGAGCTGCCGCGCCTGTTCTGGGTCGAGCGCGCCGCCGGTCCCCGCGGCGATCTCTCGGAGCGAGCGCCGGAAGATGTCTTCGACCTTGCTGTCGAGCACCAGCGTATGAAGCGTCCGCTCGGCGTCGATGAAAGCCGCGGTGATCTGGCGCGAGAGGCGCTGCCGGGTCAGCTCGGTGAGCTGCTCGGTGTCTCGAGTCCCCGGCGCCAGGTCGTGCAGAGCCTCGAGCACGCTGCGGAGGTCCCGAATCGAGATCCCCTCCTTCAGCAGATTTCGCATGATCTTCTGCACCTCCCCGAACGTGAGCAAATTCGGGACCAGGTCTTCGACCAGCTTCGGCGTGGTCTTCGAGAAGACTTCGAACAGGTGCGTGAGCTCGGCACGGCCGAGAATGTCGTGGGCGTGTCGGCGGGCTGTCTCTGCGAAGTGGGTTGCGATGACGGTGGTTGGGTCGACGACGGTCCAGCCCAACGCCTCGGCAAGCTCGCGGTCTCGCGCGGCGACCCAGCGGGCGGGTGTTCCGAACGCCGGGTCGGTGGTGGGCTCACCTTCCACCTCGCCTGCCGTTCCGCTCGGATCGATCGCGAGCAACCGGCCGGTCCGAATCGTGCCGGTGGCTACGCCGGTCCCGAGCAGCATGATGCGGTATCCACCCGGAGGCAACTCGAGGTTGTCGCGAATGTGAACGGGGGGAATGACAATCCCGAGTTCGAGGGCTTGCTGCTTGCGCAGCGCCGAGATCCGTTCGACCAAGGTGCCGCCCATCTTGGGATCCACGGTGGGCACCAGCTCGTAGCCCACCTCGAGGGCGAGGACGTCCAAGGGCAGGGCCGCGTCGATGTCGTCGCCCGGAGACGGCCTGGGCCCCGAAGCACCGCCCTCGCCAGTGTGACCCGGTTCGACCTTGGGGGCGGCCTTCGCCTTGTCTCGGCGCCGCATGCTCCAGTAGAGCCCGCCGGCAAGGAGCAGAAAGGGGAGCGCGGGCATGCCCGGCAAAAGGGCAAATACCGCCAGGATCCCAGCGGTCGCGCCGACGGCACGCCGGCTACCAAAGAGCTGCGCCTGAACGATACGCCCCAGTTGATCGCCGGTCGGCGAGCGCGTCACGACGACGCCCGCCGCGGTGGAGATGAGCAACGCTGGAACTTGAGAGACGAGGGCGTCGCCCACGCTGAGGATGCTGAAGGTCTCGGCGGCGTCTCCGACGGACATCCCGCCCGCCACGCCCAGCATCAGCCCGCCGATGAGGTTGACCGCGGTGATGAGGATGGCCGCGATGGCGTCGCCCTTCACGAACTTGCTTGCACCGTCCATCGCGCCGAAGAAGTCGGCTTCGCGCTCGATGTCTCTGCGCCGATCGCGAGCGACTTCCGGAGAGATGATGCCCGCGTTCATGTCGGCATCGACCGCCATCTGCTTGCCCGGCATGCCGTCGAGCGCGAATCGGGCGGCCACCTCGGCAACTCGCCCGGCGCCCTTCGTGATCACGATGAAATTGATGATCACCAGGATCACGAAGACGATCAGGCCCACGACGACGTTCCCGCCCACGACCACGCGCCCGAAGGCCTCGACGACCTGGCCGGCGGCGCCATGGCCGTCCTTGCCGTTGAGCAGGATCAGCCGCGTCGTCGCGACGTTCAGGCTGAGGCGCAGCAAGGTGGCCACCAGCACGACCGCGGGAAAGGAGCTGAACTGGAGCGGGTGCTCCATGAACAGCCCGATCAGGAAGACGCCGATGGAAATGGCCAGGCTGATCGCCAGAAGCAAGTCCACCACCATGGGCGGCACCGGGACCACGAGCATCATGACGATGCCGACGATGGCGAGGGGCAGGACCAACTCGCTGGCCCCTCCCTGGCGGGGCTCTGTGGTCGTGGCAGCGGCGCTCACGCCAACTTGCTTTGCGAGGGCCATGCCAAGTACCGGGCCTTCTGTTCAGCAAGGGCGAGCACGACCCGGCAGTCCGGCAGCCGCACGCTGCCCTGCCGAGGGTCGTCAGGCACGAATACCCCGGTTGCGCAGCCGGTAGACGAAGGCGAGCACCTCGGCGATGGCCGCGTACAGCTCCACGGGGACGGCTCGCCCAGCTTTGACGCGCTCGGCCAAGGTGCGCGCGAGTGGCTTGTTCTCCACGATGGGGATTCCGTGTTCTTTCGCGAGCGAACGGATGAACATCGCGACCTCGTCGTAGCCCTTGGCAGCGACCACCGGTGCCCCTTCTTCGGGTCGGTACCGGATCGCAACCGCGACGTGTGTCGGATTCGTGACGATCACGTCAGCGGATTTGACTTCCTTTCGAATACCGCGCCTGAGCATCTCTCGGGCTCGAGCCCGCTGGCGGGCCCTGACTCGCGGGTCTCCCTCCTGGCCCTTGACCTCCTCCTTGATTTCCTCCCGAGACATGCGGAGGTCTCGCTCGTGTTTCCACCACGAATGGGCGTAGTCCAGCGCCGTCATCGTGGCCAAGGCCACCGTCGCCCACAGCGCCAATCGGGACACGACGTCTCCGAGCGCGCTCACGGAGCCGACGAGCGGAGTGCGGGTGAGCTTGACCAGCATCGGCAGCGCGCTCTCGATGACGAAGTACGCCACCACCACCACGACGGCGACCCTGCCGAGCGCGAGCGCGGTGTTCACTGCCGCGGTTTTCGGCGAAATCAGCTGTTGGAGCTTGGACAGTGGCTCGAGGCGGTCCCACTTGAACTCGAGTTTGGGGTTCCAGCCTGCTTCCACGAAGCCCGCGACCGTCGCGGCCACCAGCGCGACGAGCATGGCGGGCAGGGTGACCCACATGAGGGTGCGTGCGGCAAACGCGCCGGCCCAAGCGGTTCCACCCTGGTGCAGATTGTGCGCCTGGCTGAGGCAATGCGTCGTGAGATCGCGGAGCCTCATCGCGATCTCGACCCCGGTGCTCGCCAGGAGAGCCAGAACGGCGGTCGATGCGGCCATCGCGCCCAGGTCGCGGGCGCGGGGAAACTGCCCGTCCTCGCGCGCTCGTCGTCGTCGCTCTGGTGTCGCTTCCTCCGACTTCTCGTTGTCATCGTCGCGCTCGCTCATGGCGGCCTCGGCGACAACGCCCCGACGACGGACTCGAGCCCCTCTCCCACGTGACTGAGCTCGGCAATCATGCGCATCGTGAGATCGGGCGAGACGATGATCAGGACCACCCAACCCACTCCGAGCGTCACCGCAAATCCGAGTGAGAAGATCTGGAGCGCGGGTGCGGCTCGCGAGATGAAAGCCAGGGCGATCTGCACCATGAACAGGATCGAAACGACGGGGATCGCGATGCGCACACCAGCGGACAGCGCCTCCGCGCTGAGACGCACCATGACCGGCGTGGCCACGGCAATGCTCTCGCTGGCGCCCACGGGCAATACCCGGAAGCTCTCGATCAACGCCCCCAGCACCACCCGGTGCACGCCCACCAGCAGCGCCAAGAAGATGGCAAAATGCCTAAACAAAGAGGTGAGCACGGTTCCGCTGCCGGCGTGAGGGTCGAAGAGGTGGGCCGCGCCGAGTCCCATCATCGGAGCGATGGCTTCAGCCGCAATCTCTGCGATCGACACCGCCACCCGCACCACGAAGCCCATGGCCAAACCCACGCCGAGCTCCCACGCGATGCCGAGCGCGACAGGCAGCGGCTCGGCCCTCACGCTGCCCGCTCCGACACCATGCGCGACCACGGTCAATGCCAGCACCAGGCCCACCCGCACGCGGGCTGGCGCGGACTGCCACGACAGCGGCGCCACCACGATGAGTCCCGCAATGCGCGAGAGCTCCAGCAAATACGAGATGACTTCGGCTCTGAACAGCGCTTCGAGCGCGTTCACCGCGTGACTTCCGTGATGGACGAAATCGTGCGCGTCGAATAGTCCACGAGCTGCCGCAGCGTCCAAGTCCCGAGCACCAAGAAGGTCGCCACGATGGCGATCAGCTTGGTCACGAAGCTGATGCTGGCTTCGTTCACTTGCGTCGCGGCCTGAAGCACGCCCACCACGAGGCCAACTACCAGGGTCACGGCCAGCACGGGGCCGACCACCAAGAACGCAATAATGAGGGCATTCCTGAGCAGCTCGACGGCTCCGTCGGTGGTCACAAGAAGCTCCTCATCAGCGAGCCCGCGACCAGACTCCAGCCGTCGACCAGCACGAAGAGCAAGAGCTTGATGGGCAGACTGAGCGTAGTTGGCGGCACCATCATCATGCCCATGCTCATCAGCAAGGACGCAACCGCGAGGTCCACCACCAAGAAGGGCAGCAGGATGATCACGCCCATCTGGAAAGCAGTCGTCAGCTCGGAGACCACGAACGCGGGCGCGGCCAGGCGCATGGGCACGTCTTCCGGCGACGCCGGCAGTGGCGTCTTGGTCACCGAGTAGAACATGCGCAGGTCCGCTTCACGGGTCTCGCGCAACATGAACTTCTTCAGGGGGACCGACGCGAGCTCCAGCGCTTGCATGTCAGTCACCTCACCGCGCATGTAGGGATCGTAGGCTGCCGCCTTCATGCTCTCGACCACCGGCGACATGGTGAAGAGCGTCAGAAAGAGCGCGAGCCCGATCACAACCTGGCTGGGAGGCACTTGAGTACCCACGCCTTGACGTACGAACGAGAGGACCACGACGGTCCTGACGAAGCTCGTCATGGTCAGAATGACAGCCGGCAACAACGCCAGGACGGTGAGGACGAAGAGAACCTTCAGCGATGGCGTCAGGGCGCCGTTGCCAAAGGCGGGATCGAGGATGCCCGAGGGGTTCAACGCTCGAGCTCCCGGAGTCGGGCCACGAGCCCGGCGGCCTGCGTCTCGATCCGGGCGGGGCGCGACTGGGCGCTCGGGACGTACACATCCTCCGTCCGCTCGGCGATGATGACCGCCGCATCGGCGGCGGGACGGACGGCGGGCGCCCGGCCCAGAACGTCACGGATCACGTCCGCGAAGCCCGGCGATGTAGCGCGCGGCGGCGGCGCGGGCAGCGCCTCTACTGGCTTGGGTAGCGCTAGCTTTCGTGCGTCGAGCCAGGCGAGCTTCTGTACATTCTGGTCGGTCACGCCCAAGAGCACGACCTTGGTCCCGACGCGCGCAACGACCGCCTGAGCCTTGGGGCCGAGTCGTGTGCTTGCCAGCACTTCGAGCATGAGTCCGGCCTGTTGGGTCGCCGCGACTCGCTCCCGCTTCTTTCTCCAGAACAGCACTCCCCCACCCAGCGCCGCGAAGCCGACGAGCCCAAGCAGGGCCCGCATGCCGTTCGCTGAGCCGGCGGGGCTCTCGCTGGACAACGAGACCTGCCCGCGCTGAGACAACCACGCGCGGGGCCCGTCGGACGCATCCGGCGGATCGGCGGTCTGTGCGCGGAGCGGCGAGGCAATGGAGAGCGCGAGCGCTACAAACAGCACCAGAGCCTTCATCCGTTGCCCCCCCGTCGCCCCTCGTCGCCCACCAGAACCTCGGTCAGACGAACGCCGTAGCGCTCGCCCAGGACCACCGCCTCGCCCTGAGCGATGAGTCGGTTGTTGACGTAAACGTCGAGCGGCTCTCCGTTGATCTTGTCGAGCTCGAGCACCGAGCCGGGTCCGAGCCGCAAGATCTCGCCGATCTTGGTGCTGCGGCGGCCCAGCTCCACGGTGACCTCGACCGGGACGTCCATCACGAACCCGATGGAGTCGAGGGTTGTGGGAGCCGGCGAGGGCACCTGCTCCACCGGCGGCGCGGACAAGGGGGTGACGGCAGGCGCCGCAGAATCGGCCGAGACCGGCGCGAAGCCGGGTGCGTGTGATGTCTTCGCGTCGCTCATGTCGGTCTCCGCATTCACTCTTCGTGCCGACCGCGGATCTGAACCGAGAGCTGTCCGCGAGAGACCACGGGGGTGCCGATGAACTTCTTCAATCCGGCCACGCGTACGACGACGGAATCGTCGACGGCGGTGGGCAGGCGAATCACCTGCCCCACCTTGAACGAAAGCACCTGGCGCAGGTCGAGGGTCACGACGCCCAGCTCGGCCACAATGGCCACCGGAACGTCGTGAACCGCCTCGGCCATGCGCGGATCGGATGCGGCTGGAGCGTCCTCCTCGGCCTGGTCACGCGCCGCTGCCTCCAGCGCTTCGGCGCTGACGGCGACAGATACGGTCGCGCTGTCGCTCAATCCGGCGAATGAGCACTCGACCGCCAGGCCATCCACCGCGCTGGCGTCCCCTTCCTCACCGGAGGCCATGGACTGCGCGGCGACGACTTGCAGCCGCAGCCCGGTCTCTTCCTTGACGACGGCAGCGAAGTCGCGAGCCAGGGAGCGTGCGATGCGCGCCGCGAGCGCTGCCTGCGCCAGGCTCAGCTCGGACGCGAGGGCAGCAACGGTCCCTCCCTCGCCCCCACCCAGCGCGGACTCGAGCAGCAGCGAGAGCGCCTCCGAGTTCAGCGAGACCATCCCCCACGCCGGACCGTCCTCGGCCTCGAGCCGAACCACGAATCTTGGCCCGGCCGCGGCGGCGCGGTCGGGGCCGGGACCGGCGAGGGCGACCGAGCCCGGTTCAAGGTTGGCGCGACGGCGCACCAAGAAGGGCAAGGTCCGCCGCGCAGCGCGCGCGAATCGACTCGCGATCCTCGCCATGGCCTGCATCGCGCCGCGGAGGTGGCGTTCTCTTCCGGTCAGATCCAGCGGCCGCAAGCTTCCGCGTCTGCCGGGGCCGGCTTGCGGGATTCGGATCGCGTCGATGGATGCGCGGGCCGCGGCGGTCATTGAGTCACGAAGTCGGTGATGATCATCCGCCGCACTCGCTGCTTGCCGATGGCAGTCACCACCCGTTCGTTCAGTTCGGCCGCGAGTTCGGTGAACTTGGCCGGATTCGTGACGTCATCGAAGCTTCTCGTGCGCAAGTACACGATGGCGGCTTCTCTGCCGCGCGGTGTGTACTTCTCGAAGTCTTCGGCCTTGACCTGATCCTCGAGCTCGAAGGTGAGCGTCACCTTCAGGTGGTGGATCTCCTCGGTCTGGCCGCGGATGTCGACGACGATGGGCTGAAACGCGACCGTCACGGTCATCGCCGGCTCGCCGTCGGCCGCACCAGGCGCTTTCGCCGCTTTGCCTGGCGCCAAGTACTTCGGGCCCAAGAACGCGCCGCCCGCCGCCGCGCCCGCCGCGACGACGACGACGACGACAACAATGCCGATCTTGCTGCTCTTCTTGGGCGCAGGTGCGGGACTCACGGTCCCTTCTTCGCTGACTTCGCTCATGCCGACATTCTCGTAGCAAAGGCCGGCCGCGCTCGTGACGCGACCGGCCTGCCGATTGAGGGTAATGCCAACCCGGTGACTGCGAGCCCCGACGCCAGCCCGCGAGGGCCGGCTTCAGGACTAGCGCTTGATGTTGATCAGTTCCTGCAGCATTTCGTCGGCGGTGGTGATGGTCTTCGAGTTCGCCGAAAACGATCGTTGGTGCTGAATCAGCCCGACGAACTCCTCGGCGAGATCCACGTTGGAGCTCTCCAACGTGCCCGCGGACACCGCGCCACGGCCACCACTGCCAGCGGTCCCCATCGCACCAGTTCCACTGTCGCGAGTCTCGATCCAGAGGTTTTGACCGGCGCGCCCGAGGCCCTCGTTGGCCCTGAACTTCGCGACGGCAAGCTGCCCGATTGCGAGCTTCTCGCCATTCGTGTACAGGCCCATCACTACGCCCTGTCCGTCGACGGCAACGCCGGCGAAGTCGCCAGAGGAGTACCCGTCTTGGGACTGACTCGATACGTTCGAAGGTGAGCCGAACTGCGTCGAGCCGTCGAGCCCGGTGCCGCCGCCTGCGATGGGAGTCCCAAAGTCCAGCGTGATGGCCTGAGCCGCAGTAGCGCCGGCAAAGCTGGCGGTGACGGCCGTGGTCGTCGTGACCGTGTTGAGGGCGCCGTTGGTGGTGAACGCGAGGGAACCCGTGCCGATTTCCGCGTTGCCGACCACCGGAGTGGCCAGCTCGCTGCCTTTGGCGAGCACATGGTAGTCCCACGTGTTCGCCGCCGTCTTGCGGAAGTAGACCTCGAGCTGATGAGCGTTTCCGAGCGAGTCGTAGGCAGTCATCGAGGTCGAGAAGTTCGCCGTGTTCGCCGGATTCTGCGCGTCCCATGGCAAAGTGGGCGTGGTGGAGTTCGCGTCGAGGTTGGCGGTGATCTCCATCAGCGCGGTCGCGTTGGGTTGGATCGAGGCCGTCGGGGCCTTGATCGCGGAGATGGACGCTTGGAACGTTCCGTCCGGGTTCGCCGCGTAGCCCTGCACCTTCAATCCGCCGGAATCCGTCAGGTTCCCTTGGTTGTCGATGACGAACTGCCCGGCGCGCGTATAGAAGTTTCCCGCCACGCCAGCGACCGTGCCCTGGACGACGAAGAAGCCGTCGCCGTTGAGCGCGAGATCCGTCGAGACGCCGGTGTTCGCCAGCGACCCTTGTGTGAAGAGTTGTTGGATCCCTCCGACTCTTACGCCTGACCCCGGCAAGGCCGAAGAGGACCCCGCTAGGATTGAGTGTCCCAGCACGTCATGAAAAATGACGCGCTGGCCTTTGAAGCCCACGGTGTTCACGTTGGCGATGTTGTCGCCGACGACCCCGAGTGCCTCGCCTTCGGCCCGAAGACCAGAAACCCCCGAGTACATTGCCCGCAATACCATTTGGCCTCCTAATTATCCTCTCACGTCCGTTGGGTCCGCAGCGCCGGCGACAGGCCGGTCGTCATCATGGTGTCGATTTGGCCGGTTCGATCTTCAACAAGATCCGAGACCGGCACGCTCACCCCGGTGTCGAGGTGCAGCACGGGGTATCCCTTGTCGAACGAGACCGCGGTCACCTTGCCGCTGGTCTCTTGCTCCACACCGACCGGACCACCGGCGGCGTCCTTCGCGCTGACGGCGACCTGGTACGCGCCAGCGGGCTGCACCACGCCGGCGTCGTTGCGCCCGTCCCACATCACCTTGGCAAATCCGCCGGACTTGGCGCCCACTTCGATGGTGCGCACGGCCTCGCCGGCTTGATTTCGAATCGTGACGGTGACCTTGTCGGCGGCACCGCCCAGCGAGAAATTGACTGGGCTTCCCACACCGGTGCCGTCGCTCGTCACCATGGTGCCGCGGACGGTGGCAGTCTGACCCACCAAGCTGGCCACCTGAGTGTTGGCCAGCCCGCGATTTTGCAGGGCGAGCATGTCCAGCCGGTCGTTGATGGCGATGGTCTGCTCGAGGGACGAGAACTGCGCCAGCTCCGCCACGAACTCGGAGCCGTCTTGGGGTTTCAGTGGATCTTGGTGCCGCAACTGCGCGACCAGCAGCTTCAGGAAGGCGTCTCGCCCCATGGTTTGGCCGCCGGTCAACGCGCCGGACATGCCGCTGCCGGTGGCTCCAGATGCTGCTTGCGTGTTGTTGACCGAATCCACCATGACTCAACCGATCAGGTTCAGACGCTTGTGATGGCGTCTCTTGCTTTCGCGACTCGTTTCGTCCACGGGCTCCTCACCCGCGGCGCTTCGAGAATTAGACTCAGCAAGAACGGTGCCGAGCCGACTCCGCGCGACCGCACGCAGCGAAGCGACGCGAATTCCGTTGGCCTCGATGGCCCGTTGCAGCGCCGAAAGCTCGGGCGCAACGGCGAGGTTCGCCTCCGGATCCGTCAAGCCGATGAGAATTCGAAGGCCGACCGGTGAGCGATCGACGACGATGTCGACTTCGCCCAAATCGCCGGCACTCAGGCTGACACGCACTCGCGACTCGGACTCAGCAGCCTCGGGGCTGGGCGCTTTCGCGGCACCGTCACCCGCCGTCCGCTGCGTCAGCGCGCCGTCGCCGGATCGCCAAACCTCCGGCGGCGCGGCGCTCGGCACCGGCGTAGCCGATGGAGGGCATGCGCCAGCGACGGTCTGCGCCAGCGCACGAGCCCACTTCTCCGCTTCTTGGCGGCGCCTTTGTTCGGCGGCGCGGTCGTCGCTCGCGACCTCGGGCTTTTCCAGCGCGACCTTCGACGGCTCCATCTTCATCGTGCCCGCGCCCGTGCGCCGGCTCGTTGCGCGGCGATTTCGTCGTGAGCTTTGTTCTCCAAGCGCTCTTCGGTCTGGCGCTCGACCCGACGCAAGCGTTCTTCCAGCACTTCCAGGCTACGGAGCGCGGACCGAGCGGCGAGCACCTGCTCGTGAGCCCGAGCGGCCACCACCTCGGCGGACGCGAGCCCACGTCGTGCGGCCTCACGATGCAACTCGCGCAACTCGAGCCACTCGTTGGCCGTTCGCCACGACTCGGGGTCCGAAGGGTCCTGCGCCAGGTGGGCGCGTTCACCTTCCGCCTGCTGGTGGCGCGCCGCCTCTGTGGCGGCGCGCGAGCTCGCGTTGTCGACGGCTCGACGGGCGGCCACCAGGCGGGCGGCGCGGTCGTCGAGATCCTTCTTGCGCAGCTCGGTCAGCTTCTGCAACCGCGCTAACCGGCGCGTCATGCCGGTCTCCCGACCGCCTGTCGCGCGAGCGCTTGCAGGCGAGCGCGCGCCTCGTCGGCGGTGACTCGATCGTGGATGCCCTGCTGCAAGAACGCCTCGAGATGCGGCATGGCGGCGCGAGCTGCTTCGACGCGCGGATCGCTGCCCGGGACGTAGGCACCGACCTGAATCAGGTCGGCGACCTCACGGTGCGCGGAGAGCAGATCGCGGAGCAAGGCGCCCGCGCGAAGGTCGTCCGGGTGGGCAATTTCGGGTGCAAGTCGCGAGACACTCTGCAGCACGTCAATGGCCGGAAAGTGCCCTCGTTCGGCCAGCTCGCGAGACAGCACGATGTGCCCATCCAAGATGCTACGCACCGAATCCGCGATCGGATCGGTCATGTCGTCGCCCTCCACCAGCACGGTGTAGAGGGCCGTGATGACGCCGTTGCAGCCTCCAGTCCCGGCGCGCTCCAGCAGCCTCGGAAGCGCCGCGAACACGCTGGGCGGGTAGCCCTTGGTCGCCGGCGGTTCACCCGCCGCGAGCGCCGCCTCGCGGAGCGCCATCGCGTAGCGGGTGATCGAGTCCATGACCAGCAGCACCGAAAGCCCTTGATTCCTGAAGTACTCCGCGATGGCCGTGGCCGACTCCGCGCCGCGGGCACGCACGAGCGGCGGCTGGTCGCTGGTCGCGGCGACCACGACGGTGCGGGACATGCCGTCGGGCCCAAGGCTCTGGCGAATGAAGTCGTTGAGCTCGCGTCCGCGCTCTCCAATCAGACCGACCACGTTCACGTCGGCCTGCGACGACCGACAAATCATTCCCAGCAGAGTGCTCTTGCCGACTCCGGCTCCGGCAAAGATACCCATGCGTTGGCCAATGCCGAGCGGGAGCATCGCGTCCACCGCGCGAACACCCGTGGCGAAGGGGCGGTCAATGGGCCGTCTCGCGAAGGGCGGGGGCGGCGGCGCGTGCACGGGCACCATCCGATCGAGCTCCGGCGGCGGCTCGCCGTCGAGCGGTCGCCCGAAGGAGTCGATGACCCGTCCGAGCAGCCCTTTGGAAGCCGGAACGCTGGCTCCGCGGTGGGTGCGATGAACGCGCGCACCGGGGCGAACTCCGGCCAGTGGACCCAAGGGCGTGGCCAGCAGTCGACCCCCGCGGAATCCAACCACCTCGAGCTCCAGTCCGCGAGCCGAGTCGACCGCGATGGTGTCCCCCACGGCGGCACGGAGCCCGCCGACCTCGACAATGAGCCCCACGACGTCGAGCACCACCCCGTGAGGGTTGTGCACGGGTGCGTTTCGCGTCTTCTCGATCAGGCGTTCGAGCATCTCGATTCCGAGTCAGGTCGGTGGGGCGCTGTCGGGCTTGAGCGCCAGAAGCAGGGAGGTGAGGCGGGCTTCGATGGACTCGTCGACCACCCCGAGCTCCGTCTCGACCACGCAGCCGAACTCGGCCAGCCGCGGGTCGACCTGAACCACGGCGCTCCGCCCGTTGGTGCTCAATCGATGTCTCAACGATTCAAGCGCCGTTCCAAAACCGCTACCGACGCGAACCTCGACGCGGTCGTGTTCGCCCAACGCGTCGAGCCCTTCTCGCACCAGTCCTTCGACCACGTCGGGGCCCACGCTGAGCTCGTGAGCGATGACCCGGCGCGCGATCAGCGTGGCGAGCTCCGCCAGCTGGCCGGCGGTGGCATCGAGCACTTCCCCGCGGGTGCGTGCCAGCTGTTCGACGGCGTCGATCAAGCCGGCCAGCAGCTCCGGGTCCGGCAGCGCTGGCTCGTGGGCTGCGGGCTCGATGGCGGCAGCGGGTTCGGACGGAGTTGGCGCTTCGTCCAGCTCCGATGCGGGCCACGACGCCTCGGCGCTGGCGGGCGGCAGCACCGACTCGGGAAACATGTGCAGCTCTTGCTGGAAGGCCGCGACCATCTCCGGGGGCAATCGCGGAGGTGCCGCCACGACTATCGCCGGCGTATCGCCGCGTTGTTTGGCGATCCACGACGGCTGTCGGCGGCGCTCCGGCGTGACGTTCAAGAAGGCCACGCTCCGTTCCTCGATTCGGGCGCGCTCAGACAATGGTCCCCGCATTCTTCGCGTCCAGCGAGATGGCGCCCTCGGCCTCGAGGCGCAGCGCGATCTCGACGATCTCCTGCTGCGCCGCTTCCACGTCGGCGAGTCTCACCGCGCCGAGCAACTCCATGTCGTCAGCAATGCGGTCCGAGGCGCGCTTGCTCATGCCCTTGAACACGTGCTCACGCATTTCCGCACCTGCCGCCTTGAGGGCCAAGACCAGACGGTCGGCCGGCACGGCCTCCAGCACTGAGCGCAGCGCGCGCGCGTCGAGGGCCAGGAGGTCATCGAATCCGTACATGTTGCGACGGATCTGGGTGGCGAGTTCCGAGTCCCCATCTCCCAAGCGACTCAGCAATGCTTCACCCGTCTCTCGGGGCAGGCGGCGTACCAGCGCCGCAGACTGGCTGATGCCGTCAACGGACATCGCGGCCTCGGCCTCTTCGGGTGGCAGGTCCGCAGCCAGCGCCGCGGCGACTTCTTCGAGGAGCCCGGCCGGCACTTCTTTGAGGGTCGCCAAGCGCTCGAGGACGGCAGGCCGGATTTCATCGGGCATCCCGTTCAGCACGGCGGCGCCCCGATCCGGGGTCATCTGGGAGATGATCGCGGCGGTGATCTGCGGATGCTCATTTTCCAGCACCATCGCCAGGGTGCTCGGGTCGGCGGCCAGCAGTCGTTCCATCGCCGACTGGGGCGCGTCGACGAAGATCTCCTGGGCGCGGGCCTCGCCGAGCGCACGCGTCGCCAGTCGGCGCAGATACCTGACCCCGCCCCGGGGTACGGCAATAGCCTCCCGCGACCGCTCCACGAACTCGGAGTAGACGGAGTCGAGGGCGCTCGACGGCACGGCGCGCATCAGCGACGCCACCTCGCGCAGTTTCCTGACCTCGTCGGAGTCGAGCTCGGAGAGAATGGGGGTTGCCGTTGCCTCGTCGAGGGAGAGCAGCATCAGCACGGCTTTCTCCGGACCAGTGAGCTCCATCGTCGCGCGCTCATGCTAAGGGCGTGCCGACGGTGAGGCTCCGCCTGCCCCGAGCCACTTCCTCAAGACGACGGCAGCCGTCGCGGGGTCGCGCGCGGCGATTTCCACGGCTTTTTCCTTGGTGGCCGCCACGGTGTCGCCCTGCAGGCTCGGCAGCTCGGTCCCGGTCAGCTCGGCGATCGGGTCGCCCATTCCGGTCAAAGCGACCCGAACCACCGGAGCGGCCAGCGCTGCCTTGGCTCGCCGCTTCCGCCGACGTCGCACCAACACGTACACCCCGAGCGCTAGCAGAACGGCGAAGCCGCCGACCGCGTGGGGCAGGTACTTACGCCATGGCGGTGTGCGGACCGCGACGGGCGGCAGGTCACCGTCCAGCCGAGCGAAATTCCATGGTGTCGAGCTTGATGCTGTCGCCGCGTTTCTCATCAAAGCCCACCGCGCGCTTGACGATTTCCTCCAAGGACTTGAGCTCGGCGGGGGTTTTCGGCACCGATGCGGGGGTTCCACCGCGATCTGCCAGCCGACTGTTGAGCAAGACAGCTACACTGACCCGCTGGAAGTCCCCGGGCGGGAGCGTCGTCTTCTCCGTGACGCGATCCACCTCCCAGTTGCGGGTGTGGCTCCGACGCAGGGCTCCCCCGCCCACCGCCGCGCCCTCGGCCAGGCGGTCCTCCGGCGGAGCCGTATCGGGGGTCACCGCGTCAGGCAAATTGGTGCGTGCGCCGGGGACACCAGCCACGCCAGCGCCCTCACTGCCCGCCAGCTCCTCTGTTTTGTGCTCGCTTCGGAGCGCAGTCTTCGCTTGATCGTAGTGCTCTTCAGTCCGCTCGCGGGTGGCGGGATCGAGAGCCACGTGGATGCGAACGTCAGCGTTTCCCGGCCCGACCACACGTTCGAGTTGCTCCTTCACGCGCTGCTCGAGGCTCGTGGCGACCTCCCTTGCCTGCTCACCATGAAGGTCGGCGGCCTCACCGGCCCTCGAGCCTGTGTCAGAAACCGGGCGGTGGAGCGTCACGCCTTCGGTGCTCACGACGGAGACTCGGTCGCGCGCGAGCGCAGGAACCGCCGCCGAAACCAGGTGAACGATGCCCGCGACCTCGCGCTTGCCGAAGTTTCCGGGGTTGTCCAGCTTGAGCACGACGGAGGCCGAAGCCTTCTCGCTGTCCGCGGCGAACAACCGGCGCTCAGGCAAGACGAGGTGGACGCGCGCCTGCTTCACGCCTTCTACCGTGTCGATCGACCGCGCGAGCTCTCCCTCGAGCGCGCGTCGCAGATTGACCCGCTGCTCGAACTCGGTGGAGCCGATTTGGGACTTGTCGAAGAGCTCGAACCCGACCCCTCCGCCCCTCGGCAGCCCGGTCTTCGCCAACTCCAGCCTGAGCTGATGCACCTTTTCCTCGGGAACCAGCACGGCCCCACCGCTCTGTTCGACGCGGTAAGGGACCTTGAGCGCCTCGAGCTTCTCGACGATCTTGCCGGCGTCGTCCTGGGGCAGATCCCGGTAGAGCACGGCAAAGCTCTCCCGTGAGCCCAGAAACACCAGCCCGAGTACCGCCAGCAGCACGCTGCTGGTGACAAAGACCAGCGCCAATCGCTTGGCGGTCGAGAGTGACTTCCACAGCTCGACGAGCTGCGACAGTACGGTTCTCATCCGATCGGGCATCGCTCAAGACCCTTCAGATTTGCATGCGCCAGAGCTCATAAAATGCGTCAATGACCTTGTTTCGAACGGCTCCTGCGTACTTGAGTTCGATCTCCGCCTTGCTCAGCGCCAGCATCGTTCCGTGAATGTCGTCGACGGCGCCGCAGCAAACGCCTCACCGGCCCGCGACGCGGCATGTCCCGCGTCGTTCACACGACTCAACGCTCCGTCCAAGATCGTCCCGAAAGCCCCGTCGGGTTCCGGCGTTTCGCGGAGCGGCTGAACATCCGGCCCGAACGAAGGATGAGGACGGAGGAGCTGGACCGCCGAAGCATCGACCGCGCTCATCCTCAGCCTCGTCCGAGATCAATGGCGGATCGCGCCATGTTCTTGATGGTATCGATGGAAGTGACGCCGGCCTCGTAGGCGCGGGAAGCCGAGATCATATTGACCATTTCCTCGACCGCGTTCACGTTCGGGTACTCCACGTAGCCTTCCGCATTGGCGTCCGGGTGACCCGGTTCATGCACCAGTTGGCCGGGTCGCTCGTCCTGCACGATGCGGGCAACCCGGACCATCGAGACCCCGGTGGGACCCCCGCTCGAGCGCGAGCGGTCGAGCCCGACGGCCTCGAACAGCGGGTCGATCCGCCGGTAGGGGCCGCCGTCTGCCGTCCGGGTCGTTCGCGCGTTCGCCAGGTTGGCCGCGATGGTGTTCATCCGAACTCGCTCGGCACCGAGTCCCGAGGCCGCAACCTCCATGGCACTGAATACTCCCAGCATGTTCAGCTCACCTTTCCTCAGCCCTTGGCGTCACTGACCGCAAATCGAAGCTGGCGGAGCTCAGCCTGAACCACGGCGGAAATCACGTCGTATCGCAAGTGATTGGAGGCGACCTTGGCCGCCTCGCGGTCGAGGGAGACGTAGTTTCCGTCGTTGCCCGCACCCGCAGTGAGGTCGTTGATGACCCGGCCGGTCACCGGCGTGGCGCCCGCCGCGCCGCCGGCCAAGTGCGCCGAGCTCGTGCGGGCCAGCGCGACCGCGAGCGTCCCGGCAAACGCCGATGTGTCGACCCGCTCCAGATCCACCGCGCGGTACCCCGGCGTGTCGACGTGCGCCACGTTGGAGGACAGGACGTTGTGACGCTCGAGGTGGTAGTCCAGCGCGCCTTGCAGCGGAGTGACGGCTTCGAACACGCTCGGGGTCGAGCACGTCCCGTGCCAGCTCAAGCTCGGTGCCGATGAGCCGTTCTGATCGACGCAGAAGTCATTCTGACGGCCGGGGGGTCGGACTGACCCGCGACCGATCGCCGACCTTTCCATGCCGGCAGCGTGCGCGTCCGGTGTCGATCGAACCCGAGTGCTCGGGCAATGCGCGATCGTTTCGCGATATCTTGGCCTGGCCCGCAACTTGCTGATGGTCCGCTCCGCCGGGGGAGGCAGGAGAAAGAATGGTCGCAGCTGTGGATATCTTGTCAGGTGAGCCCCCGCCCTTCGACGTCGAAGAGCAGGGCTCCGGAGTTCGGACGACGGACTCCGTGACCAGCATCGGGACACCGCCCCCTCGGGAGGTGCTCCCAGCATCGATGCGAGAAGTCGTCGGCGCCAGCGAATCGCTGGTGGACGTCTACCGAATCGTCGACCGCATCGCGGACAGCACTTGCACGGTGCTCATCACCGGCGAGAGCGGCACCGGCAAAGAGCTCGTCGCTCGCGCTGTGCACAATGCGAGCACGCGCACCGACGCGCCCTTCGTGGCGGTCAACTGCGGCGCGATCCCCGAGGCGCTGCTCGAGAGCGAGCTGTTTGGGCACGCTCGCGGTTCGTTCACGGGCGCACACGCTACCAAGGTCGGGCGCATTGCCACGGCCCAAGGCGGCACGCTCTTCCTCGACGAAGTGGGAGAGCTCCCGCTGTCGCTCCAGGTCAAACTGCTGCGTGTGCTCCAGTCTCGAGAGTATTCGCCGGTCGGAGATACCCGCACCCTCACGGCGGACGTCCGAATCCTCGCCGCCACGAACGTGAACCTGGAGGATGCGGTCAGCGACGGCGTCTTCCGAGAGGATCTCTACTACCGCCTCAACGTCATCCACGTGCAGGTCCCGGCTCTGCGTGACCGGCTCGACGACGTTCCGCTCCTGACTCACCACTTCTTGCGCCGGGCGATCGCCAAGAGCGGCCGGAAGATCTCCGGGTTGACTCGGGCGGCCGCCGAGCTGCTGATGCAGTACTCGTGGCCGGGCAATGTGCGGGAGCTCGAGAACACCATCGAGCGCGCCGTGCTGCTCTCCAACGGCGAAGAAATCGAGCCGCGTGACCTCCCGACGCGGGTGCTCGGGTTGGGCACTGAAAGGCGCGTCACGGCACGCCTTCCGGACTCGGGCATGGATCTGCGTGGCGCAGTGGAGACCTTCGAAAACCAGCTGATTCGCCAGGCTCTCGACCGCACCAGTTGGAACAAGAAGCGCGCCGCAGCTCTGCTGGGGCTCAATCGCACGACGCTGGTGGAGATGCTGAAACGCAAGCGCATCGTCCAACGCGTCGCTTGAGCTGGTCCCACTGATTCGCGGAGACCCCACCAGTGGAGGGGGGGCCTGGCCACGATCGGCATCGGCGGGCCGGACACGTTGGACGCGTCTGGTTTCGAAGTCGTGCGCGCTCCGCTCCGAGCGTTGGCCCGCCCTTTGCCAAGGACACGTCGCGGTGAAATCCATTCGCTCCTATGCAGTCGTTCGGCTCCTCAGCGTCACACTCCCGACGCTGATCGGTGCCACCCTGCTGGCTCCTCCCGCGCACGCCGAGGGCTGGTTGATTGATGGGGAGGCCGGGCTCTCGACCGGCTTGGAGGGCGGCGACGACGGCGGCGGCGCTATCAAGTGGCGACGCGCGCGCACGCGAGTGAGCGTCGGCGTCGAACTGCGCAACGACGAAGAGGCCAGCCACGGCTATCACTTCCGAGCATTCGCAGAAATCGAGAAACGCGGGAGCGTCGGCGGAGAGCTGCGGTACGCGCTCTGGCCGTCGACGAAGTTCGGCGTCTTCGCAGGTGCGGCAGGGACTGTCACTCCGGAGACCCTCTTCGGAGGCGTCTTCGGGGCGCGGCTCGTATTGCCCATGGGCAAGCGCGTCGGCATCTACGTCGAGCCGAGCTTCTCGGTGCTGCCTCTCGGGAGCGATTTGCCCGGCGACACTCCGCTGTACTGGGCGCTCTTGTCCGCCGGGGTGCGCTTTGGACTTTGAGCGTCGACTGCTTGGGCTGGCCTTCGTGGCGGCCCTGGGCCTCGCCTGCCCCCTCGGGTGCGCTGACACGGACGCCTGCCTGCGCAACACGGACTGCCCGAACGGACAGGCCTGCTCCGGCGGTAGCTGCGAGGTCTCGGCGCCGAAAAAGCCGCAGGACGCCGCCGCGGAGGCCGATGTCGTCGACTCGTCCGACGGGGACACCCCCGATGCGGACGCCAGCGACGAGGCGGATTCGATGGCGGACGCGGACTCCGAGAGTACCGGCGACGCTGACAACGCCGACGCCGACGCCGGAGACCCTCCCGAGGCAGCCACCGACGGCGACTCCAGCGACTCCAGCGACTCCAGCGACTCCAGCGACTCCAGCGACTCCAGCGACTCCAGCGACTCGGGCTGAGCTGGCACTCGAGTTGCAAGTGCACTGAAGGTCGCCATGTTTCGATCACTCAACATCGCAGCCACGGGCATGAGCGCGCAGCAGACGCAGCTCGACGGCATCGCACACAACATCGCCAACGCGAACACGGTCGGCTTCAAACGCCAACGCACCGAGTTCCAAGACCTGCTCTACCAGACCATCCGCGCGCCCGGAGCTCCCACGGGACCGACCACGATGTCGCCCACCGGACTCCAGCTCGGCACGGGCGTGCGAGTGGTCGGCACATCGCGCACCTTCGAGCAAGGCACGCTCTACAACACCCAAGGGCCGCTGGACCTAGCCATCGAGGGAAACGGCTTCTTCGTCGTGCAGCAAGCCGATGGGAACCCAGCCTACACGCGGGCCGGCAACCTGAAGACCGACGGCGACGGGCGCATCGTGACGTCCGAAGGTCTTCCCCTGGATTCCGCCCATCACGGTACCTCCGGGCGCGGCCGGCATTTCGATTTCGGCGAACGGCACCGTCTCCGCCATCATGGCCGGCGAAAAGGCTCCGGTCGACCTCGGGCAGATCAGCGTCGCCACCTTCGTCAACCCGGCGGGGCTGCGCGCGTTGGGGCACAATCTGTTCATCCCGAGCGCTGCCAGCGGAGAGCCCCAAGTGGGCGAAGCAGGGCAGGACGGCCGCGGCGCCCTGCTTCAGGGCTCCCTCGAGCAAGCAAACGTGGACATCGTCGAAGAGATGATCGGACTCATCAGCGCGCAGCGCGGTTACGAAGTGAATTCGAAGGTCATCACGGCCGCGGACGAGATGCTCCGCGCCGCGACCCAGATGAAGTGAGATGCGACACCGGGTTCTCCAGCTGATACTTCTGTCGTCGTTGCTCGCTCCGTCGGCTGCGCGGGCGGAGCCCCAGAGGACCGTCGACGGCCCAGTCTTGAGACTCGGCGAGATCCTGGATGCACCCGCGGGGCTCGAGGGCTTCGAGCTCGGCCCCACTCCTGCGCCGGGTCGAAGCCGCCTCGTGCAGCGCGACGAACTGGCGCGCCGCCTCAACGAAGCGGGCATCGATGCCAAGACCGTCAAGCTGCCGTCGGTGATCCGTGTCACTCGCTCGGCGCGGCACCTCTCTGCCACTGAGCTGGCGCTGGCTGCGCGACCCGTCCTCTCGTCGCGCTTGCCTACGGGCGCGCGCCTGATCTCGCTCAGCGCGAGCAAAGGCGCGACCGTCGCGAAGAACGTCGAGGTCGTGAGCGTGCGGGTACCAAAGCTCCCGCGGCGCGTCGGGCAGCACACACTCACCATTACCGCTGAGCTCGGCGAACTCGGCGCTGTCACCAGCCGCGTCCCTCTCCGGGCGGTGATAGCGCTGGATGAACGCGCGACGAAGCCCTTGGTTCAGCGCGGTGCGCGACTCGACTTGGTGATCGAGCATGGGCGCATACGCGTCGGTGCGTCGGCCATCGCCCTGGCGGACGCCGACGCTGGAGAGGTCGTGACCTTCAAGGTCGAAGCCACGAAGAAGATCGTCCGCGCGCGCGTGGATCGCGCCGACCGAGCGGTGGTCGTGCAATGAAGACCTTGCTCGTCGGCCTCACGCTCTCGCTCTTGGCTGGTGCCTGCGGGCCCGCGCATATCCGCCCGTTCACGCCCCGCGAGCGCAAATACGACGTCGGAGACTACGCGGCGACCGCCAAGGGCTACGCGCCGATGCCCGGCTCGATCTACTCCGAAGCTCAGGCGGGCCTGCTGGAGGACACCCGCGCGCTGCGCGTCGGCGATATCATGCTGATCCGCATCAACGAACAGGCCGACGCCCAGGGCGGCGCCAAGACCAATTTGAAGAAGGACACCGGCCGGGACGCCAGCGTCGAGTCGCTGCTGGGTTTGGTCCCCGCCATCAAGAAGGCCTACCCAAACATCGACCCCGGCGAGTTGATGAAGCTCGCTGCGAGCTACGACTTCAACGGCGAGGGCAAGACCCAACGTGCCGGCAAGCTTCGCGGAAGCATGGGGGTGCGCGTAAAGAAGGAGTTGCCCAACGGCGATCTCTTCATCGAAGGCACGAAGGTCGTGATGATCAACCTCGAGGAGTACCACCTGTACGTCTCAGGGGTCGTGCGCCCGGCAGACATCGAAGGAGACAACTCCATAGACTCCTCGCTGATCGCCGACGCCCGCGTCGAATTCACCGGACGGGGCGACATTGCCGACCAAGTCGAGCGCGGTTGGCTCACCAAAGCGCTGGACTTCCTGAGCCCGTTTTGATCATGAACAAGCTCTTCGCCCTCACTGCCTCGGTCTTGCTGTCGCTCACGCTCTCGCCGCGGGACGCGGCTGCCGGAAAGGTGCGCGACATCTGCGACGTGGTCGGCGCCCGGGACAATCAGCTCCTCGGCTACGGGGTGGTCACGGGTCTGAATGGCACCGGAGACGACGTTTCTGCCCCCTTTGCCGCTCAATCGCTGCGAGCCTTGCTCCGGCGCCTCGGCGTCCAAATCGACCAACGACAAGTCCGGCTACGCAACGTGGCGGCGGTGCTCGTCACCACCAACATCCCGGCTTTCGTGCGCCAAGGCAGCAAACTCGACGTCACCGTGACGTCCATCGGAAACGCCCGCTCGCTTCGCGGAGGAGTGCTGATCCAAACCCCACTGCGGGGTGCGGACCGCAGGACGTACGCGGTGGGCCAAGGCGCGCTGATCGTGGGCGGCTTCTCGGCCAGCGCCGGCGGCAGCTCAGTCACTGAAAACTCCACGAACACCGCGCGGGTCCCGGGCGGTGCGCTCGTCGAGCGAGAAATTCGCAGCGAGATCGCGAGCAAGGGCAAGATCACGCTTTCGCTCCGCACTCCCGACTTCATCACTGCCGACCGCGTCAGCCAAGCCATCAACAAGGCCCTCGGGGCCGGCTCCGCCAAGGCCATCGACGCGGGAGCCATCGAGGTGAAGGCCTCGGGCTCCACCGTCGCGCTGCTGGCGAAGGTGTCCGACCTCGAAGTCGAGCTGCCGAGCTCCGCCAAGATCGTGATCAACGAACGCACCGGCACCATCGTCGCGGGCGGCGACGTCCAGCTGTCGCCGGTTGCCATCGCGCAAGGAGGGATCACGATCAGCGTGACTGAGACTCCGCTGGTCTCGCAGCCGGGAGCCTTCACGCAGGGCACGACCCAAACGGCCAAGGAGACGGACGTCCAGGCCGTGGAGCAGCGGCCACCGACGCTCTCGTATGTCAAAGGCGCAACCACCCTGGCGGACGTGGCGCGATCGCTCTCGGTGTTGGGAGTAGCCCCGAGAGAGCTCGCGAGCTTGCTCCAGGCGCTCAAGGCGGCCGGAGCCTTGCATGCGGAGATCGTCGTCCAATGATCGCCCGCGTTCCAGAGCCAGGCGCGGCAGCTCCCTCCGCGCCTGATCCGCAGCAGCACCGCCTGCGAGAGGCCGCCCACCAGTTCGAAGCCATGCTGCTCACTCGGGTGCTGCAGAGCCTCGAGCGCACCACCCAGATGGGGCAGAAGCCCGCGCAGGGTGGCAGCAGTCAGTACGGGCGCATGCTCGTCGAGGCCATTTCGGACGCTATCGCGCGGGCGGACGGCATCGGACTCGCCCGCGAGGTCGAACGCGGCGTGACCGCCCAGGCAGGAGTCCCCCGACGATGACTCCAATCCTAGTCTTTTCCAGCAGTTACACAGCAGCCCTCAAGCTCCCCCGGAGTCGGCCGTTCACCTCTACGATGCAACCGTATCGGAGGAGGCCATGAAGTCTGTAACTGGAAACCCAGCGCTCGACGCCTACCAGCGGATGGCGATTTCGGGGGTGAGCCCCGCGCGCCCGGCCGCCCAAGGCGATCCGTCGCCTGCGGAGACCTCCGGCGCCAAAGAGGCCGCTCACGTCGAGATCTCGGAGGCCGCCCGCGAGCTGGCGCGCGCCGGGGAGGCCGTCGATCAGCGGAAGGTCGACGACTTGAAGAGCCGGATCGCGGCCGGCGCTTTCGATGTCGATAGCGCAGCGGTGGCACGGCGCATGCTGGACACGCTGGGTTGAGGCGCGCCTTGGCGCGCGCCAGATGGAGCATGCCATGCCGTCTGAAGAGCCAAGTCAACCGATCAACGTCGACACCATTCTTCATCAGCTCGACGTAGCGCTATCCGAAGAGCGCCGCGCACTCCGCGCGCTCGATAGAGACGGAGTCGAGCAGGCCGCTGGGCGAAAGCTCGAGCTTGCCGAACTCCTGAGCCGAGCGATGGCGGATGCCCCCGTCGACCCCAGCAAGCTGCAGCGCCTGCGGTCGAACATCGTCCACAACCAGTTGCTGCTGGTACACGCCCGGGACTCGGTCCGGGGCATCCTGAGGGTAATGACCGGCGCACCCGGACCGAGCTACGGTCCCGGCGGCGCCCGCCACATCGGATCGAGCGCCGGGCTCGACACGACGGGTTAGTCATGCCCGCGCTGACGCAACTGCTGCTCACGGCTCGCGACGCGCTCAGCGCACAATCGTTTGCACTGGGCGTCACCGGGCAGAACATCACGGGCTCGACGACGCCAGGCTACGCGCGCCGAGACGCCCTGCTCTCGGCTCGAGAGCAGGGCGGCGTCGTGGCCACTGGCGTCCGCCGCGTCGCCGACCAGTACGTGGACCGGCGCTGGCTCTCGGCATCGAGCACGAGCGCCAGAGCCTCGGAACGCGAAGGCCTCCTCAGCCGTGTCGAGGCGCTCTTCGACGACACGGGCGGCTCGGGCATCGGAACCCAGCTGGACCGGCTGTTTTCTGGCTTCTCCCAGCTGGCCTCGACGCCCTCGGACCCAACCGCTCGGCAAGCGCTGCTCGATCGCGCTGACGCCCTGGCGGGACGAATCCGCGACAATGCCGACTCCATCGCGACTCAACGTGAAGAGGCGCTGGCTCAGGCGCGGAGCGTCGTCGGGGAAATCAACGGCACGGCATCCAAGCTCGCGGAGCTCAACCGACAAATCTCCATGACCGAAGCCCAAGGCGGAGATGCGAGCAGCCTCCGCGATCAGCGGGACAGTCTCTTGCTCGGGCTCTCATCGCAGGTAGATCTGCACACCTTCGTCGATGGCCAGGGCGCGCTCGTGGTCCGCGCGGCAGGCGCTACCTTGGTAGAAGGCAACGTCGCTCAGCGTTTCGACATCGATCTCGCCGGCGACGGCAGCATGCGCCTGCTGCTCGCGAGCAGCGGTCCTCCCTCCATGGAAATCACGGCGTCTCTCAGCGGAGGCGCGCTGGCAGCCATCAAAGAGGTTCGCGACTCCGATCTCGGGAGCATGGCCGCCGGGCTCGATCAACTCGCCTGGGATCTGGCATCCGCGGTCAACACTCAACACGCAGTCGGTTTCGGCCTCGACGGGATCGGCGGTCGCGCGCTGTTCTCGATTTCAGCATCGCCTGCTGGAGCGGCCCGTGCCATCGCGCTGGACTCCCAGATGGTCGGACATCCCGAGCGCCTCGCGGCGAGCGGCCAGGTGACCGCGCTGCCTGGAGGCTCGGACAACGCGGTGGCCCTCTCCGGGCTCTCGTCCCAGCAGCTGTTCTCGGGAAATACGCGCTCTGCGACCCAGGCCTGGAGTGATCTGGTCGGCGACGCGGGCAGCCGCCTCGCACAGGCGAGCGCGGAGACGGAGATCCGGCAAAGCATTCGAGCCCAGGCCGACTCGCTTCGAGAGAGCCTCAGCGGCGTGTCGCTCGACGAAGAGATGGTTTCGCTCACCAGGTATCAGCATGCCTACGACGCAGCCGCCAAGGTGCTTGCAGTCGTCGATGAACTGCTCCGCGAACTCCTGGACAAGGTCGGGCGATGAGAGTCAGCGACGCAGCCCGCTACAAGACCGTGAACGAAGCTCTCCAGCGGATTGCGTCCGATCACGCGAAGGCCTCGCGAGAAGCGTCGACCGGTCAGCGGGTGAACCGCCCCTCGGACGACCCGCAGGCCGCCGCCGAGCTGGTGCGGCTGCGACACGCCGGGAGCAAGATCGACGCGCACATCGAGACGTTGCGCTACGCGACTGGGGATCTCGAGCAGTCGGAGGCGGCCCTCGCCGCGGCGCAGCGACCTCTTCGTCCGTGCAAGAGAGCTGGCGATGCAAGGAGGCAACGGCGCCCTCGACGCCAGCGGACGCAGCTTGCTCGCCGAGCAGGTCAGGGCCCTCGAGCAAGAGTTGGTCGGCATCGCCAATCAGCAGGGCGCACGCGGGCATCTCTTCGCCGGCAGCAAGACCGACGCCGTTCCATTCGCGGCCAACGGTGCCTTCAGCGGAGATGGCGTGGACCACGTCGTGGACGTCGGCGCGGGCGCGACCAGCGCCAGCGCAAGCGGCGCGTTGGCCTTCACGGCCAGCGGTGGACGCGACGTGTTCGCAGAATCTCGCGCAGCTCCGCACGGCGCTGGCGGCCGATGACTCCGCGGGCATCAGCGCGTCGCTGGACGGCTTGGAGGCCTCTCGAAAGCAGATCGAGCAGGAACGCGGCAAGGCCGGGCTGTCCCTCGAGAAGCTCAGGGCCGCCGACCAAGTCCTCGAGCAGGGTCGGGTCGACGTCGCCCGGTCCTCCGAGCGGGTGGGCGCCGCCGACGCTTTCGAAGCCTTCTCGAAGTTGACCTCGCTCTCGGGCGCCTTCGAGCGAGCCATCGCCGTGTCGAAACAGATGCTCGATCTGGGCTCGCGCTGGCGCGGATTCTGATCCGGCATTCAGTGGCACGGCGACTGCACACGGGCAATCATGCTCGTCGTCGCGCGTCGCAAGGGTCAACGCATCGTCTTGGGGGGCGAGATCGTGCTGGTGGTCACCGAAGTCGCGCGAGGCACGGTCAAGCTCGGGATCTCTGCCCCGGCACGCTGCACCATCATCCGCGGTGAAGTCCACGACGCGATCGAAGCCGCCAACCGCCAAGCGCTGGCGAGCACCGTGGAATCCGCTGCCCGTGCCACGAAGTCCGAGCGCTGAGCTCGTCACGGCGGTGGCAGTTGCTGCGTCAGCCGACCGCCGCTGGGCGTGCCCCGCGACCCATCCGAGCGACGTCGTCGGTGAGGCTCCTGCGCGATGGCAGCTAGAGGGGCACTGGCACGCCGCGTGAATAGTGGACTGCGACCATGGGCACCATGAACTGGCCCGATGCGGACCTCCGCGCGGACTTCCTCACTGACAACTTGAGCGCCCTCGGCGCCTCCGCGGTCACCATCGAAAGGGTGCGCGCGGCTCGCTCCGCCGAGATCGTCGAGATCGAAGCGGGGATCGAGGTGGTGCGGATCGGCGGCACGGTGCTCGGCGCTCCGGCGGACGACTGGGGACTGGATCGCACCTGCCGCGTCGGCGGGCGGGCTCCGATCGTGGTGTTCGGCCTCGGGACCGGCGACACCGTCCGCTCCGTGCGTAGAGCGTCCGACGCGCCCGTGGTGGTCTACGAGCCGGACCCAAGCGTCGCTCGCGCGGTGCTCGAGCATGGACCGACCGACCTCGGCGACGCCGATCTGGTGTGCTCCCTCGACGAGCTCTCACAACTCTGGTCCGGCCTCGCGCAGGACGAGGTCGGTGCGACCTTCGTTCGAACTCCGGGGTACCCCGAGCGATTTCCGATCGAACACTCCGCGCTCGAGGCAAAGCTCTCCGAGCTCGTCGACCGCAGCGGCATCAACCGCAATACCCACCAGCAACGTGCCCGCGCCTGGGTCGAGCACCTGTTCGCAAACGTCCGCTGCTTGCTCGACGCTTCGCCCTTTGTCGCGCTTCGTGGCCGACTCGAGGGTGTTCCCGCGTTCATCGTCGGAGCCGGCCCATCGTTGGCAAAAAACGCTGCCTTGCTGCGCGCCGCGACGGAGAAGGGCCTTGTCATCGCCACCAACTCGAGCGGCCGGGTGCTCGCGAAACACGAGGTCGAACCCCAGGTCTTCTGCTGCATCGAGTCGGTGGACGTCTCTCAGCTCATCGCCTCGCTGCCGTTCGTCGACCGCGCCATTCGCGCCTTCAGCCTGTCCGCGCACCCAAACACGTTCCGCACCGGAAGAGGGCCGCTGTTCCCGGTGTGGGAGGCGATCCCGGAGCTCGCAGATCCGATGATGCGCCTGACCGGAGCGCCCGGGCTCGCGGTTTCGGGGAGCGTCTCGACGCTGGCCTTCTCCCTGGCCTACGCCCTCGGCTGCTCGCCCATCGTATTGGTGGGCCAAGACCTGGCGTACACCGGCCAGCGCACCCACGCCGAGGGTAGCGCGTTTGATGCGTCGCGCGTCGAGATCGGCGCCGACGGTAGGCTTCGCATCCAGTGGTGCGCGACCTCGCGCGGCACCCGCGCGCCAGGTGATCCACCCCTGCACGCTGAAGAGCGCCTCGAGGAGGTGACGGCGTGGGGTGGGCAAGGAAGCGTGCCCTCGGGCCAGAGCTTCGCCGGCCCCCGCGCATGGCTGAGCGGGGCCGCCGAGCAGCTGCGGCAGCAGTCGTCGAAGACCGAACTCATCAACGCCACGGAGGGCGGCTCGCGCATCGAGGGCTTTACGGAGCGCCGGCTGGCCGAGGTGATCGCCGAGCAACCGGATCGCGGCCTCAGCGTCGACGAACTGTGCCGCATGGCAAAGGACTCTGCTCGGGTGGTCGACCGCCCCGAATTGTGCGCGTGGGCCGTGGACGAGCGGCAGCGGGTCACTCGGGTTCGAGAGCAGGCACGCCGAACACGCCGAGCCGCCCAGCGCGCGCGAAGCGCCATCGAGCGCGACCGCCCGCAGGAGGTGACACGGATGTTCGAGCGCCTCGAGGAGTCCGAGACTGCGCTCAGAGCTGCGGTGGAAGCCGCCCCGATGGTGAACGCCTGGGCCTTCGCCGAGGTCGAGGCGGCGCTCCAATCGAACGCGCCGACAACAGCCGACGACGCCCGACAGGACGCCCTCTCGTCAGTAGGCCGAGAGGTCGCGCTGGCGCGAGCCATCGAGGACGCGGCGCGAGCCATCGAGGACAAGCTCAGCCAGATCATTCGAGAGCCCGGCGCGGCTCTTGTCGAGCCAACCCAGAGCCAAGGAGAACCCGACCCATGCCGATTGTGACTCAAACCAACGTCGCCTCGCTCGAGACGCAGAAGAACCTGTTTCGCTCCCAGGCAGCGCTTCAGAAGAGCTTTGCTCGGCTGTCGAGCGGTCACCGGATCAACAGCGCGGCGGACGACGCCGCCGGACTCGCCATCAGCGAGAGCATGCGAACCCAGATTCGGTCCTATGTGGTCGCCGAGCGCAACGCCAGCGACGCCATCAGCATGACTCAGACCGCCGAGGGGGCACTGGGAGAGATGCACTCGATCCTCGGGCGCCTGCGCGAGCTCGCCATGCAGGGCTCCAACGGTTCGATGACGGCCACCGACCGCGGCTACCTGAGCACCGAGTTTTCCGCGCTGCAGGCGGAGATGACCCGCATCCAGGCGTCTAGCAAGTTCAACGGCAAGTCGCTGCTCTCGGCGACCGCTTCGAGCCTGACCTTTCAGGTCGGCTTGAACAACACCGCGAGCGACAAAGTCACCTTGACTTTCGGCGGACTGGGCCTGACGACGCTGCTTTCTGCTACCACCACGCTGTCTGGAGCGGGAACGACCGCTTCGCTGACGGCTCTGGGCCGCATCGACTCGGCGCTCGCGACGATTTCGACCAGCCGCGCGCGTTTTGGCGCCGCCATGAACCGTTTCGAGGTCGTGACCTCGTCGATCCAGACCATGCGGCTGAACCTCTCCGCCGCCAACTCCCGCATCCGCGACGTCGACGTCGCCGAAGAAACGTCGGCCTTGGCCAGGAATCAGGTGCTCTCTCAGGCTGGCGTCGCCGTCCTCGCCCAGGCCAATCAGCTCCCCCAGCTGGCCCTGAGCCTGGTGGGCGGTGGCTGACAGCAAAAGCTCCTCAAGGCCGGGTGGGCCGGTCCGTTCAGGCTCATTGAACGGGCAGCGACGCCCCCCGCGCCTCCTCCGGGAGTCGCGGCGACCTCCAAGAAGGAGCAATTCCCATGGCCGTAAATATTCAGACCAACGTAGCCTCACTCGAAGCTCAGAAGAACGTCTCTCGCAACCAGCGGGCCCTGCAGTCGAGCTTTGCCAAGCTCTCCAGCGGGTTTCGCGTCAACAACGCCTCCGACGACGCCGCCGGCCTCGCCATCAGCGAGAGCATGAAGTCGCAGATTCGGTCCTACACGGTGGCCGAACGCAACGCAGGCGACGCTGTCAGCATGGCGCAGACGGCCGAAGGCGCCCTCGGCGAGGTCCACGAGATCCTCGGCCGCATGCGCGAACTGGCGATGCAGTCGTCCAACGGCGGCCTGACGTCGACGGATCGCGGCTACATCAACACCGAGTTCGGCTCCCTCCAGGCGGAAGTCACTCGCATCCAGGGCTCGGCGAAGTTCAACGGCAACAAGCTGGTGAACGCGACCGCGAGCACGGTCACCTTCCAGGTCGGCCTCAACAACACCGCCTCGGACAAGATCTCGGTCACCTTCGGCGGAGTCGGCTTCACCACGCTGCTCGCCTCCACCACGGTGCTCTCCGGCGCCGGGGCCACTGCGTCACTCACGGCCCTCGGCCGCATCGACAGCGCCATCGCGACCACCTCGGGAGCGCGCTCGAAGTTCGGCTCCGCGATGAACCGTCTGCAGGTGGCGACCAACAACATCCAGACCATGCGACTCAACCTCAGCGGAGCGAACTCGCGCATCCGAGACGTCGACGTCGCCGACGAGACCTCGAAGATGTCCCGCAACCAGGTCCTGTCCCAAGCAGGCATCTCGGTCCTCGCTCAGGCGAACCAACTGCCGCAGCTGGCCTTCGGCCTCATCGGCTGACGGCTGAACGCGGGGCGCGCCGGCTCGGACCTCCGTCCAGGGTCTGCGCGCCCCGAGTCTTTTAGGAGGCGACATGGCTGGCACGATCTCGTTCGGCGGAATCGGATCCGGGCTCGACACCGAGGGCATCGTCCAGGGCCTGGTGTCGGCGAGCAGCGCTGGGCTCAGCTCGCTCAAGAGCCGTGCCGCGGCGACCCGGTCCGCTGTCTCCACCCTGTCCGAGGTCGGAAGTCTCCTCGGCAAGCTGAAGTCTGCGCTCGGTGCGTTGTCGGACGACAGCGGCGTCAAGAGCTACAAAGCGTCCTCCAGCAGCTCCGCCCTGGTCGCTTCCGCGAGCTCGGCGGCCCAGACGGGCGCTTGGTCCGTCCAAGTACAGCAACTCGCCAAAGAGCAGCGGAGCTATTCGTCCGCCTTCTCGAGCTCGAGCGCTGCCCTCGGTCAGTCGGGGACCTTGAGCCTTCAGGTGGGGTCGGGAGACGTGAAGAACATCTCCATTGCGGCCGATGACACCCTCGACTCCCTGGTCACGAAGATCGGCGCCTCGGGCGCCCGCGTCAGCGCGGCCGTGCTCTTCGATGGCACCGACTATCGCCTGCAAGTCAGAGGACTGGACACTGGCGCCGACAACGCGCTGACGTTCTCCGAAACCGGGACGAGCTTCGGGCTGACCTTGCCCGGAAGCGTGGTTCAGGCCGCGCAGAACTCTCAGGTGGTGATCGACGGCTTCACCATCAGCCGGCCGTCGAATCAGGTGGCGGGAGCCCTGCCGGGCGTGACGCTCAATCTGACCCAGACGACCACCGAGCCGGTGACGGTGAACGTGGACGCTGACTCCGCGGCGCTCAAGACCAAGCTCGAGAGCTTCGTCAGCGCCTACAACGCGGTAGTGAGCAAGGTCCACCAGAGCGCCGGCTTCGGGACGATCAAGGCTCAGAACCCGGTGCTGGCGGCTGACTCGTTGCTGCGCAACATCACCGGGCAGCTCGGGAACGCCGTCTTGAACGCCGTGGCCGATTCGGGCACGCACGGCACCTTGTCAGCGCTCGGCGTGAGCGTGACCAAAGACGGCTCGCTCACGCTCGACTCTACCAAGCTCGACAAGGCGCTGGCGAGCGACGCGGCCAGCGTGGTCAAGGTCTTGGCCGGTGTGTCCGGCGACGACGGCGCAATGGATGTTCTGTCCGGGGTAGTCGACTCCTTCAACCAGACCGGCTCGGGGCTGCTCGCCACCAAGAAAGAGACCCTGGAGCAGCGCGCGAAGACCATCGATTCCCGCGTGGATCGGGAGCAGCAACACCTGGACTGGTACGCAGAGATGCTCCGCCGTCAGTTCTCGGTCATGGACGGCAGCGTCGCAGGCTCGAACGCCCAAACCGACTACTTGACCGCCATCATGAAGCTCAAGTGACACGCAGAAGGAGTCGAAGATGCACCCCGCCGCCGTTCGCTATCAGCAGGTCCGCGCCACGACCTCGAGCCCGGGCGAAATCCTGATCGCGCTCTACGACGGGCTGTTCCGCTTTCTCAAAGGAGCGCGCCTCCAGCTGGAGCGCGGGGAGCGCGCTCGCGCTGCCGAGCTCTTGTCGAAGTCCTACGCCATCGTCAGCGAACTCTACATCGCCCTCGACCACTCGGTGCATCCCGAGTTGTGCGCGAATCTGGAGGGGCTCTACGGCTTCGCGATGGACCGAATCACGCAAGCGAGCCGGCAGGGCTCCGTCGACTGCATCGACGAAGTGGTGCGCGTGCTGACGCCAATGCGCGATGCATGGCGGCTCGCGGTCCCCAAGGCAGTACTGGACGCGGCGAAGGATGGGGGAGAGTAGTGATGTCGGCCAGTGTATCGCGAGTCAGCAGCGCGCCTCTCGACGGGGTGTTGCCGCCCAGGTACGTGGCAGGCGGTAGTCGCTCGGAGGTCTTCGCCCACTTCCCGTCGGGTCTCATCGTCCGCGCTGGGCGCGGCCGCGCGCGGACCTACCCCGGGCTGCGCGGGGCGGCCCCGCCGACCACGGTGTTTTATGGGATCGCATGCCAGCTTCCCGACGTCGAAAGCGTATTGGACCTGGGCTGTGGCTCCGGGGACGGGACGCGCCGGCTGTGCGCTAGATTCCCTTCCGTCACGGGCCTCGACTCGAGCGCGGAGGCGTTGGTCTTCGCTCGCGAATGGTGCCCGCGGGCCCACTTCGCTCAGGCCGACGCCACCGGGGCGCTCGATGCACCGCTCTTCGATGCAGCCGTCGTCGCCGATCTGCTGGGGCATTTGAGAGATCCCGAGGGCGCACTCCGCGGCCTGCGCAATCGACTCGCTCCCCAAGGACGACTGTTGGTGGCCGAGCCTCGGGCCATTCCCCTCCAACGGCTCGCCAGTCCGGCACGCCGCGCCCACTCTCTGCGGTCGCTCGAAGCACTGCTGGTCCGAGGGGGATTCGCCGTGCGCGACTGGATCTCCAAACGAGGCAGCTTCGTTGCTTGCATCGCCGAACCCGACACGAGCGCTGGCGCCACAGCGCTGCTCTCGGGCCTGGATGCGCTCGCGGCGGGCGACGCCGCCGCCGCGCGCTCCGCCTTCGCGAGCGCCACCGAATACGGCTCACGAGCCATCGCTTGCGAGGCGCTGCTGGCCAGCGCCCGAGCCGCGCTGGCCCTGGGCGAGGGCGACGTGGCTGCGCAGGCTTTGATGGCGGCGGCAGCGCTCGACAACGCCGACGCCCGGCCGCTGGCGGGACTGGCGGAACTGTCATTTTTGACCAACGACCTGCCGACGGCCCTTCGTCTCGGTCTCGATGCCGTGCAGCTGGAGGCTACCGAGCCCACCGCCGCGCGGGTCGCCGCGTTCGCCGCGCTCGCGCTCGACCATCGCGACGCGATGAGCGCCATCCGGGTCGCAAACAACTTGGCGCCGGACGACTTCGACGTGGCTCGCGCGCTCTCGGAGGCCGCGGCCTGCCTGGGCGATGGCGGCCCAGGGGTGGCGGCGCTGGAGCGAGTACGTTCCTATGGAGACGACGTCGGCGCCGCGTTGCATGTCGAGCTGGCCAGGGCGCTGTTTGCCCAAGGCCGGCGCGCCGATGCCGAGCTCGAGGCCCGACTTGCGCGCGCGCGCCACCCCGACGACCCCGAGGTGATCGAGCTGTGGAACTCGCTCCCGGGTCGAGTCGCGCACTGAGTTCAGTCGACGCGCCGCCGGCGGGCGAGGGCGCCCCAGGGCCGCGCATGCACGGCAGGTCGCGCTCGACGAGCCACGCGGCCACTCACGCCACGCACTGCTCGGTCAGCTCGCTGGGCCTGGGCGCCTCGGATCGCTCGACTTCGACCCGGTTCCTCCCGCCGCGCTTCGCGACATAGAGTGCGGAGTCAGCTCGATTGAAGAGCTCCGACGAGTCAGGCGGCCCTGCCATGGTGACGGCCACGCCGAAACTGGCGGTGACCGGCAAGGAGGTGCCGTCCTCCAACACGACGGGAGCGGCAGCGATGGCGTTGCGCAAGCGCTCGGCGACGACGCGCGCGCCCTCGATTTCCGTCACCGGCAGGAGCACGACGAACTCCTCGCCGCCGTAGCGGGCCGGCATGTCACCGGCTCGGAGCGCGCCGCGCAGCCTTTGCGCCACCGCGCGCAGGGTCTCGTCGCCCGCGGCGTGCCCGTAGGTGTCGTTGACGCGCTTGAAGAGGTCGATGTCCACCATGATCAGCGAAACGGGCGTCTTTGCGCGGACCGAGCGCGCGAGCTCGCGGGCCAACGCCTCGCGAAACGCTCGATTGTTGGGCAACTCTGTCAGCGAATCCGTGGCGGCCGCCGCCGAGAGCCGCGCGTTGGCGGACCGCAGCTCGTCGGCCACCAGCTCTTTCTCCGCCATGACCTGCTCGAGTCTGCGCAGGACCGACTCGTACTCCAGATTCAGATTGACCAATGCCTGATGCGCGCCTGCGGCCAGCTCCCCGATGCTGCGCTGCGGCTCCAGCTCGCGGTCCAGGAGCGAAGCCGCAGCCACAAACTCGACCGGAAAACCCGCTACCAGGTTCCCCGCTTCTTGCCGGTTCAGTCCTACGAGCTCGAGACAAGCCAGGGCGTCATCAGTTGTGGCCCCGTGAGACTCGAAGACGCCCGCCAAACGTTCGGCGGCCCACGCGATTCGTCCCAGGGGGCTGTCGGGCGGCTCCGGAACATGGTGCATCCGGATCGCGTCCACGACGTCGTCGGAGAGTCGAAACGATGACGCGAACTCCGCGCCGACCTCTGGGTGCGGTCGGATGCCGTCGGCTCGCTCCAGGAGCGGCCGGTGGTGAGCGGGTCGCCGCGCCAGCTCGAGGGCACCTTGAAAGTCTTCCCGGGCGCGCACCAGTAGCCCCACCTCCAAGAACAACCCTAGGGTGAAGGCCGCGTCCGGATCACAGAGCCGCGTCGCGCGCGCCACGCACCGAGCCGCCGCCGCCCGTCGGATGCAGTTCGCGAGGAGCACCACGCCGTCGGCAGTTGGGACCATGTCGGAGAGCGCGAGGCTGAGCCCCAGGTTGCGCAGGCTCCGAATCCCGATCAGGCTCACTGCCTGGCGAACGTCCGTGACGCGGCGCGACAGCCCAAACGCGGCGCTGTTCACGCAGGTCAAGAGCTTCGCGGCGAAGGCCGGATCGCTCTGGGCGAGGGACGAGAGCTTCGACACCTCGACGTCCGGCTTGATCGACTCCTCCACGATTTGCGCCGCGATCAGCGCGATGGGACCGGAGGCTGGCTGGCTGTTGGTCGACACCCTCTTTTCCCGCCTTCCCAAGCCCGAACGGCACTAGCGGGCCGAGCTTGAGGCCGGCGCTGTCGCAGGCCCGCCGTCCGGACGCTCCGGCTCCTCCGAGGTCGCCGCGATCAGAACCACATCCACCCGGCGATTCTGCGCCCGCCCCTCCGACGAGTCGTTGGCCGCGACCGGGCGGAACTCGCCGTAGCCCGCCGCCGCGAACCGCTCGGGCGCCATCTTACACGCCTCGACGAAGTAACGAACGACCGAAGTCGACCGCCCCGCCGACAGCTCCCAGTTGGATTGGTACCGGATGTTCTTGATCGGCACGTTGTCGGTGTGCCCCTCCACGCGGAGCTCGAGTTCGCGGCCCTTGAGGGCGTCGGCGATGCCCGAAAGCGCGGCCTGGCCGTCGTCGTTCACTCGAGTATCTCCACTCTCGAAGAGCAGCTGCTCGGGAAGCCGCAGCACCAGCTCGTCCCGATACTCGATGACCTGCAGGTCTCGCAGCTCCGGCACGGACTTGAATTTCTCTCTCAGCTCTCGGCCCAGCGGGGACTCGTCGACGCGAACACGCGAGTTGTGTCCGAGCACCGCCTTGCCCACCGGCTTGACGCTCTGTCCCACCAGCGGCTGGATGCGCTTGTCCGCTGGCATGAACCCCTTTCCTCCCTTGGCGTCGAAGACCTGCCACTCCAGGGCGTCGGTGAACGACTCGGTGAAGCGCCCGACCTGCTTGGTGTCCACCTGGGACACCGCGAACATGACCACGAAGAACGCGAAGAGCAGGGTGATGAAGTCTGCGTAGCTGATCAGCCAGCGCTCGTGATTGACGTGCTCCGGCGGCTTCTTTTTGCGAGCCATGGCCGCCCGCTCAAGCCGCCACGCTCTTCGGCGCGGCCCCGGCGGGAGCGCCGTCTTTGCCCTTGGCGCTGGGGCCCTCGTGGGGCACGAGGCCTTCCAGGCGCTCGCGCAGCACCATTGGGTTCACTCCTTGCTGGATACCGAGTGCACCCTCCAACATCAGGGTCAGGGTCTGAACATGATCGCGGGTCCGGATCTTCATCTTGCCGCCGCAAGGGAGCGCGATGATGTTCGCGATGGCAACGCCGTAGATGGTCGCGACGAAGGCCGTCGCGATGCCATGTCCGACCTTCTCGATGTCCGACAGGTTCTGCATCACCTGGATCAGACCGAGCACGGCGCCGATGATGCCAACCGTCGGGGCGTAGCCGCCAATGGCTTCGAACACCTTCGCCACGTCCTCGCCTTGTTCCTCGGCATGGTCAATGGTGGATTCCAGGGTCTGCGTCATCTGATTGCTGTCGGCGCCGTCGACCGCCAGCATCAGCGCTCGCGCCAAGAAGGGATCGGACGCGTTTGGTGCCACCGACTCGAGCGCCAGGATCCCGTCGCGACGCGCGGTGGTCGCGTAGCCCACGATCTCCTCGATCAGCTCCTTGGCTCGGCTCTTGGGAGGGTTGATCACGAGCTTGAAGCTCTTCATCGCCCGCACGAAGGTGCCCATGGGGAACTGAAGCATGGTCGCACCGATGGTCCCACCAGCGACGATGCCGAACGCGATGGGGTTGAGAACCTGCGACATCTTGCCGCCTTCGAGCACGTTTCCGCCGAAGATGGCCAGCAAGCCCAACGCCAGTCCAAATATTGAGGCCTTGTCCATCTCACTCCTCGTCGTCTTTGCACTCGTCGAGCTGCTGGGTGACCTGTCTCGAAGGAGGGTGCGCGCTCCCCGGCCCTAGCGGTTGATGCACGGATCGACGGAAGTTCACGACCCTCGCCATCACCTCGTCGAGGGACTCCCGCACCATGATCCGATCCCCGTTCAAGAATTCCATAGTCGTATCCGGCGTCACCTCGATCCAGGTCACGAGGTCCGGGTTGATGGCGATCACGCCGCCATTGAGCCTTGTCAGTTGGATCATGCTTCGGGTTTCCGGGTGAGCTCGGCCTCTACGACCTCGCAGATCGCGTGCCAGCTCAGAATGTGCAGCTCCTGGATGCGCGGCGTCGATGTCGACGGCGCGCGAAACCGGAGTTCGGCGACGTCGGCGACTCGACCGCCACTGGCGCCGGTGAACGCCACGGGGATCGCCCCGATCTCCCGGGCTGCCTCCAGTGCGCGCACGACGTTCTTGGATTGTCCGCTGGTGCTGATGCCAACCACGACGTCACCCGGACGTCCGAGTCCACGCACCTGCCGCGCGAAGACCTCGTCGAAGCTCCAATCGTTGCCGATGGCGGTCAAGATGGACGAATCGGTGGTGAGCGCGACGGCCGGCCACGGCTCGCGCTCACGCGAGAACCGTCCCACCAACTCGGCGGCCACGTGCTGGGCGTCCGCTGCGCTCCCGCCGTTGCCGCAGAACATCGCCTTTTTCCCGGTTGAGATAGCCCGAACCAGGACCCGCGCTATTTCGCACAGCGTCGGGGTCGCTTCTTCGAGCATGCGCTGGTGCGCTTCGAGGCTCTCGCCCAAGGCCGCAGCGATGCCCCGACTGCGCTCGATGAGGTCGGCGTCACGGCCGACGATGCGCAGGACAATCTCGACCGCCTCCGCCACGGCGCCCGAACCGCCAGAGCGCGTGAGAACGCGATCCGCTCGCTCTCTCGCCTGACGAGAGGCATCGGCGGGGGCCAATGCGAGCCCTACGCTCGCGAACGCGGCTGCATCGCGGTCGGCGTCCCCGACGAAACACACGGTGTCGAGTTCGGCGTGCATGTCCCGCGCGAGCTGGCGCAGCGCCGCAGCCTTGTCCTTGGCGCCGCGGATGACTCGCTCCGCGCCGGTTCGCTGCGCGATGACATCGACCAGCGGGCCCTCCTCGCCGGTCACCAGTGCGATCCGAAGCCCGGCCCGGCGGGCCGCCGTGAGCGCATCGAGATCGCGGAACGCGATTCCCTTGCTCTCTTCCCCACCCGGCCCCAGCTCGACGCGCCCGTCGGTGAGCACGCCATCCACGTCCAGCGCCAGCACTTCCAATACGGACTGGGAAATCATGGTTTTTCCAATCAAGCCGGGCGCCGCAGTCGCGACACAGGCGCCTGAGGCCTCCGCGAATTTGTCAGTGCACGCTCGAGCGACGGGATCTGATCGGGGTAATCCAAGTCGAGCACGCGTTCGAAGATGACGAAGGGGAGGATGAGCGCGCCGTTCATCGAGTCCTGCTCGAGCACCCGCGGTCGGAGCACGTCCACGTAGCCATTTCCGCGGTACACGGGCGGCAGCTGTTGGCGCGGCATGTTGTGGGCCTCCGGCAGGCCGGAGACCGCCAGAACTGGGCGTAGCCTGCCGCCGTCGATGCAGTACATCTTGTAGGGGGTGTGCTCGGCGAGCTCGACCGACCGTAGTGAGTCGGCCTCGGGGTGCTTGATCATCTCGTCGATACCCCTATCGACCACGGCAGCCTCACGCGCGGGCTGGGTCGGGCGCAGGTGAACGACCAAGTCGGGTTGATAGCCCTCAGCCGCGAGCCAACCCAGCGCGTGGCGGAAGACCTGCAAATCGGTTGCCTCGTCGGTAGCGTGCTCGGCCGGTCGGCGAAACGGCACCTCTGCGCCGGCCTTGGTGGCAACGTCGGCGATCTCCGGATCGTCCGTCGAGACGATGGTGCGGGTGATCCGGCGCGACGCCAGTGCCGTCTCAATCGTGTGCACGATCAGCGCTTTGCCAGCGATCGGCAGCAGGTTCTTGCGGGGGATCCCCTTGGAGCCTCCGCGGGCGGGGATCAGCGCCAATACCTCGAGCGAGGTCATCTTCCTCACGCCACTCGCCGCAGCTTGTTCATGATCGGGACCTCGTCCGAGCTCACCGTCTTCACGCCGTCGCCGAGGGCTCGCTCGACGGCACGAATGTCTCGAACCAGCTTCATCAAGCCTTGGGGCTCGACGCTGGCGGCCTGGTCGCTGCCCCACATGGCGCGATCCAGGGTGATGTGGCGCTCGACCATGCAAGCGCCCATGGCCACGGCGGCGAGGGATGTCGCCAGGCCGACCTCGTGTCCGGAGTAGCCGACAGGCACCCCGTAGCGCTCGGCGAGTTTGGGGATCATCCGCAGATTCAGGTCTTCCAGCTTGGCGGGGTAGGCGCTGGTCGTGTGGAGCAGAACCAGGTTCTCGGTGCCGAGCTGTTCGACAGCGCGATCGACTTGCTCCGTGGTGCTCATCCCGGTGGACATGATCAGCGGCCGACCGGTTCGTCGATGGTGAGCGAGTAGCTTCTCGTCGGTGAGGCAGGCCGAAGCGATCTTGTAGGCGGGTGGATTGAACTGCTCGATGAAGTCGACGCTTCGCTCGTCCCAACACGACGCGAACCAGGTCATGCTCTTGTCACGGCAATACCGCTGCATTTCCCAGTACTGTCCGAGCCCGAACTCGAGGCCTCGTTTCAGATCGCCATTCGTCTTTCCGAAGGGACTCTCGCGGGGACGAGCCAGCTCTTCTTCGCCGTACACGATCTCGAGGGTTCGCTTCTGGAACTTGACAGCCTGGCAGCCAGCGATGGCAGCGACGTCGACCAGACGCCGCGCAATGTCGATGTCGCCGTTATGGTTGATGCCGATCTCGGCAATCACGTAGCAAGGGGACCCCTCACCGATGCGTGCTCCGTTGATGATGACCTCGGGCATGAACTGATTCCTCCGAAGAAGGGCGTTTGCAACCGCCGTGCCGCTAGACGCGATCCGCTTCATCGCGACGGTCATTGCGATCCGACAGGATCCGGACCGCCGTTCGCCCCACCTCGTCCGCCAGCGCCAATGCGCTGACAAAGGGAGTGTCCACCGGCGCAAGCTCGGTGCCGGAACGAGTCGGTGCAGCGAGCGCCCCCGGCAAACGGGTCGGGGCAACCCCGGGAGTTCCTCCAACAGCGTCGAATCCGGACTGCAGGGCGACTGCGGAGAGCTTGGCCACGGAGCGCGAATAGGCCCCGGCGTCGCCCGTGAAGTAGCCGCGGGACTTGAGGCCGCGGACAAACGCCGCTGGGTCTCCCTCCTTCGCCCCCTGAAGGGCCGCACCGTAGCGTCTCTCCAACAAGCCGATGTAGTCGGCGGCACCTTCGTCCGCGCTTCGATATGCGCGGAAGCGATCGTGAATGACCCGTTCGCTCGCCCCGGAGCCCTCGCGCGTTCTCTGCACTACGGAGAGCCCCGACGGACCGACGCCTTTGATCCCGCCGAAGTTGAAGTTGTACATGGATCCGCCACGCCCAGTTTCGTGCGCCCACTGTGCGACCAGTACCCCCATCGTCTCCCGGCTCGGTTGCTCGCCGAAGCGTGCGGTCCAGGCGCGTTCGAGCGCGGTTCGTGCCTCTTCACCCGACAGGGAGGTCCGGCGCACCGCGGCGGCACCGGCCCGTTCGAGTTCCAGGTCGAAGCCCGCCGCCGGTGGTGGCGGCCGCGGCACCGGCGCAGCGCGGGGCTCTGAGGCGACCACGGGGACCACGCCGACGTTCATGGCGAAAGTATTGGCAAGAAGTGCGCCACCGCGGCTGCGCCGCAGTGGCTACCAGTCGGCGCCGCTCTGCCAGATCAGTGACGCGGGGGCCGTCAATTCCGCGGGCACTTCGGCTCCGGTCCTCGTGTCCGGAGATTCGCTCCCGGCCAAACGCGACCTGGCGTAAGCTTTGCTCGGTGGGGGCATCATGAGTGAAGCAATCGGGCGGGACGGACCCATTCAGGTCCTCCTGGTCGACGACGACCCACTTGTCCTCAAGAGCGTCGCGCGACTGCTCGGCAGCGTCGAGCCCAACTGGACCGTCGCCACAGCGGGCTCGGGGGAGGAGGCCATTGGGATCCTCGAGAAACAGCCCATAGATTTGGTCCTGTCGGATCTCAATCTGGGCGCAACGAACATGAGCGGCGCTGAGCTTCTCTCGTACGTACAGGAGCGCCACCCGGACGTCGTGCGGATCCTCCTGACGGGCCAAGCAACGCCGGAGATGGCTCATCGTTCCCTGCCCGCGGCCCACTCGCTGCTACAGAAGCCCTTCGAGCGCCTGGAGCTCCACGCGAAGCTGCGACGGGCCGCCGAGCTGCGCGAGCTGCTGACGAACACCCGCATCCGGAGCCTGATCGGGTCGAGCAATCGGCTCCCCTCGCCCCCAAAGGTCTTCCACGAGGTGGCCGTGGCCCTGGCCGGACGCCGCGCTGGAATGGAAGACGTCGCCTGCCTGATCGAAAGGGACGTCGCGCTCTCCGCGCAACTGATCCGCCTCGTGTCGTCCGCCTTCTTCGGTCTGCCACCGCGCGTGCGGAGCGTGCGCGGGGCCATCGCGTACTTGGGATTCAACACGGTCAAGACCCTCGTGCTCAGCGCGTCCATCGTCGAGCAATATCGAACGACTCGGCCCGTCCGCGGTTTCGACCTCGACGGACTGCAAGCGCACGCGGTGGCCAGCGCCCATATCGCGCGCCAGGTGGTGGGGGAACCGGGCCTGACCGAGTCGGCCTTCAGCGCCGCGATGCTGCAGAACGTCGGCCAACTCCTGCTGGCGTCCCGGGCACCGGACGAATACTCCGAAGTGTTGATCCGCCAGCGCGAGGGCGCGCCGCCGGAGCAGGGCGAGGCCGACGTGTTCGGCGTCGCTCATCCGCAGATAGGCGCCTACCTGCTGGGCATATGGGGCCTGCCCAGCAGCTTGATCCGCGGGGTCCTCCACCATCACGAGGTTCAGCGCAGCGTGTCCTCCCGCATGGACGTGGCCCTAGCGGTGAACATCGCCGCGAAGCTGGCGAGCTCGCCGGACGCGCCGGCTCTGGACGACCCGGGAGATGACCCCTTCGTCATCGACCTCGCCCATTTGCGCGAACTGGGAGTGGCCCAGCTCTTGCCTGAGTGGCGTGAGACTGCCAGGCGCATGCTGGAGTCTAGCGGAGGAAATGATCGATGAGCACCGGGATCTGGTCGGCGGCGTCCGGGGCGGTCGCCCAGGGGTTCTCGCTGGATGTCGCGGCGAACAACATCGCGAACGCGACGACCCCGGGCTTCCGATCCGACAAGGCGGTTTTTCGACAGGAACTCGCAAAGGCAGTGCAACGTGGAGAGACGCCGTCGCTTCGCTACGCGTTGGTTCGCAATGCAGTCGTGGACTTTCGAGCGGGAGACTTGACCCCCACAGGACGGCCGCTCGACGTCGCGCTGAGGACCGACGACACCTTCTTCGTGGTGAGGACCCGCGATGGGGAGCGATACACTCGCGCAGGCGGCGTGCAGATCTCGAGCGACGGATCGCTGACCATGGCCGACGGCACGCCCTACCTGGGGCCCGACCGGAAGATCATGAAGGCGCCGATGGAAGCTGGGACGGTCGCGTTCTCCAAAGACGGACGCCTCATCGTGGATGGCGTGGAAGGCACACAGAAGCTTCTTGTCGTGTCCTTCAAGACCCCGGCGGCGCTGGTCCGCGACGGCAACGTCATGTTCCGCGCACCCCCGGCTGCGGGTCGCCCCGTCGAAGCGCCCGCGGACCTCGAGATTGGAGCGCTCGAGGGCTCCAATGCCTCTGCAGTCGGCGGCATGACCTCTATCGTCACGGCGAGTCGACAGTTCGAAATGCTGACCCGAGTGATCGAGGCGTTTTCGACCATCGATCGCAAGGCCGCCACGGACGTCATGGCGAAACGCTGAGCAGTCCGGGGCTCAGCATCGCGCTCGCCAGGACTGCAACGACGACGACCCCCGCGGCCAGTCCGATGCGCTGCTTCAAACGGACGGCTCGGACCGGCTCGTGTCGGCTCGGGACCACTGCGTCCCGGTGCGAAGACACCGGGGGCGAGCTCAAGCCAGTGAAATTGTGCTCGTCCGCATTGGGCAGCATCAAGCCGACGTGCTCGAAGTCGCCGTAGCGCTTCAGATCACCAGAAAACGCGGCGACCCCCGAGTAGCGGAGCAGCGGCTCGGCGCAGGTGGCGCGCCTCACGACTCGGGAGATGCCCGCCGGCGCTCGGGCCAGACAGTCGAGTCGCGGGATGTTCTCCCGCTCATCCGGAGGCTCGGGTCCGAGCACCAGGAAGGCGAGAATACGCCCGAGCGACGCAGGCCACCAGGTCCAGCCGTGCCGCTCCGCGAGGCCAGGGCTGCTCAGCGCCGAGGCCCACCAGCGGCAACAGGTCAGTGGGGTTGGATAGGGTCTGCACCACGCGCTCGTCGGCCCCGGGACACTGAACGACGCTCACCTTGGATCCTTTAGCGGTCCCGGCTGTCGCAGGTTGGACTACCTTTAGCCTCGCGGCGCGGGGCCGTTCGCGATGGTGCCAGCCGTGTCCATCTCTCCCCTCTCCTTGGGTGACGCCTTCGTCGCAGGAGCCGCAGTGCTCCTCGCGACCTACGAGTTCTGGCTGTATTCCAAGCGCCCGACCCACGCCGAACACCTCTGGATGGGCGTGATGTGCCTGATGGCGGCGGGATACGCCGGGCTGATGGGCGCGCACTACAACGCTGGAGCGGACGCGGCAGTGGTCTTGTCTCGCTTCGAAGGCGCCACCATCGCAGGCGCCTGTTTCGCGTCGCTGGCGTGGGCGCTCACCGTCGCCGACCGGGCGAGCCCGCGCGCGCTGGCCTGGCTCGGCGTGGCCGCCACGGTCGTCGTGGCCTCGACCCTCTCGCCCTGGGCGATCACCAGCGTGCACGCCGTCGCTCCTCCCTTCGGGGGCGACGTCTTCTGGCGTCGAGATCCGACGCCGTTGGTGAACGTGATCCAGATCATCGCCGTTGTGCTGGTGGTCGCTGCGCTCGCGCTGACCACCCGCGCTCCTCCGGAGCGACGCAGCAGCCTCCGTTACTTCCAGGTGGGCATGGGACTCTGGGTGCTCTGCGCCTCACCGAATATGATCGGCGCCCTGGTCGGCAGTCCTGCACCGCTGTCGACCATCGAGTACGGCTTCGCGGCGCTGGCGCTGAGCCTGGTTGCCCACGACGTGCGTCGATTCATGGAAGCCCTCTCGCTGAGCGAAGACAAGGTCGAAGCCACCGAGTTGCAGCACCGTGCCCTCGAGTCGCTGCATCGTGACGTCGTCTCGTCCATCGGGGAAGGCGTCGTGATGCTGGACCCGGAGGAACGGGTGCGGCTCTGGAACCCCGTGGCCGCCAAACTCTTGGACGTGAGTGTCGAACGCGCGCTGGGCGAGAAACTCTGGGATGTGCTGAGTATCGCTGAGCACGACCGGGCGACACTGACGGCGAAGCTGAGGGAAGCCTCCGACGGAAATGTGGTGACGACCGCGCCCTTCACCCAGCGCGCCGGTGAGCGCGAGGTGCAAGTGGTCTGGACCCTTGCGCCCTTCGACTCCCAAGACGCCGGCCGGGGCGCCATCGCCGTGCTGCGCGACGTGACCAGCGAACAGTCGGCGCGCGCAGCGCTGATCCGCAGCGAAAAGAACTCGCGCGCTCTGATCGACGCACTGCCCGACGCCATCGCCGTGATGGATGACGACCGGATCCTCTATGTCAACGCCGCGCTGAGCGACTTGCTGGGTCTCGAGAGCGAAGACAGCTTGAGCGGGCTTCGCGCGGGACGCCTGGTGCACTACGCTGACCGCTCTCGACTCCAAGCCCTGCGCCACAGCGGCTCGCCGGCCGAGCTCCGCATGGCCGCACGGGGTCGCTCCGTCGTAGCCGAAATTCGCTGTGTGCCCATCGAGTTCGACGGTGCTCCTGCGGAGGCGCTGGTTGCCAGGGACGTCACTGAGCGCAACGAACTCACCGCGCGAATGATGGAACTCGACCGAATGGTGGCGGTCGGCACCCTCGCCGCCGGAGTGGGCCACGAAATCAACAACCCGCTCGCCTTCCTGACGGCGAACCTCGAAGAGCTGGAGCAGACGCTCTCACCCGTAGCCTCGGAGGCCAAGGTCCTGGTGGAAGAGGCGCTGGTCGGCTCGCGGCGAATCCGCGACATCGTTCGGTCCATTTCTGGGTTCTCGCGGGCTGGCGGGGAGCGACGCACGATCAGCCTGAGCGCAGCGGTGCACTCCGCGACGACCCTGGCCGGCAACGAACTCCGCCACCACGCTCGGCTCTCGGTGGAGCACCAGCAGGAGTTCTACGTCGAGGCCAACGAAGCCGACCTGGGGCAGGTCTTGCTCAATCTCTTGGTCAACGCGAGTCATGCCGTTCGGGACGGCGGCCCGGAGCAGAACTCGGTCCGAGTGCGGACCTACTCGGACCAGGGCCGGGCCGTGTGTGAGGTGTCGGACAGCGGCTGCGGCATCTCGCCCAGCGTGTTGCCGCGCATCTTCGATCCCTTCTTCACGACGAAGCCCGTAGGCGAAGGCACCGGGCTCGGGCTGAGCATCTGCCTGCAGACGGTTCGTTCGCTCGGCGGTAACATCGAAGTCGAGAGCGAAGCCGGCGTTGGCACGACGTTCCGGGTACTCCTGCCCGCCGTCGAGCCCGCCACCGAGCCGTTGCGGCTGGCGAACCGAGCGCCGGCGACCAGCGGACGTCGCGCGCGCCTGATGCTGGTCGATGACGACGAGAACCTGCTGCGCTCGCTTTCGCGACCGCTACGCCGACACTTTGACCTGACCCTGTGCGTTTCGGCCGAGGACGCCCTGAGCCACCTCGAACGCGGCGAGGAATTCGAGGCAATCCTGACCAATCTGATGATGCCCGGGACCAGCGGGATGGAACTCTACGAGTGGGTTCTCCAGCTCGACCCCGGCGTGGCCGCGCGCATGCTCTTCACCACTGGTGGAGCGTTCACGCCCGCCGCGACCCGCTTCTGCGCCGCGATGGAGGACCGCGTCCTCCCGAAGCCCATCAGCGTGGCGGAGCTCCGAGACCGCGTCGAGGCGCTGGCCGGCCCCGCGGCGGGCGTGGCGGAAATCCGCCGCTCCCGGCTGCACTGAGGCGCGCCGGCGAGCAGGTCCCTCAGCCGCTGCCCGCCGACGCGAAACCCTCGCTCGGGCCGGCGATTCGCGGTAGAAGCGCCCCGTGCCGACCTTCACTTGGAACGTCGATCCGATCCTTGCGCGCCTGGGCCCCATCTCGCTGCGCTGGTACAGCCTGCTCTTCGTGGCGGTGTTCTTGGGCGGCTTCTGGCTGCTGAAATGGCAGGTGAAGCGCGGGGACGGTGACGAAGAAGACGCGGGCGACTTCATTGTCTACGGCGTGCTCGGCGTGCTCGTGGGCTCACGAATTGGGCACGTGCTCTTCTACGACCTCGACAAGGCGTTGAAGGACCCAGTCTGGGTCCTGAAGATCTGGGAGGGCGGGCTTGCCAGTCACGGCGCGGTCGCCGGGCTGATCTTCGCGATGTACTTGTTCTGCAAGCGCCGCGGGATCTCCTTCCTCGAGGGCTCGGACCGCTTCGCCTATTCGGCGGCGCTCGGCGCCACCTTGGTGCGCATCGGCAACTTCTTCAACTCGGAGATCGTGGGCAAGCTCACGGATCAGACCTGGGGCGTGCGCCTGCCACGCTTCGACCGCGTCCCCAGTCCGCCGCTGCGCCATCCGAGCCAATTGTATGAAGCGGCTCTCGGTCTCTTCGTGCTCGGCGCGCTCTACGTGTGGGACAAGAAGCTCGGTGAGGAGAAGCGTCCCCGCGGGGCAATGGTCGCGATGTTCTTCGCGCTCTACTTCCCAGGACGCTTCGTGGTCGAGTACTTCAAAGAGCACCAGACCCACGAACCGACGCCCTACCTGACGATGGGCCAATGGCTCAGCATTCCCTGCGCACTGCTCGGCCTCTACGGCATCCAGTGGGCCTTCAAGACGCGCATTCCCGCGGGCTGGGTCCCGGCGACTTACGACGACGACGACGACGACGACGACGACGACGACGACGACGACGACGACGACGACGACGACGACGACGCCCCGGCAGCCAAGAAGCCGGCAGCCAAGAAGCCGGCAGCCAAGAAGCCGGCAGCCAAGAAGCCGGCGGCCAAGCCCGCGAACGACGACGACGACGACGATGACGACGATGACGACGACGACGACGACGACGACGACGACGACGACGACGACGACGACGATGACGACGATGACGACGACGCCCCGGCGGTCAAGAAGCCAACGGCCAAGCCCGCGGCCAAGCCCGCGGCCAAGCCCGCGGCCAAGCCCGCGGTCGACGATGACGACGACGACGATGACGATGACGATGACGACGACGACGTGAAGAAGAAGTGAAGCGTGGTGCTCACCTCGCGGTCGGGAGGGCCGTGAGCGTGGGCACTGGCAGGGCTTCCAGCTCCTTCTGCAGCTCGCGCCAGCGCTTCGGGGGCGCGAGCAAGTCGAACTCGGTCGAGCAGGGCAAGGTGTCCCAACCCCGCATCAGCCGATCGGCCCGATCCAACGCGTCAGCTCGACTCTCCCCTCCGAGGCGAGAATAGACGTAGAGCCGAGTCGCGACGCTGAGCGCGTTGAGCGGACAGACGCGGGACTTGCTGCTGCTCTTGCGAACGACATCGGCGTCCAGCTGCGTGCGCCGCAGGCGTTCGGCATAGAGTGGGGTCAAGAGCGCCAGATCACGGGCGTAGCGCGCTCCATCCCACCGCTCGAGCCCTCGCACCTCGACCAACAGCGCGCTGGAAGGTCCGCACGACACGCGCGAGCAGGGCGCGATGCTCAGCGCCCCCAGCCGCACTTCGAACTCCGGAACCCCGTCGGCGTCCTCGTCCCTGAGGCACGTCGGGCACTCGGGAGCGGTGCTAGCGAGCTTGAAGCCGTGTTCGACCAGATCGATCACCAATGGCTTGGCCACTCCGCAGTTGGCGCCACAGGGCGTCAAGTGGATCACGACGGACTTCGAGCCATCGCCGCGTAGATCCCAGAGCAGCGAGCCGTCGCGCTTCTTCATCACGTCGACCATGCCGCTCTGACTGGACACCACTTGGTACGGGCCGGCGCCAATGGCGTCCACCCGCGCGACGCGCGACGCGGGCGCCTTTTCGGGCGTCGGGCCGTAGATCACGATGGCCGCGTGATGCTCGGGGATGGGCACCACCTCCTTCACCACCCAACCGGCGCGCTCGGCCTCGACCTTCGCGTGCTCGAGGTTCTGGCGGAAGCTGATCAGAAGGGGATCGGGCGGGCGGCTGGGAGTGGGTGGCGGAGCAGCTGCCACCGTTACCGGCGCCGTGCCCGCCGTCGGCGTGACTCCGGCGCAACCCGCCGACGCGAGCACCAGCGCGAGACCCAGTCGTCTCACCCGAGCACGTCTGCCACGGTGTAGAGGCCGGGGGGCTTGCCGACCAGGAAGCGGGCCGCGAACAGCGCGCCGTGGGCGAACAGCTCCCGGCTCGAGGCTCGGTGCGTCAGCTCGATGCGCTCGCCGGGACCGAGCAAGTAGACGGTGTGCTCGCCGATGACGTCACCGCCCCGTATGCCGAACACGCCGATCTCGTCGGTTGGCCGAGCGCCGACGTCGCCGTCGCGGCCGTGGACTTCGGTGAGGGGCCCACGCGCGACCTGCGCCGCCTCGGCCAGCCGCTTGGCGGTGCCGCTCGGCGAGTCCGCCTTCTTGCGGTGGTGGATCTCGACGATCTCGACGTCGTACTCGCTGCCGAGGCGTCTCACCGCCTGGGTCACCAGCTCGGCGAGCACCTGCACTCCCAAGCTCATGTTGGGCGCCCACAACACCGGCACGCTGGCAGCCGCCTTTTCGAGCAACGCCCTGGTCGGAGCATCGAGGTTGGTCGTGCCGCTGACCACGGCAACTTTCTGCCTGGCAGCGATTGCCAGCAGCTCCGGCACGGCGCGAGCCGTCGAAAAGTCGATGACCAGGTCGGCGCCGAGCAGGCCCGACGCAGTGTCCGCGCCCACCGCCACGCCGACGCTGCCCAAACCCGCGAGGTCGCCGAGGTCGCGCCCGAGGTTCGGGTCGTCAGCCGCCGCTACCGCGCCAACGATCTCGTGGCCCGCCGCGCGAGCGAGGCGCGCGACGGTCAGGCCCATGCGCCCGGTGGCGCCAAAGAGCGCGAGCTTCACCGCTTCCGATACTCCGCGACGGCACGGCCAACGGCTTCGCGACAGCCCGCGCTCGCCTCGACCAGGGGCAGGCGAACGCCCGGCTTCATGCGACCATCGAGGCACAACGCAGCCTTCATGGGCTGAGGGTTCGGCTCGATGAACATGGCCCGGTGCACGGGCAAGAGCGCGAGGTGCTTCTTCCTCGCTTCGTCCCAGCGCCCCGCCAGCGCGTCGGCACACACCTCGGAGACCTCCCGGGGGAAGAGGTTCGAAGTCACGCTGATCACGCCGCTCGCGCCGACCACCATCATGGGCAGAGTCAAGGGATCGTCGCCCGAGAGCAGGGTCACTCGACCCGCGGCGCGTCGCAGAAGCTCTTGGCACCACATGACGTTGCCGGTCGCGTCCTTGATGGCGACCACGTTGGGACTCGAGTCGAGGAGTTCGAGCGTGCTCTCGACGCTCAGCTCGACGCCGGTGCGGCCCGGGATGTTGTAGAGGATGACCGGCGCTCCGCCGAGCTCTTTCGCAACGGTCTGAACGTGGCGGATCAGGCCCTGCTGTGAGGGCTTGTTGTAGTACGGCATCACGATCATCACGCCGTCGGCGCCGGCCTCGAGCGCGGCCTTGGATGCGTCGATGGTCTTCTTGGTGTTGTTGGAGCCCGTGCCGGCAAAGATCGGAACCTTGCCCTTGGCCAAGCTCGCCGTCCGCTTCACCAGTTCGCGTTGCTCGCTGTCGGAGAGGGTCGGAGACTCTCCGGTGGTGCCGCAGGGGACCAGGCCGGAGATGCCGCCCGCGAGCTGGGCCTCGACCAGAGCGTCGAAGGCCGCCCAGTCGATCTCGGAGAGGTCGTCACTGAATGGTGTCACCACGGCGGTCAGCGCGCCGCTCAGGGAAACTGCTGCCATGGGCGAACTATTGGCGCGCAGCGGGCCGGACGCAAGGGCAACGAGTTCTGCAACTTCCCGGACGAGTGCGGCCTGGTCAAGACGGGCTACTGCACGGTGAAGCCGACCGCCTGCGACGCCGCCTGCCCGGGGGTGTGCGGCTGCGACGGGAAGAGCTACTGCAGCCAGTGCGAGGCTCACAAGGCGGGCGTGGACGTGGACCCCAACTCGAGCGAGTGCACCCCGAGCGACTCGGGCGCGGATTCCGCAACGGACGCCGCAGCCGACACCGGCACCGACGAAGCGGCGGACTGATTCAGTCAGCGCCTGCGGAGGGACGCGACGAAGTAGCCATCGGTGCCGTGAGCGAGCGGTAGGAGGCGCACGCTCGTGACGCCTTGCAGAACGTCGAGCCCGCTCGAGTCGAAGGGCACCGGCTCGAGCAGATCATCGACGCGGGCGAGAACGTCTTCGGCTTCTTCCCGGAACGCGCTGCAGACCGCATACACCACGCGCCCGCCCGGGCCCGCCAGACCGGCAGCGTTGCGCAAGATGCGAGTTTGCAGCTCTCCCATGCGCGCGGGATCGTCGGGCCCGAGCCGCAGCGCGATTTCGGGCCGCCGGCGCAGCGTGCCGCTGCCAGTACAGGGTGCATCCACCAGAATTCTCCGAAAATCTCCGGGCAGATCGCCCACGCCCACGGACAAGTCGACCGCCGTCGTGCGCGCCTCGATCAGCCCGAGCCGGCGATGCTCGCTCGTGAGCCGCGCGAGCTTCCCGGGGTGAAGATCGCTGGCCCAGAGCTCGCCGCGGCCCTCGAGCATCTCGGAGATCAAGCTGCTCTTGTGCCCCCGCCCCGCGCAGGCGTCGAGCACGCGGTCTCCGGGACGCGCGCCGAGCGCCAGCGCGACCACCTGCGCACCCTCTTCTTGCACCACGAAGCTCGTGCCATCCCCAGGTCGGCGGCGTGGATCGCCTTCGCCGCGCGTCAGGCGCGCCAGCGGCGAGACGCGCCCGCGCTCGGCTTGTTCGAGCCAGTCGGGCAACGCCCGACCAGGACGAACCCGGACTGCGACTGCCGGCTCGCCTCCCGCCGCACCAACCAGCGCGCGCATTTCGTCCGCACCCACGTCGCGCTCGAGCCGCCGGCGCAGCCACTCCGGAGCGCTCTCCAGGATCGCCGCGTCGCGGTCGAGCGAGATGCCGCCCGCCGCGACCTTGCGCAGGACCGCGTTGGCAAAGCCCGCGAGCTTCGGCCCACGCTCGGCTCGGACCAAGCTCACCGCGGCGTCCACGGCCGCAAAGGCCGGAACTCGATCGAGGAGCAGGATCTGATAGGCGGCGATCAAGAGGTGCACCCGCGCCGCGCGGTCGGTCTTGTCGAGACCGCGCGGGATGTGTTTGGTGAGCCGCGCGGAGAGCGCGCCGAGAGTGCGAAGGCTGCCGTAGGTGAGCTCGGTGGCTAGAGCACGCTCCCGGGGGTCGAGCCCAGGGCGGCGCTCGAACTCTGCGGCGAGAGCCGCCGCGGCGTAGGCGCGGTCCTGCTCCACGCGCGCCAGCACGCGCGCCGCAATGGCCCGTCCACTCGATCCGTCCGGGGACCTCATCCGACGATCTCGCGCAACTGCCCCACAATGACGTCCCAACGCTTCTCGATGTCGTTCTTGAACGCGAGAACCATCAACCCAAAGAGGATTGCCATGCCGACAATATGAGCGATCTCGCGCGTTCGCAGGGGCAGCGGTCGTCGCAGCACCCCCTCGATGGCAAAGAACATCAGGTGGCCACCATCGAGCACCGGGATGGGCAAGAGGTTGAGAAGCCCGAGGTTGATGCTGATCAGCGCCATGACCCAGATGAAGAAGTCCGGCCCCTTCCTGCCCTCTTCACCGGCCACTTCGTAGATGGTGATGGGACCCGATAGCGTCTTGAGACTCACTCGACCCTGAATCACTCGCACGATGCTAACCAGGGTGAAGCGCGTCACGTCGATCGTTTCCTCGACGGCCTTGGACAGCGCGTAGCGCAGCGGAGACGGGTGCGCTACGAAGTCCTCTGGAGCGAGTGGCAACCAGTTCTTGACGTGCAGAACGTAGCGCGCGAAAGCCTGACCGTGCTCGTCGACGATGTCCTCGCGCCGCATCTGGAAAGTACCGCTCTTCTCCCGCCCCTCTTTCGCCGATAGGTAGTCGATCTTGTGCGGGCGATCGGGCGACGCCACGAGCCGCTCGCGAAAGGTGGACCACGCCGGCAGCGGCTCTCCATCCAGGTTCAGGATCTTGTCCCCAGGCCGAAGCCCCGCCTTCGCGAGATAGCTCGCGTCGGGAACGACCGCTGCGTAGAGATCGGCGAGTTCCATCCCGGTCAAGCTCATCAGATCCGTACCCGAAGGATCCGGAGTGAGGGCCACCACCCCAGACTCGAAGACCGCCATCTCCGCGAGCCCGCCGAGCGCGTTGCCGAGGGGGGTGGGCCGAAGGTAGGTCACGGGCACCGTTTCGCCGCGATTCTCGGCAAAGGCGACCTCCAAATCGCGGAAGCGGCGGACCGGTTGTCCGGCGACGTGCGTGACGACGTCGAAGGTGCGAAGGCCGGCCCGAAAGGCCGGCGACTCCGTGCTCGGAACGCCGATCACCGCTGCGGGGGCGCTCGGCTGGATACCGATGGTCCCGACGCGTTCGATGACGTCGAGCTCGCGGCGCTCGATGGTTTCTTCCGCGACGACCTCCACCTCGACGTGTTTGCTATCGCGGAACACCTTGAAGCGGAGCGCTTGTCCCGGGTTCTTCGAGATGATGCGCTTGAGTTCGTCGAAGGTGCCGACGTCCTGCCCGTTCACGCTCATGATGCGATCGCCCGGAATGAGCTTGCCCGCGGCGGGATGCCCGGGCAGCACCACCCCGACGGTCGGCGGCAAGAACGGCCCGTCGGTGACGAAGACGGAGAAATAGAGCAGTACCGGAAACACCAAGTTCATCACCGGCCCCGCGAGCACGACCACGATGCGCTTGTACACGGGCAAGGACTCGAAGGTGCGCTGCCGGTCTTCTGGAAGAACGATGTCGCTCTTCGAGGCCTCCAACATCTTCACGTAGCCGCCGAGCGGGATCAGACTGATGCAGTACTCCGTCTCGCGTCCGCGCAGCTTCAGCACCTTGGGCCCGAACCCCAGACTGAAGGTGATCACCTTCACACCGAACGCTTTTGCAAACGCGAAGTGCCCGAGCTCGTGCACGAAAATCAGCGAGCTGATGAGGATGACGAAGTAGAGGAGGTCCACTCTTGGAGCACGGCTCTAGCCGATGGCCCGGCGCCAATCAAACCCCAGGGGGCGCGCGTCTTCGCTGATCCAACGCCCGGCGCCGCTGCATCCCCGGACGCTCCGAGGGAAAAGTGTTCTAAAACCACCCCATGACCGACCGACCCGGAAAAACCGTGAGTGCCTCCCGCGTCGAGCTCTGCCAGCTGATGCTGCCCGAGCACGCCAACGCCTACGGCAACGTACACGGCGGGCTCATCATGAAGATGGTGGACGAGACCGGCGGCATCGCCGCCATGCGCCACGCGCAGCGTCCCTGCGTCACGGTCGCCATGGACGAAATGTCGTTCGTATCACCGGTGCACGTCGGCGAACTGCTCTGCTGCAAGGCCAGCGTGAACTTTGCTGGCAAGACTTCGGTGGAGGTCGGTGTCCACGTGCACGCGGAGAACCCCATCACGGGCCGGACCACCCACACCAACTCGGCCTACCTGGTGTACGTGGCCATCGACGACGCCGGAAAGCCGTGCGCGGTGCCACCGCTGGTGATCGAGACCGACGAAGAGCGTCGTCGATGGGAAGGCGCAAGTGCACGTCAAGCGACACGCCTGGCGCAGCGCAAGAAGAAGCGCTGACACCGCGCTCGCAGCGACGCTCGGACCAGAACGCCGACTCAAGAGCTGTCGAAAATTCGACAGCTCTTTCACTTTGTCATCGGGGAGGCACGCGCCTCCCCGCCCCACCGAAGTGAATTCGTTGGGGCCCCACCCCACGCGACGCGCTTCGCGATACCCGACGGGCTCATGATTGATCGGATCCCATCTGGGACCGGGCAGCTCGGAAGCCGATCTCGTAGTCGAGGAGCTTCTGGTAGCCCCGTCCTAACGTTTGCCACCCGGGTGCGCCGTTGTTCTTCAGATGCCCGCCGAGTCGCGCGACAGCGAATAGCGCTTGCTCAATGGTCTGCGGGACGGCCGGGAGGCGGAGCTTGAACTTTATGAGGAGCAACTGGGGCTCACTCAGGATCGTTGTTGCCGGTTGCTCGGGTGCGACGCGGGCTAACGAGCGCATGAGCAACAGGCGCCAGGCGATGGGCAGGAACACGGCGAGCGCGTTGCTCAGTGCCTGATACGACTCGAGCTGTCGTTTCTCGAGAGAACACCCTTGCTTGAGTGCCTTGAAGAACTCTTCGATCACCCACCGACTGCGGTAACAGTCCACGACGGTCGCGAGTTCGGCGACGGTGTCAATGGGTTCGGTAGTGAGCAGCACCCACTCGACCGACTGCTCGCCTTCTGGTGGTTGGAGTTCCCAGACTCGAACCACGTTGAGTTCGATGCTGCGCGTCTCATGTCGAGTGTTGCGGGGGCGCAGCACAGTCAAACGTTTGCCTGCCACGGCGACCTCCGCGCTCCGGGCGTTGCGAGACGGGTGCTCTTTTGCAGCATGCGCGCGACTGCTCGGTTTCCTCGATGACACCGAGATCGTGCGAAAAAACTGCGGTTCGAGCGTTGAGATTGCACTGCGCAAGCAGATGCCTATTTCCTCAGTTACTCGGTCGTGAGCCGAACGGATGACGTAGCGCGCACCGAGTTCCTGCGCCTTCGCCAGGACCTCGAAAATGTCCGCTTCGCGGTCCATCACGTGAATGAGCGCGCTGCCGGGGCAGCGTGCATGGACGGCCTCGAGCATGGCCGGCCAGCGCAGTGATTCGCGCTCGGGGTCTCTCCGACTGACAGACCGGCGGCGCCCGCGTCCACCCTTGTGTACGAGGCGGACGTGTCGCTGTAGACCCAGAACTCCGAGTGGCACTCGCTCCTCGCCGGGAAGCACGGCCAGCGCCACGTGTGCGAGAAACCCCTGGCTGCCGCCGGACGTGACGCCCAACCCAGCTCGCCGACTGGCGCCGCCGAGCGATACTTCGGTCGTATCGTGCGCGACGATACACAGGCCAGCGGAACTCACACGCTCCACCGTCGCCGACAGGTGCGGGTCAAGGATCTGCTCCGCGTCGAACTGCTCGTTGCGCAGGAATCGGTAGACTCCCTCAAGCTCGGACGGAGTGTCGACAGCCTGCGGAAACCCAACACCGGGCGCCGCCATCAGTTTCTCAGCGAGCCAACCGAGCCTGTCACTGCGCCGCTTATCGCCGAGCTGAGAGCCCTCGAACTCGTCCGAAATCGACCGCCCTAACCATTCTGTTGCCGGCATTTCTCCCGTAGATCACACGCGCCGTCCGCTCGCAATGAGATGTGTTTGATCATGAGCCGACGGGGTGGGCCGGCTCCGCCGGCCTGCGCTCCGCCATTCTTCGACAGACCTTCAGCGCAACATGCCAGGCAGCACGCAGCGTACCGCCGCCGTGGTAGCCGGCTCGTCCACCGGGTGTGGTCGTGGCGGCCCCGGACGCTGACACGTCAGCGCGAACCCGAGCACGGACGACGCCGATGCGACGCTGCGCGCCGCGCAGGGCAGCTTGCCTCGAGTCGCATCCCAATCGAAGCCCGGCGCGGGACAGCTCTCTCCAACGTCGAGCAGCGTCACCCCGGCGTCAGTCGCGAAGGGTGCGGCGCCGCACTGCACGATGGTGTCCCAGGGGATCGCACGCCGCTCTCCGCTGGGGTACATGCCGACCCGGCATTTGGCGACAGTCGGGGTTTCACAGGGCTCCTCGCTGACCCACTCTGCCAGGCGAGTCAGCTCGAAGTGCGGCGGTTCAGTGGGTGACTGGCTGACGATCACGGCGGCCAGTCCGAGGCTCACCTCAGCCCGCGCTCGCTCGGCGCGCGTCGGGAGGCGACCGGCGAAGCGCATGTAGCACCAGCCCTGGGCGCTGTTGGCGTCGGTGACGAACGCCGACGTGCTCGGGACCTGGTCCGGCGTACGAGGGTCACCAGCCGTCGGGTGATGGAGCGGAGTGACGCTGGGGCAGCGCAGGGTCGCGTTCTCGCCCTTCGCGCAAGTCAGCGCATGGGCAGCGATCCAGAAGGGTTCGAAGGCCAGGCCGGGGACCGGCAGATCCTTGGGGCACAGCTTCGAGAATGGGATCCCGAGCTTCTCGGTGGTGCGTGGCTCGCACTCGGCTGCGGGCGCGTCCGCTGCGTCACGAGCTTCTGTGCGGGGGTCGTTGTCACAACTACGGCAGCCCGAGAGCGTGAGCGCGAGCAGCGCGCATGGGAGCACCGACCCGCGAATCATCCCTCCACGGGCTCCGCTGGACTCGACGTTGCCCGGGCTCGTTGGGCCTTGCGGATGCGCAGCCGTCCGATGACGAGATGAGCGATCGCGACCACCAAGATACCCGTCGCGAACCCGGCCAGGAGGTAGCTGCCCGTCCCCGGGTAGGCGTGGGTCGCAAAGTTTCCAACTTGCTTGTGTCCCCACATGGCCGGCATGAACGGCGCCACCGTGATCGGTGCGTCCGGCGACAAATCGTGACCGTAGGAGTGCATCTTGTGCACGAAGCGAAAGATCGAGAACCCACCGAAATAGATCACCAGCACGGCTAAATCGACCAGTGCGCGCACGTTGCCCAGGGCGGCGACCCGCACCAAGAGCAGCCCCAGCGCGCCAAACCCGAAGGGCAGCCAGTCGAGCTCGGTGAACATTGCGCGCTCGAGCTTCTGCATGCCGATGTAGTGGTTCAGGATGTTGATCTCTTTGATGTCTGCGCCGTCGTGCCCGCCGACGATGGTATGCGCGAATACGTGAAGCGACAGGCCCTTGGGGTACTGCGGAGCCTGCATTTCGATGTGCCAGAGCGGGTGCATCAAGCCGATGACGAGGGGTATCAGCAGCAGCAGCAGGATCGGCCGCGACCACAGGTACACCGGCTCGTCGACGAAGGCGTAAAACCCATCCAGCGCCCGCTTGATCCGCTCCCTCATCCGGGCATCTTCGCACCAATCCCCGGGAGGTTCGAGGGGGGTCAGCGCGGACCTACGCCGAGGGCCGCGACCGCGGCCAAGCGTACGTCGGCGTGCTGGCTCTCGACGGCCCGGGCCAGCGCAATTCGTGCGCCCTCCGTCTTCATCCGACGCAGCACCCGGACCAACTCGACCCCCAGCTCTCGAGGTGCTTGGGCGAACAGGTCACCGATCTGCTCTTCGTATCCGGCGCTGCTGCGCGCCAAGTAGGCCCGCAAGATGTCCTTGAGTTCACCGTCGGGCACCGCGGTCAGGTTCTCGAGCACTACGCCCGCGTGCGCGTCGCCCAAGAAGTCGACCAACATGCCGATGGCCGCCGCGCTCACCGCGCGATCGACCCCGGGGGTAGCCGCGTTCGCGAGCAGCGCGCCCAGAGCCCGCGTGGACACCACCGCGCTGGCGAACGACCGACGGACTGCATCATTGTCGAATTGGCTGGCGTCATCGACGGCGTTGCACAAAGCCAAGAGCAGGTGCATCGCCGCGTCGGGAGCCCGGGTCGCAAGTCGACGCAGGCCGGTGCGGATGGGTTCGGTGACGGACTCGGTGGTGCCCTGCGGGATCGCCCGCCGGTACGCCCGCACGACCGACTCGGCGAAACGCTCGTCCACGATCGACTCGGCCTCGACGCGACGCGAGATGGGCTTGCTCGTCGGTGACGGTCGCTCGACACCGGGAGCAGAGGGAGACCCGTCCCCCGCGCGCGGCAGAGGTTCGGGCTCGAGCAAGTCGTCGAGATCGACCTCGACTTCATCCCCGATCTCGATCTCGACTTCGTCGGTCACCACCGGCGATGACGTCTGGGATGGCTCCACGTCGCCGGCCACCGTGGCCGCTTCGTAGGCTGACGGGGGCGGCGGCCTCGACCCGGTACCCGCGCGCTCGACCAGGCCGCTGTCACCGATTTCGCGCCGTACGACCCGGAGCACGCCCAGCATCGTCTCGGCGTCCGGGAAGCGTCGCTTGGGATCGAAGGCCAGCGCTCGATCGACCAGGCGCACCAATGAGAGCGGTGCCTTGGCCACCCGAGCCAGCGACGGCGCCGACATGGTCGCCGCTCGAATCAACAACTCGCTGCCCATTCCGGAGCCGTGCACCAGGCGGCCGCTCAAGAGCAGAAACAGTAGCGCGCCAACCGCCCAGAGATCCGTGCGCGCATCTACTTCGGACCAACGGCCCAGCGCTTGCTCCGGCGCCATGAACGACGGAGTGCCCATGATGATCCCGGTGCGCGTCTGACCGCGATCGTTGGCTTGGTCGAGCATGCGCGCGATGCCAAAGTCCAGCACCTTGATCTCGCCGTCGGAGGTGAGAAACACGTTCTCGGGTTTGAGATCTCGGTGCACGATCCCGAGCCCGTGAGCGACGACCAAGACCTCGACCACGTGCTCAGCGACGTGAAGCGCGTCCCGGACGGTCAGCCGCCCTCGCTGCTGTTCGAGCAACTGGTCGATGGACTGACCCCGCAAGAGTTCCATCAAGATGTAGGGCTCGCCATCGTGGCTCGTACCGTCGCCTCGGATGGCAACCACGCCGGGGTGCTCGATCTTGTTGGCGATGTACGCCTCGCGCTGGAAGCGGGACCTCACCACCGGCGTCTTGGAGAGATGGTGGTGGATGAGCTTGATGGCCGCGCGCTCGCCAGAGCCGTCGACGGCGGCGTAGACCGCCGCCATGCCGCCTATTCCGAGCAGACGCCGGAGTTGCCAGGTTCCGTCGATGACGGCACCGAGCCTACGCTCACAGCGCGAAAGGAGCTCGTCGTCGGAAGGCATGCTCGGGGATCGGAGCCAGTCTACCCAGCCTCGCTTCGCTCCGTGGTGCAGATCCTACGGCTCCGCCAGGGCGGCCTAGAAAACCCGCGGAATTGGTGGTTTTTGTGGGCCAAGCGCCGGCGGGACGCTTGGCCCTGGCGTGCTCGGGCACGAGGCATTAGCTTCCAGCGACTTTTCGCGGTCTGCCGTCGCCGTTGGGGCGCCGGGACGACACGCAAATAGAGAGTCTCGATGCTCACTTGGGTAGCGAAAAAGCTGTTCGGAACCTCCAACGAACGCGCGGTCAAGCGCATGCGGCCCATCGTCGCGGCGGTCGGCGACCTCGAGAAGACCATCTCGCAGCTGACGGACGCCGAGCTCAAGGCCAAGACGGCGGAGTTCAAGGAGAAGCTCGACAACGGGGCGACGCTGGACGACATCCTGATCGACGCCTTTGCAGTCTGCCGCGAGGGCGGCAAGCGCGCGCTCAAGATGCGCCACTACGACGTCCAGCTGATGGGCGGCATCGTGCTGCACCAGGGCAAGATCGCCGAGATGCGAACCGGCGAGGGCAAGACGCTGGTCGCTACCCTCCCCATCTACTTGAACGCGCTCGCCGGCAAGGGCGTGCACCTGATCACGGTGAACGACTATCTCGCGAAGCGTGACGCCGAGTGGATGGGACGTCTCTACAACTTCTTGGGGCTAACCATCGGCGTCGTGATCCCGCAGCAGAGCGACGCCGACAAGAAGCGAGCCTACAAGTGCGACATCACCTACGGGCAGAACAACGAGTTTGGCTTCGACTATCTGCGCGACAACCTGAAGTTCTCGGCCCTCGACTATGCCCAGCGGCCGCTCCACTTCGCAATCGTGGACGAAGTGGACTCGATCTTGATCGACGAGGCACGCACGCCGCTGATCATCAGCGGGCCAGCCGACGCTGCCAGCGAGAAGTACCGGACCTTGAACGAGGTCGTGGCGAAGCTGCACAAGGACGAGCACTACAACGTCGACGAGAAAGCCTTCAGCGCCACGCTGACGGACGACGGCGTCGAGTACGTGCAGAAGCTGGTCGGGATCGGCAACCTGTACGACCCGGCGAACATGCAGACCTTGCACATCCTGAATCAGCTGCTGAAAGCCCACGCGCTCTACAAGCGCGATCAGCACTACATGGTGAGCCCCGACGGCAAGGTCCTGATCATCGACGAGTTCACGGGGCGCGTGCTGGCAGGGCGTCGCTGGAGCGACGGCTTGCACCAGGCGGTCGAGGCCAAGGAGAACGTGCGGATCCAGGAAGAGAGTCGCACGATCGCGACCATTACCTTCCAGAACCTGTTCCGCATGTACAAGAAGCTCGGCGGCATGACCGGCACCGCCGAGACCGAGGCCAGCGAGTTCCACTCCACCTACAAGCTCGACTGCGTCACCATCCCCACCAACAAGGACATGATCCGGCTCGACGAGCACGACATCGTCTACAAGACCGAGCGCGAGAAGTTCACGGCGGTGATCAAGGAGATCCTGGCCGAGCACGAGGCGGGTCGCCCGGTGCTCGTGGGCACGACCAGCGTCGAGAAGAGCGCAGCCATCAGCAAGATCCTCACGAAGAAGAGCGTCGCCGCACCACGTGCTGAACGCCAAGCACCACGAGAACGAGGCCTTCGTCGTGGCGCAGGCCGGCCGCAAAGGCGCCATCACGGTCAGCACCAACATGGCCGGACGCGGCACGGACATCGTCTTGGGTGGCAACCCAGAGATGCTCGCAAAGTGGGAGCTCAAGGAGAACGGGAAGGACATCGACCTCGACGCCGAGGACTACGACCGGCTCTCGAAGAAGTACGAGAAGCTCTGCAAAGAAGAGCACGACGAGGTCGTCGAACTCGGCGGCCTGCACATCGTCGGAACGGAGCGACACGAGTCGCGTCGCATCGACAACCAGCTCCGCGGTCGCGCCGGTCGCCAGGGTGACCCGGGCTCGAGCCGCTTCTACCTCTCGCTCGAAGACGACCTGATGCGCATCTTCGCCGGCGACCGCGTGAAGAACTTGATGGATCGCATGGGCATGCCCGACGACGAGCCCATCGAGCATCCGTGGGTCACCAAGAGCATCGAGAACGCGCAGAAGAAGGTCGAGGAGCGCAACTTCGACATCCGCAAGAACCTGCTCGAGTACGACGACGTGATGAACGCGCAGCGCAAGACCGTGTACTCGCTGCGGCAGCAGCTGCTCTTTGGCCGCTACGAACCCGAAGAGCTCGACGAAGTCGGCAAGCCCACGGGCGGGGTGCGCGCCATCGCCATGGACAAGCCCATCAAGAAGCAGACCCGCCCTCTGGTCGGCAAGCTGCTCACCTATTTCGTCGACCCACCGGTCACCGCGTCGGGGGAAGGCGGCAGTGACGAAGAGGACGACGGCGACGAAGCGAAGGGCGCTCCGGCACCGAAGCGCAAGGACTTCGAGAAGGCCGAGAAGCTCGTCGAGCTCGAGGCCCTGCAGCGCGAGGTCTACCAGCTCTGGGGCGTCCGCATCGAGATCGAGGACCGCTCCAAGAAGTGGACGCCCATCCAGATGTACGACGAGCTGGTCGAGCTCGTGGCCCAAGGCCTCTCGGAGCAGCGGGAACGCATGCTCGACGTCATCGACCGCGTGATCGCCGCCATTGTCGAAGAGAGCTGCCCCGAGAACAAGCCGCCCGAAGACTGGGATTGGGCCAGCGTCCGCGATGGCCTGATGGAGAACTTCAAGATCAAGGCCGGAGCCGAACTCGAGGACTACGGAGACCCCGATTTGCTGGTGCGCGACCTCTACAAGCAGGGCGAGCAACAGTACCTGGAGCGCGAGAAAGACCTCGGCGTCGACAACGCCATGCGCGTGTTCCGCTACATCTACCTCGAAACCATCGACCAAGCCTGGGTCGACCACCTGACCAACATGGAGCATTTGCGCGACGGCATCGGCCTGCGCGGCTACGGGCAGAAGGACCCGAAGAACGAGTACAAGAAGGAGGGTTACAACCTCTTCTTGAACATGATGGCGAAGGTCAGCGGCGCCGTGTTGCAGCGCTTCTTCGAGGCCCAGATCCAGCGTCCCGAGGACATCGAGGCCATCGAAGCCGAAGCGGCGGCGGAGCACCAGAGATCTGCTCGAGCACGCCGTGGCTCGACACGCCAGGGCTTCATCCGAATCCGTCGAAGATGCGCTGGCTCGCGGCGGAGCACGTCCGCAGTCCGTTCCGCCCCCGCGCCCTGCGCCTGCGCCGGCCGCGCCCAAGATCGGACGCAACGACCTCTGCCCTTGCGGCAGCGGACAGAAGTTCAAGAAGTGTCACGGCGACATGCTCGAAGAGGACGGCGAGAGCGGCGACGACGACGAGCAGCCGCGAGCGTGATCGCGGTGCGCCCTGCTGCGCGCGCGAGGATCCACATGCGTCCAACCTGCCTCAACTGCGCGAGACTCATCAGCGACTCATTCGGCGCTTGAAAGTTTTGCGGACGCCGCTACCTTCGTCAGTCATGCGGCGCGCGATCCTCGGGCTGGTTGGGTTCTCTTTCGCCTCGCTCTCGGGCTGTGCGCAAGCAGGAGGCGCAGGCGGCGGCTTGGGAGGCGCGGCTGGCTCGGGCGGCTTCACCGGCATTGGCGGCGCCGGCGGCTCGAGCGCAGGCGGCGGCGCCGGCGGCTCGAGCGCAGGCGGCGGCGCAGGCGGCTCGAGCGCAGGCGGCGGCGCCGGCGGTGCGGGCGGCGGGGCAGCCGGCGTGGGTGGCACCAACGTCGGTGGAACCTCGGGCTCCGGCGCGACGGGCGGGACCACCTCGACCGGGGGCAGCGGGGGCAGCACGGGCGGTAGCGGCGGATCCGGAGGCACCGGCGGCAGCGGCGGAATCCGGCGGCACCGGCGGCAGCGGGGGCAGCACGGGCGGTAGCGGCGGATCCGGAGGCACCGGCGGCAGCGGGGGCACCGCGCCAAAGAGCGATTGCTGCACAGAGACGCCGTACGTGACCGGCTGCACCAACTCGACGGTGCAAGCCTGCGTCTGCGCCCAAGACTCGTACTGCTGCACCCTCGAGTGGGACTCGGTATGTGCCGGCGAGACACTCTTGTACAAATGCGGCACCTGCCCGACGCCCGCCGACTGCTGTAGCGCTGGCAAGTGCTCCAGCGACGCGGTCACAGAGTGCGTCGGCGACAGTGACAGCGCCTGCCTCACGACGTGGAGCGCAAGCTGCGCGGCAAAGGTCGCGTCGCTCGGCTGTGGCAGCTGCGGAGGTCCACCAGTGACGCCGTCAGTCTGGATCAACGAGCTGCACTACGACAACGCCAGCACGGACACCGGTGAAGGCGTGGAAGTCGCCGGCACCGCGGGCACCGATCTCACCGGTTGGTCCCTGGTCTTCTACAACGGGGCGCCAACTCAGCTGAAGCAGTACATGTCGAAGACGCTGTCGGGCACGATCCCGAGTCAATCGAACGGCTACGGGACGGTTTGGGCCGCAGCCGCGAACATGCAGAACGGCGGCGCGGACACGACGCCCGAGCCGGATGGCGTCGCGCTCGTGGACAAGGCCGGCAAGGTGGTGCAGTTCTTGTCGTACGAGGGCAAGTTCACTCCCACCGACGGTCCCGCGACGGGCATGAGCTCCGTCGACGTCGGCAAGAGCGAACTGTCGACGACGCCCGCGGGTCAGTCGCTCGGGCTCACCGGCAGTGGCAAGAAGTACTCGGACTTCACCTGGTCCGGCCCCGCGACGTCCACCCCCGGACAGCCCAACACCGGGCAGAGCTTCTGAGCCGCTCCCTGTGCGAGGGTCTGGAAAGGCCGGACCGACGATACCGAGCGCTTCGCCGAGGTCGAGCGCCGTCTGGCGCGGCTCGAAGCGCGCGTCGGGGTCTGAACGCCTACTTCGCGAGCTCGACCCAGGCGACGCCGCGCAAATCGCCCTCGGCAAAGCCCGTGGCCTGATCCTTTGGGTAGCGTTCGCCGAGCTTCTGTTTCACGTCCGCCGGGATCCCCTGCGCAGGCCCGTGACAGCTGACGCACAGCGCTTGGGTGGGCAGCGGCTCGACCACGCCGAGCTTTGCGCCTAGGTCGTAGACGGCGGGTTTCACGTCCTTGGCGGGTTTGCCCGCCGCCTCGTCCAAGTAGGCCTTCACCCAGGGTCGGGGCGCGTTCTTCTCGTTGCGCAGCCCGCGGCTCGACCGGCCGATTTCGATGCCGTTCTTCCTGGCAAGGTCGCTCGTGAGTTCGCCGGCCTCGCTGGCACACACCTCGATGCCGCTGGCGGGCCCGCCGCCCTTGATCGCCTCCTGAAGCCGGCCGCTCAGTGTCTTCTTCAGCTCGCCAATGGCGCCCCGAGCCTTGGTGACTCCGGCCTCGTGCTCCTGGGGCACCGGGTCGAGCCGCTTGGGACCGCCCTGGCAACCCAGAGCAGTGAGCGCGACGAGAAGGGCGAATGGGCTACGAAACCGCATGGCATTCGGTGAGAGCCGCGGCTGCCCGAAATGGGTTCGTCCGCTGTCTCGCCGTCCCAGCGCAGCTGCCTGAGTTCACTCCGCGTCTCGCGCGCAGCGAAACCCGGCCACCAGGATTTTCCACGTTCCCGGGTGATGTACCCGGTTGGTCGAACGCAGGCCCTTGGCGTTGTAGTTGAACGCTCCACCGCGCAGTACTCGCTCGCACTCGGTCGGGATGGGGTTGCTACCGGTGTAGCCTTGGAGTTTCTTCTTGCGGAGTTCATCCTGGCTCGCGAGGATTTCCTCGCAGGTCCCCGGCACACCGCGATCTGCGCTCGAGCGTTTGTAAGCGTAAGGATCGTAGGGGTCCGCGAGCCACTCCCAGACGTTGCCCGCAAGATCGTGGTGGCCATAAGGCCCCGCGTCGTCGGGAAACGAGCCCACCTCAGCTGTCGCTCCGCCCTGGCAGCCTTGAAAGCACCCGTGCTTCTTCGGATCGGGGAAAGCGTTGCCCCAGGGGTACTTCCTGGCGTCGTCGCCCCGCGCGGCCCGCTCCCACTCCGCCTCGGTGGGCAATCGCTTCTTCTGCCATTCGCAATACGCCTTGGCGTCGTGCCACGACACGCCGACGACGGGCTTCTTGGCGCCGCGGAACTCCTTCTCGGAGCCGTACTTCATGGCCTTGGCCGCGTCGGCCTTCCATGGCGGGCAGATCTTGGCGTTCACGCACTCGAGATACTGTCCGTTGGTGACCTCGACTTGATCCAGGAAGTACGCCTTCAACGTGACCTGATGCGCTGGCTTCTCGTCCTCTTCGCCCTCGTCGCTCGAGCCCATCGTGAAGGTGCCCGCGGGGACGGGCAGCATGCCCGGGGGCGGCGCAGCGGAAGGAGGAGGCGCCGCCGTTGGTGCCGGCGTTGGAACCAGGGCGCTCGTGACGGTCGGTGGCGTGCGTGGCTTGGTATTCTGCCGCTTCGCGACCGGTGGTGCGCGCTCGGCCTTCGCGGCGGGAGGCGGCGCCTGTGACGCACCGTTGCAGGCAACGATGAGGCAGCTGCCGAACACCGAAGCGAATCGTTCGCGTATCACCGCGCCCAGATCTACTTGAGGCCTGCGGCGAGTGCCAAGAACATGACCACCCGATCCGCTCGTCCCCCGGAGCTCACGGTTTCGGGTAGACGAAGGGGGCGCGGCCTGCCGGCGGCGTGCAGCCGTCCGTGCACGAGGGAGGAGTCGTGCTCGAGGTCCAACAAGGCGGCTGATAGCTGGTGCCGGGGTCGTCATAGCAAACCCGCAACGGCCGCGAGATCCCCGTATTTCCGACTTTGTCCTTGGCCACCGCCGCCAGGCAGAGCCAACCTTCTTTCTGCGTGGCCTGGGCGAGCTGAGATGAGAGCTCCCAGCCGGTACCCGTGCACTCGAGGCCCGTCATCTGCCCGATGCCGTACACCACGGGCTCGACGCCTGCCATCGTGTGCCCGACCACGACGTTCATGTCGGATGCGTTGTTGGTGCAGAGCGTCGCAGGCGGCTGGGGTTCAACCCCCAGAACGCAATATCCCGACGGAAGGGCCGGAGCGGTCGAGGCACCGGTGTTCGGGTAGAAGGCGCTGCCTGCAGGGCTGACCGGGTTCAGCTGCAGGTTGGGGATCGCCTTGCCGCCGACGACGGTGTTCAGCGCGTCACACTCGGGATCCGCGTCGTTGTTGATCAGCAGCGGGACCGTGGGGCCGTCAGGCTGAAGGTACAGGTACACCGACGTGGGCTCTGTCTTTGCGTAGTAGAAGACCGTCTGCCCCGACACGGAGTTGGTCTGCTCCCACACCATGGCGCGGAAGTGCTTGAACGGGGTGACCTTGCCCTGGTCACTCGCGGCATACGTACCGAGCGGGTCAAAGGACTCGGAGCAGAGAATCCGGCGGGCCCTTCTTGCTGAGCCTCACGTTGCCCGGGTCCAAGTCGACCACCGGGGGCTGATTGTCCAAATACAAGAGCACCGAGGCTCCGGACGACTTGTTCCCGGCCTTGTCGATGGCCGTCACGTTCACCGTGACCTGCACCTTCGAGCCCGCCACGTTGGCGCTGTCGAAGGTGAAGGTGTAGTCGTCCGCGGTGTTCGACCACTGCGTCGTCGCCGCGTACAGGTTCTGCACCTGGTTCAGCTCGACGTTGATGGTCTTCTGATCGACCCCGCTCCCGGTATCGACGACGGAGAAGGCGAGCGGGACCTTGCCCCCGATGATGTCCTGGTTTTTCGGGCTCTTGATGGTGATGACCGGACCCTGCCCGTCGAGCGTGAAGTTGTAGCTCTTGAGGGCCTTGGCGGCGGTCGGAGTCCGCTTGTTCGTGCCTTCGATCACCACAGGGATGGATCCCGAGGGCACCTGCGGGAACAAGGTCTTGTCGTTGAAATCGATGGCGTTCTTGTAGCCGCCAGGCACCGAGACATCCGGAGTGGGGGTGATGTTCACGCCGTTGACCGTGAGCTTCACCGTATCGACGGCGCTCTCCGGATCGGTCGCGGCGAGCAATGCCGGGCTCACCTTGAACACGAAGGGCACGACTCCCGTCAGCGGGTAAGCCGAACCGTCCGCCGGCGTGGTCACCGCGATGTTCGGGCCGTGATCGACAAAGGTCGCGAGGGTGTCCGCGCCCGTCTTGGGCGGGGTCGACGTGTCGCCCGCCATGCATCGGAAGGAGACCTTGCCGGTGGGAACCGTGCTGAGGACGAAGGACGCTTTGTACTCGTTGAGGTTCGTGGTCGGTGTGCCCGGAAACTCGTCGACGACCGCCTGAGAGGCGTTCAAGACCGCGATCTTCACCGTCGTCAGGATCGACCGGGAGAGCCCCCGCCAGCGTGGACTTCTCTGCCGTGCATCGCGCCTCGAGTTGAGCTCCCACGATGACTTTGTCGTTGGTCGGATCAGTGGCGGCGTCCGGGGAGATCACCTTGACGGTCGGCGCGCCGGGAACGTTGACTCCGCCATCGCCGCCGCCGGTGCCGCCAATTCCGGCGGTTCCCCCCGCCGCCGCCGCTACCCCCTTTGCCGCCAGTGGCTCCCGTGCCGGCTTCGGCGCCGCCGCTGCCACCTCCGCCAGAACTCTGCGGGAGGTTTCCGGCGCGGTCCTCGCCTCCGCAGGAAACCAAGACGTACGAGGTGACCCCGATCGACGCCAAGCCCAAGAGCAGCGCGCGCATATTGGCCATGTGAAGCACTCCCTGATCGCGAAGGGTACCTCAGCACGCCGGGGGGCGCGATACCCCGGCGCTCCCACCTGCCGAGGGTCTCCGCTCACCGCGATTCGCCGCGGGGGGCGATTTGCAGCCGAGACGGCTACGGCTGCGACCCGAGCCAGCGCAGCGTCGCCCCGAGCCCTTGCTCCAGGCTGGTACTCGGGCGAAAGCCCAGCAGGTTCGCGATCTTTTCGACGCTGCCGACGCGGCTCGAGCCGTGGGTCCAGTCCGCGGGCCCAGCTTCGATCGGAACCTCTCGCCCCGAGACGCGCACCATGGAAGCGACCAGCTCCCTGACCGGGGTCGCGACCCCCGAGCCGACGTTGAAGAGTTCGCCCGAGAGCGGGGCCTCCAGCGCGCGGCAGGTGGCCTCGACGGCGTCGTCGACATAGATGTAGTCGAGGGCTTGCAGGCCGTCGCCGTTGACGATCGGCGACTCGCCGTCGCGGAGGCGCTCGAGGCTCTTCACGATCACGCTCTTGTACCCGGTGCCCGCGAACTGCCGAGGCCCGTACACGAAGAAGTAACGCAGGTTGATCCAGTCCGCCTGGTGCTGCCTGGCAAAGAACGCCGTGAGGTGCTCACCGGTCAGCTTGCTGATGCCATAGACAGTGCTCGGCTGGGGCTGCTCGCTCTCGAGCATCGGCGGCCCAGAGAGCCGCCCGTAGGCGTAGAGCGACGAGGTGAACACGATCTTGCGCACGCCGGCGCGACCCGCCGCGCCCAGCAGCGCCGCGGTGCCCTCGACGTTGGCCCGGAGGACGCGCGTCGGGGCGTCCTTGGACTGGTTGTGCTTCTCGGCCGCGAGGTGGAACAGGAAGTCCGCCCCAGCGCAGGCGCCATCGAGCTCGCTCGCCTCACCGAAGCCCAGGTCGTGTTGCACGACCTCGACGGGCAAGCCGGCCGCCAGGTTCTCGGGCTTTCCGTAGCGCAGGCTGTCGATGACCACGATGCGTCGGGCGCCGCGCGCGGCGAGGGCGCTCACGAGGTGAGAGCCGATGAAGCCGCAGCCACCGGTGACCACGACGGTCGCGCCGTCAATGTTGTGAGTTCGAGACATCGCGCACAGCCTAATACACAGAGGCGACTCCGCGACGGCTGGAATGGCCGGAGCGTGTTAGGGTCCCGGGCCCCGCGATGGTCGCGCGCACGCGAATCGAGCGACTCCAGAAGCTCCGCAGCAGCCTCCGCGAGAGGCCACTCGGCTGGCTGTGCGCCCTGGTGGCCCTGGCGGCCTCGGCCTACGTCATCGGCTACCCCTTCGCGGTGGTCCGGTACCCGCCAATCACGGATCTGCCCTTCCACGCCAGCGACATCTCCATCTTCCGGCACTACTGGGACCCGTCCTTCGGCTTCGACCGCCAGTTCACGCTCCAGCCCTTCAAGGTCCCGTACATGTCGATGTACGCAGTCGGCGCGCTCTTGGCCCTGGTGCTGCCCATGCATGTCGCGGTCAAGGGCGCCGTGGTCGTCACGCTCGCTCTCTTGCCCGCCGGGCTCGCAGTGCTCTTCCACGGCATGAAGAAGAGCCCGCTCTGGGGCCTCTTGGGTCTGTCTGCGGTGTGGATGCACCTCACGCACTGGGGGTTCATCAACTTCGTCGGCGCCATCGGTCTGTTCGCGATGTGCGTCGGACTGACTCTCCTGATCGTGGATCGCCCCACCCGCGGCCGTCAGATCGGGCTCGCCGTCTGCCTGATCGCCGTGTTCTTCTCGCACCTGTTTCGCTACCCCTTCGCGCTGATGGCGGTCGTGGGCAGCGCCGTGCTGGTGTGGCCCGCTACGCGGCGGCTCTGGCCGGCCATCTGGCCCACGCTTCCCAGCGTCGGCGTATACGCGCTGTGGCACTTCCACCCGGGAAGGACCCAGGCCGACGTGGGCGCGCATTTGGCGTGGACCCCGGCCAGGCTGAGCGAAATTCGGGGCTACTTGGTGGACGGCTTCGCCGGCGCGGCGGGCGTCGAAGAGAAGCTGCTCTTCAACCACTTTCTGGACCTGGCGCTCGTGCTCGGCCTGTCCTGCGCGGTGTGGTTCGTGGTCCAAGGCCGGGCTCGAAACCGATCGTTCCGCGAGTGGTGGTGGGGCGCGTCGGTGACGCTGCTGCCGGTGCTGCTCGCCGGTGGGTTCGTGTTTGCGTTCCTGATGTTGCCGATGCGAATTGGGCTGTGGTGGTACGTGTACCCGCGCGAGGTCACGCCCGCGCTCTACATCCTCTTGGCAGTGGTCCCCGACATGCCGCGCTCGGCGTGGGTTCGGCTCGCCCTGGTGACGGCCCTAGGTCTGTCGGCCGGGCGCATCGGCTACCACGTCGCGCGGCAGTATCACGCGTTCGATCAGAACACGCGGGACTTCCAAGAGGTCGTCCAGCACATCCCACGCGCACCCAAGCTCTTGTATCTGGTGTTCGCCCACGACGGCTCGACGCGGTCGATCACGCCCTACATTCACTTTCCGGCCTGGGTGCAGGCCGAGAAAGGCGGAGCTCTCTCGTTCCACTTTGCGGGATGGGACTACGCGCCGGCGGCCTATCGCGTCGGGAGCCCGGACGTCCCGCCCTCGGTCCCCGAGCGCTGGGAGTGGCAGCCGCACCTCTTCAACGTGCGGCAGCATGGCGCATGGTTCGACTGGTTCTTGGTGCGACGCCACGATAGCCCCGAGGCGCTATTCAGCGCAGATCCCAGCGTTCGGCCCGTAGCGCAGCGCGGGACCTGGTGGCTGTACCGCAGGGCCGAATCCAGCTCGGCGCCCTGACTGCCGATGGAGTACCCTTCGAGCGGTGCTCTCAGCCGGCAAGCGCATCCGCGACTACGAGGTGTGGGGACGCCTCGGCGGCGGCGGCATGGGCGACGTCTGGCTCGCTCGACACGTCGTGCTCGGCACCCCGGTGATCATCAAAACGCTCAGGGCGGAGCTGGGTGGGTCGCCCCAAGAGCGGGCCGAGCGGGTGGTGACCGAGGCGCGATTGATGGCGCGGATCAACAGCCCGCACGTGGTGCGGGCGCTCGACGTCGGCTCGGCCGGAGAGGTTCCCTACGTCGTTCAGGAGTACATCGACGGCATCGACCTCAACGAGTTGGACCACGCGCGCCGGCAGGCCCTCGGCCTGGGCCTCCCGCTCTGGTTCGTATGTGATGCCGCCGCGCAGGTGGCCAAGGGACTGCGCGCGTCGCACCAGTACGGCGTCTTACACCGCGATCTGAAGCCCTCGAACCTGTTTGGCTCGGTGGACGGCACGGTCAAGCTCGGAGACTTTGGCGTGGCCGTGCCGACGCAGCTCTCCGAGAAGAGGCTGTGCGGCAGCGCTGGCACGCTGCGCTTCATGGCTCCGGAAGCGTTGAAGCGCGAGGCTCTCGATCGTCGCTCGGACGTCTACGGCCTGGGCGCGACCATCTACGACCTGCGCTACGGCTCACCGCCCTTCCTCGACATTCACGAAATCCTCGACACGCCCGACGAGGCCCGATTCCCCCCCGCCCAGAGCGCCTCGGAGGCTTCCTTTCAGTACGTGGTCGCGAAGATGCTCGCGAAGGACCGGAATCACCGCTACTCGGATCTGTCCGAACCCGATCGTGCCTTGGCGGCGCTCGCGGAGACGACCCGTCGTTCGCTCCGGGCCATGAAGGTGAAGGACGGAGCGATAGCGCTCGACCGGCTGCAGGTCGTCACCGAGGCCTCCGACATCGCCCAGGCCTCGGTCGATGCCATCGTCAACTCAGCCAACTGGCAGCTCTCGATGCGGACTGGCGTGGGGGAATCCCTGCGTCGCGCTGGCGGTGACGAGATCGAAGACGAGGCGATCAGCCACGGCGAGCAGCCTCTGGGCGCCTGCGTTGCCACCGGTCCCGGTCGGCTGCACTGCCGGCGCGTGCTGCACGCGGTCAGTGCCTGGGAAGAGGCCTCGTGCGTGGGGCGCGCCATGCAACGCGTGCTGCTCGTCGCCGAGCGGTTGGGTCTGCGACGCCTGGCAATGCCCGCGCTGGGAACCGGTGCGGCGCGGGTCACGCTCGAGGTTGCCGCGCAGGCGCAGGCCTCGGCGCTGCGCTGGCATCTCTCCCTCGGCGGCTCCCGCATCGAAGAAGTCCGCTTCATTCTCTACGACGACGCTAAACTGCGAATCTTTCGCGACGTGCTCGAGAGCGAGCTCTTCGGTCAGCACGGCGACTCGGTGCTCGACTCGGGTCTGGCCGGCCAGGACCGCGACACGGCCGACGCCACCGCCCCCACCATGGTGGACCCGCGCAAGACCTGAGGCGTCAGGGACCCCGCACCGACGGCGGCGGCTCGCTGCGACGCAGCGCCCGGAGCGCGGCCTTGGCCAGCGCCTTCACGGCCGGCATGGCGTTGGCTTCGGTCGGTTCGACGACCAAGACCGGCGCGACGCCGGTGAGCGACTGCCACTCCATGGCCAGCGCAGGGCCTCCGAATACCACCGCCGGCAAGACCACGCGCGCCGGCTGAAGCGCGCGACACAGCCGCTCGACCGCCGAGCTCGAGTAATGGGTGCCGGGCGTCAGGGCGTCGGTGAGCACCAACGCATCGAGCTGATGTGCGGCGCGATCGAGCGCTGGGCCCGCGCTCGCGTCTCCGGCCCAGGGATCGACCCCGAAGGTCTCGAAGCACATGCTGAGATCGAACTCGTGGACCCTACCCAGCGGCAGATCGTTGCCCGAGAGGTTCAGGGCGCGCACGAACTGGTCGCTCGCGCCGCCCATGACCACCACCCGTAGGCGCAGATCGCGCGCTGTCTCGTCGGAGCTGCTCATCTTGCCTGCGCGCAGCCTAGCATCCATCGGTCCGCGCAGCCTCGCGCGGGCCCCGGGTTCCCTGCGCCGTCGGGCTCTGCTACCCAAGCAGCACCATGAGCACGCCCTTGGTCTCCTTCGAGCTCAGCGACGAAGTCGCCGTCGTCCGGATGGACGACGGCAAAGCGAACGCGCTCGGCCCCGAGATGCTCGACGCTCTCGACGCAGCCTTCGACCGCGCCGAACGCGAGGCCAAGGCCGTGGTGCTCACGGGCCGACCGGGCCGGTTCTGCGCCGGCTTCGATCTAAAGCACATGATGGCTGGTCCCGAGCGCGCTCGCGCATTGGTTGTCCGCGGCGCGGAGGTGCTCTTGCGTGCCTACGCGCATCCGCAACCCTTGGTGGTGGCCTGCACCGGTCATGCGCTGGCCGGCGGCGCCCTCGTGGTGCTCTGCGGAGACATGCGAATCGGCGCGGCTGGCGAATTCAAGATCGGCTTGAACGAGGTGGCCATCGGCTTGCCCCTGCCGATTCTGGCCATCGAGCTCGCTCGCGATCGACTCGACCCGCGAAGGCTCACAGAAGCGACGCTGCTCGCTCGGCAGTACGACCCCGAAGCAGCGCGGGAGGCCGGGTACCTGGACGAAGTGGTCCCCGCCGAGCAACTGATGGCGCGCGCGCTCGACGAGGCTCGGCGCTTGGCCCAGCTCGGCAGCTCGCCCTTCTCCGCCAGCAAGCGCGCGCTCCGGCGCGACAGCATCCGGCACATTCGCGAGACTCTCGACGAGAACATCCGCGAGTTCGGCGGCTGAAAAGGGGCCCCCGTCCGTGGCCAGCTCGGAATCGTCCCCGGCGACGGCGGTGTTGATCAGCGTCGTCGCGCTCTTCCTGGTGATCATCGTGCTCGCGTGGCCGGCCCCGCGGCTCTGCTACGAGGATTTGACGGGCACTCCCGCGGTATCCGACGTCTGCAACCCCCTGGGGTGGGTGAAGCGCGCGGTGGCGCGAGTTTTGGGCGGCTAGTGCTACTCCGAGGCCCGAAAACCGTGCTATCCCCGGCCCGTCGATGATCGAGGTCGAGCGCCTGACGAAGGACTACGGCACCGTCGTGGCCGTGCGCGACGTGTCCTTCCAAGTGGGCAAGGGCGAGGTCGTCGGATTCCTCGGCCCGAACGGCGCCGGCAAGAGCACGACCATGCGCATCTTGGTCGGGTTCCTGGGCGCGACGAGCGGCAGCGTGCGCGTCGCCGGACACGACATCGTGGACGACAGCCTCGAGGCGCGTCGCTGCATCGGTTACATGCCCGAGTCTGCGCCGCTCTACATGGAGATGCGCGTCCGCGAGTACCTGGCCTTTCGCGCTGCCGTGAAGAAGGTCCCGCGAGCCGAGCGCAAGTCCGCGGTGGATCGCGCGATGAGTCTGGCGGTCGTCACCGAGATGGCAGACACGGTGGTGGGCCATCTCTCGAAGGGCTATCGACAGCGCGTGGGGTTGGCAGATGCGCTGGTGGCGAACCCTCCCCTGCTGATCTTGGACGAACCGACCGCAGGGCTCGATCCGAACCAGATCCGGGAGGTTCGGCGGCTGATCCGCGATCTGGGCGAGAGCCACACCATCTTGCTCTCGACGCACATCTTGAGCGAGGTGGAGACGACCTGCGACCGCGCCATCGTCATCGATCGGGGCCGACTGGTCGCGGAAGGCAGCATCGAAGAACTGCGCGCCCGGCGCCGAGCCGAAGGGGGACTGATCACCGTGCGCGGCGATCGCGCCCGCGCCGTCTCGGCCGTCGAAGCACTGCCGGAAGTGCGCCGAGTCAAGGCACGTAGAGGCGAGGCCGACGGGCTCTGGCGGCTCAGCGTGGCGCTAAAAAAGGACTCGACGGACGTCGGCACCATGCTCGAGTCCGCCGTGGGCGCGCTGATCTCGGCGGGGCTCTCGGTGCGCGAAGCCGGGCCGTCGCGAGCGACGCTCGAAGACGTGTTTGCCGAACTGACCAAGGCCGAGAGCAACAACGCTTCGGATGAGGACGAGGACGACACATGAGCGGAGTGTTGCCCATTCTTCGCCGGGAGCTTCTGGCGCTCTGGGTCACACCCCTGGCCTGGGTGCTCCTGGTGGTCTTCCTGCTGATCCAAGGGCTCAGCTTCTATTCCATCGTCGTGCACGTCTCGAGCATGACCACCGCGTCCATCGACAGCGGACCGGTGCAAGCCTACTTTGGCCAGTCGATCTTCCTGTTGGTGTCGCTGCTCTTGGTCTGCCCCGCGCTGACCATGCGCGTCTTCGCCGAAGAGCGGCGGAGCGGCACCATCGAGGCGCTCTTGACCGCACCCGTGACCCCGGCGGGGGTCGTGCTCGGCAAGTATCTCGCAACCCTGGCCACCTACGTCGCCATGTGGGCTCCGACGCTCCTGTACATCTTGATTCTGCGCAACACCGGTCAGGTGGACTGGCGGGTGGTCGGCTCCAGCTACCTCGGAGTCTTCGGGGTCGGCGCCGGCTACCTCGCGGTCGGCACGCTGATGAGCGCCATGACCAAGAGCCAGCTCACGGCATTCTTGCTGACCGTGCTGGTCATCTTCGGCCTGTTCATCTTGGGCATCGGCGAATACGTCTTCGAAGCGGGCATGCTTCGGGACCTCTCGTCGCACGTCTCGGTGCTCTCCCAGATGGACGAGATGGCGAAGGGCATCGTCGACCTGCGGCGGCTGGTCTTCGACGGAACGCTGATCGGGCTGCCGCTCTTCGTCACGGTGCGGGTGGTCGACTCGTGGAGGTGGGGCTGATGTCCAAGCAGCCGACGGCGGAAGCGAAGCGCCCAGCCAGGGGCGCCGTCACGCCGACCTTCAAGGCACTGGCGGCTGCGGGCGTGCTCGCGGCCGCCGTGATCGCGGTCCTCTGCAACGTGCTGGTGGCGCGCTTCTACAAGCGATGGGACGTCACCCGAGGCGGGCTCTACACCCTGTCACCCGCGACGGTGGAGACTCTGCAGGGCCTGGGCGCGCCGGTGGAGATCATCGTCTTTCTGAGCGCCAGCGATCCGCTCTCCGTCAGCGTTCGTCACATGCTCACGTCCTATGGCGCCGAGACCACCAAGATCAACGCGCGTTACGTGGACCCCGACCGCAGCCCTGCCGAGTTCCTGGCGCTACAGCAGAAATACGGCATCGTGGCCGGCAAGACCGACGACGGTCGCGTCGTCACCGACGCGAGCTTGGTCATCGTCCGCGGCGAGCGTCACTGGTTCGTGACCACGGACGACATGGTCGCGGTCGATGACGACGAAGGGCGAAGCAAGCCGCGGCTCGAGCAGGCGTTGACGGAGGGGATCCGCAACGTGCTCGAGAAGCAGTCCACCAAGATCTGTTTCTCGACGGGCCACCAGGAGATTTCCATCGACGATGGCGGACCCCAGGGGTTGGCCGAGTTGCGCTTCCGGCTGCAGAAGAACAACTACGAGAGCGTCCTGGTGGACTTCTCGTCGCCGAAGCCGAGCGTCGCGCTGACCGAGTGTCAGGTCTTGGCAGTGGTAGGCCCCGAGGTCCCGGTCTCGGAGAAAGTGGCCAAACAGCTCACGGACTACCTGCTCGGCGGCGGCAACGTGCTGGTGATGGTCAACCCAGTGCTCGACGACGACAACCGCATTCGCAGCACCGGCCTCGATCCACTCGGGCGCGCGGCGGGCATCGAACTCGGCAATGACTTCATCATCGAGAAATCGGAACAGGCGCGGCTGCCCCAGGGCCTGGGTGAGACCTTCTTCGCCCTGCCCCGGGCCCACGGCATCACCAGCGGACTGCTGAAGGGCGACCAGGCGCGTTTCAAGGTCATGCTCAGCGCCGCGCAGAGCCTCCGAGCCACGACCGGATCGGCCGCCCAACCCTTGCTCACCACCAGCGCCGAAGCCTTCGCCCTGAAGGACGTGCGGCCCTTCGTCGAGCAGGGCAAGCCCGTCGAGAAGAGCCCGAGCGACGCCGCAGGTCCGTTCACCGTCGCCTACGCCGTCGAGCTGCCCAAGGCGGCGGGGTCCGAAGCCGCGCACGGGCCCCGCGCCGTCTTTGCCGCGAGTGCCAACCTGGCGTGGGGTCGGAATTGGCGCGAGCCCACCCTGCTCGGCAACCGGCTCTTCGTCGAGAGCGCGCTTTCCTGGCTGGCGGCACGCCCCGCGCTGGTCAGCGTCCCAGAAAAGCAAAGCTACGACGCGGGCCTGGCGTTGACCGAAGAGTCGCTGAGTGAGGTGCTCCGCTACGTGTTGATCTACATGCCGCTCTCGGCGATCGCGCTGGGCGCCTTCGTGATGCTGCGTCGTCGCTCCAAAGAGAAGCGCTCCCGAGGCGCCGCCGCGGCAGGCACCAAGGCCGATGGAGCCGACAGCGGAGACCCAGAGCGATGACTCAGGGCATGCGGCGGCAGATCGTCAACCTGGTGCTGGTCGTCGCGGCGCTCGCTCTGGTGGGCGTCGTAGTCTCGACCCAGCGCCAGGTCACCACCGGGGAGAAAGACGCACGTTCGTTCAACCTGCTGACGGCGTTCCGCGAGGACGACATCACGCGCATCACCTCGGTCCGAGACGGGAAGCGGCTGGTGATCGATCGCGCGACGAGCCCCGATGCCGGCGATCGCAGCTGGAACATCACCGAACCGGTGCAGGAAGAGGCCGAGGCCTACGCCATCGACAAGCTCTTGGGCTCCCTCGAGTTCGCCCGCTTCGTACGTCGAATCAAGCCCGAGGAGGTGAACCGCGCGGAGTTCGGGCTAGAAACGCCCAGTTGGCGGATCGTGCTCGAGATGGGCAACGTGCACTACGCGCTCGCCTTCGGCAAAGAGGCCGCCTCGCCCGCCGGAGCGCGCTACCTCGAGCTCGAGGCCCGGGGCGGTCCCGAGAGCGGCGTCTTCTTGGTGAGCCGCGACTTGGTCAAAGAGCTCGACATCGACGCCGGAGCCCTCCGGGGTCGCCAGTTGATGCCCTACACCTCGAATCAGCTTTCGCACGTGGTCATCACCGGGAGCGACGGAGTCGAACGCAAGCTGAAGAGCGCAGGGCGCGATCGCTGGCGCTTCGACGGGATGCAGCACGGCGTGCGGGTGAACCGCGACGTCTTCGACCAGGTTTTGATCCAATTCGCTCGGACCAAGGCCGAACACTTCATCGATCGAGCCGAGGCCGAGGCGGCCCTCGCTGGCGGCAAGAACGTCCGCGTCGAGCTGACCCCCAAGGAGGCGGGCCTCCCCAAAGGAGTGATCGAGGTCGGGGGGCGCTGTCCGAAGAGCGAGAACGACGTCGTGGCCTTGCGCCGGGAGCCCGATGTCGTGGCCGCGTGCGTTCCGAAATCGGTGCTGCCCGGGCTGGACACACCCGCCGTCGAGCTGGTGGACAAACACCTGTTTGCGCTGCGCAAGGACGAGGTCGAGTCGCTCTCGGTGGTTCGAGGGGACAAGAAGCTGGACCTCGCGCGCAAAGAGAGCGGCTTCGTGATGCGCTCACCGGTCCAGGGTGAGGTGGAGCTCGAGACCGGCAATCGCCGGATCGAGGCCATCGTGCGCGCCGAAGGCGCGCTCCTGCTGGACGCCAAGGCCGCCGACCTGGGCCTCGAGCCTCCAACAGGCAAGATCACGCTGCGGTCTTCGGCCGAGAGCGACGAAGCGGTCGTGGAAGAGACGGTCGAAATTGGTCGCGTCGGGAAATCCGGCAAGCTCGCCGTGCGCCGGGTCGCCGATGGCATGGTGCTCGAGCTCGACCCCGACGCAGCGCGGACCCTGGAGGCCGACTCGACTCTGATCCGAGGCCTCCGGCTCTTGGATTTCTCGGGAGCAGACTTCCGCAGCCTCGAAGTCCGCGGAAGGAGCGTGAAGCAGACGATCCACCGCGAAGCCTCGGGCCAGATCGTGCTGGATGTTCCGGCTGGCAACAGCGCGGACACGGCGCTCACCGGCGACGCCATCCACGAGCTCGGGCGGCTGACCGCCGATCGCTGGGTGAGTGATGTCGAGGATCCCAGCTTCGGACTCGCCAGCCCCGAGCTCACGGTCGAGCTCAGCTTCGCTACCGGTGACGCCGGGGTGAAAGATCGCGTGCTCACCGTCGGCGCGTCCACCGCCGGCGGCGCGTTCGCGAAGCTGGCAGGCGAGCCGGGGGTCTTCGTAATGCCGCGCCGCGCCATCGACGCGCTCGATACCTGGTTCCTCGATCGCACGGTATTCACAGTCACGCCGGACGTCGCCACCAAGGTCGAGATTGAGCGCCAGGGCAAGAAGCTCACCCTCGAGCGCCAGGGCGACGGCTTCGTCCGCGCGGCGGGCGTCGAGCTGTCGCCGGCCCGCGTCGCGGAGATCTCCGACACCCTGATCGCCCTGCGCGCCGAGGCGGCAGTCGCGCTGGGCGCAGCCAAACCGGCGCAGGGCTTCGACAAGCCGGAGGTCACCGTTCGCGTCGAGCGCACGGGCGAGGGTCCCAAGAGCTTCCGTATCGGCGTCGGCGACGCCTGGCGCGGTCAGAGCATCCACTATGTGCGAGCCGATGGCGTGGATGCGACCTACGTCATGGCGAAGACCAAGGCCAAAGTGCTGATCGACGCATTTTGATCAGCTCGGCGCGCTCGGCTTCTTCTTGTGCGCCCAGATCACGTCCCAGCCGTTCCGGTACTCGTCGCTCGACACCTGGGGCGGTCCGCTCGAAACGCGCGCCCGCTCTGCCGGCGCGCTCGCTGCCGTGGGGTCGCTCGCGCGACTCGGCGTGTACTGCACCTCGACGTCGCACACGCGCGGCGAGTCGGGGCGGGGCTTCAGCTTCACGACCTCGCCGAGGATGGGCTTGCCCTCCTCCATGGGCTGGACGCGACCGACCTCTACCTGGCCTTCCCGCAAGCGCACGACGCCGACGCCCTTGCCGTCCGGCAACTGCGCGCCGAGCACGACTACGTCGTCACCCGCAGGTTTGCCCCCAGATGCCCCGGAGGATCCCCTGGAGTCGCGGTCTTCAGTCAACCCGAGCAGCCTAGCACGAGGGCTCAGTGCTGCCTGGGCCAGTGCGCGGGTGCGCGCGCCACGCGCTCGATGAAGTGCACCAGCCTGAGCCCGAGCTGAAGCTGCGCTCGATCCGGCGCACCCCACTGCCAACGGTATAGCGCGCGGGCATCGGCGAGCAAGCGCGTGCCTCCTACCTCGACGCCGAGGGCAGCAGTGCCGAAGGGCGCGTAGATCCCGAAACCGCGATCGTCATCGACCTCGTCGATTTCGAACATGAGCGCGCCGACGCCGAGGCTCCCGAACAGCACGGGGGTGCGGTACCCGAGCCAGAAGCCGAAGGGCAGGCCACCCCCGCCGGAGCCGTCGGCGATCCACAGCTCGCCGCCGAGCGTGACGCCCCCCACCGGCCCGCGACCCTCGTAGCGGCCGGCGCCAAAACCCTCGAGCTCGAGCCGGCCGAACCAACCGTTCGGCGCACGCTCGGTGAAGACCCGGCCCACCGTGGCCGAGAGCCCGCCCCCCGCCGAGCTGCCGTCCGTGGGCTCCCTCCGGGCGACGACGGGCGCTTCTGCCTGCCCGTGCCCGAGCGCCCGCGGCTGCTCCGCGCTCTCCGGTCCGACCGCCACCTTCAGCTCGGCACGAGCGCCTATCGGCTCAGCCGCAACTGCGAGCGCAGCCCACCAGGCCACGACCGCCACACACCGCGCGCTCACATGCCGATGGCGGTGCGAAAGACCCATCCCTCGGCGCCCTTTGCATCGTACTTGATTCGATACCAATCGCCGTCGCGTCCGCTGACTACTACCCGCGTGCCGCGCATCAAGCGCGCGACGATTTCGCCGTCCTTGGGCTGGTCGCGCACGATGCCCACCTCCCACGCGACGGTGGCACGGCCACTCGCGGTCTCGACCTCTTTGGTCGGCGTGTCCTGATCGGGCTTCGGTCCTGGCGGGCGCAGGTCGACCAGCGTGAAGACCGTGTACTTCGCGTGCTCGTGTTTGACGTCCGCCAACGACAAGGACTGGAGCTCCTTCTTGGCGCAGACGATCAGAGCATCGGCGGTGGCGTCCGGGAGATTCGTGCTCTTTCCCTTGAGCACGTCGGTGGCTTTGCCGCTGGCGAAATCGAGCTCGATGCCCAACGACAGCTTGCCCTGAACGCCTTCGGCCGCTGGACAGCCTGCGAGGGCCAAGACCTTCGGCCGAATCAGGGAATCGACCTCGATCGAGTCGCACTTCTCTTTGCGCGCGCCTTTGGCGTCACGGCAGCTCGTGACCGATGCTGGAGAAACGTCGAATCGATCACTGGGCTCCGCCGGGACCTCGGCCGCCGCTGCGGGGACCACCTTCGCCGCCGGGAGCTTCGCGGCGCCCGGCGAAGCCGAAGATCCGGTCTTCGGATCGTCGCTGCTCGCGGCCGCGGCGGGTTCGTTCTCGACCGGCGCGCTCGGAACCAGCTTGACCCCGGCCAGTCGAGGCCAGATGACCCCGATGGCAAAACCCACGACCGCGATGGCAGCGACGCGGCCAAGGCGTGGCTGATCGTCGCCCGCTTTCGGGATTCGGACGGAAAGGCCGCTCTTGTCTGGGGTCATCGGAGGCAAAAGCCCGGACGGGACCGGGCCGTTGCCCACCCCTTAGCACGCGCTGGTCCGGACGGAAAAATGCGTGGATAGGCCGATTCTCGCGGACTTTCCTCGAAGCCCTTCCAACAGGCTCTAGCCTGGCAGAGGATAGCCCCCTGCCCCGGCCGCCATGAAAGCCTGCCCGCAGTGCAAGCTGAAGTACCCCTCGGACAAGATCACTTGTTTCGTGGACGGCGCCGCTTTGGCCGAGATCCAGGATCCGCGCATCGGAACCACGGTCGCGGGACGTTACCAGATCGAGGACGTCGTCGGCGAGGGCGGGATGGCCACCGTCTACCGCGCCAAGCATCGGGTGAGTGACCGACACGTCGCCATAAAGATCATGAACGCGACGCTCGCGAGGAACTCCGTCATTCAGGAGCGCTTCCGCCGCGAGGCAAAGGCCGCACAAAAGATCGCTCACCCGAACATCATCGAGATCTTGGAGCAGGGCGAGACCGGCGACGGCAGCCTCTACCTGGTGATGGAGCTGCTCGAAGGGGAGACGCTGGCGGACGTCGTGGACGCCGGCAAGGTGCCGGTTGACCGCGCGCTTCGAATTCTGATCCAGGTTGCTCGGGCACTAGCCCGCGCTCACGACCTCGAGGTCATCCACCGGGACCTGAAGCCGGAGAACATCTTCTTGGCGCACCTTCCCGAGAGCGAGGAGTTGGTCAAACTTCTCGACTTCGGCATCGCGCGATCGATGCAGGACGTCCGCCTCACCGGCTCCGGCGAGGTCTTCGGAACGCCGCAGTACATGGCTCCTGAACGCATCACTTCGACGGAAGCCGGACCCGCAGCCGACCTCTACGCGCTGGGCATCATGGCCTTCGAGATGCTCACCGGTCGCCTGCCCTTCCAAGCCAACGACGTCGCGAGTTGGTTCATCAAGCACATGAAAGAAGCGCCTCCGTCGATGAGGCAGTTCGAGCCCGCTCTCCCGGAGACGCTCGACGACCTCGTCCTGGAGTTGCTGGCCAAAGACCCTTCGGATCGACCGGTGGACGCCCACAAGGTGCACAACGATCTGGTCGCGATCGCCGAGACGCTGGGAGTGCACCTCCCGGTCGAGGCCGACGACGACGCGGTCAGCTCGCACTTGCCCGTGACGTCGGAGCGGAGCGCCGTCGATCGCTGGACGCGTCGCCTCGAAGTTTTCGAGCTGATGCTGATGCGCGCGTATCCGAGCAACCGACCCGCCGATCTGGTGCAGATGCTCTCCCAGGTCAAAGCCAAGCTCGCCGAGCTCTCGGAGGTGGGCGCCGCAGGATCCGAAGTTCAGCTCCAGCTCGAAGCCGTCGAGGCCCGGGGTCGGGAGGGACGACAGCGCTTGGGACACGCCGTGCACGCGCTCGGCGTGGACGCGAGCCGGGCCCGCGAAGACGCCAAGACCGCGGACTCCACCATCACCGCACAGACGGCCGAGGTGTCGCGCTTCGCAGAAGACTACCTCGCCGCCCACCAGAAGGCCGTCTACTGGGAAGGCCGGTCGGGGTTCATGATGCCTTACCTGCAGCTCGCCGCCGCCTACCGCGCCATCGCCGATCTGGTCGACGCCTGGCTCGAAGCCAAGAAGGCCCTCGACGCGGCCACTCGCACGGCCGAGTCGAAGCGCGCGGAGGTGAGCGATCTCGAATTCCAGATCCAGTCGCTGCGCAGCGCTCTCGCCACGAAGGAAGAGAGCATCGAGAAGGAAGTGGCGGAGGGCAACCGCCAGCTTCACGACCTCGGAGAACGCGCGGACACCATCGAAACGGAGCTGCTCGAGCTGGCGACCAAGTTCTGCTCGCCCCTGCGCACGCGACCGGAGCTCGGATTGCTGTTCACGAAGCTCGAGAACGTGGCTGCCTGACGCGCTCGGCGACCACCAGCAGCTCGTCGATGGGACCCCGGGCAGTGGGCCGTGAATTGATGTTGCGCGCCACCTTGACCTTCTTTGCCCGAAAGCCCCGGTAGAGTGCCCGGGTCGCCGGGGTATCCGAGTTCGAGAGCACCGCGTGCACGCCTCGCCGTTCGAAATCGGCGAAGACCCGAGCCAGGCGCTCGTGCTCCGTCGAACCGAAGGGGTGGCGCGCGTAGGCTGTGAAATTTGCGGTTCGCGACAGGGGCACGTAGGGCGGGTCCAAGTAGACGGCATCCCCACGTCGTGCGCGCCGGCAGACCTCCTCGAAATCGGCTTCGACGATCTCGACCCGCGCGAGCACTTGGCCTGCGGCCCGCAGGTTCTCGGCGTCGCAAATGTTGGGGTTCTTGTACCTGCCGAAGGGCACGTTGAACTGCCCGGATCGGTTCACCCGATACAAGCCGTTGTATCCGGTCTTGTTCAGGTAGATGACCCGAGCCGCGCGCTTGACCAGACTCCGGGGAGCGAGGGCGCGAACCCGATAGTACTCGTCCTCCGAGTGGTGCATGCCTTCGAGTTCACGAACCACGCCCTCGGCGTCCGTTTGAAGCGCCCGGTAGACGGCCAGCAGATCCGGGTTTCGGTCCGCCAGCACGGCCTTCTGGAATCGCCCCTGCGCGGCCAACGCGAAGAACACCGCCGCGCCTCCGGCGAAGGGCTCGAAGTAAGTGCCGATGCGTTCTGGGAGGAGCTCGAGGATCTCCGACGAGATTTGCGCCTTGCCACCGGCCCACTTGAGCACTGGACGAGCCGGAGCTCGGGACGTCATCGCGACCTGAGTACCGCCGGCGGCGCCCGACGTCCAGGTTTCGACGAGGGTCCGATGCCAAGCCGCTTCATCATCTTCTGAAGCCCGAAACGCGACATCCCGAGCAGCTCGGCGGCGTGGGTTTGATTGCCTCCGGTCCGGGCCAGCGCCTTTTCGACCAGCGAGTGCTCGAGTTCGTCGACGCGGGCGCGAAGGTCGAGCTCATTTTCCGAGCGAAGCCTGCCCGAGCCGACCGTGCCGACCTCGGGCGACAGGTGGCTCGGCTCGATGACCTCGTCCGACAGCACGAGCGCGCGCCGGATCTCGTTTTCGAGCTGCCGAACGTTTCCGGGCCACGCGAAGGCGACCAAGCGATCCATGGCCTCGCGGCTGAGTTTGACGGCCCGGCTCTGCGCGTGCTTCTGCATGAAGTGGCGCACCAAGATCGGGATGTCGGCGCGCCGCGCTCTGAGTGGCGGCACCTCGAGCCGGATCACGTTGAGGCGGTAGAACAGGTCCTGGCGAAAGAGCCCCGCGGCGACCCGCTCCTCCAGATCGCGGTGCGTGGCGCCGATCACGCGCACGTCGACCCGCCGCGTCCGCTCCGAGCCGAGCGCGTGGACCTCGCCATCTTCGAGCACGCGTAGCAACTTGGTCTGCATCGCCAAGCTCATCTCTGCGATTTCGTCGAGGAACAGTGTGCCTCCGTCGGCCACATCGAACAGACCCGCTCTGGCGCGAGAAGCACCGGTGAACGCTCCGCGCACGTGTCCGAACAGGGTGGACTCGAGCAACGCCTCGGGGATGGCCCCGCAGTTCTCGCTGACGAAGCGCCCACGTGTCCGAGCGCTGTGCTCATGAATCGCTCGAGCCACGAGTTCCTTGCCGCTGCCGCTCTCGCCGACAACCAACACCGGAACATCCGCGAGGCTCACGCGGTCGAGGATCCGGAGCAGGCTTCGAATCGCCTCGCTCTCACCGACGATGTGCTCGTATTCGAAGCGAGTTTCGCGAGCGCGAGCGAAGGCCAGCTCCTGCTCCGCGACGTCGAGCGCGGCCTCGCGCTGGGCGAGCTCGTCGGCCAATTGCGCCTCTGCGCGCTTCGCCCGCCTCACGGCCCGACGGAGCAAGACCCGGTCGCGCGCGTCCGCGATGGCCACCGCGGCCAGAGCACCGAGCAACCGGACCCACGCGAGCTCGGCGGGGCCGAAGGCCCCGCGGCGCACCCGATCGTCGAGGTAGACCACACCGAGCGCCTCGCCGTGAGCGAGCAGCGGGACCGCCAGGACGCTGCGCAGCTTGAGCGCGTGCACGCTCCGATGCAGCTCCGGCAGCTCTCCCGCCGCGTCGACTGCGACCACGGGCTCCGAGAGCGCGAGCGCGCGCTCCGCCAGCGTGTTCGAGAGCGCGAGCTGATCGTCCGACAGGTCGTCCTTGGCCAGGTTCCTCGCCGCGCGAGGCACCAGCTTTCCGCCCGGCGCGCGCAACAGCAGAAGTCCGCGCTCGACTCCGGTCCACGAAATCAGCGCGTCGAGCACCTGATCGAGCAAGGGACGCAGGCGGTCGCGGCGACCGAGCGCATACACCAGGGACTCGACGTCCGCGACCTGATCGGAGGAGACGCCACCGTCGGCGGGCACCGGCAGCTCGGCGATCCAGGGCAGCGCACGAACCGCCTGCGCGAGCTCCCGCGGCGCGTGCTCCAGCAGCTCGGCAGCGGCGCTGCGTGCCACGGCTCCGAATCGTCGCGCGCGTTCGCCATCACCGAGCCGTTCGGCGAGACGCGCGGCGGCTGCGAAGGCCGGCCCGCGCACGCTGGTCGGGACCCCCGAGTGAGCGAGGGACGCGAGCTCGACCAGCACCGCGTCGGCGCGGGTTGGTTTTGGGGACCGCGCTTCGTGTCGGGCTCGCGCGCCCCACCACTCGACGCGGGCGTCCAGCGCCACTTCCGGCCCCCGAGCTGCGCCATCGAGCGCCACCACGTCGACGTCGCGGCCTCTGACCAGTCGGCGCGCCTCCGCCCGCAATCGATCATCGACGTCGCTCTCGGCGATCAACGAGAGCGCTCGGTCGGCATGCTCGGCGCCGTCCAGATCCCCGGCAGGCAGGACGTCGGCCAACGCCAAATGCAGGTAAGCAGCGCAATGAAGATCGTCAGCGCCCCTCGCCCGGGCGAGGGCGTCGTTGGCGGCGTCGACGGTCTCGGCGACGGCGCCAGCCGCAGCGTAGGCGGCCGCGCGCGCCAAGGCAGCCCGAGCGGCGTCACGGGGACGCCCGAGGTGCTCGAACAAGAGCACGGCCCGCCGCGCTGCCTCGAGCGCCTCGGCAAGGTGACCGAGATTGGTGGCCGCGGCCGCGAGCCCGGTGGAGTACGTCGCTTCTTCCAGCACGGCCCCTGACCGGGTGGCGTGGTCCACCGCGGCCCGAAAACACTCCAAGGCCTTCGCTGCTTCGCCGGACGCATGGAAGACCGCGCCTCGGACCGCCTCGAGACGCGCGCGTTCCTCCGCGCGCACCGCGACTGCCAGCCCGTGCTCGGTGTACTCGAGCGCCCTCTTGCGGTCGCCGTCTCGGAGCGCCGCGAGCGCATGCACTTCGAGCACGGCAGGGCTGTCATCCGCCGCGGCCAAGTGCTCGCGGCAAGCAACCAGATCACCCTGGTCGAAGGCGATCCGAGCCAGAACCGCCCGCGCCCGATCCTTCGTGCCGCCGGCGGCGCCGACACATTCGCTGGCCACAGCCTGAGCCGCGACCGTGTCCCCCGACCGACGCGCGACCTCCGCGAGCTCGATGCGAGCCTCTGAGCTCTCGCAAGCACGGAGCACGGTCAACGCGCGACCCAGCTCCCCTCTCAGGCACAAAGCATGGCCCAGCGCCACATGCAGCGCCGGGCTGGGATCGCTCACCAGCACGTTCTCCGCGGCGTCGAGCAAACGTGGCTCGGTACCACCGGCGCCGAGCGCGAGCGCCACCGCGATGGAGTCCGACGGCATGGGGACCGCCACGCTCACTCCCGTGTCGACCGCGCGGGCGGTCAGGCCCTCGGGCTCGGTCTCATGGCAGAGTTCGAGCAGACGCTGGGCGAGCTCGGCGTCCGTGCGCACGCCCAGCGCAGGCCAGCGGGACGCCGCTGGGCCGATCAACCGCACGAGCCAGCGCGCCCGGTCGAAGGCGTCCAGGTCGCGGAAGCGAGGAGCTGGCGTTTCGGCCCGGACCCCGCGAGCTCGGGCCAGTTTTTGCGTGAGATCCGCGACGCGCCCGAGCCATTGCGCTGGCGCGCCCGTGACCTCGATCCGGACTTCTCGGCTGGTGGCGCAAGCGACTATCTCGCGGCGACGGACGGCGAGGTACGAGCGCTCGACCGCGCGGCGCCGACGCTCGATGCGAGCCGCGACGGGGTCGTCTCGACCGAGGGCCTCGAGCGCGCGCTTTCGAACCCATGCGGCGCCGGGGCGCGCCCCGGGAGCGGGCGCCAAGAGCGCACCGATCACGGCAGCGACGTCGGCCGGCAAAGCCACCTCGCCGGCCGCTCGAGCCGGATCCGAGGCCGCCGCCACCTTCGCGCTCGCGATTTCTGCGAGGGCGATCCCGAGCGCGAACAAGTCGCGTGCACGTGCGTCGCCATGCGCACCGGGCAGACACGCTTCGGGAGCGAGATATCGTAACGTCGCGCCGCGGGGCACGGCTTCATCACTCCGCGACGACAATCCAAGATCCACCAGACGAGCAGATGGACCCGAAGCGCTGGATTCGACCACGATGTTCTCGGGTTTCACGTCGCCGTGCGCCAACCCGGCTCGATGCAGATCGGAGAGCGCTTCGCCCACGTCACGAGCGACGGCCCACAGCACGCCAGCTCTCTCGCCAGCGCGGAGCAGACTGGGGACAACGGCCGCGCCGGGCGCGCGCTCGAGAGCTATCCACGCATGGCCGACTCGATCCGCGAGGGCGGCTACGCCCGCAGGAACGCGACCTGCGTCGAGGAGGTTGGTGAGCGCCCGGGAGCCCGCGAACAGGAGGCGTTCGGCCTCGGAGCACAGCTCCGCGCCGCGCGGCGACGCGCTCACCTTGATCGCGACCGACCGTCCCGTGGCGTCCCGAGCGGCCCAAACTCGACCGCCGGCGCCCTCTCCGAGGGCTCCCTCGAGGACAAAGGGGAAGCTCTGGGCCGCCAACTTAGATGACACCTGCTCTGGCCTGCTCATTCCTCGGGAATTCCGCTTGGATTCAAGATACCGCCAACTTCGTACACGGTCCAGGGGCCTGGGCAATCGGCGCGACGAAGGCGCCTGCGGGAGTGACGGGGCTTTGCCCGAGATCGTACCCTAGGGGCACGGTCCAGCATCTGGCGGGGCCGACGCCGAACGCGATGCGAGACGTCACCCGAGCGCTGCTCACCCTTCTGACGAGCGGGAAACGCGGCGCGCTCGCGACGGTAGTGCGCGTTTCGGGTTCAGTGCCCCAAGAGCCAGGTGCGCGGCTCTTGCTCGCGCCCGATGGTTCGACCACCGGGACCGTTGGCGGAGGCGCAGTGGAGCGAGCGGTGCTCGCAGCTCTCGAGGACTGCCGCGCTCACGGTCGGCCCGAGCTCATTGTCTATGATCTGGCCCGTGACCTTGGGATGTGTTGCGGCGGGCGTATGGAGATCTTCGTGGAGCCAGTCGAAGCCGAGCAACGCCTGATCGTCTTCGGCGCCGGGCACGTCGCGAAGCCCACCGCAGCGCTAGCGCAACAGGTCGGATTCGCCGTGACCGTCGTCGACGACCGCGAGGACCTCGCGACCGAGGCGCGGTTCCCTGGCTGTACGCTGATCCAGGCCGAGCCGCGCGAGGCAGCGGCTCGCCTGGCGCCGCGGGCCGAAGACTGGTTGCTGATGGTCACCTACGACCACCGGCTGGACGAGGAGGCGCTCGACACCTTCGCGCGCCTCCCCCACCGCTACCTCGGCCTGATCGGCAGTCGCCGCAAGATATTCAGGATCTTGCAGCGCATCGCGAGCCGCGGTCCGCTGCCGCCCCTCGAGCGGGTCTACGCGCCGGTGGGGCTGGACATCGGCGCGGTCTCGCCGGAGGAGATCGCCGTGAGCATCGTCGCGGAGCTGGTGGCACTCCGCCATGGCAAGGCCGCCGGCCACATGCGCGCCATCGACGATCCCCGCGTCCAGCGCGTCTTGGGCGGCGAGATCTCGGTCGAGGCGGCGGCGCTGCTCGAGCCGGGGGAGCCCCAATGAACGATCGGAGGCGCCGCGATCGATTTCCGCCCGAAGCACTGACGGACGACGACTTGCCCACCGAGGAGCACACAGCGCTCGACTCACCCGGAGCGCTGCTGACCGATGACGACATCGAAGACAGCATTCAGACCGTGGAGCGCCGCCTGCCGGCGGGTCTCTTCGACCAGAAGCTGCCGAGCTTCGACGACACGGGCACACTCACGCTGCCTCGGAACGCCGCTGGTCGGCTGATGCTCGGGCAAGGCCCCCCGGCGGCGCCGCGCGGACTCGGGCCGCCGCCCAAACCAGCGCGCCCGTCACTCCGTTCATGGGCGACCCCGCCGCCCAAGCCAGTCCGCCGGCACGATGTTTTGGAAGACTCCGGCGAGCTCGCACCGACGCCCGTCCGTCGGATATCTTCGCTGCCGGCGGCGCGGCCCCGCATGCCATCGATACCGCCACCGCTCCCGCCGCCGGCGCGACTGCCGCGACCGCCTTCGCTGCCTCCTCCGCTACCACCACCCGCGCGGCCGTCGTCGCTCCCGCCACCCGCCCTACCGCCGCGGCCACCATCGCTTCCGCCCCCGCCGAGGATGCCTTCGGCGCCCGAGCTTTCGCCGGCGTTGCCGAGGCCCCCGGCGCCCGCCCGGCGCCCGCAGAAGAAGCGGGCCCGTCCCGCGCCGCCGGAGCCGTCCCTGGGGGACGCGACGCGCGACTTTCCGCTGCAGGCTCCGGAGCGAGGCCGACCGGAGGCGTCGCCTTCGCACACACCTCCGCCGCTCACGGCCTCGACCCCGCCGCCGGCGATCGCGGTGTCACCCACTCCGGTCGTACCCAGGTATTCGGCTCCACCTCCTCGCCCGCGCAGCCCTCCGGCCACCGCCGCGAACCGGCGCGGCGACCGCGTGCCCTCGGTCATGGAAATCGCCGGGCGCACCCTCGGGCTCTCGAGCCCCAAGGCCCTGTCAGCCGCCATCGGGGTGTTTGCAGCACTCGTGGTGGGAATGCTCGTGATCATGATCGCCAGCTCGCTGCGGGACGGCGATCGCGACCCGCCTTCGCCTTCGGGGCCGGTGATCGCCGCTCGCCCGCTGGGCCCGCCGATCCCGGCGGAGGTGCCGACGGCGGCCACGCCGGCGGTCGCCGCGACTCCAACGCCCGCTCCCACCCCCCTCGGCAGTTGTCGCCTGGTGACGGTTCCTCGCCGCATCGCCGGCCCCGCCATGCCGAACGTGCCGACAATGGCCACCGCCGCGCCAGGCCAGAGTCGCGTCGCCATCGGCTACGCTTCGGGAACGAACCGCGCGGAAGGCGTGATCGTCAACCTCGACAGTCTGTCCGTCGAGCCGCGCTACGCCGAGGACATGTCGGGGCCAGTCTTCCGCGTTACGCCGCTGACCGACCGCGCACCCGTCGCCTTCGCGGTGGATCGCGACGACCCCCGGCTTCAGAGCGTGCGCACCATCCCCTCCAGCCCGCCCCTCAGGGTGGGCACGAGCTACTTCGGGTTCGTGCGCATCAACGACAACTCGAACCCCACGGTGATCTGGCCGGGGGCGCGCTTCGACGGGATCAGCGAGCCCTCCTTCGCGATCACCGACCGTGACGGCTACGGCATCACATTTCGTGCGGGCCGAGGCAGTGGCGATGTGCTCGCGGGCTGGCTCACCAAGTCAGGGACCGCCGATGGCGATCTGGGTCGCGTCGACGCGGGCGCCCGGGAGGTCGGTGCTCCGAGCATGGCAGCGAGCGACAAGCAGGTCGTCGTCGTATTCGCGGCTCGAGGCCCCGGCGAGCCCTGGCACCTTCGAGCCGCCAGCGCGCCGCGAGGCAAGGCGCCGACGCTCTCGCGCGAGCTCGCGCCGATCCAGAGCGGTGGGGCGGACGCGCTCGCGCCCGTGGTCCTCGCCCTGCCGAGCGGTGGCTTCTTGTTGCAGTGGCTCGAGGGGCCCGCGGGGGCGCGGCGGGTGATGGCTCGGACCGTCGACGACGCGCTACGTCCCCAGGGCGTGCCCATCGAGCTGGCACAGGGTGCCGCGATCGTCGACGCGCCGGGCGCGCTCACGTTCCGCTCTGGCAAGGTCCTCGCGATCCACCTCGCCGCGGTGGACAAGAGCGTCGAGCTTCGCGCCGCGGTGCTGGTCTGCGGGTGACCTCCCCGTGGTAGCCTCGGAGCGGCTGCCATGGCGATCCGCTTCACGTTGAACGGCGAGAGCATCGAGCTCGACGACTTCGATCCCAACACGACCCTGCTCGGGTTTCTCAGGGCCCGGGGCCTCACCGGCAGCAAGGAGGGCTGCGCGGAGGGCGAGTGCGGCGCGTGCGCGGTGGCGCTGGTGCGACGCGACTCCCGAGGCAATGCCCGCTACGAGCCCGTGAACGGCTGCCTGATGCCCCTGGGCTCGTGTGCCGACCAAGAAATCGTGAGCGTCGAGGGCATCGCGCAGGGCGGCGCCTTGCACCCGGTCCAGGCCGCGATGATCGATGGCGGCGGCTCGCAGTGCGGGTACTGCACCCCGGGCTTCGTCGTCAGCTTGTTCGCCGAGTACTACCGGCCTGGGCGCGCCGAATACGACCCCGAGGCCATCGCCGGCAATCTCTGCCGCTGCACCGGCTACCGACCGATCCGGGAGGTCGCCGAGCGCCTGGGAGAACCCGCCGAGGACGATGCCTTCAAGAAGCGACTCGCCCTGGCACCGCCCGCGCTCTCATCGCTGCGGCACGAGTCGCCCACCGGACGCTTCCTACGACCGTCGACGCTCTCGGAGGCGCTGACGCTGCTCCAAGGCAGCTCCGACGCCGTGATCGTGGCGGGCGGCACCGACGTCGTCGTGGAGGTCAACCAGCGGCATCGACGACATGGCAGCTGGTTGTCCCTCGAAGGGGTGAGCGAGCTCCGGAGTTTCGAGGTGACCTCGAGCGAGATCCGCATCGGCGCGGCGCTGTCGCTGAGCGAAATCGAAGAGCGCACCGAGCACAAGGTTCCGATGCTCGAGCAACTGTTCCCGCTCTTCTCGTCGCGCCTGATTCGGAATCGCGCCACGCTCGGCGGCAACCTGATGACCGCGTCGCCCATCGGGGACAGCCCACCAGCGCTGTTGGCGCTGGACGCGCAGGTCGAGCTGGCCAGCCTGTCCGGCGTTCGACGGGTAGCCTTGACCGACTTCTTCACGGGCTATCGCACCACCGTGGCCAAGGCCGGCGAGCTGTTGAGCGCGGTGCTGATCCCCCTGCCGCTGCCCGACGTGCAGCGCTTCTACAAAGTGAGCAAGCGGGTCGTCGACGACATCAGCACGGTGGCGGCAGCGTACTCGCTCCGGCTCGACGCCGCGGGCAAGATCACCACGGCGCGCTTGGCCTACGGCGGCGTGGCGGCAACGCCCGCCCGCGCACGCGATGCGGAAGCGGCGATGCTCGGACACTCGCTGGACCGCGAACTCGTGCAGCGGGTGACACCGCTGCTCGCCAGAGCCTTCTCGCCCATCGGTGATCACCGCGGGAGCGCCGACTACCGCGCCACCATGGTCGTGCGCCTCCTGGAGAAATTCTGCTTCGACTGCCAAGGGAACACGCCGTGACTTTGCTGGGAAAACCGCTGCCCCACGAGAGCGCCCGGGAGCACGTCACCGGCGCCGCGCTCTACACCGACGATCTCGCCGGCCGCTTTGCCGGGCTGCTGCACGCCTGGCCCGTGACCGCCCCGCACGCCCACGCCCGGGTGATCTCCGTCGAAACCGGCGACGCGCTGACGATCCCGGGCGTCGTCCGGGTGCTGACCGCCGAGGACGTGCCGGGAGAAAACCAACTCGGCGTGGCCCAGGCCGACGAGCCGCTGTTTCCGTCGGAGGTCATGTTTCACGGCCAAGCCGTGGCGTGGGTGCTCGCCGAGAGCGAAGAGGCCGCGCGGCTCGGGGCGCTGGCTGTCGAGGTCGACTACGAAGCGCTGCCCGCGGTCCTCGGCTTCGAAGAAGCGCTCGAAGCCGGTGAGTTCCTGACCGAGGAGCTCCGCTTGGCTCGGGGCGACGCCAAGGCCGCCCTCGAAGCTGCGCCGCGCCGGCTCTCGGGGGAGCTGCTCGTGGGCGGACAGGAGCACTTCTACCTCGAGACGCAGGCGGCGCTGGCCCACGTCGACGAGCACGGCCAGGTGTTCGTTCACTCGTCGACGCAGCACCCCACCGAGACCCAGGAGATCGTCGCGCGACGTGCTCGGCGCTGCACAAACACGCAGGTCACCGTGCAGTGCCTGCGCATGGGCGGCGCCTTCGGCGGCAAGGAGGTCGCAAGCCAACGCCTGGGCGGCCGTCGCCGCGCTCGGGCGCCGCCTGACCGGACGCCCGGTGCGCGTGCGGCTCAACCGCGCTCAGGACATGACGCATGACCGGCAAGCGGCACCGCTTCCTCGGTCGCTGTCGAGGTCGGCTTCGACGACGAGGGCGCGCTGCTCGCCCTGCGCATGCGAGCTCTTCGCCGACGGCGGCTGGAGCCTCGACCTCTCCGAGCCGATCCTCTACCGCGCGCTGTTCCACGTCGACAACGCCTACTGCATCCCCAACGTCGCGCGTCACGGGCCGCGTCGTGCGCACGCAACAAGACCTCGCAGACCGCCTTCCGCGGCTTCGGCGGCCCGCAGGGCATGCTCGTGATCGAGGAGATCATCGGACCGCATCGCGCGCACGCGCTGGCGCTCGACGCCGCATGACGGTGCGCGAGCGCAACTTCTACCGCGAAGGCGACACCACCCCCTACGGCACAGGCGGTGCGCGACGCCGAGCGCATTCCGCGCATCTGGCGCGAGCTGGTCGCATCGAGCAGCTTCAGCGAGCGCGTGGCGGCGAGATCGCCGACGTCCAACGCGACGCCACGCCGCACCGCAAGCGCGGCCTCGCCATCACGCCGGTGAAGTTCGGCATCTCGTTCACCACTTCGTTCTTCAACCAGGCCGGCGCGCTGGTGCTCGATCTACACGGACGGCACCGTGCAGATGAACCACGGCGGCACCGAGATGGGCCAGGGGCTGCACACGAAGATGCTGCAGATCGCCGGCGCACGCGCTCGGCGTGCCGCTCTCGAGCCGTGCGCCTGATGCCGACCAGCACCGACAAGGTGCCCAACACCTCGGCGACGGCGGCGTCGAGCGGCTCCGATCTGAACGGCGCCGCGGTGAAGGACGCCTGCGAAACGCTGCGCGCTCGCTTGGCCGCGGTCGCTGCCCGCGAGCTCGGCACGAGCGACGACCAGATCGTGTTCGACGACGGCAAGGTCTTCAGCAAGTCCGCCCCCGAGCGCTGCCTGACCTTCTCGGAGCTCACGCACCGGCATACCTCGAGCGGGTCCCGCTCTTCGCCACCGGCTTCTACCGCACCCCGGACATCCACTTCGACAAGGCTACGGGCAGCGGCAAGCCCTTCCACTACTTCGCCTACGGCGCCGCCGTGACCGAGGTCGAGGTCGACGGCTTCACCGGCATGTACGAGATCCGCCGCGTCGACATCCTGCACGACGTCGGCGACTCGCTGTCGCCGCTGGTCGATCGCGGCCAGATCGAGGGCGGCTTCGTTCAGGGCCTGGGCTGGCTGACCCTCGAGGAGCTGGTGTGGGCCCCGGACGGCCGCTTCACCACGCCCAACGCTTCCACCTACAAGCTGCCGGGGCTCGGCGAGTGTCCACCGGTGTTCGAGGTCACGCTGCTCGAGCGGGCTGCGGATCCCGACGTCATCCACGGCAGCAAGGCCGTGGGCGAGCCGCCGCTCATGCTGGCGATCAGCGCGCGGGAGGCGCTGCGGCACGCCGTCGCCGCCTTCGGGGGGGATCACTCGGGCATCGTCGAGCTCGGATCCCCGGCGACGCCCGAGGCGGTGTTCTGGGCCATCGAGAAGCTCCGCGGGAAGTCCGGCTGAAGGTCTGTCGAAGAATGGCGGAGCGCAAGCCGGCGGAGCCGGCCCACCCCGTCGGCCCGTCGGGTGTCACGCAGCGCGTCGCGTGGGGTGGGGCCCCAACGAATTCACTTCGGTGGGGCGGGGAGGCGCGTGCCTCCCCGATGACAAAGTGAAAGAGCTGTCGAATTTTCGATAGCTCTTGAGCGCTCGCGGCGCCGAGGCGTCGGCTTGTACGCTCCAGACGCCTCCACTAATCTGTCCCGATGCGGATCCGCCGTTGGGGCCTGGTCGCTGCCCTGCTCGCCCTTGGCTGCAGCAGCGAAGACGCAAGCTCGACGAGCGCGCCTCCAACCGCGGCCACGCCGCGTGACTCGACCCCCGACGGCCTGTTCCGCGACTTCATGGACGGCAAGTTCGACGGCCTAGGGCACCCGCTGGACGCCGAGGTCTGGCAGGCCGAAGGCGACTGCAAGCCGACGACGGGCGTGAACGAAGCCGAGGGCCGCGGTCTGTCCACGACGAACCACGCTGGCGGCGTGGTCTGCAGCGCAACCTCGAAGACCATCGGACTCGGCCGCTTCACGCTCAACCTGCGGGCGCTCGTCACCGCCGCCTGCAGCGGCACCGACTGCGACGCGCCAGTGCTCACCGCGAAGATCAAGCGCCCTGACGGCACGACGCTCGAAGAAAAGACCTTCGGCTGGTCGAGCTTCTCGAGCCCGCTCACCTACGCCAACGTCCCGTTGCGCTTCACTCACGCGGAGAGCGGTCCGGTCCAGCTCGAGGTGACCTGGAGCGGACAGGTCAGCGCGCGGCTCGACTATGTCGAGCTGTTCCGTTCTACCCAGAACCTGCTGGTCACGCCGTCTCAGGTGTTCGCGCCCGGCGCGACGATCGAGGTCGAGGCCGTCGATCCGCCTTCGGGTTTTCAGCTCATTTTTCACTGCAACGACAGCGAGCAGACGGACGCCGTCCAGAGCTTGCTCGAGAGCGGAGCTGCGACCCGCGAGGACACCGAATTCCGCAGCGTGTTTCGCTTCGTGGCTGACGACCTCGTGCAGAGCTGTCCACTGCCGAGCCGCCTCAGGTTCACCCTCGAGGCCAACGGCTGGAGCCGCGCAATGGCTCGCCTCAGCTTGTACTCAGAGGAGCCGCCCTGCACCTTCGTGCCCGGCACTCGCCGCGTGCTCTTGACGGGCTTCGAGCCCTTTCCAGCAGACTCGACCCACGACAACAGCTCCGAGCGCGCCGTGACCGGCTTCGATCCGAGCAGCGTGCCGGGCGTTTCGGTGACCAAACTCACCTTGCCCGTCGAGTACGACACGGCCCCGGCCATCGTGGCGAGCGCCATCGCGCGCTGCAATCCGGACATCGTGATCGGATTCGGGCAAGGCCGCTCGGAGGTCGACCTCGAGACCACCGCCTACAACACCAAGAACTCGGCGGAGATCGCCGGCGGCTTCCCGGACAATCGAGGGCTCATCGCCGGTGGTGAGGCCATCGTCGCCGGCGGACCGGCCGAGTTGGGCACCGGCCTGCCCAAAGAGAAGATCCACGCCTTGCTCTCCGAGGCCGGCGTCGCGGTGGGCTACTCGGACGATCCCGGGCGCTTCGTCTGCAACAACATCTTTTACCGAATCATGTCCGAGTCAGCCGGCACGCCCCGGGTCTCGGGCTTCGTGCACTTGCCCTACATGCACACGGTCGACGAGGCGAAGCAATCGACGCTGAACCAGGTCGTGAAGGCCGCCGTGACGGCCGCCGCCGAGAAGCACCAGTCGACGCAGTGATCAGGCGGCGGCGACGGCTCGCTGAGCGACCAATTCGCTGAGGCGCCGCTCCAGCTTGTGGCGCTTGGTATAGACCGTGGCGACGCTGATGCCCATTCGCGCGGCGATGGCCTCGGGCGCCAGATCTTGCCCAAAGTAGAGCGCGAAGAACTCTCGCTCGCGGTCCGAGAGACCGGCGAGCACCTTGGTGACAATCTGGGCCTGCTCTCGCTCCCAGAGCTCTTGGTGCGGGTCCGGGCGGTCGCACTCCGTCTCGAAGATCTCGATGCGCGTGTCCACCGGACAACGCTTGATCCGGCGCAGGTGGTCGTAGGTCGCCTGCATGGCCATACGAGTGAGCCAGCTGCCCAAACGCGCTCCGCGAGTCGGATCGAAGGACCGGAGCTTCTGCTTGTCACGTGCGATGAGCGAGAGGCAGAGCTTGGCGTAGACCTCGCGCACGTCGTCGGAGCCGGTCACCGCGCCAAAGCGCGAGAGGATGCGCCCGATGGCTCGGTGCAGAGGCGCCGCGTAGATCGAGTTGAACTCGCGCCAAGCGCAGGGCTCGTCGGCGACGAGGCGCGAGACAAACACGGCTTCTTGCTGAAGCTCGGCCTTCGCGGCGGGCTTCTTGGGGGCTCGAAAGGAAGTGGCTTGGATCTGCATGACGTTGCCGGCGCCTACAGCAACCGACATGCCAGCCCCGAGTGGGCCGTTTCCTCAGCATTTCCCCGATTTCGGCTGTGGCGCGCGCGCCGCAGGTGCCCCGAGATCCGGGGCGCGCAGACCGCATCACGGGGCGGTCTGCGCCTCGATGGAGGGCGGCGGGAGACTCGACCCCGGCGGCGGCCACACGCGATACGCCTGAACCGGCGCAGTCTTCCCTTTCACGCTGAGCGGGGCCAGCGCCTGCTTCGGAAAATCGGTGGGCAGGTTCGGAACGCTGATCGCGATCGCTCCCAGCCAGAGCCAGAGCGCGACGCGCGGCAGGGGTCTCGGCACCCGCGCCGCCGGCGTGAGCACCGTGAGCGCGGACGATGGCTTCGCCGCAGGCATCGGCAGCGAGACTACCTCAGTCGCCGCACTCCACCTTCGCAGTCGTGTCACGAATCCAGGCCTGCACACCGCGGAGATCCACTGAGCGATCGTTGTGCGGCATCGGTAGTCCGCGGACGAACCAACTGGCCAATCGGTCCGACTCCGCCATCGACGGCTGGGGACAGACGCCAAAGGGCAGCGCGACCTGATGCACAGTGCTGCAGCCCACCCCAGGATTGCCTGTGAAATTGTTGGGGTTTCGCAGGAGCTTGTAGATCAGGTAGCTGTTCTCGGGTCGGCCGCGATCGATGATCGGCATGTTCACTCCGAGCCGCGGCGGGTTCTCGAGGGGCTGGCCCGAGTGGGCTCCGCTCTCGGTTTGGTGGGCCACGCGGTCGATGGCGGTCTGCGCGAGTCCTTGGGCGTTGTCGAGCCGCAGCCCCATGCGCGCGTCAGCTCCGCCATGACAGCTATTGCTCGAGCACCCGGCGCGTTTTTCGACCGGAATGCCAGGCGCGAGGGCCTCTAGGAGCTGGCAGGTGTCTTCGAAGGGCGGGAGGGTCGGAGAGGGAGGCGCCGTCGGCGCTTCTCGTGTACGGAAGTCGAAGGTGAGGGGGACGCCTGCCTCCGCGAGCGGCGCGCGGTCGAAGGCCCGGAAACCAAGGTCGTCTTCCTCCTTTGGCGAGAGCAGCTCGACGGTGTAACGCACGCCGGGCTCGAGCCGGGCTCCGGACGGCAGTCGATACACGAGCACCCGCTCAACCAGGTCGTACTCCGGCTGCGCGAAGACGCCGAGATCTTCGCTCCCGGTGTAGATGGCGATGGATTGCCGGACCGCCGTCGACGGCAGTAAGTACCGGTCGAAGCGGAGCTCGAGCGCGGTCTCCATAGGTACGCCGCAGTCGTCCGGCGCCCCAAGCCCGCACTCCGTGCCTGCGCCCGGAGCGGGGTGCACGGCGACGATGTGGAGCGGGGGCCCCTGAGACGCCTGCAACGTAGGCGTGCCCTGATCGCAACCGATCAGTGCCAGCGCGATGAAGGCGAGCTTCAGCTCTCGGCGTACATCCGGAGCTGCTCGCGGACCGTTGCTTCGCTCACGCCGGTGCGGATGTGATCCTTCAGGCAGTCGGCCAGAGTGATCAGCACGTCGTCGATGCCCTTCTCCTCGATGATCTTCGAAAGAAGGGCGCGCGCCTCGCGGCTGTCGTCCTCGCGCAGGAACTCCCGCACCTTCTCGACGGAGATGTCCCCCTGAAAGTCCAAGTACATGTTTTCCAAGAGATAGCGGACGAGCTCCTTCACGCGGGGCCTCCTGCAAAAGGGGAACCAGCGCTGAAGGCGCCGGCGAAGCTTCGTAATACCTCCCACGGGATTGCGCGGGCAAGCGGATTGAGCCGGCGCGGTCGAATTTCGACGACCCAGGCGTTCTGAGCCGAGACGTCACCGGCACTCCTGCAGCTGGGGGTCGGCCGGATCGTGACAAACCAAGCACGGGCGCGCGTTCTTGCGGAGCGCCCCGCGGCAGCGGTCGCGGAAATTCCGGGGGTGCGGGTTGACTCCCTGTCCCCCGAAGCCGGAGTCGCCCACGCCGGGGGTGCTCGGACCAAACCCCCGGCCACCCCGCGCCGGAGTCGCGTGACAGGTCGCGCAGTCGCGCTCAACGTGACAGCTCGCGCAGGCGTTGATGTTTCGCTGTGCTTCCCAGGCGTGGTGCGCGGAGGAACGTGGAGGGTTGGACCACAGGTCGGCAGGGGGGTGAAAGCGACCGCGCCCCGCGAAGTTGGCGTAGGGACCGCTCATGGCGACGCCCGCCCGCTGGTGGCAGCCGACGCAGAACGATTGCTGGCGGTGACAGCTCGTACAGCTCGGGTTGTTCTGACGGGCCGCCATGGGGTGCATGCTGATCCAGTCGTTGGGATGGATCTTGCGCGGCCGAACCCGACCGTCATGACAGTCAGTGCAGAAGCGCGGCTGGTGGCAGGTTGCGCACAGCTGGCTGTCGTTGCCCGCCACCTGCTTGTGCCGCTCGATCCAGTCGGCTCCATGCCCCGAGTCGTGGAGCCACTGTGGAGGTTTCAGGCTCCCGGACGCGAACTGGGTCTTCATCACCCCGCCCTTCTCGGTCAAGTGACAGTTCAGGCACTCGCCCTTGGCCTTGCCTCGGGCCGGCCCGGGCATCTGGTGACAAGTGAAGCACCCTTTCATGCGCGGCAGCTGATCACGGGTGGCGAGCTCGATGTTCTCCACGGCGCCATGACACTGAGCGCAAGCGATGTTCCGACTGGCGTGCACCGCGTGGTTCATTCGCAGGTTCGGCTGCGGCATCACCATGCGCGCCACTCGGTTGCCGTCGCCCGCTTTGTAGCCGACGTGGCAGAAGCCGCATTGAGCAATCAAGGCATCGTCGTCGGTGGTCACGGCGGACAAGTCGCGGTGGTCGCTGCCATGACACGCGTCGCAGCGGGTGGGCTTGGGCAAGAGCGAGTCCTGGCCGCGCTTGCTGGTCTTCGCCCGGTCGTGGCAGGTGGTGCAGCTGAGCCCGAGCTCCTTGACGTGTTTCTTGTGATTGAAGCGGATCGTCAGCTGCTGCGGCGGGAAGATCACCGGGCTCGGGCCGCCGTCCCCATGGACCGCACCGGGCGGGCGGTCGTGGAGCGGGACGCTGGCATTTCCCGGCAGCGGCGCCAGGCCTCGAACGCCAAGAGCCGGGGATGGCGGCGCGACGGCGGGTGCGGCCCCCGAAGGCGCGGCGCGCGCTGCGTCGAGGCCCAAGCCGAGGCCGAGGGCCACGGTAGAGCTCAGGCAGAGCAGCCACAGTCCCCTCATTTGAGCACCGTGAGGTCGAGCGTGGCCAGCAAGCGATAGCGCTGACCGACGAGTCGGTTCGTGCTGTGCTCCCACTCGAGACCGAAGCGGGTTTCGTCGAAGGGCTTGATGCCGCCTCCGGCAACGTAAGAGAAGCTGGTCGCCGAGCGGTCCGTGCGAAGACCATCCTCCCAGTCGTAGAGCGATACGATGGCGAGGGTGTCGTAGAGGCCGCGGTCGAAGGCTTGATTCAGCGTCAGGTCACTGCCAACTCGGTGGCCGCGCTTGCCGGTCTCCGTCATGCCGCGCAGACCGAGATTGCCATCGGACCAGCGGTACCGGCCCGCGAGGTTCCCGACGAAGTCCGTGAGCCGTCCGGTCTCGCTGCGATCAGGATCGCGTCCGGCTTGTTCGACGATGCCGTAGCTGCCGCTGTCTCCTTCGGTTTCGAAGATCTTGGCTCCGCTGCTCAGCGCCACGTCAAATCGGGGCGACGGGCGCCACTCGGCTCGACCGAGCAGCGTGGTGATCCCGCTGTGCGAAAACCAATTCCAGATCGAGTCCCCGTCGAAGGTCGGGTAGCTGTAGTCGTAGTCGGCGCCGACCGAGATCGCCGAGGTAGTGTACCAGTCGAGGGCCAACGCGCGATCGCTCACCACCTGGCTGTAGAAGTCGTAGACCAAGTTGCCGCGGACCGCGCCCAGCGACGCTTCGCTGGCGCGGAGCGAGTATCCGATGCGTTCGCTGGATACGCGATCGCCGCCCACACGCTGATAGCCATCGCCGGCGTCCGGAAAGGGTGAGACGACCACACGATCACGATTGACGACCTTGCGATACGAGAGACGGCCGTGGACGAAGTGCACGCCGGTGGTCTCGATCGCGAAGCCGAAGGCCGGCGCCAGCTTCGACTCGCGCAAAAAATAGGGAACTTGGTTCAGCTCGAGTTCTTGGCGGTTGCCGCGATAGACGCCGTCGGACGCGTAGCGTTCCGTACCAAGCAGCAGCGGCAGACCCCCGCGCTGCTCGAAGCCCGCGTAGGCTTCGACCTGAACGTAGGCCGGCGTGGTGAGCCGCACGAGCCCGCCGTCGAAGGACCACCAACCGAGAGAGTCGGTCACGTACTGGCGCCCGGCGCGAAAGCCCACGAAGCCGCCCAGGTAGTTGCGGCCCTCGAGGTACGCGTACATCACGTCCACCGGCGCTTGTTCGAGATCCGGAACGAAGGTGCTGGGCTGGCGCGGATTGCGCTCTTCTCCCTCCTTGCCGAAATCTGCGTCGAGTCGCAGCCGCGCCTTGAACGAGAGCTGGGGGCCGAAGGGCACGAATTCGCCCTGCATGTCGTAGACGTGGAGCGCGAGCGCTTGCGTGTAGCGCCTGCGCCGCACGACGGGATCACCCCACGGCGAGCGCAAGGTGTAGAACTGCGCGTCGCTGGTCGCTGCCACCTCTGCTTCGTACGCGTGCGCAGGTCCGCCGGTGAGCGGTAGCGTCAACGCGCTCAGAATGATCAGGCTCGCGCGACGACCTCTCATGGGGGAGCGAGACCCCAGCATCGTCGAGCGAATTGACGGCTGTCAACTCGCCGCGTGCTGCGCGGACTCGCCGCCGCTCGCCCACCGGCCCAACTGCACGAGATCGGCGGGGGGCACGAACTCCGCCAGCTCGTCGAGCGCGCCCACCCGCTTGACGTCGGCGCCGAGCTTGAGGGCACAGGCCCGCGCGACGACCGCGACCAAGGGGTGGGGCGAGGCGGTCAGCGGCATCAGCTCGCCGAGCAGTGATCTCTCGCCGAGCTCGGCCGCGATCAAGGCGGCCAGCGGCCTGGCATCTGCCGGACCCGCGCCCTCGCCGGTGATCAGCCGAGCCAGCACACTCCGTGTCTCGGGACAAGCAACGCTCCCCGGGTGGCGGTAACTCTTCGGTGAGAGCGCCAGCCGCTCTTCGAGTTCCCCGGAGCACAACAGCCAATGAGCCTGCGCGAGCAACCTCTCGCACACGGGCTCGAAGGCGTCATCGACACCCGTCGCACCGTCCAGGTCGAGCGCCAGCGGTCGGCCGGCTTCCTCGGCGTAGCGGTGCAGGTTGGCCTCGAGTCCTTCGAGCGCCACGTCCCCCGGCGCGCGGCCCCCCAGCGTCTCCTGGGCCGTGCGGATCTTCACTACGCTCCAGCGCGTCGAGGGCGTCGCTTGATCCATCTCGTGCACGGCCTCCACCTGTACCTCGCAGACCGCAGCCCAACGCAAGACGCGCGGCTCGCCTTCCGAATGCACCAACACCCCCCAAGGCACGATGGACATCCGCGCTTCGCGCATGCACTCCCTCGACAGCACCGGACCCAGCGCGCGGTTCAGGAGCACGACACCCGCGGCCGCCAGCGCCACGGCCAGGGCCACGCTCACCCAGTCCAGTCGGCCGGCGATCAGCAGCGTGACGCAGAACGCCGAAGTGCCCACGGCGACCCGGGCGCGGCGCGCGCGCCGCGAGTCCGGACCCGGCTCGACGCCGACGAGGCGAAAGTCCGGTGGAGGGGGCGACACCACCCCTCGAGGTTAGCACCTCCACCGAACCTGGCCGCCGCGGGCTGTCCCTCAGGGGAAGAGCTCGCGCTCTTCGTAGACCTGCCGCAGGCGCTCGAGCGCCACGCAGTAGCAGGCCGTGCGGAAATCGGTCTGATACTCGCGTGCGGCGTGGACCATGCGGCTGTACGCGTGCTCCATCGTTTCTTTGAGCCGGCGGTCCACCTCTGCAAGGTCCCACGACTCGCTGCGGCGATTCTGCACCCACTCGTAGTAGCTGACAGTCACGCCGCCGGCGTTGGCCAGCACGTCCGGCAAGATGTCGATGCCTTTCTTGAGCAGCGCAGCCTCGCCTTCCGGATTGCAGGGTCCGTTGGCGCCCTCGGCGACTAGCCGCACGGTCAGCGCGTCCGCTTCGGCCGGCCCGATCTGATTCTCGAGAGCCGCGGGCACGAAGATGTCGGCCTGGACGCCGAAGAACTCCTCGCGGGTGATGGCCTTTCCGTTGGGGTAGCCAGCGATGCTGCCCTTGTCCTCGACGTACTTCTGCAGGCGATGCGAGTTGAAGCCCTCGGGGTTGTACAGGTACCCCGTGTGGTCACCGACCGCCGACAGCGACACGCCCATGTGGCTCAGCAACACCGCGGTGTGAGAGCCCACGTTGCCGAAGCCCTGGACGATGAGCTTCTTGCCTTCGAGGTCGAACTGATTTCGCCGCGCCCAATCGACGATGCAGTAGACGACGCCCTGCCCCGTCGCCTTCTCGCGACCTAGGGTTCCGCCGCTGGCGATGGGCTTTCCGGTCACGACGCCGAGCACGGCCTGCTTCTGCACCATGCCCACGGTGTTCATGTAGGTGTCCATGGCCCACGCCATGGTCTGCGCGTTGGTACCCATGTCGGGCGCGGCGATGTCGTAGTCCGGGCCGATGTTGCCCCCGAGCGCGTGGAAGAAGCGGCGGGTGACGCGCTGGAGCTCGTTGCGACTGACGGTGCGCGGGTTGAACTTGATGCCGCCCTTGCCGCCGCCAAAGGGCAGGCCCATCAGCGAGCACTTGTAGGTCATCAGCGAGGCGAGCGCCTTGAAGTCGTCCAGGCTCGCGCTCTCGTGAAAGCGCATCCCGCCCTTGTACGGGCCGAGGATATTCGAGTGTTGGATGCGATAGCCCTTGAAGAGCCTCACCTGCCCGTCGTCCATGCGAACGGGGAAGTGACAGATGATCTCGTTCTTGGGCTGGCTCAGGATCTGGTGCACGTAGTCCGGCACCTTCGTCAGCTTGGCCGCCTTGTCGAGGTATCGCTGGACGACGTTGAAGAATTCGTAGCGCGGCGCGCCGGGCGGCAGGTTCGTCGGCGAGGAGATGTTCTCCTCTTCGAAGCGGCGGGACGATGGTGCGGGTTCTTTGATTGCCGGTTGGGATGGGGTGACGCTCATTGGGGAGGGCTCCTCGTAGCGCTCGGGATCTTGCGCACGGGCTCAAAACGCGGTCAGCCCCAATTTTGACAACGCGCCGCGTCAGCGCGGTCACCCGTCAACCTGCCGCGCAACGGATGCGGGGAGTCAGCGGAAGACGGTGTAGAGGTACACGATCGGGGCGACGATCAAGAGTGCGTCGACTCGGTCGAGCAGGCCGCCGTGTCCCGGGACTATCCAGCCGCTGTCTTTGATACCCGTCGAGCGCTTGAGCAACGACTCGACCAGGTCGCCCATCTGCCCAAGCGCTCCGCCGAAGAGGGCGAGCGGCAAGGCGTGAACGAGCGGAATGTCCGGCAGGTACCACAGGCTCGCGACCACGGCGCCCAGACACGCACCCGCCAGCGAACCGTAGAAGCCCTCGCGGGTCTTCTTGGGGCTGATCGTCTCGTACAGCTTGGTCTTGCCCAAGAAGCGCCCGGCGAAGTAGCCGCCGGTGTCGGCCATCCAGGCGAAGGTCAGAGTCATCACCACCCAGCGTGGTCCATCGTCGCCCATGTCCCGGCGGAGCAGGGCGATGGTGCAGAACAGCGCCCCGACGTAGATGGGCGCAGCGACGTTCGCCATGATTCGCAGCGCCGCGGTGTCGATCTGACCGAGGCGCCAGAGCGGCAACAGCACGCCGATGATGGGCACCGCCAGGAACACCGCGAGCAAAACGCGCTGATCCTTCGTTGCAAAGTACACGGCGGCACTCACCGCGAGGGTGAGCAGAACCCCGATGCCTTGGGCGACTCGATCTCCCGGATGCGTCATGGCGAAGAGCTCGCTGGCACCGACTGCCGTGGCGCACGCCACCAAGACGTAGAACCCCCAGGCCGGGCCCACGAAGAGCAACGCCAACAGGAGCGGCACGAACACGACGGCCGTCAGGAGGCGTAGGGTGAGGTTGCTCTTGGCCAAGCGGGCCTTGGTTAGAGCATTTTGCTCCGGGAGGGAACCACGAGCGGCCTGGTGCCCCCAGCTGACGCTTCGGTGGCCGTGCTACGACCTGAACCTTGGCCGCCAGCCGAAACGCAAGCCGGCGACGGGGTGCCCGAATCGCTCTCGTGCTGCTGGTGCTCGCGCTGCTCCTCACCGCGCACCGCACGGGCATCCTGGCCGAGTTCGCCGATCCCCCACGGGTCAAGCGGACGCTGATCGCGCTGGGCCCGTGGGGCTACCTGGCCTTCATCGCGGCCTACACCTTCCTGCAGCCCTTCGGAGTCCCCGGAACGGTGTTTGTCGTCGCGGCTCCGCTGATTTGGCCTTGGCCGGTGGCTTTTGCGCTGTCGATGATCGGAACGATGGCGGCCAGCGTCGTCGGTTTCTCATTCGCGCGCTTCGTGGCGCGGGACACCGTCGCCTCCCTGATCCCCGAGCGCTTCCGGCGCTACGACGAGGCGCTCGCACGCCGCGCTTTCGCTACGGTCTTCGTCCTCAGGTTGGTATTTTGGATGCCCCAACTCCTGCACGCGTTCTTCGGGATCTCGAAGGTGCGTTTCGCGACACACTTCTGGGCGTCGCTGCTCGGCTACGCGCTACCGCTCTTCCTGGTGAGCTACTTCGGCGAGCGGCTGTTCGACTGGGCAAAGGCCGCCCCCGCTTCAGTCTGGCTCGGCATGGGCCTGGGCGCCGCGCTGATCGCGCTCGTCACCTGGCTGGTACGCCGCCGCCCAGCCGGCTAGGGCCGCGCGGCCGAAGTTCGAGTGGATTCGCCCCTGAGACCTGCGCTCATTTGGGTTGCACAGGAAGGGCGGAAGAGCGGAAGGATTTGGGGTGGTCAGGCGTTAGCCTCCGCAGGCCATTTCTGAGCGCGGTCACGTTGAAGTTGACGAGCAGGCCGACGGGCAACCGCGAAAGACGCAGATAGGTGATGACCTGCGCTTCGTAAATCGGGAGCAGCCGCTCGACCGCCTTGAGCTCCAGGAGGATACGATCTTCGACGACCAGGTCGAGGCGATAGGCGCAGTCAAGGTGTACGCCTTTGTAGCGGATTGGTAGCGGTCGCTGCCGCTCGAACTTGAGCCGTCGTTCGGACAGCTCGGCAGATAGACAGGCCTCATATGCGGATTCCATCAGCCCTGGACCGAGATGCCGATGCACCTCGATCAGCGCACCGATCACCTCGTCCGTCCCATCCCCAAATCTTCCGAGCTTTCGCCCTTCCTGTGCCATCCCCGTGTGGTCGGGCCTCACTCCGAAACCGTTGCGGCTTTCTTCGCAGAAAGTGAGGGGATTTTTCTGGATTCGGCCCACGACTTGGGGCGGTACGACCAGCGAAAGGGTCGGTCGGTCTGCAGATACCACGCGACGTACGCGTCGATCCTCGCCGCGAGGTCGTCGGTGCTTCTACTCGAGCCGCTACGGTGTCCGAGAGAGAGAGGGCGGCCGTCCCGAGCGCGGGGCGTCCGCCAGTCTCTCGCTAGGTGCCGCGCAGTCGAAGCGCTTGCGCCAGTCGTCCACCGTGCGCACGTGCACCCCGAGGAGCCGGGCGATGTCCGTCGCAGGCACTCCGTCCGCCATCATCAACACGGCCTGCGCCCGACGAACCAGCCGCTGCTCCGCCCTGGCGGGTCGCAACGCCTCCTCGATCCGCGCGCGCTCTTCAGCCCTCAGCGCGAGCGGAACCGTCGGACGACCACCGTGCGCTCGACCCGCGAACGCGCTGTAGTCGATCATGTCACCCCACTACACCGACGACACGCACACCGAAAAGAAACCAGCGAAACTTCTGCCGCTCGGCACTAGGGCATCCTTCCATCCGTCGTGACCTGTCGCGCCTCGCGTCTTTCGCGACCGGTTGAAACAGCCGGCGCCGGCCTCGCCGGTTTGTCTCCGTGGGGTTACGCCCCGCACCCCGCGCGGCCACTGTTCCATCGGAATGCAAGCCGCTCTAACCTCGAGCCCGCAACGTGAGCCAAAAATCGATTCTGTGTCCGCTGCCCGATCGCGACTTCGACCTCACCGAGGTCGCGGTACCCTGGAAGCTCTTGACGGAAGCCGGGCACCGGGTGGTGTTCGCGACCGAGCTCGGCGCGGAGCCGCGCTGCGACCCCCTGCTCATCGACGGGGTCGTGTTTGGACAGCTCGGCGCGGCCGAGGAGCCCATCCGTTTCTACCGCGAGCTCGAGACCGCCGGCTCGTTTCGTGTGCCCGAGCGCTGGGCAGATCTGGACCTCGCGCGCTTCGACGCCTTACTCCTGCCCGGGGGCCACGCCCCAGGCATGCGTCAGTACCTCGGGTCGGAGCCGCTCGCCCGCCAGGTCGCCGCGCTGTGGACCAGCAACCTCCCCGTAGCAGCCATCTGCCACGGCGTGCTGGTGCTGGCTCGCGCCAAGGACCCGAAGAGCGGCGCCAGCGTGCTCCGCGACAGCCGCACCACTTGCCTGCCCACGTACATGGAGCGCTTGGCCCACGCCCTCACCTTCTGGAAACTCGGACGCTACTACCGAACCTATCCGGCCACCGTCGAGCAAGAAGTCCGCGCCGCCCTCGCGGATCCGCGAGCGCAGTTCGATCGAGGTCCGATCAACCTGGGAAGACGCGGCACGCGCGACGACGACGACGGGACCTTCTTCGTCGAGGACGGGCCATACGTCTCGGCGCGCTGGCCCGGAGATGCCTACACCTTCGCGCGAGCGCTGATCGCCCGACTGTGATCTCGGAAGCTCGCTAAGATGGGTCGCACCGTGCCCCAGCGTCTGCATCGCCCCGTTCCATATCAAGAGCTGGATCACACCGCCGACGCGGGAGTGATCGTGCGCGGCTCGAGCAAGGAAGAGACCCTCGCGCGCTTGGTGTTGGCCTACGCGGATCTGGTGTCGGGGGGCGGCAAGGTGCTCGGGGCCACCGAGCTCACCGTCGATGTCGAGCCCGCTGATCTCGCCGCGATGGCGGTGGACGTATTGCGGGAGCTGCTCTTCCAATTCGAGACCGAGAAGTGGATCCCCGAGAGCTGCGAAGTCTTGATTTTCGCCCCAGAGCTCGGAGCTCGGGTCGTGGTCGGCGCCGGCCCCTACGACGAAGCTGCACACTCCGAGGGGCTGAGGCTGAAGGCGGTGACGCTGCACGAGGCGCGCTTCGAATCCGACGCTTCGGGTTTCGTCGCGCAGGTGGTGTTCGACGTATGACGATCTCGCTTCGCCAATTGGGCCCGTTTCTCTGGGAGATCCCCCGCCAGGGCGGCATGAAGGTGCCGGGGCGGGTCTACGTTGCGCCGAGACAGATCGAAGGGCTACGCGCCGACAAATCCCTCGAGCAGGTCGTCAATGTCGCGCATCTGCCAGGCATCGTCGGCGCCAGCCTGGCCATGCCGGACATCCACTGGGGCTACGGGTTTCCCATTGGCGGGGTGGCCGCTGTCGACGCCGAGCACGGAGCGGTCAGCCCCGGCGGCGTCGGCTACGACATCAACTGCGGATGCCGTGTGGTCACCACCGCCCTCCACGTCGACGACGTCGTCCCGCGCATTCGCGACGTCGTATCGAAGCTCTTCGCGGCCATCCCGACCGGGGTCGGCTCGAACGACGCCATTCCGAAGCTGTCACGCCGCGAGCTCCGCGAGCTGATGGCCCAAGGCGCCGGGTGGGCGGTCGCCCGGGGCTATCGGGCCGGGGCAAACGACGAGGAACACACCGAAGAAGGCGGGAGGCTCGACGGCGCCGAGCCCGATTGGGTCAGCGACCGCGCCCTCGCCCGCGGAGCCTCTCAAGTGGGGACCCTCGGCAGCGGCAACCACTTCCTGGAGGTGCAGCGGGTCGCCGAGATTTACGACGCCGAGGCCGCCGCAGCCTACGGGCTGCGAGTCGGCGAAGTGACGCTCATGATCCACTCCGGCTCTCGGGGCCTCGGGCACCAGATCTGCGACGAGACGCTGCACGACCTGTCGCGGACCTACGCCAGATTCGGCGCAGACTACGCGGCGCTGCCCGATCGTCAGCTTGCTTGCGCCCCCATCGCGTCGGATGCGGGACAGCGCTATTTGGGGGTCATGCGAGCGGCGGCCAACTTCGCCTGGGCCAATCGCCAGGTGATGACGGGGCTCGCGGTTCGCGCTGTCGCGGATGCTCTGCAGATCGGCGAGGCAGAGGTCGGCGCGCGGCTGCTCTACGACGTGTGTCACAACATCGCCAAGCTCGAGGACCACTTGGTCGAGGGCGAGTCGCGGCGCGTGTTGGTGCACCGCAAGGGAGCGACCCGGGCCTTCGGCCCCAACGACCCCCGCGTTCCCGAGGCCTACCGCGCCGTAGGCCAGCCCGTGCTGATCCCCGGTGACATGGGGCGCTATTCGTTCGTGCTGGCGGGGAACGCTGGAGCCATGACCTCGACCTTCGGCTCGAGCTGCCACGGCGCAGGTCGCCTGCTCTCGCGCACCGCCGCCCTGAAGCAGGCCCGCGGTCGGCGCATCGAGGAAGAGCTCGCGGCAAGAGGCATCGAGGTCATGGCCAAGGGGTACCGCACGCTCGGCGAAGAAATGAGCGAGGCCTACAAAGACGTCGAGGATGTCGTGGACGTGATCGAGGGCGCGGGAGTGTCACGCAAGGTCGCCAAGCTGGTCCCCCTGGGTGTGATCAAGGGATGAGCGACCTGGCACGGTTCTGGCTAATCACCGGTCATGCTCACGCGACCCGTGACCTACTACATGGTGCAGCCGGTGTTCACCGTCTCGGCGGACACGGATCTCGAAACCGCGCGCCACCGCCTAGATGCGCACAATGTCTCGTGCCTCGGCGTCTCGGACGGAGCCGAGCCCCTCGCCGCGGTGCTCTCGCGCACCGACCTGCTCCGGGCGGGTCGCTTCGAGCGGAGCGCAGAAGGCGCGTCGAAGTTGGTGCTGCCCGCGCAAAACGTTCGCGCCCTGATGCATGCGCCCGTCTTCACCGTCCCGCCGACGGCGGACATGTCGGAGGTCGCACGGGAGCTCAGCCAGCGTTCGGTGCATCGCGTCTTCGTACGCCTGCTGCACACCGTCTTCGGTGTCGTGAGCACCTTCGAGGTGATGCGTGCGCTGGTCGCGGCGCGTGACGCCACGCCGGTCGAAGCGCTGATGACCTCTCCGGTGGGCACGGTGGAGGCGACCGTTCCGGTCGCGGAAGCCATCAGGCGACTGCGAACGGCCGGTGTGAGGGGACTGGTGGTGGTCATCGGCCCGAACTCGCGCCCCGTCGGGATGTTCACGCAGCGCGAGGCGCTGGAGGCGAGCGCCCATCTCGACGACGTGCCCGTGGATGTGCTGATGAGCTCCCGCTTCATCTCGGTGCACCCGACCACGGCTCTGCACCACGCCGCGGCCCAGGCCGCCGCCACCCGCGCACGCCACGTCCTGGTCATGGACGGCGAGCACCTCGTCGGCATCGTCTCGGGGCTGGACTTCGCGCGCGCCGCCGTATGACGGGGCAGTCCCTCCGAAGTCCGCGCCGCAGGAGCCCGGAACTTGCGCCGTCGGTCCCCCGTCGCTATGCCCGCATCCGGGCATGACCTGGTCTTCGTTCCTCACCTACCGCCTCCGCCCGCTGGCGGTCGCTTCCGGTCTGGGCTTGGCCGTCCATTGCGGGTCCGCGCGCCCGCCGCCTCGCTCGCTCGAAGGGCTGGCGGCAATGTTGGGGCAGGCTTCCGGCACCTCCGTCGCGCCCGCGGACATCGCGTGGGAACCGAGTCCCGGCCTCCTGGCGGAGACCTTCCTCGGGCGACGGCTGCTGTTCTTGGGCTCCGAGCGGCCCGGTGCGCCGCGCGACGTGCTGCGTGCGCGGGTTCGGGTGACGCTCGATGGAAAACCGATCGACGTGACCCAACTGCGCAACCTCACGGAGACACCGCTGGGGGACGACACGGGTCTGGAAATGCGCGGTCACCACGCCGTGTTCGCCACGGTGGCGTACGGGAGCATCCAAGGCATCAGCCTGCTCGACATCAGCGGCGCTCGCCGCGAGGACAAACCCGCCGGTTGGTTCCAGCGTGTTCTCCAGACCATCACTGCCTACCAAGAGCTGGGCACGCTCGCGGGGATCGGGCGCACGGACATCGTGCTCGAAATGCCCGCCAGCCAGGCCCGGCTCAGCCTCGATCGGACCCGGCTGAAGGTCGATCTCGGGGAGCCGGGTCGCGCACTCGACTACGACCTCGCGTCGCGCGCGCTCACCGGAGCCGACGGCGGACAACCCTACGCCGCGCGCGCGGACGTGCATCGCCAGGCCGATAAACCTCTGATTCTGTGGGGCGTGGACACCGTGCGCGCAGAGGTTGGACCCGCGCCCATCGCCTGGCTGGAGGAGAAGGTCTTTGGTGCGAAGGATCGCTTCAAGCGCACGACCTACCAGATGTTCGCGTCCTCCGGCGCCTCCAACACCCTGAAAGAAGGGCCCGAGTCGGCCCAAGTTCGAGCAGCCGTGCTCGACGCCAGCAAGCTGCAAGAGGGCGAGAGCTGGCCACCGCCGAGCATCCCCAGCCTCTGGAAGGAGAACAAGCCCGGCGAAGGTGAGTGGCAGCCGGTCACCTTGCCGTTCTTGAAGCCGACGCCGGGCACCAACCCAAAAGCTGGCAAGCCGCCCGCGTATTTCTACAAGACCTTCTTTCGCCCGGACTCCGCGCGTCCCTACTCGGAGGTGATGCTGATCGCGATGGACATGCGCCAGCTCGAGTTGGGCATGCAGGCGGGGTTCGAAGATCCGAAACCCCTGACGGGTCCGCCGGGAGATGGGCGCCTGCCCCGCGACAAGGCCGTGCTCGATCGCGTGGTCGGGACCTTCAACGGCGCCTTCAAGACGACGCACGGACGCTACGGCATGAAGGTCGACGATCGCGTGCTGATCCCACCGGTGGCCGGCGGCGCGACCGTGATGATCCAGCGCGACGGCACCGTGGGGCTGGGCAGCTGGCCGCAGACCGAAGTGATCCCGGAAGAAATTCGCTCGTTCCGCCAGAATCTCGACCCCCTGGTCGAAGACGGCGTCGCCAACCCGACGGGCCGCTACATCTGGGGTTGGCAGCTCTCGGGGACGAGCGTGATGACGCAGCGGTCCGCGCTCTGCGTCACTGCGGCCGGCCACCTCTATTACGCCTTTGCGCCGGAAATCGACGGGCCGACGCTGGGGAAAGCGCTGAGCCAGGCCGGGTGTTCGTACGGCGTGCACCTCGACATGAACCCCGGGCACTGCGGCTTCGTCTACACCGACATCGTCGACTACCGCGCCAAGGAGTTCAACCTCAAGAAGGCGCACGACGAGATGAAGCTCGACCCCGGCAAGTTCGTGCGCTGGAGCGCCAAGGACTTCTTCTACGTCATGGTTCGAGACCCAATCCCGAGCGATCCCTCGGGTGTGCGCTGGACGCCCGACGAGGGCTTGCAGCCGGCGCCGCAGTGGCTGCCGGGCATCCACGGCGGCGTGCTCAAGGTAGGAAACCTCGAGGTCGAGCTGGTGAGCTTCGAACCCGGACGGGTCGACTTCCGCCTGCGCGCCGGCTCGAAGGAACCGCACCGCGCGAGCGCGGATGGCAACGGGGAGCTGGCCGGCGAGGACAGTCAGCGGGCAGTGGCTTCCATCGGGCTCGGACACACCACTGATGCGACTCGCCTGGGCATCGCCTTCTCGGGTGCTGCGGTGCTCGATCCGAAACCAGCCTACGCCACCGTCGTCGTTTCTCCTGGCGAGCCGCTCAAGGTCTGGGCTCCGGGGGAGGTGCCCACGCTCGGGAAGGGGGACGAGTCGGCGCAGCTACCGCTCTTGGCAGAAGGCGGAAAGCTGACCGAGGCGGCGCGGGCTCACGGTCCGCTGCGGCCGCGGGGCGCGCTCTGCTCCCTCGCGAGTGGGCGCGTGCTCGTGGCTACCGCTCGGCACGATTCCAGTGATTCCATCGCTGCAGCGCTGCTCAAGGTGGGCTGCACCCGAGTCGTGGAGCTGGACCGCGGCTCACAGCATCCAGCCTTCGTGCATCGGGCTGGCACCGCGACGCCGCCGCTCGCGAGCTACGAGTCGAGCGTTCTGTACGCCATCGGCCGGCCCATGCTTCCCTACGCCTTCCGATGGAAAGCCCAGGGTTCGGTGGCGTCGACCAAACCGACTTTGTTCGACGTCTCCCCGGACGCGGGGCGGAAGAAGAAGCAGCCGAAGCCCGCGGCGCCCAATCCGGCGCCGAGCGCGTCTCCCTGAGCTCACCCGAACCGTCCCGAAGCACTCAGCAGCGGGCACCCGAGCGAGTCGCGGTCAGCGCACGCCCTTGGCGCAGCAGCCGGCCTTGCAGTAGTTGCCGGCCGAGCACTGGGGCAGGCCGGCGCCGCAAGCCTGCTTGCCGTTCGGGCAGGGGTCGAGATCCTTCTGGATATCGCCGCCGCCGAGCTCGTACAGGTACGGACCACCGGTCCCCCAAAAGTGGTTCAGGGTGCCGAAGCCAAAGCCTTCAATCATGGACTTCGTAGAGTCGTTGTACTCGTAGAGCTTCTCTTGCACCCAACCGCCGTTGTCGTCGCGCCGATACTGCCCGATGAAGTCCGACGTCATGTCGGAGACGTAGACGTACTGCTCTTTGGTCTTGGGCGAGACGACGACCTCCAGGCCGTCCATGTGGCTGCCGGCCATGTCGGGATAGCCGAACTCGACCACCCAGGACTTGGTGGGCACATGGTAGGAATAGACCCGTCGCGCGCCTTCGTTCCCGGCGTACCAGGTGGAGTCCGCAAAGCCCCAGCCGAGGAACGACATGCCGGTAGTCGCCACGGGTTGAACCGCCACGGACACGGCCCCGGTGGCGAACACGTACTCCGAGATCGCGCCGTTGTGGGTGGGACCGAGGCTGAAGATCTTGTCGTTGGACTGCGCATGCAGCGACGACTGACTCGCCGACCCCAGCGGCGCAAAGTCCGCCGCCTTGGCGTAGGTCTTCACTAGCTCGATGGTGCGCTCTTCGATCGGCCCGGTGGCGTCGGGGTTGTCGGGGTGCTGGTTGGGCTCGAGCTCTCCGTCCCCGTCCGAGTCGAGCAAGGTGATCTTGTAGACGTCGAGGTACTGCGCGCTTCGATTGACGTAGACGTACTCCCCCCAGGAGGTGACGTCGTAGCCGCCCAGGAACCCGGGCGTGCCCGCCGCGACCTGTTTGAAGGTCGCAAACTGGTAGTACTTGCCCGTCGGGGTCGAGGTGCCGACGACCGGCACGGTCTTGCAGGTCCCGGTCGCCTGGTCGCACTTCTGACCTGACGTTGCCGCGCACACGGTCGCCGGCGACTTCGGCACCCACTTCGACGGCGGGCCCGGATCACACTGCCGGATCTCGTTGCCGTAGCAGTTGAACTCCCCCGCGACGCAAGAGGTCTTGCAGGCGCCGGCGTTGCAGCCGAATTCGCAGTCGCTCAGCCCCTCCCACTCGCCGCTCGTCCCGCAGGTCTGCACCTTGTTGTACTTGCACTGGGTGGTGCCCGGCTTGCAGGTGCCGGCACACTCGCCGTTGACGCAGGTGAAGGGACAAGGCGCGGAGCTCACCCACTGGCCGTTGATCTGGCACGACTGAGGGATGTCGCCGCTGCACTGCACCGCCCCGGCGGTGCATTTGATCTCGATGCTGCCACCGGTGCCGCCGGTCGCCGAAGCGCCGCCGCCACCATCGGTCGCCCCGACTCCGCCCGTCGCGTTGCCGACCGTCCCGCCGCCGTCAGAGCCGCACGCCGCCATCGACGCCAAGACAGCGACGCCAGAAATCGAGGCCAATCCAAGCAAAGCTCTCATCCGCCTACCCTAGCAGATGGCCCAGGCTTCGCCGATGTAGGCGGCCTCGGCACACGGGAACCCTGATCAGCGGCCCAGTGACTCGGCGCGATTCACGATGCGCGGCGTCAAGAAGATCACGAGCTCGCTGCGTGAATCACTGGCTCGTCGCCGTTGGAAGAGCAGGCCGAGCAGCGGGATGTCGCCGAAAAACGGGACCTGATCGAGGTTACGACCCGTGTTGCGAGTGAAGATGCCACCGATCACCGCGGTGTGGCCGTCCATCACCAGCAGGTTGGTCTCGGCCTCGCGCTTGAGGATCGTCGGATCGCCTCGGGCCGAGGTCTGGTTGAAGTCGGGCTCGTCGCGGTTGATCTTGACCTTCATGCCGACGCTGCCGTCGGCCGTCACGTGGGGCTTCACCAGGAGTTGCAGCTTGGCCTCTTGGAAGGTCGTCTGCACGCCCTGTGCGCTGACCTGGCAGAAGGGGATCAACGTGCCCTGGGAGATGCGCGCCTCCTGGTTGTCGAGCGTCAGGATGCGCGGGCTCGACAGGATGCGCAGCATGCCGCTGGCCTCGGCGGCCGAGAGACGCACGGCCAGGTTGATGTTGTTGTCGATGGAACCGAAGGACAGGCCGATGGCGCCACCTTGCCCGGTGCCCACCGCGGCGGGCAGGTTCACCGCGAAGTTCGGGTTCGCCACGGTGTTGCTGAAGGGCGAGAGACCGGCGGTCGGTGTATTCGCGTCGCTGGCGCCGCCGACTACGCCCACGGAGTTCGGGAAAGCGAGCCCCGTCGGGTTGCCCGTCGCGCCGCTGAATGAGGCGTCGCCGCCCCACTGGATGCCCACGTCGCGCAGATAGCGGCTGGTCGCCTCGACGATTCGGGCCTCGACCAGCACCTGCGGCGTCTGGGTGTCGAGGGATCGTGTGAGCTCTTCGATTTGGTTCAGATTGCCGGCAACGTCTCGGACGATCATCACGTTGGTGCGCTCGTCGACGGCGATCGATCCGCGCTCGCTGAGCAGATCCTTGGCGCGGGACTGGATCTCCGCCGCCTCGGCGTAGCTGACGGGGATGAGTCGCGTCTCGATGGGCGCGAGCTGCATCTCTTGCTTTCGCCGCGCGATGGCCATCTCGCGCTCTTTCTCCAGATCCGCGAGTGGCGCGACGCGGATCATGTTGCCCTGCCGCACCATGCCGAGGCTCTTTGCCTGCAGCACCACGTCCAGCGCCTGATCCCAGGGCACGTTGCGCATCCGGATGGTGACACTACCGCTGACGTTGTCGGCGGTGACGATGTTCACGCGCCCGACGTCCGCGAGCAGGCGGAGCACGTTGTGGATGTCGGCGTCCTTCAGATCGAGGTCGATGCGCCGACCGGTGTAGCCCGCCCGTCGGGTTTGCCCCAGCAGACTGGGTGTGACGGCGCTGGCCTGGTCGGCCTCGGTGGACTTCTCCACGGCTCCGGGGACGTAGCCGGCGTGGACCTGCGGGATGTCGGAGTACGAGTCCTCGACGTGCACGGTCTTGGTCTTGCGAGCGGCGCCGCCATCCTTCGCCACGCCAGTTCGGGTGGACGGCAGCGTGCCCGGCGCGAAGAACGACCACACCAGCGTGGTGCCGCTCTTGGCGATCTGCGCGGTGCTTGCAGAGTCGCTCTCGACCTCGAGGATCACGTCTTTGCTCTTCGGGTCGACGAAGCTCGAGACGGCGCTGACTCGTCCGCCGAAGGCCGACACGTCCAGCTTGCGGACCAGCGCTTCGGGCAGGGTCGCGCCTTCGACGACCAGGACGAAGCGCCCTCGACCGCTGCTGCTCTGGCGGAACTTCGCCGAGTGAGACAGATCGATCAAGACCTTGTCTTCGAGCGTGCCATGCTCGAATCGAACGTCCGAGATCCGCGCTGCCACGTCTGCCACCGGCTCGGCCGCCGGGCGCCCGACGCGCTTCGTGCCAGACTCCTCCATGACGCCGGCCTTGCCCGGCACCAGGCTGATCACCAGCTTGTCGTTCTCTGCCCTGATGGCGTACTGCGCCTCTTCCATCAACGTCACGAGCACGCGGGTGGTCTTCGTGTCGCCGATCTTGAAGGCCTGAGCCATCACGCCACCCACGACGCCGGTACGGCGGGTGATGGCTGCCGGCGCCCCCTTGATGTCGGCGCCGGGCACATCGACGATCAAGCGTCGGCCGTTCTGGTCGAGGCGCGCCGTGTACGTCGGGCGAGACGTGAAGCTCACCACCACGGCCGCGCCGCCGGAATCCGCGGCGTTCACGCGGATGTCGGTAGCGTGGCGCTGCCCTTCCGCAGCTTCTGCGACATTGGGTGCCACGAGCAATGAAAGCTCGAAAGCTGCTGCGATCACCATCGCAAGACGGAACGAAGTCGACCTCATCCTCAGGCTCCGATCGTCGGTGCGAGCGAGCTGGCTCTATCCTGCTCGATCACCCGTTTCACCATCGTAGCGACGCGGCCGCGAGACGAACAAATTCCAGGCCAACTCGGCTGCGCTTCATGAAGCGCGCCCGACCTGCCCTTCCACCGAAACGTCAGGGCCGGGCGTCGAGATCGAGGTCCAAATTTCGCTCGTCGGCGACCGCGGAGAGCTCCCGACGCAGGGTCGCGAGAGCCACGTCGCGCGGCACGTGCAGCAGCGCTTCCAGCAGAAATGCCGGGGTTCCGGTCAGCGGTTGGTGGACCACGCCGGTCTCGAGGGAGGCCACGTTCACCCCGAGCCGCGCTACCACCGCCGTCACGGCCTGCACGATGCCCGGCTGGTCCAGACCCACGACGCGGAGCTCGTAGGCCAGCATCCCGGCCTTCGTGCCCGGTGGCTCGGTGTCGCGGAAATGGCACTCGACGCCCAGCGGGGCCAAGGCGGAGCGGCCGCGCTCCTCGGCGGCTCCGAGCTCGGCTACCGTGCCCGACAGAAGCACGAGCATGGCAAACTCGCCGCCCAAGACCGCCATGCGACTGTCTTCGAGGTTCGCGCCGGCCTGGTGGACCGCTGACGAGATCGCTTGGACCAGTCCCGCTCGATCGGGACCGATGGCGGTGAGCACCTTGAACCGCTTGGACATGCCCCGACCATGGCGCGCCGGGGCGCCGGGCGCCAGGGTCTAGCGAAGCGGGCTCAGTGCTCGGAGACGAGCGTCCCCTCGGGGCGCAGCGGGATGACCTTGGTCGCGCTGGGGACGTCCGGGTTCTGGGGATCTTCGCGGATCAGCACGACATCGCCGTCGCGGATTCGGTCCACCCGCCAGTTGATCTCGTAGGCCCGGGCCGTGGTGGTGCTGGCCTGGACGACCTCCGCGCGGCCGACGAACTGGCCACGCTGGACCACGTGACCCTTCCCGGTGGGGTCGACGAGCATCGCCTTGGCCGGATCGATCCCGGTCACGATGCCGACGAGCTTGAGTTCGTCGACCGAGTACTGGTCGAGCAGAACCTCGCGCTGCGACTTCACCTTGCCGCGTGCCTCTTCCACGAACATGCTCGCAAAGGAGCGGAAGGGGTCGCGGCTCTTCTCGCTCTCCGCGAACTCGGCCTCCTGAAAGTCGATCTTTGGAGGACCGACGGCCGCGTCGCCGGCCCCCGCGTCGCCGGCCTGAGAAGTCGCGGGGACGCGCACGCTCGGCGCGCTCGTGGTTGGAGCATCGCTGCCGCAGCCAGAGACGAGCACGACCAGGAGGAGCGGCATTGCCGAGACGCGGATCATTTCTGGCCCCCCGGCGTGGCAGCGCCGGCACGTTTGTCCTTGCCGGCCTGGGCGTCGTCCAGCATGCGGAACGCAGTCGCGAGCACGTCCACCTTGATCATGATGTCGGTGCCCTCTTTGGTCTTCGGGTCCGTGGCGGAGATGTTCTCCATGTTGATGATTCGGTCCAGCTGCCCGACGCCATAGAAGAACTTCGCCACCTGGTGGAACTTCCCGGACAGCTCCAGCTTCATGGGCACCCGGGCGTAGAACTTGTCGGGGCTCTCTTCGGCCGGAGTCCACGCCGTGAGCGCGACCCCGGAGACGTTGGCGACCGACTGAATCGCGCTCAAGAACGAGGGGTATTCGGTGGTCTTGGGCAGGATCTTCTCGAGTTCCCGCGCGCGCTGCTCGCGCTCGGTGAGCTCTGCCAGATCCTTCTGGTAAGCGAACTCGTTCTTGCGCGCGTCGGCCAGCTCTTCCCGCAGCTGGCGCTCCTTGCCCTGGGCGGCTTTGATCGAGCTGGCGAGGTCGCCATAGAAGACGACGAAGTAGGCGATTGCCACCAGGACCAACAAGCCCGCGCCGATGCCCGCCTTGGCGACCAACGGGAGCTTGGCAAGGCTGCTTTCTTTGGCCATCAGTACCTCACCTTCGCCTCGAGCTCGAAGCGAACCACTTCCATCTTCGTCACTGCATCCCGCTCCGTGCGCGCAGGCAGCAGCCGCACTTCGTAGAAGAAGCTCGACAGACCCATCCGGCGAGCAAGCTCGCTGACGTCTTCACCGTCTCGCGCGATGCCCTCGAGGCGCACCTTGCGTTGCTGCTCGACGAACTTGGTCAGCCACAGTCGTCGGGCATCCCACGCGGGGTTGTAGACCGCGAGCGGATTGTCCTTGCGCAACTGCTGCAAGCGATCCGGATCGACACTGGGGCCTCGCCCCGGCGTGAGCAGGCGGGCAAGTTCGAGCATGACCGACGTCGGACCAGTGCGGGCGCTCTGGAGCTTCGAGATCGCGTCCTCTCGCGCGCGCAGTTGCTCGAGCTTTTCCTTGACCTGCGCGTGGTTCGCGACCGCCTGCTTCGCGCCGTCAATCTGCGTCTGGAGCTCGGCGTTCTTTCGGGTTTGGTCCTTGAGCTCTTCGTTCTTGATGCTGTGAAAGACGAAGAGCACCACGACCTCCATCAAGAAGGCCACCAAGAGCGCGATCAGCCAGAGCTGGCTCCCTTCGCTCCGCTCGGCGCGGCGCTTCTGCGGCAGTAGGTTGATCTTGATCACGCCCGCGTCTCCTTTTCGTGCCGGAGCGCGAGACCGGCTGCCACGGACAGCTGCGCCGCTCGGAGCTGCAGGAGGTTTCCGTCCACTTCGCGGGCTTCGACCTGCAAGCGCTCGGCGGCGGACCACACCTCGGTGGGGACTCGGGCGCGGCGCTCGATGGCCTGCGCCAGGTTCACCAGACTCGCCGTGCCGCCGGTCACGTAGATGCGGGAGATCTCGCCTTCGCCGCTGGTCGCCAGATAGAAGTCCAGGCTCCGTTGAATCTCGGCAGCAATGGAATCCGTCACCGTCTCCACCACCTGCACCACCTGCTGGGGCACCATGCCGGCGCGAAAGGGCTCACCGGGGTCCGCCGCGCCGCCGCATTTGTAGGCCTCCGCCTGTTCGTAGGGGACACCCAGAGCCTTCTGGATTTCGTCCGTCACCACGTTGCCCCCGTTGGCAATTTCCCGGGTGAAGGCGCTCACGCCATTGGCGATGATGTTGAGCGAGCACAGACTTGCTCCCACGTTGATCAGGCCGACGGTCTGGTCCGGCGGAAGCCCCCGCGAACGCTCGAACATGTTTTGCACGGTGAACGCGTCGATGTCGCAGACCACGGGGCGGAGCTTGGCGTCGCGCGCGAGCTGTGCGTAATCGTTGATCTGATCGCGTTTCGCCGCGACGAGCAGCAGCTCCATTTGGCTGGTTTCCGGCTTTTTCCGCAGCACCTGGTAGTCGACCTGTACGTCCTTGATGTCGAAGGGGATGTGCTGTTCCGCCTCCCAGTGGATCTGCTCGTTGAGCTCCTCGCGCGTCATCATGGGGACCGTGATCTTGCGAATGATCACGCTCTGCCCGGAGACGCTGATGGCGATCTCCTTTTGTTTGATTTTTGCGTCGTGGAACACCCGCATCAGCCCCTCCACGACCGCGGAGGCATCCATGACCTGCCCGTCCACGATGGTCTGCGGAGCCAGCGGTGTGTAGCCCAGGCGCTGTAGCCCCAGGCCGCGGCGGCTCTCCTTGATCTGAACCACCTTGATCGAGCTCGTCCCGATGTCGACCCCGACCAGATTCTTGCCTTCGCCCATGCAGCCTCGCAGACAGAGGGATTTCTTTTCGAGAAACCCGGCGCAAATGGTTGCACCTCTGGGTCGCTAGCGCCAAGAAACGGGAAGCGACATTCGCCAAGTACCGATTACCGCGGGGCTAGGGCGCCGACGCAAGCCGCTCTTCATCCGCGCTTTTGCCCGCTCTTCGCTCCGAAGCCCATCGGCTACCTCCGACGCGGCGCATGCGCGGCCAGCGATTCGCTCTCGTGGGGGGTCCGCCGACCGCGGCGGGCGCGGGGGAATTATGTAAGCAAATCGCCGGCTGCTCAGGTGGTCAGATCTCCTCCACTTTTTTTCGCCTTCCGCCAAAGAGCGGTAAAGGCTATCGGGGTGGAGACCCGCATGTCCCGGATTGTTCCTGCCTTCGCCTGCGCTCTCGTCGTAGCGCTGAGCTCGGCCAGCGGCAGCGCCGCGCCCACGCCCCGAGCGACGCTCGCGGCTGCGAAGGTGCACGTGGTGTACCCGGGCCAGACCTTGGCGATGATCGCGAAGCGCTACAACGTCTCCGTCGACGCCCTGTGCAAAGCCAACCGCATCACGCGCCGGAGCCCAATTCGACCGAAGCAGCGACTGCTATTGCCCGGCCGCGACGGCGAGGTGATCCCGGCGTCGCTGCACGCGGACGTCGAGGTCGCTGAAGAAGCGAAACCGGACAAGGCCGACAAGGCCGGCAAGAAGCCCAAGCAGACCCGGGAAGCCGCCGTCCGGAAGTCGGCCAAGAACGCCAAGAAGGGCGCGGTGCTCTCGCTGCAGAGCTACACCGGCTCGTGGAGTGGTCCGGTCTTCAAGCACGGAAAGATCTCGGAGTCGGCCCGGACCAGCATCGAAAAGGTCTTGGCCGCATGGCGCACCGGACAGCACCAGCCGATCAACGATCGGCTGATCCGGATCCTGGTCAAGGTCAGCGCGCATTTCGGGGGCAAACCCATCCGAGTAGTGAGCGGCTATCGCCCCTATTCGTCCAAGCAGTACACGCCCCACTCTCGGCACAACACCGGGCATGCGGTCGACTTCAGCATTCCCGGCGTCAGTAACCGCCAGCTGCGCGACTACTGTCGGACGCTGGCCAACGTGGGCTGTGGCTACTACCCGAACTCGAGCTTCGTCCATCTGGACGTGCGGGAGAGCAGCGCCCACTGGGTCGACTTCTCGGGCCCGGGGCAGGCGCCGCGCTACGCGGGCACGAACGGGCGGGACCCGGGCGCCGACACCGAATCCGAGCGCGAAGAGCCTGCCAACGGCACCGGAGACGGCTCCGGGGACGACGAGCAGCCGTCCGAGCCTGACCAGATCTGAGCGGCGTGCCGGCAGCGCCGATCCGAGGGCGAGAGCCCCGGGCGAGCCCAGTCCGCAAGAGTCGGTTCAGAACTCCTCGTCTTCGCCGACCTCGAGCTGCCGAGTGGCATGAATGGCGACGACGAAGAGGATGGTGATCGCGAAGAACACCAGCGCGACCTCCAGCCCCAAGGTCCCGGGCGGCAAGACGAGGCGTTCGGCGACCAGCTCGATCACGAAGAAGATCGAGAAGTAGGCGACCAGCCTCCGTGGCGCCTTCCAAGCACGGAACCGGAAGGCAAAGACGGCCGTGAGCGCGGTGGCTATCGAGCCGGCGACGACGATGGTGGTCAGCATGGGCGCTCGAAATCGTCGCCTCGAAGCAGCGCGTGCTCGACCAGCCGGGGTACCCGCTCCGGCTCGAATCCGCGCCAGAACACGTGCCAGCGTGGCAGCCTCATCATTCCGTCACAGACTGAAGTGTACCAAGCCGAGATGCCGTTGTCGGCCCGGGTGCGCCAGAACAAGCTCGGGAAGTCCCGGCTGGTGACCTGCCAGAGATCGCGGCCCATGCCTTCGCCTCGAGCCACGGGGTCGACGGCAAATTTCGTCAGATAGGGCCCCGCCTCGGTGTCGTGCACGATGGCTGCACCTCGGTAGTTCTCTTCGACGTAGATTGCCAGAGGCGGCGTGGCGAAGAACGCCTCGCGCAGGCGATGACCAAAGCTCGACTCGATGCACTGCTGCAGGCGGTCGACTTGGATCTCCGAGAACGAATCGAATCGAGTGATGGCAGTGCCACGCTTGACCAGGGTTCCAGCCCCCTGGGTGGTGAACAGCTCGCGAAGCAGGTCGAGCGGCGAGGTGATGCTGACCAGCAGCTTTTCGTCCTTGCACGATTCGAGCAAATGCTTCACGTGGTCGAAGAGCGTCGCGTCTTCTTTGCGCAAAAGCCGTTGCCCCGTGAGCAGCGGCGGATCGGTGCGCAGGTTGATCAAAGACAGCCCGCCCGCCTCGACCGAGAGCTGATTCTTCTCGGCGATGGTCAGGCTTCGCTCGCTGGTGAGCCGAAGAGGCCCCCGTCGTCGGAGCAGGACCAGCTTGCGCGAGTCCAGGCCTTCGGCCAGGCGCGCTAACCACGACAGCCGGGCGTCGGCGGTCCGAGTCGAGTCCTCCGCGAGCTGCACGATGGGCCAGCGCCCGGCGCGCAGCTCGCTGCGCAGCGTCTCGGTCAGGTCGGCCTCACCCGGAAAATGCACGGCGAAGTCGAGCTGCGCCGCCTCGAGGCGACGGAGCAAGCGATCGCGCGAGCTGTCGGCCTGCGCCGGATCGAAGAGCCCGAGCACGATGGGCGCAGCCAGGCCGAGATCCGACAAGAACCGCAGTTGCTCGGTGAAAGCGCCCTGCCCCTGGCGAATCACCGGCGCCCCCGGGGCGATGATCGCGAAGCTCTCCTTGGGCAGCCGGCGGAACAACCCGAGATAGAGTTCGACCTCCGAACGGCGGCTCACGCTCTCGAGAAACCTGAGCACCGCCTCGGCGGTCGCCGGCAACGGCGCGGTGGATGGTGACTCAGCGGGCATCTCGAGGGCCCTCCCTAGCACGCGCCTCCCCTCATCGGGAGTTGGTCGAGGGCGCATGGCCAGGAGCGAAGGGGCGAGTATATTGCCGGCCATGCACGTGGGCCTCGTGACACCGCCAGGCGTTCTCGGCCAGTTCGTGGCTCGAGCCGTCGAGCCCGCGGGACACTCCCTGACCGTGGCGCCGGACCTCGAGGCGCTGTCGGAGCAGGCAGAAAACAAGCTTGATGTGGTGCTCTTCGCTCCCGTCGTGGCCGGGATCCCAGCCAGCTGCGCGCTCTCGGCGGCGACAGCCGCGGGCATCGCTCCCGAGCGCGCGGTCTACCTCGGGCTCGACGTCACCGCCTGTGAAGAGGCTCAGCGCGCCGGGTTCTTCCGCGCACTGTCCATCCCCTTTCAGACCCAAGAACTGCTGGCGACCATCGAAGACAGCGCACGAGGCAAGCTGATCGTGCTCTTGGCCGACGACAGCGATCTGATCCACAAACACACGGTGCCGCTGCTGACCGCCGCGGGCTACGACGTGCGCGAAGCCTGGGATGGGGAGGAAGCGCTGTCGATGATTCGCGCGAGGAAGCCGGACCTGCTCTTGACCGACGTCGAGATGCCAAAGATGGACGGCTACTCGCTGTGTCGGACCGTGAAATCCGACGACGCTCTCGCCGACTTGCCGGTGGTGATCTGCTCGAGCCTGGGCGAGACCGCGGATCTCGAGCGCGGCTTCGACGCTGGAGCCGACGAGTATTTGGTCAAACCCGTGGTTCCGGAGGAGCTCGTGAGCCGCCTGCACTCGCTGCTAGCGACACGCATGGTGAGCGCCCGCGAGCAGGTGCTGGTGGTGGACGACTCCGCCGCAATTCGACACTTGGTCGCCGATTGCCTGCGACGCCAGGGCTTTCGCGTGGAGACCGCCGTGGACGGGCAGAACGGTTTGGACAAGGCCACGGCGACGACGCCAGACCTGGTGCTCACCGACTACGACATGCCGCGCATGACTGGCTTTCAGCTGGTGCACGCGCTTCGGCGCGACACCAAGACGCGCGACGTGCCCATTGTCATGCTGACAGCGAGAGACACCAAGCGCGACCAAGCGCAGATGCGCGCGGCGGGCCTCACCAGCTACCTGGTGAAGCCCTTTGGCACGGACAAGTGCATCGCGATCGTGGAACGGGTCTTGGCGGAGGCGCGCCTCTCCCGCTACAAAGAAGCCTCGCGGCTCTACATCAGCGAGGGGGCGATGAAGGCCGCCGAAGAGATGAGCCGCGCGACGGGGGGGTTCGGCGAGGCCCGAGCCAAGGAGGTCGACGCGACGCTGCTCTTCAGCGACATCTCCGGCTTCACCAACATGAGCTCGAAGATGTCCCCCGCCGAGGTCGTGTCGATCTTGAACGCTTCCTTCGACGCCTTGTGCGTCGTGATCAAGGAGCAAGGTGGAGACATCGACAAGTTCATCGGCGACGCGATCATGGCGGTCTTCGAAGATCGCCCCGAACTCGACGAACAACACGCGCTGCGGGCCGCCCGCGCGGCCTGGGGAATGCAGCAAGCACTGGGGCGTTTCAACCAAGGCACGGATCATCGCTTGACCATGCGGATCGGCCTGAACTGCGGGAAGATCGTGCGCGGCGACATCGGGTCGCGCCACGTCCGCCGCGACTACACCTGCATCGGCGACGTCGTGAACCGCGCCCAGCGGCACGAAGGCAAGGCTCCGCTCGGTGGCGTGCTCCTGAGCGTCTCGGTATACGAGCGCATTCAGCAGCACGTCCGCGTCAGCGAGGTGACCGGGCTCACGTTCAAGGGCATCGACGAGCCGCAGAGCGCGTACGTGCTCGAGGGATTCCTAGAATGAACAAATCCATCCCCATCGTCTCGGTGTTTCTGACCGCCGCCGTCGGCCTCTTGGTCGGAGCGCGCCCCAGCGTCGCACAGGAAGCCAGTCGCTATCCCTACGACCCCGTCTGCGCCTGGGGCCGAGTCTCCAACGGTAGGGGCATGCTGGTGCGGTGCCTCAGCGAGGGCGAAGCCCGCGCGTTGCCCGCGAAGCTCGCAGGACCCAGCCTTCCTCCGGCGCCTTCCGCCAGCGCCCCGCCAGCGCCGTCAGGCAGCGCAGCGCCTGCCGTCCCCGTGGTCGATCCGCAGAAGGCCTTCTCCCTGGTGAGCATCGCGGTCGCCGCTGACACGGGCAACTTGCCCGCCGCCGCCAAGAAGCTGGCGCTCGGCAAGGAGAAGTTCCTCGAGTGCCTGGGCAAGCACGGTGGACTCGACAAACCCGAAGGCGAAGTCCATGTGCGTTTCTTGGTGAGCGCCCGGGGGCGCGCCGAGGGCGTCTCGGTGCACAAGCGCGTCGGAATGAGCGACGGCGCGGCGACCTGCATCGCGCACGTCGTCGATCGGCGCGCGGTCGGCAATCCGGCCGCGACCATGGTCGGCGCCACCGCGCTGATCCGCGTCTCGAAGCAAAAGAGCTGATCGCGGGCCACCCGCTGGGGAAATGCACTAGGGTGCCCGGGTGAGCCAACGCTTACGCGTGCTGGTCGTCGATGACTCCGCCTTCATGCGCGGCGCCATCAGCCGAGTGCTCTCGAGCGACTCCCGCTTCGAGGTTGCCGGGCAGGCGAAAGACGGCGAAGAGGCCGTGAAGCTGGCGGTCGAGCTCCGACCGGACGTCATCAGCATGGACTTCAACATGCCAGGGCTCAACGGCGCCGAGGCGACGCGCGCCATTCTGGCCCGGCAGCCGACCCCGATCGTGATGCTCAGCGCACACACGAGCGCCGGAGCGGCGGCCACCGTGCAAGCCCTGGCCGCCGGGGCCGTAGATTTCGTCGAGAAGCCGGACGGAGAAGTCAGCGCCAACCTGAGCGCCATCCGGGAGTCGCTGGTCGAAAAGCTGCTCTCCGCCGCCGGGGCCAACGTGCGAGGGCCGATGACGGTGGTCGACGTCGCGTCGAGCGAACCGCCGATGTCTCGCCGAGCACCCCGCTCGTCTTCCAAACCGATGCCGGCAGGTCTGCGCGTGATCGTGATCGCGAGCTCCACCGGCGGTCCGGCGGCGCTGGTGCGGGTACTCCCCGAGATCACGGCGCTGACGAAGGCCGCCGTAATCGTGGTCCAGCACATGTCCGCGGGCTTCACCTTGGCGCTCGCCAATCAGCTCGCCGAGCAGTCGGGCTATCCAGTGCACGAGGCCAAGGCCGGCGACGAGCTCGCGGCCGGGAGCGCCTGGGTCGCACCCGGAGGCTTCCACCTCGTGCTCGAGCGCAACGGCACCGTTTCACTGAGCGAAGCGCCGCCGCTCCATGGTGTGCGGCCGGCGGCCGACGTGACCTTCAAAAGCGCAGCTCAGGTCTACGGCGCACGCGCGGTGGGCGTGGTGCTCACGGGAATGGGCCGCGACGGCGCGCTGGGTCTCGCCGCGATCAAGGCCGGTGGCGGTCGAACGGTGGCCCAAGACAAAGCCACCTGCACGGTGTATGGCATGCCGAAAGCCGCCGTGGAGATGGGTGTCGTCGATGAGGTCTTGCCATTGGACCAAATCGGACGAAGCGTGACCCGACTCGTGAGCTCGTGACGACGACCGACAGAAGCGAAGAGTACCGAACGCGTGCCGCACGCTTCGGGACCGAGGCCGACCGCCTGGCGGGTCGGTCAAGGCTCGTATCCAACCTGCGCGGCCTGTCCTTTGGGTTGGCGGTCGTCTCCGGGATCGTGGCGGCGACGGGGCGAGCCGTGACCCTGAGCGGCGCGCTGGCGGCTATCGGGCTCGGCGCTTTCCTGGTGCTGCTCGTGATCCACTCCCGGGTCATCGCCGCAGAAGACACGGCCAAGCGCTGGGCGCGCGTGAACTTCGACGGAGTCCGGCGGGTCACCGGGAAGTGGCGCGAGCTCGTGGAGAACGGCTCGAGGTTCCAGGACCCCGCCCACGCCTATTCGGGGGACATCGATCTGTTCGGCCCGGGCTCTCTCTTCCATCGCCTGTCCGTCGCGCACACCCGCTACGGTCAAGAAGCGCTCGCACGCTTTCTCACGAACCCGGAGACGCGAGACTCCATCCTCGAGCGGCAGAACGCAGTACGCGCCCTCGGCCCCGAGCTCGAGACTCGCCAAGAGCTGGAAGCGTTGGGGCTGGGAGCCACCGAGCCGGACGGCAAGGCCCGCGCCGCCCGGCCGGCACCCGATCCCGAACCGCTCCTGGCGTGGGCGGAGAGCACGCCCACGCTGGGCAAGAAGACCGCGATCGTCTGGGCCGCCCGCGTGCTGCCGCTGCTCTCGGTCGCGGGCATGGTCGGCAGCGCCTGGTTCGGGCTGCCTGCATTGGCTTGGGGGGTTCCCATCGCGCTGTCCGTGCTGCTGAACCTCACGACCCGCACTGAGACAACGCGGGTATTCGCCGCGGTGTCGAGCACGGAAGGAGCGTTCTTGCGCTATGGCGCCATGCTCGCGCTGCTCGAGAAGCTCGATCTGCCGAGCCCGCTGCTCCGGTCGATGAAGCAGCAAATCGCCGAGAGTGGGCAGTTGCCGTCGGTGGCCATGGCCGATTTTCGGCGCGCCGTCAGCTGGTACGATCTGCGTCACAACGGACTGATCCATCCCTTTGCAAACACCATCTTGCTCTGGGACATCCACTGCACCTTGCTGCTCGAGCGCTGGCAGGGCCGGGCCGGCAAGGCCGCTCGCGGCTGGTTTCGGGCGTTGGGTGAGATCGAGGCGCTCTCGTCCTTTGCAGGCTTTCTGTACGACGACCCCGGCGCCACGTTCCCCGAGCTCTGTGAAGAACCCGCGGTCTTCGAGGCGGAGGCTTTGGCGCACCCGCTGCTCGGTCCGGGCACACGCGTCGCCAACGACCTCTCGCTGCCCGGTCCCGGGCGCGCGCTCCTGGTGACCGGATCGAATATGAGCGGAAAGAGCACGATGCTGCGCTCCATGGGGCTCGCCGCCGTGATGACCATGGCGGGTGCTCCGGTGGTGGCGAAGCGCCTCCGCTCGAGCTTGCTCGCGGTGCGCACCAGCATGCGGATCAGCGATTCGCTCGAGCAAGGCGTCAGCCACTTCTACGCCGAAGTGCGCAAGATGAAGGTCGTGCTCGACGCGACTCAGGGAGAGCTCCCGGTGTTCTTCCTTCTCGACGAGGTGTTGCACGGCACCAACTCGCGCGAACGACAGATCGGCGCGCGCTGGCTGCTCGGAGAGCTGATCGCGCGCGGCGCGGTCGGAGCGGTGTCGACGCACGACATGGAGCTTTGTCGCCTGCCCGAAGATCTGATGAAACACGTGGAGCAGGTGCACTTCCAGGAGAACGTCGCGGGCGGAGAGATGAACTTCGACTACAAGCTTCGCCCGGGCCCCGTGACCGCGGGCAACGCCCTCAGATTGATGAAGATCGTGGGGCTCGACGTGCCCCTGGAGTAGGCTCGTGGGTGGTGCGGTCCTTGATTCAAATCTGGACCACCGGAAAGTCGAAGCGCACGATCACTCGGTCTTGCAGCCGGATGGCGCCGAACAGCGCCTTGTAGGGCTGAATGCCCCAGCGGGTCGGAACCAGCTCGGCCTCGCCGCGCCAGTGTCCGTCGGTCTCCCGTGCGGTCGCCGTGATGTCTTGGGTCTTCCCTACCAGCGTCAGCTTGCCCACGACGCTGTATCCGCCAGCGCCGCGGGTCGCTTCGCCGGCGAATTTGGCGTCCGGAAAGTCGCCCGTGCGGAGGATCTTCTTCTGGACGTTCGCGTTGATGTCGAGCCGATCGCTCTCGGAAATCCCGTGGGCGTCGAGCACGCCGCCCTTCATCGCGCCCTCCACGGACAGCGACGTCAGCGCGAAGCTGCCCTCGATGCGCGCGCCGTCGGTCTCGAGATGAAACTGACGCAGCTCGAGCAACAGGTCGTGGGCGACCTTCGACAGCAGGCCGTCTTTGAAGGTCAGGACCTCGATGCGACCGGAAACGGGCTTCATCGCGCCGGTTTAGCCGCGGATGGCGCAGAGCGTAAGGGCTGTCGGCGCGCGGAATCTCGAATCACCCTTGCCCCTGGCCCAGAAGCGGCTAGCGTATGTGTGATTTTCAGCAGTTAGCTCCGCCGTGAGCGAGTTCGACGAAAAAACCCGGGTAACTCAGGTGGTCCAGCGGCCGTCGCCGGAGGAGAGCTCCGGCAACGACTGCGTGGTCGTGATCTACACGAAGGAACCGGGGCTGCTCGGGAAGCGGTTCGTGCTCGACCGCAACGAGATCGGCATCGGGCGCGGCGCCGACAACATGATCGTGCTCGACGGTGACTCGGTCTCGCGCCGGCACGCCCAAATCGAACGCCGCAACAGCCGCTGGTTCATCGTGGACCACGGCTCGACCAACGGGACCTACCTCAACGAGGAGCAAATCGTCCGCGAAGCTCCCCTGAACAACAGCGATCGCCTCAAGGTCGGACCGACCATTCTCAAATTTCTGTCGGGCGCCGACGCCGAGGCCAAATACCACGAAGAGATCTACCGCATGACCATCGTCGATGGTCTGACGCAGATCCACAACAAGCGGTACCTCTACGAGGCCCTCGAACGAGAAGTACTGCGCGCCCGCCGCCATGGCCGACCGCTCAGCATCCTGATGTTCGACATCGATTTCTTCAAACGCGTCAACGATCAGTACGGACACCTCGCTGGGGACTACGTGCTGCGCGAGTTGGCGAGGGTGGTACAATCTCGGATCCGACGCGACGAGGTCTTCGCTCGCTACGGCGGGGAAGAATTCGTGATCGCGCTGCCCGAGACGCCGCTGGAGGGAGCGGCTTCGCTGGCCCAGAATCTTCGCGCGCGCGTGGCGGAGCACACCTTCATCTTCCAAGGTGAAAGCATCCCCGTCACCGTGAGCATCGGCGCCGCGGTCCTGAGCCCGGAGGACAAGACCGCGACGGATCTGGTCCAGCGCGCCGACGAAAAGTTGTACGAAGCGAAGCGCGGCGGCCGCAATCGGGTCTGCCACTGACGCGAGGCTCGCCGCGAGCCGCCGACCATGAGCTTCAGCGAGTTCCCTCCGCCCCCCGAGCTCGATCCGGGGCAGGATCTGCCGCACCTGCGCGTGCCCCCGCCGGGCCCGGCGTCGCGATCGTGGCTGGTGCGCTACGCGCACTCGGCGGCGCCCATGGGCCCGAAGCGCATGCCGGGGCAGCGCGCTTCGACGGTGGTGTTCGCTCGAGGCCTTGGCTGCAACATGATCGATGTCGACGGCAACCGCTACGTGGACCTGGCGGCCGGGTTCGGCGCGCTCTTGTTGGGCCACTCGCCTCCGGCTATCCGCCGCGTGCTCGAGCTGCAGGCCAATCGCCTGTGGCAAGCCCTGGGCGACGTGCACCCCGCCGATGCCCGCGTCGCGCTCACTGAGCGCCTCGCGCGGCTGCATCCGAGCGGCGACGCCCAGGTCGTGCTCGGACAGTCGGGCGCCGACGCCATCACTGCCGCGCTCAAGACCGCCGCGCTCTTCACCGGCAAGGCGGGGGTGCTCGCTTTCAGCGGCGCGTATCACGGTCTGTCCTACGGACCGCTCGCTGCGCTGGGGCTGCGTGATAGCTATCGTGCCCCCTTCTCGGCACAGCTCAATCCGTCCGTCCGTTTCGTGCCCTACCCTCACGACGAAGCCTCGCTCGACGCATCGATCGAACGCGCTCGCTTCGAGCTGGCTCGAGGTGACGTGGGAGCGGTGATCGTCGAGCCGATCTTGGGGCGCGGCGGCTGTGTCGTGCCTCCACCTGCGTTCATGGAACAGCTCGCCACGCTGGCGCGGGGGGCGTCGGCGCTGCTGATCGCGGATGAGATTTGGACCGGACTGGGGCGATGCGGGGCGTGGCTTCGTTCGTCCCGCGATGGTGTCATCGCCGACGTGATTTGCCTGGGCAAGGGCCTGGGCGGGGGCTTGCCCATCAGCGCGTGCATCGGCCGGCGGGAGGTGATGGCGGCCTGGTCTCGCGACGATGAAGTCGTCCACACCTCCACCTTTGCGGGCGCGCCCTTGGCTTGCGCCACGGCGCTCGCCACTCTGGACGCGCTGTCGCGTGATCACCTGCCAGAGCGCGCCGCCGCCGTCGGGGAGCGCTTCGCCCATCGCCTGGCCGAGGTCGGAGTGAAAGTGCGGGGCGCGGGGCTGATGTTGGGCATCGAACTCGGAGGTCAGCCCGGCGCCGCCGTGAAGCTCGGGAAACGCCTGCTCGCCGCGGGCTACCTCACGAGCACCGGCGGCGGCGCGCGAGAGACGCTGGTTCTGACTCCTCCGCTCGTCATCGCCGAGACGTTGCTCGACGCCTTCGCCTCGGAGCTCGCGCTCTGCGCACCGGGGCTGCTTTCGTGAGCCTAACGGACGAGTCCGACGCGCTGCACGCGCGTGTGCGCGCCTTCGCTCGGGGTCAGAGCCACGAAGGCTTCGACGCCCTCGCCCTCGAGATCGCGCAGTTTCAACGGCGGTGGTCGGCGGGCTTTCGGCGTCTGTGCGCGGCGCACGGCGGCTTCTCGAACGTCGACGAGATCCCTGCCGTTCCCAGCGATGCCTTTCGACTGGCTCGCGTCGCCGTGCACCCGCCCCAGCTCGACGTCGCGCGCTTCATGACCAGCGGCACGAGTGGCAGCAATCGCGGCGTCCACGCGCTGCGCACTCTCGAGACCTACTCGGAGGTCGCCCGCGCCTGGGGTTCGCGAGGGCTGTGCTCGCCGAAACAGCCGACACGCGTCGTGCTCGCGTTGGCTGAAGACCCCGGTGATCCCGGCGAGTCGTCCCTCGGCCACATGATGCGCCTGTTCATGGGCTCCTTCGATGGGCGCGCGCGCGACGCTTGGCTGATAGGAGACGGCCGGGTGCGCCTGGAGGCCTGCGACCGCGCCCTGGGCGAGGCCCGCGCTCTCGGCGAGCCGCTCTTGGTCTTGGCCCCGGCCTTCGCCCTGGTTGCGCTGCTCGAAGCCCTGAACGGCCGGGTGATCGAGGCCCCGGCAGGCACGGTGGTGATGCAGACGGGCGGCTTCAAGGGACGCACGCGTGAGCTCGATCCGAATACGCTGCGCGCCGAGGTCGCGCGAACGTTCTGCATTCCACCCGAGCAAGTCGTGGGCGAGTACGGCATGACCGAACTCTCGAGCCAGCTCTACGAGGGCACGCTGCCGGGAGGTGAGCTCGCGGCGGAGCCGGGCGTGTACTTGCCGCCGCCGTGGCTCCGCGTCAGCGCCGTCGATCCGCTCACCTTGACCGAGGTCCCCGCAGGCGAGACGGGCCTCGCACGCTTCGTGGATCTCGCCAACGTCGACGGCGCGGTCGCCGTGCTCACCCAAGACCTCGTGCGCCGACGTGGCGAGGGCATCGAGCTCGTCGGTCGCAAGCCGGGCGCGCCGCCACGCGGTTGCTCACTCGCCATCGAGGCGATGCTGAGTCAGCCCGTGAGCTGCTCGGACAAGTAGAGCTCTTTTCCGATCTGGCGAGCAGCGTGCAGCTGCGCTTCGAGCCAGTCGATAGACTCTTCTTCTTCTTTCAAGATGGCCGCCAGAAGCTCACGTGTTCCGTGGTCGCCTTTGGCCACGCAGAGCGCGATGCCTTTGTTCAGGCGGGCCCGCGCCTCGACCTCGACGGCGAGATCGAGCTCGTGCTGCTCGATGGGATCTTCGCCGACGCGCACCGGGTACAAGCGCTGCATATTCGGGGTGCCGTCCAAGAACAGGATGCGTTCGATCACGGTGTCGGCATGCCGCATCTCTTCGATCGACTCCTCGCGCTTCTTCTTGGCCAGCCGCGGATAGCCCCAGTTGCCGCACATCTTGGCGTGCACGAAGTACTGGTTGATGGCGGTCAGCTCTGCGCTGAGCAGGTCGTTCAAGAGCTCGATGACTTCGGGGTCGCCTTTCACGCATTCCTCCAGGGGCGGAGCGTAGTGTCCCCGACCTCCAATGCGTACCGCCAATCCGACGGGGCAAAATCACCTGGAAAATGGGGCCTGTCATTTTGATATTGAAAGTCATTTTCATCTGGCTAGACTGAGCCTCGGAGGTCACGTGCTGGTCTGTCACTGCCACAAGGTCTGCCACCGAAGAGTCCTGGAAGCCTGCGACGCCGGCGCGGAGAGCGTGGAAGAGGTCGGCCGCGCCTGCGGGGCCGGCACCAGTTGCGGCGGCTGTCGCCCTCTGGTCGAGGATCTAATCCGCGTGCATCGCCGCGCGGCCGCCAGCTCCGGCGAACCCCAGAGCCACGCTCCGGCCGCCTGATCACGCGCCTGGGAGCTGCAAGCGCGGACAGCCCGCTCTCGGCGCTGCGCTCCCGGCTCGAAGGCGCGAGGTTGATCACGCAAGCTGGCACTGATGGTCGGCGCCACGTCATACTGCCCCGGCTCCCCGCCCGGCTCATGTCCTCGCAAGCCCGCCTCAGCGCACTGATCAACGCCGCGAGGCGGCTCAGCGATCCCCGGGACCCGTTGGGTCACGCGGCCCGCGCCCAGCTGCCCTCGAGCACTGGGCTGTCGCCGGAGAACGTCGAACTCGCCCTGCGCGAGGTGCTGGAGACCGAGCCCACCGAGAGCGAGATCCGCGCGCTGATCGCCTCGGCTCCACCGGCGCCCCGCGTGCACGTCCAGCTCGCGCCGAACGTGTTCACCGCTCCGCTCCGGGCCATCGCGCTGGCGCTGGCCCAATCGCCCAGCGTGTTCGTCCGTGCGTCGCGACGTGAGCCCGTGTTCGCTCGATTGCTCCAGCAAGCCTCCGCGGCCTTCGAGCTCGTCGAGTCGCTGGCGCCGGCGCCCGGCGATCACCTCTGGGCCTACGGCTCAGACGACACGCTGTCGAGCCTCCTTCGGCAGCTGCCGGCCGGCGTCGTTCTGCACGCTCACGGCCCGGGGTTCGGCATCGCGTTGATCGCCGCAGGCGCTTCCGGCGCGGCGAGTGCCTTGGCGAGCGACCTGGTTCCCTTCGACCAGCGCGGCTGCTTGAGCCCTCGCGTGGCGGTGGTCGTGGGTACGGCGGACGACGCGCGCAGCTTCGCACGAGAGGTCGCGCTGGAGCTGGATCGCGCCGCGTCGCGGGTGCCGCTCGGCCGCATCGATGACGATGAACGCGCGGCGTGTGCCCTGCTGCGCGAGACCATGAGCTACGCCGGTGAGGTCTTCGGTTGCGGCTCGGGCTGGGTCGCCGTGGACGAGGTCCCCCAGCGCTTGGTGCCCACGCCGGGCGCGCGGTCCTTGGTGGTGACACGCTCGGAATCGTCGCTCGACTGGCTTCAAGCCTTCGACGCCGTCATCACTTGCGTGGGGATCGCGGGGCCCGAGTCCCTCGTGCACGCGGCGGCGCAGGCGCTGCCCGGCGCACGACTGTGTCCGCTCGGCGGCATGCAGCGCCCGGCCTTCGACGGTCCGGTGGATCGGCGGCCCGGGTCGCGACCGCGACGCACCGGGGGGGATTCGAGCTAGACTCCGCCCGGTGTCGATGACGAAGCGGGGCGGATTGCTCCTGGGGCTCCTCGGCCTCGGCGCGTGCGGCAACCCGCTGATGGGCGGCAGCGGCGGCGCGCTCCGGGCCAAAGCACCCGAAACAGAGACGGGGCAGTCGAAGTGCAAGGTCGCCGCCAGCGCGGAGAACCCGCTGGTGACCGAGTGGCCGGCGTCCGAGAAGGCCAACCTCGAGGCGCGATTGCGCGAGGGAGGCGTGGTCGTCAGCTATTCGGGCTGCGAGATGAAACTGTTGCCGCAGTGCCGCGTGCGCGGCGCCTACGGCTGGCGCCGCACCACGACGACCACCGATGTGGTGGAGATCCACGACGCCGATGAGCTCTACGCGAAGCTGCCCCTCGGTGCAGTCTCCCTCGAGGGCCAGCTCGAGCGGAGCGGTCGCCTCGCGGTGCAAACCACGATCGCCGGGCAGCTGGAGCTGCAGGGCTGGGACAAACAGGTCTCCGAGGACGCGACCTGCGCGGGCGCCAGCCACCTGGTCGGCGCGCTGTCCATCGGCGCCTTCAAGCTGCGGGCTGGTGGCAGCCTGAAGGCCAAGGGCGGAGTGGGCGTGGTCGGCGTAGGCTCGACGGGCGCCGCGACTCAGAGTTCGGAGTCCGTACTGCGGGAGGCCGGGTCGCCGGACGCCTGCAAAGAGTCGACGGACGCGGCTGCGCACAATGAGTGCCGATCGCCGATTCAGGTCTTCCTCTGGCCGCTGCCCAAGGAGCTGGCCGACCGCGGCCCCGCAGGCGCCGTCAAGGTCAACTTCCTCTCGGCAAACTCCGAGCACCAGTACGACGTCGCAGTGAGCGACCGGAAGCTGTGCACCACCCCCTGCTCGCGTTGGGTGGATCCGGCCGTTCCATTCAGCTTCGTGCACGAAGCGGCCTGGTACGAGCGCAACGAGCGCATTGAAGTGCCAGATCTGCGCGAGCACCAGGCGAAGGGCAACAAGGTCGACGCTCGCGCCTACCCCACCAAGACCGGCAAGCTGGCCGGCGGCATCGTCATGACGACCTTCGGCGGCATCGGTGTGCTCACCGGCGCAGCGCTGACGGCTGTCGGCGCCGCCAAAGACCAGAGCTCCACGCTCACCGCGGGCCTGATCACGCTGCCGGTGGGCATCGGGCTCACGGTGCCTGGGATTTTGCTGATCGTGAACAGCGGGTCTCGAGTCGAGATTGATCCGGCCAACCCGAATGCACCCGCGCCGATGCCCACCGCGGCGCGACGCCTCGAGCTCGGAGTGGGCGGACGGTTCTGAGGGCTCACACGCCGTCGGCGGCGAGGGAGTCGAGCACGTTCTCCCGCGGACGCACGTGGAAGAGCAGACTGCGGAGCGGAGCCTCCGCCATGATTCCCTCCCAGGTTCGACGCCGCGGCCGCTTCATCTGATCGGCGAGCGCGTCGGGAAAGCCCGTCAAGGGATCGATGTCCTCGATCAGGATCGCGTGCTGATGGATCAAGCCATCGGCCTTCTTGCCCTGAATGGCCACCACGTCACCGGGAAGGAAGAGATCGGCGGCGGCGACGAGCGAGCGAAAGAAACGCGATCGTTCCCCAAAGGCGACGCGCTCCTCGGGCTCGAGGCGCCGATGCTCGAAGAGCTCGGGATGCTCCGAGGCGAACTTCTCGAAGGCGAGCACGGATCGTCGGTTCACGATCCCCAGCTGGTCGAAGTCCAAGCCTCCCACCTTGCGCCCGAGCTCTGCGCCCCGAGCCGAGAACCAGGTCCCGGAGGCGCGCTCGAAGCTGTCGAGCACGAAGTCCACGCACATCTGTGGCGGCAGGGGTCGCCCGCGGCTGTCGAAGACCGGATAGCTCTGTTCCTCGTGGCTGAAATAGGGCTGTCCGCGCTGATACGCCCAGCGCCACGCCGGCCGCAGCTGCCCGTCGCGCTCGGCGGTCTTTTCGTCTTTGGGTCGGTCGAAGGGCACGGCTTCCGCCACTTGTTCGTCGATGGCCGTCCGCAAACGAGCCAGGGCGGCCCGCCGTCGCGTGCCCGCGCTTCGAATGCGAGCGATCTGCTCGCGCTCGCTCTTTGGAGCGTCGTGACAGGCGATCGACAGCGCCGCTCCCTTGGACTCGAGCAGGGTCTTCACCCACACCTCTCCGAAGCGGAGCTCGGCCAAGAGGGCCTTCGAGGTGCGCCGGGAGATGCGCGCTCGCAAAAAACCCGCCTCGCGCCCCAACGCCCGGAGGTCCCGGTGAAGCGGCTCACCCAACTCGGTCTTCCGTACCGCCACGCGATCCCCGAGCAGCAGTTCGCCCGGGCGTCCGTCGGCGGACCGATAGCTGGCGAAGCGCCCCGCGCTGCGCCGCAGCTCGAAGGTAGTAGCGCCGCGCTGAACTACGATCTCGGGTTCGTCGAAGAGGGCCGTCAGCTCGATCATCGTCACCAGGGCGAGGGCCTCGTGCGGATGCCTCGAGTAGAGGTAGCCCTCGCGCAGCAAGAGCGCCCGCAAGGTGGCTCGGTCACCGCGGTGGCGCGTGAGCGCGTTCTTCACGCTGGACGGCCCCGGCTTCTTCGCCAGCGCCTCAGCCGTGCTTCGCGCGCCGGCCGGGAGCGCGCGCGCGTCGCTGCGCTCGGGCTCACGGAGCCAGATCAACGGCTCGCCGCGAGCGCGACCCAGGATCTCGATGCGAGCCTCGTCGATCGCCGGAGCTCCCGGGAGCTCCGCTTCGGTCGCGAGAGAAGCGAGCCGGCTGCGACAGGCGTCGAGTTCGACGTCCCGCGGCGCTTCGGCCGGCGCCGGCGCCGCGCTGGGAATCGGCGAGGGAGCTGCGGAGGTCCGCCCGCAACCAGCGAGCATGAACCAGACTAGGACGACGCCGGCGCGCATCTTCGCCCATGCTAACGCCAGAACGGACCCGCGCATTCACTTTGCCGCAGGATCCGAGTAGGTTTCGGCGCTGGCGCTCATGAGAACTCTGACTCGGGGATGGTTGGCGGGCGCCGGGGCGCTCGCGTTGGTGGCCGCAGGCGCGCTTTCGTGCAGCGATGGCGAAGAGGGAGGCGAGGCTGCGACCAGCTCATCGGGAGGCGGCGCGGGCGGGAGCGGCGGCGCGGCGGGAGCGGCCGGGCTCGCGGGGGCCGGCGCGTCGACCGGTCAAGTCTGCGGCAACGGGAAGCTCGAGGGCGAGGAGGAGTGCGACGACGGCAATTTCGTCGGGGCCGACGGCTGCGAAAACAACTGCGACGTCACCTGCAAGTCGGCAGGCGACTGCGATGACGCGGATCCCTGCACGGGAACCGAGGCCTGCGGCGCCAACCACGCCTGCAGCGCCGGCACTCCGCTGTCGGACGGTACGGCCTGCGGGGAGGGGCTGGTCTGCGTGAACGGCAACTGCGCCACGCCTCAATGCGGCGACGGCCAGAAGCAGATCGGCGAGGAGTGCGACGACGGCAACGCCCTGAGTGGAGACGGCTGCGACTTCTGCAAATTCTCGTGCGTGTCGACGGACGCCCTTCGAGATTGCACGAAGAGCGGTGACTCCTGCGCCGGAACGAACGCCTGTGACGACGTCAAGCACACCTGCACCGCCGGCGCGAAGCTCAGCGAGGGCGCGGCCTGTGGCGCCGGCACCGGCAAGTGCCTGGGCGGCATCTGCACGCTCCTCAGCTGCGGCAACGCGCAACTCGACTCCGGCGAAGAGTGCGACCCACCGGCAGCCGGCACTTGCAGCGCGCAATGCCAGAAGGTCGTCACGCCCGTCTGCGGCAATGGGACCATCGAGCCACCGGAGCACTGCGACGATCAGGCCACGGCAAACTTGGACGGCTGCGGCGCAAAGTGCGCCTACGAGATGGTGCTCCGCATGATCGATCTCGACATTCGCGGCGGCCCGGCCCCGAGCTTCTGCAGCGTCACCAAGAACCAGCTGGGGAATGTGGCGCTGACACCGACCGCGCTCAGCACCCTGAACAACGATTTGCAGAAGGGCATCGACAGCGGCGGCACGAACATCATGCTGCAGCTGCTCGGCCTCGACGAACTCACCGGCACTGCAGATGCCTCCATCGAGATCGGCGTGCTCTCGGGCGAACTCGACAAGGCCAAGGGCACGTGGCCAATCGACGGCACGAACCCCATCGACTGGTGGTTCTCCATCGACCAAAAGGGGGTCGACGCCAGCGGGCTTCCGACGGGCAAGATCGGCGCAGGATCGATCCTCGCGAAGGTGCTCACCGCGGGGCCCAGCACCATCGACCTCGCGCTGACGCTCGGTGGCAGCGCCGCGGTGCTCGGAATGCGTGACGCAAAATTGCGCGCTGCCGCCAGCGGCGCACCGGACGTCCCCGCACCTCCGCCGGCCTCCCTCGCCGCAGGGCTCGCCGTATTCGGCGAGCTGCTGTCGAACCAAAGTAGCCAGGGCTTGTGCGGCAACGTGACCGTGAGCTCGCTCGCCAAGATCCCGATCCCCGAGACGCTCACGGTCGGCTTCGCCGCCTGCCAGGAGTGCCCCGGATCCAAGAAGTACAAGTTCTGCGGCAAGGACCAGCCCGTCAGCGACAGCTGCAATTCGTTGCTCGATGCGCTGGTCGGCGGTTGCAAGGGCTTCAACTGCGCCCTGACCACCGTCAACCCCACGCAACCCGACGTGGCCAAGCCCGCGGGAAAGCTCACGCTGCTCGAGAATCAAGGGGCGCTGAACAAGATCCCGAGCGCCGACGCGACCGACAACCTCGACGCGTACTCGGCGTTCCTGTCGTTCCGCGCGCGCCGCGCGCACATCACCGCGAAGCACTGAGCGACTGCGGGGCGTCTAACCGTGCTCGAGACGCGCACGCAGCTCCGCGGCCTCGCTCACGAGTTCGTGGGGTCGGGCGTGATCGAGCAGGGCGCAGGCCCGCTTCTTGTGCTGCTTGGCTCCGCGGCTGTCGCCCTTTGCTTCGAGCACGATGGCTCGATGCTCGAGCATTAGCGCAGCGAGCACGACCTTGTCACCGCTGCCGATCACCAGCGCGGCGGACCGAGCGTCGAACAGCTCGATGCCCCGCGGCAGAGCGAGGGCCTGCTCGGCCAAAGTGAGCTCCGCCTCGGCCTCGCCCGGCTGCCCCTCGCGTGCGAGCTTGGCCGCGCGCGCCAGGGCCTGAGTGAGCTGCTCGATCAGCCGACCGATGTAGTCCTGGCGAAGCACGCCCCCAGCGTAGCTCAGTCTCGGCGGCCCGGTCGGGCCCTCGACCCGACGGCCGGTCTCGGCCTAAGCTCGGTGGGCGTGGGGCATTTTGTCGTGAATTCGCCCTGGCTCGGCCGCTTCGCGGGCGCGCTGCTGCTGCTCGGCGTCACCTCGTCCGCGGGGGCGGATCTGGCGCCACCGCCTGGCGCCAAAATCACGCTCGAGCTCAGCGTGGACGGACAGTCGTCGCTCTCTCACCTGCGCTTCTTCGTGACCAACTGCAAAGAGCCCGTCGAAGAGTCGGTGCTGGAGGCGGACAAGCCACTGATCTGCAACCCGGAGCGCGGACCCGTGCGCGTCATCGGCCTCAAGGAGGGCGATCTGATCGATCTCTTCGCGCTCATCCGTCGGGACGCCGGGCGCGCAGAGTCGGCGATCTTCCTCTCGCAGAAGGTCAAGACCTGCGGGGAGATCGAAGAGCGGGATCGCAACTTCTCCCAGGTGTCGCAGGTCACCTTGGTGCAGGCTCGATACGCCATCGCGCCTCATGGCAAGGACGGCTGCAAGCTGACGCGCATCTCGGCCACCACCAAGACCAAGGCCGATCTCCAAGCAGCGAGCAAACCGACGCCACCCACGCCCACTCCGCCGGCCTCCTCCGTGGCGCCCCCCGCGCCGACGGCGGCCCAGAAGTCCGACTGCGACTGCCGCGCAGCGCCCGGGGGTCGCGGCGATCTCGGGCTCGGCTGGCTGACCTCGATGTTGGTGCTCGCGATCACTCGAAGTCGTGCCGCGCGCCCGCGTCAGACGCGCTGAATCGTCGCCGAGATCAGCATCCACGCCGCCAACGCGAGCAGCACCCAACCGACGATGCGCACCCCTCTCGTGATGTGCTGTCGGCCGAAGCGCTCGCGGTGGCGTTCAGCCAGCGCTGCCACGCCCACGAACCAGATCACGGCCATCCTACCCGGCGCTGATCCGCACGACGCCGTCGTCGATGCGTTGCTGGAGCGCAACCTGAGTCGCTCGGCGCGCCGCACCGAGCGCGCGAACCCCGTCTTGGAGACGGAAGGGTCCCGAACGAGGCAAGCCGTCGAGCACCAACGCCACGAGACCCGGGCGCTTCGGCGGCACCAGGCTCTTGTCGCCCTTGCCGCGCCAGGGCGAGCGCGACGCGAGGTGATGGTGGAGCACGCGCCGACCGCTGGGCACACCCTCGAGACCGGGGCGGTCCAGGATGCCGCCATCGAGCAAGGGGCGCCCGCCGTGCCAGGTGGGCTGAAACAACAAAGGCACGGTGCAGCTCGCTTGGATCGCGGGTGCGATCTTTCCGTGGTTGAGCACCCGCGTCGATCGTGAGTACAGATCGAAGACCGACACGGCCAGCGGCACGCGGCACCCCGAGAAGTGTTCGACCCGCAGCAGGGAGTCGATGCGCGCGCGAAAGCGTCGACCGCGAAGCAACCCCAGCCCCGGCCAGGGGTCCCAGAAGTCCTCCCGCCGGAGACGCGTGAGCTCGACTTCGAGGGCCGGCGCGTCGATGCCCGAAGCCCAGAGTCCGGCCACCAGCGCACCGGCGCTCGAGCCCGCGACCTCTGCGGGAAGGACGCCAGCCTCCTCGAGAGCCGCGAGCATGCCGGTGTGCGCAAAGAATCCGAAGAATCCGCTGGACATCGCCAGCGAAAACGGACCTTCGGCGAGCCAGTCGCGGAGCGTGATCATGCGCGGGAGTGGACTACACTAGCCACTCAATCGCGCTGAGGCCACGTCGTCGGCTCGACCCTGCGCGGCTCGCAGCAGAACCGAGCTTTCGATGCTGAAGAAACTGCTGTTCACCACCTCGCCGCGCAACCTCAATCTCGCGCTGCTCTTGCTCCGCCTCGGCTTCGGCGCCTCGATGGCGCTTGCACATGGTCTCGGCAAGGTGAAAGACCTCGCTGGTTTCACGGCGGGCGTGGCCGCTCGCGGGGTTCCGATTCCGGAGCTCCTGGGTCCGGCGGCCGCGCTCAGCGAGCTGGTTGGTGGCCTCTTGCTCGCGCTCGGCTTGCTCACACGCCCCGCAGCCGGGTTCGTGCTGGCAACCATGGCGGTGGCAGCCTTCCACGTGCATGGCAACGACCCCTTCGCGCGCAAGGAGCTCGCGCTCGCCCACGGCCTGGTCGCTCTGGCCATCGCCATCGGAGGGCCAGGACGCTTCAGCTTGGACGCACGGCTATTCGGTCAACCCGGCTTGCCGTCGACCCGCGGCGCCAGCAGCATCGGCACGTAGACGACCAGATAGGCGAGGAACGCCAGAGCGAAGAGCACACCCGCGGTCGTCATCGAGTGCCGGTACGCGACGTTGCCCCCGAGCGGACCGAACACCCGCAGCAGCGCCGCCACGACCACTGCACCGAAGGCGACGCTGATCACGGGCTTCACCGCCAGCATGCGCCCGGTGTGCCCCAGGGACACTCTCGCCATCATGCCGAGGGTCAGCGAGCCGATGGCGCCGGCGGTGAACGCATGGAGGGCTGCGCTCGCGGTGAACGCAGGAGTGACCGCCATGCTGGCGCGCAGCAGAAAGCCCAGGGCGATGAACCCGTGCCCCAGGTGCAAGATCCACAGCAGCGGACTGCGGAAGGTGTGCAGCGTGCCCCAGGTCAGACTCCGGGCCAGCACCAAAATGCCGGCCAGCGCGGCCAGCGCGCCCACGATTCGTTCGTCGAACGAGGCGAGATCCGCCAGCGCCGCCGCGACGACCCCGGCGATCGCCGCGGTATCGAGCCGAGGCTGATTGCGAATGGTCTGCTGATCCGTCGCGTTCCTGGTGAACATCGGCACGACGCGGGCCGTCATCACCACGATCATGGCGATGATCACATAGGTCGCGAGCCACGCCCCTTTGCGCGACCCCTCAGCCCAGATGCCGAGCGATCCGAGATGCATGGCTAGGTTGCCCAAGAAGAGCAGCGAAAGCATGACGACGAACTGATAGTTTCGTTGATTCCGCGCGGTGACGATCGGCCTCGCGCACGCCCATGCCAAGAGTGGGAGAAAGGCGAGGTCGACCGCGGCGGGCACGAAGCGCGGCAAGCGATCCGCCACCAGCGGTGCGACGCGGCCGGCGAGCCACACCGCTGCCAGAACCGCCAAGAGCCTTCCAGTGGCGGTCTCCCGCGAGGTCCAGTTGCCGATCGCGGTGAGCAGAAACCCAGCGATCACCGCCAGGGCGAAGCCAAAGAGCATCTCGTGCGCGTGCCAGAAGGTAGCGCCGAAATACGCTCCCGGATTCATCCCGCCCCGCAGCGCGAGCACCCAGATCGGCATCACGACCGCGGCCTGAGCCGCTGCGAGCAAGAAGAATGGGCGAAAGCCCTTGGCAAGGATTGCGGGCTTGACCAGCGGAGTTGCCGGCCCCGACTGGAGGAGGGAACGTTGCACCACGGGCCGCATGTAGCGCCAGAGCCTGGCCGAGCCAAGCCCCCTGCGGGAAGACGCTCAGTCCATCACCCGGAGCCGCAGCTTGCCATCGACCGACGACTCCTTGGGGGTGACCACGGAGAGCGGGTCATCGGACAGCGGAAGTCGTTGGTTTTTGGCGTACACCGGGTGCTTGCCGTGCTTGCGGGACCACTCGGCGACGCTGGCGGTGCGGTACATCTTCTCGACGACCTGGCGCCAGCCGACCCCGGTGTTGTAGGCGCAAAACGGAATCTCCCCCAGCTGGGTGCCGTAGGGGATGATGCACATCTCGGTGCGGCGGAAGTCGTAGTTGAAGAGATCTTGGAAGTGCATGCCGGCGACGAACAAGAAGCGCCAATCGAACGCGCTCGCGTCGCCCTCGGTGGCGCCGACGCGGCCACCCCGCGCGCCCATTTGGCTCAGCACCTGACGCACGAGGGTCGACAACTCGAAACCCTCCGGTGCGCGCTCGGGACGGAAGTTGCGCAGCAGCGCCAGTCCCACCTCCGCCAACGTGCGCTTGGGTCCGAGCCCGGCGTCGGCCACCAAGACCAAGTCGCGGAGCAGGCGCGGGAGATCCATGATCTCTGCTACGGGCACCATCTGCTTGGTGCGCTTGTTGACCAACAGCACGGTGCCGATGCCGCAGTCGGGGTGGCAGCCGCATTTGAGTGAGCCAAACTCGGCGTCGGCGCCCAGCGTCAGGTCGACCACGTCGCTGAAGGGATTCATGGCCGAGAGGGGGAACCAATCGCGGAGCGGCTCGGTCGCGCCGAGTTGCTCTTGGAGATCTCGGGCGAGATGACTCAGGGTGTAGCGCTGTGCGCGTCGTGTCGCGTCGTCGACGTCTTCGTCGCGTCCGGTGAAGCTGATGGGCTGGAACGACACGACCGTCACTTTGTCGGCATTTTCGATGGCAAAGCGCACGATGCGCCCGACCTCTGCGTGGTTGACCCCGCGCACGACGGTCACCACCAACACCACGTCGATGCCGGCGGCCGCGAGGTTCTCGATGGCGCGCAGCTTCACGTCGTAGAGGTTGTCGATCTTGCGATGCGAGTTTGCTTCGTTGCCGACACCGTCGAACTGGAGGTAGGCGAGCCGGAGACCTGCGGCCTTGGCCTGCCGGCAGAACTCCGGATCTTGCGCGAAGCGGATGCCGTTGGTAGCGCACTGCACGCAAAAATATCCGAGGTCTCGCGCGTAGCGGACGCTGTCGATGAACGCTGGGTGCAGCGTGGGCTCGCCGCCTGAAAACTGCACGCTGAGCTGACGCTTTGGCTTCACCGTGAGCGCGTCGTCCAATATGCGGCGCACTTCGTCGAAGGAGAGCTCGTGCACGTAGCCAACCTGGTTGGCGTCCATGAAGCACGGCTCGCACATCATGTTGCAGCGGTTGGTGAGGTCGACAGTGAGCACCGCGCCGCGACCGTACTTCACACTCGAGGTGCCGTGGTCACGCAGGCTGGTCTTGGGCGCCAGGTAGTCGCGCCCGGGAAACAAGCTCTCGATGCGCCTCAGGAACTCGGCGTCTACGCTCAGCACCTCTTCGAAGCGCCCGTGCGCGGGGCACGTCTTGACCATCCAGACCTCACCGTCGCGCTCGACGATGTCGGCGGGGATCTCGCCGGGATGGTTGTGCAGGACGTCCAGGGGCCTCTGGCCCGAGACAACCGCCTTGCGCACCTCTCGGACGCAGGTCGGGCAGAGCGAGTCGGTGCGGCGGGGGAAACCGAGCGCAGGGAACGAGCGCTCGCCGGCGCGGATCAACGGCGCGGGGGCCCAGTTCGGCGTGAGCGAGTCGCCGCGCGCGCGGGCGTTGTAAGCGAGGACCAAGGGCCAGAGTCGGTTCGCGGCGGCGGCGGCCAGGGTCGCGGCGCGACGACTGAAAGTTGGAGCGGGCATCGAGCGGCGAACAATAGCAGACGGGGCAGCGGCGGCGGGAGGACCGCGCCGGGTCGGAGCGCGCGGCTGGATCCCGCGGCTGATCCGCGCGGCCGGTTCCACATCGCCGGTGATTCCGATAGCCTGCACGTGCCCAGTTCAAGGAGGGACCATGTTCGACCAGGTCGAGCGGCAGGAGCTCAGCGCGGCGATCGCGGTGGCCGAAGAGGGACACCGCGGTGAGGTGCGCGTCCACCTCGAGCGCCGCTGTCCCGGACGCAACTCCCCCAGCGAGCGCGCCGAAGAGCTATTCACCGCATTCCGGATGGACCGCACGCGAGAGGACACCGCGGTGTTGCTCTACGTATCGTTCGACGATGGGCGTTCCGCCGTGCACGCGGGGTCCGGTGTGCGGCAGTCGGCAACACCCGACTACTGGCGGACCGTCGCCGAGGAGATCGAGCGCGGCTTTGCCATCGACGAACCGCTCGCCGGCCTGTGCGCGGCCATCGAACAGATCGGTGAGATGCTGCGCGTGTACGCCCCAGGGGAAGACCTGGCGGGCAACGAGTTGCCGGACGCGATCACGATGTCGTGAGGCGCGGATCCGCCGCTCGACCATTCACCTCCAGCACCCCCGCGGAGCGATTGCGGGTAGAGTCGCGCCCGCATGTCGGCCGGACTCGCTCACCCGCTCCTGATCGTGGGCGACGTGCACCTGCGCCGCACGCCGCGGCCCGCGGTGGACGAAGCCCTGGCGAAACTGGTGGAGAGTCATCCCGACCACGAGATCGTCCTGAACGGCGACAGCTTCGATCTTTCGACCGATCCGCCGGAGCACCCACCGTGCGAGAGCGTTGCGAGAATCCTTGCGACCAACTCGCTCTCGCGGAACGCGCTTTCCGCTCACCTCAGCCGTGGCGGCCAGCTGACCCTGGTCGCTGGAAACCACGACGCTGCGCTGAGCTCGCCGGAGGTTACCGATGTACTTCGCTCCAAGCTCGGCGCTGGGCTCTCGGTAGCGCCCTGGTTCATTCGCCGAGGCGCGGTGCACATCGAGCACGGTCACCTCTACGATCCCGACAACGCGCCTTCTCATCCCCTGGCGCGCTGGAGCCTCGCGACGGAGCCCCTGGGCGTGGCCCTCACTCGACGCTTCGTCGCGGCGAGCGGGGTGTGGGAGTTCGCGCACGGAAACGAGACGACTCCCCTGGCTGGGCTCCTCGGCACGATCCGTCGCCACGGCGCTCGGGCTCCGCTCAAGATTTGGCGCTACTACTCGGTTGCCACGGAGCTGACCTTCGAGGCTGGGCGTCAGCCAGGCATCGATGAGGAGCGTGCCCGCGGCGCGCGGGCGGTAGCAGAATTGGCCCGCGAGGTCGGCGTCGATGCCGACGCTCTGCACGCGCTCGCCCTGGCGTCGTGGGGCGCCACGCACCATCGGCGCGGCGCGACCTTCCAGCGATTGTACCTGGATCGCTCCCTCGCCACGGCCACTCTGCTCGCCGCGGCCGGAGTGGCGCTCGCCGGCTCACCGGTGGGCGCCGGCGCCGCCCTGCTTTCCGCCAGCTATCTGGGGTGGTCCATCTCGCGCGGGACGAATCGATACCGCGGGCTCGTGACTCGCCGCATGGACGACGCCGCCGCGCAGATCGCCGAACTCACCCATGCCTCGGTGGTCGTGCTCGGGCACACACACCAAGTCGCTGACCGAGACGGCTACCTGAACCCCGGCTCCTTCGCCTACCCAACCGGCTCCGAGCGCCGCTTCGTGCGCGTCGTGCAGGACGGGAGTCCCGAACTCGGCGCAATCTGAGCGGCGAAGGTCGTGAGCCACGAGATCGAGCCCGACGACCAGCCCTGGCCGAGCTCAGACTCCGATGCCCTCCGCCCCGAGCTCGATGAACAAGCCTTGGGCTTCGGCGTAGGGCGCGCCGTCCGCGGCGAGCAAGTGCCCGCGGGTGTGCACCTTGCGGCCTTCGACCCGGTCGATGAACGCTTCGATCAAGACGTCGCTCCCGAGGGGCAGCATGCGGCGAAAACTGACCTCTATCTTTGCGGCGAGCACCCGGTGGCCGTTCAGCCACCCGACCTTGCCGATGGCGTCGTCGAGCACCGACGCCATGCTGCCGCCGTGCGCGTGACCGGGCGGACCTTCACACCACGGCCCGAACCACACGCGCCCGACCAGCGCGTCGTCGTTGTCGCGGCGGAAGTAAGCGACGCGCATGCGCAGGTCGCCTTCTTGCCCATGAACCCAGGACCGACCGGATTTGGCGGTGATCGGCGAGAGCGGAGACCAGCCGGTTTCGGCGACGACGGGCGGCGGCTGCATTCGAAACCTAGCGTGCTCCCGCGCTGTTCCAACCGCCGTCGAGCTCGGCAACACCTTCGTGGACGTGCAGGCGCCGCTTCACGTCGAGGCCTCCGGAGAAGCCGCCGAGGGATCCGTCGGAGGCCACCACCCGGTGGCAGGGCACCAAGATGGGCAGCGGGTTTTTGGCCATTGCGGCGCCGACCGCCCGCGCAGCGCCCGGCTTGCCCACCCGCTTGGCGAGGTCGCCGTAGGTCGTGAGCTGACCGAAGCTCACGCGCATGAGCTGCCGGAGCACTCGGCCCTGGAACTCGCCGGTCAAGCGGAAGTCCGTGGCCACGCCGAAGGTGCGACGGCGACCGCGGAAGTACTCCCCGATCTCGGTCGTGGCGCGCAGGCGCGCGCGCCTTTCGAGCACGACGTCATCACCGCCAGCCGCTCGCAAGCGTTCGAGCAGGGCAGCCGCATCGGGCTCTCCGAACTCGATGGCAACGACGCCGCGATCACTCTCGACAACGGTGAGCGGGCCCACGGGTGAGCGCAAGGTGGCGTAGCGGAATTTGACAGCCATTGCGCCGAGGATTGTCCGGGCAGAGCGCGCTGCCGTCAATGCGGCGCCCGCTCAGGGTTTGATCACCTGAGTGCCCTTGGGCGGCTTGAAATCGAACTCGCCGGCCGGAACCTTCTCGTTCACGGTGGGCGTCACGAAGTCGAATCGATTGCGGTTGCCCTGAGCGTCGAGCAGGAGCACGCGGCGAACCTGATAGGTCCCCGAATCGACGTAGAGCAGGATCTTCTGGTACGCGGGCGTCGCCTCTTTGGGCACACCCTCGAGCACGTAGCCGCCTTCGAATTGCAAGTCCTTCGCGTTCAGCTTGCGCAGCTTGAAGCTCTTCTTGAGGTTGCCGCCACCCACCAAGAACGCGAGCGCGGCCGGGTACTGGCTCTTGCCCATGGGCTGCTCGTACATTTGCTTGTTCTCGGCCTCGTAGATCTTGATGATCTTGCCGTCCGACACCACGCGGTTGCCATTGTTGGTGTAGCGCCAGCTCATCCGACCTGGCTTCTCGAAGATCACCGACCCGGCGCTGTCTTTGCGCTTGTTGTAGGCCTTCACCTGGTAGCGCTGCTTGAAACCCGCCTTGAAGTTCTTGGTCTTGTCGTAGAACTTCTGGACGCTCTCGGCGACCTCATTGGCGCTCGGTTCGCTCTTCGCGACCGGTTTGGCCTGGGCGCTGGCGGTGGTGCTCAGCCAGAGCGGCGCCACCAAGGTGATCGAGAGGGAGAGGAGAGCGTGCCGGAGTTTCATGGTCGACGGGTCCTGGCGGATCTAACAAACAACGCGGGGCGGTATTCGCAGCTTGCGGCTGCTGGTGCAGGATCAGACGAGGGAGGCGCCTCGAAGATTCGCCGGAGCCGGCCTTTTAGCACACACGCCCGCAGCGGCATGTGCACGTGCCATTTGTCGGGCAAGCCGGCGTAGGGCCCGAAACGCCCCCGAAAGGGGGCACGTCCGATCAGGGGGCTCGCCGGCCTCGCTCGGCGACCAAGGCGCGCAGAGCTGCCTGATGCTTGCGGCGATTCGAGCCGGCCCCTGGCCCACGGCCGAGCCCGAGCTTCTCGGCAACGGGACCGATCCGGAGGTGGGTGACGGCGAGCGCGAGCGCGTCGGCGGCGTCGCTCGGCGGCAGGTCCGGAAGCGCGAGCACGGCGCGCACCATCATCGCGACCTGCCGCTTGTCGGCCTGTCCGCGCCCCGCCACCGTGAGCTTCACCCGGGCGGGTGGGTACTCGGCCACCGCCACCGCCGCGCGCGCGAGCGCCAAGAGCACCACACCCCGGGCGTGGCCGAGCTTCGAGGCAGCCTGGGCGTCCTTGTGGAAGAACAGGCTCTCGACGGAGCCAACGTCCGGACTGAAGCGCGCAATGACCTCCGTGAGTTCGATGTCGATGCGGTGCAATCGGTTCGCGAGAGCGGCCTTGGCGTCCAGTCGGATCACGCCGTGGGCCAGATGGGCGAGGCGCTGTCCCCGCCTTTCGACCACCCCCCAGCCCAGGTTCAAGGTGCCCGGATCGATGCCGAGTGCGATCACCCCACGGTCGTAGCAGGCATCGAGACGGATGGAAAGCAGAGGCCCGAGCGCGGAGTCCCCGTGCGCCAAAGGAGGCGCGCGCCTGCCTACCAAGCGAGGCTCAAGCTCCGCCGCTGGTTGAGATTGGTTCGGGCTCGGTAGTGGCGGGCGAGGCCCACTTGCCCATCGCCTCCGCGTCCAGGCGGTCAGGACCGGGCTCGTCGGCGGCCCGCCGGCGGATCAGCTCGTCCACGCAGGCGAAGAGCATCGAGTTGTCGCAGCGCGCGAAGCGCTCGAGGTTGTTCGAGAGCTCGTCGGTGCGAGCCAAGAATCCCGCTATAACGTCCTGATCGAGCCGCTCTGCCCACTGGCCGTAGCCCAGGTGCTCGAGGTAGCGCGCGTTGAGCTCTTGCTCGTACTGCTGCTCGATGGGAACCGACAGCATCGGGACATGAAGGCTGACGGCCTCGCTCATGAGCGAGAACCCGCCTCCGGCGATCACCGCGCGAGCTGTGCGTAGGTCATCGACGAAGCCAGACTCCGAGAACGCGCGCAGCGTGACGTTACCGTCGGTGCCCTCGCGCCCCATGCCGTAGACCCGAAAACGGTAGGGCAGCTTCTTGAGGGTGGGGATCAGCTCGTCGTTGTTCGCGGCCGTTTGGTAGACCAGCACGTGGTCCCCAGGTTCGCGTCGGGCGGCGAGGATCTCGGGGCGCAGGATCGGCGGCACCAGCGTGGTCCGCCGCTTCCTGACCGGCGGGTAGAAGAAGCTCGTCACCAGGTAGTGGTACGCGCCGGGCATCTTGACCTTCACGGCGAGCTTCGCGATGCGAAAGTTCATGCCGCGGGATTTGGTCACGGACTTCTCTTGCCGACAGCGGTTGATCACCTGCATGTTGTCGATGCTGACCACGGGCAAGAAGTGGTTCAGCGCATAGAACGCAGCCCACGACTCGAAGTCGCTCACGACGAGCTCCGGAGTGAAGCCGTCTTCGGCGACCTTCCGGTACACCTCGATGTTCTTCTTGATGCCCTTCGGCGCCTTCTTCAAGTTGTGGAAGAGTGACTCGCTCTTGTCGAGCCGATTGCCAAAGTAGCGCAGGGACAGCCCGTGGATCTCTTCCACGCTGAGCTTCGGCCGCCCCGCCAAGCGTTCGGTCAAGAACTTGTGCGCGCGTCCCGAGACCACCACCTTGATCTCGTGGCCTTGGCCGAGCAGGTGCTCCAAGACCACGCGGCTGCGCGTAGCGTGTCCCATGCCCTCGCCGACCACTCCGTAAAGGATCTTCATGAACGCCGAGCCTCGTGCGCCTGAGTCGGGGGGTCGAGCGGGGCAAATGTTCACCAGTGGCCGCGGGGCGGCCGCCGGGATAGAGGCCAGCGCGTGATTCCCACCCTCAGCGGCAAACAGCGAAGCTTCCTCCGGGCCCTGGCCCACGATCTGCGGCCCGTGGTTCAGATCGGCGTCGCCGGAGTCACCCCCGGCGTCCTGGCCGAAATCGCCCGCGCCCTGGAGACTCACGAGCTGATCAAGGTGCGGGTGAGCAAAGAATCCCCGCTCAGCCCGGACGAGGCCAGAGCGCCCGTCGAGAGCGAGACGAGCTCCCAAGTAGCGCAGGTCATCGGCCGCATGCTGGTCATCTATCGCCGTCGCAAGAAGGATCCGAAGATCGTGCTGCCGAAAGAAAGCGCCAAGAAGTAGACTGCCTCACCATGCACGGCGGCCGCCCGACTACCTTCAACAACATCCTCGTGGCCACGGACTACTCGGACACGGGGCAGGACGCGCTCAGCGAAGCCCTCCTGCTCGCCTCGGAGCGCGACACGACGACCATGCACGTGGTCCACGTGGCCAGCTCGGCCGGCGAAAACGTCGAGATCACGACGGCGGACGGCTCGTTGGTGACCAGCGTTGGGAACGCCGTGACGCAGCTGGAGGCCCACGTCGAGCGGGCTCGAGTTGCCGCGATCGTGCAGGGCGAGCCCATTGAGAGCGAGCGTGTGAGCGTTCACGTGCGCGTGGGCATCTCCGAAGACGAGATCCTCCGGCTGGCGGCGGACCTCGCCGCGGATCTGATCGTGCTCGGCACCCATGGCCGCCGGGGGCTTCGAGCCCTGGTGCTCGGCTCGGTGGCGGAAAGCGTCGTCCGGAGAGCCGAGTGCGCGGTGCTCGTCGTGCGCTCCAAGCAGTACGCTCCCCACGAGGCTTGAGCATGGCCGACAAGACGCATCGCGTGCAGAGCCCAGACCACCTGGTCTGGCTCGACCTGGAGATGACCGGGCTCGACCCCCGAGCAGACGTGATCCTGCAGGCGGCCGTGATCATCACGGACGCCGATCTGAACCCGCTCGAAGAGCTGAGCATGGACGTGTGGCAGCCGCCTGAAGCGCTGGCAAAGATGGTGCCCTTCGTCCGCGACATGCACGAAAAGACCGGGCTGCTCTCGCGTCTCTCCGCGTCCAAGACCGATCTTCGCGCGGCCGAGAAGAAGCTGATGGAACGGGTGACGGGCTGGTGCCCCTACGGCGCCGTCTTGTGCGGCAATAGCGTGCACAACGACAAGGCGTTCATCGATCGCTGGATGCCCGGACTCGCCGGCTACCTCTCGTACCGACTGGTCGACGTCTCGAGCTTCAAGGTCTTGGCTCGACTCTGGTACGGCGACGGCGCGGTGTTCGACAAACCGAGCGAAGGCGAGCACGACGCGCTGGTGGACATTCGAAACAGCATCGCCGAGCTCGTGCACTACCGCGCACTGATGATGCGCCCCAAAGCGGGCTGACCCCTCAGCACGCGCGGTGGCCCGGCCCCGGGAAGATCTTGCCCGGGTTGAGCAGGCCGCGGGGATCGAAGACGCGTTTGATGTCGCGCTGCAGCTCGATCAGCTCGCCCGACTGCTCCAAATGCAGGTAGGGCGCCTTCAGGACGCCGATCCCGTGCTCCCCGCTGAGCGTGCCCCGCAGCGCCACCACGTCGCAGAACAACTGCTCGATGGCGCGCTCGACGGCGGGCGCCTCGTCCTGATGATCCCAGAGAAAGTTCACGTGAAGGTTGCCATCGCCCGCGTGCCCGTAGGTGAGATGTCGCACGCCGAGCCCCTCGCAGCTCTTTGCCACTCGGTCGAGCAGCTCCGGGATTTGTTGGCGGGGCACGACGACGTCCTCGCTCAGCTTGAAGCGCGTCAGCTTGCGCACCGCTCGACTCATCTCGCGACGCGCCGCCCAGAGCTTCTCCCGCTGGCCCGCGTCCTGGGCAACCAGGACTTCGATGGCTCCCTCGCAGGCATTGCCCACCCGTTCGGCCTGCTCCTCGGTCTCGCGGGGCTCACCGTCCACCTCGATCAGGAGCAGCGCGCCCGCTTGCTCGCGAAACTCGTTCCCGGCGGCGCGCATGGCATCCAGCGTGTGTCCGTCCAAGAGCTCGATGCAGCGCGGCACGAGCCCGGCGCCCGTCATGGCCGTGACGGCGACGCTGGCGGCGCGCACGTCGGAGAAGAGCGCGAGCAAGGTCATCACGCTCGGCGGCTTCGGTACCAGGCGCAGGGTGATATCGCCAAACACCGCCAGGGTTCCCTCGCTGCCGACCAGCAACGCCGTCACGTCGTAGCCGGTCACTCCTTTCACGGTGCGCCTTCCCGGTGTGATGCGCTGCCCGCCGATCAAGAAGGCCTCGACACCGAGCACGTACTCGCGGGTGACGCCGTATTTGAAAGCTCGCGGGCCGCCGGCGTTCTCCGCGACGTTGCCGCCGAGCGCGCAGCTCTCGACGCTGTTGGGATCCGGTGGGTAGAAGAGCCCGTCGCGTTCGACGGCTGCGTGCAACTCACCGAGCACCAGGCCGGGTTCGACGACCGCGATCATTTCTCGCCGATCGATCTCCTTGATCTGGTTCATGCCCAGCGTGCACAAGACGATGCCCCCGGAGCGCGGAACCGCACCTCCGGTGCGACCGGTGCCGGCGGCGCGCGGCGTGATGGGGACCTCCGCTTCCCGCGCCACGGCCAGGGCCTTCGAGATGTCGCTCTGGGACTCCGCCCGTACGACGGCGAAGGGCACCGCCCCCTCGGCCTCGGACTCGTCACGTCCGAAGCCGGCGCAGGCGTCGGGGTCGGTCAGGACCTTCGAGGGGCCCAGCGTGCGCTCGAGGAGCCGCAGCGCTTTTTCCCGCGCAGCGGCGGAGGGAACTGGCAGCACGGCAGTGGTGGTGCTCATGAAATACAGGATAGCTCGGCTCGGGCCTCTCGATTTCTCGGACTTTCTGGCGCTACGCGCGATCACCTTGACGACGGCGGCGCCACGGGTACCTTCTCGGCCTTCCGCAGGCTGACAAGCCACCGGAGAGGTGACCGAGTGGCCGAAGGTACCCGCTTGCTAAGCGGGCGTAGGTCAAAAGCCTACCGAGGGTTCGAATCCCTCCCTCTCCGCAAACCAACTCGCGTCGGACGCCTCAGGTCCGTTTGCTGAACGGCGACGCGATCATCTCGTCACCGTAGCGTTCGACCAAGGTGTCCGGCGCCGCGTCACGCCCCGCGCTGAGCCACTCGGTGGTCTCGTCGAGACGCAGGCTCTGTCGAACGCCGAGGTTCCAAAGGAACTTCACGGCCAGGACGGAGTTCTGTTGGAACAGCGGGTACACCGCCTCGCGGGTCAGCGACAGCAAGCGGCATGGCTCGATGGTCCTCACCGTAGCCGAACGTGGTCGGTTGGTGAGCAGCGCCATCTCACCGAAGTGACTGCCCGCCACGAGCTCCGCCAGGCGCTTGCCGCCGCGCTCCACCGAGGCCCGCCCGCTGGCGATGATGTAGAAGCTGGCGCTCGCCTCGCCCTCGCATACCACCGCGGTGTCCGCCGGGACCTCTTCCGAACGCAACGCCCCGGCGACCTCGAGCAGCTCCGAGTAGCTGAGCTCCCTCAAGACCTCGATGCCCGCAAGCGCGCGCAGCGCTTGGGTCACGCGGCTCAGGCGGATGGAATCCTCGGCAGCGGCCGCGGCTTCGGCAGCCACTTCGACGGCGATCACGCTGATGTTGTCTTCTCCGCCGCGCTCGTTCGCCGCGTCGACCAAGCGGTCGGGGGCGGCGGCAAAGTCCGCGAGAAACGGCACGAGCTCGGCGGATTCGACGAAGTAGCCGTGCAGGCCGTCGCTGCAGAGCAGGAGTCTGTCGGCCGGCAGCAGGTCGAAGGAGAGCGTATCGACGTCCACGTGGCGATTGGGCCCTACCGCGCGCGACAGCATATTGGTGGGGATGTTCTGGATCGCTTCCGCGCGACTCATGCCACGACGCACGGCCTCTGCAATGAAGGTGTGGTCGTTGCTGATCTGATGGATCTGACCGGCTCGCAACAGGTAGAGCCGACTGTCGCCGACGTGCGCGAGCGCCGCCGTGCCTGCGGCGATCAGCAGGGCTGTGCAGGTGGTGCCTGCTCCCCGCTTCGACGAGTCCTGCTCACCGATGGCGTGCACACGAGCGTTGGCCCGGTCGACGCCGTCGCGCAGCAGCTCGGCGAGCCCCGTCGCCCGCCTCTCCGGCTCGAGCTCGTCGATGGCAGACAAGCCTTCTGCCACGCGCTCGGCGATGGTCGCCACCGCAGCCTGCGACGCGACCTCACCGGCGGCATGGCCGCCCATGCCATCGCAGACGATGAACAGACCGAGGTCTTCGTCCACAAGGACCGAGTCTTCATTGCCTTGTCGGAGTCGGCCGACGTCCGTCTTCGAAGTTGCAGTGATCCGCACGCCGCCCACGATATCGGGGCCCAAGCCGGCCGCAATGATGGAAGTGAGCTTGGCGGAACTGACGCGGCGGGCTAGCATCTTGCGTGCGGTTCGAGGCGCGGGTGAGGCACGTGCGGCGGGGGACCAGGGCGCTGGCGGCGCTGGTGCTGGGCTTCGTTTCGGCGGGTTGCGGCAGCGACGAGGGCGGCGAACCGGGCGCTCAGGGTGGCGGCGGCGGCCTCGGCTCTTCCTGCCAGCTGCCCTTCCTCGGCGACGCCTCGAAGCCCATCGAGATCAAGGTCACGGCGCGGGGTGCCGATCTGGTCTCGAAAGAAATCTCCGAGGGCGCCCAGGTCCCGTTGATCCTCCCGCCGCAGGGGGGCCGAGTGATGTTCATCGGCGTCTTGGCCACGAACCTCTCGCCTTGCAGCGTCGAGATCAACGGAACGCTCCGCGACCTCGGCTCGAACGAGACCCGGGTCGACGGGCGCAAGACCAACCTGGCGACCACGGGGGACGGCTGGGGGTCGAGCGTCGACACGGACATCTCGACGTTTTCGATGATCCCGACCTGTCCGAACCAATGGGCGTCGACCGATGTGTTCGGTCACACCTTCGAGCTCGAGCTCAGCATCACCGCGAAGAACGGCCAGATGGCTTCGAAGAAGCTGAACGTCACCCCGGTTTGCGGCGAACCGGCAAACGAGGCCGAGTGCAAGTGCCAGTGCACCATGGGATACACGCTCGGGACCACGTGCAGTTGAGGCAACGAGGCAGGTAACGATGACCACTCGATGGACGAAGGCAATGACCCTGGCGCTGGCGGCGACCGTGCTGTCGGTGGGCGCCTGCGGCGGTGACGACGCGGCCCAGGCAAAGCCCGGGCCGGACGCGGGGACCGACTCCGCTTCGGACGCAGCGAACTGCATCGACACCGGCCAGCACCCCATGCCGCGCACGGAGGCTTTCTCGGTGTTCGACGCCAAGCGCCAGCGCGTAGTGATCTTCGGCGGCGATCTCGGCGTGCCGGTGCAATGCAACCCCGCACCCAAGCCCACCGGCGAACTGTGGCTCTACGACGTCGCCTGCAAGAGCTTCTCGCAAGCCAGCCCGAGCGGCGGACCGGGACCCCGAACGCGCGGCCTGGCCGTGCACGATCCGGAGGGCGATCGCTTGATCGTGTTCGGCGGTCGCTACCGCGAGGCGTCATCGGGCCCCTACACGGTCTACAACGAAGCTTGGGCGCTCGATCTCGAGACTCTCGCCTGGCAGCAGATCGCCACCACCGGCACCGCGCCATCGGGGCGCAGTAGCGTGGCCGGCGTGTACAGCCCGGCCACGAAGGAGCTCGTCCTCTTCGGGGGCAACGCCAGCACCAGCGGGCTCTCGTTCACGCCGCTCGACGATGTGTGGGCCTTGAATCTCGCCACGGGCGCGTGGCGTGAAATCGTGGCGACGGGACCAAAGCCGCCCGCGCGGCTGTTTCATTCCGCGGCGCTCGATCCGGCAACAGGTCGGCTTTACGTCTACGCCGGCGGAGGGGCCGGAGCCTTCCAGGGTCCATTCATGACCGACCTGTGGTCCTTCGACCTCGCCACGAGCACCTGGGCGGAGGAGAGCGCGGGCACGGCCGGGGCCCCCCTGGGACGCATTCACTCTTCCCTGACCTTCGACTCGAAACAGAATCGACTCGTGGTGTTCGGCGGTCACGACGACGGCGCCGTCGGCAACAACAACGACACGTGGTCCTTCGACCCTGCGAGCAAGAAGTGGACGGAGCTGGTGCCCGCCGAGACCGTGAAGACCCCGGCGCCGCAGTTCTGCTTGTTCCCGCCCGATTTCACCGTGCCGAACCTGCAAGCGCCGGATCGCCGCTCGGCCCACGCCGCTGTCCTCGATGAAGCGAGCGGTCGCTGGCTCGTCTACGGTGGCAAGACGGACTGCGGCAACGTCGATGACGTGTGGTCCTTCGACCTGACCACGAACCAGTGGCAGACCGAGGTGCCGTCGACGGTGGGTGAGGCCTGCGTCCGCGGCAAGAATGCGGGGCAGTGCAGCACGCTGTGCATTTAGCCTCGGTCTTCGCGATCCTCGTCGCCTCGAGCGTCCTCGCGATCGCGCCGGGCGTCAGCGCTCATGGCGCATTCCCGGCGGCACGACAGCTCGCCGTCGACCCCAACGACTCGAATCGGATCTTCGCACGCGCCACCTATGGTGTGCTTTCGAGCGACGACCACGGCCAGAGCTGGCGCTGGGTGTGCACCAAAGCCGCGGGCTACGGATCCACCGAGCAACCCGCGTTGGCAGTGAGCGGGAGCGGTGCGCTGCTGCTCGGCACCTTCGACGGTCTGTTGACCTCACCGGATCACAGCTGCAGCTGGGCACCGACTCCGTCCCTCGCCCGCACGGTGACAGGACTCGCGGTCGACGCCAAGAACCCCAAGCGCATTGTGGTGCTGATCTCGACCAGCGCTTCGAAGGGTGGGTTCGACAGCGAGCTGTGGCAGTCGTCGAACGCGGGAGCCAGCTACGACGAAGTGGCGGGCTCCCTCGATGCGACCACCCTGTTCACGGGCGTCGGCATCGCAGCTTCGGATCCGGCACGGATCTACTTGAGCGGCTTGCAGGGCTCCAAGAACGTCGTCTTCACGAGCCACGATTCCGGAACGAGCTGGGAACCTGCCGTGGTTCTCGCGGTCACGCCCGGATCCACGACAGAGATCGTCGGAGTGCATCCCGAAGACGCCGATCGAGTGTACGTGCGAGCTGGACATGCGAAGACCCAGTCGAGCGAGGGGGCGCTGCTCGTGTCCGACGACGGAGCCAAGACCTTCGGCGAAGCTCTGAAGCGGCAGGCGCCGCTCTTGGGCTTTGCTCTCTCCCCGGACGGCAGCAGAGTCTTCGTCAGCTATGGCGATCCCCGCGGCGGCGTGAGCCTGGACGAAGCTGCGCTCGGGCTGTATTCGGCGAAGAGCGACGAGAACGTGTTCAGCCGCGTCTACCCGGGGCCCGTCGCATGTGTCTCATTCGTGGGTCCAGAGCTCTGGGCCTGCACCAGCCAAGCGGAGCACGGCTTCGAGATCGGGCGGTCCGAGGACGCGGGTGCGAGCTTCGCGCCGGTGATGAAGCTCTCGGGTTTGAGCGGCCCGCTCGGCTGCCCCGAGGCTTCCAGCGTCGGAACGACGTGCAGCCCGGCCGACTGGGACGACGTCTGCGTCGACACGGGCAAGTGCCACGATGCGGCGCCACCGGGTGACCGGGCGGGGTGCGGGTGTCGGAGCGCGTCGGGAACGGGCGGCTCGTGGTTGGGCATCGCGCTGGTGGTCGCGGCGTTGGGTCGGCATCGGCCGCGTCTGCGCTGAGCCAACCGCGCGCGCCAACTCGCGGTTGGCGGGCGCCGATCCGAGCCCGCGAAATCCCGCAGCGCCAGCGTTGGTGTGGTGCTTGCACAGTCATTGGCGCTAATGCGTCTTCACACTCTCGCCCTCACGGCCGGGTTGGCCCTTGCCGGTTGCGCGCTCGACTCCGAGCCCGACCTCAGCCCGGAGCCGTCGACCGGGGGAGCAGCGGGCGCGGCCGGAATCAGCGGCACGGGCAGCGCCTGGGGAAGCGGCGGGGCGGCGGGCGCGGCGGGTGCGGCCGGTTCCGGCAGCGCGGCCGGTTCCGGCGGAACGACGGCGGCGGGCGGAACGACGGGTTCCGGTGGCGCGGCCGGTTCCGGTGGCGCGGCCGGTTCCGGCGGAGCGGCGAGCTCCGGCGGAACGACGGCGGCGGGCGGGAGCGGCGGCGGGAATAGCTCTTGTCCGCGGGTGAAGGTGAGCGTTGCCGCCGGCGCGAACCTCAATGTGCGACCGACGCCATCGACCAAGCAAGCGGCGGTGGGCGAGCTCGCGAACGGCGACATCGTGGACCTGCTCGATCAGGTCAAGGGCGAGCCCGTGAGCGGCAACGATCTCTGGTTCCAGATCTCCGCGCCCAGCGTGAAGGGCTACATCTCTAGCACCTTCGCCAGCTGTACCCTCGAGAAGCCACCCGTGATCACTGCGCCGGACGGCTACTACTTGCCGCTCGCTTGCGGCAAGTCTGCGAAGATCGCCCAGGGCAACAACGGCGGCTTCAGCCACCAAGGCAAGAGCTACTACGCCTACGACTTCGCCATCAGCCTCAACACGCCGATGGTGGCCATGGCGGACGGCGTCGTGAAATACCGCTACGACAAGACCGGGCCGGGCGACCCTTGCTACAACGGCGGCAGCTCGTCGTGCTACCCCTACGCGAACTACGTCGTGCTCAAGCACGGCGACGGCAAGCTCACCACCTACAAACATCTGAACCAGGTGAAAGTCACGCTGGGGCAGAAGGTGAAGCGGGGTGCGGTGATTGGGCTGTCCGGTTCGACGGGTTATTCCACGGGTCCGCACGCCCACGTGATGCGCATGGACGACTGCGGGCAGTACTCGTGTCAGTCGATCCCGCTGAAGTTCGTCGACGTCAGCGGCGACCACATGCCGAACACCGGGCAGGTGGTGAAGAGCGGCAACTGCCCCTAGCCCGACCGCTACCGCACTACGAACGCGAAGGGCAGGGTCGCCAGCGCCGTCTCGTCTTGCATGAGCGGCGCGAGCGCGGAGACGAAGGGGCGCAGGTCGCTCGCGACGGCGCGCGTGAGAGGGGCCCTCGCGCGAGTCACGCGCTCGACAGCCTGCTGGACCGCATTGGCTTCGGCGCTCTCGCCCAAGAGCAGCGACTCGATCAGACTCTCGTCCCGCCCCACGACAACGACGGGCGCGCGTTCGTCGAGCTTGCCGAGATCGCGCGCGACCGCAAGCGCACGCGACAGCCCGCCGAGTTCGTCCACCAGCTTCTTCTCGAACCCCTGCCGTCCGCTCCAAATGCGGCCCTCGGCTGCGGTCCGGACGGTGTCGATGGGAAGATTGCGGCTCTCGGCCACACGCTCGAGAAAGAGCTGGTAGATCTCCTCCATCTGCTTCTTCACGCGCTGGCGGGTTGGGTCGTCCCACTTGGCCAAGGCCGAGAGGTACGCGGCGCGGGACCCAGCTCCCGGCTCGGGGCTCGCGGGAAAGGTCACGGTGTTGACTCCGTATTCGGCCAGCGCTTCGTTCAGGACTATCTTGCCGCCAAACACGCCGATGCTGCCCACGATGCTGGTGGGCTCCGCGATCACGCGATCGGCAGCGCAGGCCAAATAGTAACCGCCGCTGGCGGCCATCTCGCCCACCGAGGCGACGATGGGCTTCTTCTTCTTGAGTTCGCGCAGCTCGTACCAGATCAGATCGCTGGCGAGTGCCGAGCCGCCCGGCGAGTCGATGCGCAGCACGACCACCTTGACGGAGTCGTCCTTTGCCAGCTTGCGCAAGGTCTTGGTCAGCGCCTTGGCGGTGATGCCCCCGCCGTCGAGCAGCCCTCCTGGCGCCATGCTGATGGCGCCTTCGGCCGGCACCACGGCGATGTGCGGGCGCCCCGCGGCGTTGTCGTCCGCCCCCGACAGGATACGAATGAGCTCGCCGATATCCGGTCCCTCGGAGGGCTGGCTCTTGGCTCCGAAACCCGTCGTCACGCGCTCCGCCGACGCTCGCCGCTTGGCGTCTTCCAATGCCTGGGATTCGTAGCCCAGCTCGTCCACCAGGCCACGTTCCTTGGCCTCGCGCGGTGACCATGGCCCGGTCTCCATATCCGCGCGGGCCGAGCGTCCACGCTTGGCGGCCTCGACGCCGTCGAGCCACGTCGTGCGAATCGACGCCAGGGTCTCGGTGAGCGCCAGTCTCGCCTCGTCACTCGGTCCGTCGCGCGTCAGCGGCTCGGAACCGCTCTTGAATTTGCCCGCGTGCAGGAAGTCGGCGCTGATCTTCAGCTTGTCGAGCGCCGACTTGAAATACACGGCCTGGCCGGCGATGCCGACCGTGGCGACTTCACCGGCCGGCGACAGCCAGATCCGGTCGCAGCCCGCCAGCGCGACCCAGGCGCCGGCGTTGTCGAGCCCGTGGGCGTGACAGACCACCGGCTTGCCCTGTTGCCGAATCCCAGCCAGCAGAGTCGCGAGCTCATGCGCCCTCGCGAACCCCACGGAGCGTTCTCCCAAACGCACGAACACGCCCTTCGCGTCCTGGTCGTCCCGCACGCGCTCGAGAGCTCGTACCAGGCCCACGTAGGTGCGCGCGGCCGGGAGCGGCAGGAAGCCGCCCTCGGTGGACTCGGGAGCTCCCCGCGACAGGTCGATCTCGACGACTTTGGCGCCGGCCTTTGCGAACAGCGACGACGACGCTCGCTTGCCGACGGTGCCGGTCCAGCTGCGCGGACGGCCTTCGCACGAAAGTGCCACGCTCGCGCAGAGCACCAGCGAAAGCGCGGCGCGCTTCACGGATTGACCCCCGGCAGATCCGTGGTGTCGACGTGGGGCTTCTCTTCCGGTGGCTTCGCCGCCGCGGCATCCGTCGCCTTCTCGGGCGGCTTGTCCGGTGGCTTTTCTGAGCCCGAGGGCGGAGGTGAGGGCGCGGTTTCGCCCTGACCGATGCGTTGTGCGGCGTGCTGCCCGTAGCTCGAACCCGCGCCAGCCTGCTCCAGCACCCGGCGATAGAGCGTGAGCGCACCCTTGCGGTCTCCCGATTCCCATTTCTGATCCGCGCGGGCCACCAACGCGGGCAGGTAGCTCGGGTTCTCTTTGAGGACCTTGTCGTACATTTTAGCCGCTGCTTCGGGGTCCTTCTTGGCCTTGGCAACGTCGGCTAGGCCGGCCATCGCCTCGGTGTTGTTTGGCTCATTGGCGAGCACCTCGTTGTAGAGTTGCTCGGCGCGATCGTAGTTGCCCGCCTTGTAGGCCGAAGCCGCCTGCTGAAGCTTCGCTCGGAAGTCGTTGGTCCCCTTCGGCACCAAGTCGTCGTCGACGGCTCCCCTGCCGGACGTGTCGAGCAGGGGTAGCGTCGCCGGATCGACTGCGGCAACTTCGGCGCCTCCGTCCACCCCCGCATCTCCCAGCCCGAGGTGCCGTTTGACGAAGTGCGCGAGGTCTTCGTAGAGGGGGTGCCCCGCGGCGCGCTCCCGTTGCTTCTCCAACTCGCTCTGCGCTTGCTCTGCCTGTCCGGCGCGAACCAGCGCGTAGATCAGCGCTGAACGCGCCCGGCCCAAGGCACGCTCGGCTTGTGCTGCGCTCCGCAGGCGATCCACCACGCTGCCCCACACAGGCTGGGACTCCGCGAGATCGAGCGCCGCGAGCACATACGCATTTTCGCCCGTGGGGCTCGACGCCAGCGGCTTCACCAGAGCACGCGCTGCTTGGAGATCTCCGGCGAGCCGTAGGATGTCCACACGCGACCGCAAGACGGCGGGGTTGTCGGAAGCCACCGCCACGGCACGGTCGATGGCTTCTTGGGCCTTGCCGACTCGAGCACCGAGCTGCCGGTGAGTCGCCTGCACGAGTTGCTTGTCGGCGGGGTCGAGCAAACGCAGCCGCAACCAGAGCATGTCGGCTCGCATGGCTTCGAGTCGGGCCAGAGCCGCGAGAACCGTGGCTTCCTTGTCAGCGAGGACCGAGGCCTTGTCGAGTTCGCCTCGGGCGCCCTCGAAATCACCTTCTTCGAGCTTGCGCTCGGCCTCGAGCAAGAAGCCCGCGACGCGTGCGTCGGCGCTCGCTGCCGTCGCGGGTGCGGACTTTCGATACTGCTCGAGATAGCGGCGCCCCACCGTGGCGGCGAGCAGCACCGCAACACCCGCCAAGACCAGGGCCGCGATCCAGCGCGAGCGGAGGCGTCGGGAGTGCGGCTCCGGGAGGTACAGCGACGCTTGCTCCGACCGATAGCTGCCGGCGCGCACGTCACTGGGAGTCGGCGAGTAGTCGAGGTCCGGCACCGACTCGCGGATCGTGACCTGCTTCGGGGCGGCGGACCCGGCCACGCGGGCCGGCAGCTGGTTGCGCGGCAAGGTGGGCGGCTCGGCCTCTTGACTGCTGGCTGGGGCTTCGTCGACCAGCATCGTCCCGCCCGACATCACCCGGCGGTCGGCAGTCGGGACATCAGCGGAGGTCTGGGTCGGTGCCTCGGTGTCCGCGATGTTAGGTGGCAAGACTGGCGGCGGCGGCAGCGCCGCACCGGGCAGCGGTCCGGCGTAGGAGCCAGCGGCGGGTGGCGCGACGCCTGCCAAGGTTCGCGCTTGCGCGGGCGCGCGCAGACTCGCCCCGGCGCGCCCGTGGAAGAACGGCTCGAGCTCCGCGATGGCTCCCAGCGGGCGCGGGGGCTGACCGCCGCGGGCGAGCAGGTCTTCGGGCCCGACTTGGCGCTGAGCGATGCCTCGCTGCATCTCGCGCAGCGAGGTGTAGACCAGCTCACGCCCACTCGCGGTGCGCACCACCCAGCGCTCGGGCACCGCCTGCTCGCGGGTCGAGTGCACCTTGAATTGGAAGCCACAATTGGTGCACTTGACCGTGGTCCCACGATCTGAGACCAGCGCGTCGTCGAACTCGTATTCAGTTCCGCAACGACCGCAGCGGACGTCCATCGAAGTGCCTCGGAAAAACGGCAAAATACTTAGCATGGGGGCCGGGGTTCGGGGGACTTTCGGACGGCGCACGTGCCGCCGGCTCAACGCCCGCTTGTCTGGCGCACGGCAGTTGCTAGGCTGGGCACACGATTCGGCTCGAAAAGCCGTGCGAGAGGCTTGTTCATGAAGCATGCGCTGCTCTTTGGACTGTCGCTGGTGGGCGCAGCGTTGGTCCCCGGCTGCCCCATCTATCCGGAAGAACGCCTGTTCTGTGAGTCGAGTCTGGACTGCCCGAGCGGCTACGCTTGTGACCCGGGATCGGGGTACTGCGTCATTCCGAGCGGAACCGGCGGTTCCACCGGGAAGAGCTGCGACGCGCCCAAAGACTGCGGGTTCAACCAGACCTGTAGCTCGAAAGGCGTCTGCAAGACCGGGGACTGCTCGTTCCACGGCTGCGTGGGCGGATACACCTGCGCGGTCGATCAGGGCACTTGGACCTGCGTCTCGGGAAGCGGCGGCACGGGCGGGAACGACGCGGGAGCCGACGCCAGCAACGACGCCGCCGCGGATTCGGCGTCGGGAGGCGCGGGCGGAAGCGCCGGCGCAGGCGGGTCAGCCGGGAGCGGTGGCGCCGGAGGAACTGGCGGGAGCGCCGGCGCACCGGCGGGCGGCACGTCGGGCGACGCCGCGCCGGACTGAGATCACTTCACGACGCGCAGCCACGGGGGCAGCGGCTTCTTTCCTCGGGCTGCCGGCGGCTCGGGCGTCACGGGCCCGGGAGCGCCTTCGCTGCTGCTCTCAGCCGCGCCGGGCGCAGGCTCAGGGTCCGTCGCGACCTCCGCGAGCAGAGGTGCTGCCACGACACGAGCTGCCTCGGACAGCGCAGGCGCAGCGTCGGCGGGCTCGGGCGCAGCGTCGGCGGGCTCGGGCGCAGCGTCGGCGGGCTCGGGCGCAGCGTCGGCGGGCTCGGGCGCAGTGTCGGCGGGCTCGGGCGCAGCTGCAGCGGGGACTGCCCGCAAATGAGCGCGCTTCGCCGCCTTCTCTTCGACCACCGCGGCGGCCTTCGCGGCCTGGGCCGCTACCTCTGGCGGAATGTCATCGGGCCACACCATGGCGCGCCCATCCGACCCGACCAACGCGTAGATGCTCTTCCACGGCAAGAAGCAGAAGAAGGGCGAACGATTGAAGCTCAACGTGCACGTGATGCTGTCGTCGTTGACTTCCAGATCACGAATGGGCACCGGCATGTTGAGCCCGATCTGGAGCACCAGCTGGGCTTGCTTCTTGAACCACTGAGGAACGCGCACCTCGTCGGGCCGCGGATCGATGTGGACGAAGACGTCACTCTGCTCGAGTAGAGCGATTGCGACATCTTTCTTCGCGGGGAGGCGCTGCTCGTCGGGACCCATCGCCCGAGGCAAATACCCTCAGGCGGGGATGAACGCCAGCAGAACACCCTCGACCTCCGACCGGACCCGACGGTTTTTTGCGGGGAAAGCCAGATCGACACCGGCGGAGGCGTCGGCGGCAGCGGGGGCACTTCGGGGGCCGGCGGCGTCGCGGGCAGCGGCGGCGGCGCGGGCAGCGGCGGCGGCGGAGGAAGCGGTGGAACCAGCGGGGGCACCGGCGGCACCGGCGGCACCGGCAGCACCGGCGGCGTCACCACCCCGCCGGCGACGCTGACCAAGGGCGCGCCCGTCATCGAGACCAACGGAGTGATCGTGCCGGGCCTCATTGACCCGCACAAACCACGGACTCTTCAACATCTTCGACGAGACGGACTGGACGCCGAAGAAGCTCTACACGAACCACAACCACTGGGCGGACAAGAACAACGAGCCGCGCTACTCCCAGATGGTCGACGCGAAGCAGTCGCTCGAGTCGGCGGCGGGGGCCAACGTGGCCTGCGAGATGGACAAGTTCGGCGAGACCAAGGCTCTGATCGCGGGCACCACCTCGTTCTTGGTGGCGGCGACCTCACGCAAGTGCTTCAGCTCCTTAGTCCGCACGGTCGACACGAAGTACAACAACATCGAGAGCCCGCCGATTGACCCCGTTCGCACGTCGATCGCAGTACCGTCGGGCGGGGACGCCACCACGGTGTGCAACGCCATCACCGCGGGCGATACCTACGTCGTGCACGTGGCCGAGGGCACCGACGGGCCAGCACTGAACGAGTTCACGACGCTATCGAACGGCGCGAGCGGCTGCCTCATCAACAGCCACGTGACCGTCGTGCACGGCACCGCCCTGACCGCGACGCAGTTCCAAACCATGGGCACTGCCAACATGGGCCTGGTCTGGTCGCCGAAGTCCAACATGTTCTTGTACAACGCGACCACGAACATCCCTGCCGCTATCGCCGCGGGCGTGAAGAAGATCGCGCTGGGTCCAGACTGGGCGCTGGGCGGCAGCGTGAACATGCTCGACGAGCTTCGCTTCGCCGACGCTCACGACAACGCCAACTGGGGCAACATCCTCAGCACCAAGAAGATCGTGGAGATGGGCAGCATCGAGGGCGCCCGGGTGCTCGGCCTGGAGAAATACATCGGCTCCCTCGAGGTCGCCAAGCGCGCCGATCTGTTCGTGGTGCCTGGCAACACCAGCAACGCCTACGAGGCGGTCTTGGCGGCAACTCCCACCACGGTACGCATCACCATGGTGGACGGCCGCGTGCTCTACGGTGACAAGGCGCTGCAGGCCGCCGGCCCGGCGAACCCCGGGTGCGAGCCGCTGCCGGTGTGCGGAGTCGACAAGTTCCTGTGCGCAGCGGAGACGACCACCACGGACAAGCTGAACCAGACCTACGCGCAGTATCACGCGGCGCTGGCCAGCGCGACCAAGACCTACGACGACACCGTGGCGCCCGCCGGCGGGCCGTTCTCGCCGATCACGTCACTGACCAAGTGCCCGTAGACCGCGCGCAGCGAAGAGACCGACGACCGAGTCCGGCGGCGCGCCCCAATCCGACCGAGGCCGCTTCAGAACGCCGCCCTCGCAGCCCAGGGCAAAACGCCATAGCATCGGAGGATGCGAAGCTTCTGTCTAGGGCTCGGGTCAGTCACGTTCGGCCTCTGCGCGCTGATCGCCTGCGGCGGCGATCCGGAGTTCACGAGCAACCCGGCCACCGGTGGCGCGACGACCGGCGGCGTTGCGGGCACGAGCGGCAACGGAAGCAGCGGCGCTAGCGGCGGCAGCGGTGGACTCGTGCTCGATGGGGGCGGCGGCGATGCCCCCGCCGATGCCGACGCCTGCGCAACGATCAGCTGTCCGAACGACCAGCACTGCGATCCCACCACGGGCGCCTGCGTGCCCAACGACTGCACGGCGCTCGGCTGCAAGGCCACGGAGATCTGCATCACCACCGATGGCGGTGCCTATTGCAAAGACAACTCGTGCACCGGCGACGTGGAGTGTCCCGCAGACCAGTACTGCAACGGCACCGTCTGTGTGATCGACGTCTGCGCCCCAGGAGACGAGAAATGCCAGGGGCAGGAGCTCTTGGTCTGCAAACCCAACGGCAGCGGCTCGGACAAGAAAGTCTCGTGCGGCGGAGGGTCACCCTATTTCCAGAGCAAGTGCCAAGACGGCGGCACCGGCAAGGCCGACTGCCCCTGCGAAGACGACTGGGATTGTCCGAACTTCACCGAGTGCGTCGCGGGGACCTGCGAGGGCACGGGCGTCGCGCCCACCTGCTCGTTGCCGCCCGAGCCGTTCAAGAACGTGCTGCCCGCCAACGAGATCAGCTGGGGCGGCACCTTCGCCAACCCCAAGGCCGTGGGCAGCCCCTTCCCGGACTCCACGCAGGTGGTGATGACCCCGCTGGTGGTGAACCTGGACGACGACACCGGCGACGGGGTGATCGACGAGCGCGACTTCCCTGAGATCGTCTTCGCGTCGTTCTGCAATTCGGAATACACCTCGAACGGCGTGCTCCGAGCCATCCACGGCGGCGGCAAGAACAAGGGCAAGGACTTCTTCGCCAATTGCGGCGGCACCGAGTGGCACGAAGGCGATCCGGCCTTCCCCTCGTGTACCTGCGCAAGCGCCGAGCTCGACTCGACCGCAGTGCTCGCGGCCGGGGATCTCGATGGCGACGGCAAGCCGGAGATCGTCGGGCTCAGCGAGACGGACGGCATCATCATCTACAACAACCTGGGACAGGTCCTGTCCAAGAGCGCGAACTTCAGCCTGGGAGGCGCCGACCCGGCGCCGTCCCTGGTCAACGTCGACAACGCCGGCTTCGCGGAGATCGTGATTGGCCGCAGCGTTTTTTCGCTGGAGAAGGACGCCAACGGCAAGCTGAAGATTCTGGATCGCTTCGAGGGCTCGCTGATGCACGGCACCAATGGACAAGGCCCGGTCTCCTGCGTGGCGAACCTAGTCGGCGACTCGAAACAAGAGATCGTCGCGGGCAGCAGCGTCTACCGCATGGCCACCCCACCCGCGGGCGCGAAGAAGCGCGCCGACTGCACCGGCAGCGAGACCGGCGAAGCCAAGACTTGGTGCGACGGCAAGCTGGTCGTGGTGTGGGACGGACAGACGGTCAACGGCGCCACCGCCCTGCCCAACGGCAACCGCGAGGGCTTCTGCGCCGTCGCCGACGTGCTTGGCGCCAATCAGACCAAGGCCCCGGGCCCCGACAGCCCCCTCGACGGAACGGCAGAGGTCATCCTCGTCTCCAACGGCCGCCTGTTGGTGCTGAACGGCCAGACCGGCAAGCTGGCGTTGAACCTCGACTCGGCCGCCGGAACCGCCGGTGGCCCGCCCAACGTCGATGATTTCGACGGCGACGGTTTCCCTGAGATCGGCACGGCCTTCGCGCTGGCCTACGTGGTCTTCGACCTCCAGGCCACCGCAGCCGAGTGCCCGGCGTGGACGGGCGTCACGGACTCGAACGCCAACAAGCCACGCACGCCGCCGAGCGCGACGTGCCAGAAGGACTCCGACTGCGGCAACACGGCCAAGTTCTCGTGCAACGAGTCGACCAGCCAATGCGTGTGCTTGCACAACAGCTGGCGGCGACTGACCGAGGACGACTCGAGCCGGGTCACGGGCTCGAGCGTCTTCGACTTCAACGGAGATGGCGCCGCCGAGGTCATCTACAACGACGAGTGCAACTTCCGGGTCTACGACGGCTTGAACGGCGGGGAGTTCTTCAAGCAGCCCAGCGAGAGCCGAACGCGCATCGAGTACCCGGTGGTGGCCGACGTCGACAACGACGGCAACGCCGAGATCGTGTTCTCGACCAGCACCGAGAGCGGTTTCTGCTCCGAAAACAAGGACAGCCAGTACAACGCGGGCATCGAGGTGTGGGGGGACGCCAAGGACACCTGGGTCAGCGCCCGTCGCATCTGGAACCAGCACGCCTATCACGTGACCAACGTGACCGAAGATGGCCACGTCCCCAGCTTCGAGCCCGAGAGCTGGAAGCCCTACAACGGGCGGCTCTACAACACCTATCGATCGAACCCGCGCTCCAGCGGCGTCGCGCCGGATCTGGTGGTGCAAGCGGTCCAGGTCTCGTCACCCGACGCGACCTGCGGCAAGCTCTCGAAGAAGCTCGACATCACGGTGCAGATCGCCAACATCGGCGATCTGCGCGTGGGCCCCGGAGTCGTGGTGAGCTTCCAGGGCACCTGGACCGCCGTACCGCTCACCGAGGCCCTGAAGACCGCGGCGGCCGCGCCGCTCACGGTCGTCATCGGACAGAACATCGAGCCCGGCGAGGTGATCTGGCTCAGCGCCAGCTACGACGCGGCGAACAACTCACCCGGCGTGCTGCCGGACAAGATCGCCGTCACGGTGGACGAGGGCAACGCCGAGCGCGAGTGCAACGAGACCAACAACACGCTCTCCAAGGACGTGAGCGCCGGGGCTCAGTTGCCCGATTTGCGGGTGAAGCTCGGCGCACCGACCTGCCTCCCGGGCCCCACGCCCAAGGTTCCGACCACCGTCAGCAACGACGGCTCGGCACCCGCGAGCAACGTGCTCGTGCGCTACTACGCTGGCGATCCGCAGGCCGGCGGCAAGCCCGTCCACGACGAAGTGCTCCCCGGACCCATCGCCGCAGGCGGCAACGCGAGCGTCACCGCGACCATGACCAGCTTCCCGAAAGGCGTGAGCGTGCTGATCTACGCCGTGGTTGATCCCGACAACGTCATCGCCGAGTGCAACGACGGCAACAACACCGACGACGCGGACTCGAAGGTCACCTGCGGGGGCGTGCAATGAGCGAGGACGATCGAGAGACGATCCTCGCTCGACGCCGCCTCTTCGTGGTGTCCGCGCTGGCGAGCCTGGCGGTGACCCAGACCAGCTGCGACAAGGTCACCCAGCCCTGCCTGAGCATCGAGCGCGTTCCCGACGCAGCCGCGCCCATGTCCTGCCTGAAGCCAATCGCGCCTCCCCCAACCGCCAGTTCGAGCGCCGGCGCGGACGCGGGCCGGGCCATCGAACCCAGGCCGACGGCGTGCCTCGAGGTCCCGGCGCCGGCGAAGTAGCAGCGCCACGCGCCGGCTCCGAACCGAGCGTGATACGCTGCCCTCGTGTCGCGCTCGTCGCCCCACCTCGAAGACGTCCGCGGCGTGCTGCTGGAGCAGTGGGGCTCGATGGATTTCGAGTACGTCGAACGCGTGCTGGCGGCCCGGATGATCGCGCTCGACGACCCCAGACTTGCGCCGCGCTTCGCCCGCGTCGTGCGGCAAGTGGAGCGACTGCTGGACCAACCCCCACGGCGGTGACGATTGCACGTCGTCGAAGTGCTATTCTTCCGGCGAGGCAGCCATGGATCTCGATGCGATGCTGGAGAAATGCGGGCGCGAGCAGTGGAGCGTCGGGGACCTCGACTGGAGCGGTCGCCCCCGCGACATGAGCCCCGAGGACGAGATCGCCATCGTCCAGTACTTCACCGACATGGCGGGCATCGAGCGTCTAGCCGGGGCGTTGTTCGAGGCCCAACGCCGGAACGCTGACGATCCACGGCTCGAGGCTATCTTCAAGAGCTTCGTGAAGGACGAGATCCGCCACGCCCACGCCGCGCAGATGCTGGCGGACTACTACGACGTGCACCACTACCGGCGCTATGTGACGAGCCCCGCGCTGATGCGATTCGCGCCTCACTTCATGAACTTGATCCAGTACTTGCCGCCCGAGATCGCCAACACCTACATCACGAGCGGCGAGCTGATCCTGGACGTCGCGCTGCTGCGCTCGATCGACGACCACGTCGACGACGAGATGAGCAATCGCGCCATGGAACTCATCAACCGCGACGAGTCCCGACACATCGCCGTCGATTTCCGCATGGTCGAACACTATGCATCGAGGCAGTACAAACAGAAGCTGCGACAGCGCCCACCGGCACCGCTGCCCAAACGGCTCCGGGCTGCCTGGGCCTTCGTCAGCGTCCTCTATTTCGGGGCGCCGTTCTTCCGGGACGTCTTCTTCGAGCCCATGCACCACATCGACCCGAGCGGGCGGCGGATTCGCGAAGCGTTCAAACGCATCCAGCTCTTGGGCACCAAGCAAGAGCTCCAAGAGCACCCCTTCACGCGCTTCATGACCGGGCTGCAAGACGTCTACAACGACCGACCGGCGGTGCGCTTGGTGTTCGGTCGACTGATTCGGCGCATCACCGGAGTCGATGAGAGCCTGATGGCGCGCCTCTACGATCAGAAAGAAGTCGAACGCTCGAATCGCATGAGCTTCGACGAGCTGGCCGAAGAAGCGCTGTCAGCGAAGTTCGCGAGCTGAGCCGCGGCGTCAGAAGCAGCTCTTCACCGCCGCCACCACGCGCTCGACGTCGGGCACGCTCAGGCACTCGAGGGCCTTGTTGTAGGCGATGGGATGGTCGCCGGCGCCCACGCGGACCGGCGCAGCCGCCAGGAGCCCGTGGGCCCGGCCTGCGACCCGCGCCACGACCTCGGCCCCGAACCCACCTCGCAGGGGGCTCTCCTCCACCGTGACCAAGCGCCGGGTCTTCGCCACCGACTCGATGATCGTCTCGGTGTCGAGCGGCGCGACCGTGCGCGGGTCGACGACCTCGACGTCAATGCCCTCTCGTTCGAGCTCCTGCGCGGCCTCGAGAGCGACCTGCACCATGTACGAGAGCGCCACGATGGTCACGTCCCTGCCCGCGCGCACCACTCGCGCCACGCCGAGCGGAGCCACGTCGTCACCCGACGGGACCGGTCCTTCGGTCAGGTAGAGCAGCTTGTGCTCGAAGAACAGCACCGGGTTGTCGGAGCGGATCGCCGCCTTCAGCAAGGCGCGGCAGTCTCGCACGGTGCCCGGCGCCACGATGATCAGGCCGGGGATATTCATGAACCAGGACTCGAGGGACTGCGAGTGCTGCGCCGCCATGCCGAGCCCGGCGCCGCCGGGCGTGCGCACGACCATCGGGATCGAGTACTGCCCGCCGGACATGTAGCGGAGCTTGGCGGCCTGGTTCACCAAGGGGTCGGCGCAGACGGTGAGGAAGTCCGAGAACAGGATCTCGGCCACCGGACGCAGGCCGTTCATGGCCGCGCCCACCGCACCACCCACGATAGCGTTCTCGCTGATGGGAGTGTCGCGCACGCGCCGCTTGCCGAACTCGTCGACCAAGCCGGTGGTCACGGCGAGGTAGCCGCCAAGGGTGACGTCCTCACCGAGCAGCACCACCCTCGGATCGCGCTGCATCTCTTCGCGGAGGGCAAGGTTGATGGCCCCGGAGGCGGTCATGGTCAGGGTCTCGCCCAGGCTCGCGGGCTGGACGCGCTTCGGCTCCGGCGAGAACACATGGGTGACTAGTGCCGAGGGCCCGGGCTCGGGCGAGCGGCGCGCGAAGTCCATGGCGGCATCGACGGTGGAACGCGCCTCGTCGGCCAAGGTCTTCGAGCCCTCGTCGTCGAGCGTTCCTTCGCCCAAGAGGGCGCGACGGTGGCGAACGCAGGGATCCTTCTGCTTCCACTCCTCGAGCTCGGTGGCGCTTCGATAGCTCTGCGCGTCACCTTCCATGTGGCCGCGCCAACGATACGTGACGCACTCGAGCAAGGCCGGGCCCTCGCCCGCGCGCGCCCGCGCCACCAGCTCGATCGCGGCGCGGTGCACCGCGTCGACGTCGTTTCCGTCCACGGTCACGCCAGGCATTCCGTAGGAGGCAGCTCGGTCCGAGAGCTGCGAGATGTTGGTGGAGCCGGCTCGCGGCGTGAACTCCCCGTAGCCGTTGTTCTCGATCACGAACAATACCGGCAGCTTCCACACGGCGGCGAGGTTCAACGCCTCGTGGAACATGCCTTGATTGGTGGCGCCATCGCCCATGAAGGCCACCGCGACCAAGTCGCGCTCCTGATGCGAAAACGCCAGCGCCGCTCCCATGGCCATCAGCGGGGAGCTGCCCACGATACCGTTGGCGCCGATGGCACCGACGCTGGCATCGGTCACGTGCATGCTGCCGCCCTTGCCCGCACAGAGCCCGGTCTCCTTGCCGAAAATCTCGGCCATCATGCGATCCGGCGGCGCGCCCTTGGCGAGCATGTGACCATGCCCGCGGTGAGTGGTGGCGATGACGTCGTCGCGCCGCAGCGCGAAACACACGCCCACGGCCACCGCCTCTTGGCCCGTGCTCAGGTGGATCGCGGCCGTTGGCAAGCCGCCGGCCTGCCACTCGCCCGCGAGTCGCTCTTCGAGCTCGCGGATCAACAGCATGCGCCGCAGCATCTCGATGCGCAGCTCACGCGGTGCTGTCGGGAGCTCGGCGTGGGCCGTGGCAGGCACGACTGGCTCGGTCCCGGTCGGAGGACGGGTGTCCGTCGAACCGCCCGCGGCGGTGGTTCCGCGCTTGCGAAAGCGAGCCAGCAGCCGCCGCCAGTCGATCCGGCGCTTCTTCACCGCTCCCGCGTCGCGCTCCTCGAGCCCCAGCTCCCGCAGCACCTCGGGGTAGATGCTGAAGGCGGGTCGAATGGCGGGCAGCAGCTTGAGCGCCCCGGTCACGTCACCGCGCGCCCGCACGCGTCCGGTGGCGATGGCGCGTACGGGGTTCAGCTGGCCGCTCCAGAACTCGTGGGCGGTGTCCGACGACTGCACCATCTCGACGTCGGCCGGGCCGCTGTCGCCGGTCAAGAAGCGCGCGGGTCGATGCTCGAGATCGAAGGTCAGTACCGATCCGAGGTCGGGGTATCGAAAGCGGACGACGAGTTCGGTGCTGGTGAGGGGATCGGCGACGGCGGGCGACGCCATCAGGCGCTCGAACAGCTTGGCCATCACGCGCTCGAACTCGGCTCGGTCGGCGAATTTGGGCATGGCTCACCCCGCAACGGATCGATGCGAGGCCAAGAGTGGCAGGCGCCGGCGCTGCCCGAGCTTCACCCACGACTTCACCGGCTCGAGGTTGCCCTCGCACACCTCCGAGATCTCGACGCGATGAATCGATACGCATTTGTGACAGCTCTCGCCGGTCTTGCCCGCCAGCTCACGCAAGCGCGGGTGGCGCAGCACCTGCTCCAGACTCTGATCCTTCAAATTGGCGATCGGTCGGGTCCCCCAGTGCATGCAGTCGACCACGTCGCCGTTGGCCTCGATGGGCAGCATGAACTTGGGCCAGTGGCAGCTGTACTCCGGCGGGCCCTTCTGCATCATGCTCATGTGCGTGTTCGAGTTGAGAATGGGATAACCGCGCTGCTTGAGATCCTTCAAGACGCCGAACGCAGTGGAGAGTTCGGCCTGTGAGGGTGCAAAGCTCGAGATGTCAACGTCGCTCTCTGCGGTGGCCGCTTCTTCGCGCAGAGCGTTGAAGACACCGAGCACTCCCAGATCCGCCATCAGCTCGGCCATGCGCCGGAGTGTGGCTGTGTCGGCGTTGGCTTTCTGAAGCGTGCAGACGAATAGGATGGTCTTCTTCGGATCGCGCGCCCGAAGTGCCCGGGTGCCCGCCACGATCTCGCCGAACAGGCCGCGGATCCCGCGAATTTCGTCGTGTTTGACCGAAGGGTGGTCGAGCGAGATGCTGACCTTGTCGATGTTATCGGCGACGGCGTCGAGCTTCTTCCGGAGCAAGAAGCCATTGGTCACCATGTTGCTGATCAAGCCCACGTCCCGAGCGTGACGGACGATCTCCTCGAAGTCGCGATGCAAGAGCGGCTCGCCTCCCCAGATCGAAAGGCCGATGAATCCGGCGCGGCGCGCGTCGGTGTAGAGCTGCTTGATGGCCGGCGTCGAGAGCTGATCCCGCGGATCGTAGAAGTCCGGATTCCAAGCGCAGAAGCCGCAGCGTGCGTTGCAGCGTGCGGTGAGGGCATGCACCAAGTAGATCGGGTGTTGGACTCCCAGACGGGCTCCGGCGAGCCGGCGGGTGAGTTCGAAGATATTCGCTCTTGCGTTCATGACGTGGACCTTTCGAGAAGCGTGGTGAGTTCGGCGACGTGGCGCCGACGAAGCGCCAGGCGCTCGGGCGACAGCGGGTCCTCTCCCAAGAATGCCCCGAGCACAGGCTCGTAGATGAAGTAGCCGGAGATCGCTCCGAACACGCTGATGGCGAGGTCGCGCGCGACGTCACGATCGCCGAAGTGCTGTTCGAGGAGCTCGCGCAGCGGGCCAACGATGGCGGCGGCGCTGTCGCGCACGACGTCTCCACGATCGATGAGCTGCCGGAGCAGGAGCCGCTGCAGATCTCGTTCTTCGACCAAGAAGTCGAAGTGAGCGAGAGCGAGGCGGACCGGCAACCCGGCTCGGTCGCCTTCTGCAACCGCGGCAGAGAGCCGCTTCAGAAGGCGGCTCTGGGCATCGGCCACGACGGTGTCGTAGAGCGCCTGCTTGCCGCCAAAGTAGTAGTTGATCATCGCTGCGGTGGTGGCTGCGCGCTCGGCGATGGTCCGCACCGAGGCGGCGCCGAAGCCGCTCTCCGCAAACTCGCTCCGCGCCGCCGCCACGATGCGCTCGCGCACGCCATCGCTCGCCGACCCAGGAATCATGCTCGAATCAGCCATTAAACACTCGTTCTAAACACGTGTTTAACAACCGGCGATGGCAAAGTCAAGCGCCGGACGCGCCGGGCATCATTCGACGGTGATCAATGGCGCTGCGAACCCGCCGCCGGCGAAGTCCGCGTCGCGGATCAGCTCGGGCGCGGCGCCCGATCCGCCCAAGTCGAAGGCCTCGATGCTCTGGGTCGTCGCGGCCAAGACGCGCCCCGCCGGCGACAGCGCGAGCGAGCGGCAGAACCATGGTGACGACTCCACCGGACCGGAGAGCGGAACCATCGATGGTTCCGCGTCGAGGCGGAGCGGCAGGAGCACCAGGGCGCCGGTCGAAGATCCCCGGGACAAGAGCAGGACGAGCGCGTCCCGATCCGCGGCGACCTCCACGCACTCGATGCTGCCCTTCGCGCCCGGCACCGTCACGCTGCGGAAGCTCGTCGGCACCGCAGGATCGACCCGGGAGATCTCGGCGATCTCGATCTGCGACCCGTCCTCGTGCTTCCTCACCAAGTACGCTTCGTCGCGATCCTCAGCGCCCGCGAGACGCGAGCTCGGACGACCCGGGGCTGGGATGGAGTGGAAGTCGATCTGCCACTGCGAGTCGAAGCGCGCCACGAGCAGTGAGTCGAAGGTCTCGCCTGCGTCGAAGCCGGTACTGCTCAAGGACAAGAGCCGTCCCGGAACGCTCGCCGATACGAGGCTCGAGGGGCGATTGATCGCTTGGCTGCCCGGCACCAGGCGCAGAGCGGAGTCGAGCAACGACCAGGTCACCGCCATGTCCTCGGTCAGGACCAAGACGTAGGGCGGGAAGGGAAAGAGACGCGCGCCGGGTCCAAGCTCATCGCTCTCGCCCACCAGAGAGAGCTGCCCGTCGACGATGTCGAAGGCTCGAACCCTGGAGGTCTCCAGGTCGTTGGGCGAGGTCGCCGCGAGGAGCCGCGAGCCATCGAGCACCAGATCGCCGACCACCTCGCCGACGACGGTCGTCGACAGCACGTGGCCCGTCGCCGGGTCGAAGGCCGCGACTTGGCTCGGTCCACTGCGAGCGTAGGCGCGCTTCTTCAAACTCGGAGCGACGGAGCTCACAGGAGGGCCGATGGCGGGGTCCGCAGGGATCGTCGCCGGACCAGGACCCGCGTCGTGTTCTTCAGCGACCGCTCGGAAGGGCTCACCCGCGCAGGCGGTGAGCACGAGCACACAGAGACTCGCGATGGACTTTCGGATCGGTGGCATGACCCCGCCTCGGCCCGCGCCGGCGGAGAGTTTCCGAAAAAGTCTTGCTCACGCATTCAGCACTTGGGCGCAGGTGCGCTGCTCAGTCCAACTCGCGCGGGCGCCACACCTGAACGAGCTCCGCTCCCGCTTCGCGGCCGACCTCCGCCCAATCATCGACCGCGAGACTGAAGCGCGCGATGGCCGCCGTGGGCATCGCCTCACGCATGGCAGCAAGGTCGCTCACCAGCTCTTCGGTGCCGGGGTTGTGGCCGACCACCAAGAGACAGCCGACTTCGTCGGAAACACCGGCGATCTCCTCGAGGATCTGCCCGGGGGACGCCAGGTAGAGCTCACGTCGGAGTCGCAGCTCGGGCTTCCAGCCAAATGCTTCGGCGACCGCCGACGCGGTGGTCCGTGCGCGCAGCGCGGTGGAGCTCAGGATCAGATCCGGAACCACGGCGTGCTGGACCAAGATCGCGGCCATCTGCGGCGCGCTGCGTTCACCGCGGGTGTTGAGCGGGCGATCGTGATCCGAGACGCCGTCGTCGTCCCAGCTCGACTTGGCGTGTCGCATCAAGAGCAGCGTCTTCATCTCAGGGCTTCTTCGCCGGGAGCCACTCGGCCTTGGTGGTGAGCGCGGTGCCAATCTCGACCCGGGTGATGTCCCCCTTGTCGCAGACGATCTTCACCTTCGGAACGCCCTCGTCCGTGGTGACGACGCTGGCGACCTTGGCGGTCTCGGTGTGGACCTGGCCCGCGCAGAAGGCCATGACCTTCAGCCCCGCGCTGACGACGCCCGCGCGCAGCGAGGCGACGTCGACCACGACGTTGGCCTTGTCCGCCATGCGCTCGACGGTGGCCTTGCGGCCCTCGACCTTCTTGACGGTGCCGAGGTGGTAGTCCTTGGCGGGTGCGCGCAGCGGCGCCCACACCACCACGCCCGTCAGCTGGTCGCCCGGCGGCAGCCAGGAGCTGGTGTCGGTCGGCTTGAGGTTCTTGGCCTCGACCCAGGCGCTGGCCTTCTCGAAGAGCGACGGGCCTTCGGCCGCACCGGGATCTTCTTTGGCGATCAGCGCAAAGGCCCCGCCCTTGCCCAAAAGCCACGTCTTCTGCCCGTGGTCGAGCTTGCCGGACTCCGCTCCGGCACTGCTCTCTGCGGGCCTCAGTGAGAGGGCACCCCAGGCCCATGCCGCGCTAGGCTTCGTCAGCTTGCAGCGCAGGCGCTCGCACTCCACCGCAATCGCCAGCCGCCAACGTGCCATCTCGATCTCATCGGGCACCTTTTCCCAGCCCGCGACCTTCACCGCGTCGTCGATCTGCTTCTGAACTTCTCCGGGTTTCTTGGCGCCGAGCGCGGTCTTGATCAGCGCCTGGATGTGCAGCTTGACGGCGTCGCGCACCACGTCGTTGGCGATGGCCCGCTCGGCGGAGGTCAGCTTGCCTTCCTTTTCGAGCGCATCCAGCTTGGCGAAAGCCTCCTGCCACTTCTGCGCGTCGAGCAGCGGCTTCAGCACGCCGAGACCCCGATGCACCAACTGCTGTTGGAGGACCTTCTCGAGCTTCGCGTAGCTCTCCTTGTCGAAGGCCGTGGTGGTGTCGGGCGCGGTCAACAGCGAGCGCGCGGCCTCCACGTTTCCCGCCTTCACTTCCTCGGCCAACTTCTGCTCGAGACAGCCGAAGAGCGCGGCCTTGGTCTTGTCCTTGAGCGCAGTCTTGAAGTGCTGCCTCGCCTTGGCGCGCACTGGATCCGCGACTGCCTTCAGCGCGCTGGCGCACTTGCCCGCGCTCGCGTTCTCGATGGCCCGCTTGGCGGAGCGTTCGGCCCGCGCATCGTCGATGTCCTGCTGAACGGCTCGCGCGGCCTGGGTGAGATCGACACCGGCGTACAGCGTCGCCTCTTCCGCGCGATCGTCCGCCGTCGAGAAGTCCGAGGCCTTCAGCAGCGCTCGTGCTTCGTCGACCAGGAGCTGCGCGAGTTCGTCGCGACCTTCCGCCGCCGCATTGGTGTCACGAAACCGCGAGACCAGTCGCCGGTAGGGCTCGGGCTTCTTCTCGGCGCGAGCCCTGGCCAGGAGGCTTGCGGCGCGCTCCTCGTCACGCTGCGAACCCGCCGGAGTCTCCGATCCGGCCCCGCCGCCGCCGCATGCGGCGACTGTCGACGCGAGCACGCCCACCAGCCCCAGGACCCTGAAACCCGAAGTGAAGCTCATCACGCGGAGGATGGTTCCGCCGGGGCGCCGTCATAGTCAAGTGGAGCGGTTCCATCGGGCCCCGAGTCAATCTATTGAGCAACGGAGACCGCCGTGCCCAACCCTGCCCCGCCGCTCCCCGAAGGCTCCGCTGACGTCGCCGCGTGGGCCCGGGGCCGACGCATGAAGCTGGAACCGTGGCCCGACCAAGCGTGGTTCTCGGCGTGGGAGCCCTTCGACACCATGGTCGGCGCAGAAGCGTGGTTCAACGCGGCTTCGTGGTCGGTGCCACCAGGCAGCGCGACCATCGCCGAGCCGTGGCACGCCCTCGTCGACAGCGAGCCCGTGGATCGCACGGCGCTGCTGTTCGTGACGCATCCTGGCTTCGTGCGCCGCGCGGCCGCCCGGGGCGGAGAACACTTCAATACCCGCGTGAGCTACCTGGAGAATCCGCCGATGCCGACGGTGAAGGTCGGCGACCCGGTTTGGGACGAGCACATGCTCACGCTCGCCGCGTCGCCGTCCGAAGCCGCAGCGGCGTTTCCCAAGGGAGCCCGAGCCCTCCTGGCCTCGTGGCGATTCTCGGGCCACATCGAGGTCCGACCGGGGGGGCTCGTCGTTCACTTCGCGGGGACGCGGCCCATGCCTGCCCACCTCGATCGGCTGTTTCACGCCACGGAAGCGCTGGTCAAAGAGCTTGCACGCAGCTGAGCCGCCCGCTGTGAAGCCCGGCGTCTAGTGCTACCGTGAGCCCACGATGGCGCAGCGGATCTTGGTGGTCGAGGACGAACCCGCCATTGCGGAGTCCGTCGCCTACGCTCTGCGCCGCGACGGATTTGCCGTAGAGATCGCAGGAACCTGCGCCCAGGCCACGAGCGCGGGCGACGCCGAGCTGATCGTGCTCGACCTGATGCTGCCCGACGGCAGCGGGTTCGACCTGATCGGCAGCTGGCGTCGAGCCGGGCGCCTCACCCCCATCATCGTGCTCTCGAGCCGCGACGGGGAGGCCGACCGCGTCGCCGCCCTCGAGACGGGCGCCGACGACTACGTCATGAAGCCATTTTCGCCGCGAGAAGTCGTGGCCCGAGTGCGAGCCGTGTTGCGCCGCGTGGGTCCCGCCGCGAGCTCGCCCGGAGCCGCCGAGCTGAGCCCGCTCTCGGCCGATCAGTCGACACGACGCGCCCAAGTCGACGGCAAGCCGCTGGAGTTGACCCGCGTCGAGTTCGACCTGCTGGCAAACCTGCTCGAGAGTCCGGGACGCGTGTACACCCGCGCACAGATCATCGACAAGGTCTGGGGCGACGGCTTCGCCATCACGGATCGCACCATCGATTCCCACGTGAAGAGCCTGCGCAAGAAGGTCGCGGACGCGGGCGGGGATCCGGGGCTCATCGAGACCGTGCGTGGCGTGGGCTATCGCGTCGCCGATCAGCCTCGCCCGCCAGCAGAGAAGCCGTGACGCGACTGATCATCGTCGCGGCGGCTGCCATCGCGCTGATCTTGTTCGCGGCGTTCATCGCGGCGCGCCTGCTCGCGACCCGCACCCGCGGACTCTCGATCCGCATGCAGATCTTCCTCGCCCTCGCCCTCATCGTCGGCGCCTTCGCCTTCGGCCTCGGCATCATGGTGATCGATCGCATCGAGGCCCGCGCGGTGCGCCTGGCCAATCAAGCTGCGCTGGACGAGAGCGCTATCGTGGCCGGGATCTTCGGCGCCGAAATGGATCGCGGCAACCTGCGCGTCGAAGACATCGCGGTGCGCCTCGAAGCGGAGCGCCTGCGCGGCGCGGAGCTGAGCTTCGAGTTGCTCGACCGCGAGGGGCGCATGCTCTTTCCCCGGGGCAAGGCCAGCCGAAAGGGCGAACCGGGCACCGTGACCGTGGACTCACCGATCCTCACCCGCGGCGCCGTCGCCGGCTCAGCCCGAGTCGTCAAACCAACCGTCGTGATGCGACGGTTGCTCGAGGACTTCGCGCCCACCGTGCTGGTGATCAGCCTGGTGCTCGGCGCCGCCGCCGCCGCTGCCGCGGTGCTCATCGGGCGCGCCATCGCACGCCCCATCGAGAAGCTCACGGCCTTCGCCGAGAAAGTCAGCGCCGGTGAACGCGTCGCCGCGCCGCTGGAGCCCGCGGGTCGCGAGGTGACCCGGCTCAATCGCTCCATCGACTCGATGCGACGCCAGCTCCAGGGGCGGCCCTTCGTCGAGACCTTCGCCGCCGATTTATCCCACGAGCTCAAGAACCCCGTGGCCGCGATCCGAGCCAGCGCCGAGGTCCTGGAAGAGGGCGCCATCGACGAGCCCGAAGAAGCCCGCCGCTTCGTGGCTCGCATTCGCGAAGCCACCGAGCGAATCGAGCGCCTGCTCGGAGACCTCCTGAGCCTGGCGCGCATCGAGGCTCGCGGCGCGGAGGATCTCGAGGTCGTGGAGCTCGCGAACGCTACGGAGATCGCCATCGACGCCCTCGGCGACGCCTCTGGGCGCGTCACCTTTCGCGCCGACGGCGACACGCGGATCCACGGCGACGAGGCCTGGCTCGTACGCGCGGTCGGCAACCTGCTCGAGAACGCTCTGATCCACGCCAGCGATGCCGATCCCATCGAGCTCGTCCTGCGCCGCGACGAGGACGGCGTCGTGCTCATCGTCTCGAATTCGGGCGCCGTGTCCAAGCACGTGCGCGAGCGGCTCTTCCGTCGCTTCGTCACCACTCGATCGGACAAGGGCGGCACCGGCCTCGGCCTCTCCATCGTCCGTGCCGTCGCCGAGGCCCACGGCGGCCGGGCGGAACTCCGGGATCCGGGTCCGCCGAAGGTCGTGCTTCGGCTCACCTTTCCGCCGGCGCGCCGCCGCGCGGCCGAACAAATTCGAGAGGCCGCCGACGAGGCCCGCGAAGCGCTCGAGCGGCGCTCGAAGCCAAGACACGACGCGCCGAGCGAGACTGAGTGAGACTCGAGCCTCACGCCTCACGCCCTCTGATGTCGGACACGCACACACCGAGTGGCGTACAAGCCTGTTTCACTCCGGGTGGCGCTCCCGCCGGCACGCCGACGGGCCGCCGAGTCGCTCAAAGAAGCTGCCGGCGAGGCCCGCGAGGCGCTCGAGCGGCGCTCCCGACCGCGTCACTATTCGCCCGAAGCACCAGGATAAGCTGCCGCAATCACTCAGTTTATACAACTGCCAGCCGCGATTCCATCAAACCTCCACACAGGGCCCCGAGTTCCCGCGCTTTTGTCTGCCACCTTGTCGAAAGTACAAGGCCGCTGAGCTTCAGCTTCGGCTTCGAGAAACGGAAAAAGAGCGTGTCTGAAAACGGCAAAATCAGGGTTCCTCGTCACGTTGCGATCATCATGGACGGCAACGGCCGCTGGGCTCGAGAGCGTGGGCTCGAGCGCGTCGAGGGTCACGCCGAGGGCGCGCGCGCCGTGCGCGACGCCGTCGAGACGGCCGCCCGCATCGGGGTCGAGTACCTGACGCTGTACGCTTTCAGCGTCGCCAACTGGGCTCGCCCGCGCGGCGAGGTCGAAGCACTGATGCGCCTGCTGGTCGACTTCGCCAAGAAGGAACGATCAGAGCTGCGCTCCCTGGGTATCCGCGTGAACGTCATCGGCGCTCTCGAGGATCTGCCGACCGGAACCCGGCACGCGGTCGAAGATCTGATGCACTACACCGCCGACGGCGACAAGATGACGCTGACGCTGGCGCTCTCGTACGGCGGACGCCAGGACATCGTCGAGGCCGCCCGCGCCCTCGCGGTGCGCGCCCGCGCTGGGCTCGTGCTCCCCGAAGAGATCGACGAAAGCTTCTTCCACCGCGAGATGACCACCCGCACCTTGCCCGACGTGGATCTGTTGATCCGTACCGGCGGAGAGAGCCGTCTGTCCGACTTCTTGCTCTACGAAGCCGCGTACGCCGAACTGGTCTTCATGCCGATCATGTGGCCCGACTTCCGGCCCACGACGCTGCTCGAATGCATCGAACAGTTCTCGAACAAAGAGCGCCGCTTCGGCCGCACCTCGGAGCAGGTCGTCCGGGGAGACGCCGCCGCCTTCGATCCGCTCGATCCAGCGGAGTGAGGCGGAGGTCCGCGCCAGGCGAAGGCGACGCCGGTCGCACGTGGGGCTCGTGCCGCTCGAGTCAACGCTTTGACACCCGGCGCGGCTAGCCGCGCCAGATCTCGAACGCGGCGCTCCGCCCGATTCGCGGAAACCCCCGGGAACTTCCCGGCGCGGGACTTGCACGCGACCGGCCCATGATCCCCGAGGATACCGAGTCTCCCCGCTGCCTGCTGTGTGACACGGCGCAGACGGGCATCGTGGTGGGCGAGCGCGGTCGCTTCGGCATGCGGGTGCGCAACATCGCCTGCGAGATCTGCGGCTTGGTCTACGTGACGCCGCGCCCTAGCCACAGCGCGATGATGGACTACTACCGGGGCACCTATCGCAAGCACTACGGCCAGGTGCGATGCGCGACGCCGTCGGGCGGTACGGCTGGCCCCGGAGAGCCCGGGTACGACGTCGCGCTCGAAGCGTGGCACAGCGTCCAAGCCGAGAACTGCATTGCCTTGGGCGAGACCCGCCCGGGCGCTCGCGTGCTCGAGGTCGGCTGTCGTCACGCGCGCACGCTCCAGCTGATGCGATCTCGACTGGACATCGTCGCCCACGGCGTGGAGCCAGGTCCCGAGGAGTCCGCGCAGGCCAGCGCCGCGGGTGTGCGGTGCTTCACCGGTACTCTGGAGGAATACGAACCCGACGCGCCCTTTGATCAGATCCAGTTGTTTCATGTCCTGGAACACTTCCACGATCCGCTGTCCCAACTCGTACGACTGCGCGGCATGCTGGCGCCGGGCGGCAAGCTCGTGATCGAGGTGCCAAACCTGTATCAACCCTACGGACTGCTGGAGGAGAACTTCTTCCAGAACGTGCACCTGGTTTCCTTCAGTCCGAACACCCTGCCGGCCTTGTGTCGACGCGCGGGGCTCTCCCCCGTGCGAGTGCTCGACAGGGGGGCGCTCTTCGTGGTGGCCCAGCCCGATCCGCTCGCGCCCGAGGATCTGCCCGTCGCCTTCGACACGACGATGCTGCCCGATCCAACCGAGTCGGCGGAGTGGGTCGCCGAGCGCCTGGCCACCTATGCGCGCCTGGAGACGGAAAACTCCCTGATCAAGACCCAAGGCCCAAGCATGGAAGCCTTGGCGAACATCACGTCGCTGTTGGGCCGTCCCGGGCTGCCCACCCACACGGCCCACGTGGTCGCGGAGCTCTGCGAGTTCTTCATGCGACACGGTTCTGCCCGCGCGGCCTGTGTCATCGCTACCGCTGCGTCGGACGGCCCGCACGCCGCGCCGCTGCGTGACGCATTCCATCAGCTGGCCCGGGCTGCCGCCCAGGCGGTGCAGCCCGGTGCGCCGCCCTCCGCGGGCTGATCCGAAATCGGAGCGCGCGGGCCTCGTTGAGCTGCTTCATGTAACTTCAGCCGTTGGCAGCGTCTGCCGGCGCGCCGCCGGTGCCCGTGCCGCCGGTGCCTGCGTCCGTGCCGCCGGTGCCTGCGTCTGTGCCGCCGGTGCCTGCGTCCGTGCCGCCGTCGTCGGGGCAGATTGCGATCCCAGCGCCCGCGTCAACGTTAGCGGTCGGCGAACAGGCGCCCACCCGGTTAGCCTGGGTAGCGTTTGCGTTCGGCACGCAGAGGTAGCCAGGCGCGCAATGAGCGTTGCAATCGCACAACGCCTGGCATGCGCCGATGTCGCCGGTCGTCGGAGCGGCGCCACCCAAATCGAATATCAGTGAGCAGATACCGTCAGACTTCACCCCCACCGCGGTGAACCCACAGCCGGGAGCTCCGAGCACGCACCAGTTGCTGCAAAATCGCTCCTGGGACGGGCTGATCCCGATGCAGAGACCCTTGCATTGTCCGGGCGGCGTGGCCTGGCAGGATTCTCCAAGGTCCTTGCCAGCTGCCGCCTTCGTCGTGCACAGGCCGGTATCGAGGTTGCATGTGTGCGCAGCAGGGCAATCGCTATCCGAGCCGCAGCGTGGATCGCACATGCTGAAGGTGTCGTGGCACATGCCGTCAGCAGCGCACATTTCCCCGGCCGGACAATCATCCTTGTTCGCGCCAGTACACGCCGCTTTGGGCGTTGACTCGAGAAGCAAGTTGCAGCCGACGTCGGGGCGGCCCTGGCACTTCTTCTGTGATTCTTCACCAATCGTACAACCCGCGAAGCACCATCCGCGGTTGCATTCCCCTTTCGGATCGTGGGCTTTGCAGTCCTCGGACACGGCGCAGGTTGCGCTGCAGTACCCGTGGGCCGGACCCTCGCCGTCAAGCTTGCCGGAGTCAGGGAGAATGCACGTGAGGCCCCCGCCGCACTCGCCATCGTTGACGCACGCTTTGGCCAGCTTGGTCGTGGCCGTGGTTCCGCCGGTTCCGCCGGTTCCGCCGGTCGCCCCGGAGCCACCGCTGCCGCCGGTCGCTCCAAAAGCACCGCTGCCGTCGGGGAGCCCGCCGCCAGTGCCGCCGCCACCGCCGCCCTCGCTGTCGTCACTGCTACACGCGAAGGAGGAACCGCTCAACGACGCTGCGATCAAACCCACACCCAACCAAGGCGATACTCTCTTCATGTCTTTCCCAAGCCTGCAACAACCCGCTCAGCCACCGGGCATCTAGCACGGTCCGCCGGACTCACAAGTCCTGGGCGCGCGCGAGGCACTCAAAAAAAGCCAACCCGATCCGACGTGAGTCAGACCGGGTTGGACTACGTTCGAACGGCGAGGGATCTGCCCGCCTGTTTTCAGTCGGGATCGGGGAGCGAGTTGTAGATTCCAGCCTTCGAGTAGATCGCTGCGACGCCCCGAGCCGCGTCGAGTAGGCCCACGTAACTCTGCAATTGAGTGGGGTTGTTAGCCTTCAGATCGTTCGCGCGTTGGAGCATCCGCGACGCAACCCCTTTGTCGACGATCTTTCCGTTGATCGTGTCGTTGCCATAGAGACGCGCAACGTAGGTGAAGCCGCTGTTGGGATCGGTGAACTTGACCAACTCCGTGTCCGGTATCGCCGCGATGAAATCCACGCCTTCAATGAAGATTTGCATCTTGTTGAGAAGCGTCGTGTCCGAGTTCATTCGCCCGAATAGATTCGCGTTGATTACCAACCAGACCTGCTGGCGGAAGCCGATGTTGGGGAAGAGCGCCGTACTTCCTGCGGGCCGTGATGGATTGGGGACCGTCAGGTCGAGGGCTTGTATCGAACGGAACGGCAGGCCTCCATTCGGGTCCTCGATGTCGGTGTTGTCCACCCACATGCCCACGCTCGCCCAGTCCTCGGCTAGCACGCCGCCGATCAAGCGATCCACGCCATCCGCCTCATCGTCGCGGTAGTTCCGCAAGACGTTGCGTCCGTCGAGGTACGTCTCACGAGAAATCGTGAACAACGTGGGGCGGCCATCCAGCAGAGCCCGCATGGCCATGCCGCGCTCGGCGTTGTATCCGGCGTGATCGATCCAGGACAGGTAGTCCCAGTTTCCACCCTTCTCGTTGTTGAACTCCGCAGATACGTAGCGACCGTCGCCAATTCCGACCTGAAACTCCGCCGGGAACTTCAGCGTATCGTTTGGATCCGCGTCATAGACGGCTTGGCCGCCCATGCTGGATTTCTTCATCGGTCCCGGCTCGGGAGCCAGGGCAGCGCGCGCCAAGAAATGGAAGGTCTCGAGCCGAGCCTTGTCGTACTCCGGGCCAAACGAGCGATCCTCCAAGATCCAGTGGAAGGAACGTGCGCGCTCCATGAAGCGATTCGCCGTAGACGCGGGCAGGTTCGAGTACCGGTACGTCTTGCTGTTTCTTCGGAAGTACGTGAGCGGGTACGTCAGGTCGAACATCTTGCTGTTCCCGATCGTCACCTCGTACACGTCCGCGCCGCTGTCACTGGGGTTCGTGTGCAGGTAGCCGTTGCCATAGGTCTCGCCGTAGCGATAGTTCCATCGCTGGCGAGCTGTCTGGTCCGGGGACGCCGCTTTTCGCGACTTCCAGGCGGTCAGGTTGACCCAGTCCGCGGGCATCGTGTTGTCGTCGGCGTTGTCGTTGATGAAGTCCTTCCAACGGAAGTGGTCCCGAGCGCTCTGGCTGCAGATCTTGCCGTGCACCACGCGCCACTCCCCCTGCGCCAGCTCTTCTGGTGTGGCGTCTCGGCAGTAGCTTGGCTTGAACACCTTGAGCTCTTCGCTCAGGTTCGTGTAGTGCGAGACGTTCGGTCCCAAGGTGCTCAGTTCGCTCAGTTGCAGACCGATGTTGAGAGCAAACTGGTCTTGGTCTGCTGCCGGAATGCCTCCCTCTGCGTCGCTACGGTCGTTGTCGTAGGTTTCGAGTACGCCGCCGTAGACGGCCTTCATGTACATCATGTCGTAGGATCCGAAGCCAGGGGACAGATAGTCCTGCTCGTATTCCATGACCGAGGTATTGCCGAAGTAGCCGACTCCGGGCCGTCCCTGGCTTCTACCGGCGGCGTCTCGCGGTGCGAGGCCGAGCTCGTCGTCCGTCTCCGCGTCAATGTCTCGCCGGCCGTAGCACCCCTTGGCGTCCGTCGCGCCGAACGCGCACGCAGGCTCTGAACCTTCCGCGGTACGAAGCTGCCAGTACTGCGGCATGAAGTTCGGGGCGTCGTAGCTCGATGCGAAGTTGTGACGCATGCCGAGGCAGTGTCCCAGTTCGTGGATGGCGATGCCCTTGGCCATGCCTTTGAAGAGGTCTTCGTAGATGTAGTCGCCGCGCTGTTTCAGGAGCCCGACGTCTCGAGGCCCGCCGGCCTTGATGTCGGCGTCCATGCCCATTTCCTCGAACTTGTCGAGGTACCAACGGCTGATACCCGCGAAGTTGATACTGCCGATGCGCGGCACGTCTTCAACGAAGCAGACGCCCTTGGCCGCGAGCTTGGCGTTGATCTGTGCGCGCCAGAGCTCCATCCGGCCCGGATCGAGGTTTCGAAACGGTGATGCCGCGTCGAGGGTGGAGCCAGAAATGGGTCCGCTCGGATCGGCACCGGTCGTGCTCATTGCCCAGTCCGCGTCGACAACCATGGCTTCGTATTCAGTGCCGCGAACCTTCCCGGCCAACGCCTCCCACAGCGGTTGGGCTTGGGCCTGAAGCAGTGGATCGTAAGCGGTCTTGGTCTGAGCCTTGAGGAACGAGTGGAGCGACTGCTTCGGCATCTCCTTGAATTCGCCGGACTTCGGTCCGCTTTGCGGCGCGGGAGCATCGATGCTCTTGCCCGCAGCCTTTTTCGCCATGTCGCTGAGGGGCGAGTAGCCGTTCTGGGCGATCTTGTTGTAGATGAACTGCGGCATCCCGTCGGTGATGTCGCTCTCTTGGAAGTCGCCAATCGCGTACTGGATGTAGTCACGGTACATCGCCGCCGCGCGGGTCGCCGAGCGCCCCATGACGGTGGCCGTCGTGCCGTGGCTTTCGCCGGTTTCGGGATCCTGACCCAAACCAGCGACCCCGCCGTAGCGAGCGTCGGAATCGTGCGGCCAGTAGTAGATGAAGTTCTTGCGCTGGTCGCCGTTTCGAGCGACCTCGCCGGTCTCACCGCAGGTCTGGTGGTCGTCGTAAGCGCGCACGGGTGCGTGACAGGAGGTCATGGCACGCGCGGCGTCTTGAGGTTGGGGTCGTGGCGTCGCTACGCCCCAACCGCCGAAGGAGAGCATCTGCAAAACGTCTCGGCCGTCTGGGAGAGTCTCGAAGAACTGCGCGTGGCAGGTTGCGCGATCGGCATCAAGCGTGCGGCGACACTCGGCTTCTCGGCCGTAGGCCAAGGCAACCTTGGTCGATTGGTCCCAAGTGTGGACCACGTCCTCCATGGGCCCGCGAACGACGGGCTGTCCGGTCGCGTCCAAGGCGCCCGCGGGGTTTCCATCGGGATTGACGGCGTCCAGGAGGATCGTAGGAGTCTCCTTGTTGAGCCAGTAGCCAACCGTCTTGATGGAGCGCTCGCGCAGCGGCATCGTGCACTTGTTGTGGTACAGGTCACATTGGGAGCCCTTCATGCCCTGGTACGCTTCACACTGGTCGGCAGTCCCGTTTTCGTTGCCATCGAAGTCGCTCCCGCAGGGGATGTCGACGTGGCTCTTCGCCCAGAAGTTGGTCTTGACCAGGTACTGACGGAAGCACGCTTCGGTGTAAGCGTACTGGGGATCCCAGCATTGAGTGGTGCCACCTGCGAACCCGGGCTGTAGGCTGTCGCCCGCGCCGCCGAAGCTCGCGACCACGTCCATCTTGCGCTTGGTATTCTCCGTGGGTTCGTAGTCGTGGTCCGCCTTGACCTTCCAGAAGCTGTGGCGAATCACGGCTTCTTGGTTGTTGCAATCGTAGGCGGTCGAGTTCGTGAAGATCCCAACCAGCGCGCAGGTCGGGAGGGTCTGACCCCAGGGCGCGAAGTACTCTTCTTTGGGCGAGACGTAGTACTTGTTGGTGATGTCGAAGTAACCGTCCTTGACGTCGAAGTGCGGCGCATCCTCGCTGGTCGGGTCGGTCACCGTGTAGGTCAGCGGCTCGACGGTCATGTCGCCGAAGAGCTTGCCGAAGAACATCTCGCTCCACATCGGGTCGATCACCACGTTGCTCGACCAATCCACGCGCATGAACTTCCGCTCCTGCCACGGGCGATCAGAGCTGTTCTCCGAGACCACGTTGAGCTCTTCGCCAGTTTGTGGGTTGTACTGGCGCTTCACGTCGAAGTGGCTCGTGATCCTGAACTTCGCCACGACGACGCCGTTCGGTTCGCCGTTGGGCAGTCCGTGGTGGTCTTGGCCCTGGGCGATTTGGTACGCCTTGTGGGCAATCAGGTAGTCTTCGCTGATCTCCCACTTGATGCGATCCGTCCCGGAGTACAGCCCAACGCTCATTCCGTTCTGGCCGACGGACTGATCGATGACAAATGCCTTGGAGAAGAAGCTGGGGTTATCCAGGTTGTCGGCCAATTTCCCGACGAAGAACGCCTTTTCTAGGGCGTTTGGTTGCACTTGGTTGATTGGGTCGCGCTCTTCTGCACACCCAACCGCGTTCAACCCCACGAGCGAAAGGCCCATTGCAAGCCTTCTGGTCCACCTCAGGTCCATGCCGTTCTCCTTAAACAAGTTGCTTTGTCATCCCGATGCCGCCGGACGGTGCGCCAAATACGCGCAATCTCCCGAGGACAGAATCCGAGCCGGCACCACCTTGGGCAAGAGCCGAGCCAGAACATCGCAAGGCTGTTTTCTTGCGGTTTTATGTTCTAACTCCCCCCAGGCGGGGGGGCGGCGCGGAACCTAACCGTTAGGGGACTAACTCGCAACGAGATTGTCGCACACTCATGACGCGACGCGGCACGCTTTCGAGCGTGCGCGCGGCGTGATGTACCCGCCGTGGGGGCGGAGGTGGAACGCTCTGTCAGCGGGTAGGCTGGAGGCGCAGCGAAACGATGACGACGCTACAGCAAGGCCCGAACGATGAGGTCGTCGCACTCAAGCGCGAGCTGTCGCTTCACCTCAAGCTGCTTGGGGGCTTCGTCGCCGTGTTCTGGCTCGTGCACCTCGTCAGCGCCATCGGCTTTGGCGGCCGCCTGGTCGTGTACGGCATCCGGCCCCGAACGCTTTCTGGACTTTGGGGCCTGCTCACCATGCCCTTCCTCCACGGCAACCTGCCGCACCTGATCGGCAACACCGTGCCCTTCGTCGTGCTCGGCTGGCTGGTGCTGGCACGGTCCGTGGCGCGCTTCGTCCTAGTGACGCTGCTCGGCATGGGGCTCGGGGGCTTGGGCGTCTGGCTCGTGGGTGCGTCCAACTCGGTGCACGTCGGCGCGAGCGGGCTGGTGTTCACCTATTTCGGTCACACCTTGCTCGCCGGTTGGTTCGAGCGCCGCGTCGGCAGCATCGTGCTCAGCGTGCTGGTGTTCTTCCTGTACGGCGCGTTGATCTTGGGCGTGCTGCCGGGCCAGTGCGGCGTCTCGTGGGAAGGTCACTTGTTCGGCTTCGCCGCCGGCGCAGCATCGGCGTGGCTCACCAGCGGGCGCGCGCCGGTCGGGCATAGGGCGAGGGTCCGCGCCGCGCAATCAGCTCGTTGACGCTCATGGCCTCACGTGCGATGGGCCGCGAGTGGAACGAGGGTCTGGGGAGGGGTCGAGCGCTCCGAGCTCGCGCGAGACTCCGGATGCGCCGCAGGAGACCTCCGCGGCGGCGCCGAACCAGAACCCCGGCCCGTCGCTCGAAGCCTTGGCTCCGCTCGTTCTCGTGCTGGCGACGGCCCCCTGGCTCTACTTCTTTGCCAAGCACTACACCTCGCAACCGCTGTTCCGCGACCCAGGCATGTTCCAGTACGTCGGCTGGTGCCTGCGTCATGGCGAGCGCCTGTACGACACGGTATCGATGCCCGACGGGCCGTTCATCCACTTCTGGCATGCCTTCCTCCAGACGCTGGGCGGAACGACCGATCGGGCTTTTCGGACCATCGATCTGCTCGTGCACATCGTCGGCGGCGGCTTGCTCGGCGCAGCGCTCCGACCCAGGACCGGGTCGAGGCCGATCCTGGTCACGGCTGTGTGGGCGGCCTTGGGGACCTGTCTCTGGCTGACCTACATCTTCGCATTCTACTGGTCGGATTCGTCCCAGCGCGAGATGTACTACGCGTTGTTCGGGACCCTCGGCCTGGCGACGGCCTTCGCGGTCATCACCGCCGAACGACCGAGCCGGTCGATGCTCGTGCTCGCGGGCGTGCTGTGCGCCGCGCCCGCGCTGGGCAAGCACACCGGCCTGGTCTACCCGGCACTTGCGGCGTTGTCGCTGTTCGTGGCGCGACGGCAAGCAAAGTCCTGGCGCGACGCCTGGCGCTGGTTCTTCACGGGCGTGGGCGGGGCCGTCTTGGTTGCTCTGGTGCTGGTCGCGATCTTCGGCAGCTTGCGAGGCTTCGTCTACTGGCACTACGTGTACGCGCTCGAGGTCTACCGGTTCATCCACTCGGTTCCGCTGGATCAGGTCTTCCTCGGAATGGACCCGGCCCGAGGCTTTCCGCTCCTGGCGGTGCTCGCTACCGGCGGCGGACTGGTCGCGATTGCCACGCGGCTACTGTCCCCCGCCGCGGTGGGACTGGTGCTCGCCCCCTCGCTCCAGTTCTTGTCCGGCGTGATGCAGGGGAAGGGCTGGGGCTATCAGTTCCACCCCGCCGTCGCCGGTGCTTTTGCCGTCCTGCTGCTCGCTTTGGGACGGGTGAGCGAGTGCAAGCCTTCGGCAGCCAACCCGGTGCTGCGAGCCGGTGCGATTTGGGTCGCCTTCACGTTGACGCTGGCCTATTGCGTTCGTGAGCTCCAGCAGAGTCCGTGGCGCAAGCCAGAAGACGCAGCGAACTCCCCCGAAGTGGTCACCCGTCAGAAGGTGGCCGAGTTGCTGCGGGCCAGGACGCCGCGCGAGGCTCGAGTGCTCTACTACGGCATCGACCCGTACACGCTCTATCTGGCGGAGCGTCGGCCCGCCATCCCGCAGCTCGTCAGCTTCATGGTCAACTTCAGCGTGCCCACCGCAAAATCGAAGACCAGTGCGGCTCAGCGCGCACGCATCGGCCAGCTGGAGCGCGCAGCTGCGGCTGACGTCTGTCAGCGCTTTCGGGCCCATGCTCCGGCCGCGATTGTCGCCGCCACCAGCCCGCCCAACACAGGCCCGGATGCGCTCCAAGATCTCGCGCAGTTCTGCCCGGAGATCGGCGTGGCATTGCGCGATCGCTACGAGCGGGTCGCCGATATCGGGGGCACCGCGGTATTTCTTGCCCGTCCGTGACCAGGGCAGCTCGAATCTCAGGGAGCGTCGACGGGCCGACTCACGCGCTCGGTGGCGAAGAGCACGAGGGCGAGCAGGCGGCGAAGGGCTTCGCGGTGCGCCGGATCGTCGGGCTCCCAGGGTCTCTTGCCGCAGGCTTGCAGCGCATTCCTGAGCTCCGGTCGACCCCGCCGCTCGAGCTCGCCGAGCCACTCCGCAGCTTTGGGGTGGTGCGCCTGAACACGAGCGAGCGTGTCGGCCACGGCCTGCTCGGTGTGGCCGTCGAGCAATGCGTCGAGCACACCGCCGGGCTTGATGCGTGCCTTCTCGTCGTCGTGGGCCTTCAGCAAGAGCGCGCCATTGCAGCGCACCGCGCAGGCGACTACCCAAGACACCAGTTCGGGGGCATCCCCGGACAGCATCGATGACGCGCGCTTCACGGACATGCTGAGCTGGGTCCGGCGCTCCTCGGAAAGCTCGGTGTTGGCCAGCTGATCGGCGAACCAATAGGCGAGCAGCAGCAACTGCTGCGCCAACGTCTCGTCTCCGCCTGAAGGGATCCACGGGGCGGGCCACGCCTGGTCTTTGCACCGCGACCTCCATCGAATCGGCGGCACAGTCGACCCTTGGCGGACGCTGAAGCGCGACCCATCGTCGGACGCGGCCGCGGACCCGGGAACCTCCGCGGCTGGCAACTTCGCCGGCGTCTTCGTTTTTCGGGCGCGCGCTTTCGCCGCGACCGTCGCGGGCGGCGCGTTCGCCTCCGACTTGTCGGAAGGTCGCTTGGCCGAACGCTTCTTGGCCTGGGCCATCGCGCTGATGCTATCGCGTCGGGTCGATGAAGGGCGAATGTCCTGCGGGCGATCGCGCCGGATCACGCGCTGAAGCAGAGCACGCCGTCGTCGATTGCCCCGTCGCGTAGGCTTCGCTTATCCTCGCTGTAGCTCTGTGGGTTGAGCCAAGGCTCGCGATCACCCTGCTTCGGGAACAGGTGCATCGCCCGCGCGATGTAGCTGGGAGAAAAATCGGCGATCCAGGGGCGCCCCGGCATGTCCGCATCGGCGGGTCGCAGGCGCGGGGTGACCGTGCGAGCCCCGACCCGGTCCATGTGGTTCACGAGGCGGCAGACCCGCTCCGACGCCCGAGAGACCGCCCCCAACGATGAGCACGTCGAAGTGCTCTAGGTCCATTTACCGCTCCTCGTCGTTCGTAGCGCGCCGACCCGGTGAACCGAGCTCTCTATGCGGATCCGGGCTCGGCGTTCGGCGACGACGGGCGTGGGCTCGCCACTGGTCGCGCTCTCGCGCAAGATCTCCAGCGCCGTGACCCCGAGCGCGTCGATCAGAGGCCCGGGATCCTCGAGCCCCATCACCGATCGCCCAACGCCTTCGATCACCGCGCCGGCCGAGGCCACCGGATCCGGGACGAAGAGCACGCCGCGATCGGTCAGGATCTTCGCCGCCGAATCGTCCGCGAGGATGTTGTTGGCCGCGCCGCAGACAGCCCACGCCCTGAGCGTCCGGGCTTCCTCGCCTCCGATGACGCCGCCCACGGCGCAGGGCGCGAGGATGTCGGTGTTTGCGGCCAAGATCGCCAGGGGATCGACCCGCTCCGCTCCAAGTTCGGAAGCGACCCGCAGGGCTCGGTCCCGATCGAGGTCGGCGAGCAGGATCCGCGCACCCGCCCCGGCGAGCCGTCGCGCAACCGCCTCGCCGATCACCCCAACCCCCTGCACGGCAACGCACAGCGAAGCGACAGCGACTCCGCGGGTGCTGGCACAGGCCTCGATGCAGCGCAAAAGGCCCCTCGCAACCGCGTCCGCGAGCCCGGACTCGTCGGTGTGAACGAAGCGACAGTTCGTCGCCATGGCTTCGAGGTCGCGCTTCGTGGTGCCGAGATCCCCAGCGGTGCGGAACTGCCCGTCGAGCTCGTCGACGAGCTGCCCCAATCGCGCGAAGGCCCGCGGGCGATCGAGCTCAGGTTGATCCATCACGACCAGCTTGGCACCACCAGCGTCGAGGCCGGCGAGCGCGCACTTGATGGTCATGGCCCGGGCCAGCTTCGCGCAGTCCTCAGCCGCGGCCCCGAGGGACGGATAGACGCGCGTGCGCACGCCGCCTGCCGCCGGACCGAGCGTCAGATCATCGATCACCAGAATGGCGCGCAGCCCCGACGCCGGATCGCTCCAAAGGCGGCAGCGCGCGCTCCCCCGAGCTTCGAGCGACTCGAAAACGCTCTGCAACTCGGCGTCTGGGTCTGGGCTCATGGCCAGGCGCTCAGGTCTCGCGCAGGTGTGCGGGCAAGAGGGAGCGCCGCGCGCTAGCGGGACCGCCGGCGTCGGTGTGCTTCCGGACCTCTTCGACCAGCTCTTCGACTCGGTCAGCCTGCACGCCCGCGGCGGCGGCGATCTCGTGAATCAGAGACTTTTCCGCCGCCGAGAGCCCCTCGCTCGCGAAGGCGATGGCCAAGGCGACTCGGAGGCCAGCCTCCGCGGCGTCGCAATCTTGGAGGATGGCGCCGACCAGGCGGACGCGCGGCTCGACACCTGCGGTTTTGATCACCTCGACGCTGGCATGGATCAGGGCATCGACCAACTCCCGGGTGAGCGTGGTCTCGAGCAAGGTCTGAAAGACCTCACCGAGCAGCGCGTGTTCGCGAGCGTCGACGGCGCCATCGGCGTTTGCGACCAGCACACCGATGTCGATGACCGGGGTGGGATTGTAGCCGCCGAGTTCGAACGCGGCGCACAGGTCTTCGATGGCAGGGGCAAGGACTTCGTGCATGCATCACCTCAGGCAACGGGGGGCGGAGGCACCGTCGTCCGGCGCCTGGGTTCGAGCCCGAGGGTCATCTGGGCGCGCAGAGCTTTGAGCCCGTCCAAGACTTCGGGAGCAGCATCGGTCGCCTCGGCTCTGCGCAGCGTCGCGTCGAGCGTAGCTACCCGCGCGTGTTGGATCGCGCTCAGCGAATGGGTCATCTGCAAGAATGTCTCGAAGAGATCTTCCAGCTCGTCACCGCGTCGAAGGTGCTCATCCACGACGATGCGCCCAGTGCTCACGCGACGGAGTAGTCGCTTCAACTTGTACACTGGACCGACGATTCGATGGGTGATCACGATGCCCATCAGCGTGAGCAGGACGAGCAGCGCGACTCCAGCGCCGATCAGCGCACGCTGGAGGTCCCGGCGATCGCGGCGGATCTCGTGGTGCATACGGTGAACCTCGGCGAGATTCTTCTGCTGCTGCGCCTCGACCTCTTTGAGCGATTCGTCCATGGCCGCCGCCAGCGGGACGTTGTCGGGCTGCGCCATCTCCACCGCGCCGCGGGCGAGGATGTTGTTGGCCTCCGATTCCTTGAAGGCTTTCTCGGCCTGGGACACCGCGATGTCCGCGGTGTCCGAAGCGCGGCTCGCCATGCGGCCGATCAGCACCCCGAGTGAGGTCATCACGGCGAGCACGATGACGACGAGATATCCGGTCCACTTCAGTTGGAAGCGCGCGTCGATGAGATAGCGCTTCGTGCGCCGAGCCCGAGCCATGCCAGCAAAGTACAACGGTTCACAGGCGGGTCCCAGCTCGGCGTCCGGCTGGCTCGGCGGGCGGCTCAGCCAGCAGTTCCTAGTTCGGAACCAGCTTCATCTTGCAGGCGGACTCGGCCCGCGGGACCCGGAGCTGAGAGCGAGCTCGGGCGGGCTCGCGGGCAGCGCGCCCCTGGGGCGGCGCCAGGCCCGTGCGCGTTCACCCGTGTGGACGACCGGGCGCTCCAAAGGCAGTCTCGCTGCCCGGCGCCGGACGTGCGCGGCTGAATCAGCGCGGGCCGGACCAGGCGCGAACACTCACGACAAGAAGCTCTCGACGGCAGCGTACACCTCGCGACTGTCGAGCAAATCGAGGTGCCCGGTCTCGAACGCCACCAACTGGTGGGCGTCCGGAAAACCCAAGCTGAGCTCGCGCTTTGGGTGTCGGCCGAGCGCGCTGTCGACGGGCACCAAGCCGTCGCCCAAGAGCTTCTCGGCTGGCTCCTTGGTGGTCGTCCCGGCGATGGCGTAGCACCGAACTCCGGCCGGAAGCTCCAGGCGAGCCCGGGGATCAGCTTGCAACGCAAAGCGATCATGTCCTTGCCAGTGCTCGTCGAGCACGTTGCCGTGGCGCAAATCCGTGACGCCAGCGCTGCGGATCTTCCCGAGTCGCGCCAGCGGCGCGCTGTAGGGGGTCGCGCCCAGCAAAACGTCGATCCAATTGCCGCCGCGTTCGAGGGGTGCGCCGTGGTGCGGTGAGCCGAGGCACACCATCGCGCCGAGCTGGGTTCGCCAGCGGTGTCCGGACGACTCTGCCACGTGGCACGCTGCGCGCGCGACCAGGCCCCCCATGCTGTGCCCGATCAGGGTCAGCTCTTGGAGCGGTGTCGGCCATTCGGCGACGAGTCTCTCGAGCAGCTCGGAGAACGCTCGGCCGTTGGTCGAGATATGAAGCCCACTGTTGTATTGCAGGTACACGCAGGTCTTGCCCAGGCTCTTGGCGAGCGCCGCGCCGTGGTCGTGCCCACGCCGCTCCCACTGGCCGGCGTGCATGCACGAGCCGTGGATGAGCACCACGAGCTCGCCATTCGCGTCAGGCAGCGCTCGATGGATCGCCGCGCGCTCGAGCTCCAGACCAATGCCGGCGCGACCCAGGCCCATCTCAATGGCCAGCGGGTTTCCTGTCTCGCTCAGGTAGTCGCCGAGCACACCGTTGAGCGCGGCGAGCACCGCCTCGCGCTCCGGGCCCGGGGCGCTCTGCCCCAAGACGCCGCCCAGCTCGGCCAGCGCGCGGTCGATGCCCACCCCGACCCAATCGGCGACGCCACGAATGCCGCCGTAGACGAGGCCGGTGGCGAGGCGCGTCGGGCCTTCGAGCGGGCGGCCCAAGATGGCAGGCCCGCTGCCGATGGCCATATGCATGGCCTCCACTAGATCCGTGACCCGCTTGGTCGCCTCGATGGCCAGACGGCTGGCACCGCGCAAATCGTGGACGTGGCTGCGTGGTTTTTTCACCGATCCTCCTTCACGACCCGGACGGGATCGGCGGGATCGGCGTGGCGCAACGCGGAGTAGACGTGATCTTCGAAGGCGGGCATCCCGAGCGGTATTCCTAGAACTGATACTCGACGGTGTTGAGCGACTTTACTTTGTCCCGCCAGGAGATGCCGTGGACCTGCTGCTTGATGCAGGCGACGGCCTTGTCGTTCTTCGGTGTTGCGCTCAGGTCGATGCCCACGGCCTTGCCGTCCCAGATGGCCACGCGCAGCTTGAAGTGCTGAGCCGGTGACATCTTGCACGGCTTGTACAGGTTCTCGTCCATCAGCGGTTTGGCGAGTGACTCTTGCTCGACGTTGACGCGTGGCGTGCCCTGGGGAACCGCGGCGATTGCCTCCTCGACCGAACCGCCTTCCTTGAAGCTGGGCTCGATGGCAACGGGCTTCTTCTCCGTCTTGCCCTGGTCGCTCGCAAGACCGTCGCCTTGGTCTTCGTCACCGCCCGCCTCCGCCTTTGGCTCCTCGCTCGGCTCGGCCTTGGCTTCCAGGGTGAGCGGCTCCGGCTCCGCCGGCGATTCGGCCGGCGCCTGATTTCCCCCGCATCCGACCAGAAACCACCCGATGCAGCCCGCTGCGATGAAGCCCCTCATGACGCGCCGGAGCATATCTCCGCCAACCACCCGCCGTCGAGGGGGCGCGTCTCAGACTGCAACGCCGAGCAGGGCGTAGAGTTCCTTCTTCACTTCCCCACGGCTGACCCGGGCCCGGGCCTCGACGTCGCTCCGTCCAAGCGGCCCGGCCAGACCGATCAGCACACGGCCGACGGTCGTGAGGACCAATACGCTCTCGCCCGGGCTGCCGGTCGCGTCCTTGATCATGGCCATGAAGGACATGCGTACCGGGCGCAGCGCTCGGCGCAGCACGTCGACGGCGGCCACCCGAGCGTCGACGGTCGCGGCACTCAAGGCGCCCGCCGCGGCAGCCCTCAGTTCTTCGCTGGCACCCGTGGTGGTGTTCAGGATGCGGTCGATTCGCGACACGGCGAGCTGATCGATGAGCCCGGCCTGGCGAAGCCCAGACAGGGCGGCGATACGTACGCCGTCGTCGGTGTCGTTGAGCGCGCTCACGAGGGCGTCGCGAGCGTGGGCGCCGAGGGCGGATGCCATCAGAGCCGTGGCCGACCGCCGAACCGCTGGCGCCTCGTGGCGCAAAAACTCCGCGATGATCGGCCCGAGTTTGGGAAACAACCGCTCCGGAAGCGCCCGCAGTAGGTCCTCCGCTTCGTGGGGATTTGAACGGGGTCCCTGGGCCGCGAGCTGTGCGAGTTGTTCGGCGACGACGGCGACGCCGGTCTCGCCGACGGACCGGAGCGCCGCGATGAATCGCCCGCGCACGGCCGGATCGTCGCCCTCTCGCTCCCGGGCGACGATCAGCGAACGTGCTCCGGCCGATCCGGCAAAGTGCAGGATCCCGATGCCGGCGTTGCGCTGATCACCAGTGCCTCGGAGGAGCGCTTGGGCGACGGCCCCGAGCACCTCGGGCTCCCGGATGGTTTCGGATGCCCGCGCGGTCAATGCCTCGTGACTGTTGCCCCCGGGTTCGACCCCCCCGGAGAGTTCACGCAGCCGCGCGGCGGTGGCCCAGAGCGCCGGGCTGTCCTCGCGTCGCGCCAGCACTCGCATCGCGCGACGCACACGTTCGATATCTCGTTCGAAGCCGGGCAGCTCCGGGATCGACTGCACCTTGGCGAGTACCTGTACGGCGTCGCGCGACAGATCGAAGGCCAAGAGCTCTGCATCGGCCCACTCTTGGAGGGCAACGGGCAGATCCTCGAGCTCGAGCACCGAGCCTTCGTAGAACCTCCGGAGCAGATCGTAGGTATCCGGTTCGTCCCGCGCCACCAGGACCTCGGCGAGCGCTCGGGCGATGCCCGCCTCGAAATCGGCATTGATCCCCGCTCGGCTCGAGAGTTCGTCCAGAACGATCGCCGATACGTCTGCGATCTCTTCCACCGAGAGCGCCTGCAGCACGGCCCGGCGGACATCCACCTTCGCGACATGGGGCAGGTGCGCGAGCAAGGCGCGAACCTGCCCCAGATTGGCCAGGAGTTCGCGGATCTCTGCGGGCGCGAGCCCCGCGGTGACGTCGACCACCGCGGTACGAAACGGGTTCGAGTCGCGACCCGCGAGCGCGGCGCCGGCCACGCCGCCCAGATCGAAGACGATGCGAGTCAGCGCCAGGGCCACGGTCCGGGAGATGTGCACATCGACCGAGCCCACCAGGTCGCTCGCCGCCAGCACGACCACGCCACGGCCCGTGCGCTCCCTGAGTCGAGTGATGACCTCTCGTGGAGAGAATCCGGTCTCGAAGGCCCAGACCAAGTCCGCCAGCTCGGCGCGACCCACCCCCTCTTTGATGGCCAAGCACGCCACGTCGTGGTGAGCGAGCACTTCGACGAGGCGACGCACGTAGGGCTCCGCCGTGTGGCCGACCAGCGCGCGGATCTCGTAGGACTCGCCAGTACCGCTCTGCACGCGCAGGTCGCCCCCGTCGATGGCGCGGGTCAGAAAGCGCACCTCTCCGCGGCCGCCGATCACGGTTCGCGTGGCGGTGGCCAGGCGGTCGAGCGTTCGCTCGCGTTCAACCTCGTCGGGAACACCGCCCGGAGCGAGGCCAGCCGTCACGGCGATGAATAGCTCGAGGAAGCCGGACTCGGGACTGTCGAGCGACACGCTGGTCCGCTGGGCGTCCCGTGCGCTCGAACGCGCGTCGACGAGCGCACGCAGGTCGCCCCGCAGATCCCGCGCGGACGGGTAGCGCGCGTCGCGGTTCTTGGCGAGGGACCGCAAGATGATGTTCTCGAGCCGCGGATCCACTCGCGGGTCGAGCGCCCGCGGGCGCGGTGGCTCGTTGTAGAGCTGCATCTGAACGACGTCCATCGCGCTCTCGGCGTCGAAGGGCAGCCGGCGCGTCCCAATCTCGAAGAGCATGACTCCGACGGCGTAAACGTCGGCCCGCCCGTCGAGGCGCTCACCACGGATCTGCTCCGGCGCCATGTACTGCGGGGTGCCGGCCACCAGATTCACGGCGGAAGCCGCCAACGAGCCATCGTCTTTGCCCGCGCGCGGCGATTCCACGGTGGCCAGGCCGAAGTCGCAGACCTTGACCACGTCCACGACGTTGCCGTCTTCGTCAGCGCCGGTCGCGATGATCACGTTCTCGGGCTTGATGTCGCGATGCACGATGCCCTGCTCGTGGGCAGCGGCCAGCGCAGAGCAGACTTGAATCATCACCTCGATCTCACGCTCGCGGCCCAGCGTTCGCTCGTTGAAGATCGTCCGGAGCTCTTTGCCCGTGACGAGCTCCATCACCAAGTAGAGCAATCCGTCGGGCTCTTCCCCAAAATCGAGGACGCGCAGCACATTCGGATGATCGAGCTTGCTGGCCGCAAGCGCTTCGGCGTGGAACCGCTTGTCGAAGCCCGGGGCAGCGCGAAAGTGAGCGTGCATGACCTTGACCGCCACGGCGCGCCGCAACGCAACCTGTTGGGCTCGGTAGACGACGCCGGTGGCGCCGGCCCCCAGGGCCACCTCGATCACGTACTTTCCTCCCGCCACCGATCGCCCCACCAGTGGATCGGCGGTGTCGAAGCGCGGTGGCGCCGAGAGCGCTTGACCCATGCCGGCAACGTGGGGAACCGTCGACAGCTTCCGGTAAGGCGCCTGTGAGGGTGGCGGCATCTCGAGTTCAATGCGGTTGTCACTCTCCATCCGATCGACGACGGAGAGCATTTCCCAGCGTCCGGGCGCGTACTTCTCGGCGACGCCGGTGCCCAGGTCATCCGACGCCGAGCAGGCGAGCACCAGCAGTTGCCCGGCATGTGCGTCGTCGAAGGGACGCAGGCGCACCGGGACCATGCCGGCGCTGCCTTCCCCGTCGGGCTGCCCGAGCAGCACCACCGGGCGCAGTCCCGGCACCCGAAGCTCGAACACGTTCGGGCGCGGACGGACCTTCTGCTCGCCAACGGGAACGAGCACGACGTCGCCGCTGAGCGCGGCCTGAACCAAGCCGATCAACTCGGCGTGGTCGAAGAGATCGACAAAGACGACAGGGAGCAATTCTCGGTCATCTTAGCGGAAAACGCCCAGGCGGGTCAGCGCCACCGTGCAAGGAGTGCGTCGAGGGACCCCAAGAAGGGCACTCGTCCGTGGGCCAAGACGTCGAGGTCGTCTTGCATTCGTGACCGCACTCGCTCGTAGGAGCCGGCGAGTGCCTCGGGATCGCGCGGATCGACGTCACCGAGAAGGATCGGGCTGCCGAAGCGGAGCGAGGTCTGCGCCGGGAGCGGAATGTACGGAAGAAACCCGCTGGTGATGCCCCAGGGCAGGGAGAACACTATGGGAAATACCTCGGCGCGCAGGCGGCGCTTGAGACCCAGGGCGCGAGCGAGCCGGTCACCCCGCGAGAGCACTATGAACTGCTCGTGGGTCCCAACGCTCACCACCGGGATGATGGGCACCCGGTGTCGGAGTGCCAGCTCGAGGAAACCGGTTCGCCCGCCGAGCTCGATCCGGTGACGATGGCTGAAGCGGCGCGTGGAGTCCAGATCGGACCCCGGATAGACCAAGACCAAGCGACCTCGGTCCAGCGCCCGCGACGCCGCCTCGTGATCGGCCCGGAGCGCGCCGAACCGGACGGCCAGCTCGCGCAGACGCTGCCGCTGGAACAAGATGTCGTGAGCCAGTGGGTGAACGATGCGCTCGGGGCCAACGCGATCCCGAATCGCTACCACCGTCAGCAGGCTGTCGAAGGTCTGGAGGCCACCGTTGTGGTTGCCAACGAGCAGCGCCGGCCCGTCCACGGGCACGTTCTCGACGCCCGACGCGGTCCAACGGAAGTATCGCTCGCCGATGGCCCGAGACAGGTCGAGGACGAGCTCGACGAGCTCGGGATCGCGGGCGTCGATGCCGTCGGCGCCGCCCCGGACCTGGTGCCGTCCGGTCGCGAGGTCCAGCGCCGCTCCGATCAGGCCGCCCGGGCCGAGCTCCCAGAAGTCGCCGGGCCGGAAATGTTCAGAGGCCCGCTCCCGCCACTCATCGAAGGAGAACTCGCCACTCACCCAGCTTTCATAGCGCAAAACACCCCACGTTTCGCGCTCCGCTTTCGGCGAGGCCCGCCGCGGCCCATGGCCGGGCGCCGCCCCTCGCGTTCGGCCCGTGCTCTGGGCGATGATGAGCGCCCGCGTGGACTTCGTGGAACCTCAACCGGGATTGGTCGTCGGCGACCGCTACCGTCTCGACGTGCTGATCGGCGAGGGCGCGTTCGGCCGGGTGTACCGCGCCACGGACTTGAAGGACGGCGCCGGTGTCGCGCTGAAGCTGCTCGCGGCAGAGAGCGTCGATGCCGCCGGCCTCGATCGATTCCGACGCGAGGCCGAGTTGGCAACGCGCCTCCGTCATCCGAATACCATCCGCCTGATCGGCTTCAACCTCCGCTCCAAGCCCCTGCCATTCATCGTCTACGAGCTGCTCGAAGGCGAGTCCCTCAAGCAGCTGATGAGCCGCGAGGGGCCGCTCTCGGAGATGCGCGCGGCGACCATCGGCATGCAGGTGCTGCGCAGCTTGATGGAAGCCCACGAGGTCGGGATCGTTCATCGGGATATCAAGCCAGGCAACGTGTTCGTCTGCAGCGACGACGCCCGGCTCGGCTCGGTCAAGGTGCTCGACTTCGGCATCGCGAAGAGCGTCGACGGCCTGGAGGCACAGGTCACCGCCGCCGGCATCCTGGTGGGAACTCCGCGCTACATGCCGCCGGAGCAAATCCGAGGCGAGACCCCCATTCCCGCGATGGACCTCTACGCTACCGGGACGATGCTTGCTGAAATGCTCAGCGGCGAGCCAACGCTCACCTGCTCGGTGGCTGAGGCCTGCCTCGCTCAGTTGGCTCCCAGACGCATTCCCCTGCCGAGCTTCCTCCAGAGCTCGGGCCTGTGGCCGATCATCTGGCGCGCGACGGACAAAGTGCTCGCCACTCGCTACGGCACTGCCAATGAGATGCTCGGCGAACTCGAGCGCGTCTACGCCACGCTCTCGACCGCGCCGCTGGTCGAGCGCGGGCCCACCGCAGACGGTTCACGAAGCTCCGTGGTGCCCACCGCGATCATGCAAACGCCGGATCCCATCCCGGCGCCGCAGACGCCACCGTCGGCGGCGGTCGAGCCAGAGCCCCGGAGCGCGCGCTGGCTCGTGGCCACCGCCACCCTGCTGCTCGTCGCCATCGCGCTGACGGCCTATGGTCTGTACTGGGCTCGGACGCAGGGCGCGCTCTGAGATCTCGAACGCACGAGCACTCGCGCGCTACTGAACAACGATCGGCGGTGTTGCAGCGGCGTCGTTGGCGCCGGCGTCCGGGGACTCGCGTTGCGCGCCGCCGTCCGGGCGAGACGCGCCGCCCCAGAGGCCGCCGTGGTCCGCGTCGGGCGCGAAATCGACCGGCGGCCCGGGATCTGTTGGGGTGCCCTTGGAGGTCTCGAGGTCATCGCTCGCCCCGGTCGCGCCCGCACTTCCGCCCGCACCCTGCGGCTCGTCGGAACCGGGGACTTCCGGCTGCGGATTCAGATCGCAGCCAACGAGCAGAAAAAACGGGAAAAAGACGAGGACGAGCCAGCGCATGGCCACCCCTGGGCAACGAGCGGAACGAGCCGCCCCGGCAGTGGGCCACGGAACGGACCAGTGCGCAACCGAGCCGCGTTCGGCTGCCGCGACGCCCCGCTTCCCGGCACGGGCCAGGTCGGGTACCTCCAATGAACCTCCGCCCGATCTCGATGGGTGCGGATTCGGCTCCGAATGAAACAAGTCGACTTTTACGGCTTGCCCCGGCCAGTGCAGGACCGGGTGCTCGACTCGCTCGGCGGGCGGTTCGAGCCACGCCCCATGCTGCATCGGCTCGGCGCGGCTGCTCGAGCTCCCCGCTGGCTCGCCGTCGCGGGCACCGGCGCCATCGGCGCCTGCGTGGTCGCTTTCGCCGGTTTGGGCAAGGTCGAGAGTCCGCTGGCGCTGCACTCCATTCCGGTCGTCGCGATCTACGCCGCACTGATGGCCACCGTCGGCATCGGGCTGCTGTCGGCGCTGGAGCACAAATCCCGCATCGGCGCCTTGCCATTCAGACCTGGCATCTACCTGTTCGGCTCGGCACTGATCGACGCGCGCGCCAGCCGCCTGAAAGTGTACCCACTCGATAGTCTGGCGCGACTCGCGAAGGGTCCAGGGTCGATGGTCACGCTGGTGTTCGGCTCTGCACACTTCTCCCTGCCGCTTGCCGACCCTGCCCGCGCTGACGAGGCCGTGCAGTTGATCGAGGGCGCCAAGAACCGCCTCGCCATCCTCGATGAGAGGGGCCGCTTCGAAATCGATCCGCTCGAGCCCGCGGCGGTCGCGAGCCCCCTCGCTCCGACGGCCCCGCTCACGCGCCGGGCTCCGCTTTGGGAGCAGCAGCGATGGACGCTCGGCATCCTGGTCGGATGCCTGCTGGGCGCGGTGATCTTCTGGCTACGAAACACCGCCAGCGACAACCGCATGCTGGCCTCCGCGCAGCGAAAAGACGACGTGGCCGCGTATCGCGGCTACTTGGCCCGCGGCAAGCGCCACCGGGAGATCGTCTCGAGCGTGCTGTTGCCGAGGGCGGTGCTGCGCGGCGCCATCGAAACAGGATCCGTCGCGGCTATCGACGCCTTCACGCGGGACTTTCCCGAGACGGGGATCAAGCCCGAGGTGGAGGCCGCGCGCCGCAATGCCATGGTGGCCGAGTTCGAGCGCGCGCGCGCGAAAGGCACCCTGGCTGCGCTCTTGGACTTCGGGCAGGAGCACCCGGATCACGGCCTGGAGACCCCGTTCAACGAAGCACGCAGCGCACTCTTCGCGCACGCCAAGGCCCGCTACCGAAGAGAGATGGCGGAAGGAGCCGAGGATCACGCCGCCCTCGTTGACCGCTTGATCAGCTACGCCGAAAAGGCGGGAGCCAAGCGGACCGACGCCGGCCATCGCGGGCCAGCGGTCGAGATTCGGTTTCAGCGCCTCGCTTCCAAGACCCTCGGGCGCGCCGACGCCGCCATCCGTAAGAATCCGATGTTCAACGGCGCGGCGAGCTATCCCGCCCAGTACTTCGAGCCAAAGCGCCTCGAGCCGAACGAGGCCGCCGTGGCCAACGCCCTCAAAGAGCGTTTCGTGAAGGTGTTCGAGCCGGAGATCCTGACCTTCGTCGTCGGGGCCCCGGTCGAGGGCGAGTCGGAAGAGCCCCCGGAGCCGACCGTGCCAACGCTGTTCATCAGCCACCGACTCGAATGGTCCGGCGGCGCAGTGGCCCGCGACAAGCCCCGAGGTGTGTTCATCGGCATCTTGTTGTTCTTCAAGACAGCCTTCGTCATCCCGGGTGACACCGCGCCGCTCAAGAGCAAGTACACGGCGGGCGAAAACGTCTCGCACGACTTGATCGCCAAGAATGCCGACAAGCCTTCGGCAGGGGCCCTCGAATCAGCAGTCTACGAGAGCTTGCTGAACGACGGCTTCGCCCAGTTCCGCAGCCGCTACCTGGCCAAGTGGTTCGCCAAGCCCTGAAGGCATGCACCCCATGTGGCGAGTCGAATATGTGAACCGCGGCGGGCACCGTATCGCGTTCTCGATCCATGGCGACCCATCGGCTCCCCCTCTGCTCATGATCCGCGGCCTGGGTCGTACCAGCCGACACTGGGGCCGCATCGTGCACGAGCTCGAGCGGAGCTTTCGGCTGGTGCTGATCGACAACCGTGGCGTCGGTAAGAGCACTGTGCCCGTGCTGCCCTTCACGACTCGTGACATGGCGGACGACGCCGCCGCGGTCCTCGACTGGCTCGAGATCGAGACGGCCGACGCCATGGGCATCTCGTTGGGCGGTATGATCGCCCAGGAGCTGGCGCTTCGACACGGGCCGCGCCTGCGTCGGTTGATCCTCGGGTGCACCAGCGCAGGTCGACGCACCGGCAAATCGATTCGGCTCGCCACCGTGCTGCAGCTGATCGGCCCCATGCGCCTGCCGCCGGAGCGCGCGATCCGGGAGACCGCCCGCCTGATCTTGTCGCAGGACTTCCTCGAACGCGAACCCGAGGTCGTGGACGAGTGGGTCCAAATCGCTCGCGAGCTCCCGCCGAGCCGTCGCGGTGTCTTCTACCAGCTGCTCGCCGCCGCTCGCCACGAGACCGGGTCGCGCCTGGGGGAGATTCGTACACCCACCTTGGTCGTGACCGGCGACACCGACAAATTGATCGACGCAGAAAATTCCGCCCGCTTGGCCCGCTCGATCCCGGGAGCGCGCCTCGAGCTCCTGCGGGGAGCCGGGCACGATTTCCCAACCGAGCAGCCCGAGGCCACGGCTGCGCTGATCCGCGAGTTCTGTCTGGGGGAGTGAGCGAAGGCCAGGTAGAGTCCGCGCATGGCACCAACCACTGTCGTCATCGACACGAGCCTGGGCAGCTTCACCATCGCCCTCGACTCCGAGCGCGCGCCCAAGAGCGTCGCCAACTTCTTGAGCTACGTCGACTCGGGGCATTTCACCGGCACCATTTTCCACCGCGTGATCGACGGCTTCATGACGCAGGGCGGCGGCTACACCGAGAGCTACGATCGCAAGCCCACTTCGGCGCCCGTGGAGAACGAGGCCGACAACGGGCTCAAGAACCTGCGCGGCACCGTGGCCATGGCACGCACCAGCGATCCCCACTCGGCGACCGCGCAGTTCTTCGTCAACGTGAAGGACAACGCCTCCCTGGATCACAAGGGCAAGAACGACTCGGGTTGGGGGTATACGGTCTTCGGCCAGGTCACCGTCGGCATGGACATCGTCGACCGAATCAAATCGGTCAAGACCGGCGCCGCGGGTCCGTTCACGAAGGACGCGCCCATCGAGCCCATCGTGATCACCGGCGCTCGGCGCGGCTGATCGGGCTCAGACTCCGAGCTCGAAGCCCTGATGCGCCAGCGCGGCGCGAGCGCGATCCGTCCGCTGACAGGCAGCAATCGACAGCGCCGCCAAGAGCGCGCCCACGATGGCGGCGAGGCCGACCATCACCGACAAGAGCGAGAAGTACCCCCAGCTCAGCGCCAACAGCGTGAACGCGGCGGTGAGCAGCGCCGTCAGCGCCGCCAGCACGAAGCCAGCGATGGCCGCCCAGCCGCGCGCCCGAGACAGCTTCCAGCCCACCGCGGCGCTGGCGAGCCCCACCGGTACGAGCAGCGCCGGCAAAAGCCAGTGCCAGGAGAGAAAGCGAAGGTTTGTCAGCGACTGGACACCATACAAGACCGTGAAGACGCCGAGCATGAGCACGATCCGGCCCGCGACGACCGCAACCAGCGGGGGCGCCGCCGCGGAAATCTCGGCGTCTGCCTGGGCAGTATCGGTGGGCGTAGCGTGCACGGCTTGAATGACAGTCGCTGACGAACCCGTCGGGTCCTGCTACGCAAGTGGAGTGCCCCGTCTTCCCTCGGAAGCCCACCATGTCACACGCCGAAATCGCCCCGACCGCCCACTACACCGCCTACGCCTGGCACCGCTTGGGCTTCCCGCACGCCGAGTACTTCGCCACCGCGACCGGACGGCGGCTGTTCTGGTCATTCCGCGCCGCGGGTGAGTGGCTGGCAGTGGTGCACCCGACCGTACCGTCGATGCTGCAATATCTAGAACTGCGGCACCGCTGCATCGAGCTGGCCCTCGACGAGGCAGCTCCAGACCGCATCGTCGAGATCGGTGCGGGTCTCTCCCGGCGCGGTCTGACTTGGGCCGCTGACCGTGGCGTGGACTACATCGAGGTCGATCTGCCGCACATGGTGGAGGCCAAGCGCGAGATCATCCGGACGCGAGTCCCCGAGGCCCTGCGTGCGCGCGCCGGTGACCGATTGAAACACGAGGCAGTCGATGTCACCGCTCCCGGCTTCGAAGACTGGCTCGAGCGTGCGCTAGAGGGCGCACAGCGTCCCGTCGTGATCACCGAGGGTGTGCTGGGGTACTTCGAGCTCGGTGATCGAGAACGCTTCGCTCGGGCCGTCGCCCAGGCTCTGGGTGGGCGCGGCAGCTTCGTCTGCGATTTGCGCTCGCGGGAGGGCGGGCGATCCGTCGCTGCGGCAGCCAGGCTGCTGCGCGCGGGGATCTGGCTGGTGACCCGTGGGCGTGGCGCCCGGGAAGACTTCCCGAGTCGAGAGGCCATCACGCGCTACTTCGAGCGCGCCGGCTTCGAGCGCTCCGATCCGGTGTCGGTGGAGCGCGCGGCGGCGCACCTCGAGGGCCTGCGCACGCCCGCGCGGGTGTGGCAAGCCAGCGGCGCAGTCAGGCCTTCGCCGGCTCCTGATCGCTCCGCTTCATGATCCGGTTCGAGATCATCACGTAGGCGACGAAGCCGACCAGCAGCACCGGAATGATGTAGAGCAGGTCGCCCTTGACCATGGCCTTGCCGCGGTGCACGAGCTCCGCATAGCTCAGCGAAGCGGTCGTGACACCGAGGTAGTAGCCAATGGCGGCCAAGATCGCGACCCAGATGCCAGCGCCAAGCCCCGTCCAGAGCGCGAAGCTCCGGATGGGCATGCGGGAGAGCCCGGCGGGGATGGAGATGAGCTGACGAATCGCCGGCAGCAGCCGGCACACGAAGGTGGCGCCCGGCCCGTAGCGGCGGAAGATCTCCTCGGCGCGGTCCAGCTTCGGTTTCGGAAGGAAGAAGTACTTCCCGTACTTCTCCAAGAACGGCGTGCCGAGCCAGGAGAACAGGTAGTAGTTGATGAACGCGCCGGCGAGCGAGCCGCCGGTGCCCGCGATCACCGCCACCGCGACGTCGACCATGGGCGAGCCAAAGCTCATCTCGCCGCGCGCCGCCAGGAAGCCGGCCGGAATCATCACCACTTCGCTCGGGAAAGGGATGAAGGAGCTCTCCACGGTCATGAAGAAGAAGACCAGAAAGAACCCCCACACCGGAGCGTGGGTAGCGGCGGTCTGGATGTATTGAATCAAAATCTCGGTCACGGGCTCACTCCAAGGCGCTGGCAAGTAGCGCAAAGGCCGCCCGGAGTCGAAGGCTGAAGCCTCAGCTCGCAAAGCCCAGGGAAATCAGCTCTCTTTCGAAGCTCGACCTTCGAGCTCGTCGAGCGCGGCGTCGATCTCCGAATCGTCCTCGAGGGTCGCAAGCAGCAGGTGTCGGGCCTCGGCCTCCGCGGCCACTTCCGCCGCCACGCGACGGGAGCCAGCGGAAGGTGCCTCGCCCGCCGGGGCGGCGTAAGCTGCCGCCGTGGCGACCGTGGTCTTCGTGCTCGCCTTCGGTGAGCCCGAGGAGGCGTACTTCGCGGACACTCTGCTGACGCTGCTCGCCGCCGACGCCCGCCGCGCGGGGCATCGCGTCCACGTCGTGCGGGTCTACTACCACGGCCGCGATGCCGGGAAGGATGCAGAGATCCGACGCCAACTCGCCGACTATCTGTCGGACCGCGATCCGGATCTGATCGTGGTCGAGCGACTCTTCGATCCCGCGCCCGTGGTCGAAGGCGGACGCGCCGTCCTGCAGATCACTCGCGGCGATCCCGTCGAGCCCGAAGCAGGCGTCGACTACGTGCTCGGCGCGGTGACCGATCCGGTGCCCGGTCGCCCGGCAAGGCGCGCGCCTTCGGTAGGCGGACTGCGGGCCGCCTTTCACGAGGTGATCGCTGCGCTGGAGAAGGGCGCCGATCTGAGCCAGGTGGCCGGGGTTGGGAGGGTGGAGGCGGGACAAATCCGGATCGCGGCCCCCCTGCCCACGGCGTCGACCCCGGGCCCCTTCGATCCGCTGACGCACGCGGATGTGATCGCGCCAGGCGAGCCGCCTCGGCCGCGACACAAGGTGCTGCTCGGCAACGTCGGCTGCCCCTTCGCGGCAGATCCGATGCAAGCGCCGCACTTCAGCGGAGTCGAGCTCCCCACTGGACTGCCCATCGCGCGCCTAGGCTGCGCCTTCTGCCATTTGGGCGGTGACTACGAGAAGCGTCCCGATGCCGAGGTCGTGGCGTCGCTGTTGGAGCAGGCCGAATACTTCTCGCGGGTCTCGCCCGACATCCGCTGCTTCACCATCGACGACCAGCACTGCATTCGCTACCTGCCCTTGCTGGTTCGCGAGGCCGCAGCGCGGGGGATCGCCGCCGTGCGCTGGTTCTTTCCGGCACGCCCCGACTCGCTGTCGCGAGAACGTACCCGGGTCGAGGATGCTGCCCGCATCGCCGCTGAAGTCGGCCACGTGATCGAGGTTCACCTCTCGGGTTTCGAAGCGTTCTGCGATCGCGAGCTCGCGCGCTACAACAAGGGTTGCACGAAGGCAGAGCTGCTCGACGCGGTGGCCCAGATGCGCGCGCTGCAGGCCGAGTACCCCACGAGCTTCGAGTACGCGGCCGCCCGGGCCCACAGCCTGCTCCTGTGGAACCCCTGGACCTCCCCCGCGGACCTGCGCGAGAGCGTCACCACCATCCGCGATCACGACCTCGGTGAACTCTTCCACGAGATCGGCAGGAATCGACTGCGCCTGTATCGAGAGTTGCCCATCTACTGGGCGGCGCTTCGAGACGGCGCCGTCGTTGAGCACTGGCCCGGCGAGGACACCGGCACCGCCCGGCGCAAGGGCTACAGCACCGATCTCCCGTGGCGCTTCTTGGATCCGCGCACACGGGTGGCGCACGAGCTCGCTGCCAAGCTTCGCGATCGACTCGGGCGTGGGTCCGAGCTCGATCAGCTCGAAGCTGCGGTCGACTTCGCCGAATGCGGCCACGACAGCTGGGAGCCTGGGCTCGTGGAGCTGGAGGCGGAGCTGGCTCGCCTGCTCGCCCCCACTCGCGCGCTGGATCAGCCGGAACGCGGCGCCCAAGCCCGCGCCGCTCCGTGCGTTTTCGACCAGCGCACGCGACCGCGCGATCTCGACGCCGCGCTGAGCCAGGCTGCTCGGAATGCGCTCAGCGTCTTCGCCGTCGGCCCCTGTGTCCTCGCCCACCCCATGTTCGCCGAGTTCGCGGACCGCGCACGCGCGCAAGGCTCTCGGGTTGCGCTGCTGCTGCAGGCTGAGCACACGAGCCACGCTCGAGGAGCAGAGAGCGTGAGTGTGCGCGTCGATTCACCCGCAGCGCTCCTCGATCCCAACCTGTTCGCGCACTGCGCCGCCATCGAAGCACGGGTGCAGCCGGTCGGGGCCCGCCTCGACGAGCTGCCGCGCTGGGCCGAGTGGGCGGTGGCCTGCCGAATTCCTCAGCTCCGGCTCGAAGTCAGTCTGCCCGCTCTCGGTCTCGCGCGGCTTGGAGACGGCGCTCGGGCGATCGGCGCGCTCGCGGCCGCGTGCCGATCGCGGCGCGTGAAGCTCGAGGTCGCGCCGCTAGCCTCCGGCCTGCGCGACTTTCGCTTCGTGCCCACTCGCCCCGAGCGCCGCTAGTGCCGCGCGGCAGAAGTTTCGCTGGTTTCTTTTCCGTGTGCGTGTCGTCGGTGTAGTGGGGTGACATGATCGACTACAGCGCGTTCGCGGGTCGAGCGCACGGTGGTCGTCCGACGGTTCCGCTCGCGCTGAGGGCTGAAGAGCGCGCGCGGATCGAGGAGGCGTTGCGACCCGCCAGGGCGGAGCAGCGGCTGGTTCGTCGGGCGCAGGCCGTGTTGATGATGGCGGACGGAGTGCCTGCGACGGACATCGCCCGGCTCCTCGGGGTGCACGTGCGCACGGTGGACGACTGGCGCAAGCGCTTCGACTGCGCGGCACCTAGCGAGAGACTGGCGGACGCCCCGCGCTCGGGACGGCCGCCCTCTCTCTCTCGGACACCGTAGCGGCTCGAGTAGAAGCAGAAGCGTGTCGACCGCCGAGCGACGTCGGCGTGCCCGTCACGCACTGGTCAGCGTCGTTGCTTGGCGTGCACGTTCGCGCGCAAGGAATTCAGAATCAGCGACCGGTCGGTGGGCCGCATACTCAAGGATGCTGACCTGCAACCGCATCGGCAACAAATGTACCTGACTTCGCACGACGACGAGTTCAGGGGGAAGCGCGACGACGTGCTGCGCGTCTACTACGAGACGCCAAAGAAGGAGCACATCGTGTGCGTCGACGAGAAGACCGGCATCCAGGCGCTCGAACGCCGCTACGCTGACATTCCGATGGTGGCCGGACAGCCCGTCCGCCGCGAATTCGAGTACGTCCGCCATGGCACGCTCTGCTGGATGGGAGCGCTCGATGTCCGCCGCGGCAAGCCGTTCGGCTTCATCTCGGACGGGCACGACAGCGACACCTTCGTCGAGCTACTCGACGTCATCGAGGCGGTCTACCCGCCGGGTCGTGGCCACATCATCATGGACAATCTCTCCGCCCACGACACGCCCGACGTGAACGAGTGGTTTGACGAGCACCCACGCTGGACGCGCCACTTCACGCCGAAGCACGCGTCGTGGCTCAACCAGATCGAGTGCTGGTTCTCGATCCTCACGCGCCAACTTCTCGCACGAGGCTCGTTCACGTCAACCGACGACCTCGCGGCGAGGATTCGACGCGTACGTCACGTGGTATCTGCAGACCGACCGACCCTTTCGCTGGTCGTACCGCCCCAAGTCGTGGGCCGAACCCAGAAAAATCCCCTCACTTTCTGCGAAGAAAGTCGCGACTGTTTCGGAGTGAGGCCCGACCACACGGGGATGGCACAGGAAGGGCGAAAGCTCGGAAGATTTGGGGATGGGACGGACGAGGTGATCGGTGCGCTGATCGAGGTGCATCGGCATCTCGGTCCAGGGCTGATGGAATCCGCATATGAGGCCTGTCTATCTGCCGAGCTGTCCGAACGACGGCTCAAGTTCGAGCGGCAGCGACCGCTACCAATCCGCTACAAAGGCGCACACCTTGACTGCGCCTATCGCCTCGACCTGGTCGCTTCCAGATCGTATCCTCCTGGAGCTCAAGGCGGTCGAGCGGCTGCTCCCGATTTACGAAGCGCAGGTCATCACCTATCTGCGTCTTTCGCGGTTGCCCGTCGGCCTGCTCGTGAACTTCAACGTGACCGCGCTCAGAAATGGCCTGCGGAGGCTAACGCCTGACCACCCCAAATCCTTCCGCTCTTCCGCCCTTCCTGTGAGAGCCCAAATGAGCGCAGGTCTCAGGGGCGAATCCACTCGAACTTCGGCCGCGCGGCACTAGTGCGCTGGGCGTGACGGCAGCAGTGGGACGCCGTTCCGCGTTCAACCGCACCCGCCCCGCTCGGACCCATCACTTCCGGGTGATGGATTTGACCACGACGTCGGTGACCGGAACGTCTTTGAAACCCGCTTGGGCTTGGGTCGGGACGGCGCTGATCGCGTCCAGCACGGCGCCGCCCTGGAGCATGCGGCCGAAGGCTGCGTACTGGGTGTCGAGGCTGTGGGAGCCGGCCTTCGCGTTCACGACGAAGAACTGGCTGGTCGCGCTGTTCGGATCCGAGGTTCGCGCCATGGAAATCACGCCGTAGTCGTGCAGGATGGCCGGACTGGTCTCGAGGTCGACGGGCGCATTCGTGGATTTTTGCACGAGCCCCGACATGAAGCCGCCGCCTTGAATCACGAAGGAGGGGATCACGCGGTGGATGATGGTGTCGGTGAAGAAACCGGCGTCGACGTAGGCCAGGAAGTTCGCGGTGGTCGAGGGCATGTTGGTCGAGTCGAGCTCGAACACCATCTTGCCCATGTTCGTGTCCACTTCGATCTGGGGGTTTCCGCCGGCGCCGCCGCCGCTCCCCGCTTGCCCGCCAGTCCCGCCGAGCGCGCCAGTCCCGCCGAGCGCGCCGGTCCCGCCGCTGCCGCCTGTGGCCCCGCTTGCTCCGCCGCTGCTGCCCGCAGCGCCCCCGCTCGCGCCCGTCGCGCCCGTTCCGCCGCCGCCGCCGCCGCCGCCGCCGCCGGAGCCACCCGACCCGCAGGCTGCCAGTAAGAAGACCGAAGACAAGGAGGCAATCAGAGCCAGACGCCGCATCGCCCGAGAGTAAGTGCACAACGTTCACCGCACAAGTGCCTGGCGGCCGGCTTCCTAACCCCGGTGATCGGCGATCCAACGCGCGCAAGCGAAGCCGGGCTCCGCGGCCACGACCGCGGGCAACTCGCTCGCCACGATCTCGACCTGAGCGCGTCCCTGCGAAAAGACCCGGCCGCGCTGGTCGACTCGATGAAGCCTCGCTGCGAGTTCGCGCCAGCGCACGGCGAACCCCGGGTACGCTTTGTCGAGAGCCCCGAGCGTGGCGCGTCCGAGCAACAGCGTTGGAACGCACATTAGCCCGCACGGGGCGTGGCAGATCAAAGCCAGCGCACCGACCAGCCAGAGCGACTCGGCGGGCGCCGGCGCGGCGTCGACCGGCAAGAGCGCGCTGAACAAACCCGCGTCGTCGCGGACGTCGATCGAGAGATAACGCTCGCTGCAACAGCTCGGGTATCCGAGCAGACTCCCGATCTCGCGCACGGCGAGCGGGTCACGATCCCCGGCGGCGTCGGCGGCTCGAATGCTCTCGAGCACGCCGCGATCACGCGCAGCAAACACCACGGATCCGCGCTGCTCGACCTCGAGAGCGCGACTCTGCAACCAGTCGACCGCCAACCGAGCTTCGCCGTCGGATCTCGTCTCGCGCTTGATCGCGCGTCGGAGACCCAGCTCGATCTGAGTCAGCTCGGGATCGAAGGGCCAGATCGCGTCGGCACCCGGGGGGCCGGACCGCGCCCGAGACGACCAGCGCGGGACCATGCTCACTCGGCGGCGGAGAGGCCCGCGACCGGCACCATCTCGTCCCAGCCGTAGCGGGCCAGGTAGTTCTTCCAGACGCCTTCGCACCACGCGTCGTAGCGGCAACTCTGGCATTCCTCGCGCTTGACGCGCTCGGCCAGATCGAGATCCGATCGGGTGATCAAGACCAAGCCCTTGCCGGGCGCTCGGCTCCCTTCGAGCGCCTCGGGTGGAGCTCCGGCTTCCGGATCGAAGTGGCGATACTTCTCGACGTAACCCCGCGCGTGGTCCGGAAGCGACTCGGTCGTGCACAGGGGAATGTCCACGAGGAAGGCCCTGGGACGGGGCTCGTCGAGACCCGCGAGCATGCGGCGGAACTCCGCGGCGATCTCGGAGTAGCGGGGGAAGATCCGCTCGAAGTGGGTGTTCGCGCGGCCGTTGGCCTGCATCACGTTGAACACGACCTGGTTCACGCCACGCGAGCGCAGGAGGCGGTAGATCGCCCCCAAGTGGGGCAGGTTGCGCTTGGTGACGACGGTGGAGGTGTGCAGCTCGACGCCCCAGCGCGCGAGCTTCGCGGCGGCGTCGATTCCGGCCAGCGTCTGATCGAAGCTGCCCGGGGTGCGGGTGAGCCCTTCGTGCAGGGTCGGTTCGTGGCCGTGGATCGAAATGTAGACGCGGTTCAAGCCGCGCCGCACCAACGCGGCCGCGTAGGGCAAGTGCCCCAAGCGCCGGCCGTTGGTCATCAGGCTGATCCGCGGGTAGCCGAGCGCCTTCGCCCAGGCCACGAAATCGGGCAAGTCCTCCCTGGTAGTCGGCTCCCCGGAGGTGAAGCACACCTCCTCGGCGCCACGATTCGATTCGAGTACCCAGCGCACACGCGAGCCCGTCATCGCCGAGTTGCTGACGTAGCGCCCGTCGCGGTCCTCTTCCATGCAGAAGATGCAGTTGTTGTTGCAGACCGCCCCGATGGAGATGTGCACTCGCTCGTGGTTTTCGCGAAGGCGCTCGACGATGTTGGGCTCGCTGCTCACCGTGATGACAATGGTCCCGTGTGAACCAGGTCGGGTCAAGGTCCGGCCGACGGCCGCTCGAACACGATGGCGAAGGCCCGGTGGTCGCGCGCGTCCGGCGGGCGCTCGCCCTCCCACACCGTTTCGAATCCGGTGACCAGATAGCTGCGCCCATGGACCAGGATCCGCTTCCACTCGTGGGGCATGACCGACACTCTGGCGCCCTCGGACTGAAGCTCGATGGAGCGCGTGTGAAGGACGGACTTCTGCTGCGTCGGGCGCACCTCGCTCGTGGCAACGGCGCCCCGGCCGATCTTCCAGCCGGGAGCAGCGGCTTCGTCGCCGCTCCCTCCGACGATCAGAAGCGTGCGCCGCGCCATGTCGCGGATCACGCCGTCGCACACCCGGTGCCAGCCGCCGCGACGGCAATCGACCTCGACTGAGATCCGATCCCCGACAGAGAGCGGGAAGGTCAACGTCGGCGGAGTGAAGAGCAGGTAGACCTTCTCCGGCTTGCCGGAAACCGAGAGGGTCAGCTCGTGCCAAGCGTCGAGGCCGTTCTCCCCCGCAGGAGGACGGATCGCCTCCAGAGCCCCCACCAGCGCCAGCGGCTGACGTTTGCCGCGCTCGACGTGCATCGAAAACGAAGCGTGCCCCTTGGGCTCGGGCGGGCGCTCGACGACCGCAGCGGGCGCGGTCGCCGTCGCCACCGGAGCTGTCGCATCGGGAACGCTGGCCTCCGCCGTCGCGATGTGCGACGCCGGCGTCGCGGGCTCGGCGGGAGATCCACACGAGGCCGCGACGGAGAGCGAGAGCGCTCCAGCGAAAGCGTGCTTCACGGCTTGGGCGCGGGCGGCTTCGGAGCGACGGGCGGGGGCGGCGGTTTCGGTGCGCCCGGCGCGGGCGGCTTGGCTCCGCCAGCCGGCGGCAGCCCCGGCGGCGGCAGCGGCGTGTGCGGCGCCTTCGCACCGCCCCCAGGCTTCGCCGGCGCGTGTGCCGGTGGCTTCACCGGAGGCTTCGCGGCGGCCTTCGGCATCAGTCCGAAGGCCCCGGCGAACTCGGCTCCGGAACCATAGCTGTGACCAACTGCCAGCTTGCCGTCTGCCAGCCGCATCACGTCGACGCCGTGCAAGGTTCCGGTCTTCTTGGTGGGCTTGAGCGGGCCGAGTGCGCCCGTGAAGGTCCCGGTCGCTTCGGACTCGACGACCACGTAATTGCCAGCGGCCCACATGTTCTTCGCCGTCATCTTCATGTCGGGGAAGGCCTTGCTGAACGCATCGAAGTCCTTCTTGGCCGCGGCTTTGCCCTTCTTCCCGTCCACCGGCTGCGCGAAATCCACGTGCTGCGCGTCATCCATCAGCAGGGCGAGGAAGGCCTTGCCGTCCTTCTTCTCCCAGGCCGCAAAGAACGCGGTGGCGGCTTCGGAATTCTTCTTCTCGGCATCGGTGTTGGCCGCCACGACCCACTCGGGCTCGTGGCCGGCTGGGGTCTCCGTCACGGGCCGTCCGACCATGCCCTTGGGAGCGGTCCCCATCTGCGCCATGAAGGTGACGTGATCGAAGTACATGTGCTCGCGCTTGACGCCTTTGTCCCCGAACCAGAGCACGCTCACCCCGCGATACCCGATGCGCTTGCCGGTCGGCTTTGCACCCATGAAGTCGCCGCTGTGCGTGCCGTTGAGCAACCACTCGAGGACCAAGACGTCACCGGCGTGAATGCCGCGCATCGTGGTCACCTTCGCATCGGAGAAGGCCGCGAAGAACTCGGCCATGTTGCGCTCGAGATCCGCGCGGCCCTTGGTCTCGCGCCAGCCCTCCATCGAGGGGAATCCCAAAACCACGTCGTCAGCGTAGAGAGCTGCGAGCTTCTTGGCGTCGTGCGCCTGCCACGCCGCCACGTTGGCCGCCATGTGGGCCTTCTGCTGATCGAGCATGCTCAGCTTGGCGGGCTCCACGGGCGGAGGAGGCACCACCGGCTCGGGCGTCGGCATCGGCGCGGGCGCGGGCGCGGGCGGTGACATTGGAGGCGGAGCAGACTCCGTGCTCCCGGCACAACCGAACGGGATCCACGTCACCATCAAAACGCCGAGCAACGCTCTCTTCATCGAAGCCTCCTCTGCTGCCGCGGCAGCCGAGCCCTGCTTCGCTCAGCGGGGCACGGGAGTCAATCCGGCGGCGTCGACGATACGCATCAGGGGCACTGCACACCGATGGACGGCGCCGACGACTGAAAGCTCGACAGGAGCTGCGGGCAGAGCGACGAGGGAGCCATGCGCATCGAGCTGCAGATGCGTTGCACCGACGGATCGCCCGCGGTCTGCTGGTAGAACTTCAGGCAGCAGTCCGCGGCCTGATCGCAGTCCGGACCACCGCGAGACCCGGCGGTGGAGCCGAAACCACCCCAGATATCGTCAGGCGAGGCCGGTTCGACGTCCACCGGCTCCTCGGGGACCACCGGATTCTGCCGTGCGCCGGTCGGGGGAGCGGGACCTTCTGCCGCGGCCCGGGCCTGGTCGTCGGAGACGTCCGGGATCAGCACGTCCGGGCCACGCTCGGGGCTCTCGGCGGGGTTCGAGGGCGCGCCACCGCACGCGGCTCCGCACAGAAGCACAATCGCGATGCCACGAGGGACGGTCACAAGAGCATCCCGACGCCGAGCTGAGCCGCCAGGCTCGACTCGAAAGCCGGGAAGCCTTGCAGCCGAGCCGTGCCGCCCGCACCGTCGTTGACCGGCTGCGCGTGAAACAGGTCCCCCGAAGGATCCGAGAGAATGCCCCCGGAGACCGAGAGAGTGGCCGCGAGCCAGCGAGGGACTACATCCCACGTCGCGCCCAGGGCGGCGCTGTATTCGAGCACCACCCCCGAGCGATCCGCGTAGCGAATTTGATTTGCACCCGTGCTCGACGGTTCCGGCGCCGTGGCCCGGGCCCAGGCCACGCCTACGCCCGCCCAAAGCCGCAACGTGGGCATCGGCATGTACGTCGGCTCGGCGCGCGCGCCGAGCTGAAACACCGCGAGATCGGGTTGATCGATCTGCGTGTCTCCCAGACCCAACGCACCACGTGGGATCTCGACGGCGTGGGTCGAGTTGTTGAAATAGGCTCGGACCCCGAGGAACGAGAAGACCTCGACCCGCGCGTGTAAGCCGTAGGCAAATCCCGGCGCGTAGCTGACCTGATCGCCCTTCGCCGGTCGCGACCAGATGCCGACGTCGGGACCGAACTCCAGGTGGCGTTCGCCTTCGTCCCTCGAAGCGGCCCCGAACACAGGACGGGGTTCTTGCTCGTCCATCCGTGGATCGGCAGGGGGAGGAAGCGGCGCGAGATCCGATCGCTGTACCGGCACGTTGCTCGGCTCAGGCGTGGTCGCCTTCCGAGGCAGGTCGTCGGCGTCGAGGTCGTCGGACTCCGGCGCGTTACTCGGGGTCGCGGGCGGCGGTGGCACCTGCGCCGTTGCACGCGACACGGCGGCAAGAACTGCCAGGCACGACAGCAGGCGACGCATCCCCAGAACCGTACCCGAACTCCCTTCGGTGCGCACGCAGGCTACGCTCGCAGCTGGCCGCCGAGGCGCTCCGTCGCAGCCTTGACCACTTCAGCATGGCGCTGGTCGACCTCGCGATCGGTGAGCATTTTGGCCTTGTCCGGCTCCGACGCCGCCTTCGGATCGCGGTAGATCAGGTGGAAGGCCAGCGAGCGGTGGTGCTCGGGGACGGCGCCGCCACGGAACACGTCGAAGAGGGCGACGGACTCACACAGCTCACCGGCCGCCTGACGGATCACCGCTTCGACAGCCTCCGAGGTCACGTCGTCGTGCACGACGACCGCGACATCGCGCGTGACCGGCGGCAGGCGCGGGATCGGGCGGTGTCGCGGGGTCCGCAGTCCCAGGCTCTCGATGGCCGCCAGATCGAGCTCAATGACGAGCGCCTCGCCGCCGAGGTCGAAGGCATCGGCGACGTCCGGATGCAACGGACCAAACAGACCGACGCGCTGGTCGTCGACCAGAACCTCGCCGGCGCCCCGCGGGTGCAGGTGTCGCGTGCCCTCCTCACTCACCACCAGGCGGGCGCTCGCGGCTCGTCCGATCAACCGCTCGACCATCTCGATGGCGATGCCTTTGGCGTCGAACACGTCGACCCTCTCGGGCGTGGCCAAATATGCGGGCCGTGGTCCTGCCAGGACCGCCGCGAAGCTCGGGCGCTCGCCCGGGAGATCGCGAGCGTCCTCGGGACGTCGTGGGCGCGCGATGCTGGTGGTTTCCGACGCCGCGGGCAAGAAGCGCGATCCGATGGCGAAGAGCTGCACCGCCTCCTCACCGTAGCGACGCGCTCTTCGCAGGGCTTCGAGCAGTCCGGGCAAGAGGCTCGTGCGCATCACCGTGCGCTCTTCGCTCAGGGGATTCTGGATGCGCACCACCGGCGGGGGCGCGTGCACCGCTTCGAGCTCCTTTGGCGACACAAACGCGTAGGTGAGCGCCTCGGACAGGCCAAGTGACACCGCGCACGCCGCCGCCGAGCGTTCGAGCTTGCCGCTCACGCGGGGGGGCTGGGGCAAGATCGCAGGGATTTTGCTGGGGATCGGATCGAGGCCGCGCACGCGCGCGACCTCTTCGATCAGATCGGCCTCGCGGGAAATGTCGGGACGGAAGCTGGCACCACGCACTTCGGCCTCGGCGCTGCCATCGCGGATCACCTCGAGGCCCAAGCGACGCAGAATGCTCGTGGCCTCGCCAAACGGCACGTCGATGCCCAAAAGCGCGTTCAGCCGATGGCTGCGCAAGCGCACCACGGGCAGCGTGGGGTCCTCGCCCTTGGCGTGGATGGCGCCGCGGACCGCCGCGCCCCCCGCGAGCTCGCCCATGAGCCCGGAAGCGATCTCGAGCACTCGAGGCACCGCGCCCCAGTCGACCCCGCGCTCGAAGCGGAAGCTGGATTCGGTACCGAGGGTGTGGCGGCGAGACGTGCGCCGGATACCGCGCGGCGTGAAGTACGCGCACTCGAGCAACACACGCTTGGTGCTGTCCTTGATCTCGCTGTCTTGCCCGCCCATCACTCCAGCCAAGGCGCTGGGGCCCTCGGCGTCGCAGATCACCAGGTCGTCCGCGTCCAGCTGGCGCGCCACGCCGTCCAGCGTCGTGAACGGCTCGTCGTTCCGAGCGCGCCGAACCACGACGCGGCCACCTCGCACCCGATCGAGATCGAAGGCGTGCATGGGCTGTCCCCAGCCGAGCAGCACGAGATTGGTGATGTCGACCACGTTGTTGATGGGTCGCACGCCGAGCTTGTGCAGGCGCCAACGGAGCCAGGCGGGCGAAGGCGCAATGATCACGTCGAGCACCACGGCCGCGCCGTAGTGGGGGCAGCGCTCGAGGTCGAGGTTCTCGACCGAGACCAGTTTCTCCAACGACTCGTCAGACCAGCGGGCGATCGCACTCGGCTCCGGAGCCGAGAACTCGACGCCAAACAGCGCAGCCACGTCCCGTGCAACACCAAGGTGACCGAGCGCGTCGGGACGATTCGGAGTCACGCCGACGTGAAAGATGCTGTCGCGCGCTTCGGGGAACACGTCGAACAACTTGGCGCCTGGCACGCCGACACTCGCATCGAGCACGATGATGCCGTCGCTCTCGCTGGAGAGGCCGAGCTCTTCTTCGCTGACCAGCATGCCTTCGCTGGCGACGCCGCCAATCTCCCGCGGGGTGAGCGGACCGAGCCCCGGAATGACGGTGCCGAGGGGCGCGAGCAACACCCGGCCGCCGGGCGCGGGCACGTTGGATGCGCCGCAGACCACTCGCTGCTCGACGCCGCCCCTATCGACGCTGACCAGGCGCAGGCCGGACTTGGTCGGGTGGGGCTCGATGGCGCGCACCTCGGCGACCACGATGGGATCGAGGCCCAGCCCGACCTCCTGCACCGCCTCGACCTCGAGTCCGCCGCGCGTGAGTCGCTCGGCGACCTCGGCAGCGGAGGCATTCAGGGCGGGCAGCAGCTCTTGGATCCAGCGGTACGAAACGAGCATGGGGGGCGGGGATTCAGCACGCGTCGGCGTTCAAGGCGACGCAGTCTGGGGCGAGCCCCAGATGATTCGTGGTGACGCATCGGCACGCATTCCTCGCGCGCGCGGCACGAGTCAGCGTGACGGCAGCGTGGCCTGGAGCCGCCCCCGGTCGAATACCCACAAGGTTCCGGGTTCCCCGTGCGACCACTCCTCGTTGTTGGTGAGCGGAACGGTGCTGACGACCGCCACACGATCCCGCGGGGTAGTGACCTCCGAGAAGTCGATGACCACGTCGTCGTCCGAGAGCCGCGCGAAGCCGAAGGGCGCCTTGCGGATGATGTAACAGAGCTTGGTGGCACAGCGCGCATAGAGCTGCTGGCCGTCTCCGAGCAGGAAGTTGAAGCTGCCATTCCGACCAATGCGCGCCCCGACTTGGGCCACGGCCGATCGGAGATCACCGATGCTCTTCGGGTAGTCGCGAAAGCTCGAGCGCAGCACCTCCAGCAGGTGGCAGTAGGCGTGTTCGCTGTCAGTGGTGCCGATGGGCCGGAATCGACCCAGCTTCAGCTTCCGCGCGCCGTGCACGGTGCCGTTGTGCGCGAACACCCAGTGCCGTCCCCAGAGCTCACGCACGAAGGGATGCGTGTTCGCGAGAGCATTGGCGCCGCGAGTCTTCTTCCGGATGTGCCCGATGGCCAGCAAGGTCTTGATGGGGTTGTCGGCCACGAAGCGCGCCAATGGGCTGGACGCTGCGGCGGTCGGCTCGAGGAACACGCGCACAGCGCGCCCTTCGTAGAGCGCGAGGCCCCAGCCGTCTCCGTGGTGCGCCGTGCGTCCGCCCCGCTGTCGGAGCCCCGAGAACGAAAACACGATGTCCGTCGGGACGTTGCACTCCATGCCCAAGAGCTCGCACATGGCGGCGTGGACCCTATCACCTGGCAGTGAGCGCGTGCGCGAGCTTCAGCATGCTCGGGAACGACAGCCCTTCGTTCTCTTCGGCCGGAGGCCGGCGGCGGCGTTGTCGCACGACGACCAGCCCTTCCGCTCCGAAGATCGCCAGGCGCTGTCCGAGGGAGCCGTCGGCGTAGAAGCCGATCGGTTGATCGGGGCGCTCCCGGCTGAGCTTTCCCCCCGACGCGATGAAAGTCGACACCGCGGAGCGATCTTTCTCGGAGAGCCGCGATCCCGCCTCGAGCCACAACTCCTCGGCGGATCCAAAGGTCTTTCCGGCCATGGACCCGAGCGGAACGCTCTCGAGCTTGGCGAGGTTGGTCTGATCGAATTCGTGTACCACGCGCTCGTAGCGGATCCACCAGAGCAGGCCGTAGTACGGGCTCTGCTGGCTCGGCGCGTGCAACTTCGTGATGCCTTCTTTGCTGATCAGCTGCTTGTCTCCGACTCGGCCGCCATCGAGCAACATCTGCCCAATGCGGGCCAGGTCCCGAGCATCGAGCGCTAACCCGTAGTAGGTCTGCACGTTGCCGCTGCCGTCCTTGTCCCACTGCCAGCCGCGGATCCCCAAAGGGCGAAACAGTCGCTCGTCCAAGAAGGCGTCGATGGGCTTGCCGGCGGCCTTCTCGACCACTATCGACAAGAGCTGAGTCGCCTCGTTGTTGTAGGAGAACGCCCCACCAGGCTCTGTGACGACCTTGCCGCGCAGCGCATACGCCGTGCGGTCCTTCTGCGCGTTGAGCGCCCGCGCGTCTTTGCCGTGAGCGAGGCCCGAGCTCTGGGTCAAGAGATGCCGCAGGGTGATCTTGCGCTTTTCACCTGCGCCGAACTCGGCGATGAACTTCGAGACCGGCTCGTCCAGCGACGCGATCTTGCCGCCCTCGATCAACATGGTGACCGCGAGCGCGGTGATGCTCTTGGTGATGCTCATGGTCTCGATGGGACCGCGCCTCTGGCCGAATCGGCGCTCCGCGACCACCTGTCCATTCTTCAAGACGATCAGCGCATCGCTCTTGGTGCGTTCTGCTTCGGACACCAATTCGTCCAGAGCCTTGCCGTCGAGACCGAGCTCGAAGGCGTCACCCCTCGGGAAGAACCCCTTCGAGTCGAGGCTATCGTCGAAGAGCTGCGCGGTCGGCTTCTGGCGAGGAGCGGGCACGACAGCCGGCGCCGCGGACGCTCGAGGCTCGACGCCGGAGGGCTGCGCAGCCGCCACACTCGGCGCCGCGGACGCCGGGCACACCGGAACCGGAGGACACTGCGGCACGGGCCGCGCGCAGCCGAGGACCAGCAGCGCGGGAGCGATCAGAGCACGGAGCTTCGCCACGCGACGATTGGTAGCGCAGATCGCCCACCGCTCGAAGTCGCTCGGGGCGACCTGCCCGTTCAGGGCTGGGGGCTGGGATCCGCCCTTAGCGCGGTATGCTGACGCATGCCTGGCGCACCGACCACGACGCTACTCATCTCACTTGCCGTGGCGGTCGGGGCCTGCGGAGCGCCGCCCCCGCCGCGCGCGGCGTCGGACGAGCAAGTCGTAGAGGCCCGCGCCGCAGACGAGTCCGTCAAAGCGCGGCTCAGCGCCCTCGAAGCGCGAATGAACGACGTGGAGGCGCGCACAGCCAGGCCGGCGACGAAGGTACCGCCGCCAGAGGTGGCGACCGATCCGCCCTTGACTGGGCCGGTGCTGGTTGCCGAGCACCACTACCGCGTCCCGCGCGGGTACTTCGACCGGATGGTGAACGACCCGGAAAGCACCATGCGAGAAGTGCGCCTGGTGCCCACGACCAGTGGGGGCCGCCGGACCGGGCTGAAGCTGTCGGGGATGCGTCCGGAGTCGCGCATGGCGGCCCTTGGCTTTCAGAACGGCGATCAGCTCGAGTCTCTCAACGATCTGCCACTCGCCACTCCGGAGCAAGCGCTGGAGGCCTATGCGGCGGCGCGCAGCGCTGACAGCTTGCGGGTCCGGTTGCTACGCAATGGGCAACGTATCGAGCTGCGCTACGATCTGGTCGACTGAGCGGAGCCAGCCGTCCTGCAGCTCACTTCGGCGGCGCCAGCTTGGTCGCACAGCCGAACTCGATGTCGATCTGGCCTGCGTTGTCGCTCTGGATGGCCTGGCAGGTGTTGGGGCAGACCAAGACCGCTCCCGGATCGTTCTCGTTGTCGAAGTGCCAGCCGCCCTCGGGGCCACACGCGGCGGCGGATTCGACCTTGCTGAAGGTCGTCGCCTGCCCGTTGCCTCCAGTGAACAGCACGTTGACCTTCTGCGGGTCGAAGATCTCCCCCGCCGGAGCCGGTGGGATCTGCCAACCGCAGCTGAGCGTGCTCGACTCCACCACTCCGGCCGCGAGCTTGTCGAACACGGGCTTGAAGTCCTGGTGGCAGAGGTCCCCGGCCACACCTTGAGTCTGCTGCACGAGCTCTTGGTAGACCGTGCCCGGCTGGGCAGCGCTCGGGCACTTGCTGAAGCAGAAGATCCCGTAGAGCTTCCACATGCCCGGGCTGATCACGTCCGGATCGAGCGCGTTCATCTGCTGGGTGAAGGCCGCGGCGGGCAACTGCGAGGTGTCGTCCGTCACCACCGTCAGGATCTTCATCGACCCCGGCCGGAGCGACCCTTTGTAGCTCGGGTACGCCTCCAGGATCATCTGAAGGGAGTTCAGGCTCCCGACGGGGTTGAACACGTGCTGGAAGGCCGGCGCCTTGTTGTCGTTGGGGCACTTTCCAGAGCCGAGGGGCGCGTCGATGCAGATGCCCACCGGAGGCTTGTTCGGGAACGTCGACGGCGCGTAGGGCTCGGCGATGAGCACGATGCGCACGTCCACGCCCGCTGCCGTGATCTGCTGCGAAAACTGGTTCATGTTCTGGCGCACGGCCTCGGTCTCGGCGGCCATGCTGCCCGAGGTGTCGATGGTCCAGACCACGTCGACGGGCACGACCGCGTGGCTGGCCTTCTGACTCACGCCCGCACACTCGCCGCCGCTCGCGCCGTAGCCGCCGGCGTTGCCGCCGCCGCCGTAGCCGCCGACGTTCAGGGAGCCGCCCACTCCGGTGAGCGACCCGCGCTCACCGGCCGACTCGGGGACCGCAGAGCAGCCGAGCGATATTCCGAGCCCGACCGCCAGCACTCCGAGTTTGCACGGTGTAGTACGCATGGCGGTGGTGTCTGAAAGACACGCGCCGCCGACGCGTTTGCAGGGTTCCTTGACGAATCGCCCTAGGAGCGGTCCGCCGGGGCTCGGGACGACCCCGCCTCAGTGCCCGTGACCGTCGTCTTCGCCCATGCCCGGCGGCATGCCCATGCCCGGCGGCATGCCCATGCCCGGCGGCATGCCCATGCCCGGCGGCATGCCCATGCCCGGCGGCTCTGCGCCAGCGTCGCCCTTCTTGGGATCGGGCTTCTGGAACTTGTCGACCTTGCCGAGGGCCCAGTCCGCGGCCCAGGAGCCCACGCTGATGGTCTCGGTCGAGCCGTCGACCTTGGCCCATCGGCTCGAGCCCTCGGCCGTCTTGCCGATGTGCAAGATCCGCTTGGCGCCGTCTTCGAGCGTGATGGTGATGGTCGCCGCCGGCTTGTCGAGGCCGGTGTCCGCGTCGGTCTTGCCTTCGGCGAAGTTGTCGGCGTTCAGGCCCTTGTAGGCGCGGATCGCGTCCTTGATCTTGGCGTCGTCGAAGCGCGCGATGGCGCTCGAAGCCGGGTCCTTGGCGCCCTTGAACTTGCCGCTCCACTTGGCGTCTTTCGCGCCAGCGTCGCCCTCGGCCTTGCCCGACACCGCAAAGGTGAACGTTCCGTTCTCGTTCGTGATGTCGACGGACTTGACCTTCTCCTCTTCGAACTTGAAGACGGTGCGATCGCGCCAGTCTTTGAGCTCTCGATCGTAGAGGAAGCTGGAGTAACCCTTGAGCGAGTACACGCCATCGCGACCAGCGACGCGAGCCATCTGGCCACGAGAGCCGCTGTCGCCGAGCCAGAGTTCCGTCACCTTGTCGGCGCCCTTGAAGAAGGTCGCGTGAATGGCCTTGCCGTCCGCCACCCCGAACTTGTCGTAGCCCGACGCGGAAGGATCGATGGCTTCGGTGATCTTCAGGGTCTTCAGGTTGCCCAGCAGGCTGGTCACGTTGGTCTGGTTGGCCGCGGCCGGCAGCGGCGCGGTGACCTGCCAGGTATCGCCCTTCTTCTCCAAGGTCACGTCCACGCCGGGGCCGGCGTCGCCGGGGGGCTTGCGAGAGCACGATCTTGTCGATGGTCTTGGTCTGCTCTTCGCTGATTTCGAGCTTGGGCAGGTCGGCGGAACGCTTCTCGGCCGTGTAGGTCGCGGCCTCCTCGTTCTGCTTCTTGTTCTGGTAGTACACAGCTCCGCCGAGCCCCGCGAGGACGGCGACGGCAATGAGCAACTTGTTTTCGGTAGTGAGCGCCATCACGGACCTCTAAATCTCAGATCTTCCTCTGGGCCCGCTTGCCTTCGCGGAAGCGCCAGCGACCGATGCCAAAAAGCGCGAACAAGATCGGGCACGCCCAGGGTCAACGACCACTGGACCTTCTGCTGCACCGCCTTGCGACCGTTGCGGTACTCTTCGTCCTTCTTCTTGATCGCGGCTTCGTCGTCTTCGGCTGCGATCTTCGGCTTGCCGACGCTCGAGTAAGTGAGGTTCGGCTCGGAAAGCAGCTTGGCGCTCGCGGCGAGCAGGTCGGCGTCGCCGCTGATCCAGTCCAGGGTGTTCTTGACGCTCAGGATCGTCCCGGTGAGGTAATCGCGAGCGTAGGGCTGGGCGATCATCTGCAGCTGCTGGTCGCCACCCACGGCGCCCATCATCGCGAACTGCCCGCCCAGATCTGGCCCGTTGCCGGCATAGGCGAAGGGATTGGTCAGGAACAAGCCCGACGCGATCAGGAGCACCCGCGAGGGCTCCGGGGAGCGCTCGTTCACCGTCACGCCCTCGGCCGAGCCCAGGGCGCTCTTCAGCTTGCCCTCGGCCACCGCGGCCAGGATGTGCTGCGCGTAGGGCGGCTTGGGGGTCCACTCGGGGCGCAGCTTCATGTCGACGTTTTCACCCGTGACCACGCTGGCAGCGGGCGTCGAGCGCGCCACCGCGTAGAGCTTGACGTCCTCGGGCTGTTTGTCGCGCATCAGCTCGATGCTCGACGGGAAGGGCAGCGCCACCTGGTCCATGCGGAAGAAGCCAGCGAAGCCGGTGTCGAGCAGCTTCTCGTCGCCCTCGAAGCGAGGGTCGTTGATCACGTGCGCGATGCCGGGGTGGCGGATCGAGCTCACGCCGCCCGTCGCCGTCATCACCCCGAGACGGAACTGCGCGCCGAAGTCCAGCACGGCGTTCTTCTGCACGTTGAAGCCGTAGCCCAAGAGCAGCTTGTCGAGGCCGTGCCACGACAGCGTCGCCTCCATCTTGGGATCTTGGGGCTTCAGCGAGACGGCGGAGGCATAGACCACCAGGGCCTTGTTCCCGCGCATCAGGAACTGATCGACCCGGCGCAGCTCCTTCTCGGTGTAGTCCTTGCGCGGCTGGGTGATGATGATCCCGTCCAGCGCCGCGTCGATCTCGGTCTCGCCGTCCTTCAGGTCGACGGTCTCGAGCTCGTAGAACGGAAAGGCCTGCTCCAAGATGCTCTGGATGCTCGGCGCCGCGCCCTTGCCCTGCCGCGGGACCAGGTTCGGATCCGTCAGCTTGAGCTCGTCTTTGCCCGTGATGACGCCGACCTTGTGCTTGATGTTCTCGGCCTTGTCGCGGATTTCCCGGATCTTGTTGGTGATCCAGAACTCGAGACCCTCGGCCCGGTTCGGGGCGAGCTGCGGGATGACTCCCTTCTCGCTGCCGTACTTGAACACCAGCCCCATGTAGCCCTGGGCGATGCTGGCCTGATCGTCTCCGGTGGCGCTGGTCTCACCGAAGGCCATCTCTTGCAGCCCCGCCTCCTTGGCGGCCTCGCGCTGCTCGTCGGTCTTGGCCTCGACCAAGGTGAACTTGAACTTGCCCTTGCTGGACCGCTCGTACTCTTTGAGCAGATCGGTCAGATCACGCACGAAGGCGTCGACCTGGGCCAGGCCCTTGGTGACGTAGGCCTCGACCTCGATGGGGCTGTTCAGGTTGGCCACCAACCGGCCACTGCCCTCGCTCAGGGTGTAACGCTTGGTATCGGTGCGATCCCAGCGTTTGTTCATGCCCACGCTGAGCACGTTTGCCGCGATCGCGATGGCGAGCAGCACGACGAGGTAAAGCCCGGTCTGGGCAGCAGCTTTTCGCTTCTGGTCTTGCGTCGCCATGTCACGCCCACTTGCGGCGCTCGAGCGCCCGGAAAGCGACCACCAACGCGATGACGGTGATCGAAACGAAGAACACTACGTCGCGGGTGTCGATCAGGCCGCGACTGAAGCCCTGGAGCCTCGACTGGAAGCTCACGTACGCGAGCACGCTGCCGAGCATGCCCGGCTGGGTCTCGGCGGCCGTGCCCAAGAACCAGAGCAGCACCAGCACGAAGAAGGTGATGAAGAAGGCGACCGCCTGGCTCTCGGTCAGCGCGCTGATCAAGAGGCCAATGGCCGTGGCCGCGGCGCTGAACAGGATCAGGCCGAGGTACCCGGTCATGATCGGTCCGTAGTCGAGAGAGCCGAGCACCCAGGGGAACTTGAACATGCCGATGGGGTAGGCCAGCGTCGCCAAGACCAAGATCAGCACCAGCCCCAGCGCACCGAAGTACTTGCCGAGGATCACGTCGCTGTCTTTCACCGGCAGGGTGATCAGCATCTCGAGGGTGCCGCTGCGCTTCTCTTCGGCGACCAGGCGCATCGTCACGACCGGCACCACCAGGCACGACAGCCCGAAGGGCACGTAGTCGAACATGGTCTGAAGGCTGGCGCGATCGACCTGCCAGAAGCCGCCGCGATACATGAAGAACATCAGGCCGAGCGCAAGAAAGCTCAGACAGATGACCACATACGCGAGGGGCGAGTCGAAGTAAGACCGGAACTCGCGCCGGGCAATCGTAATCATTGCCGACATGGCTACTTCTTCTTCCTCTCCGAGGGCTGGTCGTCGCCCTCGTCGTCGTCATCGTCATCGTCCGATTCGTCGTCGTCCGATTCGTCGTCGTCCGACTCGTCGTCGTCCGACTCGTCCGACTCGTCCTGTTCGTCTTCGTCGTCAGACTCATCCTCGTCGGACTCGTCTTCGTCTTCGTCCTCGTCGGCTCGTCTTCCCAGTCCTGGCCGCGGTCGGCTCGCTCGTCGCCGCGCGTGAGGTCGCGGAACACCACGTCGAGGCTCTGCGCGTCTCGGCGAAGCTCGAGCAAGGTCCAGTTCTTGGCGACGATGAGCCGGAAGATCTCTGCGCGAAGATCCGAGTCCTGCGCACCCGACAGCTCGAACTTGTGCGCGGTCTCGTCGGTGGGTAGCTCGCGGATGGCCGACGCCCCGCCCAGCCGGCCCAGCGCCTCTTCGATCTCGATGGCCTTGGGCGGCTTGTTTCCGGCCTCGGCCCGCGTCTCGTCGACGGTGACCACGTAGCGAACTCGGCCCGTCTTGGCGCGGATGTCGTCGAGCTGACCGTCGGCCACCACGCGCCCTTTGCTGACGATGATGGCGCGGGCGCAGGCTTCCTCGACCTCGGCCAGGTTGTGAGTACTGAGGAGGATCGTGCGGTCCTTGCCGATCTCCTTGATGTACTTGATGACCTCGGCCTTCTCGTTCGGGTCGAGGTCGCTGGTGGGCTCGTCCAGGATCAGGATCGGCGGGTCGTGGATCAGCGCCTGCCCGAGGCCGACGCGCTGACGATAGCCGTGGGAGAGCGTGGAGATGTTCTTGCCCAGCGACTGAGCGAGACCGCAGACCTCGACCACCTTCTTGAGGCGCTTCTTGAAGGTGCCTTCGTCGAGCCCGCGGATCTGCGAAGCGAACTGCAGGTACTCGTACACGTTCATGTCCGTGTAGAGCGGCGCGCGCTGCGGCAGGTAGCCGATGGTCTTGCGAACCGCGAGCGATTCGTCGAAGACGTCGTGCCCGTGCACCTTGGCCGTGCCCGTGGACGGCGAGATGAAGCAGGTCAGGATGCGCATCGTGGTGGACTTGCCGGCCCCGTTCGGACCGAGAAAGCCCACGACTTCGCCGCGCCGAACCTCGAAGCTCACCTTGTCGAGGGCGCGGGTACTCCCGAAGCGCTTGCTGAGCGCGTTCGCAGAGATCATCACGTCGGTTGTCATCCGAGCTCCAAAGAATCGAGGGGCTATCCCTCAGGGGTGAAGTGAATACCGAGACTCGGCAGGGCTGCCGGCCGGCTCGGGTCGCGGCATCCTAGCGACGACGCGATCCAAGTCAACAAGCCGGATCAACCGCTCCCGACGGCACGGAAACCGCTCACAACGCCGGGTATTCCCGGGGGCGGGCGGACGCCGGAGGACGCCGCATGCGCTCGCCCAGGGCCCGGCGCGACAATTCGGGGCCCTGTCGCGGGGGAAAGCGTTTGCGGCTGCGCGCGGCCACGGCCAACATTGGCCGATGCTGGATAGAGCGGCGTTGGGATTCAGCGTGTCGCTCTGCGCACTCGCTCTTGCTTGCAGCGGCACCGAGGGTGGTGGCTCCGAGCCCCCGACCGGGTCGGGTGGCAGTGCCGGCTCCGGCGCGACGACCAGCGGAGGCAGCGCGGGCGCGGGCGCGACGACCAGCGGAGGCGCGGCGGGCTCCGGTTCATCCGCGAGTGGGGGCACCGCTGGTGCGGGCGCGACCGCCGGCTCGGGAGGCAGCGCGGGCGCGGGCGCGACCGGAGGCAACGCGGGCAGCTCGGGCAGCGGCGGCGGAGCTACCGGGCCGCTGCGCGCGTTTCCGGGCGCCGAGGGCTTCGGCGCAAACTCCAAGGGCGGCCGCGGCGGCGACGTCTACCACGTGACCACCCTGGCCGACAGCGGCGCGGGCTCGCTGCGACAAGGCATCACCTCCGCAACCGGACCGCGCACCATCGTTTTCGAAGTGGGCGGAGAGATCAAGCTGAAGTCTCGACTGATCATCAACAAGAAGAACATCACCATCGCCGGCCAGACCGCGCCGGGCGACGGCATCACGATCCGCGATCGCAGCGTCGACATCGCCAACGCCCAGGACATCGTGATCCGCTACCTGCGCATGCGCCGCGGCGACGCGGACATCCTCGCCAGCGGAAAGCCCACCGGATCCATCGGCCTCGACACGGTGTCCATCGACGACTCCAAGAACGTGATCCTGGACCACGTGTCCGTGTCGTGGAGCTGCGACGAGCTCTTCGGCGTCGTGCAAAACGAGAACGTGACCATCCAGTGGGCGCTGATGGCCGAGCCGCTCGGCGATCCGAAGCTGCACCCCTACGGCGATCAGCACGCCTACGGCCTGAATTTGAGCGCGAATACCCTGAGCTTGCACCACTCGCTCTTGGCCAACTACGTGATGCGCGGCCCGCAGTTCGAGGCCAACGACGCGAGCAATGGCCAGGGCTACCAGGTGGCGATGGAGGCCGTGAACAACGTCTTCTTCGACTACGAGAGCTCGGGCTCGCGCTACACCGCCGGCATCGAGACCAACCCCAGCGCGGCCAGCAAAATCAACTTCTTCTTCCACTTCCGGAAGAACCAGTACCTGAACCCGAACGGCGCGCGGGCGGAGATCCACGCCGAGATGAAGCACGGCGTGACGAATCAAGTGAAGGTGCACGTCGCGGGCAACATCGGGCCCAATCGCCCCACGGACACCGGCGACGAGTGGAAGATCGTCTGGACCAGCAACGCGGATCCGACCGACGTCATCACCAAGGCGGCCGCCAACGTGAAGGCCCAGATGTCGCAGACGCCGCTGTTCACGCCGCCGATCCCCGTGACGGAGCAGTCCGCCGCAGATGCGTACACCAGCGTGCTCGCGCAGGCGGGCGTCTGGAAGAAGCGTGACGCGGTGGACGCGCGGATCGTGAAGAACGTGGTCGACCGCAAGTGGAGCGCGTATCTGCACTCGCAGAGCGCCGTCGGCGGCTTCCCGCCCATCGGCGGCGGCACGCCGGTCGCCGACGGCGATCGAGATGGCATGGCCGACAGCTGGGAGCTGGCCAACGGGCTGAACCCGGCCGACGCGAAGGATCGAAACGGCGATCCCGACAACGACGGCTACACGAATATGGAAGAGTACCTCGCCGAGTTGGCGAAGTAGCGAGCCCCCCGCTCAGCTCACGCGGTAGCCGGTCACCAGGGCCTGGGCCAAGAGACCCCAGCCGTCGATGGCGACGAAGAGCAAGAGCTTGAAGGGCAGGCTCACCTGAGTCGGGTTCATCATCTGCATGCCCAGCGCCAGGAGCACGTTGGACACCACCAGATCGATGATCAGAAAGGGCAAGTAGATGGCGAAGCCCATGGCAAAAGCCTCGATCAACTCCGTCACCACGAAGGCCGGGATCACGATCACCAGATCGTATCGCCCGACGTCTTTGCGCTCCGGCTCGGGCCGCGCGGCCTTGGCGATCTCGTAGAAGCGCGTCAGCTCGCGCTCCGAAGCGTTGGCCCTCAAGAAGTCGCGCAGCGGCTCCCTCGTGGCGTCAATGGCGCCCTTCACGAACGCGGTGGTGTCGGCCACCTTGTCGCCCTCGAGGAGCGGCTTGGCGCGATCGTGGATGCGTGATCCCACCGGCGCCATGGCGAGCAAGGTGAGCGCGCCCGCCAGGGCCATGATCACCGTGTTCGAGGGGACGTTCTGAGCCCCGATGGCGCCGCGCACGATCTGCAGCACCGTCGAGATCTTCACGAAGGCGGTCAGGGTCATGAACGCAAACGGCAAGAGCGAGACCAACGCCAGCGCGATGACGAGCGCCAGCGGACGCCCGAGCAGGTCGTCGGGCGCCGGATCGCGCCCCTGAGCAAAGGCCAAGGTCGGCGCGAAGAATACCAGCGCAGCCAGCGCGAATCGTCTCACGTCGCCCCCTCGTCTTCGGACTTCGCCGGGCGTTCGACCACGCGCGCCAGCACTTCTTTGAATGAACCGCCCACGGGCTCACCGACGAACGCACGATCGGGATCCGAGATCTCGCCGAGCTTGGCGAGCCCCGTCTCGCTCCCGCCGATCACGAAGACCTTCTCGCCGACCCGCACCAGGTAGATGACGCGCCGGCCCTCCAGCGGAAGGCGCCCGACCAAGGAGATCGGCCCGGCAGACTTGCCCACGCCGAGCCGCCGCGCGCCGTAGAGCACGAGCACCGCCAACGCGATCACCGCCAGCAGCGTGACCACGGTCTCGATCACGTATTTCGTGAGCGGGCTCATCCCCAGGGCGCGGAGGGTACACGGAATCGTCCGGCTGCCCAGCACTGCGCCACTTGCCCAGGCCGCGCTCGGGAAAAGCTCGGGGATCCACGGGCGCCGTGGCTGGGGACAAAGCGGCCCAGCCGACCCGCAACCGACGAGGATCCACGAAAGCCGAGCCCCGGGCCGGCGCCGCGCGCTATGCTCCGGTGGTCGGTGGCGGCGAGCGGGCGTCGCCGCCAAAGGAGCTGGCCATGAGCGTGCAGAAGACTCTGTCGTTGGCGATGGCGCTCGGCGCCCTCACGTCTGCGGGAGCGGCCGGAGCGGCCACAGGCCTGTGCGACAGCAACCCACCAACCTCGTCGCAGGCCTGCATCAACGCCATCCAGAGCGCGGGAGGCGTGGTCAACGACATCTTCAAAGACAAGAACGGGCTGACCGGTCCTCAGCTGCCGCTGTTCGCCAAGTTCTTCAACAATTGGCCTGGCTGCGACCAGACGGGCTGGGCGGGTTGCGCCGGAGAGTCCACCGCGCCCTACGACTGTCCCGAAAAGTACGTCTGCAACGCCGCGGTCACGAACACCGTCGCGAACGCCGCCAAGTACCTCGAGAAGCTCGACCACTTGTGGTGGCACCCGTGCCGTCTGATCGACCACACGTTGACCAACGGCTGCCCGAACCGGGCAATCACGAACTGCGTGGCCGACGGTACGACCGGCAGCTACTTCCCGTGGGAAGGCTTGGTGTTCGATCTCGGCGGGCCGTCGAACAAGGTGGCCATCTTCGCCCAAAACGATCACGGCCCGCAGCCCTGCGAGTCCGTCGAGTACACGATCTACCTCAGCGACAACCCACTGGCGAAAGACGCCGTGGAGGATCCCGCGACCACCGGCACCGATCCGCAGAAGTGGAATCGTGCGGTGCTGCAACAGATCTTCACCCACGGCTGGTTCACGACGCGCCCGCCATCTCCATCGAATCCGACTTGGGCTGCCTGCGGTGACACCGCGAACTATGCGGTCGAGGACGACTCCTTCGTGCAGGTGCACGGGCTGCCCTGCGGCATCACCTTCCGCTACGCGTCCATCGTCGCCGGCTACGATGGCAAGGAGTTCCCCTGCCTGCTCGTACCACTCGCAGGAAGGGGAAGTGGACGCGGTCGCCGGCCTGACAGAAGAGGGAAGCGGCGTCTGCCCCGACGCCGACAAGGACGGCTTCGTCGACTGCAGCTGCCCCGGCGCGACCTTGCCCTGCGACTGCAACGACGCCGACCCGAAGGTCTACCCAGGGGCGCCGGAGGCTTGCGACTCCGCCGCAGACATGAACTGCGACGGCAATCCCGGCGCCTGCCCCGCCGGACTGATCTGCAACGCCAGCATCTGCGTCCCGGCCTGCAAGGCCGGTGAGATCGGAATTTGCCCAGTCGGATCGACGTGCCAGGCGACCGACGTGGGCTCGATCTGCATCCCGAATGACTGCACCACCGGCGGCTGTCCTCCCGGCGCGGTGTGTGATCCCGCGACCAAGACCTGCAAGCCCGCCTGCGACGGCGTCGTGTGTCCTCACGCGCAGTCGTGCAAAGACGGAAAGTGTGTGGACCTGTGCGCGGGCGTGCTGTGTCCGCCGCCCAAGACGTGCTCTCTCGGTGAGTGCAAGGCACCGTGCAACTGCTACGCGGGCGACATCGGTTGCAACACCGGAGAGGTCTGCGACAAGTCGGGGAGCAAAGAGTGCGTCCCGCCAGCGTGCCAGGGAAAAACCTGTCAGACGGGGGAGCACTGCGACGCAACCGGCACCTGTGTCGGCTTGTGCAGCGGCGTCGCGTGTCCCGCAGGGACAGAAGTGCGACACCACCAAGGGCTGCGTCGACCTGTGCGACGGCGTGAGCTGCGGCGCAGGTGACGAGTGCGATCCCAAGACGGGGAGCTGCGTGCCTTCGCAGTGCAAGACCTTGTGCATTCCGCCCACGACCTGCGTCGCCGGCCAGTGCGTGGTGCCGGAGGGCGGTCGGATCGGCTAGGCGGCGCGCTGAACGACGCAGGCAACGACGCTGCTGCGGCCAGCGGCGGCTCGCTCCCCCAGGGTGGCACGACGACGCGGGAGACGACGGAGGCTGCGGCTGTCGTGCGCCTGCTTCGGCGCCAGTGTGGCCGGCGCCTTGTTGGCGATGCTCAGCGCCTTCGGCCTGCTCTTCGGCGTCGGAGTCGCTCTGACCCCGGGCAGCGCCCGGGCTCGGAGCCGGCGCTCGGCTCTCCGTGGGCTGCGGTGCGGGCAGCCCGATCCGGATCCCCAAGGGTCGCCGCCACCGCACTCGGTGCGCTGTTGTGTGTTCCAGGGAGCGCTGGGCTTGCTCCCGACGTCCACGCCGACGCCTACGACGCGGCAGCCGAAGCCGCCGGGGCGGGGCCACATCATACGTCGTCGTGGAAGATGAGCCCGGCCGCCTCGATGCCGTCGCCGCGTTGGTGAACCCGGGGTCGGCGCGGGCGCTTGG
>CAVQUB010000014.1:0-82096 GCA_963716725.1 uncultured delta proteobacterium
GTGTTATGTCTCATGAATAACTTTAAAAAGTAATTCATTTATGGTCAGACTTCTCCAACATTTTTTTTCTGGCCGCCCACTTCGACTTACGACGTATTCCTCGGTTCGTGGTGGGCCGACGACAGGCTCGACACGGCGAAGCGTGCGAGCCCCATCGCCGCGTACGTGCGCACCATCAGCGACAGTTCGCCGGCAGTGTCCGCGTAGAGCAAGATGTCTCCCGCCATCGGCAGCCCGAGCCGCGCGATCTCGTTGATGCCCTTCACCATTGCCGAGTGGCACCCCGGCGTGCGCGTCAAGCCGTCGTGGGTTTTGGCGCTGGCGCCTTTGATCGCAAAGCTCACCTCGGTGACGCCCGCGTCGGCGAAACGGCCTGCCACCTCGGGATACGCTAGCAGCATGCCGTTGGTCTGGAGCAGTACCCGTTCGTAGCCGAGCCGGCGCGCCATCTTGACCACGGTCACGGCGTCGCTCCGCAGCGTGGGTTCGCCGCCGCCCAGCCAGAAAGCCGACGCGCCGCGCTGCCGCGCCGCGATCAGGTGCTCGGCGATCTCCCGCGTGCTCATGCTCGGACCGCCGTCCGATACCGAGTAGCAACCGACGCAGTGGTTGTTGCAGCGGTTGTCCGCCGAGACCTCCAGCCAACGCAGCGGGCGCGCGCTCACTGGATGCAACCGACGCAGTGGATGTCGAAGCGCTGCACGGGAACCGCCCTTCCGCGCCGCAGTCTAGCTCCGAAAAAGTCGCAGGTCACTCCGGGGCGGGCAGACCGCGCCGAGCCACCGAGCGAGCTCCGCGCGGCGCGCCTCGACGGGCGGATCGGTCGTGGGCCGCAGGGCTTCGATTGCGCGAGCCAGCCGCGGCCGGTCGATGGCGGCTGCGGTGTCGAGCACGAGGCGCACGTCCTCCAGGTCTCGCTCCGAGAGGCGCGCCATCTTCAGCAGCACCATGAGCGTGGCATTCGGCCGATACACGGTGCTGCGCGAACCGGAGTAGAGTAGCTCGAGCTGTTCTTGCCAACCGTCGATGCGGCGCACGAAGAACTCCGCTGCCGAGTTCACCGACTCGATGGGGAGCGAGAGTTGCTCGGCGAGCTCCAGTAGCGCGAGGCGCTCGCCTCCGGTTTGCGTCATCGGCACGACGTCGACGTCCTCCGTGAGCCGCCGCGGCGCTACCCACAGGGCCAGCGCGGCGCCGCCCACCACCAGCCACTTGCCATCGAGCTGGTCTCCGATCGCGTGCACGATCCGCTCGATGGCGTCGCGGTCCAGTTCCGTCATGGCGCTACCCGTGTGCTAGCATATACGTCGTGTCCGGGATCGAGCTCGAAATCCTAGCGAGCGCCGGCGCGCCGATCGGCGCTCCACGAAGCGCGCCACGGTCGCTGCCGCCCGACGACGATCTGCGGCGAGCGGTCTCCTGGCTCGCGACCGACGAGCGTCCATTGGATCCGGCGCCCTTCGTCGCTTGGCTCAGCGCCTTCGAGCACCACTGGCCGACGCGATTTCACGCGCTCTTCGGCACGCAGGGAGTCGAACTTCTCAGCGCGCTGCGCGGCGAACTGACCGACGAGAACCGGTATCTGAAGCTGCGTCGCATCGCCGTCGAGAATCTTTCCGGCGTGCTCTGACAAAAAAATGGCGCGGACAGCGCGGAGCGCGCGGAGCACGCAGGGAGTTTTTTGGTCTGGCTTCTCGACGCCCGCTTCGCGATGCCGCGACGGTTCGAGCGCTGGCACCCGAATCGAGGTTGGGCTCGAAGCGCTGGCGGCAAGGGCGCACGTGGCCGAGCCCGCGAGCAGCGTGTCGACCCGCACCCCAAAAACTCTTCTCCGCGTGCGCTGCGTACCCTGCGTCCCCGGCGACTTTGGTGCTTCGGTCTGGTTTCTCGACGGCCTCGTCGTCCCGAATAGCCCCGGCGAAACGCTTCGTTTTCACCGCCCGACGGCCGCGCTCCGTCCCGCGACGTCGACCTCTCCCGTAGCGATACCGCGAGGCGACCTTCATCACGCTGCCGTCGGCGGCGTTGGCCCCCGAGCGTCGGCAGGGGCCGCACGTGGCCGAGCGATCCCCCGCGATTCCTCTGGCGTTGCCTAGTCGTCCGCGCGAGGACTCAGCACGACGCGTCGAACCCCGCGCACCAGCTGGGGCACGTTGAAGTTGAGGAGCAGCCCGAGCTGGCACCTGGAAACCCGAAGGTAGGCCATGACCTGAGCGAAGTGGACTGGCGTCAGGGACTCAACCGCCTTGAGCTCGACGACGACGCGGCCCTCGACGAGGAAATCGACCCGTCCTTCGCCAACGACCTCGCCCTTGTACTCGAGTTCATAGCGGGCCTGCCGCGCGAACTGAATGCCGCGGCACCTGAACTCCACGACGAGCGCGTGCTCATATACGCCTTCTGTGAAGCCTGGCCCGAGCGCGCGGTGAACCTCGATGGCCGCCGACACGACCGCCCCGGATATCGCGTTCAATTCGGCGCTCGGCTCGACGACTCTTCCCAATCTGCTGGGTGCCCCGTCCATCTCGCTCCTGCTGCGGCTCCTTCGGTCTCGAGCTCCGGCGAGTTGCGTCCTTGGATCGTTCCCCGGGTCTTCTTGCATCTGGGGAAAGGCGCGGAGAGCGCGGGGCACGCGGGGCACGCAGGGATTTCTTTGGTCTGGTTTCTCGACGCCCGCTTCGCGATGCCGCGACGATTCGAGCGATGGCACCCGAATCGAGTTCAGGCTCGAAGCGCTGACGGCGAGGGCGCACGTGGCCGAGCCCGCGAGCAGCGAGTCGACCCGCACCCCCCAAAAACTCTTCTCTGCGTGCGCTGCGTACCCTGCGTCCCCCGCGACTTTGGTTCTTTGGTCTGGCTTCTCGACGCCCGCTTCGCGATGCCGCGACGGTTCGAGCGCTGGCACCCGAATCGAGGTTGGGCTCGAAGCGCCGACGGCAGGGGCGTACGTGCTCGAGCTCGCGAGCGGCGTGTCGGGTCGCACCCCCAAAACTCCTCTCTGCGTGCGCTGCGTTCCCTGCGTCCCCGGCGACTTTGGTGCTGGGGGGTGGGTCTACCGGTACCCGGCCGCTTGCAGCGAGAACAGCCGCGCGTAGATCCCGTCCAGCGTCATCAGCTGGTCGTGGGTGCCGCGTTCGATGATGTGGCCGCCGGCCAGGACCACGATCTGGTGGGCCATGCGCACGGTCGAGAAGCGATGCGAGATCAGGACCGCGATCTGACTCTCGGTCATCTCGCGGAAGCGATCGAAGATGCGGATTTCGGCCTCGGCGTCCATCGAAGCGGTGGGCTCGTCGAGCACCAGGATGTCCGCGCTCTTGCGCATGAAGGCCCGGGACAGCGCTATCTTCTGCCACTGCCCGACGCTCAGCTCGCGGCCCCGATCGAACCACTTGCCGAGCTGCGTGGCGTAGCCCTTGGGCAGCTCCTCGATGAAGGGCGCGGCCAGGCCCTTCTGGGCGGCTTCCTTCCAGCGGGCGTCGTCGTCGAAGGCGGTCACGTCGCCCGTGCCGATGTTCTCGCCCACCACGAACTGGTAGCGCGCGAAATCTTGGAAGATGACGCCGATGCGGCGGTGCAGCGCGCCCGCGTCCCACTCGTCGAGCGGCAAGCCGTCGAGCAAGACGCGGCCCGAGGTCGGGCGGTAGAGCCGCGTCATCAGCTTGATCAGCGTGGTCTTGCCGGATCCGTTCTCACCGACCAACGCCAGCTTCTCGCCCGGCGGGATGTGCAGATCGATACCGGCGAGGGCAGGCTGATCGCTGTCGGGGTACTTGAACGAGACGTTCTCGAAGCGGATGCCGTCGCCGGGGCGTGGGCCGGCGCTGGCCTTGCCGATCTCCGGCGGCACTTCGTGTTCGAGGAAGTCGTAGAGGTTGGAGAGGTACAGGTTGTCTTCGTACATGCCGCCGACCGCAGCGAGCGCGGCCGTCAGGGCGCTCTGTCCCTGCTTGAAGACCAGGAGGTACATGGTCATCTGCCCGAGCGTGATGCGCGATCCGACGGCAGCGACCGCGATCCAGGCGTAGGCGCCGTAGAACGCGGCGGTGCTGAGCAGCCCCATCACGAAGCCCCAGGCGGTGCGTCGCAGGGTCAGCGCCTTGTCTTCGAGGTAGAGCTTTTCGTAGATGCTCTTGAAGCGCCCGAGCAGCGTGGGCCCGAGCTCGAAGAGCTGCACTTCCTTCACGTAGTCTTCCCGCGAGAGCACGGTCTCGAGGTAGTTGCGCTGCCGCGTCTCGGGCGTGCGCCAGCGGAACATGCGGAACGCCTCACCCGAGAAGCGCGCCTCGGCGAAGAGCGCGGGCAGCGCGGCGGCGACCAGGCCGAGCACCGCCCAACCCGAGAAGGTCCAGAGCAGCAGCGCCGTAGGTCAGGAGCGAGACGCCGTTTTGCATCAGGCCGAAGGTGCGCAGCACCAGCGACAGCGGGCGGCTCGAGGCCTCTTGTCGGGCCCGCGTCATCTTGTCGTAGAGCTCGGAGTCTTCGAAGTGCTCGAGGCGGAGCGTGAGCGCCTTCTCGATGATCATCACGTTGACGCGGTTGCTGAGCTGAGCGCGCAGCAGCGACTTGACCGCGTCGAGGGCGCGTTGAAAGGCCGACAAGAGCGCGACCAAGCCGAGCTCCACCGCGACCCAGCCCAGGGCCACGTTGGGCGTGGCGCTCTCGGGCTGCTGGATGGCGTGCACCACCGCGTCGACGATCAGCTTGCCGATGTAGGCGACCGCCGCGGGCAGCAGCCCGGCGCCCAGGCTGAGCAGCGAGAGGGCGACGGTGAGCCTGCGGCTGGTGTCCCAGACCAGGCGGATCGCGCGCCCGCCATAGCCGTAGACGCCGAGAGTCCGCGCGATCACGGCGCCACTATAGCCGCCCGCCCGACGCGCGCGAGGATCGTGATGGCGAGCGCGGCCCGCGGCCTTGGGGTGCGTGACGCCGCCCATGCTCTGGCTTGGCACGCCCGAGTTGCGCGGCTCCTTGCTCGGCACTGATCTCGGCTCTAGGCTCCGCGCCGTGCCTCTTCGGATCGGCTGGCTCGGCGCAACGTTCATGGTGGGCCTGGTGGGCCTGGCGTGGGGTTGCAGCAGCGGCGGCAGCTCGGGCGGGGCGCTCCCGGACGCCTCGGATCTCGATGGCGGCGCGGAGAGCGGCCCCGTCGATGCGGGTGCTTCGGCCGCCTGTGATCGCTTCGTCACGTGCTCGCTGAAGGTGCAGCCGGAGACCGGCGCTGCGACGCTCGCGGCCTACGGTCCCGACGGCGCGTGCTGGAAGTCCCAAACCAAGGCGGTCTGCGAGGATGCGTGTCGAGGCGGCATCGCCGCGCTGCACGCCGTCGCCCCGGCGGAGCCGGCCTGCCGGATCTGCGTTTCGAGCCAGGACTGCGCTGCTCCCACTGGGGCCTGCAACCCGAGCACGGGCGAGTGCGTCGAGTGTCAGAGCCCGTCTGATTGCAAAGCGTCGTTGCCCGCCTGCGATATGGCCAGCGGGATCTGCGTCGCGTGCACCAGCGCCGCCGACTGCAGCGCGCCGCTCGCTGCCTGCGAGCCAGAGGGTCACAGCTGCGTGCAGTGCGTCAGTGGTTCGCAGTGCAGCTCCGGCAGCTGCAAGCCCGATCACACCTGCTGCGTAGCGACCGATCCCTGCTCCCCGAGCAGCTGCGGGGACGTGTACGACGACTGCGGCAAGACCGTGAACTGCGGCAGTTGCCCGAGCGGAAGTTTCTGCAACTCGAGCTCTTACTGCGAGCCGATCAGCACGACCTTTGCGTGCAACGCCGGTGGCAAGAACAACACCTGCACGAAGTACCTCCAGTACTGCCAGTACTACTTCGCCGGACCCGGCGGCACGACCGCCTGGTGCAGCTCGATGCCCGCCGCCTGCCAGGCGAACCCAACGTGTGCGTGCCTCGCGAGTGCGGGCGAGTACTATGCGCCCGACACCTGCTCGTCGAACACCGGACCGGACGGCGCGGGCGTGCTGTACGTCACGTCGAAGCCCTGAAAGCGCGATCGCGGCGCCGCTGCATCTGCCCGCTCGACGCGCCCGCGGATCGTGAGGTATGAGCGGGCGTCACTTCAGGAGGGTTCATGCGCACTTCGTCCGTTGCCATCGGGATCGTGGGTTGTTTCAGCTTGCTCGCCACCGCGAGCTGTTCGTCGGACGAGTTTGAGCCCACGGCCAGCGGCGGAAAGAGCGGCGACGCGGGCGTCGGCGGGTCCGGCGGCGGCAAGGGCGGCAGCGGCGGCAGCGGCGGCGCGACCGGCGGCACTGGCGGCACTGGCGGCGCTGGCGGCACTGGCGGCACTGGCGGCGCGAGCGGCACTAGCGGCGGGGCGACCGGCGGCACCGGCGGCGCGAGCGGCAGCGGCGGCGCGAGCGGCGGCGCGAGCGGCAGCGGCGGCGCGACGGGTGGAACCGGCGGAACGCCAGGCTGCAAGTCGGACACCGAGTGCGACGATCAGAAGGCGTGCAACGGCAAGGAGACCTGCGCGAGCGGGACCTGCAAGCCCGGAACGCCGGTGAGCTGTCCGAACTCCGACGCGGCACACTGCGTCGCCGAGTGCGTCGAGGTGAGCGCTGGCGTCTCCGCCTGCAACACCAAGGGCAAAGACGCGGACGGGGACAAGCATCTGGACAAGGCCTGCGCTGCGTCGAGCGTGACCGCGGACGACTGCGATGACAGCAAGCCGAGCGTGTACCCTGGCGCAACGGAGATCTGCGACGGCCTCGACAACGATTGCAACGGCAAGGACGAGCTCGACGAGGGCACGCCGCCCGTGGGCGGCAGCGCGAATTTCTCGGACGGTTCGTCGGACTCGATCCGGCCGGCCATCGCGTGGTCGCCGACGAACAAACACTACGGGGTGGTCTGGCTGGACGTCGCCGTGGGCATTCGCTACGTGCGCATGAGCCCGGCGGGCAGCATGGTCGGCACGCCGGTCACGGTCTCCGCGCAGCTGCAGCCGGCGCGCATCGCCTGGAGCGGCGCGCATTTTGGCGTCGCGTGGCACGACTCGCAGAAGATCTACTTCCGGCGCGTGGCGCCCGACGGGACTTTTCCCGAAGCTGCCAAGGTCGTCAGCGCTGCCAACGCGAAGGCCTCGGATCCGGATCTCGCCGCGACCCCTTCGGGGTGGGCGACGGTCTGGTCGGACACGCGGGCCAGTACCTTTGGCCTGCTCCACGCGCGGTCCATCGGAGCGGACGGCGTCGTCGCCGGAACCAGCGACACACAGGTCGGCAACACCGGGGGCAGCAACAAGTCCCCATCCGTGGCCAGCAACGGCGTAAGCTTCATGGTTGCGGCCGAGCGAGGCGCGCTCTCGGTGGCCAACCAGATCCAGGGCTTCAACCTGAGCTCGGTCCTCGTGGCCACCGGTGAGAAGATCGTCTCGGCAGATCCGCCGCCGACCGGGATCATCGCGGACCGACCCGTCGTGGCGTCCGCCGCGAACGGCTGGAGCTTCGCGTGGCGCGAGTCCTCGTCGGGGGGCCTGAGCCTGCGCTACTACGAGCAGCTCGCGAGCGGGGCGGCCGGGTGCGCGCCGGTCGCCGTTCCGATCCCCCAGAGCCTCTTCGTGGGCGGAGTCGCCGCCCGTGGCAGCTCGCGCGTGGTCGTGCTCGGCCAGGAGGAGGGCGTGCCCGCCAAGGCGCGGTTGGTGCGCTTCAAGGCCGGCTGCGTCTCCCCGGTGCAGTACACGATGGGACTCCCCGACGCTCCGAACCTCGACTACATGGGCATGGCGGTGGCGTGGAGCGACAACAGCTTCGTGGCGATGTGGGTCGATCAGACCACCGGCACCTACACGCTTCGGCGCTGGGTGAGCGGGCCCAACCTGTGTGACGCTCCGGTGCCCTGACGTGCGCCTCGCCGCCATCTCCGTCGATCTGGACGAGATCCCCAACTACTTCGCGATCCACGGGCTGCCTCCGCCGCAGGGGGCGAGCGCCCACGCGGTCTACGACGTCGCGATCCGCCGACTCGAGAGCTTCGCGCGCCAGCACGACCTGCCGCTCACGCTCTTCGCGGTCGGCGCGGACATGGCGCGCGGACGAGAGCGCTCGGCGCCTGCGCGAGATGGCAGATCGAGGCCACGAGATCGGCAACCACTCCCTCGATCACCGCTACGATCTCACGCGGCTGCCCCTCGACGAGATGCGGCGTCAGGTCGAGAGCGGCGTCACGGTGCTCGAGGGCGCGACGGGGCAGCGTCCCTCGGGCTTTCGCGCGCCGGGTTACACCATCACCGACGACCTGGTGCGCGTGATCGAGGACGCCGGCGTCGCCTACGACTCGTCGGTGTTCCCCTGTCCGCCCTACTACCTGGCGAAGGCCGCGGCCATGGCCTCCATCCGCCTGCGGGGTCGGCGATCGCAATCGGTGCTCGACACGCCCAGCGTGCTCGCCGCCCCGACGCGGCCCTACCGCATGGGCGCCCGCTATTTTCAGCGAGGAACGGGCCTGGTCGAGCTGCCCATCCAGGTCACGCGGGGCGCGCGCCTGCCCTTCATCGGGACCACGCTCACGCTCGCGGGCGAGAGGCGCGCGCGCTGGCTCACGCGTCGGGTGGTGGGAGAGCCCCTCGTGAACCTCGAGCTGCACGGCATCGACGTGCTCGACGCCGCCGACGGCCTCGAGGCGTTGCGGCCGCACCAGCCCGACGTGCGCGTGGGCGTGCTGCACAAGCTCGCTGCCCTCGGCGCGGTGATCGAGACGCTGAAGTCGGCGGGCTACTCCTTCGTGCGGCTCGATGAAGCCGCGAAACGGGCAGTGTGATGGCGGTCTCGATCCATCCGACGGCGGTGGTCGATGAGGGCGCGCTGATCGGCGATGAGACCAGCATCTGGCATTTCTGCCACGTGATGGCCGGCGCCCAGATCGGTCGCCGCTCTTCGCTCGGTCAGGGTTGCTTTGTCGCCGCGGGCGCCCGGGTGGGTGACGGCGTGCGAGTGCAGAACAACGTCAGCCTCTACGACGGCGTCGTGATCGAAGACGAGGTCTTCATCGGGCCCTGCGCGGTGTTCACCAACGTCACCAATCCCCGGGCCGCCGTCTCGCGCCGCGCCGAGTACCAGCGCACCGTCGTCCGGCGCGGTGCGACCATCGGGGCCAACGCGACCGTGATGCCGGGGCGCACCCTCGGGCGCTACTGCTTCGTGGCGGCCGGCGCGGTGGTGGTGCACGACGTGCCCGACTTCGCCTTGGTGATGGGCGTGCCCGCGCGCCAGGCCGGCTGGATGAGCCGGCATGGGCGCAAGCTGGTCTTCGACGCCGAGGGCTCGGCAATCTGCCCCGGCAGCGGGGAGCGCTATCGGTTGATGATCGACGGGACTGTCGTCGAGCAAGGCGGCTGAGCCTGGCCATCGCCACCCGCTTTCGCCACTTTCGCCAGCTTCGCCAGCCTCGATCCCGGTGATTTTCCGCGCAAGGCCCCCGGCACGGCGCGTGCTCTTGGCAGGGGCATGCGGCTCTCCTTCGAACACGGCACCGTCGTCATCAGCGATCCTCCCGATCTGGATCTCGGGTTTGCTCCGGGACTGATCTGGGATCCACGCGTCGCGCTCTGGCGCGCGCCGGCTCGCTTCCACTCGGATCTGGTGCGCGCGCTGCGGGCGAAGAAGCTGCCGCTCTTGGACTCGGTGCGACCGCGCCCTTCGCCGCGCATGGCCGAGTGGGCCCAGCTCGAGCTGAGGCCCTACCAGCAGGGCGCGCTGCTCGCGTGGACGCTGGCGGATCGCCGGGGCCTGGTGGTGCTGCCCACGGGCGCGGGCAAGACCCGGGTGGCCATCGCGGCGCTGGCGGAGCTGCGTCTGCCCGCGCTGGTGGTGGTGCCCACCCGCGCGCTGCTCTCGCAGTGGCACGCAGAGCTGAGCCGCGTCTGCCCCGAGCCGGTCGGCATCTGGGGAGATGGCGAGCGCGTGCACGGCAACGTGACCGTGGCGACCTTCGAGAGCGCGTATCGGTTGATGCCGGAGCACGGCGCGCGCTTCGACGTGGTCGTGGTCGACGAGGTGCATCACTTCGGACTCGGCGCGCGCGACGAGCTCTTGGAAATGAGCGTGGCGAAGCACCGCCTCGGCCTGACCGCGACCCCGCCAGACGCGGTCGCGCTGGCGCGCCTCGATGCGCTGGTGGGCCCGGTGGTCTACGAGCTCGGCCTCGCCAATCTCGCGGGCACCTACCTCGCCGACTTCGATCTGGTGGAGCTGCGCTTGCCCCTCGATGCCGACGAGCGGCTGCGCTATCAGCGCGATCATCAGCGTTTCGCCGAGGTCTTCCGGGGATTCATCCGCAGCAGCCCCGGCGCGAGCTGGCAGGACTTCACCAGCGTCGCCATGCAGTCGGCGGAGGGGCGCGCCGCGCTCGCGGCCTGGCGCCGCAGTCGGCGGCTGCTCGGCCTCACGCGCAAGAAGCTGGCGGCCGTGCACGAGATCCTGGAGCGACACCGGAGCTCGAAGCTGCTGATCTTCACCGCGGACAACGACGCCGCCTACGCCATCTCGAAGCGCGAGCTGGTGATGCCCATCACCTGTGAGATCCGCCGCAAGGAGCGGGTCCGGGTGCTCTCGGCGTTTCGCGAGGGCACCATCCGCGCCCTGGTCTCGTCGCGGGTCTTGAACGAGGGGCTCGACGTGCCCGACGCCGATGTCGCGGTGATCGTGGGCGGCACTCAGGGCGAGCGCGAGCACGTGCAGCGCATCGGGCGCCTCTTGCGACCCGGTCCTGGCAAACGAGCCACGGTCTACGAGCTGGTGAGCGCCGGCACGCGGGAGGTCGCGCAGTCGCGGGAGAGGAGGCGGGGTCTTGCTGCCGCGAGCGCTGCTCTCGTCTAGCGTCGGCCTGCGCGAGGTCGAGGTGGTGCCGCGTTATCTCGGGCCCCGCGATGAGCCCTGGCTGCGCGCGTTGCTCGACGTGTTTGCCGCCTTCGAAGGCCAGCGCCGGCAAGCGCTGCACGATCGCTTGGCCGAGCCGCTCCCGGTGCGCGCGCCGCGCAGCTCATTGCGGGCAGCGCGGCACGTGCTCGACCACGTCACGAAGTCGAAGACGACGCTGGCCGTGCCGGCGGAGACCGCGCGGGCCGCGGTCTTCAGCCGGGCCGCGGTCGAACCCCATCGCGAGCGGGCGCTGGCGCTGGCCGCCGCGGAGCTCGAGGTCGATCCCGACCGCATCGAGGAGCTGCTCTTCGCGGATCTGCGCTCGTCGGAGCGCGTGGGGGGCCTGCCGAAGGACCTGTCCCCGGCGGCCTTGGCGCAGCGGGTGAACCTGGCCATCGCCTCGGGCTTGATCCAGCGCGCGCAGTCCGTCCGCCTCTGCGCCTTTGGCAACACCCGGGCGCTGGTCCGACACGCGCAGCTGGTGGGGCTGATCTGCAATTGCTCGGCGACGGAGGGTGGGGTGGAGCTGCAGATCTCAGGGCCCTTCGCCTTGTTTCGTCATACGCTGATCTACGGCAAGCGCCTGGCGTCCCTGGTGCCGCGGTTGATGTGGTGCGATCGCTTCGAGCTCGAGGCGAAGGTCGCTCTCGGTCTCGGACCAGCGCTGCTGACCTACCGGCTGCGCACCGGCGATCCTCTCACCGTGGGGCGCGAGCTCGAGCGCTACGACAGCGAGGTCGAGGCGCGCTTCGCCCGCGACTTCGCCAAGCTCGCCTCGGACTGGGATTTGGTGCGCGAGCCCGAGCCGGTCCCCCTCGGATCGGGCCGGCTGATCTTTCCCGACTTCGCGCTGGTTTGCCGCCGCGAGCCGGAGCGGCGTTGGCTCCTCGAGATCGTGGGCTTCTGGACCGAGAGCTACCTGACGGACAAACTCGCGCGGCTGCGTGAAGCCCGGATCGATCGGCTGATCCTCTGCGTTGACGCCGCGCGCGCCTGCGACGACGACGCGGTGCCCGAGGGCGCGGAGGTGCTGCGCTATCAGAAGCGCATCGACGCGAAGCGGGTGCTGGCGCGCATCGAGAGCGCGCGTGAAATCTGAGTCCGCCATGGACCCAGGGTCGCATCGCGGTCATACTGCGGGTATGACCCGAGTCGAGAAGATCGCCATCAGCTTGCCTGCGCCGCTGGCGGCGCGGGCGCGGCTTGCGGTGCGGCAGGGGCGAGCGCCCAGCGTGAGCGCCTACGTGGCCGGCGCGTTGGAACAACGGGTGAAGCTCGACGAGCTCGAGTCGCTGCTTTCCGAGATGCTCGACGAGTCTGGCGGCCCCCTCACGGCCGCTGAGGAGCGCCGCCTCGACCGCGAGCTCGGCGTGAGGGCGAAGCCTCGACGAAAGCGGGCTGGGTGATGGCGGGGCTCACGCTGGATGCGGGCGCGCTGATCGCGTTCGAGCGCAAGGACCGCCGCGTGGTCGGCTTGCTCGCTCGGGCGTTGGCGCACCGCCAGTCCATTGCCATCCCAGCGGGGGTCGTGGCTCAGGTGTGGCGATCGGGACGCCGGCAGGTGCTCTTGGCGCGCTTGCTCAGAGCCTCGTGCGTCGAGGTGGTGCCCCTCGACGATTTCGAGTCCAGGCGAGCCGGGCAGCTCTGCGGGGCTCGCGGCACCCGGGACCTGATCGACGCATCGGTGATGGTTTGCGCGCAGGCACGTCGCCATCGGGTGGTCACCTCCGACCCGGAAGATCTCCGCGCGCTGGATCCGAAGGCCGAAATCATCGCGGTCTGAGGCCACGGGGGAACCTTGGCCCCGCCAGCGCGTGAAACCGGGGGATGATGCTGGCGATGGACGTCCCGGGCAGTGCGGCCCCGCCGGCCTCGTCGGGCTCGCCGGCCCGATCCGGTGAGCTCGATGCCGACACGCTCGACCGCGCGCGAACCGGCGATCCGCTGGCGTTTCGTGCGTTCGTGGTGCGTTACGAGCGGCCGGTCTTCGCGTTGCTCTCGCGCATGATCGGCCGCGGTCAGCAGGTGGAGGATCTGGCGCAGGAGACCTTTCTCAGAGCCTTCCGCGCGCTGCCCGGCTTCGATCCCCAGGGGCCGGCGCGGGTCTCGACCTGGCTCTTGACCATCGCGACCCGCCTCGCCCTCGACGAGAAGCGCCGCTGGCGCCGCCCCGAGCCCGTCGCGCCCGAGCCTGCCAGCGAGCGCGACTCGCCCGAGCGCGTGGCGCGACAGCACGAGCTACGCGCCGCCCTCGCGCGGGCCATCGAAGCGTTGCCCGAAGATCAGCGCGCGGCCTTCGTGCTGGCCGAGTTCCATGACTTCTCGCTGCAAGAGATCGGCGAGGCAGTCGGTGCGCCTGTGGGCACGATCAAGACGCGGTTGTTTCGCGCGCGCGACAAGCTCGCCCGCGCACTCGACGAGTTCAAGGAGGAGCGCTGATGGACCGCCGATTGCTCGAGAGCGCGTGGCCGGCAGACGAGCCGCCGCAGGGGTTCGCGGAGCGGGTCGTGGCGCACACGACCGCGACCGCGAAGAAGCGGGCCCCGCGTGCGAAGGTTTGGGTGGCAGCCTTCACGGTGGTGGCAGCGGCGGCCATCGCCCTCTTGTGGCTCATGCCCGGCGCGCCGAGCAGCGGTTCACACCTCGCGCACGAACGCGTCGAGTTGCAGCTCGGGCGGCGCGCCACCGCGGTGCTCGAGAGCGGCGCCAAGATCAGCTGGCGCGGAGCCATGATCGAGCAGAGCGAGGGCGATGTTTTCTATCGGGTGGAACCTGGCGGCGCCTTCGTCGTGAAAACTCCTGCGGGCGACGTGAGCGTGCTCGGAACTTGTTTCCGAGTGCGGGTGGGCGCGCTGGCCGCGAAAGGAGCGCAGGAGATGAAACGCAAAGACGTGGCGGTGGCAGCGGGCAGCGCGGCCCTGGCGGCGATGGCCGTGGTGACGGTGTACGAGGGCAAGGTGCAGCTCTCGCACGCGGGGCAGCGAGTGACGCTTGGCGCCGGAGAGTCGGGCAAGGTGGGGCCGGCGGGCACGAGCAAGGTGTCGCCCGACGAGCTGGCCGAGGCCGAGCGCAGCCTGAGCGGCCCCGAGGGCGGCGCGCTGGCGGCGGCCAACGAGAACCTCTCGAAGGACATCGCGGACTTGAACAAGCGCCTGGGTTCCATCGAGAAGGAGAAGTCGCGTCTCGAGGAGCAGCTGTCGACCGCGGAGCACGAACTGGCGAAGCGTACGGATGGCGGCGCCGCGCGGGGGCGACATGAGTTCGATCTCGATACGCAGGATTGGAGCGAGCTCGCGAAGGACGGCACCATCAAGTACCGCCACCCCTGCTTCAAGCCCAACGGCTGGACGCCTGGTCCCGAGCGGATGGAAAAGCTCGGGCTCGCGCCGGACGACATCGAGCCCATCGAGTCGGCCTACAAACGATCCTACGAGCGTCTGTGGAAGACGCTGCGGCCGCTCTGCGCCAAGTTCATCGGCAACGCGGATGTCGTCGAGGGGCTTGGTCCCGACATTTGCACCCACGTGGTGGTCGATGCGATGCGAAAGAAGGACAGCGCGGCGGTGAGCGAGGCGATGCGACAGGTCGCTGAGATCCGCGCCGGACAGCGCCCGGCTCCCGTCGCGGGCAAAGAACAGAACCCGGTCTTCGATCTGTTCTACGCGCTCACCGGAGAGATGGGTGCCTTCGAGTCGGAGTTGGCGCAGACCTTCGGTCCGGAAGACGCCAAGCGCCTGGCGTATTCGAAGGAGATCTGCGCGGGCCACAGCACCTTTGGGGGACCGGGCCCGCGGGAGAAGTGAGCTAATAGTCCTCCCCGCGCGGCTGGAGTAGAACGCTTGCGGTACAGTCATGGCTCGAATCTGTCCCTCGCCTCGGCGGAGCTCGCTTCGGCGGACAAGATCCGGGAGGATCTACCGATGAAGCGCCTCGCGTTCACCCTCACGTCGATCGTGGTCCTCGTTCTAGGTGCTTGCTCGTCGTCGAGCGGCGGCGGCGGCGCCGGCAGCAGCTGTCAGTCCTTCTGCAGCCACCTGCAGACCGGGTCGAACTGCGAAAAGCTCGATCTCGCCGACTGCGCTTCGAAGTGCGAAGCAAAGCTCTCGAGCTGCCCGGCGCGGGGGCCGGCGTTTCTGTCGTGCCTCTCGACGCTCCCGTACACTTGCACCGTTCCGGGCTACGCGGTGTCAGGTGCACAGGGTCAGGCGCTGCCCAGCCCCGTCTTCGTCGACGTCGTGGACGGCACACTCGAACTCCATGACGCCACCTGCGCGGCGCGCGCCGAGGAGTTCAACACCTGCGCGCCGATCGGCAACGGCGGCAGCGGCGGCAACGGCGGCAGCGGCGGCAACGGCGGCAGCGGCGGCAACGGCGGCAGTTTCGGGGGAGCTGGCGGTTTCGCCGGATCTGGCGGCGTCACCGGTGGAAACGGCGGCGGTGGCGCTGGCGCTGGGGGCGCCGGCGGCAGCGGTGGAAACACCTGCACTTCGGCGTTCCCCCACTGGTGCCCGCTGAGCGGGACGTGCTGGGCCAAAGACCCGGATTGCAGCACCGCGACCAAGTGCGGAGGGGACTGGGTCGTCTGCTCCGCGGCCCACGGCGCCCAAGGGTACGTGGTCGACTGCAAGTGGAAGACGTGTGTGGCGACGCCGACGAGCTGCACGCAGTCCAGCTATCCGGTCTTTTGCCCGACCCGCCACGGTGCGGCGCCGGAGTGCTACTCCCCCGGCACCGCATGCTCGACGGTCGTCTACTGCGACGGCGTCGGTGCGAAGTCCTGCAAGCAGCCGAATCAGGCCGTCGACTGCGCGAACAACGTGTGCCTGACGCCGAAATCCGCCGAGTCGTCGGATGCGGCGTGCAGCAACAACGTCGATGACGACGGAAACGGTTTCATCGACTGCATGGACTTCCACTGCCTGGCAAACCCTTCCGTCACGGTGTGCAAAGGCGAGACCGATGACCTGGCGTGCAGCAATAAGCTGGACGATGACGGGAATGGGTTCACCGACTGCAAGGACTACTCGTGTCAGATCAGTCCTTCCGTCACCAAGTGCGCGGCGGAGCGCACGGACGCCGAGTGCCACGACGGAGTCGACAACGACGCCGACGGCAAGATCGACTGCGCGGACACGTCGTGTTTGGGCAACCCGTTCACGACCTGTCCGTGAGCCGATGCCGCGAGCCACCCAGTGGACCGCGGCGCTCGGTTCGCGCCGCGCCTTTGTCGCCGCCGGACGTCAGCGCACGCGCCGACCGCTCGGAGCCCTTGGTTGCCGAGTTCTGAGCGGTGTAGGCTGCGCTCATGGGGGCCGCCGCCAGCGCCGCGCGCAGGCGACCGACGGTGTATTCGGCGGATGTCGAGCTGAAAGGGAGAGAAAGCAGCGGGACGAGCTGGGGTCGGATCGAAGGGCGAGAGGACCCCGTCGGAGACGTGCGTGAGCGACGGCTCGCCCACCACGGCGAACCCACCCGCGATGCAGGTCGCGCCGTCGGGCGCCGCGGACGCGCAGGGCGCCTCCCGGGCTCGGCCCCAGGTGCCGACCTCGGTCACGGGCACGCCGCCGTCGAGGGCTTCGACGCCCTCGGTGGTGAGCACGCTTTCGCTGCCCTTGCGACGGCAGGTGCGCGCGGGATCCGCGAAGGTCGACGGGACGCCCATGCAGTCCCCGCGCAACACGGCGCGAACGCGGCGAACACCTTCGGTCGGAAATCCGAGATCCATGACCCGGCTCACGCTCAGCGCATCGACCGGCTCGAGCACGCTCGCAGGTCCGCTCAGAAGGGCGCTTCGACGGCGACGCCGCCTAGGGCAGGGCCTGCCGTCGCCGGCTTGCCGGAGGGAGCTGGCGTCGCGCTCGGTGGTGGCGGCGCGTTGGCTGAGGGCTCTGCCTTGGTCGGCTTGGCGCCGGCGCGCGTGGTCTTTTGGGCTGGCTCGGAGACAGGCGCCGCGTCGGCCAAGGCCGCGGGCTCGAGGGCAGCGCTACCGGGACCTGCCATGGGCGCCGCCTGAATGGCCGGAGCTGCGCTGTCGACGGGCGTGGCCGAGGCTTGCTCCGTGCTCGCTGCCGGCTCCGGTGTGGTGCCGCTCCGCACACCGACGACTATCCCGAGCACGGCAATGAGCGCCACGCCACCGGCGACGAACGGCCACGCGGGCACGCGTCGGATCGGGACGACGGGGGAGTCGTGGGTGGTGGAAAAGGCACCCGCGGTCCGAGGCGGGCCCACCGCAGCATCGCTGGGATTGGCGGGAGTGAGGGCGTGGGCAACGCCGCTTGGGATCTCGCTTGCCCCCGGCGCCAGCAGCGACTCCCGCGGAAATGCTTGGACCTCGGAGAACGACTGCGCGAGCTGGTTCGTGAACCGACCGAGCACCTCGAACGCGGGCTTCAAGTCCGCGAGCCTGGCGTTGCGATCCGTCTTCAGCATGTCGCCTATCAAGCTGCGCATGGCCTGGGGCAAATCTGGCGCGACGGTATCGATGGGCGGAATCGAGCCGGTGGCGATGATCTTGAGTAGTTGGCCGAGATTCTCGCCGTCCACCGGCCTCACACCGGCCAGTGCCTCGTACAAGATGACCCCGACTGCCCAGACGTCCGCTCGCGCGTCGACGTCCTTCTCGCCGAAGACCTGCTCCGGCGACATGTAGTAGGGCGTGCCGAGCATCGCGCCGGTGCGCGTGAGCTCCGCGGACTGGGCGGCTTCGGGGCGTTTGGTATCGAGTTTGGCGATGCCAAAGTCCAGGACCTTTGGCGACATCTGGCCTTCTTGCATGCGCGCCAGGAAGATATTGTCCGGCTTCAGGTCACGGTGAACGATGCCCGCGGCGTGCGCGGAGCCGACGGCCGAGATCACGGGAAGCATGATCGTCGCCAGCTCGGGCAAGGCGATTCGCCTCTCCCGCTCGAGCTTCTGCGCCAACGACTCTCCAGCCAAGAGATCCATCACCATGACGGGTGAGCTGTCATCCTGAAGGAAGATGTCGTGCACTCGGATCACGTTCGGGTGATTGACCGAGGTGGCCGCTCGGGCCTCGCGCATGAAGCGGCGCACCGCGCCCGCATGTTGCACTGCCTCGGGCTTGAGAAACTTGAGCGCAACCTGGCTGCGGGTGAGCGTGTGCGTCGCAGCCCACACGGATCCCATGCCGCCTTCGCCGATCAGGCGCTCCAGGTGGTACCGGCCGCCGATGACCACCCCTGGACACAGGTCCACCGTCATCGCCGTTGAGGGTACTCGCGGCGTGGACAGGTGGCGAGCGCCTCCATCTAAAACCGGAGGCCTTGCGGCTTTGCGACCCACCCGGTGCTGCCACCTTCATAAGGGGGGACTTCGGGGTCTGGTCGCGTGAGCGCGTAGGTCAGCACGACGCCGCCGACGAGCACAGCGCCCGCGCCGGCCCAGAACCACCAACGCTTGGTGACCGGGACCTGCTCTTCCGAGAGCCGCGCCTTGAAGTTGGATTCTTCACCGGCGCTGACGACCAGCACGGTCTCGGAGTCATCGTAGCCGGACTTGCGAACCAGCACCTTGTGGGTTCCCGCGGGGCGCAGGACGTCCACCGGGACCGGTCCCACGTCTTGGCCGTTCACACTCACCAGCGCGTATGGAACGTTGGCGGAGACCCGGAGGGTGGCCGGCAGCTTCGAGAGTTCGAGCGTCAGCGGCGGTTGCCTGCCCGGAGCGAAGGTCTTGTTCACGACCACGTCGGCGAAGCCCTTGCGGCTCAGCGTGAGGACGTGAACGCCGGCGTCGAGCACGAGATCGATCTCTGCGGCCGGTGCCAGTTTGCCTTTTCCGGGCGGCAAGACCCCGGCGACGAGGGTCGGACGCTTGCTCGGCCTCTGGTCGAGTTCGAGCGGACGACCGTCGACGGAGATGGTGACCTGCGCCGGTCGGAGCGAAACGCTCACGACCGAGAGCAGGTTCGACTCGATTTGATCGATGAACCCCTTGGCGTCGGCGGCCAGATTGGGTGGCAGCTCCGCTCCGGGCCGCTGCTCCGCGAGCGCACGTCTGAGCGACTTACGAGCCAGCGCGTAGTGACTCATGGCCCGCTGACACGCGCCGATGTTGAAGGTCGTGACGGGATGCGGGCGGTCGACGGCGGAAGCCTCGAAGGCCGAGAGTGCATCGCCCCAGCGCGCGGCTTGAACCAGCTCGACCCCGCGTTGGAACTGCTCACGAGCGCGCGTCGTGCTTGCGTCTTCCGCTGCGGGCGCGTCGTGCGAGCCTGGCGCCGGCGCAGGCGGATCTGCGCGGCTCGCGCCGGTCGCGCACGTCAGCGCCAAGAGCGCTGCGAAACTTTTCAGCCTATAGCTGCGACCCGCCATTCTGACCCCCAGCCAATGCCAAGCGCGAAGCGCACCGTCGCACGAAATGCGCCTCGATACGAGTTCGATCTGTCGCAGGTTCCTCCGCGGAGCCGCGATATCGCCGCCCGACTGCCGGGTCCCGAGAGCTCGCGCCTCCGCCACCGTCCGATTGCGTGCTCGCCGCCGCGGTGCTCTCAGCCGCCGCAGACCGACCGCGAAATCTGCCTGGAAGTGCCTAGAGGTCGAACGCCACGCCGCCGAAGGCGCGGACGGTCGTGATGTGATGGATCAGTGAGGGGGCCTCGCCGACCGCGGCGAGCAGGCGCTGATCGACGGCGGCGCCGAAGCGGAACTGTTTCAGCTCGAAGGCGAGCGTGGCGCTGACGAAGCCGCCAGCGGCGGCGTGGTCGAAGCGCCTTCCCGTCGCGCGTTCGTCGTCGCGGGCGCGGCGGCAGCTTGCGTAGACTGCGGGGTCGAGGGTGACGGGACAGGGCAGGAGAAAATGCAAACCGTCATCCCACACCGCATCGGCGTGCGCGTACGAAAAGCCAGCGCTGGGGGTGAGCGACAGGGTGACCTCGTCGCGCTGCACCAGCGGCACGCGATACGACCAACCGACATCCAGTACGAGCAGCTTGAAGTGCTCCGGGGCCACGCTGTTGATCGGAACGTCGTAGATCGCGCTGCCGCGTACCAGCGGCCCGTGACGGCCGGCGAACAGAAGCTCCGCTTCGAGCCCGCCCGCTGCCGGCAAGCCGAGCGCGTAGCCGCCGTAGTGTCCAGCATCGAACCCGCCGCGCGTCTGGCGTAACCCCAGGCCCGCGCTCGCGCTGAGGTTGACACGATGGCGTTCCGGCGGCGCTCCATGCGCCAGGTTGGCAGAAATCAGCAATGCGAGGACGATACCAAGTCGTTTCATCGGCTCACCCAACTCTTCGGGCGTCGATCCGATTCCCAGGTGGCGAGGCAGGAGACCACCACGAGCTACACGTACAACGAAACCACGAACGCCAGCTGCCTCGGCGGGGCTTTCCGGTGGAAGGAACGCCGACCGATTGCCACATTCTGCTCACCTGCCGCTCGCTCCGCTCGAATAGTTTCTGCCATCTTTTGCGTCGAACCCCGCGATTGGTACTGTGCCGCCATTGGAGCGTCCACCGCAGATGAAGTGCGCCGGTCTCGCGGCTTGTTCGCAGAATGCGCAACTGCGCTCCCCTCGGTGCGGACACGATCCAAAGGCTTGAAGGAGAACGCGATGAAACACCCTCGGGGCGACAATTCCGCGACGGAGTCGACATGCTCGTTTCTGATGGTGCACTCGGTGCACGCGCACAGCTAGCAAAGCCGAGACCAGAGCGGAATCGTACACTTGGAGCTACGGCGCGAACACCACGCCTCGAACCTCACGTTTCCACGGCGTCCGCACCATCGCCGGCAAACGGAGCCGCCATGAGGTCCTTTTCAGCACTCGTTCTCTTGCCGCTCATGGTCGCGTGCCATTCTTGATGAGCTATTCCGAAACCGTCGGACACGACCCCGCGCGGCGAAATGGCTATTCGCTCGTGGGAAGCACGCTCTACCTGTGGGACTTGAATGAGATCCACACCCTCGCTCCGAACGACACGACCACGACTTGGGCGAAGCCCGGCGTGGGTATCTACGCCGCACAGGTTGCGAGCGGCTCCGGGACCTTGCTCGGCTTGGTGAGCGCCGCAACCACCTGGAAGCTTTCCGGACGGAATGCGGACTGCAAGATTGAGGGAACGCTCCTCGATTCGCCGACGAAGGGCGGGGAAGCGTTCGTGATGTACGTCGAGTGGAGATCGCTGACACGTCAGCTGCAAGCTGGTCTGTCGGCGCTAGATGTCAGTGCACGCCCCGGACCGAGATCGGACAGCACACGTCGAAGTCCGTCGGGTCGCTCGCTTGCTCCGGCCGGCACCCCTTGGCGAGGGCGGAGTCTTGTTCGCTCTTGCTGACACAATCGAGCTTGCGTGCCTCGTTGGTTCCCGCGCAGCTGGAGTCGGTCAGGGTGTCCGCGGGTTCGGTGCAAGCCAAGGTTGCGGCTTGTTCGGGCTGACCCGTGACGGTCGTCGGGCAGCATACGTCGTTCCCCCCGGGCTTTTCGACGACGCACCCGGCGGCGACGGCCTGATCGGTCTGATCCTGGTTGCTGCAGTCGAGCTTGCGCGGACCGCCAGCGTTCCCGGCGCAGTCGGGGTTGTTGTTTGCGTCCGCCTTCTGACGGCAGGCTATCGGGTTGGGACCGCCGCCTCCATCGGAGCCCGATCCGCAGCCGGCTTGCGTGAGGGTGGCGAGTGAGAACGTGAGCAGCAGTGAGTGGTAAATGAACTGCCTCGACATGGGGTGGCGCTCCTCGGGAGCAAGCTAGCCGATCGGTGCGTGTTTGGGGGGCGATTCGTCGGCGGGCGGGTTTGTGCCGCACGGCGGGCGACGCGACCGATGTCGCCGTAGGCCCGCCACCGGCGCCACCGGCGTCACCGGAGCCGTGGGCGCCAAACGCCACGCCGGAACGCGTTGCGACGTGGTGAATGTCGCGGTGGACGCCAAACGCCACGCGGTCGCGCGTTGCGACGTGGTCGATGTCGCGGTGGACGCCAAACGCCACGCGGTCGCGCGTTGCGACGTGGTGGGTGTCGTGGAGTGGCCCCGCTATTTGTGGGGGCCGGCCCCGTTCAGCTGCGTTCTTCCGCCAGCAGACGCTCGGCCTCGATCCCGCTCGACTCGAGGAAGCGCTGCGCGAGCTCGTTGTCGCCGCGTACGAGCTCGTGGGGCGTGCCGCTCGCCACGATCTGGCCCTGGTCCAACAGGTAGATCTGGTCCGCGATGCGAAGCGCGCCCGCCATGTCGTGAGAGATCACGATGCTGGTCACGTCGAATCGGTTGCGGGTCGAGACGATCAGATCGTCCACCATGCGGCTGGTGATCGGATCGAGGCCGCTGGTCGGCTCGTCGTACATGATCACCTCGGGCTCGAGCATCAGCGCGCGAGCCAAGCCGACGCGCTTGCGCATGCCGCCGGACAGCTCGCTCGGCGCGCGGTGCTCGATGTTCTCGAGGCCGAGGATCTTCAGCTTCTCTTTGACGCGCGCGCGGATCTCTTTTTCGGACAGGTTCGTGTGCTCGCGCAGGGGGAAGGCGACGTTGTCGAGCACGTTCATGCTGTCGAGCAGCGCCGAGTACTGAAAGACCATGGACATCTTGCGACGCACGTCGCTCATCTTGCGCTCCGAGAGCGGCACGATGTTCGTCCCCGAGACCACCACCTCGCCGCTGGTGGGCTTGTCGAGCCCGATCAGGATCTTCAGCAGCGTGGTCTTGCCCGCCCCCGAGCCGCCGATGATCACCGCGATGTCGCCGCGGCCGACGCGCAGGTGAACGTCCCGGAGCGCGTAGAAGTCCCCGTAGCGCTTGTTCACGCCGCGCACGACGATATGGTCGGCTCGTTCGTCGGTCACCGCGCCCACCATAGCCGAGGCGCGCGGGAGGGCAATTTCCGGGGCGGGGTGGGCGAGGCCCCTCGCGGGCTTGACGCGGCCGCGCTTCGGGGTTTCTTCCGGTGCGCCATGACCGATGATCACCTGAGCGCGTTGCTGGCCCTGTGCGAAGCCGGGAAGAAGGACAAAGAGGGTTGGTTCCACCTGCCCGAGGGGCGTCACCTCACGTTGCACGCGGCCTTCGCTGGCGCTTCGCTGAATGTCGCTCGGATCGCCGATCTCAAGCGCGACGGCGAGCTGGTCGTGGTGCGCACGGTCAAGGGCGAGACTTACATGCTCGCGCTCTCCGACGTGTTCGCCGGTGCGGTGGAGGCGTCCCCGGCGCAGTCCCGCAAAGCCGGCTTCGTATGAGCCCCGCCGCCTGGGGCTCTGCGTCGCTCGGCGGTCCGCGCTCCGCCTGAGCCCATGGCCTGGCTGTCGAGCCTGCTCGGGGGCCTGCTCGCGTTCATCGTCGGAGATCTGATCCGCGTTCGACGGCGTCATGTGGTCGATTCGATGCGTCGGGCCGGGATCGCTGATCCGGAGCGCAACGCGAGCGCGATGTACCGATCGCTGGGCAGGGCGCTCTTCGATCTCGCCTTCGCGCCGTGGCTCCTGAAGCGCGTGCAGATCGATCCCCGCGCCATCTCGCTGGCAAGAGAGCGCGGCGCGGTGATCGCCACCGCGCACACCGGCAGCTTCGATCTCGTGGCTTGCGCGGCGGCGCGCGCGCTCTCGTTCACGGTCGTGACCAAGCGCCTCAGCATCCGGTTCTTGGATGGGATCTGGCAGGGCTGGCGCTCCGGGCGCGGTGTGTCGCTGGTCGCCGCCGGCGACGCGGCGAGGGCGGCGCGTCGTGCACTCGCGAGTGGAGGCTGCGTGGCCATGATGTTCGACCAGGCGCCGGAACGAGAGCGCGGTACGGTGCTCGCTCCCTTCCTGGGGCAGATCGCGCGGGTAGATTTAGCGCCTGCGCTCATCGCGGCGCGGGCGCGTGTGCCGCTCCTGGTGGTGCTGGCGCGACGAACGCCCGACGGTGACCACTGGGCGGAGCTGGTGCTTGCGCTCGAGCCGCCCGCGCGGCCGGAAGCCAGGCGCGCCTGGGCCGAAGCCGCGATGGTGGCCGCAACCGCCGAGCTCGACGCGCTGGTGCGTCGTCACCCCGATCAGTGGCTGTGGATGCACCGGCGCTGGAAGGACGCGCCCGCCGCGGCCGCGCCGTCTTTTGGCCCGAGCGCCGTGGAAATGCGCTAGAAGCACGGCACAAATCCATGAGCCCCGCCTCCACCGAAAGTGTGAGCATCGCGCTGATCGGCCACGGCGTGTGGGGCGAGAAGATCGCGCGGACCCTCGGACGAGTGCCGCGGGCGAGCCTGCACACGGTCTGCGACGTCTCCGAGCCAGCACGGCAGCGCGCGAAGGCGGCCTCACCGAAGCGTGCGAGTCGCTGCTTGTCTGGACGAGGTGATCGAACGCGACCAAGCGCGCGCGGTCATCATCGCGACGCCGCCGGCATCGCATGCCGAGCTCGCGCTCAGGGCCATCGAGGCCGGTCTCGACGTGATGGTCGAAAAGCCCATGGCGCTCTGCCTCGATCAAGCTCGGCGCTTGGAGGGCGCGGCGCGCGAGGCGGGGCGCGTGCTGATGGTCGGGCACATCCTCGAGTACCATCCCGCCGTGGTCGAGCTCAGAAGGCGGATCACCGACGGTGAGCATGGGCGAGGTGCAGGTCGTGATCTCCGAGCGCCTGAGCTCCAGCCTTTCGCGACACGAAGACGCCTGGTGGTCATTGGGGCCCCACGACGTGAGCGTGCTGCGATTCTTGACCGGCGAGAGCCCGACTCGCGTCGCGGTGTCGAGCTCGGCGGCAGGTCCGGTCAACGTCGCGGCGGCGCGCATCGAGTGCGGGCAGGGCAGCCTCGGGCTCGCGCACTTCTCCTTGGTCGACGCCCAAAAGGTTCGGCGAATCGTGGTGGTGGGCAGCGAGCGCGTGGCCATCTTCGACGATCTGCGGGAGGAACAACGCCTCTCCTTCGTCGATGTCGACGACGTGGGCATGGCTCGCCTCGCGGACGTCGTCGGACTGGCGCGCGAGTACTCGCCGGCGCGGCAGAGTGCGCGGGATGTGCTCGACGGCGTGGCGCCGAATCGCTGGCTGCCGCTCGGAGCCGGCTCGGGCATTCGAGTCGAGCCTCGGGCCGCCCTGGAGCTCGAGGCCGAGCACTTCGTCTCGGGCGTGCTCGATGGCCGGCCGGTGCAGAGCGACGCCACCAGCGGGCGCGAGGTCGTTGCGGTGCTCGTTGCCGGACAGCGTTCCCTCGAGCAGGGCGGATTCGCGGAGGTCGCGCTTGACTGACACCGGCGCCGAGACCGACGCCCGCACACGGGTGCGCGCGCGCTGCATCGCCGTGCGCGTGGGCGTGGGGCTCTACGGCTTGCCCGTCGAGCAGGTTCAGGAGGTGATCGCGATGCGGCCCATCACGCGGGTCTTTCACGCGCCAGCCGCCCTGGCGGGAGTGACGAACCTGCGCGGCGAGGTGCTGCCGGTGCTCGAGCTGGGCATCCTGCTCGGCGCCGAGGCCGAGACTCCCACCGCCGACGCGCGCATCGTCGTGGTCCGGGAGCCGACGGGCCAGAAACGCCGCGCCGGGCTCCGCGTCGACGAGCTCTCGGGGCTGCGCGACGTGCCGGCCGAGCTCGCGCCGGCGCCACAGACGGCCGGTGAGCGTGCGCGCGCCGCGATCCGCGGGGTCATCACCGAGGCTCCGCCCTGCGCCCTGCTCGACGTGCCGTCGCTCTTGGATTCGTCGCTCTTGGTCGGGCTCGCGGGGCGGGGCGGGGACGACGCCTGATGGCGCTGGGCGCAGAGCGGCGACGACTTCACGGCGTCGTGCTGGAGCTGCTCGAGAAGCGCCACGGGGTTGGTACCAAGGCCGCAGGCGTCAGCGCGTGGATGGAGCTGCGGCTCGACCGCGCGCTCGACGCCTTGGCGATCGACGCGGACGGAACGCTGGATGGCGCCGTCGAGCTCTTGCGGCGCGAGCCGACGCGGCTCGAAGAGATCGCCGAGCGATTGCGCGTCGGAGAGACGCGTTTCTTTCGCGACCCACCCCAGTGGGAGGCGCTGCGCGGGGTCGGCGTCGCGCCCTTCCGAGGCCGCGATCGCGTGCGCGCCCTCTCGGTGGGTTGTTCGACGGGAGAAGAAGGCTGGAGCTTGGCCATGGCGCTCGACGACTGCCTGGGACGCGGCGCCACTTATCGAGTGGTCGGCATGGATCGCAGCGAGGCCGCCATCAGCGCGGCGCGCGTCGGACTGTATTCGTCGAGCCAGGCCCGGCACGTGCCCCGGGAGCTGGCCTCGCGCTACCTGAGCGAGCAAGGCGACGCGAGCCAGGTGACCGAGGGGCTGCGCGGCAGCGTATCGTTCGTGGTCCGGGACGCCATGATCGGGCCACCGCCGGGTCGCTACGAGATCGTGCTGTGCAAGAACCTGCTGATCTACTTTGGCAACGAGGCGGCGGAACGTGCCGTGAGCCTGATGCTGCGCAGCCTCGCCGACGGTGGCTTCTTGATGGTCGCCAAGAGCGAGGTGCCGCGCGTCAAGGGCCTGGGTCACCGCGCCGAGGAACTCGCGCCGGGCGTGGTGGTCTTCCGCGCTTGACGTTGCTTGCCGGGCCCGTCGGCGTTATGCCCCGGCCATGTCCAGCGAAGATCTCCTGAAGATCGGCGGCCACACCTTTCGCTCGCGGCTGTTCGTGGGCACGGGCAAATACACGAGCGTGGATCAGACCCGCGCTGCGCTCGAGGCCTCCGGCGCCGAGGTGGTCACCGTCGCGCTCCGCCGCGTGAAGCTGGAAGAGCGCGGCGAGGGATCGCTGATGCAGCTCCTGATGAGCAAACGCTGGACCTTGTTGCCGAACACCGCCGGCTGCTTCAGCGCCGACGAGGCGGTGCGCACCCTGCGCCTGGCGCGGGAGCTCGGCATGGGCGATCTGGTCAAGCTCGAGGTCATCGGCGATCCGCGGACGCTGTATCCGGACAACGAACAGACCGTCGAGGCGGCTCGAGTGTTGGTCAAAGAGGGCTTCACCGTATTGCCCTACTGCATCGACGATCCCATCGTCTGCCGGAAGCTCGAAGAGGCGGGCTGCGCCGCGGTGATGCCGCTGGCCGCGCCCATCGGCTCGGGTCTCGGCATCCGGAACCCTTACAACCTGCGCATCATCCTGGAGCAGGCGAAGATCCCGGTGATCGTCGACGCCGGAGTGGGCACCGCCAGCGACGCCGCCGTGGCCCTCGAGCTCGGCTGTCACGGCGTCTTGATGAACACCGCCATCGCCGAAGCCCGCGATCCCGTCTTGATGGCCACCGCCATGCGCGAGGCGGTCAGCGCGGGACGCAAGGCCTTCCTCGCCGGTCGCATGCCGAAGCGCTTGTACGCCAACGCATCGAGCCCCACCGCGGGCCTGATCGAGTAAGAACGCCGATCCGCGCTTGGCCGCCTGACCGTTTCCCGGCAGAGTGCGCCGGATGACGTTGGCGCCCTTGACCGCCTATCAGAAGCGCCTGTTCGCGTTTCTGAGCGTGGCGACCTTCTTCGAGGGCTACGACTTCATGGCGCTCACGCAGATCCTGCCGAATCTGCGGGCCTCGCTGGGCATGAACGAAGCCCAGGCCGGCTTGATGGTGGGCTTCATCAACGTCGGCACCGTGCTCGCGTACTTCCTGGTGCGCAAGGCCGATCGCTGGGGTCGGCGTCGCGTGCTCACGGTGACCATCGCCGGCTACACGGCGTTCACGTTCCTGAGCGGCTTTTCGCCCAACGTCTGGGTGTTCGCCGCGTTCCAGATGGTCGCGCGCATCTTTCTGTTGGCCGAGTGGGCCATCAGCAGCGTGATCGCGGCCGAAGAGTTCCCCGCGGCGCGGCGCGGCATGGTGATCGGGGTGATCAGCGCCTCGGGCAGCTTGGGCTCCGTCGTCTGCGCGGGTGTGGTGCCGCTCTTGCTCCAGTCGCCGTGGGGTTGGCGCACCGTATATTTCGTTGGCATCGTCCCCCTCCTCATCCTGGCCTTCGCGCGGCGCAGCCTGCGCGAGACCAAGCGCTTCGAGCAGCAGGTGAAGAGCGACGCGGAGCGGCCGCTGCTCGGGATCTGGCGCACTCCCTACCGGCGGCGGGTGGCCGAGCTCGGAGCGATCTGGCTGTTGACCTACGTCTGCACCCAGACCGGCGTCACCTACTGGAAGGAGTTCGCGGTCGCCGAGCGCGGCTTCACCGATGGTCAGGTCGGGCTCTCGATCACCATCGCCGCCGTGGTCGCCATGCCGCTCGTTTTTCTGTCCGGCAAGGCACTGGACATCGTCGGGCGGCGCCGCGGCGCCTTGGTGATCTACACCCTGACTTCCCTGGGCGTATTCTTCGCCTACACCTTTCACGACCGTTGGGCGCTCACCTTTGCGCTGATGTTCGGCATCTTCGGCGCGAGCGCGTTCTTGCCCGTCATGAACGCATACACCACCGAGCTCTTCCCGACCGAGCACCGCGGGGATGCCTTCGCCTGGAGCAACAACCTCATCGGTCGCGTGGGCTACGTGCTCTCGCCGGCGCTGGTCGGCTGGTTCGCGCACAGCGTGGGCTGGAGCAACGCGGTGCGAGTCACCACCATCTTCCCGCTGGTGGCCGTGGCGCTGATCCTGGTGCTCTTGCCCGAGACGCGCAATCGCGAGCTCGAGGAGACCGCTGCGCTGTGAGTGAGCCGCCAGATCAGTCCGAGCCGCGTGGCGGGTTCTTCGTGCGCGTGGTGCCCGCGCTGCTCTACGTCGCGACCATCTTCTACGGAGGCTTGATGCGCCCGGGTGGCGGTGGGCCGGCTTCCCCCACGCCGACAAAGCGCTGCACGCGATCGCCTTCGGAATGATGCAGGTCGTGGTGCTCCGCGCCCTTCGCTACCTGCTGCCGGGGCTCGGCTTTCGAAAGCAGAACCTGGGGGCGTTTGCCTTGGTCGTGGCGGCTGGCGGGCTGCTCGAACTCGCGCAGTTGTCGTCGGCCTTTCGCAGCGCCGAGTGGCTCGATCTCTTGGCCGACGCCGTGGGCGCGGGCCTGGTGGCCCTGGTGTTTGCTCGGCAGGCGCGACGCGAGACTTGCGCGGGCGCGGGACAACCGGAATCATGAGCCCGTGCGTGTGATCGCCTTGGCCGTGTGCGCCGCTCTGGGCTGGGCGCCGATGCAATGCGCCTCGGAGCCGAACCCGGCCGAGCGCCGCTACGAGACTCCAGGCGAGGCGCTCTACGGTCTGGCGGATCAGTTCAAGGCCAAGGGCGATCCGGGCGCCTGGCGCTCGACGCTCGAGTACCTGGTGGCGCGCTATCCGAACAGCCGCTTTGCGAAGATGGCAAAAGACGATCTCGAAGCCGCCGCGCCCGCGGGCGCCAAAGCCTCCGGCCAGAAGTGACGCGCCGCGCCTGATCGTGGTCAGCGACTTCACGCGTGGTCCCGAGGCCACGCTGCTGGCGCGGATCGAGCGTTGCTTGTCGAGCGCGATGCCCGGCAGCGTGCTGGTCCAGCTGCGAGAACCCGATCTCGCGACGCGCGCGCGCCTCGCGCTCGGTCGGCGCCTGCTGGAAATCACTCGACGCCACCAGCAGCGCTTCGCCGTGAACGACCGCCTCGATCTCGCCCGCCTGCTCCAGGCGGACGCCGTGCACCTGGGTGAAGGCAGCGTCGGGGTCGCGGACGCCCGGCGGCTGATGCCCGACGCGTGGATCAGCTGCGCGTGGCACGCCAAGGCCTCGCCACCGGAGGGGGCCGATGCCCTGGTGCTCTCTCCGGTCTTCGAGGCGCGACACGGCCGGCCCGCGCTGGGTCTGGACGCGATCGGCAGCGCAGCCGGTGGGCCGCCGATCTACGCGCTCGGCGGCGTGACACCCGAGCACGCGGCGCGCGCCGTCGAGGCAGGAGCCGCGGGGGTCGCGGTGATCGGCGCGGTGATCGACCAAGACGATCCAGGGCCGCTGCTCGCTGCACTGGGCATGCTTCGGTGAGAGGCCGGGGTGGCGCCCACCCTTCACCGAGGCCCGGTCGCGGGGTATACCGCCTGCCGACCCATGGCCGAGACCCCCTTCGCCCCCGTTCCCACCGAGCTCGACTTTCCGCGCTACGAGCGGCAGATCCTCGAGTCTTTGGCGGTCTCGCCGCATCTTCGAGAAGTCCCTGGAGCTGCGGGCCGACGACGCACCGCACTTCGTCTTCTACGAGGGACCGCCGACCGCCAACGGGGTGCCGCACAACGGCCACGTGCTGACGCGCGTGATGAAGGATCTCTTCCCGCGCTACCAGTCGATGCTGGGCAAGCGAGTGCTGCGCAAGGGTGGATGGGACACGCACGGCTTGCCGGTCGAGGTCGAGGTCGAGAAAGAGCTGCGCATCCACGGCAAGGCCGCCATCGAAGCCTACGGCGTCGAGCCCTTCGTCGCCCGCTGCATCGAGAGCGTATTCCGCTACACCGCCGAGTGGGAGCGCCTGACCGAACGCATTGGCTTTTGGGTGAGCCTGCCCGACGCCTACGTGACCTTTCACAAGAGCTACGTGGAGAGCGTGTGGTGGGCGCTCTCGAACTTGTTCGACAAGGGGCTGCTCTACCAGGGCCACAAGGTCGTATGGTGGTGGGCTCAGGGCGGCACCGCCCTGTCGAGCGCGGAGGTCGGCCTCGGGTACAAGAGCGTGGACGACCCCAGCGTGTTCGTGGCGTTCCCGCTCGTCGACGAGCCGGACACCGCGCTGGTGGTCTGGACCACGACGCCCTGGACCTTGCCGTCGAACGGCTACGCGGCGGTGCGACCTGGAGCGAGCTACGACGTGGTGCGAATCGGCGGCCCGCGGCCCCAGCAGGGCAAGGCCCCAAAAGAGCTGAAAACCGCCCAAAGCCAGCTGATCTTGGCCAGCGATTTGCGGGAGACCGTGGCCAGCAAGATCGGCCACGACCTCGAGGTCGTGAGGACCGTGCGCGGCGAGGAGCTGGTCGGCAAGCGCTACCTGCCGCCCTTCGACACCTATCATCGGGATCGCGCCGACGCGCGAGTGGCGCTCAAGGACGGCGGCGACGACGCCATGTGGTGGCGGGTCATCGCCGAAGACTTCGTGACCCTGGACACCGGCGCCGGCATCGTTCACGTCGCGCCGGCCTTCGGTGAAGACGACAACAAGGCGCACCAGAAGCAGCTCCGGCGTTACGCGAACCCGGACGAGGTGGAGCTGATCTGCGCGGTGCTTCCCGACGGCAGCTTCAAGCCCGAGGCGGGAAAATACGCCGGGCGCTGGGTCAAGGAGTGCGACAAGGAGATCCTCGCCGAGCTCGGCGAACGCCGCCTGCTGGTGCTTCGAGGAGCTGTACCGCCACGACTACCCCTTCTGCTGGCGCTCCGACGAGGATCCGCTGATCCAGATGGCGCGGCCCGCGTGGTTCATCCGCACCACGGAGCGCCTGGCCGACGCCATGGCGGACAACCAGGCGGTGAGCTGGCTGCCCGATCACATCAAAGAGGGGCGCTTCGGCGACTTCTTGCGCAACAACGTGGACTGGGCGCTGTCGCGCGAGCGCTTCTGGGGCACGCCGCTCAACGTCTGGGTGTGCCAGCGCGATCCGGAGCACAAACACGCGCCCAGCAGCGTGGCCGAGATCGAGCGCCTCGTCACCGACGGCGTTCAAGCACTTCTACGAAGCCAAGAAGCTCGATCCGACGCTGAACCCCCACCTGATCGTGCACAAACCCTGGATCGACCAGGTGGTGTTCCCGTGCCCCAGCTGCGGGAGCCCAATGCGTCGCGTGCCCGAGGTCATCGACTGCTGGTTCGACTCCGGCTGCATGCCCTTTGCGCAGTGGGGCTTCCCTCATCAAGAGGGCTCGCTCCAGAAGTTCGACGACGCCTTCCCCGCGGACTTCATCTGCGAGGCCATCGATCAGACCCGAGGCTGGTTCTACTCGCTCTTGATGATCTCGGCCTTGGTCTTCGACTCGGCGACCCAAGAGAAGGTCGGGCTCTCGACAGCCCCGCGCGCTTTCCTCATCCCTACAAGAGCTGCATCGTGCTCGGGCACGTCTGCGACAAAGAAGGCAAGAAGGAGAGCAAGAGCCGCGGCAACTACACGCCGCCGGAGATCATCCTGGACCGGGTGCGCATGGAGTTCGGGGTGCTCGCCGAGGCTCACGGCGCCAAGGCCGTCGAGGGCAAGGTGCTGATCGCGCGCGAGGATCTCGAGGGCATGGACCTGACGGAGGGCGCTCGAGTGGTGCTCTACCGCGCGGACGCGCCGGAGCAGAAGCGCGAGGTCGTGATCGAGGCGCAGAAGAAGCTGCCCCGGCGGGTGGCGCTGATTTCGGAGGCGGATCGCGCGGCTCTCGCGCTGGAGCCCATCGCCGCCGGCCTCGAGGCGAGGGTGGTCGAAGTGCCGCGAGCGCCGGTGGCCCAGCGGGTCACCATCGAAGACGAGAGCACGCCGGCACCGGGCGCCGACGCGTTTCGCTGGTTCTTCTACGCCGCCAGCCCTCCCTGGTCGAACACCCGTCACAGCCTGAGCAACGTGCGTCTCCTGCAGAAGGACTTCCACGTCAAGCTGCGCAACGTCTACTCGTTCTTCACCATCTACGCGAACATCGACGGCTGGAGTCCGACCGAGCCCGAGCACGCTGGGCGTCCGGCAGCGGAGCGCTGTCTGCTCGATCGCTGGTTGCTCTCCGAGCTCGCCATCACGGTGAGGGACGTGCGCAGCGCCCTCGACGGCTACCTGGCCTATGACGCGGCGCTCAGGCTGATCGATCTGACCGAGGCGCTCTCGAACTGGTACGTGCGGCGCAGCCGGCCGCGCTTCTGGGCCAAGGGGCTCGAGGCAGACAAGCGGGACGCCTACGCCACGCTGTATCAGGCGCTCACGACCCTGGCCGAGCTCGCGGCGCCCTTTATTCCGTTTTTCAGCGAGGAAATTTACCAGAACCTGGTGGTGCGTGCGGGCCTGCCCGGGGCTCGCGAGAGCGTGCACTTCGCCGACTACCCGACAGTGGATGCGAGCGTGGTCGACGAGGGGCTCGCAGGCGAGATGGCGGCCGTGCGTCAAGTCGTGAGCCTGGGGCTGTCCGTGCGTACCGCGAATCGCCTGAAGGTGCGGCAGCCGCTCGCGCGCGCCGACGTGGTGTTCAACGACAAACAAACGCTGGAGCGTCTGGGCAGTCACCGCTCGCTGATCGCCGAAGAGCTGAACGTGCACGATGTTCAGTTCATGTTTCCCGGCCACGAAGCAGGCGCGGTGAGCTTCAAGCTCAAGCCCAACTTCCGCACTCTTGGGCCCCGGCTCGGCAAGCGCGTTCAAGAGGTCAAGCAAGCCTTGGACCGGGCGGACGGATCGACGCTGCACGCCGAGCTGTCGAAGAGCGGCAAGATCGTGCTCGATCTCGCCGGCGAGCAGCTCGAGTTTTCCAGCGACGAGGTCGAGGTGAGCGTGTCTGCTGCCCCGGGTTTTGCCGCGGAGACGGGCAAGATCGGCGTGGTCGTGCTGCACACCACGCTCACCGAGGCGCTGGTCGAAGAGGGTCTGGTCCGGGATCTGGTCAGCAAGATCCAACAGGCCCGCAAGGAGATCGGCCTCGAATTCACCGATCGAGTTCGCCTCTGGATCGGCGGCAGCGAGCGGCTGCGGCGCATCGTCGCCGAGAGCTGCGCACACTTGTCTACCGAGTGCCTCGCCGGGGAGGTCGTCGAGGGCGAGCTCGCGTCGGCGCCGGCCGGGGCGAGGGAGCACCAGATCGGTGACGAGACCGTGGCGGTCCACCTGGAAAAGATCTGAGCGAGATGGCCTCCGCTGAGGCTCTCGCGTAGCATCGGGCAGATGGGCAAGCTGGCATCTCGAGTGCTCGCGTTGGCGGTCGCGTCGGGCTGCTGGTCCTGTGGATCGGACCAAGATCGCCCGAGCAACTTTCACGTTGCGAGCGGCGGCGGGTGGTGGTGGCGGCGGTGGTGGCGGCGGTGGCTTGGGCGGCGCGCCCTGCACGCCGGTTCCCGGGCAAGGCAGCACCATCGCCGGCAACCTCGTCACCTACGACGTGTACCTGGAGGACGTTCTGGCCTTCGATGGGCAGGCGGAGCTCACCATGGCGGGCGCCACCTGCCCGTGGGTCTCGGCGAAGTACGACGCCTCGCAGCTCAACCCCGATGGCGGCCCCCCCAGCTTCGTGATCGACGGGGCCAAGGGACTGTCACCCTCGTTCGTGCACATCTACCAAGAGCCCACCAGCTCCCAGCCGGTGGTCCCGACCCTGATCGCCGTGGACTCGAACTCGGATCAGAACATCCTCGACCGCTTTGGCTTCGTGCGCGCGCAGGGCATCGACGAAGCCTACGCGGCCACGGGCGTGGCGAAGGCTGACGACAAAGGCACGGTGCTCGTGCAAGTCGTGGAAAAGCCAGGCGTGCCCCTGGCGTCGGCGCAGGTCGACATGGGGACCAACGCCGCGCCGGCCTACCCGGGCGTCGCCGGTTGGCAGCTCGGGGGTGAGACCGACTCGAGGGGCGTCGCGCTGATGCTCAACGCCGCGGCCAAGCCCTTCCCGGGGCAATCGGCGTCCATCAACCTGGCCATCGGGAGCACCAAAGAGTCGTTCAAATGCCCGGTCGAGGCCGGCGCCGTGACCATCTGCTGGATCCGTCCCACCACGGGGTTTTGATGTTGCGAACCACCACCGGGCTTGGCGTCGCACTGCTGCTCTCCGCGGGCGTGGCCCGCGCAGCGGATGTGCCGGCCAGTCCCGCCGACTACGCGTCGAAGCTGGCGGGGCTGAAGCCGGGCGACACCCTGAAGCTCGCGCCGGGCGACTACAAGTCCGGCATGAACCTGTTCAACGTGCACGGAGCAGCGGGCGCGGCCATCGTGATCGAGGGGCCCCCGAGCGGCGCGCCCGCGCGCTTCTTGGGCGTGAACGGCAAGAACACCATCGACATTCGCGACGCCAGCTTCGTCACCATCAGGAACTTGCTGCTCGACGGGCAGAACATCGACGGCGTGGACGCGATCAAGGCCGGGGGGCAGGCCTCGAACTTCGCGCACCACATCACCATCGAGGGCTGCACCATCACGGGTCACGATGGCGGACAAACCAACCAGCAGATCGTGGGCATCAGCACCAAGATCGTGGCCTGGGACTGGGTGATCCGGAAGAACGTCTTCGACGGCGCCGGCACCGGCGCTTATCTGGGCAACTCCGACGGAACGCGGGCCTTCATTGGCGGGCTGATCGAGAACAACCTGTTCAAGAAGACGCTTGGCTACAACATGCAGGTGAAGCACCAGCTCCACCGCCAGCAGGCCGACGTGCCCAGCGTGCCCACGGACAAACGCGTCACCATCATCAGGCACAACGTCTTCATCAAGCAGAACTTGCCGAGCCCCGACGGAGCGCGGCCCAATCTCTTGGCGGACGGCTTTCCGGCGAGCGGTCCGGGCAGCGACGATCACTACGAAATTTACGGCAACTTTTTTTTCCACAACGACGGCGATGCGCTGTTTCAGGGCAACGGCCGGATCCATTTTCACGACAACCTCCTGGTCGACTCGAAGTTCCCGGCGGTGCGCCTGGCCGCCCATCAAGGCAAGACCGTGATCGACGCGCTGGTGTACGACAACACCATCTACGACACCGCCAGCGGTATCTCGTTCGGGAGCGCGCCGAGCGGACAGAAGCTGGTGGCCGGCAACGCCATCTTTTCACCGCAGCCGCTGTCAGGCGTCACCGGTGCGATCGACAACGTCACTGGCACCGTGGCCGACGCGCTGAGCCACGTGGTCAGCCCGAGCAAGACCCTGGGACAGATGGACTTCTTCCCGAAGCCCGGCAGCAAGCTGAAGGCCGCGGCCGTCGACCTGTCGAGCGTCAAGGCTGACGTCGACTTCGATCGCGACTTCAACGGAACGCAGCGCGACTTCACCTACCGCGGCGCCTATCAGGGTGAGGGCACCAACCCCGGGTGGAAACCCGACGCGACGCTGAAGGGCACGACGGGGAGCGGCGGGACAGGCGGCGGCGGCAGTGGGGGAGCTGGGACGGGCGGCGCAAGCGCGGGCGCCGGCGGCGCGAGCACGGGCGGCGCGAGCACGGGCGGCGCGAGCACAGGCGGCGCGAGCACGGGCGGCGCGGGCACGGGCGGCGCGAGCACGGGCGGCGCGAGCACAGGCGGCGCGAGCACGGGCGGCGCGAGCACGGGCGGCGCGGATGACGATGGCGGTTGCGGCTGCAGGACGGCGCCCGTCGGCGGGAGCCTGCCATTCACGGTCGTGCTGGGCGCGGGGCTCGCGTTGGGCGCGCGCCGGCGCAGGCGCTAGTACCGCGCGGCAGAAGTTTCGCTGGTTTCTTTTCCGTGTGCGTGTCGAAACCAAACGCGCCAACTTCTCGCACGAGGCTCGTTCACGTCAACCGACGACCTTGCGGCGAAGATCGACGCGTACGTCGCGTGGTAGCCGCAGACCGACCCACCCTTTCGCTGGTCGTACCGCCCCAAGTCGTGGGCCGAATCCAGAATAATCCCTCACTTTCTGCGAAGAAAGCCGCAACTGTTTCGGAGTGAGGCCCGACCCCACGGGGATGGCACAGGAAGGGCGAAAGCTCGGAAGATTTCATCCTGGCGGCGGACTGGGACCGGGCAGAGTGAGCACGGGATGGCACAGGAAGGGCGAAAGCTCGGAAGATTTCATCCTGGCGGCGGACTGGGACCGGGCAGAGTGAGCACGGGATGGCACAGGAAGGGCGAAAGCTCGGAAGATTTGGGGATGGGACGGACGAGGTGATCGGTGCGCTGATCGAGGTGCATCGGCATCTCGGTCCAGGGCTGATGGAATCCGCATACGAGGCTTGTCTATCTGCCGAGCTGTCCGAACGACGGCTCAAGTTCGAGCGGCAGCGACCGCTACCAATCCGCTGCGGGGGCGTGCACCTTGACAGCGCCTATCGCCTCGACCTGGTCGCTTCCAGATCATATCCTCCTGGAACTCAAGGCGGTCGAGCGGCTGCTCCCGATTCATGAAGCGCAGGTCATCACCTATCTGCGCCTTTCGCAGTTGCCTGTCGGCCTGCTCGTCAACTTCAACGTGACCGCGCTCAGAAATGGCCTGCGGAGGCTCACGCCTGACCACCCCAAATCCTTCCGCTCTTCCGCCCTTCCTGTGAGAGCCCAAATGAGCGCGGGTCTCAGGGGCGAATCCACTCGAACTTCAGCCGTGCGGCGCTAGCGCTCAGCGCAACGTGACGGCGCGCCCAAGCTTGTCGCCGACCACTCGTTCAATGGTCGACCAGAGCTCGTCGTCGGTCTTGTGCGCCACCCAGGCGGAGCGCTCCGGATCCCAGTCGAAGTGCCAGGCGGTGTGGTCGGCGGCCATCCAGATTTGTCGCGCGGCGCGGTGCGAGTTCACCACGAAGCGACCACCCGCGCCGAAGTCGAGGGTCAAGATGTCGTTCGACAGCTCGGGATCGAGGCCGTCGAGGTCGAGTCGATCAAGAGCGTCGATCAGCGCGCGCAGCTCCGGGAGCGCACGCGCTTCGTACTCGGCCTCGGTGAGCGAGCTCACTGGGTGGGTGCCGGCGCAGGTCCGGGAGTCGCCCCGCCCATCGCCGGAACGCAGGCCGGAGAGATGCACTGGTTGCCCGGCGCGCAGTCGTTGTTGGTCTGGCAAGGCCACGCGCACTTGCCCGCGGCGGTGTTGCACCGGTGGGTGAGGCAGGCCGAGTCGTTCTGACAGGGGAAAGCCATGGCGCCAGGAGTACTCATCCCGGCCGCCGTGGGCTGGGGCGCCGGCTGCCCGTAGCCGGGTTGCTGCCCGTAGCCGGGTTGCTGCCCGTAGCCGGGCTGCCCGTAGCCGGGTTGCCCGTAGCCACCCTGTTGGGGCGGAGGCTCTTCGTCCTTCTTCTTGCAACCAACTATGACGAGCGCCGAAACGACGGTCGATACCACCAGACCAAGCAGGGCTTTCCGCATTGGGATCTCCTCGGGATTAAGTACTTGGACGACTGAGAGGGGTCAACTCATCAAAGACCCCGCAAGACTCAATAAAATCTCGGAATCGGCGGGGGACGACCCGGCGATCGGTGCTACCTTCGGGGTTCGAGCGGATGGGGAACAGGGGCGCGGGGGAACCGTCGACTGGGGCCGTTGTCGGGGCAGGCAACGGCGCCGAACCGCGAATTTTGGCGGATTTGCGCGCGGCAATCCGGCGCAAACCGGCCCATGAGGCGCGCCTCGCCGGGGTCCTCCGGGCGCTCTGCCCGTACTCGGCCTCGCTCCGCGACGTCATGAGTGACGCCCTGGAAACGCTGGTGAGCCGCCGCTCTTACACCCGGCCACTGTACGCCGCGGCAGCGCGCTCCCTGGCCGCCGCAGGCGACCGCCGGGTCGGAGACCAGCTGCGGCGGGCCCTCGGCGCCGAGGACGTCGGCGGGCTGCCCACCCTGTGCGCGGCCTGCTTCAGCGCCGACCCCGCGCTCGGTGAACCCTTGTCCCGCGTCGCTACCAACCGCCATCCGCACCTCGCGCTGGCGGCGGAGGTGGCCCGCGTCGCCCGACGTGAGTCCGATGGAACTCACGTCGCGTCACTGGCGCCGAAGATCAAGGAGAGCCATCGGATCGAGCTGTGCACGGAGCTCTTCGTTCCGCTGCTCGGGCTGCGGTCGGCGCTCACGGGCGTGGGCCCCGCGCTCGCGGTGCTGCGGGACGCGGAGCGACACCTGGGTCGTTGGTTGGTGCTGGGGCAAATCGCGACCCGCGCCGGCGATCCCGGTCCGCTGCTCGAAGCGCACGAACGCGCCACCTCGGGCCCCGCCAGTGCGCGCGCGGCTTGGGCGATGGTGGCCTGGGCACTCGAAGAGGGCCGGCGCGAGCCACCAGACGTGCGTCCGAATGTCGAGCTTGTCGCGCGTCTCTCGGATCGTCCGAGCTCCGACCGCGACACCACGTTTCTGTATCGCTTGGCGGCAGCGGGCGCGCCGAGCGCACGGTCGATGCTCGAGAGCGTCGCCAAGAGCAGCGTCTTGTCGAACGACGGCGCGGTGCGCGCGGCGCTCTATCTCGCGCGCGATCACGCCCGAGACGATCTCCGCGACGCGCTGGTGGCGGTGGCCGGCAGCGCAAAGCGAGAAGCGCTGCGCGGCCTGGCGACCGCTGCGCTCTGGGATCTCGGCGACCGAGAACGCGCCCTGGCGCTGCTGCCGGCCCTTGGGGCGAGCCGCCAGCTCTCGACGCTGGCCTGGGGGGCGCTGCTCAGCTCGGCCCAGGCCGGCAAAATCGACGTCGTGCTCACGGAGTCGTCGTATCGTCGCGTCCAACTCGGATGGATCGACTGAAGGTCTGTCGAAGAATGGCGGAGCGCAAGCCGGCGGAGCCGGCCCACCCCGTCGGGTATCGCGAAGCGCGTCGCGTGGGGTGGGGCCCCAACGAATTCACTTCGGTGGGGCGGGGAGGCGCGTGCCTCCCCGATGACAAAGTGAAAGAGCTGTCGAATTTTCGACAGCTCTTGAGACGCTCCGCGCTCACCTGCGCCGTGCTGGTCGGGTTGGCGAGCGACGGCCGCGCGGCCCCGCCCGAGGGCCGCACCATCGCCCTGGGATCGAAAGCTACAGGGCTCACGATCCTGGTCGATCGTGACGACGACGATGGCGACGGCCTGGCGGACTTCGAGAGCGCGAAGCCGTCGCGGGACTCGCTCGGGGACGTGGTCTGGATCACGACCCCGGCGCGGAGGCTCGACCGCGCCGACGGCAGCGGGGTGCGGTTGATCATCGACGGCAAGCCGATGATGCCCCAGTCCGCCGTCGGCCGGCGTCTGACCCGGATCGGCCTGCAAGGGATCGGCGCGGGAGTCACGCGGCTCTCGCTCGGCGGCGTCGACGTCGAGGTGAAGGTGCTCGACCTGTTGGCGCTCGATGGGCTCGGTGAGCGCGTCGACTTCGCGAGTTCGCACGCCGCCCTGAGCCGCTCACTCCCGGTCGAGACGACGGATCTCGAGGCGCTGTCCTTCGTGGTGGCCGGCGCGCCGGACACGCTGCCACGTTGGCTCAGCCTCGGGAGCTTTCGCCCCGATGCCACGCCCCTCGACAGCCTCGGCGAGGTCACCCTCGAGCCGCGTCCTTGTCCTGCCGGTCTGGGGCCGGAGCTCCAGTGTCGCGCCACTGCCCCCATCCGCAGCGTCGGGGACAGCGCAGATCGCAGCCATCCGGCGGCCTCCCCGCATTCGCTCTTGGCGGAGGTCGGAGGCCGTCTGCTGTTGGGCGTCGACCAGGCGAGCGTGGCGCTGCGGGTGGGCGGCCCACGAAAGTCCGCGGTCGGTCCCCTCGAGCGGCTTCGCGGCAAGCTCAGGCTTCGGTTGGTGCGCATGAGCGCGGGCGGTGCGCCGCCCGTCGGGGGCGACGACGCGGGCGCGATCGCCGTCGCCCGGCGCGAGCTTGCGACCGCCAACAGCTTGTGGGGTCAATGCGGCGTCGTGTTCGGCAGCGAAGCCGAGCTCGACGTGGCGGTGGTCGATCCACCGGGGCCGTATCTGGTGGCCGTCGGTTGCGATCTCGGGACGCCGGCCAGTGGCGGCGAGGTCACGCTCGTGGTCGACGATCGCGAGGTGCGCGTTCCGACCAAGAGCGGGCAGTCGCCGACGGTGGTCGCGGGCTTGCTGGCCCGGGCCCTGCGGCGCGCCGGATTTCGCCCGGTGGTCGCAGCAAACGCGCTGGCTTCTCCCACCGCGCTGCGCAGCGTGGACCTGATCGTTCGGCGGAAGAACGGCGATCCGGCGCGCGTCGCGCTGCCCACCCCCCGCTCCACCACCGATGCCACCCTGCGCGTGTGCATCGGGGCGGTGGACCTCTCGGACGGGCTCAGCCACTTCAGCGACTTTGATGCCGTGGCGGGCACCCTCGAAGAGCGAACGCTGCTGCGCGCCTTCGACGACGGCGATCCGACGACCATCGAGGTCTTGGTCGTGCCTTCCTTCTCGCGCGCCGGCCGCATCGGCGAGTCCTTCATCTTCGGCGAAGGCGCTGGCGTGCGCAACGCGGTGATCGTCGACCGCGCGGGCGTGCGCGCCGGCGCTCGCTCGTTTGCACTGGCGCACGAGCTCGGCCACATTCTCCTGGATCTGCCCGGGCATCCCGATGACTTTGGCGTGGACCGCCCGTCGCTGCTCATGGACGCGGACGCGACCGATGCATCGGTCTTCGGACCGCGACGTCTGACCCTGGCCGACTGCGAGCGCGCTGTGCGTCAGAGTGGCCCGAAGGCGCCGGTGCCCTTGCTGCGTGCGTGGCCCATGAGTCGGGCCACTGGGCGCTGATCACTCCGGCACGCCGATTTGGGTGAGCTCGGTGCCCGCAGCGTAGGCGTAGCTGACGTAGGCGTCGAAGCCGTCGACCAAGACGCCGACCGGCTCGTCGGCGTCGACGCGGTGCACGCCGTCGTCCTGAATGCCTGCGCTGACCTTGTCGAGCTCTTTCGTGGGATCGATGACCGGGAAGCTGAGCTGGCAGCGATAGACGACGTAGGGCGGCAGCGGGCTGCCACGCGCTTCGGCGTCGAGGCCGTCGCCGGGCACCATGGAGCAGGCCGCGATCTCTTGCACCGGCTTGCCGTCGAGCACCACCGCAGCGCTGGGCGATGCGATGATGCGCACGAAGTCGAAGTTGTACTTGTCGGGGGTCAGAAAGACGTAGGACCGCCGGAACTGCTCGACCGGTGGCAGGATGATGCTGCTGGGGTCACCGCCTGGCAGCCCTCGGGGCACGCCGCCGTCGTCCTGGCTGGCCGACACGCTCTGGAGCATCACCGGCGCGTCGCTCTCCAACAGGAACTCCCGGGTCGACGCCAGATCCGCGTAGGAGCCCCGGGTCTTCAGCGTCACCGTCGCGAGGCTGCCGCCCAGGGTGGTCTTGATGGTCGCGCCGGCCTCGGTGACGGCGATCACTCGGAAGTACTCGGGCTGCGAGACGACGCCGATGCTGGCGCCCGCGGCGGCCACCATCTGCGAACGGTTGGCCGAGATGGTCGCCACGAAGTGCGTTCCCGCAGTGCGGATCGGATCGAGCTGCTCTTCGAGGTGATCGGCACAGCAGCGGCGCTTCGAGAGGTTGTCGAAGAAAGGTGAGTCACTGGCTTCGTTGCCGCTGAAGACCACCACCGGCTGATCGGCCCACACCACCGAGCCGGTGAAGTCCGCGTTGAAGTCGTCGGTCTCGAGGTTCAGCACGTCGAAGGGCCCGAGCACGTGCTCGACGACCCCGCCCTTGGCGGTGGTCGGCACCGGTCCTCCGCCGATGATCCCGGCCTGAGTCTCGATCCGGACGGTGGTATTCGGGCGGGTGCCAACGATGGTCAAGAATGCTCGCAGGTCGATGGGATTGGCCGGATTGAAGTTCGTATTCGGATCGTCGGTGCTGGCGATGGTCTGGGGCCAGCCGAGGACCACGTAGGAGCGCACGAGTTGCCCTCCGGCGTTCGACAAGGCCTCCACCGGCTTCAGGAGCGAGGCGTCGTTGGAGAACACCGCGGCGTTGAAGAGCGGGTTGAACTGGTAGGCGACGACGGGGAAGTTCGCGCTGACACGGTAGGCCGCTCGGGTGAGCGCGGTGTGGGTGCCGGTGTCGAACTCGCCGGGCGGCGAGCCGTCCACTTCGCGCGGACCGAGCTGGAAGACCCGCAGCGACATCGGTGGGATCTTGGCGGTGGCCACGTTGATCGGCGCGTTGGTTTGGCCCGGGGCGCTGTCGTCTTGCTCGATGCTCACTTCGGCAAAGACGTCGGGTTGGGGATTGGAGACCACGACCGCGAACTGCTGCGCGGCGGCGTTGAGCCCGGCGCCGACATTGGCGTTGTCGAGGTCCACCGCCCAGTACTCGCAGCCGACGTTGCTGCGCTCGACCTTGGCCTTCGAGCAGAGCTGGGTGCACTGGCCCGAGCGACAGGCAACGCCCTGGGTCGTGTCGCAGGCGTCGCCGGGGCTCTCCGCGTCGCCGCTCGGGTCGCAGAGCACGGTGGTCTGGCCGTCGCAGCGCCGCGAGTTCGGGACGCAGTGCTTGCACTGCCACTGCTCGGCGACGCAGACCAAGCCCTGAGCTGCGCAGTCCGTGATGGTGGTCCAGATCGGGCCGTTTTTGCTGCCTTCGCAGCGTTCGACTCCGCTGGTGCAGCGCATGGACCCCACGCTGCACATCGGAGTCGGGCTCGTTCCGTCCGAGAGCCAGCGGTCGGCGCGGTCGAAGCCGCAGCTCAGGACGAGCAGGCCTCCGAGTCCCAGCGTGCACAGGCCGCGAATCAGACGTCGGAGCTCGGAGCCTGCCGCCCGCCTAGAGATGCGCATGAAAGATGTCCGTCGCGTGCGCCGTCCAGCCGCGCTCGTCGAGCTGGCGGTAGCGAAGGTTCCCGTAGTCGAAATCCACGATGCTCGCTCGGGTCACGCTCAGCGTGATCGAGCCCGGCAGCAGGGCGAGCTCGCTGCCGAGTTGGGCCAGGTTGGGCAGCTTGGTGGCCGTCACGCCGGCCGGGGCGGCGATGATCCAGTTGACCAATCCGCCGCTGCTCTGGGCGACGATCACGGTGAGCTCGACGCTGCGGCCGCCGGGCGCGGCGCTCCAGGCGAGATCCGTGGCGGCCCACACGCCGTTGGCCCCCGGGGTGCCGAGGACCGGGATTTCGACGAAGGGATCCAGGCTCACCACCTGCGCGGTGGTGGTGGTGGCCGAGAGGCCCACGACCGAGCGCGGCGAGGTGCCCGCAATGCCGGTCACGGCGCTGCCGGTGTACACGTACTGGCTCGACGCGAGACCCTTGATCAGCGGGGGAACCCCCACGAAGGACAGCGGTCCTGTCACCGGCAGGAGCTTCTCCTGAAGACCGACTGGCAACAGGGCGTAGCCCAGCTCGTTCACGCGCACCGCCACGCTGACCTTGGCGCGGTCGGGGCCCTTGGGCGTGGGTTTGGGCCCGGTCAGATCGATCTTGAACGCGTGGTCCAGCGGGATGTCCATGTTGATGAACACGTCGCTGGTCACCTTGCCGGGCGACGTCGACACGCCCTTGGCCAAGCCCATGGCGTAGGCCTTGAAGTAGGGCGGCGATGCCTGACGGTTCTCGATGCCGGCCAGGGCATAGAAGCTCATGTTGCCGGTCTGCGAGCTGATCAAGAAGCTGTAGCCGATGGTGCCGCCGTCCGAGGGCAACACCGCGTCGGAGGCGTTGGGCAGCGTGAAGGCGTAGGTCGGCGTGCTCGCCAGTGGCAGTACGTAGGCGACGACGCGCTCGTCGGAGCTCTTGGGATCCGGGATGTTGTTCCAGGCGGCCTTCTGCTCGAACTCCTTCTTGCTCTTCCACACCAGCTGCCCTGTCACCGCGGCGCCCAGAGTGGGGGAGCCGCCGACGGGTGGCGGATCGCCTTCTTCGGCGCAGGCCGGCGAGAGCACCGGATCGAGGTAGACCGTGACGGTGTCCACCGGAACGTGCACGAAGGTGATGGGCTGGAAGCACTTCTTGGCGACCGTCACCGTGCGCTTGGGCCCGAGCCCGGTCGCCTGAAACACGGTCACGCCGGAGCCATCGGTCTTCTGCACCAGCGCGGTGGCCAGGTCGTCGCCGGCGATGGCGGTCGCCCCGGGCAGCACGGTGCCCTCGTAGCCGTCGAGCACGATGACCTTCAGCTGGTCTTTCAGCGGATTGCCGCTGAGACCGCCCTTGTAGCCGTTGTCGCTGTCGCCGTAGGTGAAGGCGTCGAGCACGTCGACGCTCACGGCGTCCTCGGTGGTGACGCGGATCGGCTTCGTTCCGGGCGTGCTCTTCGGCGTCTTGCACTCGAGCTCGGTGTCGCTCGTGACCGTGACGTCGGTGCAGGGCAGGAGGTCCACCAGGACCTTCACTTGGGAGTTCCAGTGGGTGCCCTGCCCGTAGAGCTTGACCAAAGTGCCGCCGGAGGTCGGCCCACTCTTGGGCTCGGCGTAGAAGGCGTCGTACTCGTAGCCACCGAGCAGGGTGCGCTTGGTGGAGGCGTCGGTGCCGTTCTGTACGGTCACGTCCACTGGCCCCGCCGCGCCCGGAGGGACCACGACCTGCACGCGCTCAGCGTCGACGGGCACCAAGTCCGAGCTCGGGATCTCGTTGCCGGCAAACCAGACCCGCGCCTTGCTGTCGAAGCCGTTGCCGCGAACCATCACGGTCTGTCCGCCGTTCCAGGGGCCGTGCGGCGGATCGACGCCAAGCACCGCGTGGGGATCGGTGGGCGGCAGCTCGCCCTTGGCGTCGCCCGAACTGCCATCGATCACGATCGACGGACCGCCGTCGTCGTCCGTCGGCTTCTGAAAAACTCCCTCCGGCTGCGCGAAGCAGCTACCCGCAGCGCCGAGACCGAGGCCAGTGACCGCGAGCCACAGGCCCAATCGGCGATTGTTCGAGGCAGGCACGACCCACGAAAAGTAGGGTAGGGCCCCGGGCGCCGCAAGGACCGGCGCACAATGGCGCGGCTCACGCCTCGAGGGCGGCGCCTTCGCTGCGGCTTGCCCCGCTCGGAACGGATCTCTCGGGGCCGCGGATCGCCCGCGAGATTTGCAAGGCCGTGTGCTTGCGCGAGCCGGCCGCCTCGGTTGGGCCCACGCAGGCCGGGCACCCGGCCACGCAGTCGCAGCTCTCGATCAGTGCCTGAGCGCGCTCGATCAGCTCGTCGTAACGCTCGAAGATGCGCGGCGCGAGCCCCACGCCGCCGGGCAGCGCGTCGAACAAAAAGACGGTCGGAGCGAAGCCGCCGGTGCGCCCGCTGAAGGGATCGCGACCGGGAGCTCCGTCTTCGCCGGGGGCCGCGCCGTCACCGAGGGTTTGGCTGATGTCCCGCGGATCACACATCAGGGCCAGCGTGCTCACGGTCTCGAGGGCGCGACCGAGGCCCCGCAGACCGTCCACGATGGCGGCCCGCGGCTCGCCGAGGCCGTCCACCAGCGCTTCGGGCAGGGTGAGCCAGAACGCGGTGGTGTGCATCTGCATCTCGGGCAGGTGCACGTCGCCGTAGCCCGCGTTCTCGTGGGTGAAGAACTTGATCTTCTTGTAGCCGGTGACCTTCTCTTCCACCTTCACGTCGCCGCGACCGATGCGCGCGGGACCGCGCGAGCGGGTTTGCGTTCTCTTCGATCACCAGCACGGTGCGGTAGGTGAGGGCGGTCGTGAAGTAGTCCGGCTCCACCTTGCGCACGAAGGCCTTGTGGTTCTCGAAGTCGAGACGCTCGACCTGATATTGCTCGCGCGTCGTGCTGGTAGATGGCTTGCTCGTGCAGCATGGTGTGGGCAGCGCGCCAGTCGAGCTCCGCGATGCTCTTGTCGGTGGCGACGTCGATGATCACGAAGTTGTCCCAGCCGATGTTGCGCAGCGAGACACGTGGTTGGCCGGAAACGCCTCGCCCGACCAGTGAAAGCGCGCCGGCTGACTCGTGCACCAGGCCGTGGCCGGCGAGGTACTCCAGCGCGCCTGCGTGTCTCGGCGTGTCGAGGCCGAGGTAGCGCTCGCCGCTGGCCGGCTCGGGGCGTGCTGGGCGCGAGCCTGCGCCGGTGATGCGGAAGGGCACCTCGAAGGCGGCGCACTTGAGGTGCTGGACCAGGACCTCGACGTTGTCCGGGATCGATGCGCGCCTCTTCGGCGCCGGGCGCCGAGCAGGTACTCGGGATCGCGCGCCAGGTACTGATCGAGGGCGTCGCTCGAGCAGACCAGCAGCGCGATGCTGGTCGGTCGCCGCGGCGCCCGGCGCGACCGAAGCGCTGCCACGTCGCCGCGACGCGAGCCGGGGTAGCCCGACGCAGACCACCGCATCGAGATCGCCGATGTCGATGCCGAGCTCGAGCGCGTTGGTCGCGACCACGCACAGGATCTCGCCGTCGCGCAGACCGCGCTCGATCGGCGCGTCGCGTCTCCGGCAGGTAGCCGCCGCGGTAGGCCATGATGGCGTCTGGGCCGGCGACGTCGCCCGACCGCGCGTCGCGCAGGTACTTCAGCATGACCTCGACGCTGTTGCGCGACGGCCCGAAGACCATGCGTCGGCACCCGCGCGCGCACCAGATCGGCGGTGAGGTTCACGGCTTGCTTCAGCGCAGCTGGCGCGGATGCCGAGCTCCGCGTTGACGATGGGCGGGTTGTAGACGAACAAACGCCGGCTGGCCCGCGGCGCGCCGGAGCGCTCGACCAGCGCGACCTCGTCGGCCGGCACGCCGATCAGGCGCGCGGCGTGCTCGCGCGGATTGCCGATGGTGGCCGTGGCCTGATGAACATCGGGTCGGAGCCGTGAAAGCGCGCGATGCGCCGCAGCCGCGCGATCACGTGCGCCATGTGCGAGCCGAACACGCCGCGGTAGGTGTGCAGCTCGTCGAGCACCACGTAGCGCAGGCCCTGGAAGGTCGCGGCCCAGCGCGCGTGGTGCGGCAGGATGCCGGCGTGCAGCATGTCGGGGTTCGTGAGCACGATCCGGCCGCGCTCGCGCGCCGCGCGCCGCGCGTCGCCGGGCGTGTCGCCGTCGTAGACCGTCGCCGGCAGGCCCAGACCCGCGTCGCGCGATCAGCTCGCGCAGGTTGTGCTCCTGATCGCGCGACAGCGCCTTGGTCGGATAGAGGAACAGCGCGCTCGCGGCTGCGATCTTCGGCCAAGCGCCTCGAGCACCGGCAGGTGGAAGCAGAGGCTCTTGCCGCTCGCGGTGGGCGTGGCGACGACCACGTGCCGCCCGCCTCGCGCGCCGCGGCAATCGCCTCCGCCTGGTGGGTGTACAGCTCGCGGATGCCCCGGGCCGCGAGGGCGCCGCGCAGGCCCGGCGGCAGGTCGGCGGGAATGGGCGCGCTAGTCCCGCTGCTCTCGCGCGATGCAGCCGTCGGCGGTCGAGGCAGCGCCGAACGTTGCCGGACTCGAGCCAGCCGGCGACCACGGAGTCGACGCCGCGGGTCTGCCGACCAGGGAGCGTTAGACATCCCGAACAACTAAACAGATGTGCGGTAGTGGACAAGGGTCCGCGAGGCGTCTGGCCCTGGCGGCGGACCTGTCGTAGTTAAGCGCCGGCAAATGCAGTGACGTGACGGACCCGCCCCGGCCCGAGGAACAGTAGCGAGGCCGCTTCGGAGCCCAGCGCCGAGGCTGCACCGGAAGTCGTGACCGAGGCGGCTCACGCCGCTCCTCGCTGACAGCGCTCCGGAGTTCGTGGGGTTGGGCGCTCCGACCGAGGGCATCGGCGCCGCGCCGCCGGCCGCGGATCCCACAGCCCTGCCCGAGTCCGCCGCGCAAACGACTACGGCGACCCCGGCGGCGAACGAACCCGCCAAGCCGCCGCCGACGGCGGCGGAGATCGACGCGCTCCGCCACCGGCCGTCGTTCTTGTTCTTTGGAGTGGTCGCTGCGGTGTCTTTGGTCGCCGATATCGGCAGCAAGGCCTGGGCCGAGGTCGCGCTCAGCAGGCGCACTTCGCTCGAGCCGTCAATCTCGGTGATCGAGGATCACCTCGACTTCACCCTCGCCTACAACCGCGGCGGCGCCTGGGGACTCTTGCACGACGCAAACGAGAGCATTCGCCGACCCTTCTTCCTCGGGGTCAGCGTGCTGGCCATCTTGTTCATCGTCTCGCTCTACAGCCGGCTGGCGCCCAACCAGCGCTCCCTCAAGTGGGGCTTACCGCTGGTGCTCGGCGGCGCGCTGGGCAACCTCTCGGATCGCATCACGCGATCGAGCGTGGTGGATTTCATCGACTACCACGCGAACTGGATCGAGAGGATGAACGGCCTGATCGCGAAGTACGCCAAGGGCTGGGCGGTCACCGATCACTGGCCCACCTTCAACGTCGCCGACATCTTCATCTGCATCGGCGTGGGCTTGATGGCCGTCGACATGGTCACCTCGCGGCGCAAGGCCGAGCCGACCCTGCCGCCCGGGGCACCTCCGCCGCCGGCGGATGTGCCGACCACGACCGCGTCCGGAGCGAGCTAGCCGAAGCGCCGGGGACCGATGCAGGGTCGTCTTTTCACGCTCTTCGAAATCCCGTTTCCGAGCTACTTCGTCCTGCTCCTGACCGGATTCTTGTTTGCCACCATCGCCGGGGCGCTGTGGGCCAAACGGGTCGGGCAGGATCCCGACGTGGTCGTCGATCTCGGGCTCGCCATGCTCCTGGCCGGAGTGGTGGGCGCGCGGCTGCTGCATGTGATCGCCGACGGTTACTTCATGGACTACGTGCACCTGTGCACGGATCCCTCCAAGGTCGATTGGAAGGTCACCCGCGACGAGTGCCTGAGCCCGCGCTACGCGGGCGTGTGGGACGCGGCGAAGTCCGTCTGTCACCCGACCGAGACCGACTGCTTCGCCTGGGCAAAGTTCTGGGCCGGCGGCCTGACCTACTACGGAGGCTTTCTGGGCGCCTCCGCCGCCGCCTGGTACCTGATGAAGCGCGATCGCTTTCCCTTCTGGAAGGCCGCGGACATGGCCGGCATGGTCATTCCCATCGGGCTCGGGTTCGGGCGCATGGGCTGCCTCTTGGCAGGCTGTTGCTTCGGCACGACCACGTCGGCGCGGTGGGCGATGACGTTCCCTTCCCACAGTCCTGCGAGCGAGTCGCAGTTCAAGGCCGGGCTGATCGGCTCACCCTTCGAGTCGTCCCTGCCGGTGCACCCGACCCAGGTCTACGAGTCTCTCGCGTCCTTCGCCATCGCGGCGGTGCTCATCCTCTTCCTGCACGGGCGCAAGCGCTACGACGGTCAGGTCTTCCTGGGCTTTGTCGCGCTCTACGCCCTGGCGCGCTTCGTCATCGAGTTTTACCGCAGCGACGATCGCGGCGGGCTCTTGGGCCTGTCGACCTCGCAGCTGATCGGCCTCGGGCTGGTCGCCGCGGTGGTGGGGGTCCACACCCGGCTCGTTCGGCGCACTGGATAGGGTTGGCCCGGATCCGCGGCCTACCGTACCATCCAGGCATGCGTTGCCGTCTGGTTGGGGTCCTCTCGCTCGTCGTCGCCGGCTTGGCCTGCTCGCCCAAGAACGACCGACCCGACAACGCCAACCTGGCCTGCGACTCGGGCAATTGCGTCAAGCCCGGTCCCGGGGGCGGCGGCGGCGGCAGCGCGGGGGACGCCGGCGTGGGATCCGACGTCGAGATCGACGCTCTCGGTGGTGTCAGCGTGACCGGGTCCATCGTCGAGCTCACCGGCGACGACTTCTACAACGCGATCCCGTTCACGGCTCAGGCGACGGTCAGCCTCGAAGGCGCGGCAGGGCTGCCGGTCGAGGGCGCGTACTCGGGCTCGACCTTCATCGTCCATGGTGCCGCCGCGGGCCCGGGCGTCTGGGCCACGGTCACGCCCAAGCCCACGGGCATTCTGCCAACGATTCAGCCCGCCGATACCAGCGCTGCTTCCCTCGAGCTGGTGGTGGTTCCCGCCACCACCATCGACACCATCTACGCCTTCCTGTCGGTCCCGGAGCAGCGCGAGATCGGTGCGGCTCACGTCGTGGTCCGCTTCCTGAACGCCAAGACCGGCGTGCCCATCATGGGCGTCACCGTCTCGCACGGCGCCGACATCGTCAGCTACGACACGGGCGGTTCCTGGAGCGACACGGCGCCGGGCAGCGGCGCGGGCGGCTACGCCGTGATCGTGAACGTCTCCACCGCCAAGACTCCGAACCAACAGACCTTCAAGTTCAACGCGCCCACCGCGTCCGCCGGCGTCAGCCTGCTGGTGCAGCCCGACAGCGTGACTCTGGCCGACGTGCTGGTGGACTGAGCGAGACTCTGGTAATCGCCGCCGGTGGCCAAGCTCATCGACGGCAAGCTTCACGCAAAGACGGTTCGGGACGAGGTCGCGGCGAAGGTGCAGGAGTTCGTCGCGGCGCGCGGGCGACGGCCGGGCTTGCACGTGGTGCTGGCCGGGGAGGATCCAGCCAGCGCGGTCTACGTGCGGAACAAGGAAAAAGCCGCGGAAGAGGTCGGCATCGCTGGAGCGGTGCACCGCCTGCCCGCGAGCGTCGGCGAGGCCGAGCTTTTGGCCCTGGTGCGGCGTCTGAACACCGACCCGAGCGTCGACGGGATTTTGGTGCAGCTCCCGCTGCCCAAGGGCATCTCCGCCGAAAAGGTCCTCGACGCCATCGATCCCGCCAAGGACGTCGACGGCTTCCACCCCGTCAACGTCGGTGCGCTCTGGACCGGAAGCCCGGGCCTCTTGCCCTGCACTCCGCGGGGCTGCATGCGCCTCTTGAAGGAGGCGGGCGCGTCTCTCGTCGGAGCGAACGCCGTGGTGATCGGGCGCAGCAACATCGTGGGCAAGCCCATGGCGGCGCTGCTGCTGGCCGAGCACGCGACGGTGACCCTGGCGCACTCGCGCACTCGGGATCTGCCCGGGCTGTGCCGGCAGGCCGACGTGATCGTGGCCGCCGTTGGCAAGGCCAAGATGGTCCAGGCCGAGTGGGTGAAGCCCGGCGCCATCGTGATCGACGTGGGCATGAACCGCGACGAACACGGCAAGCTGTGCGGCGACGTGGATTTCGCCAGCGTCGAGCCGGTGGCGGGAGCCATCACTCCGGTGCCCGGCGGGGTGGGGCCGATGACCATCGCGATGCTGCTCGACAATACCCTCGAAGCCGCCCGGCGCTGAGCCTCAAGGCGGCGGGTAGCGGCTCGGATCCAGGGAATTTTCCAGGCAAATCGCCTGGAGCACTGCGTCTGCTCGCGCAAGCGTCGCGTCCATCGAGCCCGAGTTGTCGATCACGTGATCGGCGAGTTTCGCCTTCTCGGAGAGCGGCATTTGCGCCCGGATCCGCGCCTCGGCTTGCTCCCGAGTGCTGCCGTCACGCTGGGTGGTGCGCTCGATCTGGGTTGCGAGATCCACCACCACGACCACCAGCGGGCGCAGCGCGTCGGCCAGCCCGCTCTCGATCAGCAAGGGCACCTCGTAGCAGGCGAGGGGCTCGCCCCGCGCGGCCAGATCTTGCACGCGCGCCAGCGCGAGGTCGCGGACGAGCGGGTGAGTGATGGCGTTCAGATCGAGGCGCGCGGCTTCGTCGTTGAACACGATCTCGGCGAGCCGCAGGCGATCGAGGGCGCCGTCGTCGTCGATCACGCCGTCGCCGAAGCGCGCGCGGATCGCTGCGAGCCCCGCAGTGCCCGGCGCGACGACCTCCCGCGCCAACACGTCGGCGTCGACCACCGGCAGGCCCCGAGCGCGGAACCGCGCGGCGACCGTGCTCTTGCCGGAGCCAATGCCGCCGGTGAGACCGAACACCGTGATGCTCATCGCGGGCCGGAGCATGCCGGTTTTTCCGGGGATTTGCCTGGTCCCGGCGCACCCTGTACAACTGTTCCGTGGATCTCACGCGCCGCCTCTCGCTGCTCGGCCCCGGCCGGCCGGCCTCGACCGAGGTGCCAGCCGAGAAGCTGGCGACCCTCGACGACCTGCGGGCGCGCATGGCGGAGATCCTCGGACGGCCGCCGGTGGAGCCCGTGCTGCCCGATCCCGGAAGTGACGCTCCTGCCCTTCGTGCGGCGCGAGACCGACCACGGCCCGCTCTGCGTTCGCCGGGAGCGCCTCGGCCGATCGCACCACGTGGGTCGCATGTGCGTGCACGACGCCGCCCGGGCGGATCCGCGCCTGCTCGCGCTCCTGGCCCTCGATCCGGGCCTGGCGGCGGTCGATCCGCGCGGCGCGCTCTACCTCGACACCGAGACCACCGGGCTCGGCGGCGGCGCAGGGGTGCTCGCGTTCTTGGTGGGTTTGGCCTGGTTCGACGCCGACGGCGCCCTGGTGCTCGAGCAGCTGCTGCTGCAACGCCCCGGAGAAGAAGACGCCCTGCTCGAGCTCTTGCGCGAGCGCATCGAGGCGGCCAGCGTGCTGGTGACTTACAACGGAAAAGCCTTCGATTTGCCGCTTTTGCGCGGCCGTTGCGTGATGAACCGGCGCCCGGCGCTGCCCGCGCGACCGCACCTCGATCTCTTGCACGTCGCCCGCCGGCTCCACAAGCGCCGCCTCGGGGCCTGCCGGCTGATCGGGCTCGAGGCGGACGTGCTGGGCTACGTGCGGGTCGGTGACATCGAAGGTGGCGACGTCGCGGCCCGCTACGCTCACTACCTTCGCAGCGGCGACGAAGGCGCGCTGGCGGCCGTGGTCGAGCACAACGCGCTCGACGTCCTGAGCATGGCGGCGCTGGTGAGTCTGTACGGTGAACCCTTCGACGCGCTCCACGACGAGGATTTGATCGGGCTCGCCCAGGTGCTCCGCCGGGCGAAGGCCCTGGACCAAGCCCGCGTGGTCGCGGAGCGGGCCGTGGAGCGCGCCGTCGATCCCGAGGCGCTGCGCGTGCGCGGCGAGATCGCCAAGGCCCGTGGCGACCGCGCCGCGGCGCTGCTCGACTTCGAGGCCTTCGCTCGGGATGTGGACGATCAAGCGGTGCGGCTCGAGCTCGCGAAGCTCTACGAGCACCACCTAAAATCCCCGGAAAAGGCCCTGGAAATGCTGGGACAGGGCACTGGGGAGAGCGACGAGGGACTCGCGCGCCGCCGCGCACGGCTCGAGAAGAAAGCCGCCCGCCGCCGCTGACGCCGCCGTCGCGTCCGCCGGCCGCGCGGTGCTATACGCGTGGCCACCATGGCTTACGACCACCGAGCGGTGGAACCGCGCTGGCAGAAGTACTGGGAAGAGCACGAGACCTTCCGAGTCAAGCGTCGCCCCGGGCGGCCCAAGGCCTACGTGCTCGACATGTTCCCCTATCCCTCCGGCGCGGGGCTGCACGTGGGGCACCCGGAGGGCTACACCGCGACGGACATCTTCGCGCGCTACAAGCGCATGAACGGCTTCGACGTCCTGCACCCCATGGGCTGGGACGCCTTCGGGCTGCCTGCCGAGCAGCACGCCATCAACACCGGGACGCACCCCGCCACCACCACCAACGAGAACATCGAGATCTTCCGCCGGCAGCTCAAGTCGCTGGGCTTCTTCTACGACTGGTCCCGCGAGGTGAACACCACCGACCCCGGCTACTTCAAGTGGACCCAGTGGATCTTCCTGAAGCTGTTCCACCGCGGACTGGCGTTTCAGGCCGAAAGTCCGGTCAATTGGTGCCCCGCGCTGGGCACCGTGCTGGCCAACGAAGAGGTCATCGACGGCAAGAGCGAACGCGGTGATTTCCCCGTCGTGCGCCAGCCGCTCCGCCAGTGGCAGCTTCGGATCACCGCCTACGCCGATCGCCTCGCCGAGGAGCTCGAGCCCCTCGACTGGCCGGCCACCAAGCAGAAGCAGCGCGAATGGATCGGCAAGAGCGAGGGCGCCGAGGTCGACTTCCCGCTGGTCGGGCACGCCGGCCACCTGACGGTCTACACGACGCGCCCCGACACGCTCTTCGGCGCGACCTACATGGTGATCGCGCCGGACCATCGGTTCACGCTCGAGATCACCGCGCCCGATCGCCGGGACGAGGTCGAGAAGTACGTCAAGGCGGCCTCGCGCAAGAGCGACATGGAGCGCACCGCGCTCAACAAAGAGAAGACCGGCGTGGCCACCGGCGCGCGCGCGCGGAACCCGCTCACTGGCAAAGAAATCCCGATTTTCACCGCAGATTACGTGCTTGGAGCCTACGGCACCGGGGCCATCATGGCGGTGCCGGGGCACGACGAACGGGACTTCGAGTTCGCGCAGATGTTCGCGCTGCCCGTCGTCGAGGTGGTGAGCCCCGACGGCGCGCTGCACGACGCCCTGGGCGCGGCCTACGTCGACGACGGCGTCGCCGTGCGATCGGGGAAGTTCGACGGCCTGCCCACGGCCGAGGCGAAGTCGAGCATCACGACCTTCCTCGAAGAGCAGGGCATCGGTCGCCGCAAGGTGAACTACAAGCTGCGGGACTGGGTGTTCTCGCGGCAGCGCTACTGGGGCGAGCCGATCCCCGTCTACTTTCCGGTAAAAACCCAGGGTGATCCCCGCCAAGGCGCGGCCTACGAGATCGACTACTCGACGCCCATCGCCGTGGACGAAGCCGAGCTGCCGCTCCTGCTGCCGGAGCTCGAAGACTACAAGCCCGGCGATCCCGCGGGTCCGCTGGCGAAGGCCCTGGACTGGCGTTTCTTCCAGAAGGACGGCAGCTGGTTCGCCCGCGAGACCAACACCATGCCCCAGTGGGCGGGATCGTGTTGGTACTACCTGCGCTTCCTGGATCCGCACAACGACAGCGAGATTTTCAGCCAGCAGGCCTACGACGACTGGATGCCCGTGGACCTGTACATGGGCGGCTCCGAGCACGCGGTGCTCCACCTGCTCTACGCTCGTTTCTGGCACAAAGTGCTGTTCGACGTCGGCGTGGTGAAGCACCCCGAGCCCTTCAGTAAGCTGGTCCACCAAGGCATGATCTTGGGCGAACCCCAGATGACCGCGTATCGCGGCGCGAACGCCGCCTTCGTCTCCGCCGATCTGGCTCGCACCGACGACGACGACCGGGTGGTGCACCGGGAGACCGGTGAGGCCCTCGAGGTCGCGCGGGTCGACGAGAGCGCGGTCGAGAAACGGGGCGGCCACTTCGTGCTCAAGGACAGCCCCGAGGTGAAGGTCCAGTCCATCGCCTTCAAGATGAGCAAGAGCCGCGGCAACGTGGTGAACCCCGACGACGTCGTGCAGGACGCCGGCGCCGACAGCCTCCGGGTCTACGAGATGTTCATGGGTCCCCTCGAGCAGGTGAAGCCCTGGCAGACCGCGGGCATCCAGGGCGTCCGCCGCTTCCTCGATCGGGTGCACACCCTGTCGACTCGGGAGCTGTCTGGCGAGATGAGCGCCGAGACCGCGAAGCTGGTCCACCGGACCGTGAAGAAGGTGGGGGAGGACATCGAAGGGCTGCGCTTCAACACCGCCATCAGCGCCATGATGATCCTTGCCAACCACTTGAACGGTCTCCAGCCAACGCCGCGAGAAGCCTTGGAAAAATTGACGCTCTGCCTGTCGACCTTTGCGCCGCATCTGGGCGAAGAGATTCTGGGAGCGACTGGGCCACCCGCCGACGGTTCTGGACGTGCCCTGGCCCACCCACGACCCGGCCCTGTGCGTGGACGACCAGGTCGAGGTCGTGGTGCAGGTCAACGGAAAGGTGAGGGGTCGCGCGGTGTTGGCGCAGGACGCCAGCGAGGACGCCGCTCGGGCTGCGGCCCTCGAGGACGAGAACGTCAGCCGGCACGTGGCGGACAAGCAAATCCGGAAGGTGGTCTACGTCCCGGGGCGCGTGCTGAACCTGATCGTGGGCTGAACGCGCGCTGCTGAACGCGCGTATTCCCAACTGAACACAAGCACTTGTGTTGAAAACTTGATGTTTCCCGTGAAACGTGTGGCGGGTAGCTCCGCGACTTTGCTCGGCCTTGTCCTGGCCCTGCTGGGCCCCGGAGCTTGTGGGTATCGACCGGTCCACGGCGGCGAGCAGCCCTCCCGCCTGTCGTTGGTGGCTGCGCCGGCCCTGGCGCCGGACGCCGAAGCGACGGGGGCGGCGCTGTCGGGGGCCCGGGCCGAGCTCGGGCGGGAAGGGGTGTTGGGGTCACCCACCGGGTACCCCCGGCTGGTGATCGAGCTGGTTCGGGTGGACGCCGAGGCGGCCGCCATCTCTGCGAGGGGCGACCAGCCCCTGGGGCGGGGCACGCGGATCACCGTCGTCGTCCGGGGCTGGGTCGAGGACTCGGCGGGGGCGTCGCCTTCGCGAGTCACCGGTGACCTCAGGCGGGCCGTGGTGACCGCGGAGGGGGCAGGCGGCGCTGAGGCGGCCGCGTCGCGCCGGGATGCGGCCAGGCGGGCAGGGGAGGCTGCTGGACGGGCCGTCGCCCGGCACGTGTTGGGGATCCCGACCGCCCGGGACTGATCCGGTCGTGGGCCGAATCCAGAAAAATCCCCTCACTTTCTGCGAAGAAAGCCGCAACTGTTTCGGAGTGAGGCCCGACCCCACGGGGATGGCACAGGAAGGGCGAAAGCTCGGAAGATTTGGGGATGGGACGGACGAGGTGATCGGTGCGCTGATCGAGGTGCATCGGCATCTCGGTCCAGGGCTGATGGAATCCGCATACGAGGCATGTCTATCTGCCGAGCTGTCCGAACGACGGCTCAAGTTCGAGCGGCAGCGACCGCTACCAATCCGCTGCGGGGGCGTGCACCTTGACAGCGCCTATCGCCTCGACCTGGTCGCTTCCAGATCATATCCTCCTGGAGCTCAAGGCGGTCGAGCGGCTGCTCCCGATTCACGAAGCGCAGGTCATCACCGATCTGCGCCTTTCGCAGTTGCCTGTCGGCCTGCTCGTCAACTTCAACGTGACCGCGCTCAGAAATGGCCTGCGGAGGCTCACGCCTGACCACCCCAAATCCTTTCGCTCTTCCGCCCTTCCTGTGAGAGCCCAAATGAGCGCGGGTTCAGCCGCGCGGCACTACGGCCGCATCGCCTTCTTGAAGCGCTTGGCGTCCGCGAACATGTCCACGTTCGTGAACACGTAGGTCGCCTCTTGGTCGAGGTCGGCGCTGGCGATTTCAGCGAGCTTCTCGATGGCGGGATCTTCGTAGCGGGACTTGTGGCCAGCGGGTCCCGGGAGGCGGTAGTAGGCCACTGAACGTTTGGATAGACCGTGCGTCAGCGGATCGCGCGCGGCGAGGCTCCTGGTCTCTTCCGCGAGCGCGTCAGCGTCGTCGGGATCCCAGGCGGAGCCTGGCTCGAACACGATTCGGTTGAACTGTTCGCGGACCGACTTGAGGAAGTCTTTCAGCGCGCTGCGGTTGGCGCGGGAGGCGGTGAAGTCGGACGGGGCGACGAAGATCGCCGTGGAGGCGTCCAGCTCGGCCGCCACATCGCTCAGCTGCTTGAGGGCAGTCTCGATCACTTTTCCCTCGCGAAACCCCTCCTGGCCCACCTGGCGCGGCCCGAGCAGCGCAAACTCGAAACCTTCCGGAGCCTCGCGGCGCCAACGACGCAAAGTGCCCGGGCCGGGGACCGCGAGGTGGGTCTCCTGCACTTCGACGAAGAGGTACTCTTTGAAGTACCTAGTCGCAGGGACAGCGAATCCCGCGCATCCGACCGTCAACATGGGCGGGCAACGCTACCACAAGGGCGGGCCCCGTCCACGACCACAAAACGCGAACGCCCGAGACATCGTCCCGGGCGTCCGTGAGGTTGGCGAGTTCAGCTCACTTCTTGGTGAAGCACTCGGTCAAACAGCCCGTGTCCAGGCAAGCGATGAGGTCGCTGGTGGCGCCAGCCACCGTGCCGCAGGACGGGGTCGCGCACTGACCGGCGCAGGTGCCCTTGGCCGTGCTCGGATCCGTGCCCTTGTCGAGCTCGGCCGTGTAGCAGGTCTGGAAGCACGGCATTTCTCCGTCGCCATCCTTCGGGCCGCCCTCCCAGCAGGGGTTGCCCGGGGCCGTTGCCACGCAAACCTGGAACTCGGTGCAGCATTTGGCCTTGATGCAGGTCTGACAGGCGTCGGTGGTGTCGCTGGGCTCACAGCTGCCGGGGGTGCCCGGCACGCCGCCGGTGGCCGGCTCGCACTCGTAGCCCGCCGAGCCGCCGGTCGCGCCGCCGGAGCCCGAAGCTCCGCCGGTTCCGCCGGTCGTTCCGCCGGTTCCGCCGGTCGTTCCGCCGGTTCCGCCGGTCGTTCCGCCGGTTCCGCCCGTGTTCTCGTCATCGCCGTCGCCGACTACGCAGCCGCCCATGATTGCGAACGAAGTGACCAATCCGACCGCTGCCAGTGTACGCCAAGCATTTTTCATCATCGATCTCCCTGTGGTGCCCCAAAAGTCCAACCGCCGCTCGAGCCTATTTTTCAGCGCGCAGGCCTGATGGGCAAGCCCGAGCTTTGCACAGTCCTCACTCGGTCGCCATCTTCCGGGACGCTGTCGCCGAATACCCGAACATACGTAACTTGAAGCGCAAAATTCCCGAAACCAACCAGCTCTCACCGCGCCCTACATGAGCCGCGGGATCACGCCGGTTCGACGGAGTTGCCCGAGGCCTTATTCGCCCTTGGGCTCGCGGCGCCGGAAAAAGGCCATCCCCAGGGCGGCAGCGCTGACGAGCCACCAGGGGGCGTCGCCCACCGCTCCGTACAGCGTCCATGGTCGGAGCCAGGCGATCTCCGCGGCGATGGCTTCCTGGCGGAAGGTGCCGGTGTGGCCCGCGACCCGGCCCACCGGATCGACGAAGGCGCTGACGCCGCTGTTGGTGGACCGCACCAGGAACCGGCGGTGCTCGACGGCGCGCAGCTTGGCCAACGCCAGGTGGATCCAGGGCTCCGTGGTGTCGCCGAACCAAGCGTCGTTGGTGATGTTCACCAGCAGGTCGGTGGGTCCGGTCCGGACGATGGACCGCACGAACGAAGCGCTGATGTCCTCGTAGCAAATGAAAGTGGCCAGGCCGTGGCCGTCGAGTTGCAGCGGCGCCAAGGTCTTTCCGGGCGTGAAGCGGCCGGAGTTCCGCGAAATCTCATAGAGCTTGGGGAACTGCTCGCCGAAGGGCAGGTACTCGCCGAAGGCGAGCAAGAACTGCTTGTCGTAGCGCCCCGTGACCTCTCCCCGGGCGTCGCTGAGCAGCGCCGAGTTGAACAGCACGTAGCCCCGGGCGTCGTCCACCCGCCGCACCAGCACCGCCCCGAAGATCGCGGGCGCGCCCAACGACGCCGTGAATTGGTTGCGGTACATCGCCGGGGCGATCTCTTCGTCTTGCGGGGAGACCACGCTGGTTTCGCTCCAAACCACCAGGTCGAGGGGACCGGCGGCTTGCAGTTCGCGCGTGAGGGCGAGGTGTCGGCGCAGGCCCTCCTGTTTGGCCTGACGCTTGCCCATCAGGCTCATGTTCGCCTGCACGATCCCGACTCGGGCCTTGGGCGCGGCCCGGGTCTGGGCATCGACCATCGGGATGCGGACGAGGCCGTAGATCGCTGCGGCGACCGGCACCCCGGCCAAGGCGCCCACCACGCGCATTCGGGGCTTGCGCCCCTCGAGCTTGGCGACGATCGGCTCTGCGATGGCGAGGTTGGCGGCCACCAGGACCAGCCCGACGGCGATGGGCCCGCCGAGCTCGGCCAGCTGCAGCAGGGCCGGGATCTGGTGCACCGTCGCCGCGTAGGCCCAGGGGAACAGGAGCGGAAAGAGCAGCTCGCTCGCGGTGAAGGCCGCCGCGAACGCCACGCCGGCGGGCCAGCCGCGATGGGCGGCCCGGGCGTAGAGCCACCCGCACAGCGCCATGCGTCCGGCCTGGTACGCGCACAGGATCGACATGAAGACCAGGCACAGCGCCGTGGGAAAGCCGCTGAAGATCTTCAGCATGTCGAGCAGCCAATAGAAGCCACACATCGTCATGGTGAAGCCGGCGAGCCAGCCGAGGCCGGCGCCGGTACGGGGTCGCTGGGCGCGCAGCGCGAGGATCAGCGGCACGAACGCCACGAAGCCCAGCGGCCACAGATCGACGCCCGGAAACGCCAAAAAATAGAGCAGGCCGGACAGCAGCGCGAGGGCGGTGGCCGGGCGCTTCTTCAGCGGAAAAACCCCGGCAGGGGGGGCCTCGTCGTCGGTCATTCGGTGCGCTTGATGATGTGGAAGCCGAACTCGGTCTCGACCACGTCGGAGATTTGCCCGACGTCCAGGCGGAAGGCCGCGTCCGCGAAGGCCTTGGTCATCGTGGAACGATCGAAGGCTCCGAGGTCGCCGCCTCGGGTCTTGGCGCTCGGATCGTCCGAGTGGTCCTTGGCAGTGGCCTCGAAGATCGCACCACCGCGGAGGCGGGTCAGAAGCTGGCCGGCCAGCGCGCGCGCGTCGTCCTTGGAGCGCGTCGCGCTCGACCGGGCGGAGCCCTGGTACGCGACCAGGACGTGGGACGCGCGCACCTTGGTCAGCGCCGCGTTGGGGTCGGTCGGCGGTGGCGCGGCGCGGGGCGCCGGGCTCACGGTGATCGCGTCGCTCGGGGGTGACTTGGACGAGCTGGACGAGCTGGACGGGGCAGTGAGATCGGCGCAGCCCGTCAGCGTCAACCACACGAGCGCGAGGCAGAGGCGAGTCATCGCCCTGCTCCTAGGCCCACGGCCGGTGCGTTTCAACCTGGATCTCGGGGCCGCGGTCCGGGGCGGCTTGCCGAGCGGTCGAACGCCGGCAAAGATGGCGATCGCCGTGCCCAAGGTCCTGCACATCGAGGATGATCCGGCCAACCGGCTCCTGGTCAGAAAGCTGCTCTCGGTGGCCGGCTTCGAGGTGGTCGATGCCCAAGACGGGCTGGAGGGCATCCGCAAGGCGGCCGCGGAGCGGCCCGACCTGGTGCTGGTGGACATCGCGATGCCGGGCCTCGACGGCTATGAGGTCACCCTCCGGCTGCGGTCGCAGCCCGAGCTCTTCGGGGTGCCGATCGTGGCAATCACGGCGGAAGGCAGTCGGGAAACCAGCCTCGCCGTGGGGTGCGACGGCTTCCTTCAGAAGCCCATCGATGGGCGAACCTTCGCGGCCACCCTGCGCGGGTATCTGGAGGGGAGGCGCGAGCACGTCACGCCCGATCAGACCGGCAAGCAGCTTCGACTCCAGAGCCAGAAGATAGCCGCGCACCTCGAGCAGAAGATCGCTGAGCTCGAGGGGGCAAACGCGCGCATGCGCGAGCTCGATCTCGCCCGCAAGGAGTTCTATCGGAACATCTCCCACGAGCTGGCGACCCCGATGACCCCCATCGTCGGCTACGTGAAACTCCTGGCCGATCAGGAGCTGGGGCCGCTGGTGCCGGCCCAAGGCAAGGCGCTGCAGGCCATGGCCGAGTGCGTCGAGCGCCTGCGGGGGCTGATCGACAATTTGCTCGACGTGACCGCGCTCGAGACCGGCAAGCTCAAGCTCGACTCGCGCCGCCTGGACTTTGCCGAGGTCTTCGGGCGGGCGTTGGCGGGCCGCCGAGCCGCCTTCGGACGGGCGGGGGTCGAGCTGGCCGTCGAGGTCCCCGACGCGGTGCTGGAGGGGCAGGGCGATCCCGAGCGCCTCGGGCAGGCCCTCGAACACCTGCTGGACAACGCCATCAAGTTCACTCCCTCCGGCGGCAGCGCCGGGGTGCGGGTGCGACGACTCGTGTCCGGTCACGTCGAGGTCGTGGTGGCGGACACCGGCCCCGGCGTGCCCCGGGACACCTTCGATCGGCTCTTCGACCCGTTCTATCAAGTGGACGGTTCACCGACCCGAGCCCACGGCGGCACGGGAATTGGTCTCGCCATCGTCAAGGGCATCGTGCGTGGACACGGCGGCGACGTGCGCGTCGTGTCGCCCGCCGACGAGCGCATCGGTGGCGTGCGGCTGGGTGGCGCAGCCTTCACGTTGCTGGTTCCGGAACGGGCGCCGCGCGCATGAGCGCCGACCGCGTGTACCTCGATTGGAACGCAACCACGCCGCCTCATCCCGAGGTGATCGAGGTGATGAGCGTCGCGGCGCGGGAGACCTGGGGCAACCCATCGAGCGTGCACCACGACGGGCGCTCGGCCCGGGCGATCATCGAAGCACTTCGGGAAGTCATCGCGGGTCTGGTTCAGGCCGACCCGCGGGACGTGGTGCTGACCTCGGGGGGTACCGAAGCCAACAACCTCGCGCTGTCGGGCGCCCGCGCGTTGGTCGTCAGTCGGTTGGATCACCCGTCGGTGACCCGCTCCGCCGAGGCGCTGGCGGATCGGGGCGTCCCGGTGGTGTGGCTGCCGGTCTCGAGCGCGGGCCGCGTCGATCCGGACAGCGTGGGCCGCGCGCTCGCGGGGCTGGAGGTCGGGGCGACCGCGGTCGTCACGGTGGTGAACCACGAGACCGGGGTCGTGCAGCCCCTGGACGCGATCTTCGACGTCGCGCGGGGGGCGGGGGCTCGCCTGCACGTCGACGCGGTCCAAGCGGTGGGCAAGCTGGCCCCCGAGAGCTACTCGCGCGCCGACAGCATCGCGGTGGCTGCCCACAAGCTGCGCGGCCCCAAAGGCATTGGCGCCCTGGTGTTCCGCGGCTCCCCGGCGTTGCTGCGCCCCGTCTTGCGGGGGGGAGCCCAGGAGCGCGGCCTGCGCCCGGGAACCCAGGACCCGGTCCTCGCGGCTGGATTCCTGAGGGCGCTCGAACGCGCGGCCGATGGGCCGGCTCGCTACGAGCGGCTGGGGCTCGAGCGCGATCGCATCGAGGCCGCCCTCGGCGACCTCGCGCAACCGAACGTGACCGCGGACCGCGTGCCCCACGTGTCCAGCTTGTTCGTGCCGGGGGCTCGCGGGGACGAGCTCGTCGCGGCCCTCGACCTGGCCGGGCTCTCCGTCTCGAGCGGCAGCGCGTGCTCCGCCGGATCGAGTGAGCCCTCACCAGCGCTGAGCGCGATGCTCGGCGACGAGCGCGCGCTGGGGTCCATCCGGTTGAGCTTGGGTGACGCCACCCGCCCCGCGGAGGTCGACAGGGCGATTTCCGTTTTGATCCGGCTGCTTTCAGCTCGTCGCGCCAACCCCTAAGGCAATGGATGCTCCGACCCGCTTTTTCTCAGAACGCGGGTGATCGACTCGCTCGCAACCGATCGAAATCGATCAGCTTTTCGAGGTGGACCAGCGGCCACTGGCCCATTCCATTGAATGGAAATCGAGCCCCGAAATGAGTCACGGGTGTTCAGTCCATCCCCGGCGTTGCATCCGTCGCTCGAACTGCGAGAGCGAAGTCACTGACTCCGTTGGCGAATTGCCTCGTAGAGGGCGATCCCGGCGGCGACAGACGCGTTGAGCGAGTCGAGGCGCGAATCGGGAACCAGCCGGGCGAGCACCGAGCACCCGCGCCGGGTTGCTCGGCCCATGCCCTCGCCCTCGCTGCCGATCACCAGCACCGTTGGTCCGGTCAGATCGACCGCGCTCAGCAGCTGCTCCGCGTGGGCGTCGAGCCCGACCACCTGCACCCCGGCTCCTCGGGCCTGGGTCAGGGCCCCGGGCAGCGAACGAGCCCGCGCGAGCCGAGCGTGCTCGATGGCGCCGGCGGACGCGCGGAAGGTGGCGGCGGTGAGTGGGGCCGACGAGTGCTCGCCCCAGAGCACGGCGGCCCCGGCAATGCCGGTGGCGCTGCGGATCACGGCGCCGAAGTTCTGCGGGTCCTGGATGCCGTCGAGGGCCACGGCAAGGAGCGACGGATCGGTCCAGAGGCTGTGGGGCTCGAGGATCTCGAGCGCGGGTCCGAACGCGAGCACGCCCTGGTGCTGTGCCCCTCCCGAGAGGCGATCGAGCTCGCTCCTGGCGACCCGGTCGACCCGAGCCACGCCCTGGTCGGACGCGAAGCGGACCACCGCGTCGAGCCGGGGCAGGCGGCGGTCGTCGACCAAGACGCGCTCGAGCTGCTGCCCGTGCACCCGAATCGCCTCGCGGACCGGCTGGAGCCCCGCGATCAGGCGCCGCTCAGCCGGCACCCTCGGCCTCGGCGATCTCGCGGCAGATGGCCCCAGCCGTGGCCAGGGGGTCGACCGCGTCGCGGATCGGGCGTCCCACCACCAGCAGGCTCGATCCGGCTCGGATCGCCGAGCCTGGCGTCCCCGTGCGTTTCTGGTCGTCGGCGCCGCCCGCCGCGGGGCGGATGCCCGGGGTGACCAGCGTCGCGCTCGGACCCATCAGTTCGCGGAGACCCGCGACCTCGTTCACCGAGCACACCAGGCCGTTGATGCCCGAGTCCTGCGCCAGGGTGGCCAGCCGTCGTGCGTGGTCGCTCGCGGCTGCGCCGATGCCCAGCTCGGCGAGGTCGCCATCGTCGAGGGAGGTGAGGACCGTGACCGCGAGCAGCGTCATCCCGCTGCCCTCGGCGCGTCGCGCGGCTTGCTCGAGCATGCGCCGCCCGCCGCCGGCGTGGACCGTGAGGTACCGCACGCCCAGCTGAACCGCCGAGGCGACCGCGCGATCGACGGTCTCGGGGATGTCGTGCAGCTTCAGATCCAAGAATACGTCGCAACCGAGCTCGGCGCCCAAGCGGGTCGCGGCGGGACCGGCGCTCACGAAGAGCTCGAGGCCGATCTTCAACACGCCAACCGCGTCGCGCACGCGCGCCGCGCCCGCGCTTGCCTCCCCGAGGGACGGGTAGTCGAGCGCGAAGGCGAGACGTCGCCGCGGATCGTCGGCCGTCACTCGAGCGAGCTCACAGGCAGGAGCAGAGCGGATCGCCGGGTCGGCAGTCGCAGGGCTTGCCTACCGCTGGTTTGCCCTCGCCGGCCGGCCGTCCCGGACCGAGCTTGCCACGCAAATCTTCGGACTCTTTCTTGGCCTTGGCGAGCTGCGCTTCGATCTTCGCGCGCTCCGCTTCGTCCTTGGCGCTGTCCATCTGGCGCTTGAGCTCGGCGACCTTCTTCTCTTTTTCGTCGAACTCGCGCTTGAGTCGGTCGAGCTCTTCTTGTGCGGACCTGGCCTGGGCCTCCAGCGCGATCTTCTCGCGGGTTCGCTCGTCGGAGGACTTCTTCCAGAGCACGCCGGTCACGATCGCGACGACTACGAACACGCTGGACACGACGCCGACGATGATCTGCAGGCGCTTCTTGTGTTTGTCCTGGGAGAGGGCCGCGAGCTGCTGCTCGTGCGCCTGCTGGGAGCTCATGGCCTCCATGCGGGCACGGTGCTCGGCCTCGGAGCGAGCTTTCTCCATCTCGCCCTGGTGAATCCCGGCCACCCTCGCTTCTTCTTCGCGGCGGCGCTGCTCTTCGCCTCGACGGGCTTCTTCTTCGGCGCGGATGCGCGCGTCTTCGGCGTTGCGCGCGGCGCGCTCCGCGCTGGCGCGGGCCTCGGCCTCGGAGCGAGCGTGCGCGTCCTTCTCGGCCTCTTCCGCCTTGATGCGGTCCTCCTCGAGGCTCATGAGCTCCTTGAGGGAGAAGAGAACCGAGCTTTCCTTCTGTTCTGCCATCGGTGGACTTTCCTGTAGCAGCGGGCGGCTGAGTTTGCGAGAGCTAGTGTGGTGCCCCGCGCCGGGCGCTTGGCTCACGGATCTTAATCCATTCGGGCTGAGTGACCCAAGCGACGGGCACAAGCTGTCGGACACTCCGGCGAGGAGGCGCTTGGGTCCGGCCCGGATGGCCCGAAATCTTCAGCCATTGTGGGTGCGGACCGGGTTACGCTCGGGCCGGAGTGACCGTCGAAGTCCGAGCGCCGCTCACGGGCACCGTCTGGAGGATCGTGGTCCGGGTCGGCGACCGCGTCGACGAGGAGCAGGCCGTAGCCGTTCTCGAGTCGATGAAAATGGAAATCCCGGTCGAGGCGCCGGCCCCGGGCCGGGTCGCCGAGGTCCACGTCGCCGAGGGGGACGTCGTCGAAGAAGGCGCTCTGCTCGTCACCCTGGCATGACTTCGGCGCCGCGCGAGGTATGATAGCCGTCGGCATGACTCGGCAAACGGCCTTCAGGACCTTGGGAGCGGTGGTGATCCTTGGGGCGTTCTGGGCGCCCACCTCGTGCGGGGGCCCGCAGGGGCAGGCTGGTCTCGGTGGGGAGTGCTACCGCGCGGACGACTGTCAGGCCGGGCTGGTCTGCATCAACGGCGCGTGCTCGAACGACTTGACCGGCATCGTCAACACCATCGACGGCCCGCCGGGGGACGTTGCGGCGGCCGGCGGTGCCGCGGGCGCAGACGGCGCGAGCGGCGGTGCCGCGGGCGGCGGCGGCGCACCCGGCGGCGGCGGCGCACCCGGCGGCGGCGGCGCACCCAGCGGTGGCGGCAGCGGCGGGACGACGAGCGGCGGCGGGACGACCGGCGGCGGCGGCAGCGGCGGGACGACGAGCGGCGGCGGGACGACTGGCGGCGGCGGCAGCGGCGGGACGACGAGCGGCGGCGGCAGCGGCGGGACGACGAGCGGCGGCGGGACGACTGGCGGCGGCGGCAGCGGCGCGACCGGTGGCAGCGGCGCGACCGGCGGCAGCGGCGCCACGGGCGGCAGCGGCGCCACGGGCGGCAGCGGCGCCACGGGCGGCAGCGGCGCCACCGGCGGCGCCAGCGGTGGCAGCGGCGGAACCTGAAATTCCGAAGCCGGCGGCGCGCTCGGTCGAGATCAGCTCAGCGCGAGCTTGCCCGTTGGCGCGCCGTCGCGACGCCGCGCCTCACTCACGCCAGAAGAACTTCCACGGATTGTGCTTCAGATCTCGAAGCATCTCTTGCAGGTCGTCGTAGAGCGCCTCGTCCATCACCAACGCTCCGACGGTGCCTTTGCCGCGCTTGACGTGGGCGACCATGGCCTGGGCGTCGGACGCCGCGAGCTTGGCGCGGCCGGTGGTATCGCTCACGTCTTGCGTGATCTTCTCGTACTTGCGCAGCTGCGGGTCGCTGGCGAGGGTCCCGGTCAGCTTCTTCGCGTCCCCCAGCACGCCGCGTCCGTCCTTGAGCAGCGGGCCGACCTCTTTGTCCAGCGTGGTGGTCGTGTGTTCGACGTTGCTGATGATGCGCTGGATCTGCGGATTGTCGATGTACCTGTCGCGCGCCGCGCGGACCGTCTCGTTGCTCTCGACCGTCAACGTCTCGACGTTGGTCACGATGTTGTCGAGCTTCTTGTGGTTGCCGGCCATGAAATCGCCGGTGCCCTTCAGCGTGGCGTGCAAGCCGTCGAAGGTCTCGCCGATCTGTTTTTCGTTCTTGATGATGCCGTCGTAGGCGCGGTGCAGTAGCTCGTAGCTCTCGCTCAGCAATAGATCGAGGCGCGGCGGACTGATGCCATGCACGACGGCCTTGTCGGGCAGCATTGGGCGATCTTGCGAGCCCGGCTCGATGGCCAAGAACTGCTCGCCGAGCACGCCTTGAGTCGTGACGTACCAGCGCGAGTTCTCGAAGATGGCCTTCTGATAGCGCTTCTCGACGCTGGCGGCGATGCGGATGGGCGCCACGGGTTGGTTGGTCTTGGAGTCGATCTCGCCGCCGCGAAACTGCATCTCCTTGACCTTGCCGACTTTGACGCCGGCGATCTTCACCGGGGCGCCGGTCTGTAGCCCGCCGGGGTTGTCGAAATCGACGTACACCGTGTAGGTGGGCTCGAAGGACAGCCCGCCCATCACGACCACGAAGGCTCCGAGCAACCCGAGCGCCAACAGGATCAAAACGCCGACTTTTACTTCGATCGATCGCTGGCTCATGAGTCAGGCCTCCATCGGTCCTTCGGCGCGTCCGTTGATGAACTGTTGGACGATGCCATCCGGCGAGCTCTTGAATTCTTCGCGGGTGCCCAACAGCTTCACCTCGCCTTTGTACAGCATCACGATGCGGTCCGCGATCGTGAAGATGCTGGCCAGATCGTGGGAGACCACGATGCTGGTCACGCCCAGCGTGTCGCTCAGCTCGCGGATCAGCCGGTCGACGCGCCGGGCGCTCACCGGGTCGAGACTGGTGGTGGGCTCGTCGAAGAGCACGTAGCGCGGCTCGAGGGTGAGCGCGCGGGCGATGGCGACGCGCTTGCGCATGCCGTCGCCGAGCTCGGCTGGGTAGCGGTCGCCGAACTCCTCCATGTGCACCTGGTTCAAGAGCCGCTGCGGCCTCGGCCAGCGCCTGCTTCGGGCCCAGGCCTTTGTGCTTGCGCAGGGGCAGGGCGACGTTCTCGGCGCAGGTCATCGAGTCGAAGAGCGTCGAGTGCTGGAACACCATCGCGCACTTCATGCGGACGGGGTACATCCTGGTCTCGTCGAAGCGGCTGACCTCTTCGCCGTCGAGCCAGATCTCCCCGCTGTCGGGGTAGAGCAGGCCGACGAGGTGCTTGATGAGCACGCTCTTGCCGACGCCGGAGGCGCCGATGATGAAGAAGACCTCGCCGTCTTGCACGTCGAAGGTCACACCTCGGAGCACGTGCTTGGGGCCGAAGGACTTCTTGACGTCTCGAAACGAGATCATGCGTCAGCCGAAGATCAAGTAGCCGGCGCCGCTGATGAAGAAGTTCAGGATGATGACGGTCAGGGACGAGTTGACCACCGCGCGCGTGGTCGCCCAGCCCACGCCCTCGGAGCCGCCGAAGGTGGAGAGGCCGCAGTAGCCGCTCACCACCGGGATGGCGGCGCCGTAGGCGACGCACTTGGTGAGGCCGATGCGTCAGATCGCCGGCGTCGACCAGGCTCATGTTGAAGAACGTCCGCGGGTTGACGTCGAAGAAGGCCCAGCCCGTCCACATGCCGGTCGCGAAGGCGACGCCCGCGGCCACGACCACCAGCACCGTGGTCATGATGATGCTGGCGATGAAGCGCGGCACGATCAGGTAGTCGACGGGATCGGCGGCGCACATGCGCAGCGCGTCGACCTGCTCGGTGACGACCATCGAGCCGATTTCGGCGGCGATGCCCGCGCCGACCCGGGTCGCGAGCATCAGCGCCGAGATGCTCGCGGCCAGGTCGCGCACCAGCAGCTCGAGGAAGGTCGCGCCCAAGCAGCGACAGATCGGGGACGACGCGCTTGGCCTGCAGGCCCGCCTGGTAGACCAGGATCATGCCGATGAAGCCCATCACCACGCAGAGGAACACCAGGCTCTTGTTCCCGATCTCGTACATCTGCTGCGCGACCGCGCCCGGGCTGGCGGGCGCCACGCGCGGAGTAGTAGAGCGTCTTGACGAAGACCGAGTAGAGCTGTCCGCCGGCGCGCAGCAGATCGAGCGCTGAGCCGCCGATCCAGGCCAGGCCGGTGCGCTCGCGGATGATCGCGTCTTCGTCGATCTGCCCGACGGCGCCTGCGGCTTGCTCGCTGGTCTCGCCCATGCCCTTCATCCGATCGCGAAGGACACGATGTAGTCCAGCACGAAGATCCCGGCGGCGCTCACCACCACGGTGGAGTTGACCGCGCGGCCGACGCCGGGTGCGCCGCCCGTGGTGGCGATCCCGAAGTGGCAGCTCGCCAGCGCGATCACGATGCCGAAGATCACGCTCTTGATCAGCCCGTGGAAGACGTCTCCCAGGCCGAGCAGCCCGCTGGTGAGCCCGTTGTAAAACACCAGGGGCTCGACCCCCAGGATGCCGGCGCCGGCGTAGGCGGCGCCGAGCAGCGCGAGCGCGTCGGCGAAGATCGTCGATAGGAACAGGGTCGCGACGATCGCGATGAAGCGCGGCACGATCAGGAAGGAGATGGGATCGATGGCGAGGGCGCGCAGCGCGTCGATCTGCTCGGTGACGACCATGGTGCCGAGCTCGGCGGTGTTGTTGGCCCCGACGCGTCCCGAGATCATCAGCGCGGTGAGCAGCGGGCCCAATCTCGCGCAAGGTGCCGAAGCCGGCGCCCCAGCCGAGCAGGCCGTGGGCGCCGTAGCGCTCCACGAACGGCGCCGCCTGGATCACCATGATGCCGCCGGTGAAGAGCGCGGTGACCACCACGATGGGCACGCGACTTGACGCCCATCTTGTACATGTTCTTCAAGAGCTCGCTCTTGTCGAAGGAGAGTCGGAAAAGGCGCGACGCGATGCGCCCGAACATCACTCCCATTCCGCCCACGACCTCGCTGGTGGTGAGGAAGAACGCGCCGATCGCGGCGAAGGGCATGAGCGCGCGGGAGGTCACGGGGCCGGCCATCATAGCGGCCCTTCGGCGATTCCGTGCACGAACTGGTGCACGTAGGGGTCGTCGCTGCCCCGAGCTTCTTCGGTGGTGCCATCGAAGATCAGGCGGCCACGGTACATCATGCCGACCCGGTCGGTGACCGTGAGCAGTCGGTCGAGATCGCTCGACACCATGATCACCGTGGCCCCCGAGGCCCTCTGTTCCGTGCGCAAGAGGTCGAAGATCTTCTGACTGGTGACCGGATCGAGGCCTGCGGCGGGTTCGTCGTACAGCACGATGGGCGCCTGCGCGACCGTGGCTCGCGCCACTCCGACGCGCTTCTTCTGGCCGCCCGAGAGCCCGGCGGGCAGGCGGTCCTCGAAGCCGGGCAGGGACACGACCTCGAGGCGCTCGGCGACGCGCTGCCGCACTTCTTCGTCGGGCAGGTCGAACAGTCGCCGCAGGGGGAAGGCGATGTTCTCCGCCACGGTCAGGAAATCGAAGAGCGCGTTGTTCTGAAACAGCATGCCGATGCGTTTGCGGAACTCCTGCAAGTCCAGATCGTTCATGCCGAAGATGTCCCGGCCGTCGATGGTCACCCGCCCCGTGTCGGGTCGGATCAGCCCCACTACCGTCTTCAGGAGCACGCTCTTGCCGCTCGCGCCCGGTCCGATCAGCCCGTAGAGGCAGCCGTCGGGCACGCGCAGGTCCACGCCGCGCAGCACCGGGCGGCCATAGGATTTGGTGATGCCCGCGAGCTCGATCACCGGGGCTTTTCGGCCGACTGGCGCAGCTCGTCCAGAGCGGCGGTCGAGCGGCGGACCTTTGCCCAGAGCGCGAGCAGCACGCCGATGAGCAGCAGGTTGACGAGCGCCACCGCCGCGACCGCCAGGCGCAAGGGAGTGAGCGAGCCTCGGGTCACGGTGATCGGCCCCAGGCGACTCAGCTCGCGATCGATGGGACGCGTCGCCGCGGGGGCCGCCGTGAGCACCACGCGAACTTTGTCTGGGGCCAGGCCGGGCACCGCGCCGGCGACCAAGCTCTGTACGTCGCTGACGGTCAACGGCCCCGCGGCGCCGCGGTGTCGGATCAGCACCGAGGCCGTCGCGCCGTCCTTCGACTCGCCCTCGAAGGGCGTCTTGGCAGGGACGGCCAGGTGCACGCGGGCCGAGAGCACGCCCTCGACCGCGCGCAGCGAGCGCTCGAGGTCTCCGGCGGTTCCCGCGACGAGCTTGGCGTGCTCGGCGCTGCGGCTGGGCACCAGGCCGCCTTCGCCGAGCGCGTCGAGCACTCCCTTGGTGGCCGGTGGCGGCAGGCTCTCTTGGCGGAGCACCTGCGCGGCACCCGAAGCGTCGTCTCTGGCGACCAGCACGCGGTAGCGGCCCTCGGCTTGGGGGTCCGCCTCTTTGCTGGCGGCGATGCCGCTCTCTTCGAGGGCGACCACCACCCGGTTTGCGTCGGTCTCTTCGGCGCTATTGACGATGGGGACCGCGCAGCCGCTCACCAGCAGCGCGAGCCCCAAGCCCCATTTGGTACGCGCTCCCGACCTCGCCACGGCAGCGGTTCTACATCTAAAACGCGGTCCTCGTCACGTCGAGGTTGGGACGCGACGGGAACGACAGGCCTCGGACGCCGCCAGCGATGCAGGACGCGACGCCGGGGTTGTTTGGTTTGACGCTGACGCTCACGCCCACCGCGCGACCGTTCTGAACGGCGGCGCAGATGTTGATTTGCATGTCGTCGGGGGCGCCACAGTGGCCGAAATACGAGCCCTTGTTCAAGATCGACCCGTACTGGCCAGCCGTGAGATCGGCCTGGGCCTTCGGCCCGCCGCCGATGGTGACCTCGTCGCCCTTGTAGGCGGCGATGGCGCCCTCGCACGACATGCCGCCGGCCAGGATCGGGATGCCGTTGGACACCCCGACCACGCCCTTGCCGCCGCCGGCCGAGGTCGGTCGTTTCGCGCTCTTGAGCCCACCGTCGACATCGACGTTGGTGGCGGTGTCCCCGTGGATGGCGATGGCGTCGCTGCGCGAGCCGCGCCGGGCGACGAACCAGATGGCTGCGGCCACGATCAGCGCGCCGACCACCAGCACACCGACCAGTGCCTTGCTGGTGGTGCTCTTGCGCTCGGCGGTCACGGTCTTTTCGAGCGCGACCTTCTCGGCCTTGATGTCACGATGCAAGCGCGCGTGCTCGGCGAAGGGCGCGAACTCTTCCCAATCGCGGATGGCGCGTTCGTCCTTGCTGAAGGCGTCCCGCAGCACGTCGACCTCCACGAAGGTGTGGCTGGCGATCTGCTGGAGCAGCTCGACGGCGCTGAAGGGCCCGTGATCCATGCCCTCTTTGATCACGACGTAGCGCGGGCGTTTGTCGCGCTCGAGGCGCGCCTTCAGCTGCGCGAGCTCGGTGGTGGAGTCGTTCATGCGAGGCGCCGAGCCTGGGGCCTGAGCCACCGCGAGGTTCAGCGGGCCCGAGGGTGTCTCGTGGAAGGCCTGGCTCGGGGCCGGGGGCAGCATCGAGAGCGAGATGTCGACGTCGAACTTTCCGTCGTGGTCCAGGTGGGACTCATCGGCAGCCGGGGGCGCGATGCTGCCGCTCGGCGCCAGGTGATGCAGCGCTTGGGCCAGCGCTTTGAGGTCGTCGGGTCGGTGGCTGGGATCGGCCACCAGCGACTTGGCCAGGATCACCTCGAGGTCACGGGGCAGGGTGGGGATGACCTCGGTCGGGCGCCGCATGCCGGGACCCACGGTCATGCCCGTCAGCAGCTCGTAGGTGATGGCGCCGATGGCGTACACGCTCGCGCGCGAATCTCCCGGCCTGCCGTCGCGCTCCTCGGGGGCCATGCAGACCTTGTCGCGCGGCAGCGTGGGGGGCACGATGGCCTGCTCGGGAGCGATACGCACGGCTCCGCCGGCGTCGATGGAGATGCTCGACGGGTGAAGGTACAGGCTCTGGCCGGCTGCGTGGCGGTCCGCGATCTCGACCGCGAGCGGTACGATGATCCCGACCGTCTCCTTCAGCGTGTGCAGTGTTCCGCGGGCCCTGGCTTCCTCCATCCGGGCTCGGAGGCTGCCGGGGGGAATGGAGGACCCGACGGGGAGCGGTGTTCCGATGCGTTGCGCGCTGGTGTTCATCTTCGGTGAGGGGGCCGAAGTCTACACCGCTCGGCGACCGGCGGCAGCCTCGGAATGTCAGAGCGCCGTTTCGTCCTCACGGCGAGGTCCCCGCCAACGGTCGCGGCGCTTTTCGTAGCGGCCCAAAACGAAATTTCCCAAGACCGGCGCGATGTTGCGCGCGATGTCTTCGTCCCATTCGCCGCCGTTCACGTAGTCCAGGGGCCGGTTGGCGTCGCCGAGGATCACAAAGCCCGGGACCTTGGCGACGGGGATCCCGAGGAAGGTCAGGTCTTGGCCGAAGTCCCCGGCGTTGACCCGGACGAGCCGGACCCGTTCGAGGGCCGTCTGCATCTGCAAGTCGTGCAGCGACGCCGCCACGCCGTTGCAAGGAAGGCAGTCATCGACCACCACCCAGAGCAGGACCTTCTTGCCGTCTGTCGCCGCGGCCTTGCGCTGCGCTTCGAGCTCCCGGGACAGCGACGGGAGGTCGCGATCGAGGTCGATGAGATCGAGCTTGCCCACCTTGGTCGCGATGACCCCGCCTTGGCGGGAGCTCGCGGGGCCCGCGCCCTTGGGCGCTACGGTGGGGCTCGGTGGTGCGAGGAAGGTCGGGGCGGGCGCCGGCGCGACGACTGGGGCGACCATCGGTGTCGGGGCGGTGGCCGATGGCGAGCCTGCCCAGGACAGCACAGCGGCGAGGCCGAGCACCGAAACGACGACGTTCAACGCGCCGAGCACCGCGCCGCCGATCGCCAGGCCCGATCCGGTGATGGTGCCCTCGGACTTGGCGATCTCGCCCTTGGCCACGATGCCGAGGGTGAGGGCGAACAGGCCGCCGATCGCCGGGATACAGGTGAATCCCAGCACTCCGAGCACGAGGGCCCAGATGGCCATGGCGCTCGTGCGAGCGGGCCCCGCCTGGGGCGGCGCTGCCGGCGCGCCTCGGGCGTAGGGGTCGTGGATGGGGGAGCCGTCGTTCACGCGCTCGGGAGTATAGCGCTGCCGCAGACTAAAAACCCACGCCGACCGTGGCGAGCGCGAGCAGGTAGGCCCGGGCGTTCGGCGCCGATTCGCCACGGATCGCCGGGACCGCGCCGATCAGGTCGATGGATGCTCGGGCGTCGGTGTCGCGGATCGGCAGCGCGTATTGCAGGGTGGCCCGGAGCGTCCCCACGCCGACGGTGTGCGAGTCCGTGCCGCCCGCGCCATCCGAGAGTTGCATCATGGCCGCGGCAGCCCCAGCCCCGACGATGGGGTGGAGCGGGCCGTAGTGGTTGAAGTCGAGCCAGAGTTCGCCACCATATTGCGAGACTCCGCCCTCACCGCCGACGCGGACCCAGGCGCCGCTGACCCGGAGCCCTGCCGCCTTTTCGCCCACGTCGATGGCGGCGAACAGACCACCGGCCGGGGAGCTGTCGGAGAGGCGGACCACCGGCCCGGTGTGGATGCGCACCGTCGATTTGGGGCGATAGTAGTCGTCAAGGGGCCGATCGTAGGGCCGATCGTAGGGCCGATCGTAGGAGTCGTAGGGGCGGGAGCTCGCGACGGCGGGGGCCGGCTGGTCCGGTGCCTCGGCGTAGGGCTGAGCGCCGCTGAGGGTCGGGGTCAGGGAAACGAGCGCTAGCGAAGCGAAAACCAAATGCCTCATGCGGTCCTCCAAGCGGGTTCGACGAAGGAACGCGAGAACCTGCCTCGGGCTTACGCTATGGTTCGCAGGGCATGCGGTCCTGGCTGGTCTTGGTCCTCGCGGCGACGATCTGGGTCGCTCCGGCGCCGGCGTGCGCCCAGGCGTCGGGGCCGGCGGCAGCCAAGAAGCACTTCGTCGCCGCCAAGAAGGCCTACAAGGCCGGCGCCTATCAGGAAGCGGTGGGTGAGCTGAAGCGGGCCATCGAGCTCGATCCGAACGGCAAGGACCTCTTCTACAACCTGGGTCTGGTCCAAGAAAAACTGGGTGAGATCGACGAGGCCATCGTGGCGTTCAAGCGCTACACCGAGCTCGAGACCGACACCGGCGAGCTCGAGAAGGCGATCCAAACGGTGCGCCGCCTGGAAGGCGCGCGCGACGAGCTGGCCAAGAAGAAGGCCACCGAGGAGGCGCCGAAGCCCGAGCCGCCGCCCAGGGTCATCGTGGTCCCCGCCCGCGACGAACCTCCCCCGCCGAAGCCCAAGAGCGCGTCCAAAGGACGCCTCGACGGCTGGGTGTTCGCGACCGGCGGCCTGTCCGTCGCAGCCCTCGGCGTCGGCACTTACTACGGCGTGCAGGCCCTCTCGACCCGGAGGAGCAGCGAGGAGGCGACGAACGGCTCGACCACTGTCCGCGAGCTGGAAGATCGGGCGGCGCGCGCCCACGACCAGGCGGTCGCGGCCGACGTCGCGTTCGTGATCGGCGCCGCGTCGGCGGGGGCGGCGCTGCTGCTGTACTTCACCCGCGACGCGAAACAGAACGCGCCCGAGGTGGGGCTGGCGCTCACGCCGAGCTCAGCGTCGGTGCGAGGCGCCTTTTGATGAGCGCCCGAGCCGCCATCGCCTGGGCGCTCGCCGGCTGTGGACTCAGCGTCGCGCTGGCGTGCTCCGCCATGATCGAAGCGGAGCTCGCTCAGGTCAGCTGCACTCGCGAAGGCTCCATCGGTCCCCCGGATTGCCCGGCCGGGCAGGCTTGCCGGGCCGGCTCGTGTTCGCCCTGCGGCGCTCAGGAGATCTGTGGCAACGGCGCCGACGACGACTGCGACGGCGTTCCCGACGACGGCTGCAACGACGGCGGTGGCGCCGGCGGCGCCGGCGGCGGTGACGGTGGCAGCGCGGGCAGCGGCGGCGACTCCGGCGGCGGCAGTGGTGGGACGCTCGCGGGCGGCGGTGGCGCTGCGGGCAGCGGCGGCAGCGGCGGCACCGGCGGCAGCGGCGGCAGCGGCGGCAGCGGCGGCAGCGGCGGCAGCGGCGGCACCGGCGGCACCGGCGGCACGGCGCCGGGATCCATCGGCGCGACCTGTACGTCTGCGGCCGAGTGCGACTCAATCCTCTTCTGCGCGAATCCCTCGGCCTTTGGCGGTGCGAGCGGGCCGAAGGTCTGCACGCGATCGTGCTGCAAGAGCGAAGAGTGCGGCGCGGGCACCAGCGTGTGTTACCCGTCGCCGGACGGCGGGAGCGCCTGCGTGCCGGCCGCATCGGTGGGGCGAGGCAATCTTGGAACGGGCGCGGCCGGCGATGCGTGCGGCGTTCACTCGGAGTGCCGATCGGGGTTGTGCGAGGCCAACAAGTGTTTCGACACCTGCTGCGGAGACGCCACTTGTTCGGGCTCGCAGTACTGCGTGAAGAAGACCCTGCCCGGCACCTCGCGCAGCGTGATGGCCTGCGGCGCCGCCGTGGGCAACGGCGGGTACCAAGCGTTCTGCAGCGTGGACTCCCATTGCCAGAGCGGGATTTGCTCTTCTGGCATCTACTGTTCGAAGGCTTGCTGCACCGCCAAAGACTGCGCGGGGACCGCCAACTTCGTCTGCCTCCACGTCGTCCCCGGGCTCCGGCGCTGCGCCTACCCGGGGTTCACTCCAGGGCCGAAGCTCTTGGGCGCCGAGTGCGCCGGCAACGGCGAGTGCAAGAGCGGACACTGCCTCGGGCCGACGGGTGGCCCGTTCTACTGCTCCGACACCTGCTGCAGTAATTCCGACTGCGGCGGCGGCTTTTCGTGCAGCGCGGCCAACGTCGGCGGCACGAACCAGTTGCTTTGCGTCAAGTTGTAGGTCAAGCAGTCGGGCAGCCTTGCCCGAAGACTACGGCGACGACGATCCGACTCTGCCGCCGCTCGACCCGCGGTCGGGGGCCGTGTGCCCGCGCTGCCACTCGCGATCCGTAGAGGGCTCGAAGCGTTGTCTCCGGCACGGGATGGCGTTCATCGACGCGCGCGAGATTGTCGAGAGCGGTGGCGACTCTTTGCTCGGTACCACCGTCGCAGGTCGCTTCACCATCCTGTCGCGGCTCGGGGCGGGGTCGATGGGCGCGGTCTACCGCGCGCACCAAGCCGCGGTCGGTCGCGACGTTGCCATCAAGATCGTCCGAGCCGAGCGCGCCTACGACGCGGAGACCAAGGCCCGCTTCGAACGCGAGGCGCGAGCCACCAGTGCGCTGGTCAGTCCCCACACCGTGACCGTATTCGATTTCGGCGAGTCGGCCGACGGCTCGTGGTTCCTGGCCATGGAGCTCCTGGAGGGAGAATCCCTTGGCGAGCGGCTCCGCCGCGTGACGCGCCTGCAGGTGGCCGACGCGGTGCGCATCGCGCGCCAGGCCGCCGTCTCGCTGGGCGAAGCCCACACCAAGGGCATCATCCACCGGGATTTGAAGCCCGATAACCTGTTTCTCACCCACGTCCCGGTGAAGAGCGGCGAGCCGGAAGAAATCGTGAAGGTGCTCGACTTCGGCATCGCCAAGCTCGTCCGTGGCGACGATCAGCACGTGGATCAGCTCGAGACCCAGGCCGGCACGGTCTTCGGCACTCCGCGCTACATGTCGCCGGAGCAGGCCCAGGGCGCAGCGCTCGACGCGCGCACCGACGTCTACTCGCTCGCCGTCATCCTCTACCAGATGCTCGCAGGCCGGCCGCCCTTCGTGGACGACGACGCGGTGGTGGTCATGGCCTGTCACATCAAAGACGACCCGCCCAGGCTCGCGCAGGTCGCGCCGGAGGCCCGCATCGCGCCGGCGGTCGAGGCCGTCGTCCGGCGCGCGCTGAGCAAGGACCCCCAGGGGCGCCAGCAGTCGGCGGAGCAACTGGTCGCCGAGCTCGACGCGGCCATCGCCCAGACGGTGGGCGGCACCGGCCTGCACGCGACCAGCTGGGCGGGGCCCCTCGAGGGGCGTCGGCCCCGGTCGCGCGCCGCCGTCGCCGTGGTCGGAGCGCTGGGCCTGGCCGTGGTTGCAGGGGGGAGCTTCGCGCTCCTGCGCAGCGCGTCGCCGCGAGGCCAGATCCCGCCCCCCTCCTCCGAGCCCGCGGCCGCGGCCGCGCCGGCGTCGGCCCAGGCCGCGATCGCCGCGGCGTCGTCGTTCCCGCTCGAAGCCGCCCCGAGTCCAGCTGCGGACGCAGGGCCGCCCCGAATGCCTCGAAAGCTCCCGCGGAAGCCCGCCGCACCGGCTGAGCTCCCGGCGCCCAAGACCGACGGCTACGGGAAGTTCGAATAAGTCCTAAACCCGCGTTGCGGCTGCAAGATGCAGCGTGTTAGGGTCCCGCCGCCATGGACCCCCGCGAGATGGAGGCGCTGGTTCAGCGCCTGGTCCACAACCCGCACGATCAGGAGGCGATCCGGTATGCGCACCACGCGGGCCAGAGCGACCCGCGGTCGTACGCGATGTTGCTGGAAAAGGTCGGTACGGCCACCCAAGATCCGACCTTCGCCTGCCACTGGCTGACCGAGGCCGCCCAGGTTTGGTCGGAGACCCTGGCCGACGCTCACCGCGCCGCGCGTGCGCTGATGATCGCCATCGATCGGGACCCGACCCAGCCCGCGCCGGCGGAGAAGCTGGCCACGCTGTACCGAGAAAAGGGCGACAGCAAGGCCCTGGCCGCGCTCCTCGAGCGACGCGCCAAGGCCCTGGCGCCGCTCGCCCAGCAGGACGCCGAGATGCGCGCGCACGTCGCGGGCATTCACGAAGAGCTCGGGCGGCTGTGGGCCGAGCCGCCGCTGTCCCAGCCGAAGAAGGCCGTCGAGAACTACCGGCGGGCCCTCGAATACGATCCGCAGAGCCAGTACTCGATCTACTCGGTCCGCGAGATGCTCAAGACGTCTCAGCAGTGGGCCGAGGCGATCCCGTATTTCTCCATGGAGATCGCCCTCACAGACGACCCGGATCGCCAGGTCGCGCTCTACCGAGACGAGTCCGAGGTCCGCAAGCTCGCGGGCGACCTGGGCGGAGCCACGGATGCGCTGCGCCACGCGCTGACCGTCGACGGGGGACGCGATCCCGCGCTCAAGCAGCAGTTCGGTACGCTGGTGCTCGAGCGCAAGCAGTCCGGCGACCTGCCGCACCAAAGCGAGCTGGCCGAGGCCGCGCAGTGGTTCGTTGCGTTGGCCGAGGAGTACCCGGGCGAGCACGGCTTGTCGTACTCGACCTGCGCGCTGGATCTCGAGCCGTCCAACGACCGCGCGATTCAACTGGCGATGTACTACGCGGAGCAGGCCGGTCGCGAGAGCAGCGTCGCGACCAAAGCCGCCGCCTATCTCAAGGCCAACCCCCAGGGCTCCATGGCGGCAGACGCGCGCGCCCTGGTGTCCCGCGCCATGCAGTCGGACGTCGGCGACGACGCCGACGACTCGATGCTCGACGCCCTCGCGCCGGCGGCGGATGCCCCGAACCCGGACCGCATCCGCGCCTTGCTCGACGTCGCCGACGCCCTGGTTCGCAAGACCAAGAAGAACGAGGCCGCGGCCAAGTACAAGGAAGTGCTCGAGCTCGATCCCGCGAACACCGACGCGCTGACCTTCATGGAGGGTTTTCTCCGGCAGACGCGCAAGTACGCGGAGCTACGCGACATCTTGCAGGCAGCGACCAAGACCGCGGGCGTCGACGGCGACGTGCGCAAGGGTTGGCTGCGGGAGCTCGCCGGGTTGTGCGAGACGCAGCTGCGCGATCTCGACACCGCCATCGTCGCGCTCAAGCAGTTGGTGAGCCTCGACAAGAGCGACGAAGGACCGAAGACGCAGCTCAAGCGCCTCCTCGAACGCACGGGTCACTGGGACGACCTGGCCACCTTGCTCGAGCAAGAGGCCGAGCAGACCACGGACGAAGAGACGCGCATCTCGATGGAGAAGGCTCTGGCCAAGCTCCACGAACAGAAGCGAAAGGATCCGGTCGCCGCCGGCGAGGCATGGGCTCGGATCGCCAGCCTCACGCCCGACGACGACAGCGCGATCCACACGGCCATCAAGCAGTTCGAGAAGGGCGACCGCTACGATCTCGCCGCGCAGGTCATCTCCGACAACATCGGGAGCGTGAGCGACGAGGGCGCGCTCGTCGGCCTGTACAAGAAGCTCGGCGAGTTGCGGGAGTCCGCGGGGGAGCATTCGGCCGCCGGCGATGCGTTCTCCGAAGCCGCGACCAAGGGCTCGGATCCCGGGCTCTGGGAGTCAGCCGAGCGTTGCTTCGCCCAGGCCAGTGTGTGGGAGCAGGCTGCGCTGGCGGTCGAACGCCGGGCCGAGCAGGCACAGAAGCCGCGGGATCAGGCCGCGCTCTTCGCCAAGGCCGCCGACTACCTGGGTCGGGCGGGCGACGACGCGACTGCGGTGGTCCGACTCGAGCAGGCCACCGATCTCGATCCCCAGAACGACGCCCTCGCGCTCTTGCTGGAGACTCGCCTCACCGACAGCGAGCGCACCGCCGATCTGGTGGCGTTCTTGCTGCGCCGGGCCGAGAAGCTCACGGACGTGCCCCTGCGAGTGTCGCTCCGCAAGCGTGCGGCGGAGCTCCAGCGCGATCAGCTGTCGGACCTGGACGCCGCGCGAGCGACCTTGGTGCTCGTTTTGGTGGACAGTGACGACACCGAGTCATTGTCCCTGCTGTCCGAAGACGCCGAAGCTCGAGGAGAGTGGGCGGACGCCACGGAGTACTTGCATCGCCTGGCGAAAGCGGCGGAGGACGACGCCACCCGCATGAGCGTGATGATGCGCGAAGCACGCATCGTAGCCGAGGGCTTGGACGACGCCGAGGGCGCCGTCGAGCGCTATGAACGCGTGCTGCGCGACCACGACCCGACCAACGTCGAGGCGCTCGAGGCAGTCGCTGCGCTCCACGAGAAACGCGGTGATCCGCGCGGAAACGCCGAGGCGCTCGAGCGGCTCTTGGCGGTGCTGACCGATGCGCAGCACAAGCTCGAGGTCGCGCTGAAGCTGGCGGCTCTGTACGAAGGTGCGCTGGACGATCCTGCGGCGGCGGTCCGCGTGCTCGACATCGTGAGGGCCCTGGACGAAGAAGACTACGACGCCGTGCAAAGGCTGGCGACGCTGTGCGAACGGCTCGAAGATTGGCCGCGCGTCGCCGAATTGATGCGTGCGCTGGTCGAGGTCGAAGGCGACGACGACGAGGTCAGCAAGATGACCCGCCGTCTCGCGGAGGTGCTCGAAGAAAAAGTCGGCCGCGGAGACGAGGCCTTGGCCGCGTTGATGGCGGTGGCCGACCAGGGCGATCAGCCGTGTCGCGAGCAGTACGTCGAGCTCGGTGACCGTCTCGGGTGGAAGGGCATCGTCGCAACCAAGTTGGTCGAGTGGTATGCCGAGGCGCCGGTCGGACCGGATCGCCACCAGGCGCTGCGTGGCGCGTTCACCCGCTTCGTCGAGGTCGGACGCGAGCCCGACGCGGCGCAGGTGGGTCAAGAGCTGATCCGGACCCGCGGCGCCGAGCCCAGCATTGCCAAGCACCTGGAAGAGATCGCGGTCAAGCTGCAGGATCTCGAGGCTCTGGGAGCGTCCCACGATCTGCTGATCCAGGACCTGACCGGCTCGAGCCGAGCCGAAGAAATGGTGCGCCAGGCCGAGGTCTTGGTCTCGGCAGGCGTGGACCCGCAAGAGGCGATTCAACACGGCGAACAGGCGCTGTCGAGCGTGGCCCCGGCCGACGTCGAGGTGTTGCTCGAGCGGCTGGGCAGAGTCGCCGTCGCCCCCGGGCACGTGATCGATTTGTACGAGCGCCAGATCGTTCGCTGCAAGGCGCCCTCGGATCGCCTCGCGGCCTTGGCGCGGGCCGCCGAGGTGGCGGCCGATCACGATGCGGGCACGCGGGCACGCGGCTTCTTCGATCTGGCGCTTGGCGCCGGCGTGCAAGAAGAAACCTTGAACGCCATCGAAGAAGTGGCACGCAGCAGCGACGCCGGCGG
>CAVQUB010000015.1:0-613942 GCA_963716725.1 uncultured delta proteobacterium
AGAGCTGACGGATATGGGGAGTTGCTGCCTCCCGGCTGCGTGTTCTCCTGTGGGATCGGCGAAATTCGCTCCCCATATTCATGAGCCCGCTGGCGTCGAATGACCTCGAGGTTTTCGCCCCCGGACGCCTGTATGGCCACGAGCGCCGGTTCATGGCGTTCGGAAGGAGAGCGAGCATGAGCATGAGCAAGTTGAATGAATCGGACCTCGGGGCGATGCGCCTGCCCGAGCTACAGCAGAGGTACGTCGAGGTTGTCGGCGAGCCGACGCGGTGCCCGAGCAAGGCGTGGCTGGTGCGTAAGATCCTGGAAGCCGCGATGACGGGCGCGGCGTCGACGTCAGCGAAGCCGACCGCGTCGCTCAAGACAGCGTCAGTCGATGAGCTCCAGGCGCGGCACCTCGAACTGATCGGGAGGCCCACGAGCTCTCGTCATGTCGGCTACTTGCGATGGCGCCTGCGCCAAGCCGAGCGCGGACTGATCCGCGTCGGTGCCGAGCCGCGCGCTGCCCATGGCGCCGACGATGTCCTCGTGCTTCCGTTGCGCATGCCCGCGCCGGTCGTGGAGCGACTCGATGAGGCTCGGCGACGGCTTGGCCTGAGAAGCCGCGCCGAGCTCTTTCGCCGCGCGCTGCACCGCTACCTCGTCGACTTCGACGAGGCCGACGTCGCCGCCTTCCTACGCCGTGGCGACGGTGGCGATGCCGACGCGCCGCCGGTCAGCGAGGCCAGGAGCTGATCGGGCGGGCTGAACGCCCCCTTGCGCAGCGAGGGCAGCTTCACGGCGTCGAGCGCCGCAAGCTTCTCGGTCGGATCGGCCTGCAGGTACATCTCCGTGGTCTGCTGGCTCGCGTGCCCGAGCCAGAGAGCCACCTTGCGGATGTCGCCCGTCGCCTGGAGGATGCTCATCGCGCAGGTGTGCCGCATCACGTGCGGCGAGACTCGGCGCTTCGCGATGGACGGACACGCCGTCGTCGCTGCCTCCACGTGCTTTTCCAAGATGTGCGCGCAGCCCCACCGCGAGATGCAACCACCACGCGCGTTGAGGAACACCTCGGGTACGAGGGCATCGCCACGCACGGCGAGCCAGGCACGGACGGCGTCGGCGACCTCCTTCCAGAGGACGAGACCACGCTGCCTACGACCCTTGCCTCGGACTCGCAGCTCCAGGTACGCGCCGTCGAACGAGAGATCGTCGAGGCGCAGGCCGACGATCTCCGAGACGCGCAGGCCGCCAGCGAAGCCCATGAGCAAGAGCGCGCGGTCGCGGATGCCCAAGCGCGTCGTCGGATCGGGCGCATCGAGCAGGGCCTTCGCCTCCGCGGCGTCGACGTGGCGCACGAGCATGACGTCGGTGCGCTGCATCGGGATGGCGAGCACGCGGCGCACCTGCTCGACGCCGACGGAACACGGTACTCGACGAAGCGCATGAACGACTTGAGCGCGACGAGTCGTCGCGTTGCGGGTCCTGCGCGCTGTTGCCGCGCTCAGCCTGCAGGTGCGCGAGGAACTCGAGCCAGAGCGGCGCGTCGAGCTGCTCGAGCGTCAGTGCCGAGGGCGCTACGCCGAGCCGCTTCGTCGTGAAGGCGAAGAGCAGCTTGAACGTGTACGCGTAGGCGTCGACGGTGTGCCGGCTGGCCTGGCGCTCCTGCGGCAGCCGCTCGCGGAGGTAGGCGGTGAGGTGCGGGGCGAGTGGCGTCATGGCCGACCTCCCGTCAGCGAAGGCCGGCCGGACCCGGTCCGCGATGTCGCGCATCAGGCGGGGCGTCGCCTGCAGGTACCAGTAGGTGTCGGCGACGTGCGTGTGTCCGAGGTAGGTCGAGAGCGCGAGCATGTGCTGGGCGACGCGGTCGCGGCCGTCGGGACACGCCTCGAGAGCGCGCACGGCGAAGGTGTGCCGGATGTCGTGGATGCGTGGCTGCGACTGGTCCGGAGGCTTCTCGAGACCGGCGAGCTCGCGCATCTGGACGAACATCTTGCGCGCGCTGTTGTGGGCGAGGCGCTGCCCGCGAGAGCCGAGGAACAGGCTGGATGGTGGCGTGCCGATGGTGCGACGGCGCTGCTGGTAGCGGTCGAGTCCCTCTCGCGCAGTCTCATGCAATGGGACCAGGCGCGTCTTCTGGAACTTCGTCTTGCGGATGAGCAGCCCCTCCGGCGTCACGTCATCCAGGTCGAGCGCCATCGCCTCCGAGACACGCAGCCCCGTCGCAAACAGCAGCGCGAAGAAGGTCTGTGCCGTGAGCACCCGCATCGATGAAGGTGGCCCAAGCGCGCTCGCGGCGTCGATGAGCCGCCGCGCCTCGTCGGGGCTGTAGATGTGCGGCACGATCTGACGGGGCACGCGCGGGAAGACGTGGCTGCTCGGCACCTCGTGACGCGGATCCTCAGCGCGTACATGGCGGGCGAAGAGCACGAGTCTCTGCAAACGATGATGGCGCACACCCGCGGTGCCCCCTTCGGCGGCCCACTCGACCGCCGTCGCTGCGAGCACATGTGTCTGACCTCGCTCTTTCGCGAAGGCGGCGAAGTCGTAGAGCATCCGCTCCGGCGCCGCCAACTCGAAGCCGAGCGCGCGACGGGTCCTCAGGTAGTCGGTGACGAGCTGCTTCAGCATGACGGAACCTCCACGAGCCAACGCTGCGCGATCGCCCCGACGTCCGCGATCGGCATCGGGGGCGCCTTCATCGCCCGGGCATTTGCGTCGCTCGTCATCCACGGCTGCGCGACCTGCCCGAGCAAGCGCTGGTCGACGCGGGCATAGACGGTCGTTGTCTCGACCGAGCGATGCCGGAGAATGGCCGCTATGCCCTCGAGCGAAGCCCCTTCGCGCAGCATCGCGGTCGCCGCCGAGTGCCGAAGAAGATGGGCGCCAAAGGATGGCGCGTCGACGCCGGCGCGGTGAATCGCTCGCCCGACCAGCTGAGCGATCGACGAGTTGTTGGTGATGCTGCGCCATGGCGCGCGTGCAGTCAGGAACACGTGCTCGTGGTCGATGCGTGGGCGGCCCCGCTCCAGATAAGCGAGGATGGCGTCGCCGACATCCTGGGGGATCGGCAGCCAAGTCTCGCGCCGACCCTTGCCGACGAGACGGAGTCGGGCGCGCTTCCAGTCGAGATCGGTGGGGCGCAGCGCGAGGACGTCACCCGCACGGAGGCCCAGTCGCGCAAGCAGAAGCATGATGGCTCGATCGCGAAGCCCGGTCGCAGACGAGGCGTCGCAGCTCGCAAGCAGCTTCTCGACGTCGTCGGGCGGAAGGTGTTTCGGCAGCGCCGTCTGCGACCAGCGAGCGGGCCGGGGGATGCCATCGGCGAGGTCCGCGCTGCACAGGCCGCGCACCGCGAGCTGCCGGAGAAACATTCGCGTCGCGGTAACGACCTGCTCGCCCTTGCTGGCGCCGTGGCCCTCCGAGAGCGCGAGCACTGCTCGCCGGAGCGCCGCGACCGAGTACGCGCTTGGCTCTCGGCCGACGTGCTCGAGCAGCTTCCGCACGACGCGCGAGTACGCCTTCACCGTCCACTCGCTCACACCGCACTGCTGCCGCATCCACGTGATGAAGTCCTCGAGCAGTGGCTCATCGACGGCAGTTGTGGTCGCGCGAGGAACAGCGCCGACGGCCTGCAGGTAGCGACGGAACACGCGAGCTCGTGCCAGGGCGCGATCGTGCTCGCCAACGCGCTGTCCTTCGCAGTCGCACACCGGAACGTGAGCCACGAACGAGGCAATGACGTCGTCGTCGAGCGCGGCAAGAGGGACCCCGCTCGCCGCCAGCCAGCGCCCGAGGTGAACGGCGTGGCGCAGGCACGAACCTCCGGTCTGAAAGCTATAGCCCTGTGCGGCCAACCACGCCGCGAACCCATCCATATGCGGGCCCGCGGGACTCGCGCGGAACCCGTCCAGCACGAACCGTCTCTCGAAGTATTTCTCCAGCATGTCGTCTCCTTGGTGATCGACCGGGATCAGCCCGGCCGCCGGAGACGACGCCGCGAATATGTGGAGTTGTCGAGGCTCGCTGCGGCCACAACGCGCGGAGCTTTCTGAACTCTCAAGCGGTGGCGAGCCCGCGACTCCCCATATCCGTCAGCTCTACATACCGGCGATTATGGAGAGCACCCCATAATCGGCGCTACCTCATCTGGAAGATCCGCGAGGCCGAGAAGGGCCGCATCCCGGTCGGCCCGCGCAAGACGCGCGAGCGCAACGGCGAGCCGCGTCGACGTGAAGATCCTCCCGCTGCGGCTCGAGGCCGAGGTCGTCGAGCGCATGGACGAGGCGTGGCGCACGCGCGGCATCAAGAACCGCATGGAGTTCTTCCGCCGCGCGCTCGGCCACTACCTCACGCACCTCGGCGCCGAGGACGCCGCCGCGCTCTTCACGAACGCGGGCGCCGCCGAGCGCGTGAAGGGCGCGGAGATCCAAGGGGCGTCGGCGGTCGGCAAGCGCGACCTGCCGCGACGCCCCAAGTCCGCGGAAGGTCGCGCCTATTCCAAGTGCCTGAAAATACATCGGAAACAGCCGTGTTCGGCCTTGCTAGGGGCGCGAACGGAAGCCTGTATGTCCTCACGCGACGGGCACTGGGCCCCGCGCGAAACGCGAGGACGACGACGATGAAGACGCTGCGATTCGGGATCGAGATCGAGACGGTGGGCCTGAGCCGCGAGAAGCTCGCCCGCGCCATCCACAGCGTGGTCGGCGGGCACGGTCGTCGACGACTACCGCAGCTGGCGCATCACCGACGCGCGCGGGCGCAGCTGGCAGGTGGTGCCGGACGGCTCGCTGAGCGGCGGCGAGAACAGCGGCGAGATCGTCTCGCCGATCCTCGGCTACGACGACATCGACGAGCTGCAGAACGTCGTCCGCGCGGTGCGCACCGCGGGCGCGAAGGCCGACCCCTCGACGGGCATCCACATCCACATCGACGGCAGCCGCTTCGACGCCAAGAGCGTCACGAACCTGGTCAAGCTGGTGCACAAGCAGGAGCGCCTCCTCGAGCACGCGCTCGGGGTCAGCGAGACGCGCCTCAGCCGCTACTGCCGCCCGATCGACGCGGGCTTCATCCAGCGCCTCGAAGCGCGCCGCCCGAAGACGATGCAGGAGGTGAGCGACGCCTGGTACGGCGTACCGGAACACGAGCCCGCAGCGCTACGACCAGACGCCGCTACCACGGGCTCAACCTCAACAGCCTCTTCTTCCGGGGCACGATCGAGCTGCGCTACTTCAACGGGACGCTGCACGCGGGCGAGGTGAAGGCCTACGTGCAGCTGGCGCTCGCGATGGCGGCGAAGGCCCTCGGCTCGAAGGCCGCGTCGAGCAAGCGCCGCGAGTTCAACCCCGCCACCGCCAAGTACGACTTCCGGGTGGTGCTCCTGAACCTCGGGCTCATCGGCGACGAGTTCAAGACGGCGCGGCTGCACCTCACCAAGAAGCTCGCGGGCTCCGCAGCGTGGAAGGGCGAGCGCCGCGACCGCCGCCTGGCCCCGAACGCTCCGGCGACCGAGGAGGTGGGCGATGCCCGAGCAGCAGCGTGAGGACGGGCGCGGGGCCGGCCAGCGACGCCGGCCCTGGACTCGCCCGCGAACGGAGGCGATGGATGACTACGGCGGGTCTCGGCCCGCGGCGAGATGAGAAGATGGGACAGGTGCTCTACTTCGCGTACGGCTCGAACCTCGACGACGAGCAGATGCGCTCGCGGTGCGCGAGCGCGCAGCCCGTGGCGCGCGCGGTGCTGCCCAACTACGCGCTCGCCTTCGGCGGCTTCAGCCACCGCTGGGACGGGGCGGTCGCGAGCGTCGTGCGGGCCACGCGGCGCCCGCGTCGAGGGGCTCCTCTACCGCCTCGACGACGCGGACCTCCGCGCGCTCGATCGCTTCGAGGGCCATCCGTTCGCCTACGAGCGCGTCGTGAAGGTGGTGCTCGACGAGCACGGGCGCCGCCGCCGCGCGACGACGTACCTGCAGCCCGAGGACGGCTTCGAGCCCTGGGCGCCGCAGCCCGGCTACTTCCGCGTGCTGTGGCGCGCGTACGCCCGCCTGGGCTTCGACGTCGCGCCCCTGGCGACCGCAGCGGGGGTGGAGCCATGAACGCGCCCAAGGGCCAGCGTGGCGCGCCCACGCGCGTCTTCGTCTACGGGACGCTCCTCGCGGGCGAGCCGAACCACCGGCTCCTCGCGGGCGCCCGGCTCGTCGCGGAGGCGAGGACCAAGCCCGCGTTCGAGCTGCGCGACCTCGGCGCGTTCCCCGGGCTCGTGCGCGGTGGCGAGCACGCGGTCGCCGGCGAGGTGTATGAGGTCGACGAGGCCGACGCTCGCCGCGCTCGACCGGCTCGAAGGGCACCCGCGCTTCTACCGGCGCACGCGCATCGCCCTCGAGGACGGCGCCGCCGTCGAGACCTACCTCCTCGCGCCCGAGCAGGTCGAAGGTCGTCCCGTCATCGACTCGGGCAGCTGGCGAGCGCGCCGGAAGGAGATCGACAGCATGAAGATCGTGATGAGAGACGGGCGCGTGTTCCAAGGCACCGCCCTGCAGATCGTGAAGGCGATGCAGGACATCGCGTTCGGCGTCGAGGACTTCACGGTGCCGAAGTACATCGAGTGGGTCGTCGCCAACGCGCGCAAGTTCGAGGAGGTCGAGCTCGACGTGAAGGGCGAGACCGACGAGGAGCTGGCCGCGTCGCTCGTCGCCGAGATGCTCCGCACCGGGCTCACGCGGCGGATGTAGGCCGATCGGCCTCCGTCGGCTTCGCGGCCCGAAGGGCGCGGAACCTCGCGACTATTCCAACCGCTCGAAAAGACATCGGAAACCGACGTTCTTGGCCTTGCTAGGGGCGCGAACCGAAGCCTGTATGTCCCTCGCAACGGGCGACGAGCCGCCCTGCAGAACGCGAGGACGACGATGCGGACCACGAGCCAGAACACGCAGACGACGAAGACGGTGAGCCAGGGCGAGAGCCGCTACGGGACGGCCGAGCCGCAGATCGAGATCCGGCTCCCGAAGGGCACGAGCCACCGCCTGGTGAACGCCGCGCTCCACAAGCTCGCCGCCGACGTCGAGCTGGCCACGCCCGAGCGCGAGCGCTGGATCGTCCAGACCGAGAGCTTCTACGACGCCCGCGGCCGCGTGTACCTCGAGCTGGCCGACGCGACGCCGGCCGAGGCCGAGCGGGGGATGGCGATGCTCAAGAAGCTGGTGGGCTGAGCCCGAGGAGCGGGGGCGCAAATAGCCGCTTTGAAGGGGAAGTGGCTATTCGCCAGCCAGGCGCCGCCAGGACCGCACCAGCGTCTCGCTCGGCGCGCGAAACATCGTCCTCCGTCGTGCCGCGCCCGAGCGTGAGGCGCACCGAGCCGAGCGCGTCCTCGGGCGCGACGCCCATCGCGAGGATCACCGCCGACGCGCTCTCGTGGCCCTCGTGGCACGCCGAGCCCGGTCGAGGCGGCGACCTCCGGCGCGCCGGCCAGCACGGCGTCGCCGGTGGCGCGCGGGAAGCGGACGTTGAGCGTGTTCGGCAGGCGCAGCTCGCGGTGGCCGTTGAGCGCCAGCCCGGGCACGGCGGCGGCGAGACGCTCCCAGAGCGCGTCGCGGAGCGCGCGCATGCGCGAGGCCGCCGCCTCGAGGTCGCGCCCCACCGCCTCGCACGCGGCGCCGAGCCCGACGATGGAGGCGACGTTCTCGGTGCCCGGCCGCAGGCCGCGCTCGTGGCCCGCGCCGAGCGCGAACGGCACGAGCGGCGTGCCGCGCCTCACGTAGAGCGCGCCGACGCCCTTGGGCGCGTAGAGCTTGTGGCCGGCGACGGACAGCAGGTCGACGTCGAGCTCGCGCACGTCGCACCGGCACCTTGCCGAGCGACTGCGCGGCGTCGGTGTGAATGAGCGCGCCCACCGCGCGCGCCAGCGCGGCGAGCTCGGCGACGGGCTGGAGCACGCCGGTCTCGTTGTTCGAGTGCATCACGGTGACCAGCGCGGTGTCGCCGTCGATCGCGCTCGCGCGCCTCGTCGACGCGGGCCCGCCCGTCGGCGTCGACGCCGAGGCGGGTGACGCTCCGCGCCGTGCCGCTCGAGCCACGCGCACGGGCGCGCGGTCGCCGGGTGCTCGATGACGGTCGTGACGATGTGGCTGCGCCCTTCGCGCGCCTCGGCCGACGCCGCGGATGGCGAGGTTGTTCGCCTCGGTGCCGCCCGACGTGAAGACGACCTCGTCGGCGTCGCAGCCGAGCAGCGCGCGCGACCTGGTCGCGCGCCCGCGCGACGGCGCTCGCGCGCGCGCGTGCCGTAGACGTGGCCGCTCGACGGGTTGCCGAAGTGCTCGCGCAGGTACGGCAGCATCGCGTCGACCACCTCGGGCAGGAGCGGCGTCGTCGCGTTGTGGTCGAGGTAGATGGGGTCGCCGGGGTCATGATGGAGGCTCGCGCTTGTCCGCTGCGAGCGCGAGGAACGCCGCGCCCGGGGCATGGAGACGGGTGAGGAACGGCTCGACGGGAGCCACGATCCGGGCGGCAAGGCCGCTCGGCGGAAAGAAGACGGAGCCGCGCAGGTCGGCCACGTGAAGGCCCGCGCTCCGAGCGAGCCGCTCGAGTTCGCCGCGTGACCGGAACTGTGCTCGTCGCCACGTGCTCGCACCGAGCCAACCTCGGACGCGGCGCTCCGCAGCCCACACGCTGAAGCGGCCAAGCTCACCGAGGACGACGCGACCGCCCGGGACGAGCACACGAGCCATCTCGCGAACGGCAAGCCGGGCATCCGGCACGAAGCAGAGCACGGTCACTGCGACGACCACGTCGAAGGAGGCATCGTCGAACGGCAACTGCTCGGCGCGCCCCTGTCGGAGGGTCACGTCGACTCCGCGCGAGGCAGCACGCGCACGGGCTGCGTCGAGTATCTTCTGCTCGAGGTCGAGCGCCGTGACGATGGCACCGCGCACGGCAGCCTCGATGGCGTAGGTGCCATCTCCGGTGCCGACGTCGAGCACGCGCTTGCCACGAAGCGAGCCGAGGAGCTCGAAGACGACGTTCGTCTCCACGCGCTCGGTGATGCTTGCCGAGCGGTCGTCGCTCGCCAGCGAGCGTAGGTCTGTGCGGCGACCACCGGCTCCGGTCACGACGCCCACTCCTGCATCCACGGCTTCGCGCGGTAGCGATCCCACGCGTCCGGCAGCACCGTGACGACCGGCCCGTCGAGACCGCCGCGCGCGGCGAGCCGCAGCGCCGCGACCACGTTCGTGCCCGCCGAGCCGCCGACGAGCAGGCCCTCCTCGCGCACGAGCCGCTTCACCATCGCGAAGCTCTCCTCGTCGCTGACGCGCTCGGCGCCGTCGAGCACGTCGCGGTGCAGGTTCTCGGGCGCCTCGCTGCCGCCGATGCCCTCGACGGCGTAGGAGCCGTCGGCGCCGAGCGTGCCCGGTCTCGACCCAATCCGCGAGCCCCGAGCCCACCGGATCGGCGAGCACGACGCGAACGCCGGGAAGCGCCGCCTTCAGCCGCCGCCCGACGCCGGTGATGGTTCCGCCGGTGCCGGCGCCGGCGACGAACGCGCCGACGCGGCCGTCGGTCTGCTCGAGGATCTCCGCACCCGTCGTCTCCTCGTGGACGCGGACGTTCGCGGGGTTCCTGAACTGGTCGGTGAGGAACCAGCCGTGCTCCTCGGCCATCCGCTGCGCGACGTTGCGGAAGTTGTCGGGGCTCGACGGCGGCGCGTTCGGCGTGATGACGACCTCGCGCGCCGAGCGACGGCGAGCGCGACGCGCTTGTCGACGGACATCTTCTCCGGCATCACGCAGACGAGCCCGTAGCCGCGCGCCGCCGCGACGAGCGCGAGCCCGACGCCGGTGTTGCCGGCGGTCGCCTCGATCAGCGTCATGCCCGGGCGGAGCACGCTCGCGTTCCTCGGCGTCGTCGACGATGGCGAGCGGCGATGCGGTCCTTGATCGACCCGCCGGGGTTCAGGTGCTCGCACTTCACGAGCACCGGCACCGGCAAGCCCGCGCGCGATGCGCTCGAGCGGCACCAGCGGCGTGCGCCCGATGTGCTGCAGGATGCCTTGACGATCGCGCTTCACGCTCACCCCTACAGCTTGGTGTACAGCCACGACTTCTCGAAGAGCACCTTGCCGAGGTGCCAGCGCCAGCTCGGCGCGCGCACGGTCACGAGCGGGCTTCGGCTCGGCGTAGAAGTCGCCGCCGCCGAAGCCGGCCTTGCCGCCGCCGATCTCGATGAAGCACTCGCCGTGGCCGTCGAAGCGCTCGCCGCCGGCCGCGCCCGGCGATCGACCGAGCGCGATGTTCTTGGCGACGACCTCGGCCTGGCCGTGCGCGAACACGCCGGCCTTCGGCAGCGGCTTGCCGAGCTTCGAGCGGGATCGAGACGACGTCGCCGATCGCGTAGACGCCCGGGAAGCGCGTCTCGAGCGTGTGGCGGTCGACGGAGATCCAGCCGCTCTCGCCCGCGAGCGCGCTCTCGCGCACCACGCGCGGCGCGCGGTGGGGCGGGACGTACGCGAGCAGGTCGAAGTCCGCGCTGCGCACCGTTCGCGAACTCGAGCCGGCGCGCCGTCGCGTCGACCGACGTCACCTGGTGCTCGGGGTGATAGGGGATGCCCTTGGCCTGCGAGCAGCTGCTTCACCGCGCCCGACATCTCGGGACCCGCGACGCCCATCGGGCCGGGCTCGGCGGCGTAGACGTCGACCGTGACCGCGTCGCGAAGACCGCGCTTGCGAAGGTACGCATCGATGAGCAGCGCGGCCTCGTAGGGCGCCGCCGGGCACTTGTAGGCGGGCGCCGCGGTCAGCACGACGATGCGCCCGCTTTCGCGTGGACTCGAGCGCCGCGCGCAGCGCTCGGCGCCGGCCAGCGTGTAGAAGTTGTGCCCCGCGTCCTGCGAGGCCGGGCACCGTCTCGGGAGCCAGCTCGGCTCCGAGCGTGACGACGAGGTAGTCGGCCTCGAGCGTCTCGCCGGCCACCGTGACCCGACGCGCCTCGGGATCGATCTTCTCGACCTCGCCGAGGCGGACCTCGATGCCCTTGCGCTCGAGGCGCTTGAGCGGCCGCTTGATGCTGTCCGCCTCGCGCAGACCGACCATCAGCCACAGGAGCGAGGGCGCGAACAGGTGCTCGCGCTCTCGGTCGACGAGCACGACGCGATGCTGGCGCGGCAGACGCTTCCGCAGCTCGCGGGCGGCCACGACGCCGCCGACGCCGCCGCCGAGGATGACGATCGTCTTGGGCGCGCTCATCAGAACACCAGCGTCTTGTCGGCCCACTGGGTCCAGTCGGTGAGCTCCTCGAGCGTGCTTCGCTTGGTGCCCTCGGCGAGCTCGGCGTCGGCGATGCCGCGGGCGTCCATGCACGTCCCGCAGACGCCGACCTCGACGCCGTGGCGCGCGGGCCCCTTCAGCATCACCTCGAGGTTGTAGTAGCCCTGCGGGACCTTCTGGTTGGCCTTCGCGCAGCTGCCGCGTCGCCGATGAGGAAGACCTTCACCTCCTCGCCCTCGCGCTTCGACGAGGGAGCCGGCGAGCCGCAGCGCGTTGTAGCTGCGCTCGGTGCCGTAGGGTGGGTCGTTCAGGATGAAGAGCGTCTTTGCCATGGTCATGTTCCTTGTGCGGCCAGTTGCATACAGGCTTGCGTCCCCCGCAGAGGGACCGAGCCGACGAGAACCCGCTCGCGCGGAAACTGCTCAGGCGCATGCCCCAGGCGCGCACCCTTGAAGCTCACGAACGCGCGCCTTCGCGCTCGGCCTCGACGCGCCAGCCGCGGGCACGCCAGTCGACGACGCCTTGCTCCATGACGGTGGGCCGCGAAGCCCTTCTTGCGCAGCAGCTCGACGGCCTCGACGGCCATCACGCAGTAGGGGCCGCGGCAGTAGGCGACGACCTCGCGGTCCTTCGGCAGCTCCTTGAGCCGGGCCTTCAGCTCGCCGAGCGGAATCGAGAGCGCGCCGGGGATGTGCCCCGCGCGGTACTCCTCGGGCGGCCGCACATCGAGGACGGTCACCTCGCCGTTCCTCACGCGGCGCAGCAGCTCGTCGCTCTCGACGGCCTCCATCGCTCCGCGCTCCTCGAAGTACTCGCGCGCGACCTGCTCGACCTCGGCGAGGCGCGACTCGGCGAGCCCGCGCAGCGCGAAGAAGAAGCGTGCAGACCTCGTCGTCGGCCAGGCGGTACTCGACGTAGAGCCCCTTCTTCTCGGCCTCGACGAGCCGCGCAGCGCGGAGCACCTGCAGGTGCTGCGAAGCGTTCGCGACGGAGATGCCGGCCTGCTCGGCGAGCGCTTCGACGGTCCGAGGGCCCTGGCAGAGGAGGTCGAGCAACTCGAGCCGCTTGGGAGCCGAGATGGCTTTCCCGAGCCGAGCGAACTGCTCGTAGATGCTGTCCTTGAACCGCCGAGGGGGCATCGTCATGCGCTCAAGTATTCAACCGGACGCTTGAATAGTCAAGACGGACTTCCGTTCGGGCAATCTCGGCCTCGCGCCGCCCGGGCGCCACGGGCGCGTCGTGCCGGCCGACTGGCGCTTCCGGTCCGGGCCAGCCGCGGCCGACGCACCTGAGGGCCACGTTGGCGCCGACGTGGCGCTCGTCGGGGTGGCCTGTGCTCGCGCCGCTGAGCGCGGCGAGCGTCGCGAGTCGCGGGTGCCGCCCCATGCGCGACTGGACGGCGCGAACGCAGAGAGCCGTCCCGGGCGGGCGCGCTCAAGCACCAGGAATCTCGGCCTTTCGCTCTCTGCTGGACGGTGCGATTCTCGGCCGCGTGTCCCGCAGAACGCCCCAAAGAGAGGTTCGCAAGCCGCTCCCTATGCGGAGCACAAGTCCACGGTAGTGGAAGCAAACGCGAGCCCTCAAAAGCTCGCGTTTTTCTTTTGCCATTCGGGCGCGCGCCTCATGCGATTGCCGCGAGCATCGCGACGTCCCTTCTCCCACCGGGCTTCTTCGGCGTGATCAGGAGCCGCTCGCCATGCACGTCGACGTGGTCGATGAGGTGGAGCGCGTGGGTCCGGCCGATGTCGTGGCCGCGCAGGATGAAGTTCCGCCACGCCGTGATGACCTCAGCGGTCGGCGGCCACCGGTGGCGGTGCGCGAGCATTCCCGCTCGCTCGGGCGAGCACACCACGTCGGCGATCGCCGTGAGCACGGCGCCGTCCAGGTCTTCGACGCGCACGCGGAAGCCCGGGCACGCCTTCTTCCCCGCACGCAGCGTCTTGCGGCAGTTGTAGCAGCAGTACGAGTAGGTCGCGCCGTCGAGCGACTTCCCCGAGGTCTCGAGCTGGTAGCTCGACCCGCAGAGCCCGCAGCGTGCAAGGCCGGTGAGGACGCGCGGCTTGGTCGATGCGCGCCCCGGCAACTCGGTCGGGCGCCGCTGCTCGCAGAGCTCTTCCACGAGCGCGTGGGTCTTCGCGCCGATGATCGGCTCGACGGGCAACGTGATCCACTTGTCCGGTGACTGGAGCTTTCCGCGATGATGCACGCCCCAATGCACGACTCCACCTGCCGCCGATTGCTGGAGCGTCTGGATCACGGCGCCCTTGTCCCAGAGGCTCCCCTTTCGCGTGCGAAAGCCGCGCGCAATCGACAGCCTCCGCGACCATCTGAAGGGGCGAGACCGTCTCGCCGCCATCGCCCTGGAGCGCGCAGGGCTCGTGCCGCGCGTCGTCCCCTACGCCTTCGAGACGTGCGCGGGCGACAGCTGGAGCAACTCCTGGAACGGCCGCTTCGTCGCTCGCGCGTGATTCTGGAGACGCGCCTGCACCGAGGTCGCGAGGTTCGTAACGTTCTTGACCGTCACTGCGTGGCCTCCAGGTAAGGTCGCATCGCGCGCTCGACGTGGCGCATGCGGGCGTACTTCAGCAGGACGTCGAGCTTCCTGCGGCCGCGTTCACGCCAGAGCCGCAGCGCCTCCAGAGCGACGTCCATACCGAGTTGGTTCCGGTAGCGGAAGCAATCGACGAGGGTCTTCTCGGGGTCGTAGATGCGGACGGGAACGCCATCGAGCTCGTGCGTCTCTATGCCCGCGTGAAGAACGCCCGCTGGAGGAAGCGCAAGCCAGCGAGGGCCTGGTCGACGCGCGCCTCCGAGAGCGCGCCGATCCGCTCGCCGAGGCAGGTCTTCTCGACGGAAGAGACCTGGGACACGACGACGACGCTTTGCTTCGGCAGGCCTCCCTCGGCGGGCTCGAGGAGCAGGTTCCCGGGCTCGGTCGCCTTCGCCAGATTCGTCGTCAAGGCGCAGACGACGACCGTCGAGATTCGTGAGTGGTTGAAGACATCATCCTGCACGACGACGTGGGGGTGCGAGTAGCTCGGCGCCGGTCCGCGTGAGTCATCCGGTGCGATCCAGAAGATGTCACCGCGGTTGATGGTGGGAGCGTCGCTCATGGGTTCAACTCGCCTCCGCCGCCAGCGCAGCAATCACGTCTGCCTGCGACGACAGCACGCCAGCCTCGTCGTGACGCCCAAGGCTCACGTACTCAGCCGCCGCATCTCGTCGCTCGCAGATCTCTCGCTCGACGATGGAGCTGACTGCGTCGGGATTCAAGACCAACCGTACGACCTCTCCTGCGCCCAGGCCGGCCACGCCTCCCGCGAATATCCGCCGACTTCTTCGCTACCCACCCGGTCTTCACGCACGAGGAGCACCTCGCGGCGCGTGGGCATGGTCGCAACCGAAGGCAAGGTGCGCAGCAAGGCGCTCAACGTGAACAAGCGCCTCGGCGGCGCCGCCGTCGACGACCAAGAACCGCCCGCCTAGGATCGGGCTCGCGAGCCCGGGCCCGTCTCAGTCAGCGCCCCGGGGTTTAGCGGCGCGCTTTCGAGAGGCGCGGCGGCGCGTCGACGTCGGCCGCGGAGACTCGCTGGCGTCGCTCGGCTCGGCCATCGCGATGCGGCGTGCTGTCTCTGCGGCCGCGCGCACGAGGGGCGCGAGCACATCGGCCGGACTCGCATCACCCTCCCAAGTGGTCGGCGCACCAAGCTGCCGTAGCACGGCGCCGTGGGTGAGGGGATCGTCGAAGCTGAAGTGCAGGGCCGGCAGTGGCTCGCGCGGCTTGTCGTAGTCGCCCGCCCTCAGCTTGCCGAGCATCACGGTCGGAACTTCGATGCTCACGTCTTGCGGAGTCCGCTTGGACTTACCGCCCTTCTTCGCTGTCGCCCCGCTGACGCCGCCCCGTGCAGCGCGGAGCGCGTCGATCACTTGATCCTTGGTTCTTCCTCGTAGCTCGAAGAGCAGGAAAGGATCGCCATCTAGCGCCTCGCCGAGCACGTAGTGCGTGGCCGCGACGTGCTTGCAGGGGTCGCCCCAGTCCGGACACGAGCAGCTCGTCTCGAGGTCGGATCGCTGCTTGGGGAACAGGCTCGCGCCCGCCTCGACGAAGACCTCGTCGATCGCCTGCGGCATCTGACCGGCCAGAAGCTCGGCCGAGAACTGCGCCTTCTTCGCCAATCCGTCGATGGCCTTCTTCCAAGCAGGCCCGCTGAGCTCGGTGAGCGCGATGGTGATCTTGTACGGCGTGGCTCGCGAGCCCGTGACCTTGGCAGTGACCTTGCCACCCTTGACAACGAGGTCGTGCGTTCGTCCGGCGCGCGCGTAGGTTCGACCCCGGGCGAGTCGCGCCGAGTCCCCTCGCAGCACGTTCTCGAGCGCCTCGATCCAGCGCTGGCCCCACCATGTGGTGCCCGCCTTCTTCATCCGGATGCCGCGCTCGGGCGGCGGCTTCTTGGGCGCAGGCTCGTGCCAGCCGAAGCGGTTCCAGCGACTCATGGGCGCACCTCGCTGCGGACGCGCGCTGAGCGTGCCTTCGTTCGCGGTTTCGGCGGTGCGGACGAACCAGACTCTTCGTCATCACCGTCGGCCACCGCTCCCTCGGAGAGCGAGAAGAGGTCGCGAAGCTCAGCGGCCGCCGAGCTCGGTGATCCACTGCTCGCCGGCGCCGACGACCTTCGACGCGAGGTCACGCTTCTGCTCGAGCAGCCGATCGATCTTTTCCTCGACGGTGCCGGCGCAGACCAGCTTGTGGACCTGCACAGCGCGTTTCTGGCCGATGCGATAGGCGCGGTCGGTGGCCTGGTCTTCGACCGCGGGGTTCCACCAGCGGTCGTAGTGGAAGACGTGGCTCGCCGCAGTGAGGTTGAGGCCGGTGCCGCCCGCCTTCACGGAGAGCACGAAGATGCGCGGGCCGTGCGGCTCTTCCTGAAAGCGCCGCACCATCTCGTCGCGCGCCTTCTTCGGCGTGCCGCCGTGGAGGAACACGACCTGGCAGCCGAGACGCTCGCTGAAGTGCTGGACGAGCTTGTCGCCCATCTCGCGGAACTGCGTGAAGACCAGCGCCTTGTCACCGGCAGCCATGGCTTCTTCGAGCATCTCGGTCGTGCGCGCGAGCTTGCCCGAACGCTTCGAGAGCGGACCGCTCTCGCCGAGGTACTGCGCCGGGTGGTTACAGATCTGCTTGGTGAACGTCAGCAGCGCGAGGACCTGCCCCCGCCGCGCGATGCCGTCCGAGGCCTCGATGCGCCGCAGCTCCTCGTCGACGACGGCCTTGTAGAGCGTGGCCTGCTCGCGCGTCAGGGTGCAGACCACCTTCATCTCGTTCTTCGGCGGCAGCTCCTGAATCACGGTCGGGTCGCTCTTGAGGCGCCGCAGGATGAACGGGCCCACGATCCGGCGCAGGCGCGCGGCCGCGTCGTCGTTTCCGTAGCGCTCGATCGGCAGGGCGAAGTCCCGCCGGAAGGCCTCGAGCGTTCCGAGCAAGCCAGGGTTCGCGAACTCGAGGATCGACCACAGCTCCGCGAGGCGGTTCTCGACGGGCGTGCCGGTGAGCGCGAAGCGGTGGCTCGCGCGCAGAGCCCGCGCGGCTCGTGCCGTTGCCGACGCGGCGTTCTTGATGTTCTGCGCTTCGTCGAGCGCGGCGACGGACCAGTCGATGCTCGACAGGAGTTCGGCGTCGCGGCGCAAGAGGCCGTAGGTCGTCAGGACCAGCGTCCCGGGCTTCGTCGGGACGTCGCTCGCCGATCTCGCCCGCGACGTGCCGTAGTGACGCACGACCTCGAGTGACGGCGCAAAGCGCTCGATTTCGCGCTCCCAGTTTCCAACCACCGAGGTCGGTGCGATGAGCAACGCCGGTCGCCCATCGCGGCGGGCTTCCTCTTTGCGGCGCAGGAGAAACGCAAGGAGCTGCATCGTCTTGCCGAGGCCCATATCGTCAGCGAGGCACGCGCCGAGACCGAGCGACGCCATGGTGACGAGCCAGTTGAACCCGCGTTTTTGATACGGGCGTAGCGTCGCCTGCAACGAACCCGGTGCGCCGAGCTCCTTGGCGCCACCGTTGCGCAGACCTTCCACCAGCTCGGCCACGACGCCCGACGCAGTGACCGCGACCGACAGCCCGCCCTGTTGCGTCTCACCAGCGAGCACGGCTTGGATCGCTTCACGCGCTGTCAGCTTCGACGTGCCACCGGCGAGGCACTTCTGGATGTCGCCGAGTTCACGCGGGTCGATCGCGACCCACGCACCGCGAAACTGAACGAGGGGCGCCTTCTGCTTGGCCAGCGCAGCGAGCTCCCGCGCGGTCAGCGGCTCGTCACCGATGACGGCTTCCCAGTCCACGGCAAGCACTTCGTCGAGCGCGAGCCCTGCGGCACTGGCCACGACGCCGGCCACCTTCTTTCTGCTGCCTCCCACGCGCATGCGCAGTCGAAGGCGGCGTTGGCCAGCGGCCGTGAGCTCACCGGGAACGATGACGCCGAAGCCCGCGTCCGCGAGCAGAGCAGCTCCGTCACCGAGGAAGGTCCACGCCGTGGCTGGGTCGAGATCCACCGACTCGGGGCGCGCCTCCTCGAGTGATCTCGCAAGCGGCGGAAAGAGCCGGGAGGCACGTCCGAGCGCCTCGAGCAGAGACTCCTGCGGATCACGGAAGGCGCGCCCGAGCTTTTCGAGGCTACGCCCCTTGGTCTTCCACACGTCCGAGGCGGAAACGAGCAGGCTGGGATCGTCGGGTGACTGGAGCAGGAAGCGCAGCACGAAGGGCTCGCCATCGTTCACCGGCAGCTCGAGGCGAAAACATGCGCGGAGCCGGTCACGTGCGCCGAGGGCCGGCTCGCTCCAGCGCGCGAGCTCGTCGGCGACGGAGCGCTCCGCGAAGCCGTCGGTCTCGAAGCTCCGCTGGGCTCCGCCAAGGGCCGTGCGCCAGCGCTCGGACCAGGAGTCCGGCTTCCGTCGCGGCGCCTTCGCTCGCTCAGCGTGCAGCGATGGTCCCCCGCGGGCGGTGCGCACCAGCGCATCGACGACGGCGTCGAGGTAGGCCCGCAAGAGCGCATCGGGCGCCCACACCGCGCCGGAGCGATCGCCGGCCGCCGGCACGGCGTGAGCTGCAGGGGGCATGCTCCTGGCGAGTGACGCGACCTTCGCTGCATCATCGCTCCCGACGAGCGCCGCGGCCCAGCGGGCCTCGAGCCGTTCCCCGCGTCGCGCGATGGTCGGCACCACCCGCTCGCGTGCCACGAGGTCCATCGCGAGCTTGCTCGCCAAGACCCACGTCGCCACCGAGCCCGGCAGGCTCTGGATGGCGGCGGCCGGGACGACTGCGAGCGTTGCCATGGTGTCGAACAGGGGGAGCTCGAGGCCCGCTGTCTCGCGGAGTCCCTCGGGCGCAAGCAGCGTCGTGGACGAGGCCTCACCGCTCTGGCCGAGGCCCGGTAGCTCGGGCGGCGGGTGTTCTGAACCCCAGAGGAACAAGGACTCGATGTCTGGCAGGTACACGAGCGGCATCGGCCGCGCATACATGCCACACGCCCCCATTCCGGAGGAGCCGAAGTCGTTGGCGGGCTGGGGTTTGGTCGCCGCAGGCGCTTGCCGTCAGGTCGACGAAAGCCCCGGCGACGATCTTGGCGAAGCTCGCTGCCGTTCGAGGACTGCCGCCTCCGGCCCTTCACTGCCCGACGGTTGCGAACGTTTGAACGATTGACGGAGTGGTTTCGGTGTTCTATCGTATTACGACGATGAGAGGCGTTGCCCCCGCCAGCGAGCCCTGCTGTCCGCCCGCCAACGAGCAGGCGGACCTGCGGTCGATCGAGGGCGAAGAGGCCGACGAGGAGCTTGCGATCCTCTCCAAGGCTCTCGGGCATCCGGCGCGCGTCAAGATCGTCCGCATCCTCCTGCGCAAGGATGCCTGCATCTGTGGCGACATCGTGGATGAGCTGCCGCTCGCCCAGTCGACCGTCTCGCAGCACCTCAAGGTGCTCAAGGACGCCGGCCTCATTCGGGGCGAGGTCGACGGCCCGCGCGTTTGCTACTGCATCGAGCCTCGGGGGCTTCGGCGCCTGAGGGCCCTGGTCGGGGGGCTGTGATGGCCTTCGCACGCCCAGAACATCGTTCATCGCCGATAATCGAAAGGACCGCCCCATGCCCGTGACCATCCGCGTCTTCGACCCTGCCATGTGCTGCTCCACCGGCGTCTGCGGCCCGAGCGTCGATCCCGACCTGGCGCGCTTCGCCGCCGACGTCGACTGGCTCCAGAAGCAAGGCGTGGCCGTGGAGCGCTTCAACCTCTCGGCCGCAGCCCGCGGCGTTCGCAGAGACGCCTGCGGTCAAGGAGGCGCTCGCTCGTGGAACCGAGGTGCTCCCGCTCGTGCTCGTGGACGGGCGCATTGCCGTGGAGGGGACCTACCCGTCGCGCGAGACCTTGGCGGCGCTCGCCGGCGTGGTCGTCAAGAAGCTCGAGACGGCGCCTGCGGCGTCGACCGGTTGCTGTGGTCCCGAGCACGGGAGCGAAGTCGAAGAGCGGCTGTTGCTGAAGGAGCGCGCCATGGACTTCCTCGAACGCGCGCCGCGAAATCTCTTCTTCACCGGCAAGGGCGGCGTCGGCAAGACCAGCGTCGCCTGCGCCACCGCCATCGCGCTCGCGGAGCGGGGTCGAAGCGTACTGCTCGTCAGCACCGATCCGGCATCGAACCTCGACGAGGTGCTCGAGACGTCCCTCGGCGGCGAGCCTCGGCCGATCGCCGGTGTGCAGGGACTCTCTGCGCTCAACATCGATCCCGAGGCCGCGGCCCACGCCTACCGCGAGCGGATGGTCGGGCCGTACCGCGGCGTGCTGCCAGAGGCGGCGGTTCGCAGCATCGAGGAGCAGCTCTCCGGAGCCTGCACCGTGGAGATCGCCGCGTTCGACGAGTTCTCGAAGCTGCTCGGTGGCGAGCGCGCCACGGCGAACTTCGACCACGTCGTCTTCGACACCGCGCCGACGGGGCACACGCTGCGGCTTCTGGAGCTGCCTGCAGCGTGGACGGGGTTCCTCGAATCCAATGTCGGCGGCACGTCGTGCCTCGGTCCGCTGGCGGGTCTCAAGGCCCAGCAAGCGCTCTACGACAGCTCGCGCAAGGCGCTCATCGACGGGAGCCGCACAGCGCTCGTGCTGGTGTCGCGCGCCGACCGCTCGGCGCTGAACGAGGCGGAGCGAACGCGCAGCGAGCTCTCGGCTCTGGGCGTCGAGCGCCAGGAGCTGGTGATCAACGGGATCTTCCGCGCCCAAGACCTGACGGACCCGGTGGCGCTCGCGATGGAGCGCCGAGGCAAGGACGCCCTCGATGCGATGCCCCGCAGGCCTCCGCGCCCTCGCCCGGACCGAGCTGCCGCTGCTTGCCTTCGGTCTGGTCGGGCTGGCCGCGTTGCGAAAGCTGTTCGCGGCGCCCGAACCAAGCCCGGCCGGCGCCCCTGTGGTCCTTGCGGTCCCTGCGGTGCCGGCGCCGGCGATCGCACCTCTCGCCCAGCTCCTGCCGGCGCTCGAGGCCGGAGGCCACGGCGTCATCATGACGATGGGCAAGGGCGGTGTCGGGAAGACGACCGTGGCGGTCAACGTCGCCGTGGAGCTCGCCCGACGTGGACACGAGGTTCACCTGACCACAACTGACCCCGCTGCACACGTCGAAGAAGCCCTTGGTGGTGCGGTCGACGGCATCCGGGTGAGCCGCATCGATCCGGTTGCCGAGACGCGCGCGTATTCCGAAGAGATCATGCGCACGGCGGGTGCCGACCTCGACGCGGCCGGGCGGGCGCTGCTCGAGGAAGACCTCCGCAGCCCGTGCACGGAGGAGATCGCCGTGTTCCGTGCCTTCGCCCGCATCGTCGATGATGGCGAGCGCGGCTTCGTCGTGATCGATACGGCGCCGACCGGACACACGCTGCTCCTGCTCGACGCGGCCGAGTCGTACCACCGGGAGGTGCTTCGCACCTCGGGCTCGGCACCCGAGGAAGTGCGGCGGCTGCTGCCTCGTTTGCGAGACCCCGCGTTCACGAAGGTCCTGCTGGTCACGCTTCCGGAGGCCACGCCGGTGCACGAGGCCGCGGCGCTCCAGCGCGACCTCCTGCGCGCGGAGATCCGCCCCTTCGCCTGGGTCATCAACCAGAGCCTCGTGCCGCTCGCCGTCACGGATCCGGTGCTGAGCCGACGTCGTGCAAACGAGGCGCGCTACCACGCCGAGGTTTCGGAGCTCTCCTCGCGCGTCGCCGTGGTGCCGTGGGCGCCTCCGCGCGCCGCGCAGATGAGGCTCGACTTCTTCGCGGAGGCCGAACGTGCCCGCGCCGAGGCGGCACCATGACCGCTCCGTCGCTGCCGATGACCTGCGCGGTGAGCGCGGAGACCCGAGTGGGCGGGCAGGCTGTCGCGCAGGCCCGAATGAGCACGATCCCTTTCGACGGGTCAGCTCGGGCAGGCGACGCACTTCCGGGTCCGGCCGACCTGCGCCGCGCCGCGCTCTCCGCGTGCGTCCTCATCTCGCCGCAGGGGACTCCGCTGTCATGACGAACGCGCACGCCGGACTGCTCGGCAAACTCTCCTTTTTCGATCGCTACCTGACGCTGTGGATCTTCGCCGCGATGGGTCTGGGCATCGCGCTGGGCTTCTTGGCGCCGAGCTTCACGACCGCGCTGAACAGCATGAGCGTCGGGACGACGTCGATCCCGATCGCGATCGGACTCGTGCTGATGATGTACCCGCCGCTGGCGAAGGTCCGCTACGAGGAGCTGGGCAAGGTCTTTCGCAACAAGCGCGTGCTCACGCTCTCGCTGGTGCAGAACTGGATCATCGGCCCGATCCTGATGTTCGGCCTCGCGGTCGTGTTCCTGCGCGACAAGCCCGAGTACATGCTCGGCCTCATCCTCATCGGCCTCGCGCGCTGCATCGCGATGGTCATCGTCTGGAACGACCTCGCGAAGGGCGACACCGAGTACTGCGCGGGCCTCGTCGCGTTCAACTCGATCTTCCAGGTGCTCTTCTTCTCGGTCTACGCCTACTTCTTCGCGACGCTTGCTGCCGACGTGGCTCGGCCTCGAGGGCGCCATCGTGAACATCACGATCGGCGAGATCGCCAAGAGCGTCGCCATCTACCTGGGAGTGCCGTTCGCGGCGGGCTTCGTCACGCGCCGCGTCCTCGTCGCAGCCGAAGGGCCGCGACTGGTACGAGAAGGTCTTCGTCCCGCGCATCAGCCCGATCACGCTCGTCTCGCTGCTGTTCACCATCGTGGTGATGTTCTCGCTCAAGGGCGAGGCGATCGTGCAGCTGCCGCTCGACGTGCTGCGTATCGCCGCCCCTCTGCTGATCTACTTCGTGGTGATGTTCGCGGTCTCGTTCTTCATGAGCAAGCGCGTCGGCGCCAACTACAAGCAGTCCGCGACGCTGTCGTTCACGGCGGCGTCCAACAACTTCGAGCTCGCCATCGCCGTGGCCATCGCGAGCTTCGGCATCCACAGCGGCGCGGCCTTCGCCGCCGTGATCGGCCCGCTCGTCGAGGTGCCGGCGCTGATCGGCCTGGTGAACGTCTCGCTCTGGGCGCAGAAGCGCTTCTTTCCGAGCACGCCGATCGAGGCCTCCGCATCGAAAGCCTGAGGTCATGAGCGACGAAGCCAAGAGCATCCTGTTCCTCTGCGTCGCGAACTCCGCCCGCAGCCAGATGGCCGAGGGGCTCGGTCGCATGATCTTCGGCGACCGCGTGCGCGTGCAGAGCGCGGGGAGCGAGCCGTCGAAGGTGAGCCCCTTCGCCGTCGAGGTCATGCGCGAGCTTGGAGTCGATCTCAGTGCGCATCACTCGAAATCGGTGCAGACGATCGACCCCGCCACGGTCGGGACGGTCATCACTCTGTGCGCCGAGGAGGTGTGCCCGGTGTTCCTCGGCAAGGCGCGGCGTCTGCATTGGCCGATTCCAGACCCGGCGAGCCAGGACCCCTCGATCTCGCGCGCGCAGATGCTCACGCGCTTCCGCACAGCGCGAGACACCATCCGCGGCATGCTCGACCGCTTCGCGAGCGAGGGCGGCGCGAACTGACTTGCGTTCTTTTTCGCGAGGTCACCGTCTTGATCAGTAGGAGGTTACGAAGATGAATGAGCAGAAGAAGGACGACGTACGCGCAGCAGTGCGCGAACAGTATGGCAACGTGGCGCGCACGTCGGGTGCCCAGGGCTGCGCCCCTGGATGCTGCGGGCCCGGCGCAAACGCGAGCCTGGCGCTTGGCTACGCGCCCGAGGACCTCGCCGCAGTGCCCGAGGGCGCGAATATGGGGCTCGGCTGCGGCAACCCGCAGGCCATCGCCGCGCTCGCGGTCGGAGAGACGGTCCTCGACCTCGGCGCTGGGGGCGGTTTCGACTGCTTCCTCGCCGCGAAGCAGGTGGGTGCGACGGGGCGAGTGATCGGCGTCGACATGACCGCAGACATGATCTCGAAAGCGCGCGCGAACGCGCTGAAGCTCGAGGCGAAGAACGTCGAGTTCCGGCTCGGCGAGATCGAGCATCTGCCGGTCGCCGACAACAGCGTCGACGTCATCCTCTCCAACTGCGTGATCAACTTGAGCCCCGACAAAGGCGCGGTCTTTCAGGACGCGTTTCGCGTGCTGAAGCCCGGTGGACGCCTTGCCATCTCGGACGTGGTGGCCACAAAACCGCTTCCAGAAACCCTGGCCAATGACATCGCCGCGCTCACTGGCTGCGTCGCCGGAGCGGCGAGCGTCGAGACTCTCCTCGCGCTGCTCCGAGTCACGGGCTTCGAGAACATTCGCGTCAACGTGAACGAAGAGAGTCGCGCCTTCATCCGTGACTGGATGCCTGGATCGGGTGTGGAGGATTACGTTGCATCGGCCACCATCGAGGCGGTGAAGGCCGACGCCAAGTCGTGCTGCGGACCTTCGTGCTGCGCGCCGGAGACCTCGGCGTGATAGAGGTCGGTGAAGAAGAAGCACGGCAAAGAGCCACGAGGCAGGGCGAGGAGCATGACATGAGCAATGAGAAGAAGCTGACCACCACCGCTGGCGCGCCAGTCGCCGACAACCAGAACGTGATGACCGCGGGACCCCGCGGGCCCCAACTGCTGCAGGACATCTGGTTCCTGGAGAAGCTGGCGCACTTCGATCGGGAGGTGATCCCCGAGCGCCGCATGCACGCCAAGGGCTCGGGAGCCTACGGCTCCTTCACCGTCACCCACGACATCACCAAGTATACCAAGGCCAAGATTTTCTCGGCGGTTGGCAAGAAAACCGAACTGTTCGCACGCTTCTCCACCGTGGCCGGCGAGCGCGGTGCGGCCGATGCCGAGCGCGACATCCGCGGCTTCGCGATGAAGTTCTTCACCGAGGAAGGCAACTGGGATCTCGTCGGCAACAACACGCCGGTCTTCTTCCTTCGCGACCCGCTCAAGTTCCCGGACCTCAACCACGCGGTCAAGCGCGACCCCAAGACCAACCTGCGCAGCGCCCGCAACAACTGGGACTTCTGGACCAACCTGCCGGAGTCGTTGCACCAGGTCACCATCACCATGAGCGATCGGGGCATCCCGCGGTCGTACCGTCACATGAACGGCTACGGTAGCCATGCCTACAGCTTGATCAACGCGAAGGGCGAGCGGTTCTGGGTCAAGTTTCACCTCAAGACCCAGCAGGGCATCGAGAACCTCACCGACCAGGAAGCCGAGGCGACCATCGGCAGGTGCCGCGAGAGCCACCAGCGTGATCTGCTCGACAGCATCGAGAGGGGCGACTTGCCGAAGTGGAGCCTGAAGATCCAGGTGGTCGCCGAGGCTGACGCCGCCAAATTCCCCTTCAACCCCTTCGACTTGACCAAGGTCTGGCCCCACACGGACTACCCGCTCATCGACGTGGGCGTCATGGAGCTCAACAGGAACCCCGAGAACTACTTCGCGGAGGTCGAACAGGCGGCCTTCAACCCGGCCAACATCGTCCCCGGCATCGGCTTTTCGCCAGACAAGATGCTGCAAGGTCGGCTGTTCTCCTACGGCGACGCGCAGCGCTACCGTCTGGGCGTCAACCACCAACTCATTCCGGTGAACCGCGCCCGCTGTCCGGTGCACGCGTTCCATCGCGACGGTCAGATGCGGGTGGACGACAACTACGGTGGCACGCTCGGCTACGAGCCCAACAGCTACGGTGAGTGGCAGGAGCAGCCCGAGCAGCGCGAGCCCCCGCTCGAGCTTCAGGGGGCGGCCGATCACTTTAGCCACCGCCAAGACGATGACGACTACTACTCCCAGCCCCGCGCGCTGTTTCGACTCATGAGCGTGGCCCAGCAGAAAGCGCTGTTCGAAAACACCGCTCGGGCGATGGGCGATGCACCCAAGGAGATCAAGCTCCGGCACATCGGCAACTGTCTGAAGGCAGATCCCGCCTATGGCGAAGGAGTGGCCAGCGCCCTGGGCATCCCGATGAGCGAGATCCCGAAGCCGTAGCCGCAGGCAGCGCGTCGTTGGTGGGGTGACGTGGTGCCTGAGGGTCGGCGCCCCGATGGCCTGGCAGGCTCCGGCGCCTCGAGCCTTCGCGACCTCACCGGTCGGCACCCGGTGCGCCGCCCTCGTTCTCCCAGCGCGCGAGCTCGGGCGCGAGCGAGGTGGGCGAGGTGGCGGCTGTCTCGAGGCTTGGCGCCGACGGCGGTCGATCCGGAATATGGGGCTCCGTGCGGGTCGGACCGGAGCCGTCGAGCCGACGGCGTTCGGTGAGCGAGAGCATCACGACCTCCTTTCGCGGGGAGTTCAAGCAGGAGTCGTGCCATCAGGTCCACCGTAGCTGCGCAGTTTGCGCCAAAGGGTGTTGCGCGCGATGCCGAGGACGCGCGCAGCCTCTGACTGAGAGCCGCCGCAAGCGTCGAGCACCAGGAGCAGGTGATCGCGCTCCACCTCGGCGAGCGACCGCAAGGTGGATGGGGTGGGAGGGGGCGTGCGTGTACCGCTCCCAGGCACGCGCGCCAGCTCGTCAGGTAGTTCCTCCTCGCGGATCTCCGGTCCGAGCGCGAGGGCCGCGCCATGCTTCACCGCGTTCTGCAGCTCTCGCACATTGCCCGGCCACGAATAGCCGACGAGCCGGGCCTTGGCGCTCGCGCTGAAGGCTTGCGCCTGGGTTTGCTCATCCTCGAGCAGATGGTGGGCGAGGGGAAGAATGTCCTCCAGCCGCTCGCGCAATGGTGGCACCTCCAGCGACAGCACCTTGAGGCGGTAGAAGAGGTCCTCGCGGAACTCGCCCTGACGGACTCGCTCAGCCAAGTTGCGGTGGGTCGCACACAACACGCGAACATCGACCGCAAAGGATTCGTTCTCGCCAACGCGCCGGAGCTCGCCGTCCTGCAACGCCCGCAGGAGCTTGGCCTGGAGCGGCAACGACATCTCACCGATCTCGTCGAGGAACAGACTGCCCTTGTCCGCTGCCTCGAAGAGTCCGCGGCGCGCGGCGCCAGCGCCCGTGAAGGCTCCCTTGCCATGGCCGAACAGCTCGGACTCCAGGAGTTCGGCGGGCAACGCGGCGACGTTGACGGCGACGAAGGGCTGACTCGCGCGCGAAGAGTTCGCGTGCAGGATGCGGGCGACGATCTCTTTGCCACTGCCCGTCTCGCCCAACACGACGACCGGCGCGTCGCTGGTGGCGAAGCGCGCCGCGCGCTTGAGAACAGCCTGCATCGCGGCGCTCCGGGCCACGACGTGTGCTGAGCCCTTCAACAGAGGTCCGCGGGGAACCAGGCCACAGACGCTGCAAAGGGCTCCGCTTGAACGTTCCACTTGTTACGTTGTGGAACGTTCGATGGAACAAATCAAGGGTCGGGCTCGTTTTCCTGGTTGAATTTGGCCACTTCAACGCTAGTCAGGTGCGGCGCGTTTCTTGCTGGGCGGTCGGCCAAGGAGATCCCCCCGAATGTTGAATTCTCTACAAACCGTCGCGAGTGTGGTCCTCGACCACTCCGAGTGCGCTCAAGTCTTCCAGCAGCATCGCATCGACTTCTGCTGCCGTGGCGAGCTGAGCATCGAAGCCGCGGCAAAGGAAAAGGGCGTGGACGTCGGGGCGCTCATCGGCGAGCTGTCCCGGGTCATCGAGCAGCGACAGGGAGCCCACCCCGCCGACCTGCGTGAGCTGTCGACGCCGCAGCTGGTCGCGCACATCGTCTCCAAGCACCACGAGTACCTGCGCCGGATGCTGCCCTTCGCGAGGGGCATGGCGGCGAAGGTGAGTCGCGTGCACGGGGATCACAACCCCAAGCTCCGTGATCTCCTGGCCGCCGTCGAGGAGCTCGCTGACTCGCTGGGGCCGCACCTCGACGAGGAGGAGCAGACGCTCTTTCCGGCGCTCGTGGCCACACAGCCCGATGCGGCGGCGGTCACGAAGCTCCTGCAATCCATGCACGAAGAGCACCTCGCGGTGGCGCAGCTCCTCGAGAGGATCCGCGCGGCGAGCGACGACTTCACGCTGCCGGACTGGGCGTGCAACAGCTACCGGACGCTATTTTCCGAGTTGGAGCAGCTCGAGGGCGACGTGTTCACCCACGTCCACCTAGAGAACCACGTGCTCAGGCCGCGCTTCGCGACCCAATAGCTGATTGGTGCGATCGCGGGTCGCTTGACGACCAGAGCGGAGCCGACGCGTGAGTCGCGCCGGCCCGCTCGGTCGATGCTTCTTACCAGCGATCGCCGCCGCCGCCGCCGCGCCCGCCGCCGCCACGGCCGCGGTCGCCGCCGCCGCCGCCACGGCCGCCGCCGCCGCCGCCGCCGCCACGGCCGCCACCGCCGCCGCCGCCGCCGCCGCCGCGGAACCCGCCACCGCCGCCACCGCCACCGCCGCCACGGCGCTCTTCGGCCACGTTCACACGAAGGGGACGGCCGTCGAGGTCGGTCCCGTTCAGCGCGTCGATCGCCTTTTGGGCGGCGTCGGACGTCGCCATGGATACGAACGCGAAGCCGCGGGAGCGGCCGGTCTCACGGTCGAGGACCAGCTTCACCTCGGAAACGTCGCCGTGCTCTGCGAAGGCGCGCTGAAGCACGTCCTCAGTGGTGTGGAACGCCAAGTTGCCCACATACAGTCGATTGCTCATTTGCTCTGTCTTCTCTCGTTTGCGGCTCGGGAGACGCCGGGGCGTCCATTCGACCCTCCCGCGCCGCCGCTGCTCGGGGGGGTGGCGGCGCCAGCCGCCGCCCAGTTTCGTGACCGTGCCCCGATGAAACCGACCTTCCGCGTTCCCAAGAAAACGAGAGAGCAGTGAGCCGAGTGCCAGAGACGTTCGCGACGGGCGGGGTCTAACACGCGGAAGATTGGCCCGCAATTAGCCATTTTGCCCCAACCGGCGGGGTGGGGGTCGGAGGCGTCGGGAACGTGGTAACTAGCGGAAATGAGGGCCTCGGGATGACCCCCAAGAACACCCTGGGCGGAGCCGTGGTCGTCGTCGCTAGCGCCATCGCCGTCACCGCCTGCGCGGGCGGGACCGTGACTCCGACCCTGGTCAGTGCGGCTCAGAAGCGCTGGCCGGAAGCGTCACAGGAGTCATTGGAGCGCGGGCGCTCGCTCTACGTCTCGAAGTGCCAGGACTGTCACGCCCTGCCGGCACCGAAGGGGCACTCCGCCGAGGAGTGGCCCAAGTACATGGAGAAGATGGGCAAGCTCGCATCGTTGGACGCCGCTGGTGCCGAGCTGGTGCTGCGCTACGTCATCGCGGCGCGAGACGCGGAGTGACGCTCGCGATCCGCAGCCGGCGGCTCTTGCGCTGCGAACGCTGTGGACTCGCCCAGCAGCTCTGCCTGTGCGCCGAGCTTCCCCGCATCGCGACGACGACGAGCGTCATGATCTTGATGCATCGCAACGAGGTCGGCCGGACCAGCAACACGGGGCGACTCGCGCTGGCAGTGCTCGAGCGCGGGCGGGTCTCGATCCGTGGCGCGCCGGGCGTGGTGCCCGAGCCGATACCCACGGGGCGCCGCGTGGTGCTGTTTCCTCTGGCAGACGCCCGCGAGCTGGAGGCCCCCGATGCTGACGGGCCGCTCACTTTGGTGGTGCCCGATGGGAGCTGGTCGCAAGCCAAGCGTATGCTCGCGCGGGAGCCCTGGGCTCGCGCCGCGGAAGTGGTGCGCCTGCCCGCCTCGTCGAGGGCCAGTCGCTACGATTTGCGAAGGCAGAACCGCCCCGGAGCCATGTGCACCTTCGAAGCGGTGGCGCGTGCGTTGGGGGTGCTCGAGGGTCCGGAGGTCGAGCTCGAGATGCTGCGGGTGCTCGACGCGTTTCTGGTGCGCGTGCGCCACATGCGGGCTCTGGGCGGGCAGCTGCGCGGCGGCTAACGCGAGCGCCGATTGAGCAGTTCCCCGAGCCAATCCAAGAGGCTCTGATTCTGGAAGGGCTTGGCCAAGAACGCCGTCTTTCCGTCGTCGAGGTCCTCGCCGAGCTCCGCGTCGGTGTACCCGCTCAGGAGAAGCGCCGGCAGATCGGGGCGCATCTTGCGAATTTGGCCCAGGGCGGCCTGGCCGCCGAGCCGCGGCATCGTGAGATCGAGCACCGCGACGTCGAAAGCGTTCGGCGTCGCGCGGAGCGCCCGAACCGCCTCCTCTCCGTCGCCCACACTCGTGACCTCGAGGCCGGCGCGGGAGAGCGTCCTCGCCAGGAACTCGAGCAAACGCGGCTCGTCGTCCGCGATCAAAACTCGGCCGCTCAGCGCGGTGCGGACCGACGCCGCGGCGGGCACCGAGGGCTCGCGTTTCTCGAGCACGGCAGTCGCCGGAAAGAAGACCGTGAACGTCGAGCCAGCGCCCAGCGCACTCGCCACCCGAATGGCTCCGCCGTGAGCGCGGACGATGCCGCCGACGGAGGGCAGTCCGAGGCCGCGCCCCGCGACCTTGGTCGTGTAGAAGGGATCGAAGATCCGCCGGATCTCCGCCTGGCTCATGCCGGCGCCGGTATCGCTGACCTCGACGAACACCGTGTCGCGGAGCGGGGTCACGGGCACGATGATCATCGCCGCGATCTCGTCGGGGTCGAGGGTGGCGGCGCCGACGCGGACCCGCACGCGGCCCGCCCGACCACCGAGCGCCTCCGAGGCGTTGGTGATCAGATTCATGATCACCTGCCGAACTTGGGTCGCGTCGGCCCGGATCTCCGGCAGCGCTTCGGGCAGCTCCAGGACCAGATCGGTGTCTTTGGAGACTGAAACCTGCAAAAGTTCGGCCATTTCCCGAGTCACCGCACCGAGCTTCAGCGCCCGGATCGAGCGCGTGCGCTGCCCGGTGTAGTCCAGCATCTGGTGCACGATCTCGCTGCCCCGGAGCGCGGCGTCTCGAGCGTGTTCGAGCTGACCCCGCAACGAAGCGTGCGCCGGGTGCTCGCCGACGTTCAGGGCGGCGAGCTCGACGTTGCCGAGGATCACCTGGAGCAGGTTGTTGAAGTCGTGGGCGATGCCGCCCGCGAGTCGGCCCAGGGTCTCGAGCTTCTGCGCGGAGAGCATCTGCGTTTCGTGGCGCAGCTGCTCGTCTCGCGCGCGGTGTTCCTCGGTCAGATCCCGAAAGAAGGAGATCCTCGCCGGCCGACCCTGGTAGGTCACGTTGCGCGCCTGGATCCGCGAGGGGAAGGTCTCGCCGTTCTTGCGGCGTCCGACCACCTCGTAGGACGAGGTGTCGCCCCGCCGGATCCGATCGAGCACCGTTGCGGTCGACTCGGGCGTCGCCAGGTCCCCGGCCGTCAGACCGATCATTTCCTTGGGCTCGTAGCCGAACATCTCGCCGCAGGCGGCGTTGACCTCCATGAGGCGCCCCTGCTCGGAGACTGCCATGGCGTCGATGTAGCCGTCGACCAGGGTGCGGAACCACTCCTCGCGTTCTCGCAGGCGAAGCTCGGCCTGTTTGAGGTCGGTGATGTCGTGGGTCACCAGGATGACGCGATCGGCTCGGCCCGCAGCGAGCACCGGCGCGACCCGAGTCACATAGTTGCGGCCGTTGGTGCTGCCGGTGGACTCGTAGCTCTCCGGCTCTCCCAAATCGAAGACCCTCGCGAAGGTCGCGGCCGCAGCGGGGTGCGCATCGGGCTTCATCCAGTGGTAGACGCTGGTGCCGAGCATGTCGTCGATGCTGCGGTCCGGGGACGGGCGGTTCATGTAGGTGATCACGCCTGCTCGATCGATCTCGACCAGGTACTCGGGCACGCTCGCGGCGATGCGCTCGAGCCGCGCCAGCTTCTTCTCGAGTGCTTCGCCCTCTTCCACCCTGAGCCGAGGCTACCAGAACTGGGAGCGTGATCGGCCGAATTGCCGCGGGCCGCGCGCGCCGCTCGACGCGCTGGGTGCGAGCGACTAGTTGATCGACTTCATGGTCGCGTTCGAGTTCCAGGAGATCCTGCCCCTAGGTGCCGATCCCACGCCCTTTCGCTGTCTGACTCGTGATCACGTCTCGACCTTCGAGGCCGGCGGACAGCGCTTCTTGCGGGTGGAGCCCGAGGCGTTGACGCTGCTCACGCGGGAGGCCATGCGCGACATCGCGCACTTCCTGCGTCCCGGCCACCTGGCGCAGGTGCGACGCATCTTCGACGACCCCGAGGCGTCGGAGAACGACCGCTTCGTCGCCCTCGAGTTGCTCCAGAACGCGAACATCTCCGCCGGCGGCGTGTTGCCCATGTGTCAGGACACCGGCACCGCCATCGTGATGGGCAAGAAGGGCCAGTGGGTCATCACCGGTGGCGGTGACGAGGCGGCCATCGCGCGCGGCGTGTTCGACACCTATCAGACCGCGAATCTTCGCTACAGCCAGCTCGCGCCCCTCGACATGTACCGCGAGAAGAACACGGGCCAGAACCTGCCGGCGCAGATCGAGATCTTCGCGACCGATGGCGACGCCTACAAGTTCTTGTTCATGGCCAAGGGCGGCGGTTCGGCCAACAAGAGCTACCTCTATCAAGAGACCAAGGCGCTCTTGAACCCCGAGAGCATGCTGCGCTTCCTCGAAGAGAAGATGCGGTCCTTGGGCACCGCGGCCTGCCCGCCCTATCACCTGGCGATCGTCGTCGGCGGCACCAGCGCCGAGTACGCGCTCAAGACCGCCAAGCTCGCCTCGGCGCGTTACCTAGACAGTCTGCCCACCGAGGGCAACGAGCTCGGTCGCGGATTCCGAGACCTGGAACTGGAGCAGAAGGTGTTCGAGCTTTCGCAGCGCACCGGCATCGGCGCGCAGTTCGGCGGGAAGTACTTCTGCCACGACGTGCGCGTCGTTCGCCTGCCGCGGCACGGAGCGTCGTGTCCGGTGGCCATCGCGGTCTCCTGCGCCGCCGATCGCCAGGCACTCGGCAAGATCACGGCAGAGGGTCTGTTCCTCGAGCAGCTCGAGACCGATCCGGCCAAGTACCTGCCGGACACCACGGCGGCTCAGCTCGGTGGCGAGGTCGTGCGCGTCGATCTCCGGCGCCCGATGAGCGAGATCCGCGCCACGCTGAGTCGGTACCCGATCAAGACGCGGCTCTGCCTCAGCGGGCCGATGGTGGTCGCCCGCGACATCGCGCACGCCAAGCTCAAGGAGCGCATCGACCGCGGTGAGGGCCTGCCCGAGTACCTGAAAGACCACTGCGTCTACTACGCCGGACCGGCCAAGACGCCGGTGGGCTACGCATCGGGTTCGTTCGGACCCACCACCGCCGGACGCATGGACTCCTACGTGGACCTGTTCCAGGCCCACGGCGGCAGCCTGGTCATGCTCGCCAAGGGTAACCGCTCGAAGCAGGTCACCGAGGCGTGCAAGAAGCACCGAGGCTTCTATCTCGGATCCATCGGCGGTCCCGCCGCGCGGCTCGCCAAAGACTGCATCAAGAAGGTGGAGGTGCTCGAGTACCCCGAGCTGGGCATGGAAGCGGTGTGGAAGATCGAGGTCGAGGACTTCCCGGCGTTCATCGTGGTCGACGACAAGGGCAACGACTTCTTTGCAGACATCGCTGGCGGAGGAGAGCGACATTTGCCGGTGGTGGCTCCGTGACCGATCCGCTCGTGGCGCTCGCGCCCGTATTGCGAAGCGCCATCGAAAGGGCTTTCGGTGCTGAGCTCGCGGACACCGATCCGGTGCTGCGCTCGTCCCAACACGCTGACTTTCAGGCGAACCTGGCGCTGCCCCTGGGCAAGCGGCTGGGCCGGCCACCGCGGGAAGTGGCGGCGGCGCTGGTCGCCGAGATCCCAACCAGCGATCTAGTGACCAAGACCGAAATCGCAGGGCCAGGGTTCATCAACCTCCACGTCGGCAGCGCCTGGCTGTCGCGGGCCCTCGCCGACGTCGGGCGAGGCAGCCTGGGTCTGGAGGCGACGACGAGCGTCGAGAACGTCGCCATCGACTACTCGTCGCCCAACGTCGCCAAGGAGATGCACGTCGGTCACCTGCGCTCGACCATCATCGGCGACGCCCTGGCTCGAGTGCTCGAGGCCCAAGGGCACCGCGTGGTGCGGCAAAATCACCTGGGGGATTGGGGCACGCCCTTCGGTATGCTGATCGAGCACCTGGTGGATGGCGGCGCCGAGAGCGCCGAGCACTCGGTGCGGGACTTGAATGCGTTCTACCAGGCGGCGCGCAAGAAGTTCGACGACGATCCGAGCTTCGCCGATCGCGCGCGTCGACGGGTCGTGCTCTTGCAGGGCGGCGACGCTGACACGCTGTCGCTGTGGAAGAAGCTGGTCGAAGCCTCGAAGTCGTACTTCGCCAACGTGTACGCGCTGCTCGGGATCAGCCTCGGCGACGCCGACGTCGCGGGCGAGAGCCTGTACAACCCGATGCTCGCCGGGGTGGTGAAGGACCTTCGCGCCAAGGGCCTCGCGGTGGACAGCGACGGCGCCGTCTGTGTGTTTCCGCCGGGGTTCTCCGGTCGAGACGGCGAGCCGCTGCCGCTCATCATCCAGAAGCAAGACGGCGGCTATGGCTACGCGACCACCGATCTGGCGGCGGTGCGCTACCGCGTGGAGAAGCTGGGCGCTTCGCGCATCGTCTACGTGGTTGGATCGCCGCAGGCCCAGCACCTCGCCATGGTCTTCGAGGCTGCGAAGCTCGCGGGATGGCTCCCGCCAGCGACTCGAGCCGAGCACGTGGCCTTCGGATCGGTGCTCGGAGCCGACAAGAAGATGCTCAAGACGCGCGCCGGGCAGACCACCCGGCTCATCGATCTGCTCGACGAAGCCGTCAGCCGCGCGCGCGCCATCGTCGCGGAGAAGAACCCGGGCCTCGAAGCGAGCGAGCAGGAGGCCATTGCTCGCGCCGTCGGTATCGGCGCCGTGAAATATGCGGATCTCTCCAGCGACCGCATCAAAGATTACGTCTTCGACTGGGATCGCATGCTGGCCTTCGAGGGCAACACGGCGCCCTACTTGCAGTACGCCCACGCGCGCATTCGCTCGATCTTTCGCAAGGGTGAGGCCGCGGTGCCGGCTCCCGACTCCATTGTCGTGGTCGCGCCTGCCGAGCGCGCGCTGGCGCTCCGACTGCTCGCCTTCCCCAGCGTGGTGGCCGACGTCGCGGCGACCCTGCACCCGCACAAGCTGTGCGGCTACCTGTTCGAGCTCGCGTCGGCCTTCAGCACGTTTTACGAGAGCTGTCCGGTGTTGAAAGCCAACACGCCGGCCGAGCGGGACTCGCGGCTGGCGCTCTCGGATCTCACCGCCCGCGTCATCGAGCGCGGCCTCGGCCTGCTGGGCATCGAAGCGCCCGCCCGCATGTGAGCGCGCTGGGGCTCACGCGGCGATGGGCGGGCGATCCAGGTTGGCCACCCGCTTCGGTGGCGGCTCGCGCAGCACGTAGAGCGCCACGTAGAGCGGCAAGGCGAAGGGGCCGGCGAACAAGAAGCCTGCGAGCCACACGGCGACCGCCCACCCCGGCAAGCGCGGGTCGCGGGTGGCGTGAACGGCGAGCAGCACCGTCAGGGCCAGCTCGAGCAAGGCAATGCTGACGACGACCACGCCAAACGCGATCCAGTGCTCGGCGCCGAAGGGACCGTCGAGCAGGCCACCGACCGGATCCGGTGGGGCGCGCAGCCCCCGAGTCCGGAGGTCATGGCTGATCAGCTCGTAGCTGACGTAGCACCCGAGCACGACCGCAGCGACGATGGGTGTCACAGCGGCGCAGCCGAGGCCGAGTTTGGTGGGGGTCTTCACGCGAGCGGGGACATGCTAAGGCGAAACGCCCGCGCAACAACTGCGGATCGTCCCCCGTTGTCGGGGCCCAGATCACGAGTTAGCGTTTCTCGCATGGACGCCCTTTGGCAGCGGGTGCTCGATCGACAACCCAGCGCTGTGGTCGGGGCCATGGCGGAGGAGCCGGCGCACGACCCACCGCTGGTAGTGATCCGCGTGGACTGCAAGGCGCACGCCGCCCCCCTGGGGGCGCTCTCCGAGCTGCGGGAGCGCGCCTGCCAAATCGCCGAGCCCTCATCGACGGCGCTGCTGGATCAGGCGGCGCAACGCGTCTGGACCGGGCTCCGGCGGCGGTTGTTGGGCGACATGCCCGACCGAGATCCCGGCGCCGCGGTCGTCGAGGCTCTCAACCACCTGTGCGCGGAGGACACCCGCCCCATCGCCGTGGTGCTCGAGCGCGCCGAGGACCTCGATGCGGCGTCGGCTCTCGCGTTGGGCCATGTGCTCGAACGCCCCGGGTGGCTCCAGATCCCCGTCGTGCTGCACTTTCACGGCCCCGTCGCCGACGGGCAGGGTCAGCGCTTGCTCGATCTTCTCCGGCGGCACTACGGCGACGACTCCATCCTGGTGGGGGACGCGGCGGAGCTGGGGGCCAGCGTCCCACCCCAGCGCGTCGAGCTGCCGGCCGACGTGAGACGCGTGATCCGTGCTGCGGCGGTGATCGGCCCGAGCTTCGAGGTCCCGCTGGTCGCGGCCCTGCTCGCAGAGCCCGAGTTCGACGTGCTCTACGCGTTGCAGATCGCCAAGGACCTCGGCGTTCCGCTGAGCGACGCGGGCGGCGGTCAGATGCAGCTCTCCGAGGCCTTCACCGAGGCCGAGCGCCGAGCGCTCTTGCCGTCGCTGTCGAGCGCCTGGCACAAGCGTCTCGCGCGGCTGCTCGCCGAGCGCGTGCGCTCGCGGCGCAGTGAGGCGTCGCCTCCATCGGCGAACCGATCGGCGGAGACTCGGTCGGAGGTTCCACCGCCACAGACCACTCCGCCTCCGCCCATGCCCCGCCCTTCGGCGCCACCGCCTTCGATGTCGGCCCAGCGCGCGCGCCCGGGACGCGCAGCGCGCCACGCCGAGGCGGCTGGCGACGTGGATCTGGCGGCGGAACAGTACGTCGCAGCCTCGCACCGCGCGGCCGAGGAAGGCGCGCACCAGCACGCGGTGGATCTGTCAAACCGGGCGCTGGAGTTGCTCGGCCGGACGGCGGTCACCTCCAAGCGGCGACTGCTCCGCGTGATGGCGCTCCTGGCGCAGGCTCGCGTGAAGTGGCGAGCGCAAGTCGAGGGCGAAGCGAGCGGGCTTTCCGATGCCCTCGAGCTCCTGGGAGAGTGCGGCGCGCGCCTCCTGCCCACCGATCCGGTGGAGTTGCGGGCGGAGGTCGCGGCGCTCTCCGCCGCGGTGCACTACGACATCGGCGACGCCGCCTCCCTCGACAAGGCGCTCGCGGAGCTGGGCGAGGCCAGCCACGCCTTGCTCGAGGCGGGCAAGCCCCTGGATGCCGCGCGCTTGCTCAACGACGAAGCCGCCGTCTGGGTTCGCGCGGGCGATCCAGTGCGTGCTCATCACTTGTTGAAGAAGTCGCGGGAGATCTTCGCCGAGCGCGCGGAGGCCGATCCGGCCGCGCGCTTCGAGCTGGCCGAGACGGAACATCTGCTCGGGAGACTCGTGCTGCACGCGCCGCCCCGGCCAGGCCACGAGCGAGACGCCCTAGAGGTGGGCATCGAGCATGCGTCCCGCGCGGTGCCGGTGTTCCAAGCGCTCGACAAGCCGACGGAGTTGGGTCGGGTCTGGGAGACCCTGGGGCGCCTCGAGATGGCGGTGGGTCGCCCGCGCGAGGCCATCGATCACCTGGCCGCAGCCGCCGAGTTGCAGCAGCGCATCTTGGACGTGATCGGCTTGGCGCGCACCAGCGCGGCCCTCGCCGACATCGCCCGCGACGGCGGGGACTACGAACGCGCCATCGTGTTGCTCGGCGGATCCATCGAGCTGAACCTCGACAAAGGCTCGCCCCTCGGCCTGGCCTTCAATCGTCGCACGCTCGGGACGCTGCTCCGGCAGCTCTCGAGTTCCGAGCGTCGCGATCTGCACGACGAACTGTCGCGAGTGGCCCAGCGGCTCGAAGTAGCCGAGGGCGCCATTGGCCGTATCGATCTGCCCGAAGAGGCGCTCGGCATGCGCCACAGCCAGCGGCCCAAGTAGTCGCGCTGGCATGATCCCAATCCTGTATCGAGACGACTCGCTCCTAGTCGTGAACAAACCTGCGGGCCTGTTGACGCACCGCAGCCACCTCGCGCCGGACACGGACGTGGCGATGATGCGCGCGCGAGACACCATCGGCGCCCACGTGTGGCCGCTGCATCGCCTCGACCGCGGTACCAGCGGTGCGCTCGCCTTCGGCCTCGACGAGGACGCCGCACGGGAATGGCAACGGCAGATCGAGGCGGCCACGATCCACAAGGTCTACGTCGCGCTGGTGCGCGGCGTGGCCCCGGAGGCCATCGTGGTAGATCACCCCGTGCCACGCAGCGAAGGTGGCGAGCGGGTCCCGGCGCTCACGGCGTTCAAGCGCCTGTGGGCGGGCGAGCACGTCTCGCTCATGGAGGCGCGGCCGACCACCGGCAGGTTTCACCAGATCCGGCGCCACCTCTCGCACCTCCGGCACCCCATCGCCTGCGACTCGAACTACGGGACGGGCTGGTTCAACCGGAAGATCCGCGCGACGACCCCCCTCGCTCGACTGGGTCTTCACGCGCTTTGTCTCAGCTTTTCTCGGCCGGAAGGCGTCCGCGCGGTCCGGGCGCCGCTGGCCGACGACCTCGCCGGCGCGCTGCGGATGCTCGGCGTGCCGGACGAGCTGGTGAGCGAGCTCGAGGCGGGTGGGTGTAGCATCGGCGCATGAGCGCGACTCGTTGGGCGGGACTCGGGCTGGCGGTCGCAATCGGACTCGCAACGTCGTCGTGCGGCGATGACGGTGACGGTGGCGGATCGTCCTCGACGGGAGGCACGGGCGCCGGGGGTGCCGGTGGGTCGGGCGGCAACGTGACGACCGGCGGCGCTGCGGGAGCCGGCGGTACGTCGACCGGAGGCGGCGGAGCGGGTGGCGCCAGCGGAGCGGGCGGTGCCGGCGGCAGCGGCGGAGGCGTGAGTTGTCTCGCGGGAGCGTTCCTGGCGGGCATCGGCAAGTCGAAGGTGTTGGTCGGCGCTGCGATGGAGGACGACATCGCCAAGGCGGCGCCCTTCGATCTGCGCTACCAATACCTCGCCGGGGGCATCGCCGACGGTGCGGGGCCGTGCTCCAAGTGCGACACCGGTTGCACGGTCGGCGGGACGAGTTGCGCAAACAGCGGCCCCGGTTGCGGGTGGTGGGGGTGTTGGCAGTACGACCAGGATCCGCCGGGCGCCTTCGTGCGCGGCTTTGTGGGCAAGGTGAAGGCGGACAAGCAGATCCCGATGATCACCTATTACGTGCTGCTTCAGGCCAGCGGAGTCGCCGAGGGCGCTGCCGAGGTGACCAAGGCGAACGACGCCAGCTTCATGGCGCGTTACTACGCGGACTTTCGCTTCGTGACGCAGCAGGTGGGGACCGACGTCGCGCTGCTGCACATCGAGCCCGACTTCTGGGGCTACGCCCAGCAGATCAACGACGACGCTACCAAGATCCCGGCGGCGGTCGCCAGCGCGAATCCGACCGACTGTGCCGCGTTGCCCGACACCATCGCGGGCATGGGTCAGTGCATGATCGCGATGAGCAAGAAGTACGCGCCGAACGCCAAGGTCAGCCTGCATGCGTCGGGCTGGGCGACGAAATTCGACGTGCTCTTGAACAAGGACTCGGGCTTCGACGTGGCCGGGCACGCGGCCAAGCTCGGCAAGTTCATTGCGGCGGCGGGGCCCAACGCGGACTTCGTTACGGTCGACGCCTCCGACCGCGACGCCGCCTGGTATGAGTCGCAGGGCCAAAACCGCTGGTGGGACGCGACCAACGCGACGCTGCCCAACTTCCACCAAGCCTTCGTATGGGCCAAGGCGCTGGCTGAGAGCGCGAAGAAGCCCGTGCTCTGGTGGCAGCTGCCGGTCGGCAACATGAGCCTCACCAACAAGACCGATCAGTGGAAGGACAACCGCGTCGACTACTTGATGACCCACATGAACGAGGTCGCCGCGGCGCACGGTCTCGGGGTCGCGTTCGGATCGGGCATGGGCGGGCAGACCACCCCGAGCACCGACGGCGGAAACCTGGTGAGCAAAGTGAAGGCCCACGCCAGCGGCGGGGGGCAGGCCGCGTGCCCCTGAGGGCTCAGGGGCAGTCCCACTTCGGCCCACTGTTATAGCGGCAGCGACAGTACGAGTTGCCGTAGACGCACACCGAACTGTACGCCGCGCACTGCGAGTCGTCGGCGGGCTTCGGCGTGGGGCAAGCGGCGCAATACCACTTGTCGTCGTAGTCCCTGCAACCGCAGACGGTGCTGGCGTACTTGCACACCAGGTTGCCGTTGTTGCACGCCACGCCGTTGCCTGGGGGCGATCCGGGACAGGTGCCGCACTTCCACGAGCCCCCCCAGCAGGAGCACTGGTTCGAACCGTATTTGCATCCCGTCACCGGCGTCGTGCAGCTGCCCGAGGGCTGGGCCACGGGGCACGCACTCACGCCCGTGCCGCCGCTGCCGCCGCTGGTGGTCCCGCCGCTGCCGCCGCTGGTGGTCCCGCCGCTGCCGCCGCTGGTGGTCCCGCCGCTGCCGCCGCTGGTGGTCCCGCCGCTGCCGCCGCTGGTGGTCCCGCCGCTGCCGCCGCTGGTGGTCCCGCCGCTGCCGCCGCTGGTGGTCCCGCCCGCACCTGCTGCCCCGCCGCTGCCGCCGCTGGTGGTCCCGCCCGCACCTGCTGCCCCGCCGCCGGTGGCCCCGCTGCTGCCGCCGGCGTCAGCTCCCGCGCTGCCGCCCGTTCCCGAGGTCCCGCCACTCCCCGACGCTCCGCCGGAGGCCCAGGCGCTGCCCGAGCCGGACGTGCCACCGCTCGTCGCTCCTCCGGAGCCGCCCGTCGCCGCGGAGCTGAGCTCGCCTTCGCCCGTCAGCCCGCAGGCGAAGGCGCCGATGAGTGCGAGTCCAGTGAGCCATACGCCTCGCATGACTTCCCAGCTTACACCATCTAGTCCGTCGGCGCGTCAGCGCAGCAGCGGAATCCGGTCTCGGGTCCATGGTACCAGGCGTCGTGTTTCGTTTGCGCGGCGCGGCAGTGGTTCCGGCTCGGCTGCCAGTACGCGCCCTTCATCGCTGGCTCGGTGGGGCCTAGCCCGCGTGGATCGCGCGCGACCATCTCTTCGACGTTGCCCGCCATGTCGCGCACTCCGAAGGGGCTCACGCAGCGCGGGTGTGAGCCCGGCGGGACGCGGTGGTCGATCAGCTTGCCCTCCGGCGTCACCAGATCGCGTCGATCCGCGTTGCAGGCGCTGGCATCGCGACTGAGGCCATAGGGGTAGGGGAGCATCTCAGGGCCCTCGCAGGCGAAATTCCACTCGCTCTCGCGGCACACCCGCTTGCCCTCCGCGGCGCATTGCTTCTCGGCCATGCGCAGGCTCACGTGGTTGTCCGGCAGCGTCTCGCCCTGCTTCACGTGCTCGTCGCGGTCGATGCAGAAGCGCATTGGCCGCCGCTGGGATGACAGGCACTTCGAAGGCGCATATTCGGCGCAGCGGAAGCCGCTGAAGCGGCCCTTCTTCCCGTCCAGATCACGCACACACCTCTGCTCGACCTTGGGGCAGTAGTCGCCCACGGCGAGCACCATGCCGGTCGGGCAGGTCGCGGCCGGCGCGGTCGCGGGCGCTTCGGCCAACTGGGTCATCAGGCCGGGAGCCGGGGTCGTGGGCGTGGGATCCGCAGGAGGCTCGGCGGGGGCCGGCGCGGTCGAGCGAACACCGAGCCCGACGTTCGCCAGGGCGAGCGCGAGGAGAGACACGACGGCGGACCAGGGCGCCAGGGTCCGAAGCAGACTGAGCATCGAGCTCGGTTCCCTTTCAAACGGCGTTCCAGGCCAGGGTAACACGACAAATGCCCGAAACCACTCGGTCGGCGATTTCTGCGTGCGCCAACCTGGCAGCAGGGGGTGCGGTCCGCTGCCCTCAGGTCGCGGGGTGCGGCCCACATTGCTCGGACAAACTGGGTCCGACCCGGGCGGCCTGGGATGGCGGGGCCGTGATATGCCGCCTCGGTGACGCCGATCAAGATCGTCCACGCCGCCGATCTGCACCTCGACAGTCCGCTCAGCGGTCTCGAGCGGTACGAAGGCGCGCCGGTGCATCGGATCCGTGGCGCGACGCGGGCGGCCCTGGTCAACCTGGTGGAGCTCGCGCTCGATGAAGCGGCTTCGCTCGTGCTGCTGGCGGGCGACCTCTTCGACGACGACTGGAAGGACTACTCGACGGCGCTGTTCTTCCGGGCGCAGATGCGGCGCCTCGCGGACGCGCAAGTGAACGTGGTGTGGCTGCGCGGCAACCACGACGCCGCGAGTCAGCTCCAGAAGCACCTCGACTTGCCCAAGACCGTGGTCGAACTCCCGTACAAGCAGGCCGACAGCAAGATCTTCGAGCAGCTCGGGGTCGTGGTCCACGGTCAGGGTTTCGCCACCCGTTCCGTCGTCGACAACCTCGCGCTGTCCTATCCGGAGCCGCTTTCGGGCATGCTCAACATCGGCCTCTTGCACACCAGCGTCACCGGTCGCGAAGGGCACGCGCCCTATGCTCCCTGCGTGCTGTCGGACTTGGTGAACAAGGGCTACGACTATTGGGCGCTCGGTCACGTGCACCAGCGAGAGGTGCTCTGCGAGGACCCCTGGGTGGTGTTCCCCGGCAACATGCAGGGGCGCCACGTGCGCGAGCCTGGGGCCAAGGGGGCGACGCTGATCGAAGTTGTGGACGGCCGCATCACCTCCGTCGAGCACCGCGCGCTCGACGTGGTGCGCTTCGGGATTTGCCGCGTCGACGCCAGCGCCGCGCGCAGCATGGACCAGGTGTTGGGCTCGGTGCGTGACGCGCTCAGGGCCGAGGTCTCGGCTGCGGAAGGTAGACTCGTGGCGTCGCGAATCGTGATCGAGGGCGCGACGGAATCCCACGGGGAGCTGGCGCGGGATCCAGAGCGCTTCGTCGCCGAGATCCGCGCTTCGGCCAGCGAGATCGGCGGCGACGATCTGTGGATCGAAAAGATCTGCCTGCTCACCCGGGACGTGATCGATCTCGGCCACGTTCGCCTGCGCGATGACGCGATCGGACAGGTCTTCCGGGGGCTCTCCAGCCTGCGCGAGAGTGACGCGGGGAGGGTCGAGCTGGCGGCTGAACTGGCGACGCTCGGGAGCAAGCTGCCGCCGCCGCTCAGGAGCGGGCCTCTGGCGCTGGGCTGGGAAGCGTCGGCGGGCCTCGATGCGCTGCTCGACGACGTCGAACAGCTGTTGCTCTCCCGCCTGGCTCACGCGGGTGAGCCGTGAGGTTGCTCGAGCTCGGGCTCCTGCGTTTTGGCGGATTCACCGACCACACGCTGGATCTCTCGGCGCCCGGGCTCCACCTCGTGTTCGGCAGAAACGAGGCGGGCAAGAGCACCGCGCTTCGCGGCATCACCTCGCTCCTGTACGGCTTCCCGCACGGGCGCGCCGACGCCTACCTGCACGACGAGGTCTTGCTCTCGGGTCGCGTGCGAGCCGAGGACGGCGCCGAGCTGTCGTTTCAGCGGCGGAAGGGCCGCAAGAACACCTTGCTCTCATCCAGCGGCGAGCCCATCGACGAGACCGGCTTGTCGCGCTTGCTCGGCGGTGTGAGCCGGAGCGTCTTCGAGACGACCTTCGGTCTCGACCACGAGCGCTTGCGTCGGGGCGGCCAAGATCTCGCGCTGGGGGGCGGCGAAGTGGGGCAGAGCCTGTTCGATGCGGGCATCGGCGGCGGTAGCGTCAAACGGGTGCTCGATGAGTTGGCCGCGGAGGCCGAGCGGCTGTTCACTCCGCGCTCGCGCACCCGTGGGATCAACGAGGCCCTGCGCGAGTACGCGGACCAGGTGAAGGTCGTGCGCGCCGAGTCCACGCGTCCGGAGGCCTGGGCTCAACAGAAGCAGGCCCTCGAGTTGGCGAGTGTCGAGCTCGGCGAGATCAACGTGCGTCGAGCAGACCACAAGCGGCAGCTCGCGGCAGCGCAAGAGCTGGTGAAGGTGCTGCCGCTGCTAGCGCGACGTGAGGCAGCCCAGCGCGAGCTCGCGGACGTCGCGACCGCGCGGCTGCTCCCGGACGACGCCGAGTCGCGCCGCACCGCGGTCGAGCGCGAACTCGATTCGACGGAGCACGACCTTCGGGAGGTCGACAGGCAGATCGCGGGGTTCGATGGGGAGCTGATCGAGGCTGTCGTGTCCGACCAGCTGCTCTCGCTCGACGAAGCGGGGGCCGACGCGCTGCAGGCACGCCTCGGGAAGTATCGAGGCGACCGCGCCGACTTGGGAAAGCGCAGGGGGGAGCTGATCGCCTCGGAGGCTTCCGTCCGCCGACGCCTCCAGTCCCTCGGGCGCGGCTCGGACGCAGAGGCGCGATCGCTCGTCCCCCAGCGCGCAGAGGTGGCTCGCGTCAAGGCCCTCGCGCGCGAGCGGGCCCGACTCGAGGCCGAGCTCGAAGCAGGGAACGAACGCGTGGCCGAAGCGGGCCTCGCGGTGGCCGAGCAGGAGGCGGCGGCGGTCGCGGCTCCCTCCGAGCTGTCCGATCTGGGCGGTAAGCCCGGGCTTCTCGAGCAGGATCTGCCGGGCATCGCGACCGTCGACGAGTTTTCCCGTTGCTTCGTGCGCCTGGAGCGGGAGCGTGACAAGTGGGCCGAGCGAAAGGCCGCGATCGAGAGCGACGCGGCTCAGGCGCGCGCCGAACTCTCGGAGCTCCAGCTGGCCGGCGAGGTTCCCACCGAAGCCGAGCTGCGCAGCGTGCGTGCGGAACGCGAGATCGCTCTCGCGTCGCTGAGGCAGGCCGTCCACGCGGGCGACGCTGGCGTCGCGGACGAGTTTGCGAAGCTCGAGCGACTGCAGCGCGCGGCGGACGAGGTAGCGGACAGGTTGCGGCGCGAGGCCGAGCGAGTGGCGCGCTTCGCCGCCAGCGAGGCCAAGCGCATCAAGGCAGCGGAGGGCATGGAGTCGCTCGGCGAAAAGCACGCGGCTCTCGACGCCGAGCGAGCCGCGGCCGAAGCGCAGTGGCGGGCGCTCTGGGCCGGAGTCGAAATCCCAGATCCGTTCGCCCGCCGAGATGCGCGGCCTGGTCGATGGCTGGCTCAAGGCTCGCGAGCGCCGTCGCGAGAGCCTGGTCTTGCTGGCTCGCTCGCGCGCAAAGCACGCGGCGGCGGTCGATGCTCGGACCGAACAAGAGCGCGCGCTCGACGCTTGGCGGGCGCGCTGGGCGGAAGCGGTCTCGTGTTTGGGCCTCGGCGGCGACGCGGTGCCCGAAGAGGCAGATGAGATGCAGACCGCGCTCGGAGAGCTGGCCTCCGAGCTCGACGTCTGCGAGGGACTTCGTCACCGCGTCCGCGGAATGGACCAAGACTGCGAGAGCTTCGAGCGCGACGTCGTCGATCTGACCCGGCGGCACCTGCCGGAAGCCGGGGTCTCTGCTGGCGAGGGAGTCGAAGCCGTCGCCACGATGCTGATCCAGCGCAGCCGGGCGAACCGCGCGGCTCTGAACAAGCGCGAAGACCTCGAGGCGCGCCGTGCTGCTGCGGTGGATCGTGCGAGTGAGCTTCGAGCGAGGAGCGAGATCCTCGAAGGCGAAGTCGCGGGGCTGATGCGCGCAGCGGGGGTCTCGGAGCGCGCCGAGTTGCCCGCCGCGGAGGCTGCGTCGACCAAACGTCGCCGAGCGGAGGCCGATCTGAAGCAGATCGATGCAGAGCTGCGCGAGGCCTGCGGCACGGCGAGCGTCGAGGCGGTGCGTGATCGAGCGCGGGACGTGAGCCTACCCGATGCGCGCGCGCTCGTCGCGGAGCTCGAAGACGCGCTCCACGAGATCGATGGCGCGCGGGACGGCGTGCGTGACCGTGTGCAGGCGCTCAGCTCGGCCTCGAGCGGTACGACGACCGGCAGAGCGCCGCCGATGCGCAGGTCGAAGTCGAAGCGCTCTTGGCTCGGATCCGCAGCGATGCCGAACGCTGGGCGCGGGTTCGGGTAGCGTGGCGCGTACTGCACGGGGAGGTCGAACGTTATCGGGCGACCCACCAGGCTCCGCTCCTCGAGCGCACGAATCAGCTTTTCCCGCGCCTGACCGAGGGCCGGTATCGACAACTCGCCGTGGATCACGACGCCGAGCCCCCGGTGCTCGAGGCGGTCACGGCCGACGGCGCCCGTGTTCCCATCGCGCTCCTCAGCGAGGGCACTCGGGATCAGCTCTATTTGGCCCTGCGCCTCGCGAGCCTGGAGCACTACTCCACCGCCAGCGAGCCGCTGCCGCTGTGCCTGGACGACGTGCTGATCAACTTCGACGATCCGCGCTCGCGGGCTGCACTGGGCGTGCTCTCGGAGGTGACCTCGCGCGTCCAGGTGCTGCTCTTCACCCACCACGAGCATGTGGTCGCGGCGGCCAGGGACGTGCTTTCTGCGGGCAGCGTGACGGTGCACGAGCTTGGGCGCCGGGAGCCCGTGCCGGAACCGACCCGGGCGCAGCCAGCCTGAGATCCGCCCTGTCAGGTGCCGGCAGAGTGCGTCGCCGGCAAGTGCGTCGTGCCCAGCGCCAGCGCCTGCCCAGCCAACTGACCGGTTGGCGCTGCGCCTTGCAGTGCGCCGGCTACGGCACACCGCTCTGGTAGAGCTTGCGCACGTGCTCGACGGCGGTGTTGAAGCGCAAGCGAAACTGTTGAGTGAAGGCGCCGGCCTCGTAGAGCTTGTGGGACGACTGCCAATCGGCTTCGTCGACCGCGATCTCGGAGTGGTGCGGCAGCGCGCCAAGCTCGGGCCGCACGAAGCGCGAGGGCAGCTGGCTCAGGGACTCGGCCAGCTTGGAAGTGACGCTCCCCATCCGGTCCCGCGATCCCTGGGCGTAGCGACCCGAGAGCACGCGCCCGTTCCAGGTCTCGATGGCCGCCGCCGCGGCCTGAACCTTCACTCCATGCGCTGGGTGCCCGAGCCGGCCGCGGCGCGCGCGGCGTCGATCAACTCATCGATCTTGAAGCCGTTGATCTCGAGACCGGTCACCTCGGCGGACCGGATGGACACCTTCGAGAGGTTGACGTTGGCGAGCTTCGCGCCGGAGAGGTTGGCGTTGTCGATAGTGCATCCCGACAGGTCGACGTCCATCAACCTGCAACCGGTGAGATTGGCGTCGGTGAGCGTGGCGCCCGAAGCGTCCACGTCTTCGAAGATGGCTCGCGCAAAGGAGACGTCGGCGAGGGTCGCCTCGGAGCAATCGCAGTTCTTCAGCGTCGCGGAAGCGAGCTTGGCGTCCGAGAGCGTTGCGCGGGAGAGATCCACGTTGCTCAGCCGAGCGTCGGAGAGGTTGGCGTCGTCGAGCCCGAGCCGCCTGCCGTCGAGGTCCTCGATTGTGGCGTCCGCGAGCTTGGCGTCGGTCAAGCGCAGGTCGGTGGCGTCGATGTCCCGCACTTCGGCGTGGGAGAGGTTTGCGTCGGAGAGGCTCAGCGACGACAGATCCACGTTCGCGAGGCGACTTGCTTTGATGTCGATGTCGTCGGCATCGAGGCCGATCAGGGTGGTGTTCTTCAGGCGCAAGCGCGAGAGTGAGCCGCCTTCGAAGCGCGCGCCGTCGAGCTTGCAGTCTTTGAATCGCGCCTGCGTGAGGTTGGCGTCTTCAAAGCGCGCGCCTTCGAGATCGCTGGCGTCGAAGCGCGGCGCGCCGGGCGGAACGGTGGACTCAGCTGCCATGCGTCACCGGTCCGAGCTTTTCACGACAGGGCGCCTGGCGTCCAATCTCGCCGCAGCCGCCGCGCTTTCGTCGTGCGGACGGGCGACGGGGTTGCGACACGGGATGACGTCAGGTGTTTCAGTCGAAGCGACGTCGGAGGCAGGCCGCGGCGGCGAGCGCTGCGAGGGACCAATGCCCGCCGCGCTCGAGCGGTCGTCCGGCCCCTCGGCACGCGCAGCCGCCCTCGACGTCGTCGCCCCCCGTCGCCGCACGCGTTGCGCCTGCGCCGCCGGACGAGGGATTGCCGCCTCCGCCCACCGAGGGCGCGCCGCCGCCGCCGGTCGGGCTGGACGCGCCCGCCCCGGCGTTGCCCGTCCCGGCGGTTCCGGCGCTGCCGCCGCCTCCGCTCGCGGGCTCGGCGACCACGAGGTCGATCTGCAAGGTCGCGCCAAACGCGCCCTTGCCGGCGCGGTCCATCCGAAAATCACCCGCGTAGGTGCCGGGCGTCGTGGGAGCGACGAAGGCCACGGCCCAGGTCTTCTGGGCCTTGGGCGCGACGCTCTCGCTGGCGCCGAGGGCTGCCGGGAATGCGCCGCCGAGGCTGTCTCCGTTCACGTGCGCGAGGGAGTAGCCACCGGCCGTGCTCCAGGTGGTGTTGCCGGTGTTCTCGATCACCCAGGTCTTCTGGAAGCTCGCGCCGGGTGCGACGCTGATGCTGCCGGTCGGCGCCTCGCTGCTCTGCGTGTCGTCATCGACTTCGACCGGGGCCGGGTTCTCGCACTTGTCATCCGGCAGGCCCTTGTAGGTGCCTTGGCTGAGCCAGAAGCTCGTGGGGCCTCCGCACGGACCGGAGAAGGGATCGTCCGAAGTGCCGCTCGCGTAGCGGACCTCGAAGTGCAAGTGCGGCCCGGTCGAGTTGCCGCTCGAGCCGACCTTGCCCAGGTGCTGCCCGCACTTCACGGTCGCATTGAGGGACACCGTGAGGGAGCCCTTCATCATGTGGCCGTAGGTGGTGGTCTTGCCGTCCGCGTGCTCGAGCCGAACGTAGTTGCCGAAGCCGCTGCCGCAACCGCAGGTTCCCGTCGAGCACTTGTCGTCGCAGCCGTCGTTGACGAACACGACCTTGCCGTCCGCCGCCGCCACGATCCAGCGACTCCCGGCGTCCATCACCGGCCAGCTCCCGATCCCGAAATCGCTGCCTTTGTGGCCGCCGTAGGTGGTGGTGCCGCAGTTCCAGTCTTTGAGCCCGGCGCCGCTGTCGAGATCGCGGTAGGCCGACGGGTAGGGCTGGGTGCCGGAGCTCGGGAGCTCGATGGGGAAGCGATACTTCTGCGCGTGCGCGGCGCTGCTGATGAGCAGCGCGCCTGCGGCGACGATGATTGCGAGGGCCTTCACGGCTCGGCCTCGACTTCGGCCTTGCCCGTGCTGAAGTCGACGCTCCAGCGCCGGCCGCTGCCGTCGTCGTAGGAGAGTGCCGAGGCGCTGATGCGCACGTCGCGCGCCGGCGGCGGGACGAAACCCGACCAGGGCTTGCCCGCGACGAGGCCGCGGTTCGTGATCTGAACCACGAGACCCGAGCTTGGCTCGACGATCCACAGCGACGCTACGGTGGTGCGACCCGAGACGAACGCCACGCGGCCGTCGGGCAGGGCCACGGGCATTTCATCGGGACCCTGGGCCGGTGCGAGGGGCGTGGCCGCGCCGGAGGCTTCCACCAACCAGAGATCGCTCTCGCCCGGCTCGTCGGTGGCCCGGGCCTCGACGCGGCGCCCTCCCGAGAGCAGGGCCGGGGGTCCGATCACGCCGGCGCCGAGCAGATCGCTCTCGGCTCGCAGCACGATGGGCGCGGCGCGTTGGTCCAGCACCTGGGGCGGGCCGTCGTCCGAGCTGCACGCGAAGGCGAGGCTCAAAAGCAACAGCCAGCTCACGCGACGCATTGCTGGCAGCATAGCGCGCCTGCGCCGCCCGGTCACTCGGTGCTGCTATGCTGCCGCGCCCATCGTGACGCTCCCGGAAGAAATCAGCATCGAGCTCGGCCTGGACGACGCCGACGACGCGGAGGCGCTGCGCGTTGTCGTCGCGCGTGCGCTCGGCGTTGGCCTCGGGTCATTGCCCGAGCTCGTGGTGCGCAAGCGCTCGCTCGACGCGCGCAAAGGGCGAGTGCGATTCCACGTGCTGGTGGGCATTGGGGCCCCGCCCGAGAGCCCTCTCGGCGAGCCCTCACCGCGAGAGGTCGCGCTGCCCGCGCGCGTCGTCATCGTCGGCGACGGTCCCGCGGGCATGTTTGCGGCCTATGCGCTCGCGCGCCGCGGGATCGCCTCGGTGCGTGCTCGACCGAGGCAAGCCCGTGCAGCCTCGGCGTCGCGACCTCAAGGTGCTCAATCAACAGGGCCTGGTCGACTCGGACAGCAACTACTGCTTCGGCGAGGGCGGCGCCGGCACCTACAGCGACGGCAAGCTCTACACGCGCTCGCACAAGCGCGGCAACGTGCGGGACGTGATCGAGGTCTTGGCGCTGCACGGCGCGCCGAGCTGCGATCCTGGTCGACGCTCGACCCGCACATCGGCTCGAATCTGCTTGCCGCAAGTGGTCACGGCGATCCGCGAGCATCTGGAGAGCGTGGGCGTCGAGTTCCGCTTCGGCGCTCGGGTCACCGAGCTCGTGGTCGACGCCGGGGGGCCGTCGCCAGATCGCCGGCGTGCGCCTGGCGGACGGCAGCGAGATCGGCGCGAGCGTGGTCGTGCTGGCCACGGGTCACTCGGCGCGCGACGTCTTCGACATGCTGGTGCGCGCGGGGGTGTCCGCTCGAGCCCAAGCCCTTCGCGCTCGGGCGTGCGCATCGAGCACCCGCAGCCGCTCATGAACCGGATCCAGTACGGGAGTGCGGCGGGACACCCCAAGCTGCCCGCCGCGGCCTATCGCTTGGTTGCCGAGGTCGAGGCGCGCGGCGTGTTCTCGTTCTGCATGTGCCCGGGCGGCTGGGTCGTGCCGGCGAGCACCGAGGTGGACGGTCTGGTGGTCAACGGCATGAGCCTGTCGCGTCGCGACTCGCCCTTCGCGAACTCGGGCCTGGTGGTCGCCGTCGAGCTCGAGGACTTGGCTGGAGCCGGGCTCACGGGACCGCTCGCCGGAGTCGAGTTGCAGCGGCGCGTCGAACGCGAAGCGCTGAGCGCCGGCGGCGGGGCGCTGGTCGCGCCCGGGACGCGCGCCACTGATTTCGTTGCCGGAAGAGCCTCGAGCACCCTGCCCAAGTCGAGCTACGTGCCCGGGCTCGCCGCCGGCGACGTCGCATCGGTGCTCGACATTGCGGGGATCCCCATCGCCGATCGCCTACGTAGGGCCCTCCGGGAGTTCGACCGGCGGATGCGCGGCTACCTGAGCGAAGAGGCGGTGCTGATCGGCGTCGAGTCGCGCACCAGCTGCCCGGTGCGAGTACCGCGTCACCCGGAGACCCTCGAGTCCATGGACCTCGGCGGACTCTATCCGGCCGGGGAGGGCGCCGGCTTCGCCGGCGGCATCGTCAGCGCCGCGGTCGATGGGCTGCGCATCGGGGAGCAGATCGCCCGGCGCTTCGAGCTCAGTTCGCCGCGCGCGTCAGGGTGAGCAGGGTGATCTCGGCGGGCGCGCCGAGCCGCATGGGCGGGCCCCAGTACCCGGTGCCGTTGCTGACGTAGACCAGCGCGCGGCCGAAGCGGTGCAGCCCGCTGACGACCGGCTGTTGCAGGCGCACGAAGATGCTCCAGGGGAAGATTTGGCCCCCGTGAGTGTGGCCCGAGAGCTGCAGCCCGACGCCCAGGCGATCAGCTTCGAAGATCTGTCGCGGCTGGTGGGCCAGGAGCAAGAGTTCTCGACTCGGGTCGCGGCCCTCCAGGGCGCGAGCGAGATCAGCGCCGTGCCCGCGGCCGAATCGATGTGCCGAGTAGTCGTCGACGCCGGCCAGGTCGAAGCTCTCGTCTCCCAGGCCGATCGGGACGCGTTCGTTGCGCAGCACGCGGATGCCCAGCCGCCCGAGCTCGGCACACCAGTCTTCTGCGCCGGCGTAGTACTCGTGGTTGCCGGTCACGAAGTACACGCCGTACTTGGCGCGCAGCTGCGCCAGTGGTGCCACGTGCTGCCGAAGCTGATCGACCGAGCCGTCGACCAAGTCCCCGGTGATGGCGATGACGTCCGGCTCGAGCGCGTTGGTCTCCCGCACGACGCGCTCGATGAACCCGCGCTGGATGGTGGCGCCCACGTGCAGGTCGGTCAGCTGCGCGACGGTGGTGCCGCTCATGGCTTCCGGCAGCCGGCCGAGCGGCGTCGTCACCCGCTTGACGACCAGCTCGGTGAGACCCGAACGAGCGGCGACGGTGCTGGCGCCGCCGGCGATCAGGGCCACGCCGACCCCCAACATCCGACTCACGGTCAAGCGGCGCTCGGGATCTTCGGGGGCGCTGTCCACCAAGAAGCGACCGACCAACCCCAGACCGAGGCGGCTCACATCCACCACGGCGAGCAGCATCACGATGATGAACAAGAGGCCCATCCAGCCGAAGGTCGTGAGCAGCACCGGCCGCATGTTCTCGAAGCGATGGCTGCGCGCGAGGGTGAACGTGACGGGGATGGTCAAGAAGAGGGCGAGAACGACGGCGCTCAATGCGCGGTGCCAGATCATCGGCAGCGCCAGATCGCGCACCAGCCGCGCCCAGACGTAGTAGTGCAGGCTGCCGGCCAGAGTCAGGACAACGGCGAAGAACAAGAAGAAGGACAGGGCTCGCGGCACTCGGAGTGTTCTTAGGCACGAAGCACGAGCCTGGCCAGCCCTGACCCGCGAATGACCGACCGATCGCGGCGGGTCATACTGGGGAATGCGCCCCCTGGCCTGCGCCATCACAGCCCCGACGCTGGTCGCGGCGCTCGGCTGCGGTCCCGCCGAGCGCTCCGCGGTTCGGGAGCCGCCACGCCGCCTCGGGCCCCGTAGCGGAGTTCTCACGCGGTCATGATCAGCGGGCTCTGCTTTCGGCGCGTCAGGGTCCACGTCGGTGGTGCGCCGGGCGTCGCAGTGTCCGCCAACCACAGCCGATACGAGCCGTCCTCGGCGATGAGTCGCACCTGCTCCGTCTTCACGCCGTCTTTCATCGTTGATCCGGGCTGCCTGAGTTCTGCCGACTCCAAGTGCGCGAGACGAGCCTGCTCCAGCGGAGCGCCGCTGGCTCGAACGTCCCACAGCGAGTGCTTCCAGCGCTTGCCGCTGTGGTCCACGTGGCCCATCAGCTCCAGGCTGCGGTGGTTGGTTCCGAAGAAAGACAGTACACGCCGCGTGGTCCCTGACGCACCGAGGAGCAGTTGAGCGCTCACCTTCATCGGCGTACCGCCGACGGTGACGTCGCTCTCGAGCGTGAGGCAGTCGATGGGCTCGACGTTCGGGAGCTTCCGCGTCGAGGCGAGCAGCACGCCGAGCAACGCCAGGACCCACAGCGCCGGAGGCAGCACCCAGAGCACCGGGACCGTCACCTGCAGCACCATCCCGAACACGGGCACGAAGAGCAAGAGCCCGACCGGGAGCATGGCGCCGAACATCGCCGCCTTCTCGGCGATGGCGACCCGCCCGGCGAGTGAGCGGCCGAAGCCCTGGCTCGTACGGCGCAGCGCTCGATCGAGGTCGAGCTCGCGCTTCTGGTAGTGCTCACCCACGACCAAGTTGTCGGTGCTGCAGTAGTTGCAGCGCCTGAGCGAGGTGCCGTCCGGAAGCGCGGCGGCGCAGGCCCGGCAGCGCGGCGGCGCTCCAGCCTGGGCGGGCGCGAGCGGCAACGCCGCGAGACCCATCGACCGCAGCCAGTACAGCGAGAGGGCGAAGAAGAAGATGGAGAGTGGCAGCCCGGAAGCGACTGAGAGCAGCATCCACCAGTTGGCTGCGAGGTCGTTGTTCCCGGCTTCGCCAGCGAAGAACTCCAAGAACGGAACGTCGTGATCGAGGCCGAGGCCGAGCGCGGGTCCGCCGAAGAGCACCCACATGGTGATCCAGATCACCAGCGACGTGCCTTGAACGCTGGTGACCGCATCGACCCACTTGCCCGTGAGGTGGCGCTGCTGCGCGCTGCGTTCGTCGAGGCGCGCGCGTAGCGTCGCCAGCCGCGCGCCGAGCTCCGGCGTCAGCGGCTCGGTCGAGTTGCAGTACCGGCAGGTGGGCAAGGGGCCGGCGAGGGTGAGGGGAACTTCGCCCCCGCAGCTGCGGCAGTTTCCGACCAAGGACTGGCTGGCGTGTTGGGCGCTCATCTGGGTCACGGATGGGACCGAGCATCTTGCCAGATCTCGATGGGTTCGAGCGGTGACATCCGTCAGTGCGGGCGCGGCGAGGCCGCCGCGTCACCACCGCTCGGCGCTGCCCGCCGGCAGGAAGGGCCGATCCCGCTGCGAGTGGCGGGCGGTGCCCACTGAAAAACTGAAGCGCTCCGGCGAGAGATCGATCACCGCCATGGGCCTCTGTTCTCGCCCCACCACGATCACGTCCTTCAGCACGTGCACGCGGGAGCCGCGCTCTTGGGCCGTGCGAGCGTGATCGAGCTTGGCAGCACGGCGCCGGGGAGTGGCCGGCGGCGCTGCCGAAGCCACGCCAATACCCAGGGCAAAAGCCAAAAGAAACCATCGAATGTTCATCATCGACTCCCTTCGAAGATTGATGCACGCGACCCCGGGATCGGATCTCACTTTCGAGGGGAGCGCAGCTTCTCTTGCAGGTCTCGGGCTTCGCCCCTGCTGTCTCCGCTCGGGAACCGAAGCAGGTGCTCATCGAGCATGCGCAGGGCGCGCGCGCGATCGTTCCTCGCTTCGGCCCGAATGCGCCGCATCGACTCCGCCTCCATCAGCGTGGCTGCGGTCCCGATCCGAACGTCGCCCAAACTCCGACTCGGTGCCGGCGGTCGCACCACGCCCTCGACAGTCACCTCCGGCGCGGTCGTCGCCGGGGCGGCGGAGGCGCGGGGTCGCGCCGAGACCCCTGCGGGCGCGGCCACCGCGGCCACCGATTGCCCCGATGGGGGCTGGTGCTTCGGCGCCGTGAGCTCGGTGCCTACCCAGGTCGCGGCGGTTCCGAGCACGACACCCGCGCCGATCCACTTGACGAAGAGCAGCGTGAGACCCGAGCTGAGTTTGCCGCCCGCGCCTCCCGCGCCCGCCACACCCGCTCCGACCGACGCAGCGGACGCGGCGAGCGCGAGCTCGAGCACCCGCGCCCGGGCTCTCTCGCGGGCCTCCGGGGTCGGCTGTTCGTCGGAGCCCGATAGGAGCAACTCCCGCTCGAAGCCCGACCCGAATCTATCGACTAGGCGCTTGGGATCAACCACGCGAACCTCGCTTTCTCGCGGCGACCGCCCGCACGAATCGGGCTCGCGCCCGGCGCAATCGCGAGGCGGTGGTGCCTCGGGGGATGTCTAGAAGCTCTGCAATCTCGGTCAACGTCATGCCTTCGATTCTCGAAGAGCACGAACACACTCCGCTCGTCTTGGTCCAGATCGCCGAGCGCGTCGTCGAGCAGCGCGAGGCGTTGCCGCTGGTCGAGGGCCTGCTCGGGCGAGGTCGATGCGCTGAGCCGCGATTCGTCGAGGGGCACGTGGCGCGCCGAACTGCTCGCCTGACGCCGGTGGTGCGACTTGGCGACGCGCAGGGCGGTGCCGTAGAGGTAGCTCTGCTCGGACCCAGCCTCGATCTCGTGAATGCGCCGCGCAGCCACCATGAAGACCTCTTGGGCGGCGTCGTCCGCGGCATCCGCCGAGACTCCCAGGCGCCGTAGCAAGCGCCAAATTGGGTCGAACCCGTCGCGCATCATGCGTGACAGGCGCTCCACTTCGGCGGGGGCAGCGGACTTGGCCATGGGCGCGTCGTTCTCGAGGGTGCCCGAGGAGACGGCTCCTGTCCTGGTCAATGCGACGGCGGTCATGGCCTGTATCGCGTTGATGCTCCGAGGCCAGCGGCCGGATCACGAAATCGTCACCGACCGGGCCGGCGCCGGCCGCCCAACCCCCGCGCCGAGCGCCGTGTTACGGTCCGGGCGTGACTGACACCCAGAGCTACGATCCGCGCGCGAGCGAGTTCCCCAAGTCGAGCTTCAGCCCCGAAGCCTCGGACCGCGATCCCGAAGAGACTCGGGAGTGGATCGAGTCCATGGAGGCCGTGGTGGCGACCAGCGGTCGCGACCGTGCGCAGTACCTGCTGCGGCGCGTCCTGGAGAACGCGCGGCGCTTTCGCATCTTGCCGCCGGGTCCGCTGACCACCGACTACGTGAACACCATCAGCACCGACGAGGAGCCCGCTTTCCCCGGCGACGAGATGATGGAGAAGCGCATCCGGCGCATCGTGCGCTGGAACGCGGTGGCGATGGTGCACCGCGCGAACGTGCGCTTACCCGGGCATCGGCGGCCACCTCTCGACCTACGCCTCGAGCGCCAGCCTGTACGAGATCGGCTTCAACCACTTCTTCCACGGAAAGGAGCAAGAGGGCAGCGCCGGCGATCTGATCTACTACCAGGGACACGCCGCGCCCGGCATCTACGCGCGCGCCTTTCTCGAAGGGCGACTGTCGCATCGAGACGATGGAGCGCTTCCGGCGCGAGGTCGGAGCGTGGCGCAGGGGCTCTCGAGCTACCCGCACCCGCGGCTGATGCCCGGCTTCTGGGAGTTCCCGACGGTCAGCATGGGGCTCGGCCCGCTGCAGGCGATCTACCAGGCGCGCTTCGCTCGCTACCTCGCGCAATCGCGGCATCGCCGACACCAGCCAGTCGCGGATCTGGGCGTTCCTCGGCGACGGCGAGACCGACGAGCCGGAGGCGCTCGGCAGCCTGAGCATCGCGGCCCGCGAGGGGCTCGACAACCTCGTGTTCGTCGTCAACTGCAACCTGCAGCGGCTCGACGGGCCGGTGCGCGGCAACGGCAAGATCATCCAGGAGCTCGAGGCGGTGTTCCGCGGCGCGGGCTGGAACGTGATGAAGGTGATCTGGGGTCCGGAGTGGGACGAGCTGCTCGGCCAAGGACCACGACGGCGTGCTGCGTCGACGCATGAACGAGGTCGTCGACGGGCAGTGGCAGAAGTACACCACCGCGCCCGGCGACTACACGCGCCGCGACTTCTTCGGCACCGATCCGCGCTTGCTCGACATGGTCGAGCACCTCTCGGACAAGCAGATCGAACAGCTGCGCCGAGGCGGTCACAGCTACCGCAAGGTCTACGCGGCCTACCGGCGTGCGATCGAGAACAAGGGGCGCCCGACGGTGATCTTGGCGCACACCGTCAAGGGCTGGACGCTGGGCGAGAGCTTCGAGGGCGTCGAACGTCACCCACCAGAAGAAGAAGCTCGAGAAGGGCGAGCTGCGGGTGTTCCGCGACGCGCTGCACCTGCCGGTTCCCGACGCGAAGCTCGACGAGGCGCCGTTCTACCACCCCGGCAGCAAGAGCCCCGAGGTCGAGTACCTGCTCGAGCGCCGGCGCGCGCTCGGCGGCAGCATCCCCAAGCGGCGCGTCGCGGCCCAGGTGAAGGTCGAGCTGCCGAGTCAGGAGCTGTTCGACGAGTTCAAGCAGGGCACCGGCGACGGCGAGGCCAGCACCACCATGGTCTTCGCGCGCATGCTCTCCAAGCTGCTCCGCGACAAGCGACTCGGTCGGCGCGTGGTGCCCATCGTGCCCGACGAGGCGCGCACCTTCGGCATGGACGCGCTCTTCAGCCAGGTCGGCATCTACTCGTCTCAGGGCCAGCTCTACGAGCCCGTCGACAAGGGCAAGCTGCTCTACTACCGCGAGAGCAAGGACGGACAGGTGCTCGAAGAGGGCATCACCGAGGCGGGCTCGACCGCCAGCTTCATCGCGGCGGGCACGGCGTACTCGAACTTCGGCCAGCCGATGATCCCGTTCTACATCTTCTACTCGATGTTCGGCTTTCAGCGCACCGGCGATCTGTTCTGGGCGGCCGGTGACAGCATGGCCCGGGGCTTCGTGCTGGGCGCCACCGCCGGGCGCACCACGCTCAACGGCGAAGGGTTGCAGCACCAAGACGGCCACAGCCACCTCTTGATGAGCACGATCCCGTCCTGCGTCTGCTACGACGTGGCCTTCGCCTACGAGCTGGCGGTCGTGATCGAAGATGGCCTGCGGCGCATGATCGGGGACGACGAGGACGTCTACTATTACATCACGCTGCAGAACGAGAACTACCTCATGCCGCCCATGCCCGAGGGCGCGCGGGACGGCATCTTGCGTGGCATCTATCGGTTGTCGGTGGCGGCCGACGGCAAGCGCCATCGGGTCCAGCTCTTCGGCTCCGGATCGATCTTGATGCAGGTGATCCGCGCGCGGGAGATCCTCGAACGTTACGACGTTTCGGCGGACGTCTGGAGCGTCACCAGCTACGTCGAGCTCCGCCGCGACGCCCTCGAATGCGAGCGCCAGGCGCGCCTGCACCCCGAATCGCCGCCGCGATCATCGCACATCGCGGAGATCCTGGCGGGCGTCGAGGGCCCCTTCATCGCGGCCAGCGATTTCATGAAAGCGGTTCCGGATCAGATCGCGCGCTTCGTCCCAGGCCGATTCGTGCCGCTCGGCACCGACGGCTTCGGCATGAGCGACACGCGCGAGGCGCTGCGCCGTCACTTCGAGGTCGACGCCGAGAGCATCGCCATCGCCGCGCTCGACGCCCTGCGCCTCGACGGCAAGTTGGATGCCGCCACCGTAGCCCGGGCCATCGCCGAGCTCGGTGTGGATCCGGACAAGCTCGACGCGACCCACGTGTGAGGCTCAGCGCGCGCGCGTGGGCGACCTGGGCGCTCGGCAATTCGGTCTGCACCAGCTCGGAGTAGTGATCGGCGTCCAGCAGGAGCTTGACGCTCGCCTGCCGCGTTTCACCGGTCGTGCGAGTCAGCGGTCGCTTGGCCATGATCGGCGGTACAGGGTGGCATGATGCTTGGGCCGGCGCTCGAACCGATCTAGGCTCGCGCGCCTTGCTTCGCGTCCACGCTGCGCTCGTGTTGGTGCAGATCCTGTTCGGTCTGTGGCCCGTGGCCGGAAGCGCGGTGATGCAGCACATGAGCCCGGCGGCGCTGATCGGCTTCCGCCTGATGCTCGGCGCCCCGCTCTTGGCCCTGGCCGCCGGCCTGCCCTGGCAGCGCCCGCCCGCGGCCGGGGATCTCGCGCGGCTGGCGCTGCTCGGCGCCCTCGGCATCAGCGCAAATCAGCTCTTGTTCGCCGAGGGGCTGTACCGCGCCGGACCCATCAACGCCTCGCTCTCGATCCTGCTGATGCCCGCCCTCACCCTGTTGATCACCGCGGCGCTGGGCATCGAGCGGCCACGCGCCGGTCGGCTCGTCGGCGTCGCGCTCTCCTTCGCCGGAGCGGCGCTGCTGCTTCGGATCGATCGCTTCGATCTCGGCGACCGTACCACGGTCGGCAACCTGATGTTGCTCGGGAACATCAGCGCGTACTCGATCTACATCGTCGCCGCGCGGCCGATGCTGGCCCGGCTCGGCTCGCTGCGGACCATGGCGTGGGTGTTCGTCTTTGGTGCCCTCGAGGCGGCGCCGCTGACGGTCCTCGACATGACGCGCGTGCGCTGGCTGGAGCTGCCGGCCGGTACGCATGCGTCTCTGGTGTTCATTCTGCTCGGCGCCACCATCGCCACCTATCTGCTCAACGCCTACGCCCTGCGGCGGGTCGAGAGCAGCACGGTCGCGGTCTACGTCTACGTGCAGCCGGTCATCGCGGTGATTGCGGCCTGGGTTTGGCTCCATCAGGCGCCAACGGCCCGGACGCTGGTGGCCGGTCTGGTGATCGTCGCGGGGGTCGCGCTGTCGAGCGATTTGGCCTCCGCGCTGCGCAAGAGTAGCGCTTCAGGCGAGGCGTAGAGTCTGACATTATCCGCCCCGTGACGGCTCGGACCAAGGTCATGATCCTGGGCGCCGCGGGGCGCGACTTCCACGACTTCAACGTGGTGTTCCGCGCGGACCGGAGCGTCGAGGTCGTCGCCTTCACCGCCACCCAGATCCCGAACATCGCCGGTCGGGTCTACCCGCCGGTGTTGGCCGGACCGAACTACCCCGAGGGCATTCCCATCGTGGCCGAGGCCGATCTCGAGCGCATCATCGCGGGCCGCGACGTCGATGATGTGGTCTTTTCCTACAGCGACGTGTCGCACGCGACCGTCATGCACCTGGTGGCTCGGGCTCAGGCGGCGGGCGCTGGCTTTCGGTTCCTGGCGCCGAACCGCACCATGCTCGCTTCCGAGCGACCCGTGATCAGCGTGTGCGCCGTGCGCACCGGCGTCGGCAAGAGCCCGACGACTCGACACGTTGCGGGCCTGCTCGCCGAGCGGGGTCGCTCCGTCGCCATCGTGCGCCACCCGATGCCCTATGGCGATCTCGCCGCGCAAGCCGTGCAGCGCTTCGCCACCCTCGACGATCTCACGCTGCACGCCTGCACCATCGAAGAGATGGAGGAGTACGAGCCGCACATCCGTGCGGGCCACGTGGTATTCGCCGGCGTCGACTACGAGAAGATCCTGCGGGCCGCCGAGGGCGAGGCCGACGTCGTGCTCTGGGATGGCGGCAACAACGACCTGCCCTTTTATGCTTCGGATCTCGAGATCGTCTTGGTCGATCCCCATCGCGCCGGACACGAGACCCGGTACTACCCCGGCGAGTCCAACTTGCGTCGCGCCGACGTGGTGGTGGTCAGCAAGGTGGCCACGGCCGCGCCGGCCCGGGTCGCCGAGCTCAGGGCGTCGGTCCGCGCGATCTGCCCGACCGCCCGCTTGATCGAGGGCGATCTGGCCATCGAGGTCGACCACCCGGAGCTGCTTCGGGGAGCTCGGGCGCTGATCGTGGAAGACGGTCCGACCACCACCCATGGCGGGATGAGCACCGGCGCCGGTTGGGTGGCGGTGAGGGATCACGGCGGCACGCCAGTCGATCCCCGGCCCGTCGCCGTCGGCTCCATCGCCGACACCTTCGCGCGGCATCCGCACCTCGACGCGGTCTTGCCGGCGATGGGCTACGGCGACGCTCAGATCCGCGACCTCGAACGTACCATCGCGGCCGCGGACGCCGACGTGGTGGTGATCGCCACTCCGGTGGACTTGCGGCGGCTGTTGACCATACGCCAGCCGACCGTGCGTGTGGGCTACGCCTACGCCGACCGCGGCACGCCGACCCTGGGCGACGTGCTGGATGACTTCTTGGCAGTGTGAAGAGGGAGCGCCGGATGGCCAAAGCATTCGAGACCTGGACGGTGTTGCCTCACGGCGACTGGAACGAGCACGCGGAGAACCTTCGCTCGGTCACCGGCGCGATCCCCGGCATGCCGCTCGAGCGGCGCATGACCGTGGTGAAGCGCGGCGATGGACGCTTGGTCGTCCACAACCCGGTGGCGCTGGACGACGCGGGCATGGCGGCGCTCGAGGCCTGGGGAACGCCGGCGCTGCTGGTGGTGCCCAACGGCTACCACCGACTCGACGCGGCCAACTTCCGCCGACGGTATCCGGACGCTCGCGTGGTGTGCCCGCGGGGCGCGAAGAAGAAAGTGGAAGCCGTCGTTCCGGTGGACCTCGACTACGCGGTCGTGCCCGCGGACGACGCGGTGAGCTTTGAGCACCTCGACGGGGTGGGCGAGGCGGAGGGAGTGCTGACGGTGCGCTCCGCGGACGGCGTGACCCTGATCTTCAACGACGTGCTGTTCAACGTGGACAAGCTGCCCGGGTTCACCGGCTTCGTGATGGGGCTGATGGGGTCCACCGGCGGCCCGAAGGTCACCTTGGTCGGCCGCCTCCTCGTGGTGAAGAGCAAGGCGGCCCTGCGCGCCCACCTCGAACGCTTGGCCACCCCCGATCTCCGGCGCCTGATCCCCGGCCACGGGGCCGTGATCGAGGCCGGGGCCCCCGAGGTCCTGCGCGGAGTGGCCGGCACCCTGTAGATTTGGGGTTGCCGCAGCCGTGTGGTCAGTGGTAGTTATATATCCTACCTGAACGGGAGGCTCCAACCATGTCGCTCCGCCGCCTTGCTTCGTTTGCCGCCGTGGTCCCTGCGTTGCTGTTGGCGTGCTCGTCGAGTGACGGAGGGTCGCCGGGCGGGGGAGAGGCGACCAACCCGTTCCTGGACGATCAGACGCCGTCGGGCAAGGCCGACACCGCGTACATGAACCCAGACGGCATCGAGGTCGAGGTCGACATCGAGGCCGACGTCGAGGCCCCCACCTATCGCCTGCTCGAGTCGCCGGCGTTCGTCGCGCAGTTTGCGACCACCTACCTGCGCGAGCGCAAGGAGTTCTACCTCGAGTCCCTCGCCGAGGACACGACCTCGAAGAACCGCGTCGAGTGGTTGGTGGACGGGAACTGGATCACCGCCGGCGAAGCGGCGAGCGCCGACAAGACCAAGCTCAAGCGCTTCCGCATCAAGGGCGTGAACGCAGTGCTGCTCCACGAGGCGCGTCAGGGCGTGAGCCAGGGCACCGTGTTCGAGGCTGAGGTCCCAATCAAGCCCTTCTCGGTCATGAGCGAAGCCGGAGACAAATGCGCGACTTACGACTCGCACATGCCCCTCAGCCAGTCGGTGTACTGGTACCTCTGGAACCCGGAGAAGTCGGGCTGCGCGCTGCCCACCCAGCAGCTGAAGTTGACCGTGTCCAAGATGTTCGCGGAGTCTCACAAGACCTATCCCGAGTTCGACCAACTCACCGCCGACGGCAAGGTCACCGCCGTGGTGCTGTTCGGACAGATCGGCGACGGCCCCATCGACGATTCGGAGACCGGCGTCCGTAACATGAAGACCATGGGCAACTGGCTGAAGCAGGGCGGCTACAGCGAGATCACTCCGGCGCCAGTGGGCCGGCGTTTCTCCAAGCGCCTCGGCCAGGTCGACTTCGAGATCGACCTGTATTCGCCCACCGACTTCGCCGGGCTCTCGGATCACGCCAACTTCCCCAACTTCCAGAAGGCGCTCAGCGAGCACGAGATCATCGTCTACGACGGACACAGCATGCTCGGTGCCAGCGATTTCTGGTCGAAGCCGACGTACCCGGACTTCTACCAGATCTACATTTACGGCGGCTGCCTCGGCTACGAGTACTACGTGCGCCCGATCCTCGAGGGCAAGAAGGGCTGGGACAAGCTCGATCTGGTCTCGAGCGTGATCGAGGTCAGCGCCGACGCGAACGAGATCGCCGGACCGGTGTTTGCCAAGATCGCCTGGGGGCTCGAGCACAACAACAACGTGACGTGGCGCGATCTCTTGCTCGCGGTGCGCAACCGCGTGGGTGACTCGACCTTCGGAGCGAGCGGCGTCCGCGACAACTGCTACTCCCCGCAGGGTTCGCTCTGCAGCGGCACGGGCGGCACGGGCGGTGCCGGTGGCAGCGGCGGTACGGGCGGCGCCGGTGGCAGCGGCGGTTCGGCCGGCGGCGGCGGTTCGGCCGGCGGCGGCGGTTCGGCCGGCGGCGGCGGTTCGGCCGGCGGCGGCGGTTCGGCTGGCGGCGGCGGTTCGGCCGGCGGCGGCGGTTCGGCCGGCGGCGGCGGTTCGGCCGGCGGCGGCGGCGCGCCTTCGAGCACCGGTTCGTGCCAGGGGCACTGCGGCCAGGCGACCCCGGCTCCAAACAGCACTCCGGCCTGCTACTGCGACTCGTCCTGCGCCGGCTTCGGCGACTGCTGCGGCGACTACCAAGCGAAGTGCGGCTGAGCGGCGCCTGAAGAGTGGAAGAACGGCCCCAACTGTTTCGGAGTGAGGCCCGACCCCACGGGGATGGCCCAGGAAGGGCGAAAGCTCGGAAGATTTGGGGATGGGACGGACGAGGTGATCGGTGCGCTGATCGAGGTGCATCGGCATCTCGGTCCAGGGCTGATGGAATCCGCATACGAGGCCTGTCTGTCTGCCGAGCTGTCCGAACGACGGCTCAAGTTCGAGCGGCAGCGACCGCTACCAATCCGCTACAAAGGCGTGCACCTTGACTGCGCCTATCGCCTCGACCTGGTCGCTTCCAGATCATATCCTCCTGGAGCTCGAGGCGGTCGAGCGGCTGCTCCCGATTCACGAAGCGCAGGTCATCACCTATCTGCGCCTTTCGCAGTTGCGTGTCGGCCTGCTCGTCAACTTCAACGTGACCGCGCTCAGAAATGGCCTGCGGAGGCTCACGCCTGACCACCCCAAATCCTTCCGGTCTTCCGCCCTTCCTGTGAGAGCCCCAATGAGCGCGGGTCTCAGGGGCGAATCCACTCGAACTTCAGCCGCGCGGCACTAGGCGAGCCACACGGCGGCATGAGCGAGAACACTGGCTGCAATCGTGGCGATGAGCTGGCGGCGCTGGGCCTGCGCTGACCCCGCTCAGCGCGCGCGCCGGTAACCGTCGCGTTCCTCCCAGACGAGCTCCGTGCCGGGACAGCGGAGCCCCCTGGCGCGAGCTTCGCTGACTTGCTATCAGTGAAGCTGTGTCAGTGAAGGTGCAGGGACCAAGGGCCCAAAAGAAGGCGGAAACCAGGGAAGCACTCAAGGCTGCGGCCCGGCACTGCTTTGCCGAGGCGGGCTACGCGGCGACCCAGATCGGGGACATCACCCGGCAAGCCCGGGTCGCGCACGGCACCTTCTACGTGCACTTCCAGACCAAGGAGCAGCTCACCGACGAGCTTCTGGTCGAGCACAACCGGGCCCTGGTCGAGCGCCTCGACGCGACCTGGCACAAACACGCTTCCGAGCCTCCGCTCGATTCTGGCGCAGGCCGTGGCCGAGGCCTGTCTCGATCACTGGTCGCGCGAGCGCGAACTGCTCGCGGCGTTTGCGGAGCGACTCGGCGCAACTTCCGGGCCCGACACGCTTCGCGATGGCATCAGCCCGCCGGTCGCCGCCTTCTTGGCCCTGCGCCTGCGGGCCGTCGCGGGTGAGATCCCCGACGCCGAGCTGGTGACCCAGGCGCTGCTCGGCATGTGGATCCGGATCGGGCTGCGATACGTGTTCGGCCCCCGCATCCCGAAGAAGACCGCCGCGGCGCTCCTCGCGCGGCTCTCCCTGGGCGCGCTCGGAGCGGTCGTGCCCGCTCTCGCGCCGATCCAACGAAGTGAGAGGTGAGCCATGAACCAGGCCCAAATGATCGACGCCCACAGCCTGATCCGAGACCCGTGCGAACCGTGCAGAGCGTACCTGGCCAATGAGCCGCGCAGGCTGCCGGAGTTTTCGACCGGTGGGGCCTCGCGGCGCTGATTTGGGACGATCTGGGCAGAGCCGGATCATGGACCTGATCGAAGGTCTGCTCTCGGCGCCGCCAGTGGCCTCGGCGCGGTCGTGAGGCGATCGGCGATGCGACGGTGCACTGCCGGCATCGCGAGGGCGTCGAGGTCGCCCTTGCGTCGGAAACCGAAGGCAGCGCCGTCGGGCTTCGACCGGGTGGTGCAGCGGAATACGTCGAGGGTGATGCGATAGCGGGTGATGGAGTGCTTCAGGCTTCGCTCGAGCTCGTAGCTGAGCGCGCGCGTGCCGAGCGCGCGGGCCAACCCCGCTTCGGGGGCCTCGCCGGGACGGAGCTCCGCGTGCGGGAAGCACCACAGGCCTGGCCAGCGTGCTGCGTCTTCGGGGAGCTGCATCACGAGGACTTGCCCGCGCTGCTCGACGATGGCCGCGACGCCGTGCACGCGGAGCGTCTGCGCCCGGGCGGCCGCCTCCGGCAGCTCGGTTTGACGGCTCGTCGCTCGGGCGACGCAGCGCGCCCGCCAGGGGCAGCGCTCGCAGCTCGGGCTCTTGGGCGTGCAGACCGTGGCGCCGAGCTCCATCAACGCCTGGTTGAAGTCGCCGGCCCGAGCGCCCGGGACCAAGCGTTCGGCGAGCCGCCAGAGCTCCGCCCGCAGCGGGTTCTTCTTGGGATCGCCCCCGAGCCCGAAGCGCCGGCAGAGCACCCGCTCGACGTTGCCGTCGACGATGGCCGCGCGCCGGCCGTGCGCGATGCTCGCGATGGCGCCGGCGGTGTAGGGCCCCACGCCCGGCAACGCGGCGAGCTCGGGGACGCTCGCCGGGATCTGCCCGGCGTGGCTCTCGACCACCACGCGCGCGGCAGCCAACAGGCTCTTCGCGCGCGAGTAGTAGCCGAGCCCCTGCCAGGCGTGCAGCACGTCGTCCGGATCCGCGCTCGCCAAGCGTTGCACGTCGGGAAAGCGTCGCATCCAGCGCTGGTAGTAAGGAATGGCGGTGGCGACCTGGGTCTGCTGGAGCATGACCTCGCTGACCCAGATCGCGTAGGGATCCCGGGTGCGTCGCCAGGGCAGGTCGCGCGCGTGTTTGGCGTACCAGCCGAGCAGGCCGCGCCTCAGTCCCGCGACCTCAGCGGATGAGAGCGAGGTTGGCTTGTCGGGTTTTGCGTCGTGCCAGTCGGTGTCGCTCACGTCGCGCGCTCTCGACAGCGCTCGAGTTCGACGGGATCGTGGGCCGAAAATACCCTCACCTCGTCGGAGTTCTCGCGCACCAGGGTGCGAAGGCGCATCTGATTTCTGAGGCGCGCCTGGCCGTCGATCTCGACGATGCGTTGGAACACGTCGAGCAAGGGCGGGCAGCGTCGACGATCCGGCGCCATCTCCAGCCGGTGGAAGTAGGCGTCGCCCGCGTGCAGCAGCCACCCGCTCTTGCTCTGCACCGCGACTCCGGAGTGCCCTCGCGTGTGGCCGTGCAGCGGGATCAGCAAGATCTCGGGTGGCAGCCCGTCGAGATCGCGGACGCACTCGAAGCCGAACCATGGCTCGCCCTTGGCTTGGTACACCGCCCAATTCGGACCGTGCGCGAAGTGGGCCTTCGCGTAGCGGGTCCGTTCGATGCGGGTCTTCGGGTGCAAGACCGCCTCCTTCTCCAGCGCGTGCACGTGCAGCGTCGCCTGGGGAAAGTCGACGATGCCGCCCGAGTGATCGAGATCGCAGTGAGTGAGTACGATGTGGCGGACGTCGTCGCGGGAGAAGCCCAAGCCCTCGACCTGGCAGAGCGCGGTCTCGGCGGGGTCGCGCACCGGCTGCGCGAACAGGAGGAACTCGCGTCCGAGCGTGCGCTCTGGGCTCTCGACGTCGCGGGTGCCGAGCCCCGCATCCACCAACACGAGCCCCTCGGAGGTCTCGATCAGCAGGCAATGGCAGACGAGCTTGGTCGGCGCGAAGAGCGACCCAGAGCCGCTGAGCAGCCGGCCCCCGTAGGGACACATGGTGGCGCAGTTCAGGTGATGGACCTTCATGGTGACGACTCGGGTCGCCGTACCACCGGAGGCCGCCCATCGGCAATGGATGCGCCGAAGATTTCCCTCAGGGCTGCGTGCAGGAGGCGCTGTTCGAGACCACGACGTCGTCGATGTTCCAGCCGCCGCCGCTGTACGCGCTGCTCGATGCGACGCGGTAACAAAAGCGGACCTGGAACGTCGAACTCTTGTAGCTGGACACGTCGAACTTCTGCTGCATCCAGCTGCTGTCGTCCACCTTGCCGGTGGATGGCGCGGAGTAGACCGTGCTCCAGGTCGAGCCGTTGCTCGAGACCTCGACCTTGCTGTAGACGTAGCTCGGGTAGTCCGAGTGCAGGTGTCGCCAGTACGACAGGTGCAGCGTCGATGCGCTGCCGGCGTTGATGGTCGGGCTCGTGATGCAGTAATCCGTGGTGCTGGTGGTGAGCGGATAGCAGCCGCCGAGCACGACGCCGGCGATCTTTCCGTCGCCACTGTGGTCCGTCGCAGGATCTTGGCCTCCGGATCCGCATGCGGTGGACGCCTTCGCGGTCCCGACTTCCCAGTTCGTGCCGAGCTGCCAGGCGCCGGTCCCGCTCGCAAAGGTCTCGCTGAAATAGTTGGTGCAGCCGCCGCCGCCGGAGCCTCCGCTGCCTCCCGTCGCGCCGGAGCCTCCGCTGCCTCCCGTCGCGCCGGAGCCTCCGCTGCCTCCCGTCGCGCCGGAGCCTCCGCTGCCTCCCGTCGCGCCGGAGCCTCCGCTGCCTCCCGTCGCGCCGGAGCCTCCGCTGCCTCCCGTCGCGCCGGAGCCTCCGCTGCCTCCCGTTGCGCCGCTGCCTCCCATCGCGCCGGAGCCGCCGCTGCCTCCCGAGCCGGCCGCGCCGCCGGCCCCGGCCGCGCCTCCGAACCCGCCGCCGGCCCCGGCCGCGCCCCCGGACCCGCCGCCGGCCCCGGAGCCCCCGCTGCCGCCGGACCCTCCAAAAGCCCCGGATCCCCCGGTGGCTCCACCGCCATCGGGCGCCCCGCCGCCGCCGCCGCCACCCGCGCCCCCGCAGGCGGCAATCAGTGCGATGGAAAACAACCCCAAACTCGAAACCGCGCGCGTGCTCATGGCGGCCATCATACGCCGGCTCCGGCCAAGGGCTTCCCGCCGTCCGTTGCTCTTCGTTCTTCCGGCCGGCCGCGCTAGGCTGCGGCCGATGTCCGTTCCCACCGAAATCCCGCTCGAGTCCATCCGCACCGACGGATGGTTCGAGCGCATCGGGGAGAGCATCGGCAGCTTCCAGGCGCTCTGCGACATCATCGGCGCTCGGTTCTTCGCGTTCGCGATGATCACGGGCGCGCGGATCACCGCGCTGACGGTCGATCGGCGCAATCCGGACAACACCCTCGTGGACTTCGTGGTCGGTGCGCCGGACGCGGAGGTGACCGACGCGGACACTCAGCGGCTGACCTTGGCCGACTTCCGGCGCAGGCTGGTGGCCGCTTTGGTGACCGAGGAGCCCATTGCGGCTCCCCCGACGCGACCGACCGACACCGAGGCCGTGCAGCTTCACGTCGGGGTGCGCTACCTGCTCTTGGCGCCGCTCTACGGCTACAGCCTCACCAAGCTGAGCATCGCGGACGGCGACTCGTTCGTGGACCTCTCCCACGATGGCATCGACGAGCGCTACGGCCTCGGGGAGCTGCGCGCGAGGATCCGGACTCACGTTCGCGAAGAGCTCGACCGCATTCAGCGCGGGGGACGCAGCGCCATCGATCTCGGGCGCATCACCGAGGCGGAGGCCGCAGAGAAGCGCGGCGAGCCCCTGCGCGTGATCGAGCTTTTGGGCGCGTGGCCCGCGCCGCTGGCGATCTTCCTCAGGACCCCCGAGGGGCAGCTCCTGGCCCCCGACACCCGGGCGCTGATCGCTCGGGGCCTCGGCTACCTCGGCTCGGCATGCATCGTCTTGGGGGAGGTTCAAAAGGGCGAGGAGATCCTCCGTCTCGGTGTGCAATACGCGGGCGACGGACCCGCGGCCTCCGAGATCTACGCGCGCCTCGGCGAGTCCATGGTCCGCAGCGAGCGCCACGGCGAGGCCATCGGACCGCTCCGCCGCGCGATGAACCTCGGGGCCGACGGTGCGCGGATTTGGCCGCTCTTGGCCCGAGCGCTCACCGAACGGGGCAGGTTCATGGCCGCCTATGGCGCGGTCCTCGAGGCCCGCGCGGCCGGGGCCGAGGGACCCACCCTCGATGCCAGCGTCGAGCGGATCAGGCGGGGTCTGGGACCCGGGTTCGACTCCTGGCAGAGCCTCGTCGGCGGCAATTGACAGCCGAAAACCCCCGCAGGACCAGCCCCACTGGGCCGCGAGCCTGGGGCTAGGCTGAGGGCCGATCACTGTGGTACACGCTCCGAGCGTTCATGCGGGATTTCCGCGGGTTACAACCGCCGAACCCCCACGAGCCGCTTGCACGGATTGAGAGATGACCGAGCTCTACTTGCCGATGTTCATCATGTTCGCCATCGCCGCGGGGATCTGCGCGGTGATGTTCTTGGGCGGCCAGTACCTTGGGCCCAAGAACCCGACGGCCGAGAAGCTCCTGCCCTTCGAGTGCGGCAACGACACTTCCGGGACGCGCGGGGTGAAGCTCAGCGTGAAATTCTACCTGACCGCGATCCTGTTCGTGGTCTTCGACATCGAAGCGGTGTTCATCTACCCCTGGGCGGTCTTGTTCAAGGGGCTCGGCTGGACCGGCTTCCTCACGATGCTCGCGTTCATCGTCGCGTTGCTCGTGGCACTGGCTTACTGCTGGAAGAAAGGCGCACTCGAATGGGAGAGCTGAGGCAGCCGACGACTCAAGAAGTGCTCGAGACCGGGCAAGGACAGGGCTTCGCCACCACGAAGTTCGAGGATCTGCTGTCGTGGGCCCAGAAGTACTCGCTGTTCATGTACCCCTTTGTCACGGCCTGCTGCGGCATGGAGTTCATGTCCGTCTCGGGCCCGCGCTTCGATCACTCGCGCTTTGGAGCGGAGGTCCCCCGCTTCACACCTCGACAGAGCGACCTGCTCTGGGTGGTGGGCACCATCGTGCAGCGGCAAGCGCCGATCCTGAAGCGGATTTACGAGCAGATGGCGGATCCGAAGTGGGTGCTCGCCTTCGGCACCTGCGCGTCGGTCGGCGGGTTTTACGACAACTACGCCTGCGTCGCGGGCATCGACAAGATCATCCCCTGCGACGTGTACATCCCGGGCTGTCCTCCGCGTCCCGAAGCCGTGCATCGACGGGCTGATGTTGCTCCAGGACAAGATCCAGTCGGGTGATCGGCGACCGGGGATCGTGAAGCCTCGGCTCGATCCAGTGACCCGCCCCGACATGGGAGTGGTGCAGCTTCGTCACTCCAAGCACGGGTGATCCCTTCGCCGCCGCCGGCATCATCTCAGGACCCTTCGATGGCCAAAGCCCTGCTCCAGCTCATCAAGCTCGAATTTCCCGACGCCGTCCTCGAGACGCACTCGCAGCACGGAGACGATACACTCGTGGTGGACGCGGCCGCGTGGAAGCCCGTGGCGCACTTCTGTAAAGAACAGCTCGCCATGGAGATGTTGGTCGACCTGACCTGCGTGGACTTTCCGCACCGCGAGCCGCGCTTCGACGTCGTGGCGCACCTGCACTCCTTGTCCAAGGGTCAGCGCCTGCGCCTCAAGGCCCGGGTCGGGGACGTCGAGGGCGAGCAGGCGGAGATCGACTCGCTCACGGAGCTGTGGGCGTCTGCCAATTGGGCCGAGCGCGAGGCTTGGGACATGTTCGGCGTGGTCTTCAAGGATCACCCCGATCTGCGACGGATCCTGACCTATCCGGAGTTCGTCGGGCACGCCACTGCGCAAGGACTATCCGGCCGATCGCATCCAGCCGCTGGTGCCCTACCGCGAGGTGGACAACGTCGAGAAGCTGCCGCCCTTCGATCACGACGAGGGCATGAGCTTCGGTCGTCAGAGCCATCTCTTCCCCGGGGGAGACGACTGATGGAACCTCTGGATCGAGACCTCGACGAGAGCGAGATCGAGCTCGCCGCCGAGCCCATGCTGATCAACGTCGGACCGTCGCATCCGGCCATGCACGGCACCGTGCGAGTGGTGATGGAGCTGTCGGGTGAGACCATCGAGCGCTGCGACGTGCAGGTCGGCTACCTGCACCGCGGCTTCGAGAAAATGTGCGAGCGCGGCACCTGGACCCAGGTCTTCCCCTACGTCGACCGCTGCAACTACGTTTCGCCGATGTTCAACAACGTGGGCTTCTCGCTGGCCTGCGAGAAGATGCTCGGCATCGAGGTGCCCGAGCGCTGCCAGTGGTACCGCATGATCCTCGGTGAGCTGGCGCGCATCTCCGACCACCTGACCTGCGATGGCGCCATGGCCATGGAACTCGGCGCGTTCACCCCGTTCTTGTGGATGGTGAAGGCCCGCGAGATGGTTTGGGACATCATGGAGGAAGAGACCGGCGCGCGTCTCACCCACAGCTTCGGCCGCGTGGGCGGCATGGCGGCGCCGCCGACCCCGGGTTTCAAGGAGCACACCCGGGCCGTGGTGCAGCAGATCCGCCAAGTGGTCGACGAGGTGAAACGCCTCTTGCTCGGCAACCGCATCTTCCTCGATCGGCTCGAGGGGGTCGGGGTGATCAGCGTCGAAGATGCGCTCTGCTCTGGGCTGGACCGGGCCGGCGCTGCGCGCCGCGGGCGTGGCCTACGACGTGCGCAAGGCGCACCCGTACCTCAAGTACGGCGAGGTTGACTTCGACGTGCCCGTGGGCAGCACCAGCGACTGCTACGATCGCTTCATGGTCCGCATCGAGGAGATGCGAGCAGAGCGCGCGCATCATCGACCAGTGCCTCGAACGCATGCCCGACGAGGGCCCGATCAACGTCGACGATCCGCGGGTCGTCCTGCCCCCGAAGGACGAGGTCTACTCGACCATCGAGGGCACCATCCGGCACTTCAAGATCGTGATGGAGGGCCTGAAGATCCCGGCCGGCGAGGTGTACAGCTACACCGAAGGCGGCAACGGCGAGCTCGGCTTCTACCTGGTGAGCGACGGCAGCGGCACACCGTGGCGGGTCCGCATCCGGCCACCGTGCTTCTACGTGACCGGCGGACTGGAACGGATCATCACTGGCCAGATGGTGGCCGACGTGGTGCCGTGCTTCGGGACCCTGAACATGATCGGCGGCGAGTGCGACCGCTAGCGATGACTGGGAATGCCTACGTTCAAGCTCGACGGACAAGAAATCCCCTTCGAACAGGGGGAAACGCATCATCGCCGCGGCGCACCGCGCGGGAGTGGACATCCCCCACTACTGCTGGCACCCCGGGCTCAGCGTCGCGGCCAACTGTCGCATGTGCCTGGTGGAGGTCCTGCCACCGCCCGGTCGCAAGGCGCATGATGCTCGATGTCCTGGAGTGGGACGCCGACAAGCAAGACTACGTGCCCGCCAAGAAGCCCAAGCTCCAGCCCTCGTGCCAGCAGGCCGCCGGCGACGGCATGGAGGTGGCGAGCTCTTCCAGCGAGCACGTGGCCCAGGCGCGCAGCGCGGTGCAGGAGTTGCTGCTGCTCAATCACCCGGTCGACTGCCCGATCTGCGATCAGGCCGGCGAGTGCCGGCTGCAGGACTACTGGCTCGAGCATCAGGGCACCAAGAAGCGCATGCACCGACGAGATCGTGCACAAGCCCAAGGGCGTCGTGTTCGGTCCCACCATCGTGTACGACGCCGAGCGCTGCATCGTCTGCACCCGCTGCGTCCGCTTCTGCGAGGAGGTAGCCAAGGATCCGGTGCTCGAGAAACGCGAGCGCGGCACACTCAACGAGATCGTCCTGGCGCCGGGTCGCGAGCTCGATCACGGCTACACTCTGATGACCGAGTACGTGTGCCCGGTCGGCGCGCTCACCGCTCGGGACTTCCGCTTCAAGGCGCGGGTCTGGTTCCTGCGCAGCGCGCCCGAGCGTCTGCACGGGCTGCGCCACGGGCTGCAACGCGTTCACGGACTTCGATCCCCGCGACAACACCGTGTATCGCTACCGCCCGCGGGAGAACATGGCGGTCAACCAGTACTGGATGTGTGACGAGGGCATGCTCGACTACCGGCGCGTCCACGAGCACCGCATCCTGGTCTCGCGGGTGCGCGGCAAGAAGACGTCGTTCTCGGACGCAGTGGAGAAGGCCGCGGCGGTGCTGACTGGAGTCGATCCCGATCGCCTCGGGGTCGTGCTCTCGGCCCAACACAGCAACGAGGACAACTTCGCGCTCTTACGCCTGCTACGGGACTACCTGGGCACGGGTCACATCTATCTGAGCGGGCGGGCCGAGGGGCTCGGCGATTCGGTGCTCAAACACGCGGACAAGAACCCGAACACGGCTGGAGTGACGGCGCTCTGTACGAGCTCCCCGCCCAAGTCGTTCGCGGAGATGGCCAAGGACATCGTCGACGGTCGCATCACCCACGTGGTTGCGCTCGGCTCGTATTCATCCGATGCCACCAGGACCGACGCGCTGTCGAAGCTTCAGGGTCTGGTGACGTTCGCGACGCGGGAAGGCCCAATGGCCAAGCACGCGACCGTGGTGCTGCCGGTCTCGAGCTGGGCAGAGTGCGACGGGACCTTCGTCAACGCCAAGGGCATGGCGCAGGAGAGCGAGAAGGCCATCGCTCCGCGCGGCGACAGCCTGCCGGCGTGGAGGCTCGTGGCCGTGCTGGCGAAGGCGCTCGGGCTTCCCATGGCCTGGACCAAGCTCGCTCAGGTTAGAAAAGCCATGGCGCCCGAAGCGGGCGCGACCGTGGCGCAATCGACGGGAGCTGAGGCATGACCTGGGAAGTGATCGCTTTGGCGGCCGGCAAGGCCCTGTTCATGGTGATGTTCGGCATGAACCTGGCCGTGATCATGACCTGGGCCGATCGGCGCCAGGGCGCCATGATCAACGATCGCGTCGGACCGAACCGCGCGGTGGCGTGGCTGCCCAGGCGTGTTGCCCAGGGCATGGTGCTCGTTCCCGCTCTGATCATCGCGGCCGCGGTGGTCGGCTGGGTCTTCACTCACAAGGTCGAGGGCGCCGCGCGCCTCGGGCGCGCGCTGCTGTTCAGTCAGCTGGCAGTGTTCGCGCTCTGGGCGACCTTGCTCGCCATCGGCGGAAGCGTCGCTCGCCGCGGCGTCACCAACAGCTTCGATCGCTGGGTCGCGACCATCGGTGATCCGCGGAACTTCCTCTGGCTCGGCCTCGGCGCCCACGGCGTCACGCTCATCGCCGCGGTGCTGCTTCGCGGAACGGGCCTGGGGCGCAGCTTGCGCGAGGTAGCCTACGGCGCCGGGCCAGCCGTGTTCGCCGCGGCGGTGTTCGGAGCCGGTCTGTACGCCGCCTACTCCTTCGAGAAGGTCGATCGGGTCGGGCTGCGGCTCTTTGGCCTGCTCCACCCGGCTGCGGACGGGCTGAAGACGATCTGGAAAGAGGACTTCGTCCCGCCGAACGCCGACAAGTTCCTGCACGGCCTGGCGCCCATCGTCTCGTTCTTCCCGGCGTTGGTGGTGATGGCGGTGGTGCCCTTCGGCGATACGCTCTGCTTCGGCAGCAAGGCCGGCCGCATCGACCTGACCCAGATCAGCCGAGTCGTCCCCCGCGAGGGGCTCTGCACCGACGGCGCGGTTCAGCTGCAGGTGCTCGACGTGAACGTCGGTCTGCTCTACTTCTTTGCGATCGCCGGCACCGGCATCGTCGGCGCCGCGCTGGCGGGGTGGGCGAGCGACAACAAGTACAGCCTGCTCGGTGGCCTGCGCGCCGCCAGCCAGATGGTCTCCTATGAGGTCACGCTGGGCCTGACTTTGGTCGGCGTGATGATGGTCTACGGCACGCTGCGCATCGACGAGATGGTGCGCTGGCAGGCCGCGAACACCTGGGGCATCTTCGTGCAGCCGCTGGCGTTCATCCTGTTTTTCACCGCCTCCGTGGCCGAAGCCAAGCGCATCCCCTTCGATCTGCCAGAGGGCGAGAGCGAGCTCGTCGCCGGGTATTTCACTGAGTACTCGGGCATGAAGTTCGCGATGTTCTACTTCTCCGAGTACGTCGCGGTGGTCGCATCGAGCGTGCTCTTGACCGTGCTCTTCCTGGGCGGCTGGCACCTGCCGTTCATGGACCGCTCGGGCTTGCACATTCAAATCGGCGACACGGTGCTCCTGCACCAGACCCTGGCTCACGTCGCGGTGATCGTGCTCGGGGTGCTGGCCTTCATCGGAAAGGTCGTCGCGCTCTGCTGGCTGCAACTCATGATCCGCTGGACCCTGCCGCGCTTCCGCTACGACCAGCTCATGCGGCTCAGCTGGCGCAAGCTCCTGCCGGCTTCGCTCTTGAACATCCTGGTGACCGGGCTCCTGATCCTGCTCGTCGCGGGCGCCAGCACCAACGTGCAAGCGGGCCTGAAGATCGCAGCCGACGTCACCCAGTTGGTGGTCCTGGTCGCGGGGCTCTCGTTGGCGGTTTGGTTCGTGTCGTTCGTGACCAGCCCGGTGAAGAAGAAGCGCATCCTGGCTTCAACCGCCGCGCAGTTTGCGGCTCACCTGGGCGGTACGCGCACCGCCCGCATGGGAGCTTGAGGAAGACAGCATGGCCATTTTGCCCAACGCCCCCCTCGGACCCAATAGGGTCGCCGGCAAGGCCATCCCAAGGCCGAATCGCAACCTCGCGGTGCAGTCGTACGTCCCGGAGATCGTCAAGGGTCTGGGAATCACCATGAAGCACTTCTTCGTCAACACGAAGGAGGTGGCCCTCGGCCAGCGCAACGATCCCGTGCTCGAGTCCATCGACGACGGCATCAACTGCATCAGCTACCCCGAGCAGAAGCGGCCGTACCCGGCCCGCTTTCGCGGGCTGCACCGCCTGACTCATCGCGCCGACGGCTCGCCGCGTTGCGTCGCGTGCTTGTGCTGTTCGACTGCGTGTCCAGCGCAGTGCATCCACATCGAAGCGGGGGAGTATCCCGAGGGCGATCCGCGACGCGGCTACGAGCGCTATCCCAAGCGCTTCGTGATCGACGAGCTGCGCTGCGTCTTCTGCGGCTTTTGCGTCGAGGCCTGCCCCTGCGACGCGATCCGCATGGACACCGGCATGCACGCGGCGCCCTACGATTCCCGTGATCAGTTCATCTTCGAGCGGGAGCGGTTGATGTCGTTCCCCGGCCGCGACGGGACCTTCGAGACCGCAAACCCACGCAAAGAGCCGGGCGATCCGGGCCACCCCGGCGTCGATCGCGAAAAGGGCCACTGACCTGAGCCCGCCGACGCCCGGCGCTCAGGTGCGGCGGGTGCCCCTGGCAGTGCATCGCTTCGCAGTTTTGGTACTCTGAGCGGCGGTGCGCACGAGATCTGCCTGGGCCCTCTGCGCCGCGGCTGCGGTTGCCTACGCGTGCGCCGCCTTCGACGGCGCCGAGGCCCTGGTCGAAGCTCCCGATGGCGGGGCGGGGGCGGGCGACGCCAGCACCGAAGGCATCGCCGGGGGCGCCGGATTTCCCAGCGGCGGCGGTGGCGTGCCGAGCGGCGGTGGCGTGCCGAGCGGCGGCGGAGCGCCGAGCGGCGGTGGCGTGCCGAGTGGCGGCGGCGTGCCGAGCGGCGGCGGCGTGCCGAGTGGCGGCGGCGTGCCGAGCGGCGGCGGCGTGCCGAGCGGCGGTGGCGTGCCGAGCGGCGGTGGCGTGCCGAGCGGCGGCGGCGTGCCGAGCGGCGGCGGCGTGCCGAGCGGCGGCGGCGGCAGCGGTGGCACGACGCCCCAGTGCGCCAGCGACGCGACTTGCAGCGACGGCAACTGGTGCAACGGCGACGAGAAGTGCCAGAGCGGGAGCTGCGTCAGCGGATCGGCGCCGGGCAGCTTCCCCCAGTGTTCAGCGGTCTGCCCCCCGAACTACTACGCGAGCTCCGTGTCCTGTTCGTCGCTCTGCGGCCCACCGAGCGGTCCGCGCGCCAACTGCAGCCCCGGCTGCGGCTCGTCCTTCAATGCCTGCGGGGGCTGCCCCAGCGGCTACTACCAGAGCGGCGCGTCGTGCAGCACGAGCTGCGCGAGCTGCGGCACCTCGAGCGGCCAGCGCTACTCGTGCAATCAGATTGGCGGCTCGTCGTTCAACGCCTGCGACGGCTGTCCGAGCGGGTATCACCCGTCGAGCAAAGCGTGCAGCACGAGCTGTGCGAGCTGCGGCACCTCGAGCGGCCAGCGCTACACCTGCGGCCAAGTGAGCGGATCGAGCTTCAACTCCTGCGCTCCGTGCCCGGCCGGGTACCACCCTTCGAGCAAAGCGTGCAGCACGAGCTGTGCGAGCTGCGGCACCTCGAGCGGCCAGCGCTACACCTGCGATCAGACGGGCGGATCGAGCTTCAATTCCTGCGCTCCGTGCCCGGCTGGGTACTACGTGTCGAGCCAGGCGTGCAGCACGAGCTGCGCGAGCTGCGGCACGTCGAGCGGTCAGCGCTACACCTGCAACCAATTCCCGACCGGAGGCAGCTTCAACGCATGCGGCAGTTCGTGCCCCACGGGTTTTCACGTCACCTCGCAGACGAACAGTACGAGCTGCGCGAGCTGCGGCACCTCGAGCGGCACGCGGGTGACCTGCGCGCCGAATTGACGATCACTTGTCGACGCTGGAGTCCCAGCAGCAGCGGAAGCCGATCCCTGGGAGCTGGCTGCTTCGGTCAACGGTCTTGGACGCTGCGCAGGGTACGGCGCTGCCGGCTTGGAGCGCGGAGCCACCGCGCGTGCCGCAGTCGCTGGTGGCAGATTGCGGGTTTGCGCAGGAATCCTCCCACTCCGCGACGTTGCCGAGCATGTCCGTCAGGCCGGGGTACAAGAAGCTCTCGCATCCGGCGCCACCGCTCAGCGTCGAGCCGACCGCCGCCACCGGCGGGGCATCGACGCAGCGTCCTCCCTCGTGGGACGAGCCGTAGAAGTAGGTCTCCTCTGCCTTCGGACCCGCGCAGGCCGAATACCACTGATTCGTCGAAGCGTCCGGCGGGCCTGCCGCGCCTCCGCTGATCTTCCCGCACAGACGCTTGCCCGCCCATTTGCAGTAGGCGTAGGCGCCGCACCAATCGACGCAGCGCACGGGGTAGTTCTGGTCGACTCCGGACCCGAAGCTCGGGCAGCCACCCGTGGTATCCGGGGCGTAGTCGAGCACGCCCTGGCAGGCCGAGAGTCCCGTGAGATTGGTGCCTGCGTCGCCGGGATCGGCGAGGAAATTTTGGTAATCGTGGTTGGTGACCTCCGTGGCGTCGATGCAGAAGTTCGAGCCAACCGCGATCAGGGCAGGTCCTTTCTTGCCCGTCGGACAGAGGATGCCCCCGTCGGCCGAGGTCCCGCCGCTGCCTCCGCTGCCGCCGCCGTCGCTCGTTCCCCCGGTGCTCGTGCCTCCGCTGCCGCCGCCGTCGCTCGTTCCACCGGTGCTCGCGCCTCCAGTGCTCGTTCCACCGGTGCTCGTTCCGCCGGTGCCGCCGCTCGCGGGCCCTTCGTTGGTGGTCGACGACGAACAGGCGCCAAACGAAAGGGTCGAGCCGAGGACCAGGGAGAGGATCAGGCGTCGCACGGCAGTGGATCCTAGCAGTTTCAGCCCACACCCGCGAAATCCAGGCGTTTTCCCAGCGGGCCCGTCGTGCTACCCGACCGGCGCGAGATGCTCGATCGCTGGGAACCCGTCATCGGACTCGAGGTCCACGCCCAGCTCCTGACGGAGACGAAGCTGTTCTGCGGCTGCGCGATGCGCTTCGGCGAGGAGCCGAACCGAAACGTGTGTCCCGTCTGCTTGGGTTTGCCGGGCGCGCTGCCCGTGCTCAACCGTCGGGCGGTCGAGCTGGCCGTGCGCGCGGCGTCGGCCCTCGACTGCACGGTGCACGAGCGCAGCGTCTTCGAGCGCAAGAACTACTTCTACCCGGATCTGCCCAAGGGGTACCAGCTGAGCCAGTACGCGGCGCCCCTCGCGACCCGCGGACACCTGGATGTCGAGCTGGACGGCGTCCTGAAGCGAGCGGGCATCACCCGGGTGCACATGGAAGAGGACGCCGGCAAGAACGTGCACGGCGTGGGGGGTGACTCGCTGGTCGATCTGAATCGCGCCGGGACGCCCTTGATCGAGATCGTGGGCGATCCGGATCTCGGCAGCGCCGCCGAAGCATCGGCCTACCTCCGCGCCCTGCGCGACGTGTTGATCTTCATCCGCGTGAACGACGGAAACCTGGAGGAGGGTAGCTTTCGCTGCGACGCGAACGTCTCGGTGCGTCGGGTGGGGGAGTCGCAACTGGGGACGCGGACCGAGATCAAGAACGTCAACAGCTTTCGCTTCGTGCAGCGAGCCATCGAGCTCGAGATCAGTCGGCAGGTTGCGATCCTCGAGAGCGGCGGGCGCATCGTGCAGGAGACTCGCGGCTTCGATCACGAGGCAGGTCGCACCTATTCGCTGCGCTCGAAAGGAGATGCGCACGACTACCGCTACTTCCCAGATCCGGATCTGCCGCCCTTGTTCGTGGACGCCGCCCTCCGCACCCAAACACTGCCGGAGCTGCCGGCGGCGAAGCGCCTGCGCTACCAGGCCCTGGGACTTCCGACCCAGGCGGCCCAGACCCTGACAAGTCACCCGGAAATCGCGCGCTTCTTCGAGGACACCTCGAGTCGCTATCCGGACGCGGTGAAGGCCGCGAACTTCATCCAGACCGAGGTGCTCCGGGACGCGAAGCTCCGGGGCCTCCGCGCGAGCTTCAGCGTCACGCCCGAGCAAGTCGCGGAGCTGCTTGCGCTGACTGACGCCGGCAAGATCAGCGGCAAGCAGGCCAAGGAGGTCCTGGCCGTCATGATCGAGAGCGGCAGCATGCCGAGCGCCATCGTGGCCGAGCGCGGCCTGGCGGTGGTCTCCGACGAGAGCCAGCTGTTGCCGATCTGCCAGCGGCTGATCGCGGATCACCCCAAGCAGGTCGAGCAGGTGCGTCAGGGCAAGAAGGGCATGATCGGATTCTTCGTCGGGCAGGTCATGAAACAGACCGGCGGCGCCGCGGATCCCAAGCTGGTCAACGCCCTGCTCGAGAAGCTGATGGCCGAGGAGAAGAGCTGATGCCCGTCCCGCATGCCGAACCCCTGTCTGGCGCGAGCTACTCCGCCGTCGAGCTCTGCCCTGACAACGACGCCGTGCTGATGCTCGATCAGCGCCGTCTGCCGGGCGAGGAGATCTACGAGCGGCTCACGACCTCGTCCGAGGTGGCGCGGGGGATCACCGACATGGTGGTCCGCGGCGCTCCGGCCATCGGCGTCGCGGCGGCGTATGGCATGGTGCTTGCGGCCCGGAGGTCCGCGAGCATCGACGAGCTGCGCGCGTTGGCGGGCGAGCTCCGGCGGGCGCGCCCCACTGCGGTGAACCTGATGTGGGCCGTGGATCGCATGCTGGCCCTGGCGGAGCTTGGCGCCGACGCCACCGCGCTGGCGGCCGAAGCCCGGGCCATCCATCGAGACGACGTCGCCGCGTGTCGACGCATGGGCGCGCTGGGAGCCGAGCGCGTGCCCGACGGCGCGACCATCCTCACGCACTGCAACGCCGGAGCGCTCGCCACCGGCGGCTTTGGCTCGGCCCTCGGCGTGATCCGCGCCGCGGTCGAGGCGGGCAAGAGCGTGCGCGTGCTCGCCGACGAGACCCGGCCCTACCTCCAGGGCCTGCGGCTCACGGCGTGGGAGCTCCATCAGGACGACATCCCGGTGGAGATCCTGACTGACGGGATGGCTGGCTGGTTCTTCTCCAAAGGCGCCATCGATCTGGTGGTGGTCGGCTCGGACCGCATCGCGAGGAACGGCGACGTCGCCAACAAGATCGGGACGTACTCGGTGGCCTGCCTCGCCCGCCTACACGATCGCCCCTTCTACGTGGCGGCGCCGTGGTCCACCGTCGATCTCGAGCTGCCCGACCGGCGACGAGATCCCGATCGAAGAGCGCAGCATCACGGAGATCACGCACTTCGGCGGTCGTCGCATCGCGCCCGAGGGCGTTGGCGCAAGGAACCCCGGCTTCGACGTCACGCCGGCGCGACTGGTCAGCGCCATCTTCACCGAGCGCGGCGTGATCGATCCGGTGGGCGAGGTCGGCGTGGCGGCGCTCGCCCGCTGAGAGGTCGGCGCTCGCTGCTCAGCCCGCGCCCCGAGGCCCCGAATTGCGAGGGCTGGCGGCTTGATGTATCAGGTGGAGGCATGCCGCCTCGCGCCGCCTTCGTGACCCTGCCCGCGTTGATCGGGCTCGGGGTGCTGTTCGCCGCGGGCTGTGAGCCCAAGCGATCCGCCGACGGACAGAGGGCGTCAGCCTCCCCGTCCTCGCTTGCGGCCCCGTCGGCCAGCGCGGTCGCGAAGTCGCCCTTCCCACCGGAGGCGCGGCGCGACTCGCCTCCGAAGGCCATCGCGGAGAGTGCGCTCGCTTTGGGTCGGGTGGCTCCGCCGCTCGCTGGGCTGCCGTCAACAGCGGGAACTTGGAGCCGCGCTTCGAAAGTGACGGCGCTGGTCTTTTACCGGGGTCACTGGTGACCCTACTGTCGCCGGCAGCTCGGGGAGCTGCAGAGTCAACGCGGAGAGTTCGAGAAGCGCGGCGCTGAGTTGGTCGCGCTCAGCGTGGATCCGGTCGACGTCAGCAAGGAGCTGGCGGAGCGGGAGAAGCTCTCTCTGACGCTGCTCTCCGATCCGGACCGCAGAGTGATCAAGGCATTCGGGCTCGACGATCCGGGCAACGAGGTCTCATGGCCCGCGGTGTACGTGATCGGCGCCGACGGAACCGTGGTCTATCGTGCGTTTCTCGAGTCGTACAAACAACGCCCTGCCGTGGCCGAGATCCTGGCCGCCGTCGATCGTGCGGCGCCGAGCGAAGGCGGCCCACGCTGAACGCGCAGCCATGAGCTTCAGCGCGTCGGGGGCGGGCGGCAGCTGAAGCCATTTTCCAGCGACAGCGACTCGACAGCACCGGCCGGTCTTTCGGCCGTCGCGCCTTCGCGAGGCACCCACACTCGCGCGTCGGCCCAGCGCAGGTCGAGCTCGCGCCAGGCTGCCATGTCGCCGATCTCGACGTGCACCGTCCTGTTGAGAGCGTGTCGCAGCACGCCAATGACCTCTCCCCAGGGCTCGCTGTACAGGCACGCGCCGCGCGGGAAAGTCAGGGTCTCCTCGGGTGGATTCTTGCGGGCACCGTAGCCGAAGCCGCCACTGCCCCAACCCATCGATTGGGGTTGGGATAGCGCGGACTTGGGCACGAACCCCCGCACCGACAGCGTCGACGAGCCGTAGGCGATCTCCACGAACCAAGCCGCGCTCTTCGCCACGGTCCCGACTCGCACCTGGGGTGGCGCAGTGTCGACGAGCTTTCCGAGCGCGGATCCCCCGGGGCGCTCGAGCACATTCGAGAGGGGCGCCAATACCCACTCCTCGGTTCCCGGCGCTTCGGGGATTGGAGAGGGCAAGTAGGCGTGGCCGATCGCGCTGATGGGCAGCCAGCCGACGGCCTCGAAGGTGCGGTCGCTGGCGGAGACCCGAGCCAAGTCACCCTTGTCGTTCAGGCGTTGGAGGAAAGCGCCGGGACCCACGCGCACGCGCTCGTTCGGCCCTGCTTTGACCGGTTGGCGCGTGAGCGGCGTCACGCGGAGCGGGGTCGGCCAGAGCTTGGTGTTCTCGGTCCAGAGCAAGACCCGCAGTGAAGGGTCGTCGAAGATGATGCGGGTGCGTCCTGGGGACTGGTCCACGACCACTCGAGGGGGCGCGCGGCCGAGCCCGGCGTACGGGAGCGCGCGTTCGACGAAGCGGGCCTCGAAGCCGTCGCGGAGCAGCGCTGCGGCAGGCGGAACGTTCGATGCAGGTGCGCGGTCGGCCGCGCTCGCGTCAACCACCGTCGCCGACGCTGACGCCGCGATTGACGACGCGGTTGCCACCGTCGGCTCCGGTCGGGGGGCGGTTGGCCCGGGAGCGGCGGTCCCGCAGGCCCACAGACCCGAGCTGGACGCGACGAGAGCCGAGACCACGGCCCGCCAGCTCGCAGCGCGAGTTTGCAGCATGCGCGTCACCCTAGCTCATCTTGCGCGGGTCCGAGCCGAGACAGCGACGCCACGGTCGTGGTCCTCGACACCCTACCGATTGCCAAGCTATCTTCGAAAGTGGATGCTCAGGCTTCTTCGCCTCGTCGGGTTGCTCGTCGTCGGCGTTCCGCCGCTGTGGCTCGGGGGAGCTTGTTCGTTGCTGTCGGATCTGACACTCTACGGGACGACACCGGCGGCGCCGCAGACTCTGGGAGCAGCGACAGCGGCACGAACGACGGTGGCGGGTGCAAGCCGAAGACCTGGCAGCGCGCTGGGTGCGCTGTGCGGAGAAGCGCTGGATGGTTGTGGCGGCAAGCTCAGCTGCGGCGAGTGCCCCGGCGGGCTGTTCTGCGGCGGAGCCGGGCCCAACAAATGCGGGCAGACGCCCTGCCTCTCCAAGAGCTGCCAAGACTTGTCCGCCGAGTGCGGCCTCGCGTCGGATGGATGTGGCAAGGTGCAAGAGTGCGGTGGCTGCACCTCCCCGCAGACCTGCGGGGGCAGTGGGACGGCCAACGTCTGCGGCTGCACGCCTGTCGCCTGCGAGAGCGTCAAGGCCAACTGCGGCGAACTCTCGGACGGCTGCGGGGTCAAGCTGAACTGTGGGACCTGTCAGCCGCCAAACACCTGCGGCGGCGGGGGCCCGGCCAACCACTGCGGTTGCACGCCGAAGTCCTGCTCTAGCCTCGGCGCGAACTGCGGCAAGCTGCCCGACGGTTGTGGCGGGCTCGTCGACTGCGGCAGCTGTCCGACCGGCGAACTCTGCGGCGGAGGCGGCGCCAACAAGTGCGGGACGGCGCCCTGCCAAGGGAAGAGCTGCGCGGATCAGGGCAAGAACTGCGGTCAGATCTCGGACGGCTGCGGCAAGACGCTGAGCTGCGGGTCTTGCTCGGGATCGCAGCTCTGCGGCGGCTCCGGGAGCGCGAACGTTTGCGGGTGCACGCCCACGACCTGTGCTGCTGAAGGCAAGAACTGCGGTGACATCAGCGACAAATGCGGTGGATCCCTGAGTTGCGGCGGGTGCAGCCCTCCCAATAGCTGCGGAGGCGGCGGAGCTCCCAATGTCTGCGGTTGTTCCCCGCAGAGCTGCAACTCGCAGGGCAAGGACTGCGGCACTATCAACAATGGCTGCGGTGGTACGGTCAACTGCGGCGCCTGCAGCGCCCCGCAGAGCTGCGGGGGAGGCGGGACCCCGAACGTATGCGGGTGCTCGGCGACCACTTGCGCGGCTCAGGGCTACGCGTGCGGAAGTATCGGCAACGGTTGCGGTGGAACGCTCAACTGCGGCAGCTGCGGAGCGAACCAGCAGTGCGTCGGAGGCAGCTGTCAGACCACCTGTCACAGCTGTGCTTCCCTGGGTAAGAATTGCGGGACAGTCTCGGATGGCTGCTCCGGTGTGCTGGACTGCGGCAACTGCCAAGGCCCGGAATGGTGCGGCGGCGGCGGTTCCGCCAATGTCTGCGGTTGTTCCGCGCCGAGCTGCGCGGGCAAGTGCGGCGTCATCCCGAACCCCTGCGGCGGCAGCGTGAACTGCGGTAGCTGCCCGGGCGGGCAGAGCTGTTACAACGGCTCGTGTTGCGCGCCGACCAGCTGCGGCGCTCAGGGCAAGAACTGCGGCACCATTGCCGACGGCTGCGGCGGCCAGCTCAACTGCGGCACCTGCTACGGCAATCAGGGCTGCTCGTACACCAACACCTGCGGTTTCGCTGGGCTCGGCGCCTGCGATGGCTGCCCTCCGACCTGGGACACCGTGTTTGTCGAGTCCTGCGCGTCCGGCTGCACCAGCGGACAGGAATCGCTCTGCGTCCAAGCAGGATACGACTCCTGGGCTGGCTGCGGCAGTTGCCCTGGCGGATACCACGAGGCCGCCTCGAGCTACGCGCCCTGCAGTTGCGGTGGGTACGCGGTGCTCTGCTTGCGGGACTGAGCGGCCGCGCGGGCCGCGCCTGGCTCCCGGCTGCTTCAGCGCAGGGCAGGTTCCGAGGGCCGAGGCTCTGGCGAGTCGCTGCGGATCGCCTCCACGGTGCGCGCCAGCGTTGGATCCGCGTCGTCGATGGGGCGGCGACGGAGCTCGACTCCGCGGGTCTGCCACCAGTTCCGAGCTTGCTCCTCGCTCCAGGGTTCGACGGCACACGCGGCCAGCGCCTCGCGGAACGCCGCCGCGCTCGCCGGCCGATCCGCGGGCGTCTTGGCGAGCCCTTGCATGATGACCGCCTCCAACGCCGGCGGGACCGGTCGCCCCACCCGCTGATGAACTGGAACGGGCGTGGTGTGCAGGTGGTCTGCGCAGACCTCCAGCACGGACTTGCCCTCGAACACGTGCTTGCCGGTCAGCATGAAGTAGCCGACGGCGGCCACCGCGTAGATGTCGCTGCGAGGTTCGGCGCCATCCGCCCTCGCGATGCACTCGGGCGCCATGTAGAGCGGCGTACCCGTGAGTTCGTTGGACTGGGACTCGGTCGTACCCAATTCGGCCGCAAGGGCCTTGACCAAGCCGAAGTCCAAGACCTTGACGTGGTCGTAGGCGGCGGTGTGTCCGATGACCATGATGTTTGCCGGCTTGATGTCGCGGTGGACGAGTCCGAGACTGTGGGCTTCGTCCAGAGATGCGCAAACCTGCGACAAGAGCCAGATGGCGCGACCGGCCGGCAGTGGACCCTCGTGCTCGACCAGCTCGTCGACGGTCAGCCCGTCGAGGTATTCCATCGCGTAGTAGAAGACCCCGTCGGGCGCGCGACCGTAGTCGAAGATCGCGACCGTGTTCGGGTGTTGCAGGCGCGCAGTCGCGACGACTTCGCGCTCGAAGCGGCGCACCGACTGGGCGTCGATCCGGTCTGGAGGCAGCAGCTTGAGCGCGGTCTCGCGGCGCAGCATGCCGTGGGTCGCGCGGTACACGACGCCCATGCCGCCCTCGCCGATCTTCGCGCCCAGGGTGTATTGGCCTAGCTTCCGCGCTTCGTGCACCTCCCGGCGCAGTCCGTAGATGATCCGCGAGGCCACGGTGGCTGTCGCGAGCAACGAGCCGAGCCACATGACGAGGCTGATCAGCTGATACTCGAGGGGCCAATCCGCGGGACCCGCCTGGCGGACCGGCCAGCTGGGATGAAGCCCAGAGGCGAGGAAGACGACCACCGCCGACGAGCCCGCGATCACTCCGAGGCTGAGCGTGCGCCGAGCCGTACTGGGCACGAGCACGGCTCGCAGGACGGCGGCGGTGCCCGTGGTGAGAACGAGGTTGAACACCGCGACGGTTCGGATCGGGAAGAGCGAGCTGTTCAGGTGCAAGAGCAGCGAGAGCCCGAGGATGCCTGCCGAATCGAAGGTCTCGAGGGTCCCATGGCGCAGCGGCTTGCCGCGCAAGACGAGCCAGATGCCGCCTGTGATCAGGGTGGCGACGAAGTGAAACCAGCGGGATGGGGAGCGAAGCTCGGCGAGCAGAGTTCCGGTCAAGAGCCCGCGCACGCCGACGACCCCGACCAGGAACGCCAGGCACAGCAGGAAGCCGATCCAGTGCATCAGCGCCAGGCGCCTTTGCAGGAAATTGCGAGTGCTCTCCGAGGTCGAGGTCACCCTCGTGGATCAGCACGGAGGCGGCGCGGCGGAAATGACTTCAGCCAAGGGAGCGCTTCGCGTGGGGCTTCCCGGCTCTAGCGCACGCTGACCCGCACGGGCCCGGTCTTGGCCCGCGCTTCGGGCTCGTAATAGGCATAGGCAACCGACGCCGGCGCCAGCGCACTGACCCGCGTCGTTGCCCGCAGCCCGAAGGCGAAGCGCCTGGATGAGGCCGCCGGGAGACGATCCAGGTACACGATCACCGCGCTCGGCTCGAGGGAGTAGCGGTGCAGCCTGCCGTCCCTCACCAGCCGGTCGAGATCGCTCGTTTCCACGTCGAAGCCCGGCGGAACGCCGATCTCGAGAGTCGGCATGTTCATGGCGTCGTTGCGCTTCCAGCCCAACTCCACCCGACACTCCAGCCTTTGGCCGACGGCCACGCTGGCGGAGGAGTAGGCGACCCGGAGGGAGAGCGCGTCGCTCTCGCCGGCGCGCCCCTTTCCGGCCCACGGAAGATGATGAACGGAAGCGAGCTGGTAGGAAATGTCGGCGCCCGCTTTGCCATCGAGCTCCACCAGGTTTTCACCGGGGCGGACGTTTTCGGTCAATTCGAGAACCTGATACACGTCGCGCTTGCCTTGCTTCAAACGGAGCTGCCCGGCATCAGCTCCGTTCACGCGCACCTTGACGAGTTGGTCCCCGCTCTCGACGCGCTTCGCCCCGTCGAGCAAGGCGCGCAGCGCCGCCACGGTGGCCCCAGAGCTGGCCCACGCACCCGCGCCATTGCGGCGCAAGAGCAGCCAGGCGTGCGCCTCGGCGCGCAGTTCGGGCTCTCGATCGAGCTTCGCGAAGAGGTGGGCGACGAGCGCGGTGACCTCGACCCGGAGCGCTTCGCCGTAGCTGAACATCACGCCTTGGCGCTCGGACTTCCAATGGGCCCGCCCGTCTCCGCGCTCCACGAGGGTCGCCAGCCGCGCCGCGACCTTCGACGCGGCGTCGCGATGACCGCCGCTCCACAGCGCGTTGCCGAAGAGCGCGAGATCGTAGGCATCTGTCGCGGCCTCTTGGCCCTCCAGTATGGCCAGCGCACGCTCGAGGCCCTCGCCTTTGGCTCCCGACTCCGCGAGCGCCCATGCCACGTAGGCCGTGGTGGCCAGCGCGCTCGAAGGGGACGCCGATCGGGTGGGGCTGGGGGAGGGCCAGCTCCCGTCGTCACGCTGGCTCGCCAGCAAGAACCGTCGGGTTCGTTCGATGAGCTGTGGGTCCACCGGTCGCACCTTGGACATGTCGGACAGTCCGACCAACCCGTAAGCGCTGAGGGTCACGTCGCCGCTTTCCGTACCAAACCAGCTGAACCCGCCGCTCGGGACCTCGAAGGTGAGCAGGCGTTGGTACCCGTCGTCGATGAAGGCGCGGGCCTTCGCTTCGATCTCGGGGCTCTGCAGCTTGGCTCGCCGGAGGAAGTCGAGCACGAGCACGTTCGGGTAGGTCGCCGACGAGGTCTGCTCGAAGCAGCCATGGGGTCGTTGAAGCACTCCGTCGAGGGACTCCGACAGTTGGCTGAGCACACCGCCGTACACCTTCAGCCTGACCTGGGTGCCGCCGGCGACGGCGTTTGGGGGCACCGTCAGCGCGAGGCGAGTGGCCTGGCTCAGCGTGCCGCTCGCGATCTGCTCTACCGGTTGCCCATCGGGCTTGACGCTGATCTTCTTCTCGACGGCGTCCGCGAGGGAGGTCCCCGAAGCGTGAACGCGCACAATGCGCTCACCGGCGCTCGCGGCGCGCACGGCGAAAGGCACGCCGCGCACGGCACCGGGACCGAGTTCGAGGCTGAGTTCGCTTTTGCCGGTGACGGCGAAGCCCTCGGCATCGAGGCGAAGCTTCACCGTCTGAGCTCGATCGGCGTAGTTGAAAACCGTCACGGGTAGTGCGATTTCGTCACCCTGGGTCAAGACGGCGGGCGCGCTCAGGTCGACGAAGAAATCCTGTCTCACCACGAGGGGCAGCGTGACGCTGCCCAGATTGCCGGCCTCGGTCACGGCGGAGATCCCGAGCCGGTAGGTGGCGATGGCGTCCGCCAGCGGCAGATCGATCTGCGCCCTGCCGCTGCCGTCGGTCACCAACTCCGGAACCCACGCCAGCGTTTCGGGGAAATAGCTGCGCACCCGAGTGGCCTGGATGAACTTGGGGTTGTCCGCTGGGCCGCTCACCGCGTGGCGCCCGCCGCCGGGGCTGCTGGAGCCCTCTTCGCCCTTGGCCCGCACGCCGATTCCGCCTTCCCGCTGGGCAGAGGCGTCGCGGATGTTGCCGTAGTGCTCGCCCTCCTGATGGATCTGGCGTGCGTCTTCACGGATCACCAGCCCCAAGGCGACGAGCGTCACGGGCAGACCAAACAGTGCCGATCGGCTGGCAAAGACCCAGGCAAAGTGACGGGGAGTGCCCATGAACAGCGCCGCCTGCCGCGCCACGCTCAGCGCGCCGAGAGCGACTTGCCACAGGGCCAGGACTCCGAGACACAGCTCGGGGAATCGCCCAGGCTCGCGGAACCAGCCTGCGGTCCAGAGTCCGTCCGAACCGAGGACTGCCGCGGCCGCGAGGTGCGCAAACAAGAATCCCACCGGTAGAAACCAGAGCACGCGCGCGAGGGCGGGTTGCGCTTGGCCGACATACGAGCGCGCGACTCGACGCAGGGTGAACCATTGCCACCCGGTCGCTCCGAGGGCGCAGGCCATGAAGATCAGAGCGGAGGTCCACTCGGCGTTCAGCCTCCCGAGGGTCGGTCGCGGATAGAGACTGCGGGAGATGCCCAGTGCAAACACGGGGAGCAGGGCTCCGGCGCCCAGCGCCACCAAAGCGTGGGCGGTGACCGCGAGCCAGGCGTCGTGATCGAGGGAACCCACACCGACGACTTCGGGCGCGCGCGTGCGGCGCACTCCGTAGGCGATGAAGCCGAGCAAGAACGCAGCGCCAATACCGAGCGAGGTGACGGCAGCCACGCCCCCCAACCCGTGTGCGCGTCGCTGGGCTTGCCTGGCCACGCGCTCCACCTTCCATTCCACCCTGCGTGGAGTCGAGGTCGCGAACGCCTTGGAGAGCGCCGCTAGCGCGACGGCTTTGACGTCCTTCGGCGTCTCGCCGGTGTCGAGAACTCCGGGCTCCTCGGGCGAGACGCGAAGGGTGTCGACGAAGCCAACTGAGCGCCCGTAGCCCCGGCGACCGATTTGGAAATAGCGGCGCTCCAGATCCGGCCTGAGGTCGGCTAACGCGAAGAAAGCCTCGTCCACCGCCGACACCGCGAGGGTGGCGCTCACCGGCTCACCGCTCGCCGTTCGCACCGCAAATTCGAGCTTTGCGCTGGTCGCGGGGGCGTAGGCGGCTCGGTCCAGCTTGGCCTCGATGTTCAGATCTGCCCCGGCGATCAGCGCGACGCGACCGCCCTCGAGCAACTCTCCGCGGCCGAATGCCAGCGCTTCGATCTGGACTAGCCCGCGGGCCGTCGCGGGGACGTCGAGCGAGGTGACCGCCACGCCGCCCTGGAGGCGCCCCTGGGACGTGGCGAGCGGTCGGCCGTTTCGCCAGAGCCCCACCACGACGTCCGCGTCGTGCTCCGGTGCCGCGAGGACCGTCACTGTCGCGCGCTGTCCCGCGCGGAGCTCCGGGCCTTCCGTTCGAACCAGGAGCTGCGCGGGGTCTCGCTGAGACTGCGGGTTCCTGAGCACGAAACTGTCTCCGCGGGCCCCCTTCCAGTCGGTGGTCGAAAACACCCACTCGGGTGTCCCGAGGCTGAAACGCAGGGGGATCGTGGCGATACCGAGCTGGTTCGTCGTTACGGACTTGCCACCGGGTTCGACGGTGACCTCGCTGCTCACCGGCCGCCCGGCGCTGTCGCTGGTCACCACGAATATGTCGTTGTCCACCCCGGACACCCAATCGCCGTTCTCCGGCAACGCCTCGACACGCACGCTGCGCGCGTCTTCGGCGACGTGCGCCTTGCCCTCCAGCACCATCCCGTCGTGCGTTACGCGGGCCGAGAGGGGTCCCCGCGCGCGCTTGGGGAGCTCGAAATCGAGCTTGCCCCGCGCGTCGGTCTTGCCTCGGAGAAGCGCCGGCGAATCCGGGCTGCCCAGGTGCAGGGTCACGTCGGCCCCCACCAGTGGCGCGCCGAACGACCAGGTCGCCGCCACCGTGCCGCGGGGAGCCGTCGGCTCGCCCTCGGGCATCGGCTCCAACTCGATGGCGACCTTCGCCTTGGGTAGCGCGTAGCGCTTGACCTCGACGGTGCGTTGTTCGAGCACGCGATCACCGCTGGCCTTGATCACGTAGGCTCCGAGCTTGACCTCGCTTGCGAGCGCGAAGCTGGCGTGGGCGACGCCATGGGCGGATCGCCCCACGCTCTGGCGGAACACCGTCGCTCCCGATGGCTCGGCCACTTCAAAAGTAATTTGACCGCCGCCGACGGGACGATCGTCGCCGCCCAGCGTCAGCGTGCGAAAGCGCAACGTCTGACCCGGTTGGTACCAGGGCTTGTCGGTCGAAAGGAACGTGGCGGCCAGCGAGTCTTCCGAAAAGTAGAGCTCGACCCGGGTGCCTTCGCCGCGATCCGGCAGCCATGCGACGATCTGCCTCGAGCCTTCCGCGAACTCGGTGGGGAGCTTCGCTTCTGCGAGCCACTGACCGCTGGCGTCGGTTCGACCCTCCGAGAGCGGCCGCTCCGCCTTGCCTACGGCGAAGAGCAGTTGGACGCGCTCATTCGCAAGCCCGGATCTGGTCGTGAGATCGCGAGCATGGATCCGGAGGTGGACCTTCCCTCCCGGAAACCCCGTCGCGGCGCCATCCACTGCGAGAACGGGCACGACACCCGGCTCGCCGCGGAGTGGACCGCGCAGCGCAGCGAAGAACCACGCGCCGAGGGCGACGAGGCCGACCGCAGCCAGACCCCAAAACCGGCTATCCAACCACGGCAGGTCCCGCTCCACCGGACGTGGCCCCATGACCCGGCATCATGCACGCGGCGGGACGTTGCGAGCAACAGGTCCAGCGGGAGTTCGGGTAGGTTGGATGCTTGGCACGAGGCCCCCGGACGCGAGGGGGCGTGCTGGATGTCGTGGGCGTATGCGTGGGCTACTTGACCGATGCCGAGGCGTGAGAAAGGCTTCTGCGCGGGTGAGGTGACCATGGACCCTTGGAAGCTCGTCTCGTGTGCGGTGGTGTTGGCCGGGTTCGGCATTGCGGCTTGCAGCGGCGCCAACGACTCCGGCGGCGGCGGGGGCAGTGGCGGCGGCGGCGGCAGTGGCGGCACCAGCGGCGGCGGGGGCAGCGGCGGTCTCGCCCTGGGCGGCAGCGGCGGCGGCATCAACATCGATGGCGGTGCGGGCTCGGGCGACGGCTCCGCCGGAGCGTGCAACCAAGCCGTCGACATCGTGTTCTCGATGGACGTATCGACCAGCATGGGCGCGTTCTTGAACAAGCTCGCGGATGAGATCGAGAGCGTGGACAAGGCGGTCAAAGCCCTGAACCTGACGGTCGAGCCGCACTACGGCCTGGTGGTGTTCGTGGACGATACGCTGTTCGCAAACTCGTCGAAGCCCTACGCCGACGTCACGATCCTGAAGAGCGACTTCAAATCGTGGGCGAGCTTCACCTCGAGCAACAACCAGACCTCCGGGGGCAACCAGAACACGACATGGCCCGAGAACAGCATCGACTCGCTGCATCGAGCGGCCAAAGAGTTTGCGTGGCGGCCCAAGGCCTCGACCCTGAGGCTCGTCATCCACACCACCGACGACACCTTCGTGCAAGGGCCCACGACCCACAACGGCGTACAGATCCTGCACAACTACGCGGACAGCGTGAAGGCGTTGCAGGAGGAGCAGGTGAGGGTCTTCGGCTTCGCGTCCAAGCTCGGCGGGCCGCTCGAGGGCGACGACGTGAGCGCGGGCTGGTTTTCGCCGGTCGCCGGCAGCGCCACGATCCCCGACGCCACCGGCGGCGGGATCTACCAACTCGACGACGTGATGTCGGGCAAGGTGTCACTCTCGGATGCGATCCCGGCGGCGGTGAAAGACACCCAGTGCAAGCCGTACCCGACGCCGAAGTGAGCGCTCGCCTGTGAGTTGGCGCTGAACTAGACTCGCGGCATGCGCTTCGTCGTGCTCGCTGCTCTGGTCGTCGGCCTCTTCATCGCGTGCTCGGCCAACAGCGGCGGCGACTCGAGTCCGGGCGGCGGCGGCGGCGCGGGGGTTGGCGGCAGCGGCGGCAGCGGCGGCAGCGGCGGCAGCGGGATCAACCTGGACTCGAGCTTCGACGGTGACGAACCGCCGCCGGCGGTCGCGACGCTGATCGGAACCGTGCTGGCTCCCGAGGGCACGATCCCGATTTCGGGCGCGCTCGTGTACCTGACCAAGAGCGCGCCCAAGCCGATCCCCGCCGGCCTGTACTGCGACAAGTGCGTCAAGCTCGACTACGGCACGCCGCACACCTTCACGGCTGCCGACGGTGGATTCCATCTGGGCGTGCCCGCCACGGGCAGCTACCAGCTCGTCGTGCAGAAGGGTCAGTTCCAGCGCGTGCGCCCGATCGAGGTGACGGCTGGCAACGTCTCGGTGCCGCTCTCGTCCACCCTCTTGCCTGCCAAGACCGACGGTGCGCAGGGCGACACCATCCCAAAAATGGCCATTGTCCAGGGAACCTGGGACGCGATCGACATCTCGTTGGCTCGGCTCGGACTCGGCAGCATCGGTCCGACCGGCCCCTTTGGCATGTTGCAGGTCGACCGAGCCACCGCCCCCTACGACTACTACGACGGAGGGCCCGGTTCGAAGGGTGGGCACGACTCGATCTTGAAGAACTGGTCCACGCTCTCGCAGTATCACATCGTGTTTTTGCCCTGCTCTTGGAGCGACGCGACGGTATGCGACACGAACTCGCCGGCCCTCGACCCGACGGTGCAGAAGAACCTCAGGGACTTCGTCGCGCAGGGCGGCAAGCTCTACACCACGGACTACTCCTACGAGTTCGTGCGGCAGGTCTTTCCGGGCTACGTGGACTGGAAGGATCAATCATCCGCGCTCGGCTCGGCCTGCCTCTCGGGATCCTGGGACGCGCCGGCCAGCTCGCCAGATCCGGGCCTCACGGCCTGGCTGGCGACGCAGGGCATCACGGCCTTCGAGGTGAAAGAGAACTGGACCGCGATTTCCGGGGTGAAGGCCGGGAACACCACCGATCCCGACGGCAAGCCGATCCAGGTGACGCCGAAGGTCTGGGTCGACGCCAACACCCAATGGGGAAAGCTGCCGGCCACCATCAGCTTCGAGCAAGCCTGCGGGCGCGTGCTCTTCAGCAGCTACCACACCGAGGGTTCGTCCTCGACGATGCTGCCGCAGGAGCGCGCGCTGCTCTACATCTTGCTCGAGGTCGCCGTGTGCGTCGCTCCGGCCCAGGTGAACTAGCGTGCGCCGACCGCTTTCAGCCTGCTAGATTGCCGCCGGCGTGAGCATCAGCGACGACGACAGCCGGGTCCCACTCGTGGGGCTCCGCGATCCGAAGCCCGCGTGGCTGAAGGTCAAGGCGCCGAGCGGCGAGCGCTACACTTCGCTCAAGCAGACGTTTCGGAGTCTCGAGCTCAACACGGTGTGCGAAGAGGCACGCTGCCCCAACGTCGGCGAGTGTTGGGGCTCCGGAACCGCGACCGTGATGATCCTCGGCCACACCTGCACCCGGGGATGCCGCTTCTGCGCGGTGACCACGGGCAACCCCCGGGGCGCCGTCGATCCGCGGGAACCCGAGCACGTCGGTCGCGCGCTGGCGAGCATTGGTCTGCGCTACGTGGTGCTCACCATGGTCGATCGCGACGATCTGCTGGACGGCGGCGCAGCGCACGTTGGCGACACCGTTCGCTCGCTTCGTCGGCACCAGCCCGAGCTCCTGGTCGAGGCGCTGGTCGGAGACTTTGGCGGACGAACCCGCGACATCGATGTCGTGCTCGCCGCCACGCCCGACGTGTTCGCGCACAACATCGAGGTCGTTCGTCGCTTGACGCCATCGATTCGCGATCAACGCTGCGACTACGACCGTTCGCTCGAGGTGCTCCGGCATGCGAAGGAGCGCGCTCCCGAGCGATTCGTGAAGAGCTCGATCATGGTCGGCATCGGCGAGGGCGACGACGAGGTGGAGCGAACCCTGACAGACCTGCGTGCCGCCGGCGTCGACGTGGTCACGCTCGGCCAGTACCTCCGCCCGACGCCGAAACACGCGCCGGTCCACCGCTACGTGGAGCCGAGGCGTTTCGAGGCGTGGGCCGAGCTGGGACGAGAGCTGGGTTTCGCGCACGTGGCCTCGGGGCCTCTGGTGCGTTCGAGCTACCACGCCGCCGAGGCCTTCATTTCGGCCCTAGTTCGGCCCTCCGCTCCCGCTCCGCAGGCGTCTTCGGGCGCCTCACCCGCGGGGTTCGTGCCGGCCGGGCGCCTCAGGCGTCGGACCGCTGACGGCTGAGCGGGTTTCGGCTAGGCTCCCGCCCGACAATGACCGACGAAAGCCTGCTCGGACGGGTCGCAATCAAGCTCAGCGAGCCCCCCTCCTACGCCGAGGCCGGGCAGAAGGGATCCATCCTCACGGTGGCGGCCGCCTCCTTCGGCAGCAAGCCCACCGAAGACGAGAGCACGCAGCCGACGGGCTTCGACCCCGAGGCCGCGGCGCTCTTCGAGGCGGTGGTCGAGAGCGCGTACCTGGTCGCAAACTCCGACGGTCACTTCGACGAGACCGAGCGCGCTGCTTTCGAGCACGTCGTGGTGACAGCGTGTCAGGGCGCAGTCGTAGACGGTCAGATCCATGCGCTGATCGAGGACCTCGCGGATCTGCTCGGCGAGGACGGTGTCGACAAGCGCGTCGAGATGGTGGCGAAGAGCATCTCCAGAGCCGATCACCAGCAAGAAGTCCTGCGCGTAGCGGCCTTGCTCGCGCACGTGTCGGGCGGCGTGAGCGACGAGGAGCGCGAGTTGCTCTCGAAGCTGCAGCGAGCCTTCGGTCTCGATGAGAGCGCGCTTGCCCGCGCGCTCGCGGAAGCCGAGAGCGCCGTCGCCCCTTGAGCTCGGTAGTCCTGCGTCGCTTCTGCGAGCAATGCGCGGCCTATCGAGATCCTCAGGAGACGCGCAGAGTCGGTCCCGAGCGCTCGCCGATGGTCGTCTGCGGGACCTGCGGTGGCGCGCTCAGGACGGAAGAACAGCGCGTCGCCCAGCCCCTCCCACGTGCGCTCGTCCGAGCGCATCTCTACCCCTTCGCACCAGCGATCGCCGTGTCGATCGTGGTCACGGGGCTGGTGAGCGCATTCGCGGCCTACGTTCCTCTGATCGGCGCCCTCCTGTCCGCAACCATCGCTATCGGCTTCGTATTTCTGGTGCTGCGTGCGAGCGCCGAAGGGCGCGACGACCTGGCCATGGACACGGAGGTCGCCGAGAGCGCTGCGGACTGGTTTGCGCCGCTCATCCGATACCTGCTGACCTGGCTCGTCTCCTTCGCTGCCGCCGGATTTGCGCTGTTGTTGCTCGGTTGGCCGACAGGTGCGTTGCCGGCGGCGGTGCTCGGGATCCTGGGACTCGTGTACTTCCCCGCCGGCATCATCGTCGCGGCACACGGCGGTGGCTGTCTCGGGCCGCTGAACCCAGTGCCGGGCGTGCAACTCATCGCCCGCATTCCGGGGGCCTACTTCATGACCCTCGCGTTTCTCGTGCTCACGCTCGCACTGGGGTACGGCGTGGTGGCGGTGGCGCAGCGACTGTTCGGCGGCATCCCGTTCTTGGGACCGGCGCTGGTGCGCGTGCTCGGGCTCGTCGCGCCGGTGATCATGGCTCGCCAACTCGGCATCCTGGTGCACGAACATCGCGAGCTGCTCTGAGGTGACGCGACGCGTTGGCCATTTGTCCAAGAATTCCCCCGGACCCGGCGCACCCCGAAGCGGGCTTGGGCCAATCGGCTCCATGGACTAGGCTCGCGCCGCCCTGATTCTGCTCCGCCCGCGCTCGCGCGGCGGATCCCCAATCGTGAGAGGTTCGATGACGTCAGCAGCACACGAGAGCATCTACAGAGCGGCGGAAAGCGACGGCGACGGCGACGTCGTGCGCGTCCTCGGCCCCGATGGGAGCTTGGACGCGGAAAACGACCCGAGGCTCAGCGCCGAAGAGGTCGTGCATCTGTACCGACACATGCTCCTGACGCGCCTGATCGACGAGCGCCTGGTGATGCTGCAGCGTCAGGGACGCATCGGCTTCCACATCGGCTCATTGGGCGAAGAAGCCTCGATCATTGGCTCGGCTTACGCGGTCCGAACGCAGGACTGGCTCTTCCCCTGCTATCGCGAGTTCGGCGCGGCGTTGCTGCGCGGCATGCCGCTCCAGGGCTACTTCGACAACATGTTCGGCAACGCCAACGATCCGGCGAAGGGTCGCCAGATGCCGGATCACTACACCTGCAGGGCGGCTCAGTTCGGCAGCGTGAGTTCGCCGATCGGCACCCAGATCACGCAGGCGGTGGGTTTTGCGTGGGCCGCCAAGATCCAGAAGAAAGACCTGGTGGCGCTCACTTACTTCGGCGAGGGCGCGACCAGCTCGAACGAGTTCCACAACGGTCTGAACTTCGCCGGTGTCTTCAAGACGCCCACCGTGTTCCTGTGCCGCAACAACGGCTGGGCCATCAGCGTGCCTGCCGAGCGCCAGACGGCGAGCCGTACCTTCGCCGAGAAGGGCGTCGCCTACGGGGTGCCCGCCGTGCGGGTGGACGGCAACGATATCTTCGCGATGATCGCGGTGACTCGCGACGCGGTTCGGCGGGCGGCCGCCGGCGAGGGACCCACGCTGATCGAAGCCATCACCTATCGAATGGGAGGCCACTCGACCAGCGACGACCCCACGCGCTACCGCGACCAGAGCGTGCTCAGCCCCTGGACCAGCCGCGACCCGCTGGCCCGCCTCCGAGGCTACTTGGACAAGCAGGGCTGGTTTTCCGATGAGGAAGAGCAGAAGGCCAAGGTCGAAATCGATGCGCGCCTGAAGCAGGCCGTCGAGACCGCGGAGAGCACCCCGCCCCCGACGCTCGAGTCGATGTTCGACGACGTGTTCGAAGAGTTGCCCTGGCACCTCCGTGAGCAACGAGACGAGTTGCTCCAAGGCCCCCGCGCCCCTGCGGCACATCACTGAATCACGCCGGCGCGGGCTCGCCTGCGCCGGTCAGCGCTCACCCAGATCCGGTCGAGGAATAGAATCGTCATGACTCAGATGAACATGGTGCAGGCCATCAACGACGCGCTTCGCCTCGAGATGCGCAAAGACGAGCGCGTGGTGGTCCTGGGCGAGGACGTCGGCAAGGTCGGCGGCGTGTTCCGCGTCACCAGCGGGCTCTACGACGAGTTCGGTGACGCGCGCGTCGTCGACACGCCGCTCTCCGAGGGCGGCATCATCGGCGCTGCCGTCGGCATGGCGCTGTACGGCCTGATCCCGGTGCCCGAGATCCAGTTCTCGGACTTCATCTGGCCCGCCTACGACCAGATCGTGAGCGAGGTTGCGAAGCTCCGTTACCGCTCCGGCGGCGAGTACCCCTCGAAGATGGTGATCCGGACGCCGGTGGGCGGCGGCATCCGTGGCGGGCACTACCACTCGCAGCACCCGAGGCGCAGTTCATCCACGTCGCGGGGCTCAAGGTCGTCTGTCCCTCGAACCCCTACGACGCCAAGGGCCTGCTCCTGGCGTCTATCGCCGACCCGGATCCGGTGCTGTTCTTCGAGCCCAAGCGCATCTACCGCGCGGCGAAGGGCGACGTGCCCGAGGGCGAGTACACCGTGCCGCTCGAGAGCGCTGCGGTCGTGCGCGAGGGAACTCACGTCACCCTCTTCGCCTATGGCGCCATGCTCTACGAGGCGCTCGACGCTGCGCAGAAGGCCGCCGAGCAGGGCGTCGAGACCGAGGTCGTCGATCTGCGCACGCTCTGGCCGGTGGACATCGAGACCATCATCGGCAGCGTGAAGAAGACCGGGCGCCTGATCATCGTTCACGAGGCGCCCAAGACCTGCGGCTTCGGATCGGAGCTCGTGAGCCTGGTCTGCGAGAAGGCCTTCTACCACCTCGAGGCGCCGCCGGTTCGGGTGACCGGCTACGACACTCCCTTCCCCTACACGCTCGAGATGGAATACCTGCCGCTCTCGCACCGTATCCTGCCTGCCATCCTCGACACGGCCCGCGCCGTCTGAAATTCGGAGCCGACCCATGAGCAATTTCGAGTTCAAGCTGCCGGACATCGGCGAAGGCGTGACCGAGGGCGAGATCGTCAGTTGGCTGATCAAGGAGGGCGACATCGTCCGCGAAGATCAGGAGATGGTCGAGGTGATGACCGACAAGGCGACGGTCACCATCGGCGCGCCGAAGGCGGGCACCGTCCTCCGGCTCGGCGGCAAGGTCGGCGAGATCGTTCCGGTGGGGCAGGTCCTGGTGGTGCTGGCGGTCGGGGGAGCGGCCGCGCCGGCGGTGGCGCCGCACGCTGCGCAGGCCGCGCCGACGTCCCCGAGCCAGGACGGTCCCGCTGCCACGGCGGTGGGCGACATCCGGGAGGTGCTCCCGGGCATGGGCGCGCTGGCCGCCAAGAAGCCGGCTCCGGTCATCGCGCCCAGCGGCAGCGGCGGTGGCTACTTCCACGACAAGCCGCTGGCCGCGCCTGCCACTCGCAAGCTCGCACGGGAGATGGGCGTGGACCTCCGTCACGTTCCGCCGACCGGGTCAGCGAGCCGCGTCACCCGGGACGACGTCGAGAGCTTCGCGGTCCGCGGCAAGGTCTCCGCGCCCATCATTCATATGCCTGCCTCGGACGTCTCGGTGCACCACGCCGTCACGGTCGTTCCGCAGGCGCCGCCCGCCTCGGCAAAGCGGCCCGAGATTGCCGCGCCGCAGCGCGTGGTCGGCGACCAACGGGTGCCGCTGCGCGGTATGCGCAAGCGCATCTACGAGAACATGGCTCGCAGCAAGCACACTGCGGCCCACTTCACCTACGTGGACGAGTGCGACGTTGGGGCGCTCAAGGCGTTGCGCGATCGCACGCGTAGCTTTGCCGAACGCGACGGAGTCAAGCTCACCTTCTTGCCCTTCATCGTCAAGGCGGTGGTCGCGGCGCTCAAGCGACATCCGGCGCTCAACTGTCTGGTCGACGACGCCGCGGGTGAGATCATCCTCAAGGGCAGCTACGACATCGGAGTCGCCGCGGCGACCGAGGCCGGACTCATCGTTCCGGTGGTGCGCGGTGCCGATCGACTGAGCATCTTGGAGATCGCAGCAGAGCTCGATCGGCTCGCGCAGGACGCGCGCGTGGGCAAGAGCCGGATGGAAGACCTCGGCGGGTCTTCGTTCACCATCACCTCGCTGGGCAAAATGGGCGGGCTGTTCGCCACGCCCATCGTGAACTACCCCGAGGTGGCCATCGTGGGCATTCACGAGATGAAGCGACGGCCCGTCGTCAAGGGTGACCAGATCGTAATCGGCGACGTGATGCTGCTCAGCCTGAGCTTCGACCATCGCATCATCGACGGCCATGTCGGTGCGGCCTTCGCCCAGGAGCTCATCGGGCTGCTCGAGGAGCCGGACCGCTTGCTGGTCAGCATGGCGTGACTCGCACCCTGTGGGTGCGGGTGTGCGGCCGCCCACAGGTCGCCGCTGCGGGTGATTGAGTGTAGGCTTGGCGCTTGATTCGCATGAGGGGACTCGTCGACTCAAGAGCACGCCTTGGCCAGATGGCCATGGCCGTGCTGTTGCTGTCGAGTCCCGTCGCCCGCGCTGCGCCGACCGCGGACGACGTCAAGGCCGCCGCAGTGGCCTTCGATCTCGGCAAGGCGGCCTACAAGAAGCAGAACTGGGTCGAGGCCGCCGAACAATTCGAAGCTGCGGACTCCCGCGCGCCCAGCGCGGCGGCGCTCGAACTGGCGTTGCGCTCCCGGGACAAGGCCGGACAGATCGATCGCGCGGCAATCTTGGCCGAGTTGGGGCTCGAACGTCACTCGGGCGAGCCTGCGCTGAAGAAGCTCGCGACGTCGGTGATCGCGCGGGCAAAGAGGGAACTCTACACCCTGCACGTGAGCTGTCGGCCCGCGTGTGATCTCGTGCTCGGGACCATCCTGGTTCATGGCGAGGCGTCGACCGCGCGCACGGTCTACCTCGTGCCGGGCGAGGTACGGGTCAGCGCGAGCTGGTCGGGACGACGCGCCCGCGCGGCGCCCATCCAAGCGGTCGCTGGAGGCAGCAGCCAGAGCGCCTTCACGCCGCCGGAGCCGGCGCCGGAGCCGAGGGACGAGCAGCAGAAGTCCGAGGGGCCCGCGCCCACACCGGCGGTGGTGAAGGTCACGCCGGCGCGCGACCCCGGCGCCGACGCGGGCGGCGGGCTGCCTCCGGTGTTGTTCTTCGTCGGTGCGGGACTCACCGCCGTCGCCGCGGGCGTGACGGTCTGGAGCGGCATCGACACACAGAACAACCCTGGCGCCGACACGGTGCGAACGGAGTGTACCGGGCAGGGCACCAGCTGTCCGGCGTATCAGGACGGCCTCGATCGGCAGCGGCGCACCAACATCTTGCTGGGAGTGACCGCGGGGCTCGCGGTGACGACCGGCGTGATCGGTGCGCTGCTGACGGACTGGTCTGGAAAGCCGGCGCAGAGCGCCCGGCTCGAGCCCTGGTTGGGCGTCGGCTCGGTTGGCGCTCGGGGGAGGTTCTAGCGTCGTGCCCGCCCGCCTGATCGACGTCGTCAGCGAGGGCCGCCAGGTCATCGACCGCTACGAGCTCGTCGCCGAGATCGCCTCCGGGGGCATGGCCACCGTGTTTCTCGCGCGGCTGTCCGGCGTCGGCGGCTTTCAGCGCCTGGTCGCCATCAAACGCCTGCATCCGCACCTGGCGAGCGATCAGGAGTTCGTCGACATGTTCCTCGACGAGGCGCGCCTCTCGGCGGGCATCCACCACCCAAACGTGGTGCCCATCTTGGAGGTCGGCGCGAGTCACCGTGGCTACTACCTCGTGATGGAGTACATCGAGGGTGACACGCTCGCGCGGCTATTGGCCCGGGCGGCCACTGCCAACGAACGCGTGCCCGCGCCGGTGGTGATCCGCATCGTGCTCGACATGCTCTCCGGACTGCATTCGGCTCATGAACTCAAAGACGAGATGGGCCAACCCACGGAGCTCGTGCACCGGGACGTGTCCCCGCAGAACGTCTTGGTCGGCACCGACGGTGTGAGCCGCATCACTGACTTCGGGGTCGCGCGCGCCGCCACTCGGCTGGCCGGCACCCGAGCCGGACAGCTCAAAGGCAAGATCGCCTACATGGCCCCCGAGCAAGCGCTGGGACGCAGGGACGTGGATCGGCGGGCGGACGTGTTTGCCTCGGGGATCGTGCTCTGGGAGGTCCTGGCCGGGCGTCGCCTGTTCAAAGCGGAGAACGAGGCGGCGACCTTGTCCCGTGTGCTCAGTGAGTCCATCCCCGAGCTGCGCAGCGTGGCTCCCGATGTGGATGAGGCCGTCGCTCAGGTTGCGATGAAGGCGCTGCACCGCGATCGCGAGCTTCGCTACGCGACGGCTGCGCAATTCGCTGACGCTCTCGAGCGCGCGGCGAACGACGTGGGCAAGCTGGCGACGCCGAAGGAGATCGCGCAGTACGTGACTGGCGTGCTGGGCGACGAGATCTCCCAGCAGCGCGACGCGGTGCGCGCGTGGCTCGCCAGTAGCGAGCCCAGCCAAGCCGCGCCCTTCGCGCGGGGCGTCGCCGCTTCGAGCGTGTCGGCGGCGGCCATGTTCATCCCGGGAAACAACGACCTCACGGTGGCCGAGCCGCTCTCGAGGAGTCAGGTGACCATGACCGCTGCCCAGGTGCCCGGTCGCCGGCTGGGGTTGTTGATCGGTCTGGGCGCGCTCGGGCTGTTGCTCGGCGGCGCTGGGCTGTTCCTCCTGGGCCGTTCGAGTCAGCCGGCTGCCGGTGGGGGCGCACCGTCCGCGGTCGTGGTGCCCGCCGTGGCGCCCGTGCCGACGCCCACGGCTCCAGCGGCCCCGGTAGCGCCTGCCCCTACGTCGAGCGCGGAGCCGACCCCGAGCGCCTCGACGGCTTCGGAGCCCAAGAAGCCTCCGAAAACGCCCGCCGGCGGCAAGGGCACGGACACGCCTCGCGAGAGCCTCCCGAGCAACCCCTACCGCTGACCCGTCAGGGGTGCTCCTTGGCCCACGAGTAGGCGGTGTACGCGGCGGCGAGGTGACAGACCCAGCCCACCAGGCCGCCGGTCCCGATCCAGAGCCCCGGCGTGACGATCAACCAAAACAGGCCGCGCAGGAACTTGCCGTTGTAGAACTGCCCGACCCCCGGGATCACGAACGACAGCACGGCGGCGATGCCCGGTTTGCTCATTTGGCCCAAGATGGGAGTGGCGCCCGAGGTGTCAACCAGCGCGGCATTCCGGGCCACCGGTCTCCGCGTTGACACCCGGGGGGTTGGCTGCTAGTTCTCGCCACCCGTTTCTCCCCGGACCAGGGTTTGTTCGTCCTTTCGCGGGGTTAGCGGGCGGGTACGAGCCGTGGCCGTCAAGCGAATTTGTCTGTTCACCGGGAACGCGAATCCCGAGCTGGCGCAAGAGATCTCTCGGGTCTTGGGCTCGCCCATGGGTGAAGCTCGCGTCTCGCGCTTCAGCGACGGCGAGACCTTCTGCGAGATCCGCGAGAACGTCCGCGGGCTCGACACCTACGTCGTCCAGCCCACGAGCTCGCCGGTCAACGACAACGTGATGGAGTTGCTCATTCTCTGCGACGCGCTTCGACGCGCCTCAGCGGCATCCATCACCGCGGTCATCCCTTACTACGGCTACGCCCGGCAAGACCGCAAGGTCGCGCCGCGCACGCCGATCACGAGCAAACTCGTCGCCGACGTGCTGGTGACCGCAGGCGTCAACCGCGTCGTCTGCGTCGACCTGCACGCCGGTCAGATCCAGGGTTTCTTCAACATCCCCTCCGATCATTTGTACGCATTGCCGGTGTTTCTCGACGACTACCTGAAGCACCGCTTCGACGAAAACGCCGTGGTCATCTCGCCGGACGCCGGCGGCGTCGAGCGTGCGCGGGCCTACAGCAAACGCCTTGGCGCGTCGCTGGCCATCGTCGACAAGCGTCGCGAGCACGCCAACGTCAGCGAGGTCATGAACATCATCGGTGACGTCGAGGGTCTCGACTGCATCATCATCGACGACATCATCGATACCGCAGGCACGTTGTGCAACGCCGCTCGCGCGCTCATGGACCACGGCGCCAAGAGCGTTGTCGCCTGCGCTACCCACGGCGTGCTCAGCGGCCCGGCCATTCAGCGCATCCAGGAGTCGGCCCTCAAAGAGGTGGTCGTGACCAACTCCATCGCGCCCTCGGAAGAGGCGCGCGCCTGCAGCAAGATCAAGGTGCTCAGCATCGGGCGCCTGCTCGGCGAAGCGATTCGCCGCATCCACAACAGTGATTCCGTGAGCTCGCTCTTCGTCTGAGCTCGCCGAGGTTCGAAGGAAATCGTCATGCAGCTCGCCAAAGTCACCGCATCTCACCGCCAGATCTCCGGAAAGAACGTCTCGCGTCGCATGCGCGCCGCGGGCTCCATCCCCGCCGTTGCCTATGGCAAGGGCGAACCCGCCCTGAACATCGCGGTGTCGCCCAAGGACTTGATCGGGGTGCTCGCCCAGCCGCTGGGACGCAACTCGCCCATCGAACTCGACGTGGACGGCAAAGAGAAGCTGACCGTGCTTCTGGCCGACTACCAGTACCACCCCGTGTCTCGCGCCCTCTTGCACGCGGACTTCCTGAAGATCGCCCTCGACGCCGCCGTCGACGTCGAGGTGCCCTTCGAACTCACCGGCAAGGCCAAGGGCGTGGTGGCCGGTGGCGAGCAGCGCCAGGTCTTCCGCAAGCTCCCGGTGCGTTGTCTGCCCAAGGACATCCCCGTCAAGCTGGTCCACGACATCACCGAGCTCGAACTCGACGAGTCGTTGCCGGTCAGCGCGCTCGCGCTGCCGGAAGGCGTCAGCATCCGCCTACCCGCGGAGCAGACCATCGCCGCCGTCGTGACCATGAAGAAGATCGTCGAAGAAGAAACGGCTGCGACTCCGGCGGCAGGAGCTGGCGCGGCGGCCGGTGCCACCCCGGCAGCCGGCGCTGCGCCGGCCAAGGCCGAAGGCAAGTCCGAGAAGAAGTGATCCTGGTCGTTGGCCTGGGCAACCCGGGCCCGCGCTACGAATCGACTCGACACAACGTCGGCGTGATGGTCGTCGAGCGCGCGGTTGTCCGCGCGCGCGGCGGCCCGTGGCGCGAGCGGTTCAGCGGTCGAGTCGCGCCGCTGTGCCTCGACGACGCCCCGCTGCTGGCGCTACTGCCTCAGACCTTCATGAACGAGTCGGGGCGCAGCGTTCAGCCTTGCGCAGCGTTCCACCGGATCGAGCCGGGCTCCGTGCTCTTGGTCCACGACGAACTCGACCTGCCCCTCGGCCAGCTCCGCCTCAAGCAGGGTGGGGGAGACGCCGGCCACCGCGGGATCCGCTCGATCAGCGCCCACCTGGGGCCGGAGACGATGCGCCTGCGCGTCGGGATTGGGCGCCCGCCGCCAGAATTTGGGGGTGACGTGGCAGATTTCGTGTTACAGGCGTTCGCCCCTCAGGAACGGGCGGCCCTCGATGAGGTGCTCGAACGGTCCGTCGAGGCAATTTCGCTCCTCGCCAGCCGGGGTCTTCCGGCAGCGATGAACGAAAGCCATCAGCGCAACCCGCGTTGATGGCTCCTTGCTCCCGATTTGCTCGGGGGCCGAAGTCCAGAAGGAGAAAACATGGTCGAGACCAGCACGGCGAGCCCAAGAGCTCGCGAATACGAAACCATCTACATCATGCGACCGAGCGTGGTGAAAGAGGCCGCGGAGAAGGTCGCGACCCGCGTCGAGGAAGTCGTCGGACGTGAGGGCGGCAAGCTGACCCAGGTCGAGACCTGGGGGCGGCGGGCGCTCGCGTATCCGGTAGCCAAGCAGCGTCGTGGCGTCTACGTCTACGTGAAGTACTGGGGCGGCGGCGCGCTCGTCAGCGAGCTCGAGCGAAACCTTCGGATGCTCGACGACGTGATCAAGTACCAAACCGTGCAGACCGGGTCCGAGACCGAGCTCGCGGGCGTCGCGGTGGACCCCGAAGCCGTGAAGTTCGAGGCCATCGAGGCTCCGGGTGAAGAGGAACAAGAGTACTCGCTGGAGCGGGAGCTCGGGCTGGTCGACAGCCCGGATGCACATTCGATGCGAGACGACAGCTACGATGACGAGGCCGAGGTTTTGGCGGCCGTCGGTGACGACGAGGAGGAAAAGTGAGAGACAAAGACCGAGGCTCGGTTCCGCCGCCTCCCGGCGGAGAGATGGGCGGTTTCCGCCGCACTCGCCGCCGTGGATGCACCTACTGTTCCGACGAAACGCAGAAGATCGACTACAAGGATCCGCAGTCGCTTCGCTATTTCGTCACGGAACGCGGCAAGATCGTGCCGCGCCGCATCTCGGGCGCGTGTGCCAAGCACCAGCGCGAGATCCAGATAGCTGTCAAGCGCGCGCGCAACATCGCGCTCTTGCCCTTCACCTCCAACTGACGAGGCGACCATGGCTACTCCCATCAAAGTCGTGCTCAGCGAGGACGTGGACAGCCTCGGCTCGAGCGGTGACGTCGTCCGGGTCCGCCCGGGCTACGCACGCAACTACTTGATCCCGCGCGGCCTCGCCGTTCCGGCAACGGAGTCGAACTTGGCGCGTGTGGGAGACCTCAAGCGCGCGGCAGCCGCGCGAGCTCAGAGCGAGCTCGTGGCCGCCGAAGAAGTGGCGAAGAAGATCGGCGGCGTCAGTGTGAAGATCGCGCGGGCCGTGGGTGAAGAGAACAAGATGTACGGTTCCGTCACCACTCGCGATATCGAAGAAGCGTTCGCAAGCGCGGGCGTCGAGATCGATCGCAAGCGGCTCGTGCTCCCCGAGCCGATCAAGCTCCTCGGTCTGCACGACGTGACGCTCAAGCTGCACCCGAGCGTCAGCGTGCAACTCAAGGTGGAGGTCGTGAAAGAAGGCGCCTGAGCCTTTGGCGACTTTCAAGCTTGAATTGCGTCACCGCTTCTGAGAGAAGCGGACACGGTCACCCCGGCTGCCTCGTGCACGCCGGGGTGTCGTGCATTTGGCAACCTGGGGACAACTCGTGGAACTCATCTGGAGAACCTCGGGATTGCCCCGGTTACGAAGCGGGGTTCGAGCCCCGGAACTTTCCTGACCGATCTGGCGGCGGGAATTGCGCTAGGCGAACGAAGCATGCAGGCAGAACGACACGGGCAACGGGATCTGGCTCACGAGCTCCGCCCGGCAGGGGGGCGGGTACCGCCGCACGATCTCGACGCCGAAGCCGCGGTGCTGTCGGCGGTGCTGCTCGCCGCAGAGGCCTTCGACCGCGTGCAGGAGACGCTGTCGCCCGAGCACTTCTACGCCGAGGCGCACCGTCGCATCTACGAGGCCGTGCTCGATCTGCACACCTCGGGCAAGCAGGTCGATCTCGTCACCGTCGCGGCCTGGCTGCGCGATCGTGAGCGCATCGGGCAGGTGGGCGGCATGGAGTACCTCGCTCAGCTGTCGGACGCGACGCCGGCCGTGGCCCATGTTGGGGCTCACGCCACGTTGATCCGCGAGAAGTGGCGCATGCGCCAGCTCATCGCCACCTGCCAGCGGGTGGCCGCCGAGGGCTACACCAACTCCGAGGAGGTCCAGGCCTTCATCGACCAGGCCGAACAGTCGGTGTTCGACATCGCTCGGATCGCGGAGGGGTCCTCCATCGTGACCGTCAAGGACGCCATCCACGGGGCGTTCCAGATCTTGGCGGAAGCGGCCAAGCGCGGCGGCGGCATCACCGGCACGCCCACCGGCTTTCGGCAGCTCGACCGCAAGATCGCCGGGCTCCACCCGGGCGACCTCTACATCGTGGCCGGTCGCCCGGGCATGGGTAAGACCTCGCTGGTGCTCAACATGGCGGTGAACGTGGCGATGCCGCGACGGAAGGCCGTGGCCGAGAACTCCGAACCCTACGGCGAAGGCGACATCGAAGAGCCGGGGGACGGCGTTGCCTTCTTCTCTCTCGAAATGCCCCGCGAGCAACTCGCGGCGCGGCTTTTGTCGGTCGAAGCACGCGTGGACGTCTCGCGCATTCGCAGTGGCGAGATCCGCCGCGAAGACTGGAACAAGCTGACGGACGCGGCGGCGCGGCTCGGGCGTCTCCCGATCTGGCTCGACGACACTCCGGCGCTCACTCTGCTCGATCTCCGAGCCAAGGTCCGACGGCTGCAAGCCGACGTGAAGCGCGGGGATGCCCCCGGGGGCGCGACCAAAATCGGCATGGTCTGCATCGACTACCTGCAGCTGATGCAGGGGCGTCGCGATGCAGGCAGCCGCGAGCAAGAGATCAGCGAGCTGTCGCGTGGGCTCAAGCAGCTCGCCAAGGAGATGGGTGTGCCCGTGATGGCGCTCTCACAGCTCAACCGATCGGTGGAGACACGGACGACCAAGGACAAACGCCCGCAGCTCAGTGATCTGCGTGAGTCGGGCGCCATCGAGCAGGACGCCGACGCCATCTTCTTCATCTACCGCGACGAATACTACTTCAAGGACAGCCCCGACCGTGGCATCGCCGAGATCATCGTGGCCAAGCAGAGGAACGGTCCGACCGGATCGATAAAGGTGAAGTTCACCTCGGAATTCACCCGTTTCGACGACCTGGCACCCGACGAGTACGACTTCGACGAGCTGGACGAGTTCGACGCCGGGGCGGCCTAGCCCCGGGCCGTGGCGCGAGGCCCAGTCGCCCGCGCCGGGCTTGGGCTCGGAACCGTCGCCCGTGCTACGCTGCCCGCGCGATGCAAGCCCGGGTGATTGTCACGGCCCTCACGCTTTGTTCCTTGCCCTTCGTCGCTTGCGGGCGGTCGGACATGGAAGATGACCTCGGGCCGCCCGGCATCGGTGCGGTCGGTGGCACGGGCACCGTCGACGGTGGCGGTTCCGGTGGCAGCGGCGGTTTTGGCGGCGTTGCCGGCTCCGGTGCCTTTGGCGGTGCTGGCGGATCGGGCGGGTTTGGCGGCGTCGCGGGTTCGGGGGCGTTTGGTGGCGTCGCGGGTTCGGGAGCGTTTGGTGGCACGGGTGGAATCGGTGGCACGGGTGGAATCGGTGGCACGGGTGGAATCGGTGGCACGGGTGGAATCGGTGGCACGGGTGGAACCGGCGGCACGGGTGGAACCGGCGGCACGGGTGGAACCGGCGGCATCAAGGACGGCGGCAACTTCTTCGACGCCTTCCCGTTCCCCGACAGCGGGCCGATTGCGGACTGCGTCACGTGCGCGGCGCAGAGCTGTCAGAACCAAGTGAACGCCTGCTACAACGATGCGGCCTGCGCTCAGGGGATCGTCTGCGCCGTGACCAGCTGCGGCGGCTTCAGCCTGCAGTGCGTGCTCCAGTGTTTCCAGGGTAAGTTCCAAGCGGCCATCAAGGCCTTCCAGGCCTTCACCTGTCTGGCGCAGAACTGCGGGCAGGACTGCGTCGGCGTCGTGACCGGGGGCCCCGGTGGGCCTCCACCCGGGCCCGGCGGCGGGAACGGGAGCGGGAACGGCGCTCCGATGTCCCAGGTCCCGCCCCGCGCGGGAGGCTTCTACGGCGTGGTCACGCCCGAGCTCGCGGCCAGCAGCGGGTTGCCCGCGGGCCCCGTGTACCTGCCGTCGCTGGAGGTATTCGAGAGCGTCGGTCGAGCGCAGTGAGCTGCGTTCAGAGCAGAAGTTGCTCGGCGAGCTCACGCATCAAGTCCTGAGTGCCTTCGTGGGTGGCGGCGCTGATGAGGCGCAGGTCCTTGCCCAGCTTCGAGAACTCGGCCTTCAGCTCGGGGTAGGCTTCGCGTACGTCCGGTAAATCGGCCTTGCTCATGGCGATGAGCTCCGGGCGCGCGAGCATTTCGGGGTTGAAAGCGCCCAGCTCCTGCCGGAGGGAGTGATAGTCCGCGAGGGGGAGCGGCCTGGCTCCTCGCAGAGCGTGATCAAGTGCAGCAACACGCGAGTGCGTTCGACGTGTTTCAAGAACCGGATGCCGAGGCCCGCACCCTGGCTGGCGCCGGGGATGAGGCCCGGGATGTCGGCGAGCACGAAGCTCTTGCCCAGTCCGCCGCGGTGATCGCCGACGCTGACGACGCCGAGGTGCGGAACCAGGGTGGTGAAGGGGTAGTCGGCGATCTTCGGGTGCGCGCGGCTCACGGTGCTGATCAGCGTGCTCTTGCCGACGTTCGGGTAGCCGAGGATCCCGACATCGGCCATCACCTTGAGCTCGAGCCGGAGGTTTCGCTGTTCACCGGGCTCACCGGGCTCGGCACGACGCGGTGCTCGTTCGACGCTACTGGTGAAATGCTTGTTGCCGCGGCCGCCCTTGCCGCCTTTCGCCACGATGAAGCGCTCGCCGGGCCGAGTCAGCTCGGTGAGTCGTTCCTGCCGATCCACGTCCACCACGATGGTGCCGAGGGGGACTCGGAGCTCGGCGTCGGCGCCGGATCTGCCATACATGTCTTTGCCACCGCCGGGATCGCCGGTGTGGGCTCGGAGAACGCGGAGGTGGGCCAGGTCGTACAGGGTGCCGAGGCCCGAGTCGGCGACGAACACGACGTCGCCGCCGCGGCCGCCGTCGCCGCCCGACGGACCGCCGAACGGCAGGAACTTCTCGCGGCGAAACGCGATGGCGCCGCGGCCGCCGTCGCCGGCCTCGACGCGCAAATTGCATTCGTCGACGAAACGCATTGGATCACGCCTGGGGGCGTGGGCGGGGGGAGGCCTCGGGGCTCACTTCCGACCGGTTGGTGGCTTGAGCGGAAGCGCCGCCGCTTGTTGAGCGCGGGCCGCCGCCGGGCGCTGACCTGACTGCACGGCGTCGATGGCTTCGACTGCGGCGAGCACGGCTTCGACACCGAGCTCGCGCGCCGGTGCCTCGTGAAACAGCCGCGGCACGCGCTCGAGCCGGAGCGTCGTCGCCTTGCTCAGATCGATCTCGCGCTCCACGAAGGCCTCGAACGAGGCGAAGCCCTTGGCCTCGTACAGGCGCCCGTCCCTGATCATGCCGAGCACCTGTCCGAGCTCGAAGAACTTGTCGTTGGCGTGCTTGCGCAGGGCGCGGATCCGGACCATCGCGTTGTGCAACTCGGCGATCTTCGCCTTGATGAGCTCGGCCTTCTCGGGGGTGCGCAGGGTCGCGCGGGCGCTCCCAGGGGGTGGAGGAGAGGCGTTGCGGGCCCGGGCCTCCGCGGCGTGTTTGGCGGCGTGGCGGGCCGCCCAGGGGGCAGCGCCACGAAGTCCGCTCCGCTTGCCGTCGACGTCGGCGTCGGCACCCTTCTTGGACCCAGCCTTGGAGGCGGCCTTCTTCGCCCCCTTGGTGGCCGAAGGCGCCGATTTCTCTTTGGTTTTCGGTTTCTTCCCCATCGTGACTTCCCCCGGGGCCCCGCCGAACTCGGCGCGCTTCGGGGCTCATGAGCGCTGCTGGCTCGGAGCGTAGTCCAAGCCGTGCCCGCGCGCCAAATTCCCCTTTTCGGAATCGCAGGGTGGGACGTGCTAGACGCCGGCGGGTGACGGATCCGAGCGTGCCACCGCCGAGCGAACGCATCGCGGTCGTGGTGAACGGAAACGCCAAGAGCGTCACCGCCGAGGTGATCTCGACTCTCGACCAAATCCTGCTCGGCGGCGACCTGTTTGTCTCGCGACGCCTCGAGGACGCCACGGAGATCGCTCGAACGCTGGTCAGTCGCGGCTACGGGACGGTGCTCACGGGAGGGGGCGATGGGACCTTCACGGTGATGGTCACCGAAGTAGTTCGCGAAGCGACCGCGGCCGGCAAGCCGGTGCCGCGCTTCGGGCTCTTGAAGCTGGGCACCGGAAACGCGCTCGCGTGGGTCGCAGGGGCGAGTCGGGCCAAGGGGCGAGGGCTCTCAGCAGACATCCAGCGACTGCAGGAAGACGCCGGAAGCCGCTGGCTGCGCTTGGTCGACGTCGAGGGATTCCTCGCGCCATTCGCGGGGTTCGGCGTCGATGCTGTGGTTCTGGACGACTACTCGCAGGTCCGAGCCATGCTCGCCCGTACCCCGCTCAAGCGCTACGCGCCGGGTGGGCTCAGCTACCTGGTCTCGTCGGTGACGCGCTCGCTACCCAAGTTCTTGATCCGGCCCGTTCCTCACTGCCGGGTGCGCAACGACGGCGCCGAAGCCTACCGGATCGGCGAAAAGGGCGGGCGGGTCGGCCAGCCCATCGCCCAAGGCGAGATCATCTACGAAGGCCCCGCGCGCATCGCCGGCCTGTCGACCATTCCGTACTACGGCTTCGGCTTTCGGATGTTCCCCTTCGCGGACGAGCACCCGGGGAGGATGCAGCTCCGGGTATCCACCATCAGTTCCCTGGGATTCGTGCGGAATTTCCCGGGAATTTGGCGGGGCGACTATCACGACCCAAACGTGGTCTTCGACTACTTGGTGGAGGCCGTGACCCTGGAGATGGATCCGCCCACGGAGTTCCAGATCGGTGGGGATCCTCGCGGCGAACGGGTCCGGGTGCGAGCGCGGGTGTCGCGTGAGCCCATTCGCCTCGTCGACTTCTACGCTCCGCCCAGCGCCACCTGAGGCGCGATTTCGGTGGGATTGTCCAAGACTTGTACGGCATCATGGACGTGATGCGGAAGCTGGCATTCGCGATCGTGGCGGCGGCCGGCGTTTGGGCGGAGAGTGTCGCGGCCGAGCCGCCGTCGGACGAGGCCCGCCTCGCGTGTCGACGCGAAGCGGCGCCGGGGCGAGTGCTCTGCGAACTCGAAGTGGAGGTCGCGCGGGGTCGCCTCGCGTGGGCGGACGCGCTGGTCGAGCGCACGCCGGAGTTCGCTCGCGCCCTCCGATTCTCGGGTCGGTCCTCGGAGCGCCACCGGGGGCACCGCTCGCCGCTTGCGGCTCCCCCTGGCCCTCGCCGCCACGTCCACCGGACAAGGTGAACTCGGGGTACGCGCCCGATGGGTCGCCTGCGCTCCCCTCGCTACCGGACGCGAGTTGTGTTCACCGCGGACCCGAATGCTCAGCGCCCGCGTGGAAGTCGGGTCCGACTCCGCCGGGCGATGATGGCGCGGCGGTTCATGCGCATGGCGGAGCTCGAACGCCTCTCCGGAGTGCCGCGCGAGACCATCCACTACTACCTGCGGGAGGGGCTGCTGCCGGCGCCGAGCCGCCAGGGAAAGACCCAGGCGCTGTACGACGACGGGCACCTCGAGCGCCTCCGGCTCGTGCGCCAGTTGCGCGAGGAAAAGTACCTACCAGTCGCGGTGATACGCTCGATCCTTCGAGCAGGGCTCGAGGGTCCGACGGGGCGCGATTTGGACACCCTGGCGGACGTGCTGCGCATCGATCCGCATTTGGGCGCAGCGGCCGCGCCGGCGGTCGTCGCCGACGAAGAGGTCCACCGCGTCGCCCACGAACTCGGGGTGCTGGCGCCCGGCGAGAGCGCCGACGACCCGACGGTCGCGCGGGTGCTCGCGACCGTGGCCGAGGTCGTCGGGCTCGAGGGAGTGGCGCGGGATCTCACCCTCGATGATCTTCGGGTCTGCGCGCCCAAGGTAGGGGCGCTGGTCGAAGCCGAGGCAGCGGTGTTCTTCGACTTGGTGATCCGGCGCGGCGAGATGGCCGAGCCGGTGGCGGCGCTCCGAGCCGGGCGCTCGGCGGTGGCGCGATTCATCGCCGCATATCGCGATCTGACCCTGCGGCGCATCGTGGAGGAGCTGATCTCGGCGGTCCAGAACGCGGCATCCGAGGTCGAGGGCGCGAGCCCGCTTCCGCTCGGCGTGGAGCTCGTGGAGCGCCTGGGGGCCGACGATCGCCGCGCCCAGCTCGCGGCGGGCGCGCGGCGCGGAGATCCGGCCAACGCCAACGATCTGGTGTGGCACCTGTTTGCGGTGGGCCCCACCCGGGAGCTCGCGAGGCTTTCGGGTTCGATCCGCGCGCTGCTCCGACCGCGGGCAGAGCTGCTGGTGGCCGCCAGCAAGGATCCACGGGGACTCGACGGCATCTTGTCCCGGGCGGGCAGCTTTCCGCTGGGCGAGATCCTCGCGGCGGAGATCGCCTTGAGCAGCGCGCTTCGGGATGAACACGCCGGTGAGGGGCTGCTCGAGCGCGTGGTTCCGGCGCTCCGCCGCTTGTTCGACGCTGATCCCGGGCGCGACGCCGATCCGCTGGCGTCAGCCCTCGGGTTTCTTCGGCGCGGTCTGGTGGGGGTCGCGCTGCCGAGGGCGCTGGGGCGCGGACCCCAGGCCGCACGCGATCTTCAAGCAGCGCTCGGCGTCGCCCTGGGCTCGCCGGGGCACCTCCACCCCGCCGCCCACGCCTGCATCGAGGCCAACGCGCGGCTGGCCCTCGGTCGATACCTGCTCGCGCGAGGCGGTCGCGCCGACGCGCGGGTGCAGATCTCGCGCGCCGCGGCCATCGACCCCACCGGTCCGGTGGGGCGTACGGCGGAGAGCCTCGAGATCTTGGCCACCGGTGAGCCCGCGGGGTAATGCCCGAGCATGCGGCTTCCCGGTCGACTGTCGGCCACCACCCTCGGCGATCTGATCGGAAGCGCCCACCGCGATCGGACGAGCGGAGTGCTCGAGCTGATCGAGGTGGACGGCCCTTCGCGGGGACGCGTGCATCGGATCCACTTCCGAGCCGGCCTGGTGTCGAGAGTCGAAACGGCGCTCCGGGTGCCGCGCGTCGGGGCGATCCTCGAGGAGCAAGGGTTCATCGGCAACGAGGCGCTCCGGCACCTCGACCGCGAGCTCAGGCGATCACCGCAGCGCAGAGCCGGCGAGATCTTGGTCGACGACGCGCGGCTGTCCCCCAACGCCCTCAGCGCTGCGCTCCGGCGCCAACTCAGGCAGAAGCTCGACGCTCTGTTCACGCTCAAAGACGCGGAGATCAGGTTCCGGGTGGCTCGACCCGAGGCGGAGCGCTCGATCCCGCTGTCGCCGCGGGAGTTTTTGCATGGCCGGGCGCGCAAGCGCGACGGCGAGGCGGCTCCAAGCGCTCGGCCGCGCACGGGGCGGGAGCAGGCGAGGGCTCGGGCGCTCGCGGTGCTCGGCCTCGGTCCCGACGCGAGCGCCGTCTCGGTTCAGCGAGCCTTCCGCGCCCAGGCCTCGGCGGTGCACCCGGACCGCCACCCGAAGGCCTCGAACGCCGAGCGCGCGTCGTTGCTCGAGCGCTTTGCCCTTCTCAGCGCGGCGTATCACTCCTTGGTGGCCTGAGCCCTGCGCCAGCGGTAAAGCAGGGGCCCGAGATCGCCGATGCGGTCGAGCAGCGCGTCGGGAGCTCTCTCCGCGAGCGCGGCTCGAGGTACGATGTTCCCGACGATGCCGACGGTGCGCGCTCCCGCACGCCGTCCGCAGTCGACGTCTTGCGGCCCGTCTCCGACCATGACCGTCGACGCGGGCGCGATGCCCACGCGCGAGCAGAGCCCGAGTAGCGGCGCGGGGTGCGGCTTCTTCTCGGCCGCGTCGTCACCGGCACTCACGGCTTGGAAGAACGACCTCATGCCCAGCGCTCGAAGCACGCGTTCAGTCGTGCGTCGGGGCTTGTTCGTGCACAGCGCGAGGGGGAGGCGCCGGTGGAGCGTCACCAGCAGCGCGAGCGCTCCCGTCATGGGGCGAGTCTGGTCCGTGGCGTGTGCCGAGTAGTAGTCGAGGAATACGCGGAGGGCGGGCTCCAGATCCGGGTCGGACTCGGAGATGCCCGTCGCTCGCGCCATCAGCGTGCGCGCTCCGTCGCCCACGTAGCTCGTGACGACCTGATCGGGCAGCGGCGCTCTCCCTCCGGCAGCCAGCGCGAAATTCGTCGCGCGCACGATATCCGCCCGGGAATCGACCAGCGTTCCGTCCAGATCGAAGACGACGAACACTGCTTCAGCGCCCGGCGTGTCGCCACACCGCGCGGCCCACGAAGAAGGGGCCCATCTTTTCCATGTATTCGGCGGTTTGGCGAGTGCGCCGCATCGACTGCACGACGTGGGAAAGCGGATACAGTTCCTTGCCGACGAGTCCGATCACGAAGTCGTTGTCGTTCTGATCGAGCCCGTGGCATGCGAGGCGAATGTCGTGCGCGAGATCCGCGTCGCCGTACGATCGCCCAATGCCACCATGCTCGCGCATGATGCCGCCGCGGTCCTTGGCGTCGAGGCGCTCGAAGGCGCCGGTGCGGCGCAGCGGGTACCAAATCGCCCACGGCCAGGCTTCGTTCAGCGCCGTCGCGCGCGGGCGCTCGAGGACCCAAAACGGCAGATCTTGCTCGAACCCCGTCGAGTAGGTGCGCCCGAGCATGCTCATCTCCGGCCGCGGCGTGAGTCCGATCAGCTCCTCGCCGTTGGTGGCGGGCCGCAGTTTGCTCAAGAAGTCGGCAGGCTCCTCCGAGAAGCCCAGCAGGCCGATGCCATGGGGGTGGTGCACGTCCTCGTAAATGACGGAGGGCATGCCGGCCTTCTCGAGGCGAGCAGCGAGCAACTCGGTGGCGCGCGCGGGCGGCAGCGTCGGACCGCACTCGAAGCAGGTGAGCTGCATGAAGAGTCGGCGGTCGAGAAACTGTGGCACGCCATCTTTGGGCGCGCCGCGCTCGCGCACGTCCACGGGTTGGGATTCGGGGGCGCCGTGGCTCATGGGCGCTTCGTAGCTCAAAAGGGCGGCTGGTGGCAGCCCTCCGCGGCGCTGGGCGGGGACTTCTCGACGCTTCCACGCGGTTGCGGTTCCCTCGGGATGAAAGATGGCCTATCGGAAACGCTGAGCATGCGACCGGGTGAAGACAGCCTGACGCACCCGCTTCCCGCGGGCATGCGCGACTTGCTGCCGGCCGAGAGCCGAGCGCTCTCGGCGCTGGGCCGTGGCCTGCTCGGGAGCTTCGAGCTGTTCGGCTACCAACGCGTGACGGTGCCCGTGTTCGAGTACGCGGCGGTGCTCGAGCGAGGTCTCGGCGCCCTCGACCCGCGCGAGGTGCTGCGCTTCGTGGAGCCGGAGTCCGGCGAGGTCGTCGCGCTGCGGCCCGACATGACGCCGCAGATTGCGCGTCTGGTCGCCACGCGACTGCGGGACGTGCCGGGGCCGGCGCGCCTGGCCTACGAAGGCTCGGTGGTGCGGCTTCGTCGCGAGCGCGCGCGGCGACATCGTCAGATCCCGCAGGCCGGCATCGAGCTCATCGGCAGCGCCGCGCCAGCCGGCGACTTCGAGGTGCTCGAGGTCGCGTGCTCGGCGCTTCGGCGATCCGGCCTCGACCGTTTCGTCCTCGACCTCGGTCACGCGCGCATCGCGGGCGCGTTGCTCGAGACTCTGCCGGAAGCAGCGCAGGCGGAGCTCGTGGAGGCGCTGGCGCAGAAGGACCACTTCGAGCTCGAACGCCGAGCTCGCGCCGCAAGCCTCGACGCCGAGATGGTGCGAGCATTGGTCGCGTTGACGGAGCTGCACGGTGGAGCGGAGATCTGGCCCGAGGCGCGGCGCCGGCTCGGGGCAACGCCGGCGCGGACGGGCCTCGAGGAGCTCGAGCGGACGTGGGAGCGAGCGACGAGCCTCGCGATGGCGCCGGTGGTCAGCGTCGATCTCGGAGAGGTTCGAGATCTCGGCTACTACACCGGCGTGACTTTTCAGATGTTGGCAGAGGGCCCCGGTGCGCCGGTGGGGTCCGGAGGCCGCTACGACCGACTCCTGGAGTCCTTCGGCGCCCCGCGCCCCGCGGCCGGGTTCGCGGTCGCGCTCGATCATCTGAGCTGGGCCCTCGGCCAAGCGCCGGGGGCAGCCGCGCGGGTCCTGGTGAACGGACGCGATGTCGGAGCCGTGATCGCGGCGCTGCACGCCGACGGTGTGGCCGCAGCCGCGGCCCCAGAGCAGGTCTGGGAGCACGCGCGAGCTTGGCAGTTCAGCCACGTGCTCGAGCTCGAGCAAGGCCGGACGCTGCTCATTCGTGTCGCCGATGGACGGCAAAGCGAAATCCCGATGGCCGAGTCCGGTCCCATTTCACGCGCTGTCGCGCAAGCCCTCGAGAAGGAGCAAAGTCAATGACCGCCGTCGTGATCGTGGGTGCGCAGTGGGGCGACGAAGGCAAGGGCAAGATCGTCGACTACTACACCGAGTCTGCCCAGGTCGTCGTACGCTACGCCGGTGGCCCCAACGCCGGACACACGCTGGTGGTCGGCGACGACAAGCTCGTGGTGCGCCTGTTGCCGAGCGGCATCTTGCGGCCCACGACCAAGTGTATTCTCGGTCAGGGCATGGTGATCGACGCCAAGGTGCTCCTGGGCGAGATCGATCAGCTCACCGAGCGCGGGTTCGGTGACCTGGGCAGCCGCCTGATGCTCTCGGATCGGGCGCACATGATTTTTCCGTACCATCTGACCATCGACGCGCTGCGCGAGACCGCGCTCGGCCAGAGCAAAGCCATCGGCACCACCAAGAAGGGCATCGGGCCCGCCTACGAAGACAAAGCTCGCCGAACCGGGATCCGCGCCGGCGATCTGGCGGATCTGAACCGCCTCACCGAGCTGATCGAGGCAGCCCTCGAGGCGTGGCGCCCGACGCTCATGGCGCTCGGCGGCGACAGCCCCAGCGCTCGGGCCATCGTGGACGAACTGGCCCCGCTGGCGGCGCGCTTGGTCCCCTTGCTGGGCAACGCTTCGCGCGCAGCCGACGAGGCAGTGACCAGTGGAAAGAACGTGATGTTCGAAGGCGCGCAGGGGACGCTGCTCGACATCGATCATGGCACCTATCCCTTCGTGACCTCCAGCTCCGCGGTGGCGGGAGGCGCTACCATCGGCGCGGGCATCGGTCCCAGCCGCATCGACTGTGTCGTCGGTATCACCAAGGCGTATACGACTCGCGTCGGTTCCGGGCCATTCCCCACCGAGCAGGACGACGCCGCAGGCAAACACCTGCGCGACGTGGGTGTCGAATTCGGTTCGGTCACCGGCCGGCCTCGGCGGACCGGCTGGCTCGATCTGCCGGCGTTGCGCTACGCGCGGCGGGTCAACGGCCTCGACGGGCTGGCGTTGACCAAGCTCGACGTGCTCACCGGCCTCGATCGCGTGCGTATCTGCGTCGCCTACGACACGCCTGCGGGACGGGTGGACGAGTTGCCCATCGATTTGATCGACCGACCCGGGTTGGCTACGCCCGTGTATCGGGACTTCGACGGATGGACCGAGCCGCTGTCGGGCGCTCGCCGGCTCGACGATCTGCCCCCGGCCGCGCGGCGCTATCTCGATTTCCTCGAATCGGGCGCGGAAGTTCCGCTGTATCTGGTCAGCGTGGGCCCACGTCGCGCCGAGACCATCGAGCTCCGGCATCCCTTCGCGGGAAACTGACCGGACTTCGGTGTACGCTTCGTTCGCCGTGCCCAAGATTCGATCACTGCTGGCGGCGTGTTTGCTGTCCGGAACCGCGGCCGCCCAGGCCGTGCCGGCAGGCCTGAGCGACGCCGCCGTCGCGGCGGACTTGTCCGCTGCCCGGGCCGCGAGTCCGCGACCCAGCGAGTGTTCGCCCGACGGTGTGGGCCGCACGCTGTGGACGCATTGGGAGCGCGCACGTCGCCCGCAGGTTGCTCGGTACTGCGACGCGCTGGCGCTGGGCTACGCGGAGCTTGGCGCCACGCCCCAGCGGGCGCTGGCGACCGCCAAGCGGGCAGCGACGCTAGCGCCGGGGCGCGCCGCGCCGGTGGTGCTCGAGGCACGCGCCCTCGTCGGCGCCGGACGTGCGCGAGAAGCCTTCACGGTGTTTGCCCGGGCTCGGGCCATCGACAAGCGCGGCCTGGCGGAATCCCGCGGCGTTGCACGACCTGGCCATTGCAGCCCTCGCGAGCGGCGAACACCTCGAAGCCGTCGCGGCTTACCGGGCACTGGTGCCGCGTGCCGGCATGCTCGCGGACGCGCGGGTTCGGCAGCGAGTCTATCTCGAGGCCGCGATGACCGTCATGCGCCGGGACCCAAAGGCGCTGGACGAGGCCCTCGGTTACCTGGGAGAAGCCCGGCGGCTGCGGGGCCTCCCGGGTCTCTCCGACGTGGTGCTCGGCGCCACGGCCCTCACGCTCGACCGGCAGGGGCGGCACGAGGAAGCGCGCGGCGTGGCCGCTGAGGCTCGCGGCCCCTTGGGCGTTGCCGGGCTGGCGACGACGCCGGCGGCCGCGGGCGGTCCCCTGGTCACGCTGCCCGACGGCGAGCTGGCGGCCATCGCTGCGGTGCTCACGGAGCGAACTCACCCGGAGCTGGCAAAGAAGCTGTGGCGGACGTTCGAGGCCAGCGCTGCGACCGCGGGTTCGCCGTGGCAAGCGCAGGCGAAGCGGCGCGCCGAGTCCCAGGCAGCGCCTGTCCGCCGCTGGGGCAGGCCGCCACGATGAGAGTGTCGATGGCGATTGCCTGCTCGTTGCTCGCCGGCATCGCTCAGGCCAAGCCCTCCATCTGGGACGTCGCCCGGGAGCCCAGCGTCGAGCGTGACTACCAGACGCTGGTCGCCGTCGAGCGCATGGTGGCTCGCGACGACAGCGGAGATCCGACGCTGCCCGGGCGCTTCATGCGCGCGGCATTGGCGGTGATCGAGCTGGCGGGCGGTACCCGGAGCGCCGACGCTCGCCTGCTCTTCGTCGCCGGAGATCTGCTGTCGGATCCCATGGTCGGGCGTGACAAGGAAGCTCGCGCCCTGCTCGTTCGCGCGCTTCGCGTCGCTCCCGACTCACCCTTGGCGGGTCGCGCTTGGTTCAACCTCGCCATCGCTTCCGCCCGGATGCGGGATCCAGCGAGCGAGCGCAAGGCCTACGGCAACGCGCTCGAGCGGGTTTGGGAGCCCGGTTTCCGCTCCAACATCCTGGCCAATCGCGCCGAATCGAACATGGTTCTGGGCGACCTCGAAGCCGCCGTCGTGGACTACCGCAAGGCCATCGCGCTCTCGGATCGACCGGATCTCGCGGCTCTGGGCCACTACGGCCTGGGCGTCGCCCTCGAGCGCAACGGAGATCTGCCCCGTGCCCTGGACGCGATGGACGTCGCGCGCGCGATCCAAATCCCGGGCGTCGGTTCGGCGCTCGATCTGCCGAGCGTGTTCTTCGTCCCGGCCTACGACATTCACTACTACAAAGCTCTCGCTGCCCTGGCCGCGGCGCGCGGTCCCAAGAAGCCCGAGGTCGTTGCGGCTCATTTGCTCGACGCTGGCGAAGAGTGGCAGCGCTATCTGGAGCAAGCGGTGCCCGAGAAACACCGTTGGATCGATCACGCGCGACGTCACCAGGCCACGACCCTGGCGCGTCTCGAGAAGCTCGCACCGGTGATCAGGCGGCGTGCGGCAACGATTCGTCGCGAGCGTTGAGCGCCCGGCTCAGCCCCTCGACGTCTTCGACGCGCTCGAGCACCGGACGGAGCCCCGGCATGGCTTCGTCGTCGCGAAACGCGCCGCTCGCCGCCAGCGCACGCGCGCGCGGTCCGTCGAGCACCAAGAACACGTCCCGCAGGCCGTTTCTCGCCGGAGCGTCGATCAAGTCGACGATCTTGCTGCGGTCCAGGTGCAGCTCCTCTTTGCCGCGCTGGATCAGCACCCGGCGGTTCGTCACGAGGTAACGGGTCGAGCCCGCGAGGCGGCCGGGTTGGATGACGGCCCGGTGAAACAGCACGAACGCCGTCGCGAGCACCGTCAGCGTGGCCAGCCCCAGGCCGGTCACCAGCGCCTCGAAGGCCAGAGCTTCGGTGGAGATGCCCGCCGCCAACACTTTGCGCAAGGTTGGCACAGCAGTGGACGCCATGCGCACACCGACGCCGAGCAGGATCAGCGAGAGCGCGACGGTGGACCAGCCGCGCTGGCGGGGCAGGTACGAGCGCCACGTCGGTCGCGGGGCGGCGGCCCAGAGCACGCGCTCTCCGAGCTGGAGTCGCTGGGCCAGGAGTCGGTCGTCGCGTCCTGCAAGCACGACGTCCTCGTGCCCCGCGATGATGGCGGCGACACGATCGGGCGCCTTCAGCCCATACAATCGCAGCATCAGCCTGCGGCGAAGCGCGCCCGTTGGAACCGCGCGCACCAGCTCGATGTCACCCACCCCCGGAGCGAGCCAGTGGATCCGGGCGAAACTGACCGCGCGGCGCTCGATGCTGCGGCGGAAGGGGCCGCGGATGAACACCACGTGGTGTTCGGTGACCTGGTAGCTGACGCGAGCGAGCCACACCCGTGGACCGTGCAGCAGCGCGAAGCCGAGGGTGGTCGCCCAAGCGCCAAACAAGAGCGTCGGCGCCGGCGACGTGCCCAGCGAGCGGGACAAGACGAAGGCGAAACAGACCGAGACGAACGCCGTCGCGAACATCACCAGGGCCGAGGCTCGAAGAAAGGCTGGCGTCTCGAGCCGCTCGGGACGGCCCGTCCAGACGATCTGCTCTCCGTACCGTGAGTCTCTGGCCACGTGTCTCGAGGCTTGGACGTTCCTGCCTCTGAGAAAGTCTGATGGAGCGCCGCGCCTCCGTCGAGCCGGTCGCGGTCGTTTTCGAGCGTTGCAGCCGGACCGGAATGGGTCAGCGGGCCGGCGTCAGTGGGTCGGAGCGACGAATACGATCTCGATCCGCTCGTTGCGCGGCCTAGAACCCGGTCGCGCCGGGTCGACCACGGGCTCTGCGCTGCCGGCGGAGGCTCCGTCGACGCGGCTTGCCCCGGCGCTGCCGAGCGCGTCCGCGATGACTTTCTTGCGCGCCTCGTCGCTGCCCCGGCCGTGAAACACGACCAGCAGGGGAAAGCTCGGGTGCGCCTTTGCCACGCGCCCCAACGACTCGAGCACGCGCTTGCCCTCGGCCCCGAGCGCGCCCTTGGCGTCGAACACCCCACGCAGCGTGATGACGACACCGCGATCGTCGCGAAACGGGTGGAGGGATCCGACTCGGCTCAGCTCGGCCAAGAGCGCGTCGGTGACGCCTGCGGCGGGAGCGGCGCTCGCGGCGGGCCGGCGTGCTTCCGTCAGCAGGCGCAGGCAGCTCGATCGCGCCGCCACGGCAGCGTCGATGGGCGCCGCCTTCGGGCTCGATGCCAGCGCGCGATCGAGCTGGGCGAGCTTGTCGAGCTCGGCGCCGACGGCCGCGAGCTTGGGATCCAAGAGCCGCGTCGCGACACACAAGAGGCGGGCCTGCGATGCCAGCGCGCGGGCGGCGTCGAGGCGCGCTTTCTCACGCTCGGGTCCGGCCGGAGCGTTGGGCACTAGCGGAAGCGCGTCTTCGGCGACCCGGATCCGAAGTTCGAGATCGCTTGCTTCGGCGGCGACACGTCGGTGCTTTTCGTCGATATCGGCCAGCGTACTCTTGGCCTGCGCAAGATCGCGATTGGCGACCCCGAGCTCGCGTTCGGCACGCGCCAGCCGCGCCAGGACGAAGGCTCGCGAGTACGCCGCGAGGGCGTGTTCGCTGGCGATCTGAGCGGAAGCCGTGTCGCCCTCGCGGTGCGCGTCCTCGGCGCGGGCTCGGAGCGCCTCGGCGGCGGCGTGGGCTTGGGGGGCGAGCTGCTTGGATTCCGCGGCCTGCGCGCCGCTCGATGCCGCGTCCACGTCGAACATGATGCGCGGCCTCGGCGCCGACGCGCAGGCCAGCAAGAGCGCCGATCCCAGCAACAAAGCCAGGCGTCTCACTTCTGAGCCTTTCCGGCTTTGGCCGGTGGCTTCTTCGGCGGTTTCGTCTCCAGTGGCGGCTGCGCGGGGGGGGCCTTGGGTCGCTCGAGGTCGTCGAGCTTGGCCTGAGCGCGACCGCGGCGTGCCAAAGCCTCTTCGAGCAAGGCGCGAGCGCGCGAGAGCTTCGTCTCGACGTCCGACAGATCTTTCTGCACGTCGCGCTGCTTCTTCTCGGCCTCCGCGGCCCGCACCAGATCGGTACCGGTCTCGGCGTGCTCGCGCGCCAACGCCTCGAGTTCCGGGGCGTGCTTGGCGTCTCCGGCTCCAAGCGCGTCGTTGGCACGGTCCAGCGCACGGCGAGCCGCGGTCATGGGCTCGCGCGCGAGGCGAGCGTGGGCGGGGATCCGAGTCAGGGCGCCGAGGGCGGCTTCGGCGCGGTTCCGATCGCTGCCGGAGCGGTTCGCCAGCGCGACGCCCCCGATGCAGGTCAAGACCGCGAGCGCGGCCGCCGACGAGGCCCAGCGGGACGAGCGTTTCACGCGCGAAACAAGCCACGAGCCTCGCGCCGGGTCAAGTGTCGTGCTTGCGGTCGATGATCCGGGTTATAGGCCTGCGCCGGAGTCGAGACGACCATGCGCAAGAGCTGGGACGAATACTTCATGGCGATTGCCGGCGAGGTGGCGACGCGCTCGACCTGCGACCGCAAGCATGTCGGCGCGGTGATCGTCCGGGACAAGATGATCGTCGCAACGGGCTACAACGGGTCGATCCGCGGGCTGCCGCACTGCGACGAAGCGGGTCACCTGATGGAAGACGGCCACTGCGTGCGGACCGTGCATGCGGAGGCCAACGCCATCGTTCAGGCCGCACGCAATGGCATGCGCGTGGAGGACGCCAGCATCTACGTGACCGCGTCACCCTGCTTCGGTTGCTTCAAGCTGGTGGCCAACTCGGGGATCCGTCGCATCGTCTTCGCGGAGTTCTACCGCGATCACCGCATCTTCGAGTTCAGTCAGCTGCTCGGCGTCGAGTTGGTGCACCTCGAGGGTGCGGCGCCGGCATGAGCGCCCTCGCCGTCGCGGTCGTCGCCGGCGGACCTTCGGCCGAAGCGAACGTGAGTCGCACGTCGGCACGGGCCGTGCGGGCTGCCCTCGAAGAGGCGGGGCATCGCCCGCTGGTGCTCGAGCTCGACGCTGCGCTCGCCGGGCGACTCGTGAGCGCCAGCGTCGACGTCGTGTTTCCGGTGACGCATGGGCCCTTGGGTGAGGATGGCTGCCTGCAAGGTCTGCTCGAGGTGCTGGGCCTGCCTTACGTCGGCTCGGGGGTCTTGGCCAGCGCGCTGGCCGCGTCCAAGCCCCACGCCAAAGCGCTATTTCGCAAGGCTTCACTGCCCGTCGCCGACGAGCTCTTGCTGCGCTGTGACGACGCGCTGCCGGAGGCTGCGACGCGCGCCCGGGCCGAACTCGGTGGGGCGGTGGTGATCAAGCCTGCCTCCGGCGGATCCGCCATTGGCACGACGCGGCTCCGGGCCGACGCTGAGGTGGACCACTGGGTGGCGGCGCTCCGCGCCGCGTTTGCGGTGGATGACACCGCGCTCGTCGAGCGCTTCGTGCCCGGCTTCGAGGTGACCTGCGGCGTGATCGAGGACGGCTCCGGGCTGCGCGCTCTGCCGCCGACGCTGATCACGTCGAAGGCCGCCGAGTGGTACGACTTCCGGTCGCGCTACGCAGCCGGGGGCAGCGAGCACCAGTGCCCGGCGCCTCTGCCCGAGCGAATCACGGCGCGGGTGCAAGAGGTCGCCGAGTTGGCGTTCCGCGCCCTCGGGTGTCGCAATCTCGGACGGGTCGATTTCGTGGTGGGGGAAGGGGACGACCCGAGGGCAGTGACCTTGCTGGAGGTCAACACCCTTCCCGGCATGACGAGCACGAGCTTGTTTCCCGAGGCCGCGGCGGTCGCTGGCATTGGTTTTCCGTCGCTGTGCGCGGGGCTCGCGGAGCGTGCGGAGGCACGACCTCGCCGGGCGCGGCCCGTCGAAATCCCGATGCCGGATTGAGCTACTTTCTGCGAGCCCGAAGCCGATCGAGCAAATCGTCCCGATTGGCGGGTGCGGCGACGGTGCGGGGACCGGGCCGTGCGGGCGGGGCCGAAAGCGACGGCGAGACGACGTCCGGCGTGCTCTGCTCCGGCGTGCTCTGCTCCGGCGTGCTCTGCTCCGGCGTGCTCTGCTCCGGCGTGCTCTGCTCCGGCGTGCTCTGCTCCACGATGGTCGGTGATTCGACTTCGGCCTCGAGCACCAGCGGCTTCTGCGGCGGGCGGCGGGAGCGGCGCTCCTTGCGTCGGGCCTCGAGGACGCGGTCGATGAAGCGCTTGGTCGCGGCGTCGAATCGTCGGAAGCGCACCCGCAGGCCACCGGGTCGGTTGCCGTCGGCCGCTACGACCTTGTGCGCTTTTCCCTCGGCGCGGATGGGCCTGGTGCCATCGTCGAGCACAATCTCGAAGCGCACCACGGTGTCTTTGGGCAGCGCGGGCTGGTCGATGAGCATCACGGCCTTGTCGTCGATGGTCCACGCCTCGGCCTCGAGGTAGTCGTCCTCGTTGGCGTACGGGCGGTGAACACGCAGAACGACGGGGTCGGTCACGGCGGATTTTGCCATTATTAGCGGGACCGCTGCCGCGACGCAATCGATCACGGGGGACTCCATGCTACGCTCCGCGTCCGCCACATGACCGGACGGAATGTGCTCGTGTTGGGTGGAGGCGGACGCGAGCACGCGCTGGCCGACGCGCTCCTGGCTTCGGAGTCGGTGAGCCGAGTCGTGGTGGCGCCCGGCAACGCCGGAACGGCGGAGCGACCACGCTGGATTCCGGACCGCAAAGTGCTCGAGAATCGCGCAGGCCAGGCCCTCGAAGTCGCTCGCGCTGAGCGGCCCGATCTGGTGGTGGTCGGACCGGAGGGCCCGCTGACGGAAGGCCTCATCGACAATCTAAGGAGCGAGGGGTTCCTTGCCTACGGACCGTCGCGTCGGGCGGCCGCGCTGGAGGGCTCCAAGTCGTTCATGAAGGAGTTTGCAGCGCGGCACGGGCTCCGGACGGCTCGCTTCGAGCGCGTGGCCGCGGCCTCGGAAGTCGAGCGGGTGGTCGCCGCATTCGACCTGCCGCCGGTGGTGAAAGCAGACGGCCTCTGCGCAGGCAAGGGTGTGGTGGTGGCGCGCGATCACGCGGAGGCCGCGCGCGCCGCCCGGGAGATGCTCGCGGGGCGCTTCGGTGAGGCGGGCAGCAGCGTCGTGATCGAAGAGCAGCTGGTCGGGCAAGAAGCCAGCGTGCACGCCATCTGCGACGGCGAGCGTGCCTTTGTCTTGCCCGCCGCCCGCGATCACAAGCGCATCTTCGACGGCGACGTCGGACCGAACACCGGCGGCATGGGCACCTACGCCCCCGCGCCGCTGGTGACTCCCGCCCTCGCCGAGCGCATCGACAAGGAGATCATCCAGCGCGCCCTGGCCGGCATGGCCGCCGACGGCAATGCCTTCCAAGGCACGCTCTTCGCTGGACTGATGATCACGGCGGCGGGCGAGCCCTACCTGCTCGAGTTCAACGTCCGCTTCGGTGATCCCGAGACCCAGGTCTTGATGAACGTGCTCGACGGCGATCTGGCGGAGCTGCTCAGCAGCGCGGCCGAGGGCAAGCTTCGTCCTGGTGTCGTGGCCGTCGCCCCGCGCCACGCGGTGTGTATCGTGCTGGCAGCGCCGGGATATCCTGGCACTCCCGCGACGGGCTCCGTGATCACCGGGCTCGACCGCGCCGCCGAGATCGAGGGAGTGCGGGTGTATCACGCCGGCACTCGACTCGACCCCGCCGGTTGCGTCACCAGCGGAGGTCGCGTGCTGGGCGTGACCGCGCGCGGAGCGACGCTGAGCGAGGCGCACGAGCGAGCGTACCGCGCGGCGGATGCCATCGACTTTGCAGGCAAGCAGCTGCGGCGCGACATCGCGGCGCACGCGCTGGCGCCATGAGCGGCGATTTCGACGCAGCGCTCGCGGCGCTCGCCCGCGGCGGCGTCGTGGCTGCCGCCACCGAGACCTTGTTCGGTCTCTTGGCGGACGCGACCTCGAGCGACGCCGTGAGGCGCGTCGCGGAGCTCAAGCCGCGGGACGACAAGGCGTTCCCATTGATCTTGCCCACCCGCGCGAGCTGGCCAGACGTCGCCGAAGAAATACCGGAGGCCGCTCGGGCGCTCGCCGACGAGCTGTGGCCCGGGCCACTCACGATCGCGGTGCAGGCTCGGCCCGGACTCGACGCGCGGCTGGTCAGTGAGGGCACGGTCGCCGTCCGGTTGCCCGCTGCATCTCCGGCAGCGCGCCTCGCGGCGCGTTTCGGCCGCCCGCTGACGGCCACCAGCGCCAACCCGACAGGGCTGCCGCCCACCTTCGACCCAGCGGTAGTGCGCGGGTACTTCGCAGCGCAGATCTCCTCCGGTGAGCTGTTCGTGCTGGGTGACCCGGCGCCGGGCGGGGCGCCATCGACGGTTGTGGTCGTTCGCGGCAGCGTGGTCGAGGTGGCGCGTGAAGGCGCCATCAGCGGCGAACGGGTGCGAGAGGTGGCGCGCCGAAAATGCTCTAGCATGACCCACATGGTCGACGTCGCTCCGCTAGCTCCGCTCGCCTACGCCCCCGAACTGCTCCCGCTCGTGGTGGCGCCGCCCTACGACGTGATCGACGCCGAGCTTCGCGGCACGCTCCAAGCGCGGCATCCGGAGAACGTCGTTCACATCGACTTGCCCAGGGGGGAGGGCGCGGAAAGATATGCCGAAGCCCGGCGGCTCTTGAGCAAGTGGCAAGAGCGCGGCGTCCTCCGTCGCGAGCGCCAACCGGCCTTCTGGCGCTACGAGCAGACCTTCGATCCGCCGGGCGGCGGGCCTCGCCGGACTCGCTGCGGCTTCTTCGCGCTGGTCCGAGTCGAGCCCTACGCGTCCCGAATCATCTTGCCCCACGAGCGGACACTGACCGGACCCAAGCTCGATCGCCTCGAACTGGGGCGCGCGACGCGGACGGCAATCTCGCCAGGCTTCATGCTCTACTCGGACCCCGAACGCGTGCTCGATGCCCACCTGGATGACGGCGACACCTTTGCCGATTTCACCACCGACGACGGCGTGCGACACCGGATTTCTCGCGTCAGCCGCGCGACCTCGGTCGTACGCATTGCCACGGCGCTCGCCGACGCACGCCTGCTCATTGCCGATGGACACCATCGGTACGAGACCGCGCTGGCGCTATCCGCGGAGATCGATGCCGAGGCGCTGGCGGCCGGGCACCGAGTGGCCGAGCGAGCCGAACACCACTACTTCCCGGCGCTCCTGGCCAACGGCGACGATCCGGGGCTCTTGGTATTTCCCACGCACCGCCTCGTGCACTCGCTCCCCGAAGCCGACCTCTCGACGCTGGTGGTGCGGGCCGAGGCGCTGTTCGCGGTCACCCCGGCGAGCGGAGAGATCGACGATCTCGTGGCGGCTCTCGATCGCGCGCCGGACGACGCCATGTGCGTGGTGGCGCCCGATGGTCGCGCCGTGCTGCTGGTCGCGCGAAACGACGTCGATCTCGAGGCCCATCCGGTGCTCGGGAAGCGCCCCGGGTTGTTGCGTCAGACCGCGGTCACTCTCCTGCACGACGGTGTGTTCGAGCACCTGCTCGGCATCACTCCGGAAGCTCAAGCGGCGAAGACCAACCTCCGCTATCTGCAAGACGCCCGCGCCGGCGTCCGGGCCCTGGGATCGGGGGAAGCTCAGCTCCTGTTCTTGATGAAGGCCACCCCGGTGAGCGTGGTCCGCGCCGTCGCGGAGGCGGGGGAAGTGATGCCCCAGAAGTCGACCTTCTTTCATCCCAAGGTCCCGACTGGCCTGTTCTTTCACACCCTCGATCCGACGCGCAGCGTGAGCTGACGCGTCCTTGACGCGGCGCAGCACTGGGGGTACGCAGCCCTCGCGCGAGCGTCGCGCGCCCGAGCCGTATCGGGCCCGACCGCTTGCAGGTGGAGCTGACCATGCGAGCCATGAACTTCAACGCCGGACCCGCGGCGCTTCCCCTCTCGGCCCTCGAACGCGCAGCCGGCGAGCTGCTCGACGTCGACTCGACGGGCATGAGCATCATGGAGCACAGCCATCGTGGCAAGGCCTACGAGGCCGTTCACAATCAAGCCATCGCGCTGGTTCGCGAGCTGCTCGGAGTTCCAGAGAGCTACGACGTGCTGCTTCTGCAGGGCGGAGCCAGCCAGCAATTTGCCGTCGTGCCGATGAACCTGCTCGAAGCGGGCCGGAGCGCCGATTACGTCCTGACCGGTGCCTGGTCGCAGAAGGCCTACAAGGAGGCCAAGGTCCTCGGCAAGGCGCGGGTTGCGTGCTCGACCGAAGCCGACAAGAAGTTCACTCGTGTCCCGAAGCAGAGCGAGATCGAGCTCGACGCCGAGGCCGCGTACGTGCACGTCACCAGCAACAACACCATCTTCGGGACGCAGTTCCACGCATTCCCCGACACCGGCAAGGTCCCGCTGATTGCCGACATGTCGAGCGACATCATGTGGAAGCCCATCGACGTGTCGAAGTTCGGCCTGATCTACGCGGGCGCACAGAAGAACCTGGGGCCATCGGGCGTCACTCTGGTGATCGTCGACAAGGCCCTGACCGCCGGCGCCCGCAAAGACATCCCGACAATTTTCCAGTACAGAACCCACGCCGACAACAACTCGCTCTACAACACGCCGCCGACCTTCGGCGTGTATCTGCTGCGCAACGTCCTCGACGCGCTGAAGCAAGCCGGCGGGTTGGCGGCCATCGAGCGGCACAACCGCGACAAGGCTGCGCTGCTCTACTCAGCCATCGACGCGCGTCCGGACTTCTTCCGCTGCCCTGTCGACACAGACAGCCGGTCCACCATGAACGTGGTGTTCAACCTGCCCAGCGAGGCCCTCGAGGCCGAGTTTTTGGCCGAAGCGAGCCGTCGCAAGATGGTCGGCCTCAAAGGACACCGCTCTGTGGGCGGCGTTCGCGCGAGCATCTACAACGCCTGCAGCAAGGAGTGGGTGCAGGCGTTGGTCGACTTGATGACCGAGTTCCACAAGGGCGAGTGAGTCACAGCCGCGGCGGGGTAAATCTCGCCGCGATGGTCTTGCCCTTGGCGTCTCGAACGCGGGTTCCACCGGCGCTCAAGAAGGGCAGCGATCCAAGCACCAGCACAGCGCCCACCGCCAGGGTGATCAAGCCCGCGGTGCGCAGCGCCGCCTGGTCTTCGACCCTGCCGTAGCCCCAGAGCCCCATGCCCAACAGGGCGACCGGGATACCCCCGGCGAAGCCTGCGGTGCCGATGGCCTTGGAGCGAGCGCTGCCACCGACCACTTTCAGGTTCGCGGTGCCACGGCCCGGATCGACGCGAAAGGGATTGGAGGTCGTCATGCCCCGGGCGGCTACGCGGACGTCCATGCCCTCGACGCGCAGCACGCGATCGCAGGGTGCTCGGCACGCCACGGACCACTCGCCGTCGTCGACGTAGCTCCGCAATTCGACCACTGCGTCAGGATAGTCCGCGTGCAAGTGAACGAAGGCTTCATGGAGCGTATCGATCTTGGAGGCGTCGGGCGCTGCGGGCTGCGCCGCGCCCGCGTCGGCGGGCACCGTCGCGACGGAGGCGTCCACTGCGGCGGGCGGCGGCGGAGCGGCTTCGACCTCCGGGGCGGCATCCCCAGCGACCTGCTGGTCCACGCTCCCGTCGGCGGGCTCGCTGGCGCCCAGCATGCTGACGAAGACCATCGAGAGCGCGATTGCTTCTGCGCGACTTGGACCGAGCATTTGTGGGCCGCATGGAACCCCAAGGGCAGACCGGACCGCAAGCCCTTGACCTGCACCCCGCCCGAAGGATACGCGGACGGCGTGGAGCCCGTCGTCGATCTAGCCCCGGGTGCGGACCACGTTCCTTTGGCGCTCGAGATCGCCGAGCGGGTGCGGTGCGCGGTGAAGAAAGAGGCGCTGCGCCGCGACTTCGATCGGATGCGCGGCGCAGTGGGGATCGTGGCGGACCACACCGACACCGCGCTCACTCTCCGCTTCGACTTCGGCCGCCTCACCATCCACGAAGGACTGATCGGAGTGCCGACCGTGACCATCCGGGGGATCACCCGGGGCCTCGAGGGGCTCTCCGGGTTACCGCCCATGCCCGTCCGCGGCGTGATCGCCTCGGGCCGGTCCCTCGCGCGGGTGTTCAGCGCGGTTCGCGGCGGGAAGCTCAAGATCTACGGGCTGGCGGCGCACCCGCGTTTGGTCGTTCGATTGCTGCGGCTGCTGTCGGTCGACGCCGAGTGAGGCGGTGTGGGCAAGAGTAGGTCTTTTGACCTTGGCCGCCGAGCTGGCTAACCTGACGAAGCTAGGCGGAATTTTCGTGGGCCGTTACCGACTCCGATTCTTGCTCCAGGAAATCGACCTGCCCCAAGGCGACACCTTGGTGGGCAGGAGCGCCGCGTGCCACGTGACCATCGAGGACCCACTGGTGTCGAGGCAGCACGCGCGCTTTCGCATCGAGGGAGCCCGGGCCACCGTCGAAGATTTGGGATCTCGCAACGGCCTGATCATCAACGGTCGCAGTGTGGCAGGAATTGCCGAGCTGGCGGACGGCGATCGCGTGCGCATCGGAACCCAAGAGCTCGTGTTCTGCGCTGTCCGCGCGGCGTCGAAGACTGGCGCGTCGGCCGGAACGCGGCCCACGGGCTTCATGTGTCACTGCGCGGCGTGCGGTCTGCCCTACCCGATGGAATCTCCCCAGTGCCCCAGCTGCGGCTCCCGGGAGAGAATGGACGAGGACACGATCAGCGGGGTCGTCGGTGAACCGAACCGCAACTGGACCCTGGAGCTGTTGGTCGAGGTGCTGCTTCGTGCCGCGGCGCTCCACCGCTGGGACGATGTCGATAGGATGCTTCGACGCTCCCAGGCCAACATCCAAGAGCGCGTGAAGAGCGGCCAGCCCGTTCAGCAGGCGCACCTCGACAGCTTGGCAGAGGCCGCTGCTCGCCTGGCGGAAGAGCGCAAGTCCGCGGAGTGGGGCAACTGGTTGCTCGACGTCTACGCGGATCTGGGCATGGTGCCCCACGAAAGCATCTCCGTGCGGCTCTCGACCTTGCCTCCCCAGGCGCGCAAGTCGCTGGCGCCTGCTGCGAACCGCGTGCTCGAGAGCGTGGTGGCCCGCGGCGGTCCGGCCGAGGAGGACCGCGCCGGGTACCAGCAGGTCGAATCCCTGTCGTTCACGCCACCCGAAGCGTGAATGGCCTACGTTCTTCGGTACGGACAACATCAGATCGCCTTGCGCCCGGGCCGCTTCGTGATCGGCCGCGCCGCCGAGGCGCAGTTGGCGCTCGATGACCCCTTGGCGTCCCGGCAGCACGCGGCCTTGCTAGTGACCGCGGCCGGCGTGACCGTTCAGGACCTGGGCAGTCGCAACGGGGTGGTGGTCAACGGCGTGCGCATCTCGGGCAGCGCTGCCCTCGCGCCAGGAGATCGGCTGAAGATTGGGCGCCAAGAGCTGACCCTCGACGCAGATGCGCCCTCTCCTCACTCCGGAGGCCGCGGCGCGCCCACCGCGCGATTCACGGTGTTTGGCGTGGTGGGCAGCCTCGCGGACAAGGCGCTTGGGTTGGGCCATGCCGAGGAGGCGGAGCGTCTGCTGAGTGGGCTACTGGGCTCCGTCCTCGCCGCAGCCGAGGCCGGCAAACCCGCGGAGGCCAAGACCAACGAGCAGGCGGCGGCCTACGCCACTCGGCTGGCGATCGGCACGGAAAAGGCCCAGTGGGTGAACTACGTAGTGAGTCTGTACTTTGCGCTGTCACGGCCGCTTCCGGCCGCCATCATCGATGCGCTCCACGAAGCGCTGCGGAAGGTGGGCGCCATCGACCTCACGCGGCTTCGGAGCTACGTCGAAGCGCTCCAAGTGGCCGCGCCGAAGCTCGGGGCCAGCGAGCGCTTCCTGGTGAGCAGAATCGAAGGGCTCGAGCGCGTCGCCGCGGCCCGATGAGCGGCGAACCCGCTGGAATTGCGTCGCGGGTGCGGTATGGTTTTCGCTCAGCACCGTGAGCGACGGCCGACACACCGACCCGATCTTGAACGGGGTCTCCAGCTTGGAGCGACCGCTTCGCTTCGCATTGCTGTACCGGGGACACCGCTTCGAGCTGCGACCCGGCACGCTCGTGATGGGTCGTGGCACGGCCTGCCAATTGGTGCTGGACGACGCCTTGGTGTCGCGCAAGCACGCCGAGATTGAGGTCTCCGACCGCGCCGCGACGCTGGTGGATCTGGGCAGCGTGAACGGTGTCTTCGTCAACGGCGCTCGCATCGACGGTCGGCAGGGACTGAACCACGGCGACAAGCTGTTGATTGGGCAGCAAGAGATCACCCTGCTCGCCGGCCAGGCTCCCTCGGTTTTGCCCGAGTCGCCCACGGGGCGACTGTCGGCTGAGACCCTGGTGGGCATCGAGTCTCCGATTGCGCCGGGCGCGAGGCCCGTCGATGAGTCTGAGCCGACGCATCAAGGAGACGCCCTGGCGCTGCTCGGCGGAGTCGTCGACAAAGTCCTGGCCCTGGGCCGCGGCGACGAGGCGGAGCGCATCATCGGCCCGTATCTGAAGAACTACCTGGCCACGGTGCAGCGGACCCAAGCGACGACCCCCGAAGCCGCGGACAAGGCGGTGGGCTATGCGATGAAGCTCGCGAGCGCTACGCGGAAGGGCGACTGGGTGGACTACGCTTTCGCGCTCTACATGGTTTGCCAACGACCACTTCCCGGCGCCGTCGTCGACCAGCTCTACACCTTGATGCGGCAGGTCTCGAGCGTGAATCTCAGTCTTCTTCGCGAGTACCTGGGGGTGTTGCAGGCGGTTTCGACCCGCCTCGGTCCGAACGAGCGCTTTCTTGCCCAGCGGATCGAGGGTCTCGAGCGCTTGGCTTCCGCCTGATCGGCGCGGTGGGCTCGCGCGCTTGGTTGGCCAGCGATTGGGCCATCGCATCGGCGATCACTTCCCGGAGCGCGGGGTCATCGACCTTGGCGAGGCGCTGCTCGGCGTCTTCCGACAGCTCGATGGGGCTGGGGATCTGCCGCGGGGGCTCGCGCGGCGCCGGCGACTCGACGGTGCCGGCACGGAAGCGGATGGAACGTTACCGAGAACCCCCTCAGCCTCAGCTTCTTGGCGATGTCTTCCGCCAAAAATGAGAGCTCTTGTGCCCAGACCGGCGAGGTGACCGTCACGCTCAGCACCCCGCCATCGAGGGCACCCGGCGCCGAACGCTGCGCGATTCGATCGCCGGCGACCTCCCGCCAGGTCTCGCGATCGAGCGCCACGCCGGCGCGTCGCGCGGCGGTTCGGTGCGCCTGGGACAAGAGATGGCCGAGCGGTTCGAGCCCTCCGCGGCTACCAGTTGTCGGGCGCCTCGCCATGAAGTAGCGAAGCTACATGACCTCCTGCACCTCGGCTAGCGTACCGATCGCCGCTGGTGCGCGCTGATGCTGACGCTTCGGAATGATGCGTTTCCTTCGGAGGCCGTTCGGGACTTGATCGGGATCCTGCGGGCGCTGTACGCCGCCGAGCACGTGGCACGGGCTGACTCGCGACGCGTCCGCGAAGTCGCACGGATCGGCCGTGAGTTGGCGGCCGCGGTGGAGCTGGCGACGGCGCATGCGCCCGGCACGATGGGGCACGCCGCCGCCTGGTCCCGCGCAGAACGGGCGACCGCAGCCCTCGGGGATTTGGTCGACGCCACGACTCCGCTCGCCCCCACGCTCGCGGCCGCCGCGCGCCGAGTGCGTTGACCCTGGGAAACCGCATCGAGATCGACTATAGACCCGGGTCCCTAGCCGAAGTGGCGGAACTGGCAGACGCGGCGGATTCAAAAACGGCACTGAGCGCACTGCAAGCGTCACGCCAGAGCCAAAAACAAGCCCTTCCGAAAACGCGGGCGAGCACGGACTTACCTCATGGCCCACCCAAAACGGGCTGGTGGGCCACGCCCCGCGACATTCCGCCGCGCCGCAGAGCGAGGGTGGGCCACGGGATCTCGACCCGATCGAAGCGAGTCTCGCTCGTGCGATCGAGAGCGCGACTGCAGCCGGTGAGTGGAGCGTCGTCGTCGACCTGTCGAGGCTACTGGGCGAGCGCCAACGGCTGCGCGTCGCACCCGACGTAGCGAGCCTGGACGCGGCGCGTGCGCGCAAGGATGGTGGCAAGTGACCCGCCCCGTCATCCTCGAGCTTGACGGGGTGCGGGTCCACATCGGCGCCGAGCCCGAGCGGTGCGACGGGTGCGAGGCCGAGCGGCCGGCGACGCTGGTCACGCTGGAGCACTGGCATGGCGGCGGCCCGGTGCGGCTCTGCGGCGCTTGCATGCTCGCCCTGCTACCAGCGTCCGCCCGAGCTGAAACGCCCCCAGCGAGGCGCAAGCGACGCCGGGCCGGGTGATCTCGGACCTCGCCCCTTGGCCGTGACCTCGTGTCGTGGCCGGTGGGCGGGGCTGAGGCACTGACGCCGAAGCCTGCCGCATCGAAAGGACACACCCCATGAACATCACCAAGACCCCCCGGCGCATCGTGGCCGAGCGTCGCATCTCGCCGCGACAGGTCGACCACTACGCGGGCGGCGACACCGTCCACGCCACGGAGCTGGCCAAGACCCTCACGATCTACGTGGTCACCTGGGACAGCGACGGCCCCGACCCGACGCGCCCTGGCGTGGACGTGCGCCAGGGGCAGCTCGCGCACGAACCCGGCCAAGCGTGGGCGAGCCGCGAGGGCGCCGAGTCGTGGCTCGCTCGCCAGCTCGAGGGCGACGCCGAGTGAACCCCCGCGCGCGGTGGCCTCACCCTCGCGAGCCCTGGCACGGCTCGGCGCGCGCTACCTGTATGCCTCACGCCGGTGCAAGACCCGCAGGATCGTCAACGTGCCCGACGTCGGATCGACGGCGAAGCGCACGCGGTAGTCACCCACACGCAGCCGGTGCTCTTCCTCGCTTCCTTGAAGCCGCTTCACGTCCCCGGCGCCAGTGTCGGCGTAGCGTTCGATGGAATCGAGCACTCGCGCCCGATCGGCGCGGTCAACACCATCCCGGTCCTTCTCCGCGCGTCGCGCCCAAACGATTCTCAGGCTCACGGCTTCGCAAGCCAGCTCGCGCGCACCGCAGGGTGGGAGACGACGCGCCCTTGACGCACGTCTTCCTTCGCTTCCTCGACCGCCGCACGCTCTTCCTCCGTCTCCGGCTCGTCATCGATCGGAGCGTTCCGAAGCGCCACGATCGCCGGGTGCTCCCCGGACAGGAGGGGCGCGGCTTTGGGGACGGGAGGGGCCATGCACCCCAAGTGTAGGAGCCTCGCCCCGGCCGTGTCACTAATCAGGCAACAAACCAGCTAAAAGCAGGCGGCCGGCGTGGCGTCAACCACCCGGCCGCGGACAGGGAGTGAAGGTCCCCGTGATCGACAGCGTAGCAGAGAATCTCCGAGCAGAGCGCCGAGCCCGCTACACGGCCGAGCGCAACGCGGCACCGGGGAAGCGTCGGGCGTACCTGAAAAGCCAGCGGCTCGAGCTGGTGGCCATGCTCGACCACGCGACGCACACCGCGGACGTGTTGAGCGCGATCAACGGCTCGACGGACATGTCGCCGGCGCGAACCGCGCGAATGAAACGCCGCGGGCCGAGGGGGCTCGCGTGCTGATCCACCACGTCGGAATCGCCCAGAAGTCGATCCACCACTTTCGCCGCGACAGCAGCGGCGAGCGCATCAATATAGCCGTCCAGTGCATGCTCGGTCATGCACTCGGTTTTGCGCGTCGCCGGCGTCGAGCGCTAGACGGGACATGCGCTTCGTGGTTGCTTTTGCGCGTCGCGAGACGCGAGGCCAGTGTGCGCGCTGGCGTGTCGGCGGCCGCGGGCGTCGTCGCGGCAGTCATCACGCGGTGCCCAGCTCGACGGCGCGCGCGCCCGCAAGGTGGTGGACATCATGCAACGGGCCGCTGCCCTCATGGCCGACCGTCCGGCAGATGGTCCGCGCGTGCTCAAGGCGATCGGCGAGGCCGGCGAGCTCGAGGAAGCGCGCGCGTGCCTGGCCGTGGCAGAGAAGGCCACGAAGCGCAAGGCGCCGGAGCCGGTGTCAGCTGCGCCGGTGGCGACGACGTTCCGCCAGGTGGCCGAGCGTTGGACGTCGGGCGCGTTGGCGCGAGAGTACCCGGACCATGTTCGAGCCAAGCGCACGGCAGACGACGACGATAGCCGGCTCGCTCGCCTGTACCCCGCGATCCAAGACGTTCCGATCGCGGACTTCACGATCGATCACGCGGACGCGGCAATGCGCGCCATCCCCGCCGATCTGTCCAGCTCTTCCCGGCGCCACTACGCTCAGACGATCGCCCGGGTGCTCGGGCTCGCGGTGTTCCCGTTGCGACTGCTCAAGGTGAGCCCGTTGCCGCGCGGTTGGCTGCCGAAGGTGCGAAGCCACAAGGCCACCGCGTGGTTGTACCCGGCCGAAGACGCTGCGCTGCTCAGCTGTACCGAGCTGCCGCTGGCTCACCGGGTGCTGTACGGTTTCCTGTCGCGCGAAGGGCTACGGCTGGGCGAGGCATCGGCGCTTCGCTGGGGTGACATCGACCTGGAACGCGGCGCCGTTCGGCTCGACGCCAACAAGACGGACGACCCGAGGGCTTGGGCGCTCGACGCTGGCGTCACTCGGGCGCTCGCCATCTACCGCAAGACAAGGGGCAAGCCCGACGCGGCCCAGCTGGTCTTTCACAACTTCGACGAAGCGCACCTGGCGCTGCGGTTCCGTGCGCACCTGGCAGCCGCCGGAGTGGAGCGCGGCGAGTTGTTCGAGCGGACCGCCAAGCGCCGGCCCATCCGCACCCATGACCTTCGGGCCACGTTCGTCACGCTGTCGCTGGCTGCGGGGAAGACCGAGGCATGGGTGGCCGACCGCACCGGGCACCGTTCGTCGGTCATGATCAATCGCTACCGGCGGGCGGCCCGGACCGCCGCGGAGTTGGAACTGGGGGAGCTGACACCGCTGGACAGGGCCATCCCGGAGTTGTACGAGAGCGCCATCGAGCCCACCGGAGGGCCCCAAGGTGGGCCACGGGGTGGGCCACGGACACCGGCCGACGGGCCGACGATTCACGAACCAGCACGAAACATGCACTAGCCGAAGTGGCGGAACTGGCAGACGCGGCGGATTCAAAATCCGCTTCTCGAAAGGGAGTGTGGGTTCAAGTCCCTCCTTCGGCACCGATCACCCGAGCGCCCCCCCGGGTGACGAGTTCAGGCCTCGTTCCCGGAGCGCTCAGCAGCTCTCCGAGAGAGCGGCCTCCAACTGATCGCTCTTCACTGCCACGTGATCCCACCATCTTCGCTGGCCAGGGTCTCGACACGGAGCTTCATGCGCTGGTCGCGCCGCCAGAACAAGAACAACTTGCGGTCGCTGGCGGCGACCCGCAGATCGGTGGGTTTGCCGTGTTCGTTGGGTGTCACGATCATCGCCGCGCGACCGGGGCCGCGGATGCCGGTGGTGTGAACCCAGATCTGGTCCCGGGCGAGATGCGCAACGAGTACCAGATCACCCTGGCAAGTCGCGACGCTTTGCTTGGCCTTGCGCTCGGTCGTTACGAAGAGCGGCGCGCCGACTCCGAGTTTCGTCAACCGGTTGCCAATCGGCAGCATGAGCGATAGCTCCTCGTCGCTGCGAGCCAGGAGCGACGGCGGACAGGTGCCGCAGACGCGGCTCAGATCGGGCATCGGCGCGTCGAACTTGAGGCCGAAGAGCTTCGGACCGATGGTGACCAGGTACGACTTCTTGGTGTGACGCGCGACGAAGGGCAGCCAGCGTTCGTTGGCTACGCCGCAGGCGATCTCCGGGGCCCGATCCATCGCGAGATCGCCTGGTGGGAGCGGAACTCGCTGGGGCTCCGGCCACCCTTCGGCATTTCGAGGCACGTCGTAGAGCGCGAGCCCCGCGGAGGCCGCGACCCGCTCGAATACGAGCACCCGGGGTCTGGGGCTGACGACGGCGGCCAGGAGCGTGCCGGCAGGCGTGGGCGTCACGTCGAGTTTCCCGTCGGGCATCAAGCGCACGAGCGCGCCGCCCGCTCGGCTTGCATCCTTTGGACCGATGGCCAGCGTCGGGACCTCGTGCTTGCCTTGATCCGAGAGCCAGACCGGAGTGCCGGCCTTCAGGGGCTCGAGCCCCTCGGGCAGTGCCGGGACTTCCACCGCCGCATCGATTCCAGGCGGGTCGCGCGTCACGCGCGCGACGAAGCTGCGCCCGACGGCGCCGTTGGCGTCCTGCGACGTGACCAGCAGCACGCTCGGTGCGCCGTCGCGCAGGCCCACCAAGGGCGCGTTCGTCGCGCCGCCGACCCGTCCCATACGTCCCGTGATGAGCTCGAAGCTCTTGCCTTCGTCCTTGGACGAAGCGAGGTGCACGCCGATGCTCTCGCTGTCCCGCTCGACGGTGAAGCAGTCGAGTCGTAGGCTGCCATCGGGCTCCGCAGCCGCCTGGAACTTGGCGCTGAGCAGGAACTCCACGGGCTCGTCGAGGACCACTCGCGGCGTTGGCAGCGGCGGTGTCTCGAAGGCGCGCCCTGCGGAGGGGCATGCCCCGGGTGCCACGGCGCCTTCACCCAGGGCGAGCCGGCAAGCGGACTTGACCAACCCGTCGATGCGGGTGTCGAGCGCGTCGACTTCCCCGGACAACAGCGCATCCGCGCGCTCGCGAAAGAGCGCCTCGCTGAGCCCGGTCAGCAGGGAGTCGAGGCCGCGAATGCCGTCGCGGTCGCGAGGCAGGCGCAGGCCGACCAGCTCGCGAGCGTCGCGCTGCACCCGGCCGACGAGGGGAGCGCAGGCGGCGAGCGGCGTCGACTCCGCCGGCCGCTGCTCGATGGCGTCCCGCAAGGTTGCCGCGTCGGCGCGGACCGCGAAGGCGCACTCGGCGAGCTCGACGCTGGCCAGGTAGAGCGATTCCGAGAGGACCTTTGCGCGGCTCCGCGACGAGAACCAGGTCGCCGCGAAGGCGACGATGCCCAGCGTCAGAGCGCCCGCCAGCAGCAGATCGACCGCCCGAAAACGACGGGCACGAGGCGCTTGTCGTTCGATCGCGGGGTCATCTGGCACGCGCGCATGCTACCGTTTTTCTTCGATGCGCGCTCTGCTCGGAAGCCTGGTGGTCGGGTTGACGTTCGTCGTTGCTGCGTGCAGCGGCGATGACGGCGGCGAGTCGTCGGGTGGCACTGGGGGAAGCGCAGGAGCCGCCGGCTCTGGCGCGGGCGGCAGCGGTGGCGCGGGCGGCGGCGGCGGCGCGGGCGGCAGCGGCGGCGTGAGCGGCAGCGGCGGCGCGGGCGGCAGCGGCGGCGCGAGCGGCAGCGGCGGCGCGAGCGGCAGCGGCGGCGTGAGCGGCAGCGGCGGCGTGAGCGGCAGCGGCGGCGTGAGCGGCAGCGGCGGCGTGAGCGGCAGCGGCGGCGCGGGAGGCAGCGGCGGCGCGGGAGGCAGCGGCGGCGCGGGAGGCAGCGGCGGCGCGGGAGGCAGCGGCGGTGCCTGCAACGATCCCGGGGTCGAGCCCAACGACAGTATCGTGCTCGCCGTACCGGCGTGCGGCGTTCCGGCATGCGAGATCGGCGACTGCAACGGAGACGGATCGAAGGGCTATGGCGGTCCGAAGCCGACCATCGTGGGGGTCGTGAGCAGCGCTGACAGCGACCACTTCAGGTTCGACGGCAAGGATGGACTCGGGTTTTGCCAAGTGGATCCCGCGGCCAAGACCAAGGACTCCGGCTTCCGGCTCTGTATCTTCGTGCAGTGCAAGCACGGAGCCACGAAGGTCAGCGCCTGTCCCGGTGGGCTGGCGGTGGAGACCAGCGGAGCGCCCGGTTGCTGCGTGAACACCCCGGGCGAAGCGAAGATCGACTACGACTGCAGTGGCAGCATCAACGACGACGACTCGGCGCGGATCGTGGTGCGCATGGACCAGGCGACGGCGTGCACGCCTTACGCCGTGGACTACCACTTTTGACGCGAAATCAGGGCTTGCCGGTGCCCGGCGGGTTGTTCTTGCACCAATCGATGCCTGCCTGACTCGGCGCAGCGCTCGGCGCGCCCGTCGGCGGAGTCATGAAGGGCGGGTTGTCGAAGTCGAACATGTCCAGGAAGGGCCAGGCGTTCGCGTCCCGCGCAGTCATGGCGGGCAGGTCGAAGCGGTTCTGGATGAAGCGGGTGACGCTGGTGATGTCCGTCGTGAAGTGGCTCACGTAGCCCTTCTTGACCCAGGGCGCGGCGATGACGAAGGGCGTGCGGACGCCCAGGCGATCGAATTTGTAGGTCGGCGGGAGGATGCCGTCCGGTTCGCAGGCCTCGGGCGGAGGCACGTGGTCGTAGAAACCCCCGTGCTCGTCGTAGAGCAAGATGAACACGGTCTTCTGCCAGACCTTCGGCTTGCTCATCAGCTTGTTCAACACGCGGGCCGCGAACTGCTGTCCCTTCTGGATGTTGGCCGGGGGGTGCTCGTCGTTCTGGCTCGCGCCACTGAAGCTCGGGTCGATGATGGAAAGCGCCGGCAGTTTGTCGGCATCGACGTCATTGTCGAACTGAGCGATGTTCACACCGAGGTACTTGACCCCGAAGATCACCGCGAACGACGTGATGCCGTCCCGGTAGATCTTCCAGCTTCGTCCGGCCTTATCCATCGTGTCGAGGAGCTTGTCCGAGCTCTGATAGACGTTGTTGGTGAGGAAGCCGACGTCGGAGGTCTTGATGTTTCCCCACGACGTTCCGCCGTAAAAGTAGAGCCGGTTTGGCCAGGTCGGACCGAGCAATGAGCAGAAATGGCGGTCGCTCATCGAGAACGTCTTCGCTAGCCAGTAGTAGTAGGGCAAATCCGTCTGGTCGTAGTAACCCATGGCGCGGGCGCCGCCAGGGTTGTTGGTCGCGACGAAGCCGTCCATCTTGCCTTCGTCGTACTGCCAGTGGACTTGGTCCCAGTCATGGGCGACGTCTTCTACGCAGTATCTAGACTCGTGGAAGCGTTGTACCTGCTTGGGGGGATTGGCGTCTGGGTCGATGTTCGAAGCGTTGGCCGCGGGCACGTCCACGTCCTTCACGCCGTAGTTGGCGAGCTCCGAAAATAGTGGTCGAAGCTGCGGTTCTCTTGCATCAAGACCACGACGTGCTCGAAGGGCATCGCGTCGCCGTGGGGCACCTTGGCGCCGATGGTCTCGGTGGTCTTGGAGCCCGACGTGAACTTGCAGGACTTGCGATTCGATTCTTGGGTGTCGTAGCTGGGCGCTGCGCCCGACCCGCCGCTGCCGGCCGCGCCGCCGCTGCCCGAGCTGCCTCCGGCGGCGCCGCTGCCCGAGCCGCCGCCCGTGCTGCCTCCGGTGCCGCCGCCGCTCGGCGCTCCGCTGCTGCCCGCGGCTCCGCCGCTGCTCGCACCGCCGCCGCCCGGACTCTCGCCGTCGCCGTCGTCCCCACACGCAAAGGCGCCGAGCGACGCGAGCATCGCCAGCGAAACCCCGAGAACGATCGATCGGCTCACCACTCGCCGAGCATAGCTCAGGTCCCCCCAGGGGTCGTCAGATACACCAGGAAGGTCCCGAGCCAGTGGGTTGTCGCGTAGTCATTGCTGCCGAGCCCGTCCAGGGCCGCGGCCCGGTGCGTGCTGGCGGCGCCCAGCAGCGCGGGGCGCCGAGCGTCGCCGGGCGCCAGCGCGTCGGCGATGCCCGCGAGCATCCAGGCGCGGCTCGCGTTCAACCCGTCCAGGTGGACGAGCTTGCCGTCGCTGCGATCCGGGCACGTCACCGGGCGGAGCCACGACGGGTCGCCGCCCTCTGGGATGTTCGGCAGGAACTGCTGGAGCCAGCTCGAGAACTGCGGCGGGGTCAGCACGCGTCGCATCACGTCGGCTTCGGCGAGGCAGGGGGACAAGAAGTCGTAGCCGGAGGGCTCGAGGTGCAAGGCTCCCCGGAGATCTGCGGCGTAGAGTTCTCGAACCCGCGCGGCCGCGGATGCGCGCACTTTGCCTTGGGCCCAGTCGAGGAAGAGCGACGCCCCGAACGCGGTCTGGGAGTGCTCGCCCGTGCGCACGGGATGGGGCAAACCTTCGAGGTAGCGCAGCATGCGTGCCGCGCCGAGCTCGACGATGGGGTCCAGCAGAGAGCACCAGCGCTCAGCGTCGGCTTCATCCCACTCGCTGAGTTCGCGGTGCAGCGTGAGCAGCCAGCCGATGCCGTAAGGGATCTCGAAGCCAACGCGGTCCGGGTGATTTAGGTAGCGGAGCTCCCCGTCCAGCTTCTCCGGGCTGAGGCTGGAGCTCAGCGCTAAACGGGCGGGCCCGACGAAGGGTGCGTCGGGAAACCGGCGGCACAGGCGCGCGAGCGTCCAATGGCCGTGCACGGCCGAGTGCCAGTCGTAGCAGCCGAAGAAGGCGGGAGTCAGCGCTCGTGGAGGAGCGACGTCGTCGTCGCCGGCGAGGGCGTGCGCGATCTTGTTCGGGTACTCTTGTTTCACCGCCGACAGGACGCGACCGGCGATGGCTGCGGCGGTGGTGGGAGCGAGGCGGTCCACGGCGGGGTTTGATACCACGCGCCGCGCCGCAGGTGCGCGGATGTAGGCGTGAAGATTCGACTCAAGGAGAGGGGCGGCCCGTCGTTCCGTGGGACGTGACTACGCTGGTACCGCTTGGGCTTCACGAACGCATAGCCGCTCTCGAAGCCGCTCTAGCGGAGGCGCGGGTCGAGAAGCGACGCCAGAGCAACTGCCTGTCGATCGTCGCCTTTAGCGGCGACCTGGATCGGCTCTTGGCCGCCATGAACGTGGCGACTGGCAGCGCGGCCATGGGCATGGACGTCCACGTGTTCTTCGCGTTTTGGGCCGTCGGAGCGCTGCGATCCGAGCGGAGGGCGAGCCGGGGGCCGTTCGGGTTTCTGACCGCCAAAGGGCCTCGGAGCGCCGCGCTGTCGCGGTTTCACCTGGGCGGGCTCGGAGCGCTCGTCTTGGCCCGCCGGATGAAGAAGCTCGGGCAGCCGGCGCTCGATGAGTTGATCGAGATGGCCCGAGAGTCCGGCGTCCGCTTTTCGGTATGCGAAGCCAGCCTGGGAATGCTCGGGCTCGAGATGGGCGATCTCGAGGACTACCCCGGATTGTCCGCGTGCGGAGTGACCAGCTTCATGGAATCAGCCTCGCAAAGCCAAACCACGTTGTTCATTTGAATGGAGCCCGAGATGACCGAGCGCGTGCTGATGACTTTGGGAATGAAGTGCCCCAAGCCGCTCTTCGAGGTGCACAAGATGATGAAGGACATCCCCGGTGGCGACGTGCTGCGGATCATGAGCGACGACCCGGCGTTCCGACTGGACATCCAGGCGTGGTGCCGCCGCACCGGCAACGAGCTTGTCGAGCTCAATCAGGAATCCGATCGGCTCGTCGCCGTGATTCGAAAGGTCTGACGCATGTCCGACAAGATGCTGATCATTCTAGCCACCGGTCCAGAAGACCGCGGCAACCGAGCGACGCTCGCCTTCGCCATGGGCGTCTCCGCCATCATCTCCGGCGTCGACACCACGGTCTACCTGACCATGGGCGGCGCATTCTGGTCGCGGTCGAAGAGCGTCGGCAAGGTGCACATCGACGGCTTCGAACCGCTCTCCGACTACGTGGGCCAGTTCACCGAGGGCGGCGGCAAGTTGATGCTGTGTAGCCCCTGTAACGAGTTCTACTGCTCCATCGAGCCCGAGAAGAACCTGGTGCCCGGCACCGAGCTGTGTGGGCTGGCGCACGTGGTCGACCTCGCCATGGGAGCCTCCGTCGTCACCTTGTGAGCATCCCGTGCACGCCGATTACCCCATCGACATCCCGCGGCTCGATCCCGAGATCGGCGCGGAGTTGCAGCGCGTGCGGCGAGCGTTTCGGGAGGGGCGCGGCCCAGGGGAGTCGGCGCTCTTCGCCCTCGAGCGACTGCTGGCGCGGAAGCTGGCGGTCATGGCCGCGCAGGCGAGCGCCGTGGCCGACGCCAACGTCCGGGCGGTGGAGCTGGTCGAGAAGCAGGAAGAGATCAGCACGCGGCTCGACACCCAGAACCGGGAGTTGGCCGAGCAGACCCAGCGCATCGAGCAGGCGCGCGCGGAGCTCGAGTCGCAGCTCGAAGCCATGGTCGCGGCGAACGTCGATGCGGTCCTGATGCTGGACGACAGCGAGCAGCGCATGCAGGAGATTGCCGGGGCACGAGATCGTCTTTCGGACGTGTCGCGCCTGCTGTTGGACCGCGCCCGCACCCTCGAGCAGGAAGCGATGGCCCTCGCGGAGTCCAACGCGAGCGCGGTGTTGATGCTCGACGAGCGCGAACACCAGATTGCGACTGCCCAATCCGCGGTCAAGAAGCTCGCAGGTGAGCGGGCCGAGTTCGAGCAAAAAGCCTTCGTCGACGCCATGACCGGGCTGTTCAACCACCGCTACTTCAAGGAGCAGACCATCCTGGAGCTGGCGCGAGCCAAGCGCTACCAGCGGGCGCTGAGCCTCGTGTTCATCGACGTGGATCACTTCAAGAAGCTGAACGACACTCACGGCCACCAGGTCGGCGACGAGGTCCTGACCGCGGTGGGCCGGATCCTGTCGAGCGAGGTGCGCGGCGCGGACATCACGGTGCGAATGGACGGTGTGCCGTATGCCGTGCGCTACGGGGGCGAAGAGTTCGTGATCATCCTTCCCGAGACGGACGTCGCGGGAGCGCTGTGCGTGGCAGAGCGATTGCGGGAATGCATTGCGGTCGCGGATTTGCCGGGAGGGACCACCCAGCCCTCGGGGCGCGTCACGATCAGCGCGGGCGTGGCGGCCTTCGCGCCGGGTGACAGCAACGTCGAGGCGCTGGTCCAGCGCGCAGACGCCGCGCTCTACGCCGCGAAACGCGGTGGTCGAAATCGGGTCGTCGTCGCGGAGTCGAGCACCGAGTCGAGCGCGCACCCGAGCGTCGAGCTATCAGGCGTCTGAAGCCTCGGTCGCGCGGGCGCGACAGACCAGGACCGCGTCGTCCAAGACGTAGATCTCGCGACCGGGATCGCCGCCCGAGAGGTAGGGCGCGCGGGTCAGCGCGACCACCTCGAGCCCCAACGGTTCGATGACGCGAGCGACGAGCTCCGCGACGGCGTGCTCCCAGGACTCTTGCTCGAGGGGCAGGCGCTCGTCGGGATCGCGCGTCACGCCGCCCGCGTAGACGAAAGGGCGATAGGGTAGGGGCGTGGCGACCACGAGCCGTCCGTCGTTCGTGAGGGCGCTCGCGAGATTTCGGAGCAAGGATTGCGGTCGATTCGAGCGATCGATGACGTTGAGGCAGGTCACCAGATCGAAGCGGTCATCGAGGTGCGCCTCGGCCAGATCCACACGCCGACAGTCGTAACCCCGGCGCTCCAAGCGTCGCGCCATCATGCGCGAGGTCTCGCTCGTCACGACCTGCTCCGCGCGGGTCGCCAGTCGCGCCGTGACGTCTCCGCAGCCGGCACCCACATCGAGGAGGCGAGGCTGCCGCTGGGGGCCGAGCAAGCGCGTCCACTGTTCGGCGCTCAGCAAGAACAACGGATAGGTGCCGAGCAGGGCGTTCACGTCGAAGTCCGAGAGGAAGGTGCCCAGCGCACCGTGCAAGAACGCCATGGATCGACCGTGCCGACGGCGACCCGCGGCGTCGGCAAAGGCGCGGGTTTCGTCGTCGACCTCGAGCTGAAGGAAGCGCTCAGCGAGCCTTGGCGGCAGCTGCGTGACGTCGCAGTCGTACGCAAATTCGGCGTCTGCGGGGCGCATGCGTGATCGTAACCCCGCTCTCAGGCCGGGCGCCCCAGGGACGAGAACGGACCCTGGATGGCGACGGTCTTGCCCTCGAGGAACAGGTTCAAGAACAGCGCGCTGCCGTCGGGTGAGAAACATGGGCCGGCGAGCTCGCCGGGCCCACCGGCGTTGAACGCGATGTCGTAGACGTAGCCCTCCGGGGTGAGGCCGCGCAGGAAATTGCCGTCGGCGCCGTCCTCCGCCATCAACACATGGCCCCAGGGCGCGACGGTGATGTTGTCGGGGCTGTCGAGGACGTCGGCGTTGGGTGACTCCGCCAAGAGCTCGAGCTCGTCGGCTTTGCCGTCGTTGCCCAGGTTCAGCTTGAAGATCTGGCCGCGGTCTTTGCGGCCGCCGAGGGTGGTCGCAAAGTAGAGCGCACCGGCGTGGAAGAACGCGCCCTCGCCGCGACGGAACTTCGCGGCGCCGAGCTCGTGCGCTTGCAGCCTCACGGTGTCTTCCTTGGGAGCGGGCTCCTTGACCTCGACCCACTCCACGGTGACCCGCGTTCCGGGGGACATGTCGAGCGCCGTTTCGAGGCGCGGGCGGCCGGTGACGGCGAGGGCCCAGAGCTTGCCGACGAAGGGCTGGTCTTGGTTTGCGGGCACGAAGCGATAGAGGCAGCCGTCCGCGCGGTCTTCGGTCATGTAGGCGTTGAACGTGGCGGGGTCGAAGCCCACCGCTTCGTGGGTGAAGCGCCCGTATCCGTCGAGTCGATCTGGCTTTGCGACGCGTTCGGCGTCGGGGCTGCAGAGAAAAGCGTAGCCGTGTCCCGCTTCGTTGATCTCCTCGCAGGCGATCCAGCCCCAAGGGCAGGAACCCCCACCGCAGGTCTTGAGGGTGCCGGTGAGGACCAGGTTGTTCGACACCTTCGCCAGCGTCTTGCCGTCGAGCACCACCCGCGTCACTCCGCCGAAGCAGGTCTTGTCGTAGGCCTCCGGCGGCGGGTCGTTCGAAGCGTACGCGCCATGCCCGAAGTGGCGGGTGATCTCGTGGTTTCTGAGCAAGACCAGCTGGCCGCGCCCGGTGGCGAAGCAGCCCATGCCGTCAGGCAAGTTGGGGACGCGATAGCCGTCGCTCATGGGCTCTCCGGCGCCGTCGATCACGCGGTAGGTGAAGCCCGGCGGTAGGTCGAGCACCTTGGCGGGGTCGCGAACCAAGCCCCGCGCTTGGGGCCGTCGCGAACGAAAGATCAGGGGCAGGGCGGCCACCGACGCGGCGACGCCTCCGAGCACGAGCAGCTTCCGACGCGTGAGCTGCATGGACCTTCAGGACGGCGGGAGCCGCTTCTCTCGCAGATGCCAGGCGATCCGGAGAGCCATGCTCATGATGCTGAGCTGCGGATTCACGCCCAAGCTCGAGGGCAAGATGCTGCCGTCGGCCACGAAGAGCTCGGGCAAATCCCACGCTTGCCCGAAAGGATCCACCACCGAGGCTTGGGCAGAAACGCCCATGCGGCAGGTCCCGAGGGGGTGCTGAGAGCTGCTCTCGAGGGCGGTCGCCGGGACGTGATCGAGATCGACGCTCGCGAGTCCATCGCGATCGATGCCGCCTAGCCCCAAGATCGGCAGGTACACCTCCTCGGCACCGCCCGCGAAGAAGGCCTCGGCCATGCGACGCATGAGCACCGGGATCGCGGCGCGATCTTTGGGCGCCATGCGGTAGGTCATGAATGATCGATCGAAGAGCGTCTGGACGCGGCCGCCGCCTTCGTCGTGGATCATGCCGCCGAAGATCGCCATGTTCGGAATGGAAGCGGCGACGCGTTGGTGCGCGAGCCCGATGCCGGGGAGCGTGCCCGCCAGGGCGCCCGGCGGGATGAAGAGGCTCGTCATGGTGATGCGGTCGCGTTCGAGCGCGTCGGAGTAAGCGCTCTGCAGCGCGCCCTTCCAGCCCTCGACCGGGTCTTTGAAGCGCGCCATGACGCGGAAGCCGGGATGCAGCGTCATGTTGCGCCCGACTTGCCCGGAGCGCCGGCCGATGCCGCTGCGCTCGAGCAAGAGCGGGGAGGCGTAGGCCCCCGCGGCGACGACGACGCGTCGTGCGCGCACCCGGAGATGGCCCCGAGCTTTCTTGTGCGGGCCCGAGAGCAAGCGCCCGACGACGCCGCTCGCACGGCCCCGCGTGGCGAGCACCCGGTCGACGCGACAGTCGGAGTAGAGCCGGGCGCCTGCCGCCAGCGCTCGGGGCAAATAGGTGAGGTCGACGCTGAGCTTTGCGCCGTGCGGACAGCCGAAGTTGCAGCGCCCGCAGCCGTTGCAGCCCTTGGTATTGCGCCGCATGGGCTCCCAGCCGAGGCCGATGGCGTCCAGGCCTTTCAGGAAGTGCTGGGTGGACCGCGAGCGCATCGCCGCCGGGACTTCTTCGACGTGGATCCGGCGCTCGACCTCCTCGAAGACGGCCTCCATCCGCTTTGGACTGATGTCTTCGAGCCCGTGATGGGCCGCCCACTCGTGCATCACTCGATCGGGGATCCGAAAGCACACGCCGCCCGTCAGTACCGACGAACCACCGACGCACTGGCCCATCATCACGTTGATGACCGGCGTGTCGCCCAGGCCGACGGCGAAGGTGAGGCCCGCGTCGCGCCACATATGACGCAGGTTCTCGCTCGGTCGCATGCGCCCGTAGCGCTCCGGCGGAACGAAGGGGCCTTCTTCGAGGATCAGGACGCTCTGTCCAGCCTCGGCCAATTCCGCTGCGACCACCGCGCCGCCGGCGCCCGAGCCGATCACGACCACGTCGGCGTCGAGGCTGAGATCGCCCGCCTGCGCTCGTCCCTCGATGATCGTCATGACCGCACCGGCAGCTGCAACGGCTCGGCCGACTTCAGGCAGCGGCCGTCGAAGCCGACCTCGCGGGCGGCGTCGGGGTGCTCGTAGTACAGGATGCAGAGCATGGCCTTGACGGCCAGGACTGGAGCCCCGAAGCGATCTTCCAGCCGCGCGAGTGCCCGCGCGCGATCGCGCACCGACAGCCGAGCCAGGGGAACGAAGCGTCGGATCATCAGCGGGGCCAGGACCCCGACGACGAAGAGCGCCAGCCCGATCACCCAGCGGGAGCGGGCGCCTGCGCGCGCCAGCATGTCCTCGACCTCGAGCCCCAGCCACTCGATGCGCTCGCGCGCCGGGGGACCGGCGTCCGTCAGGAATACGGCCTCGGCCACCGTGCACGCCCGGGCGACCAGCCGCGGCGAGACGATCGGGCTGCCGTCTGCCTCCCGGAGCGGGCTCAGCGGGGCGGGCTCGAAGGCGTCCCCACCCAGGGATTGCCAAGGGTCGTCGGAATCGCGGTCTCGGGAACTCACGGCAGCCGGAGATTGCCCGCGAAAACCCGACGAGACAAGCGCCACGATCCGCCTGCCGGCTTGTCCTATACTCCGCGATCGCTACGCCGTCGAAGCCTCCACCCCTTGCGTGTGGTGGCCCTCGGCCCAACGAACTCGGTCACCGCCGAATAAAGAGGAGAGAACGAAATGGACTTCGAGGTTGCCCCGCTGCCGTACTCAAAAGACGCACTCGAGCCCGTGATGAAGGTGGAGACCTTCGAGTTCCACTACGAGAAGCACCACAAGGGCTACATGACGAACCTCAAGGGCCTGCTCGAGGGCAAACCCGAGGCGAACAAATCCCTGATCGAGGTGATCAAATCGAGCTCCGGTGGCGTGTTCAACAACGCCGCTCAGGTCTACAACCACAGCTTTTTCTGGGACGGCATGAAGCCCGGCGGGGGCGGCGCTCCGAGCGGAGAGGTGCTCGACTTGCTGAACCGCGACTTCGGTGGCGTCGACAAGTTCCGCGAGGCCTTCGTCAAGGGTGGCCTCGGACGCTTCGGCTCCGGCTACGTTTGGCTCGTGCTCGATGAGGGCAAGGCGAAGGTCATCGACACGCCGAACGCGGAGACGCCGCTCACCACCGCGCAGACCCCGCTCTTGACCGCTGACGTGTGGGAGCACGCCTACTACTTGGATCACCGAAACAACCGCAAGGGGTTCCTCGAGGCCTTCTGCGACAAGCTCGTCAACTGGGAGTTCGTCGCCAAGAACCTGAAGGCGGGCAAGTAGCGCCCGGCGTGACGGTTCGCTACTTCGCCTTCGGTGCGAACCTGCACCCCGCCACCCTCGAGCGACGCCGGATCGAGCCGCTCCGACACGCGTCGGCGCGGCTCGACGGCCACCGACTGGTTTTCGACTTACCCGGTGTGCCGGTGTTCGAGCCGGCGTTCGCGAATATTCACCCCGCCGACGACCACGTCTGGGGCGTGCTCTACGAACTCTCGACCGCCGACATGCGCCGCCTGCGCAGCTACGAAGGCGCTGCCTACGGAGAGGTGGACGTCGAAGTCGAGAGCGACGGCGCCCGGGTGACCGCCCGGGCTTTCTCCGCGGAAGAGAGGCACCGTCCGCGCCCGCCCTCGCGCAGATATCTGCGAGTGATCACCGAAGGGGCCAGGCACCATGCGCTGCCTGACCCATGGATCGACCGCCTCGAGGCCCAGCCCTCGGCCTACGTTCCCGGTCTGCACGAAGCCTGGAACGCAGCCTTCTGGCTGGTCGAGGTCGTTCATCGACGGCTGGTCGCGCCTTCGCGACGGCGATAGCGCTTCAGTCGTCGGTGGCGGCGCCGCTCACGGGCAAGATCGGCGCCCAGATCAACCGTTCGAGCATGGAGTCGTTGACGACGATGCCCCGGTCGCTGAAGTAGAGCGCGTTGAGCTCCGAGCCTTCGCGCTGTTCGCCCACGAAGATGATGCCCTGACCGCTCTCGTTGTAGCCGAGCTGCACGACGGCGTTCTTCAGCCAGCGCCCGCCGCCGTCGAGCTCGACGGACTCGGGCAAGGTGTAGAAGCCCTCCGAGGGCAGCGCCTTCAGGGTCTTGGCCCAGGTTGGTGACCGCAGCGGCGTGGTGGGCTCGCCCCAGAACCAGCGATTGCTGCGGTTCTGGCCGGGTCGCACCACGAACTTCACGCCGCCGTTTTGCGGCTGTCCGAGGTAGACCAGGACGCCGGCTGGAAACGCGTCTTCGTGGCCGGGAAATGCTTGGGTGGTGCGATAAAGTCCGGGATCGGGGAGGTCCAACATGATGGGGGCCGGAATCTAACCCATCGTCGGCGATGCACAAGCGTCGCGAGGCTTCGCCGGCCGCGGCAAGGGTGGCAGACTCGGCTCGTGAGTCTCCGATCCATCCCCATCGTCACCGCCCTCGTGCTGTCGGCCTGCACCCCGGCGCGGGGCGGCGGCAGTGGCGGCCGGGAGGGCACGGCGCCGCTCGACCGACCGACGGGGCCGGTGGGGCTCGAGGAGGCGCGGCGCTACGTGCTCGGGTTGGTCAACCGCGACCGCGCCGAGGCAGACCTGCCACCGGTCGAGCGCGACGAAGTTGCCGAACGCGCGGGGCAACGCCACGTCGATGACATGGTCAAGCACGGCTTCACGGCGCATTGGGGGACCGATGGGTCGGTGCCTGAGCAGCGCTACACCGAGTCCGGCGGGGTGCACTTCGCGCAAGAGAACGCTGCGTGCTTCTTCGACGGCACGGTCCGCGAGCTCGACCCCAACCCGACCTTCTCGCCCGACCAACTCGAGCAGATCGAGAGCGCCTTCGTCCATGAGACGCCGCCGAACGACGGACACCGCAAGAACATCCTGAAGAAGTGGCACAACAAGCTGGGCGTCGGCCTAGGCAAACCCGTCGGGATCGAGCAGCCCTGCATGGCTCAGGAGTTCGTCGACGAATACGGTGAGTACGATGGCTTGCCCCAGCGGGCGACGCTTGGTCAGAAGATCTCGGTCGCGGGAGAGATCGCACGCGCCGGCGGAGTTTGGCGGGGTCGGCCTCGTGCGAATCGAGCCTGCCAAGAAGCTCGGCGCGGCGCACCTGAACGGGACGTCGTCGTATCCAGTGCCGAACCCCGACGACCTGTATTTCCCGGCGGGGTTCAAGACGCCAAAACCGGTGAAGCTCGAGGGAAAGCGCTTCAGTATCGACCTCGATCTTCGGCAACCCGCCGGTCCCGGTCGCTATCAAGTCAGCGTTTGGGGGCGCTACCCGGGTGACAAAGCCTTCGTGATGGTCAGTCTCAGGACCATCGACGTGCGATAGGTCATGCCACGCCGAATCGGACAGGTGGTCTCCGATCGCTACGTGCTCGCGGAGCTGATCGGCAAGGGCGGGCACTCGGTCGTGTACCGCGCGCTGGACCGACAAGGGGGACCGAACGTCGCCGTCAAGGTGCTCCAGGACGAGTTCGCGGCCAATGAAGAGTATTCGGTCCGCTTGGTGCGTGAGCATCGAGTCATGACCCTGCTCGTCGGCACAGCCGCCGTGCGCGTCCGCGGTCTGGCTACCAGTCCAGATGGTGCCGTGTGCGTGGTGATGGAGCTGCTCCGGGGCCAAGACCTGGACGATCTCTTGGCGGACCTCGAACGCGGGCGGCGCCGGATCAGCATCAGCCGGCTGCTGGAGGTGCTCGCGCCGGTGGTGGACACTCTGGAGAAGGCCCACGAGCTCGGCGTGATCCACCGCGACATCAAGCCGGGCAACATCTACGTGCTCGACTCCGACGGGCCCGCCGACGTCCGGCTGATCGACTTCGGCCTGGCGAAAATCGCCGGCGCGCGTCCGCTGACGCGTGACGGCATGATCATGGGGTCCCCGAGCTACATTGCCCCGGAGGTCTGGAAGGGCGACTCGAGCATCCTCGACTCCCGGATGGACATCTACTCGCTCGGCGCCATCGTGTTCCGGGCGCTCGCTGGACGCGTGCCCTTCGACGCGCCGAGCATTCGCGACAAGGTAGATCTGATCACGACCGCGCCCCGCCCGAGCCTGTGGGAGCTGCGCGATGAGCTGCCGCCGGCCATCGACGGTTGGGTGCAGCAGGTCCTCGCCGTGGAGCCCGACCATCGATTTCGGAAGGTGCGGGGCGCGTACCACGCGCTGCTCGATTGCCTGGGCGCGACCGAGCCCCGCGCTCGCCGGTCGGCGGGCGACGACTCGCTCTGAAACTGGAGGTGATGATGGCGACCAAGAAGAAGATCGTGAAGAAGCCCCCGGCGACGAGGCCAGTGGACGAGCTGGTGGGCCGCCGCGCGCCCAAGCTCCCGCTCCCGAAGGGCGAGTCTGTCGCCGGTCGGGCTCACGTGGTCTATTTCTACCCCAAGGACGGCACGCCGGGCTGTACGACCGAGGCCTGTGACTTCCGCGACCACTGGACTCGCCTGGCTCGGGTCGGCGTGCGGGTGATCGGGGTCAGCCCCGACAGCGAGGCGAGCCACGGGCGCTTCCGGGAAAAATCCGAGCTCCCGTTCACGCTCCTCTCGGACGCTGATCACAGCGTCGCGCGCGCCTACTCGGTCTGGGTGAAGAAGCAGAACTACGGGCGCGAGTACCTCGGCATCGAGCGCAGCACCTTTCTAGTGGACGCCAAGGGCGTCGTGCGCCGCGCGTGGCGCCGCGTGAAGGTCGCCGGGCACGTCGAAGAGGTGCTGGCCGCGGCCCGCGAGCTCTGAGTGTCGGTCCCCCTCGTCTCGGTGCTCCTGCCGGTCCACGACGCGATCGGCACGCTGCCGGCGGCGCTGCGCAGCATCCAACGGCAGACCCTGACTGACTTCGAATGTGTGGTGGTGGACGACGGCTGTTCGGACGGCAGCGCGGGCATAGTCAGGTCGTTCGCGGCCGCGGACGCTCGTTTCGTGCTGGTCTCACAGCCCCACGCCGGCGTCGCCGCTGCCCTCGAGCGGGGGCTCGCTCGATGTCGAGGCCGGTACGTTGCTCGCATGGACGCCGACGATCTGTCTCATAAGCGGCGCCTCGAGTTGCAGATCGAGCGGCTCGAGGCGCGGCCGGAGTTGGCGGGCATTGGGGCGCATGTGTGGATGTTTCCGCGCCGCACGTTGACCGACGGGCTGGCTGCCCACGAGCGCTGGCTCAACTCTCTGGACGAACCCGCGAGCGTTGCTCGAGACGCATTCGTGGAGTGCCCCATCGTGCACCCGACGCTGTGCATCCGGAGGGAAGTGCTCACCGCCCACGGTTATCGCGACGCAGGTTGGCCCCAGGACTACGATCTGGTGTTGCGGCTGCTTGCGTCGGGGCAGCGGCTGGCCGTGTTGCCTCGGAAGCTCTTGGGCTGGCGGGACGGACCGAACAGGATCACCCGAACCGCCGACTACACGCGGCGTGAACGCATTGTGGCCTGCAAAGCGCACTACCTGGCGCGAGGTTTTCTCGCGGGGAGCCATCGCTACGTGCTGTGGGGCTACGGTGACACCGGCAGGACGCTGTGTCGGGCGCTCCGGCTCCACGGCAAGCAGCCGCATACCATTGTCGAGCTTCACCCGCGCCGAATCGGTCAGCAGATTGCCGGAGCGCCGGTGGTGCATCCGAGCGCGCTCGCCGGCCGCGCGGGGCTCGCAGTGGTGATCTCGGTTTCGGGCACCGAGCAGCGCAACGAGGCCCGGGCGCGCGCCCGCACGCTGGGCCTGGTGGAGGGCGGGGACTTCGTGGTGGCGGCCTGAACTCAGCGTCGCGCGGGGAAGGTCGCGCTGGGGAGGGGAAATGCCGGGCGCGCATAGAGGTACCCTTGGGCGAACACGACGCCGCAGTCGACCAACGCCGCGTGCTCCTCCGGCGTCTCGACGCCCTCCGCGATGGCGTACGCGCCCAGGTTCGCGCAGAGCTCGAGCAGGCGTCGCACCAGCTTTTGTTGTCGGTCGCTGGTGTGAATGGCGGCGATCAGCTCACGATCGAGCTTCAGGACCTGCGGTTCGAGGTCGACGATGCGCTTCAGGTCGGAGTAGGCGGCACCGAGATCGTCGATGGCGAGCGCCGCGCCCGACCGGTCACGCACCTCGCGCAATACGCTTCTGCAGAGGTCGAAATGCGTCATCGGCACCGACTCGCTGATCTCGATGCAAAGGTCGTGATCGTGAGCGAAGACCGGATCGTCGGGCCGGATCAGCCAGCTCTCGTTCAACTCTTGCGGGTGCACGTTGACGAAGAGCGGCTTGCCCGCGCACATGGGGACGGCGATCTCCCGGATCATGCGTCCAAGCCGACCTGCGCAGTTCTTTTGGACGGCATGCCTGAACAGCGCTTCTGGCCGCGAGAACTCGGGGACGCGACAGCGGACGAGGGCCTCGTAGCCATGGACCTGGCGGGTGTCGAGGCGCACGATGGGCTGAAACACCACGCTGAGGTCGGAGGCGCGGACCATCTGCGAGAGCGCGGTCGAGGAGTCCACGGGCAGATCCCAGGTCTCGTCGCTGGGCGCATTTTGCGCATCCGACAGCCGATTCGAGGGTGGCCGCGAGCGGTGCATCGGTCCTCTTCATCCGGTTATCACTCGCGATGTTCCCGGGCAAGCGCGGGAGGTCGTGCAGCAGCACGCGGGCTCTGGTATGCGTCCTTTCGCCATGACTTGGTTCACGCGTGCGGCCCTCTCCATCGTGATCGTCGCGGCGGTTCCCGCCTGTGACGGCGACAAGAAGCTCAGCCGGTCCAAGGCTGCGGAGCACGTCAGCTCAATGGTCGAAACGGCCACCGCGGACGTGCAAGAAATCCGCGGCGGGCTCCCCGAGGGCGCCAAGCATTTGGCCAAGCTCTACGAGGGCGCAACCGCACCCAAAGACGATCTCCCGGCGGTGCGCGAAGCGCTCGACCGGGCACGCAACAAGGTCCAAGATCTGCGCGTCGCCAAGAGCACCTTCTTCGCGCTCCTCGACGATCAAGGGAACGTGCTTCGAAACGATCAGGACCAGGACCTGATGGCTGGCAAGAACGCGTTCCAGAGCTTTCCGGCGCTGAAGGCGGCGCTCGAAGGCAAGTACGCAGAAGCGCGAGGATCCATGCCCGAGGCAGCCCGCGTCAAAGGCGCCGACGGCCAATGGGTGGCAGCGGCACCCGTGGAGGTCGCCGGCAAGGTGCGCGGGCTCTACGCCACGGGCTTCTCGTGGTCCGCCTACGCCTACCGGCTCGAGAACGCGGTTCGCGGCAGCGTGCGCGGCACGATGCCGGAGAACAAGAAGGAGCCGCTCATCTACGTCTACGTCGTGGTCGAGAAGCAGGCGTTTGGGGCTCCGGTCTCGCCGGAGGTGAACGGCCGAGCGATCTTGGATCTCGATCCTCTGTCGAAGGCCCAGGGCGACGCGGTGTACTCCGAGGTGCTCGAAATCACCGGGCGAGACTTCGGGCTGGCGATCAAGCGAGCTCCGGCTCTCGGCGTCGACGTCGCCGTCGCCGTGCTGCGATCCGAGACCTGAAGACTAGGGCGAGGCTTCGTCCGGGCCGGTACGTCCGAAGCGATGCAGCCCGTAGATCAACAGGACCAGGGAGGGCACCGTCACCACGCCGCCGGTGGGCGGATCGCCGGTGGCGGCGATGGCGATGCCCACGAGCACCGTGGTCACGCCGATGGCCAGGAGCGAACGCGGGTTGCCCATCAGGGCCAGCGCTCCGCGTGGGCACGAACCAAGAAGTCGCGCACGTCGCGCGCGAGGCGGCGCTCCGCCGTGATCGTCGTCTGCTCGTGGGCGGTCCCAATCTGGTCGTCGTAGCGATACTCGGTGTCGTGCAGGATCAGCACGCGCGTCTCGGCGTCGGCACCGATGCCGTGGACCAGTTGCAATGCGTCTCCCATATCCGCGGCCCTAGCCGGCAACGCGGCGCCGAGCGCGGCGCGTTCGTTGGGCGTCACGTACGCAACGCCGTACTTGCGCCCATCGCCCATCACGTCCACCTCGAGGGCCTTGCCCTCGGCAATGGGGATCGCCCGGCCGGGGACCGGCGCGTCGTGTTCGTCGTGGAAAGCCTGAGCGATGACCTGCACCGCCCGTCGTTCGTCCAGGCTGCGGGTCGGGTTCGCGGACTTGGCGGGACCGCTGCCGCAAGCCGCGACGAAAGCCAGGGCGAGGGTGGCGAGGGTTTGGCCGAGGGCGCGGGGCTTTCGCCGGGCGCCGGAGCTGTCGAGTGCGTGCATCGGAGCAAAAGGTAGCCAACCGGCGCCCGATTCGCTAGCTCTCGTCCCAGGATGCCCTCCCATCCCGCCCGCATTTCCGCTTCCGCGGTCCTGGTCCTCGCCTTCGTCTCGTGCGGCGGCCAAGGCTTGCCAGACCCCAAGATCACGGCGGCCGAGTACGCTGCGCGGGTCGAGAAGGGGGACGCGGACGGGGTCTACGCCATGCTCTCGACCGACGCGCAGCGCACTCATGGCGAGCAGGGCGTGCGGCGCATGGTGAAAGAGTCCCGCGCCGAGCTCTCGCGAACGGCACGGGCGGTCGCGGCGGCCGGTGCCAAGATCGAGATGCAGGCCACGCTTCGCTACGCTGATGGAGAGCAGGCGAGCCTCGACGTCGAAGGGGGTTCCTTTCGGGTCGCGAGCGCCGGCGCGCTACCCCTCGGCGCTCGCACTCCCGCGCAGGCCCTCGCGGAGCTCCGCATGGCCCTGGCGCGGAGGAGTTATGCAGGCGTGGTTCGAGTCCTGTCTTCGGAGTCGCGGAGCGCCGTCGAGAACGACATGAAGTCGCTGGTGCAGGGGCTCGAGCAACCCGAGACCCTGGAAGTGAAGGTGACCGGCGATCGCGCGCAGGTTCAGGTGCCCGGGGGGCATTCGGTCAAGCTCAAGCGCGAGGCCGGGTTCTGGCGAGTCGAGGATTTCGATTGATCGAGGAGCAGGTTCGGTGAGGCTCTCGCGTCGGCACGCGCTGGCGGGGCTGGCGGCGCTGGCCAGCTTCAGGCCGGGCCGCGCCCGGGCGTTCGGGGACGCCGGTGCGTTTCATCCGCGGGTCGTCACCAGCGGAGGGGCCAAACTGGATGTCGAGCGCAGTTCGGCGCCGGCGCGCTGGAGCTACGAGCTGGTGCGGCGCACCAGCGCACCCGGGCGACTGGCCGCCAGCTCTGTCGCCTTCGATCAGCCCGCCTTCGCCGCCGAGCCCTTCGCGATCTGGGCGGGCGCGAGCGCGCTCGCTCCGCTCTCCGGTCCCGAACGTCGTGGACTGGAACGGTTCCTGAAGATGGGCGGCGTTCTGGTGGTCGACGACCTCGCCCCGGCCAGCGGCGCCTTTGGAGCCAGCGCCCGCCGCGAGCTCCGTCGAGTGTTGCCCGACGTCGCCCCGGTGAAGCTCGACTCGTCCCACGTGGTCTTCAAGAGCTACTACATCGTCGATCGCCCGGTGGGTCGGGTGCAAGGCCCGCCCCACGTCGAGGCGCTCGTTCGCGGCAGGTACGCCCAAGTATTTCTGCTCAGTCACGATCTGCTGGGTGCTCTCGCCCGGTCGCGCGCCGGCGGGTTCGCCCTGGACGTCGAGCCGGGCGGCGTGGCGCAGCGCGAGCAAGCAGTGCGCCTGGCGGTGAACATCGCGATGTACGTCCTGTGTTCGGACTACAAAGACGATCAAGTCCACGCTCCCTGGCTGATGCGCCGTCGAGCGCGCCGCCGGCCATGAGCGCACGCTCGTGGGCGTTCAGCGACGACCTGTCGTCCGTCGTCAGCGTGCTGACGCTGGGATTTGCCACGCTCTCGGTCCTGCTCCTGCTGCTCGAGCTCCGTCGGCGCGAACGATTGGGAATCACGATTGCAGCGACGGGGCTCGTCGCGACCTTCGCGTTGGCTCTGGCGGTGCTGCGACCCGTGCGTGTGAGCGAGCGCGGCAGCCTGGTTGGGCCGCGGGTGATCGTGCTCGTCGATCAGTCGCGGCGCCTCGAATTGCCCGCCGAGGACGGCCGCTCACGTCGGGAGCGTGCCGAGGCCAGCGTTTCGGCGGTTCGGCGCCACTTCGGCGACGCGCGCCTCGCGACCTTCGGCTTCGGATCGGGTCGAGTGCAGCCGGTGGGCGAGTCGGGCTTTGGTGCGCGCCGAAGCGCCGAGAGCGATCTCGTGGCTGCCCTCGACGACCTCGCCGAGACACCCGGCGAGCGGCCGCGAGCCGTCGTCGTCATCAGCGATGGCCGCCTGAGCCGCCCCGGTCCGGGCGGCGACGACGACGCTCTTCGGCGAGCAGTCGGCGCGCTCGGAGTTCCGGTGCACAGCGTGCGACTCGCGGAGGCTGGGCCACGAGATGCGAGTATCCGCGCCGTGCGCGCCGCCGGCGCCGCGGTGGCCCATCAGCCGCTGAGCCTCACCATCGAGGTGGGGTGCTCTGGTGGGCTCGACTGTGGTGACATCCCCGTCGCGGTGCGGGAGCACCGGCAGGGCGTGGAGCCCGCGGTCCTGGCCAGCGGCACCGCCCGGGTCGAAGACGGAACGGCGACGCTCGAGCTCCGCGTCACCCTCGAGCGCGCCGGGGCTCGCGTCGTCGAAGTGAGCATCGATCCGCCCGACGGCGACCAAGTTCCGGAGAGCGACCGGCGGTTCATCACCTTCAGCGTCGCGCGCGAGCGCGTGCGCCTCTTGCACGTCGCCGGACGGCCCACCTACGACGTTCGCACCCTGCGGCAGTGGCTCAAGAGTGACGAGTCCGTCGACCTCGTGGCGTTCTTCATCCTGCGCGGCATCACCGACGACACGATGACCGACGACGACTCCGAGCTTGCGCTGATCCCGTTTCCGGTCGAGGAGCTTTTTACCGAGCATTTGCCCAGCTTCGACGCCATCGTGCTGCAGGACATCGACGCGGTGGTCTACAAGCTCGATCGGCACTTGCCGGCGCTCGCGAAGTACGTCGAGGGTGGTGGCGGGCTGATCATGGTCGGTGGTCCGTCATCGTTTGCCGGCGGCAACTACGCCGGCACGGCGCTCGAGCGCGTGCTCCCGGTGGAGATCGACGAGAAGACCGATCCCTACGACTCTGCCGAGTTCGCACCCCGCTTCACGGAGGTCGGCCGATCGGCTCCGGTGCTGGCCGCGCTCTTCGATCTGCTCGGCGAAGACCTGCCGACGATGACCGGATCGAATACCCTCGGACAGCCCCGGGGTTCGTCCTTCGTCCTGATGGAGCACCCGCGCCGCAAGGTCGGCGCCGCAGCGATGCCGGTGCTCGCGCTCGGTGAGGCCGGCGACGGTCGAAGCATCGCGCTGGGCGTCGACGGCAGCTACCGCTTGGCGTGGAGCGAGCGCGCCGCGGGCGTGGCCGGACGAGCGTTTGGTGCGCTTTGGGACGGCCTGCTCGGCTGGCTCATGCGCGATCCTCGCTTCGAGGTGGCCCGTGCCGAGATCGTCGGTGAGTGTGTCAGCGACGAGGACACCACGCTGCGCTTGCACCGGCTGCCGGGGGCCACCGGCGAGGTGGAGGTTACGGTGGAGCGGTTGGGCAAGGCCGAGAAGAAAGCCGTGGAGAAGAAGCTGCCGAGCCCGCCCGCGGGTCCCGTCGACGTCCCGCTCGGCAAGCTCGAGCCCGGGGGCTATGTGGCGCGCGTGAAGGTCGGGCAGGCGCCGCCCGCGCGGCTTGATTTTGCCTGTGAGAAGGGTGGGGAGGCGTTCTCCGACGCGCGTCCGGACGGCGCTCGCCTCGAGCGGATCAGCGCGGTCACCGGGGGCAAGTCGGTGAGAGCCGGCGGGGAGGGCGAGCTGCCCTCGCCGGCGTCCACCAGGATCGCGGCCGAGCGCCACGTGACCCCAATCTTGCCGCCCTGGGGATGGACGCTGATCGCCGCGGCGTTCTTGGGAGCGCACTGGCTCGTGCGGCGGCGAGGCGGCCTGACCTAGGGCGCGCCGTCGGTAGAGTCAGTCGTAGTACTCGTGACCCAAGTGCGTGATTGCGCCCTCGCCGCGCATCCAGCGCAGGGTGTTCTTCAGCTTCATGAGTTGAATGAACAGGTCGTGCTCGGGGTCGAGCCCTGGCGCCGAGGTCGGGCTCTTCCAGTAGAAGCTCAGCCACTCCTGCACTCCGTGGAAGCCCGAGCGCTTCGCCAGGTCCATGAAGAGCGCGAGGTCGAGCACGATGGGCGCTGCCAGGATCGAGTCGCGGCACAGGAAGTCCACCTTGATCTGCATCGGGTAGCCCAGCCAGCCGAAGATATCGAGGTTGTCCCAGCCCTCTTTCGAGTCGCCGCGGGGAGGGTAGTAGTTGATGCGCACGACGTGGTGAACCTCGCCGTACAGCTTCGGGTACACCTTCGGTTGCAGGATGGTGTCGAGCACGCCGAGCTTGCTGACCTCTTTGGTCTTGAAGTTCTCTGGGTCGTCGAGCACCTCGCCGTCCCGGTTGCCGAGGATGTTGGTGGAGAACCAGCCGTTCAAGCCCAGCATGCGAGCCTTGAGCCCCGGCGCCAGGATCGTCTTCATCAGGGTCTGCCCGGTCTTGAAGTCCTTGCCGGCGAGGGGAGTCTGGGTCTCGCGCGCCAGATCGAAGGCGGCCGGGAAGTCGACGGTCAGATTGGGGGCGCCGTTGGCGAAGGGAACGCCTTCTTTGAGGCACGCCCAGGCGTAGATCTGCGAGTTGGAAATTGACGCGTCGTTGGCCAACAGGCCCTGCTCGAAGGCCGCGATCGACTGGTGCACCGCGGTCTGCTCGATATAGATCTCGGTCGACCCGCACCACACCGTGACCACGCGACTACAGCCGCTGGTCTTGATGAACGCGCGGATGTCGTCCCGGATCTTCTCGACCATTTCCGCTTTGGTGGCGCCGGTCTTGATGTGGGTGCCGTGTAGCCGCTTGACGTACTCCGGGTAGAACACGCCCGGCATGGGCACGATCGCCTCGAGCTCGCCCCGGATCGGATCGAGGTGCCTGCTCTCGAGCACCTTGGCGTGAGCGGCCGACTCGTAGGCGTTGTCCGGGAAGATGTCCCAGCCGCCGAAGACCAGATCGTCGAGCCCGGCCAGCGGCACGAAGTCCTTGATCGCCGGGGATCGATTGTCCGTGCGCTTGCCCAGCCGAATCGTGCCGAGCTGCGTGAGCGAGCCGACGGGATGCCCCGAGGCCCTTGCGCGCGAGCAGGCAGCCCGCGATGAACGTCGTCGCGACGGCGCCCAAACCCGGCAGGAGCACGCCGAGTTTTCCTTCGGCCTTCTCGATCTGTTGCGGCTGCTTCATGGCGACGGTGACTAGCAAGGCGCGTGCCCGTATGCAATCGTCGCGCTCACATGAGCGAGACACGAACTGCCGTGTTGTTGGTCGCAGGCATCGGATCGCGGCTGCGTCCGCTCACCGACGACCGACCGAAGGCGCTGATGGACATCGGCGGCGAGACCATCCTGGGTCGGGCGCTGCGGATCCTGGGACAGCACGGGGTCGAGCGGATCGTGCTCGCGACGGGCTACCGTGAAGACGCAGTGCGAGCCGCGCTGGCGGCGTGTGCCCTCGAGGTCGTCATCTGTCGCAACGACCGCTTCGACTCGACGCAGAACGCCGTATCGCTCGCCCTCTGCGCCGACGCGCTCGCGGGTCGAGGGTTCTTCAAGCTCGACGGCGATGTGGTGTTTTGCCCCGAAGTTTTGGCCCGACTCGACGCCTGCGCCGGGCCCCTCGCGGTCGCCGTGGACGGCACGCGGCGCACCGACGCCGAGGGCATGAAGTACCGGCTCGGCCAGGGCGACAGCATCGAGGCTTTCGGAAAGGCGCTGTCCCTCGACTGTGCCGCCGGCGAGACCATCGGGATCGAGCGCATCACGAGTGAGGTCGGTGCTTCGCTCTTCGAAGCGCTCTCGCGCCCAGAGCACGCGGGGCTCTACTACGAGGACGTCTACTCGCTGCTGATCGCGGCGGGGGAGCTGTCGGCTCGGGCGGTCGAGGTCGGGGACCTGCCCTGGACCGAGGTCGACGATCCCGCCGACCTCGCGCGGGCCCGCAGCCTGTTCGGCTGAGTGACCTCGACGAGGCCGGGGCGTGCCGCTTTCCGCGACCCAGGAGTCACGGGGTGTTGCTGGGATGCGGCAGGTGCCCGTGAGGCCCCGTTCACTGCGGTGGGCGGTTCGCGTGCGATCCTGGCGCATTCGCCCCTTGGGTCCGGCGCCACCCGCCCCCACTGCGTAGCGAATGACGCAGCGCGGGGCTGGCATCTCGATTGCTCAAGGAGGAAGCAGCCGAAGAGAGAAGCCCGAAACACCGCGGTCTCACCGCTTGGTCGCGCGGAACCGAGCTCGAAACCCTGGCGCTCGACGCCGAGTCGAGTGTTGCCAATCGGCCACAGTGTGCACGCCGTGCGACAGCTGACGATCGCGTAACGTCCCAGAACCGAAAAGGAATTGCCCGATTTGCGCACCGCGTGGTACTCCCCGCGCGCTTAGCCTCGAGTTGAAAGCGAGACCCCCTGATGACTGACCGACGAGTGACCCGAGCCATCATCCTGGCAGCCGGTACCGGCACGCGCCTGGGTGAGGGCGGCGATCCGACGCCGAAGCCGCTGCGCGCGGTGGCTCAGGTCCCGCTGCTGGTGCGGGTGTTGCGTACGTTGGAGGCCGCGGGCATTCGCGAGGCCGTCGTCATCATCGGGCACCAGGGCGAGGCCGTGCGGACCGCGCTGGTCGCCGAGCCGAGCCTGGGCCTCGAGCTCAGCTTCGTGAACAACGAGCGCTACCTGGCGAAGAACGGCGTGTCCTTGCTCGCCGCGGCCGACTTCGTCGACCGCGAGTGCCTGCTGACGATGTCGGACCACTTGTACTCGCCCGAGCTCGTGCGCCGCCTGCTGGCCGTCGATGTTCCCCCGGGCGCCGGCGCCCTCGGCGTCGACTACGACATCGAGCGCTGCTTCGACATCGACGACGCAACCAAGGTCGGCGTCACCGCTGGCCGGATCTCGGACATTGGCAAGGAGCTCGAGCGCTACGACGCTCTCGACACCGGAGTCTTCCGGATCGGTCCTGCGCTGATCGAAGAACTCGCTCGGCTCGACGACCAACACGGCGACTGCTCGCTGTCCGACGGCGTGCGCGCGCTGGCCAATCGTGGCGAGTTCATGGCGGTGGACGTGGGCGACGTGCGCTGGATCGACGTCGACACCGCGGCGGCGCTCGAGCGAGCCGAGGCGATGCTGCGGGTGTTCGGCGACCACCTGGGCGACGAGCCCGGCGCGGGCGCTCCCGCGGTCATCGACGCTGACGGCATGGAGCTGTTCGCCCCGAGCTGGGTGCGGGCCGCCAAGCCGTACAACGAAGACCACTTCGCCGTCGCCGAGAAGACCGGCGTCGCGCGCATGATGAGCAATGAGAGCGCCCACGCTCCGAGCCAGCGCGTGGTCGACGCCATCGTGCACGCGGCCACGCGCGGGCACCTCTACCCGAGCGGCGGCCCGGATCTGCGGCGGAAGCTCGGAGCGCGGGAAAACCTCGGCGGCGACAACGTGCTCCTGGGCGCCGGTTCCACTGAGCTCATCGACGTGATCATCCGGACCTTCGTCGCCGCGGGCGAAGAGGTCCTGCTCAGCGTGCCGACCTTCAGCATGTACGAAGCCCGCACCCGCGTCTGCGGCGGCATCCCGGTCCTCGTGCCGATGAGCGAAGACCACGAGCACGACCTGATGGGCATGCTGCGTGTCGTCACCGAGCGCACGAAGGTCATCTTCTTGTGCACGCCCAACAACCCCACCGGCAACCGCATCGCCGAGGTTGATCTGCGCCGGCTCCTCCGCCTCGGTCTGCCCACCGTGATCGACGAGGCGTATTACGAGCTCGGGGAGGGCGGCTCGCTCTCGTACTTGATCCAAGAGTTCCCGAACGCGATCGTGCTCCGGACCTTCTCCAAGGCCTTTGGGCTGGCGGGCTTGCGGGTCGGCTACGCCCTGGGTCACGGCAGCGTGATCAAGCTCCTGACCCGGGTGAAGGTGCCGTGGAACGTGCCGGCTGTGTCCATCGCGGCGGCCAGCGCGGCCTTGGACGACATGGCCGACTTCGATGCCCGGGTCGCCGAACTCAAGACGGCGCGGGACGAGCTCGGTCGCGGGCTGTCACGCATGCCTGGAGTGGTGGCGATTCCGAGCGAAGGCAACTTCATCCTGGTCGATATCTCGCATACGCGCATGAGCGCCGATCGCATGGTGCAGGCGTTGCTCGCCGAGGGCGTGCTGATCCGCTCGTTGGGATCGCACCACGCCGAGAAGAGCTACGTGCGAGTGACGGTCGGCACCCGGGAGCAGAACGCGCGCTGCCTGGCGGCGTTCGAGCGAGTCCTGGGGCGTCGGCCGCAGCGAGATGTCGCGACACCGGTGTTCGTGGGTGGTGACGCGGAGTAGATGCGCCATGACGATGGGTTCAGTCGAAATTGGTGAGGAGCACCCGCTGGCGGTCGGCGGCGTCGATTCGGTGGCCGAGGCCCCCTCCGAGGGGTTCTGGGCTGGATACTGGAAGACGCTCAAGCCGCTGGCCGTCGAGGAGCCCGTGGACGTCTGGATCCACCGGCCCGTGGCCTACGTGCTGGCAAAGGCGCTCTACCCGACGCCGGTCTCGCCCAACCTGGTGACGATGATCTCCATCGTCTTCGGGGTGCTGGGCGCGAGCTGCTTCTTGGCGGATTTCCGGCACCACATGCTGCTTGGTGGCCTCGCCATCTTCGTCTCGGCGATCTTCGACTGCGCCGACGGACAACTCGCTCGCATGCGGGGCACCTCCAGCGCGTTCGGGCGCATGCTCGACGGAGTCGCCGACCTGGTGGTGAGCGTCGCCGCCGTGGGCGGCGGCATCTACGTGATTGCGTCGAGGTTTCAAGGGTCCACGCCGGCGCTCGTCGCCGTCCTCGCCCTCTGTGTGGCGACGGCGGTGACCGGGTCCTTCCACACCGGCATGTACGATCAGTACAAGAACGTCTACCTGCGCTTCACCAACGCGGGGTTCAAAGAGGGTGAGGACTACGAGACCGCTCGCGAGCGCTACGAGTCGCGCAGCGGCGGTTCATTCCTGGTCAACGCGATCGCTTGGCCGATCTACTTGTTCTACGTGCGAAGCCAGACCAACTACGTGCACCGCTTCGACCCGCACACCAGCGCACGGTTCGCGTTGTTTGGCCCTTACGACCCACGGCACGCCGAGATCTACCAGCGCCACGCGGGAGGGCTCATGCGCCTGTGGCGGAGCTGGTTCGGATTCGGCTCACTGGTCTTTGGCATCGCGCTGTTTTCGGCCATCGACCTGCTCGAGGTCTACATGGTCTTCCGCCTGGTGGCGCTGAACGCGGTCTTCTACGGCTACATGCGCCCGCGCCAGCGCGCCGCCTCGCGGGCCGCGTTCGCGGAGATGGGCCTCTCGCTGCCCGATTGCGCAAAGGCCTGAGCAAGCCCGCCACTCTCGGGTAGACTGGCACGCGTGAGGCGAGTCGGTGTCCCGCTGCTATTGCTGGCGCTCGCCGCGTGGAGCGAACCCGCGCGGGCGTTCACCTGGCCGAACGCGGCCGAGTCCATCGCGAAGCAGCTCGAGAAGGGTGATGCGAGCGCGCGCCGACGTGCGGCGCGTCGGTTGGGCGAGCTGACGCCGGCTGCGCAGAAACGGCTGATCTTCAAGGCGCTCGCGGACGCCGACGCGGAGGTACGCCTCGCTGCCGGCGAGCTGGTGCTCGAGCGGCGCGTGCGCGGCACCGGCGAACTGGTGGTGGGTTGGCTCAATGATCCCGAGCGCCGCATCCGCTTGGCTGGGGCCGAGATCCTCGCCACCGATCCAGTGGTCCGCGCGGTGCAACCCCTCGGCCGGGTGCTCGGCGACCCCGACGCTGCGGTCCGCTCCGCTGCCGCCGCCGCGCTGGGCGCCACCGCCTCCAAAGACGCCGTCTTGCCGCTGCTGGGGCGGCTCGACGACTCGGTGCCGCAGGTCCGCACCGCCGTGGTGCGGGCCCTAGCCCGCCTCCAGGATCCCCGGGCGGTCGTGCCGTTGATAGGCAAGATCCAAGACTCGCGTCCCGCGGTGCGTCGGGCGGTCGCCCGCGCCCTTGGGGAGCTGGGGGACACGCGCGCGTCGAGCGCCCTGGTGCTCGCGCTCCGGGATGCCGACGAAGGCGTGCGCATCGCGGCGGTCGAGGCCCTGGGCGTGCTGCGGGATCCGGGTGCGATCCTCGCCATTGTTGCCATCGCCGGCAGCGAGTCGTCTCCTGCGGTGCGCGGCGCGGTCGTGCTCGCGCTTGGGCGCATCGGCACGAAAGAGGCGCTGGACACGTTGCTGGCCATGATGCAGAGCGAATCGTCGGACGAGACGTTACGGCTGCTGTACCGCTCGCTGGCCCGGGCTGGTGCGCCCGCCCGCGAGCGGCTCGAGCGTTGCCTCGCGGGGCAGCCGCCGACTCGCCTGGCGGAGAACTGCGCGCTCTCGCTGGCCGAAACCGGGCGCACCGAGAGCGCCCGCGCAGTGACTGGGGCGCTCAAGCGCGGTGTGGTCGGCGCCATCGCCGCGCTGACGGCGCTGGAGAAGTTGGGGGATGAGAAGAGCCTCCCGACGGTGCTCGAGCATTTGGCCGACGCAAATCCGTCCGTGCGTCGCGCGGCCGTGGACGCGGCTGTGGCGCTGCTCGATCCCAAGAAGCCCGACGGGCGTGCGGTGGACCCCATCGTGCAGGCCCTGGACAAGGCACGCTCGAGCAAGGCCGAACGGGCGGCGCTGGCCCGCCTCCTGGGGCGCACGGGTTCGCCTCGGGCAGTCAAGGCCCTCTCTCCGCTGGCGGACGCAGCCGACAACGTCGAGCTCCGCATCGCCGCCATCGATGCGCTCGGGATGCTGCCCCCCGCTGGGCAGGATCGCGTGCTGCTCTCGGCCCTGGAGGCCGATGAAGCTCCGGTGCGCCTCGCCGCCGCTGCTGCCCTTCGCCGAGCGGCCTCCGGGGCTGCTGCGCGCACGCTGCTCGACCGGCTCGAGCGCTCGGCTGAGCAAGATCGCGCCGCGCTCGCGCTGGCGCTTGGAGGCGCGCTGTCTCGTGCCAAAGATCCCGCGTTGCTCACCCGTGCCTACGGACTGATGCTGGCCAGTCGCGGCGGGCAGCGCGATGCGCTGATCGAGGCCATCGGCCACTTCCCGTCCAAGGACGCCGCGGTGTCCTTGGCGGCCCACGGTCGACAAAGCGGGGACGTCGCCGATCGGGCCAAGGTCGCGGAGGCGTTGGGCTCCCGCGCGGATGGGGTCGATGCGCTCCGTGCACTCGCGGCAGACGTCGACGGATCGGTACGCGCAAACGCCGTCTGGGGGCTTGGGAGTCGAGGCGGCCGCGCTGACCAAGCGGTGCTGCTTCGAGCCCTCGAAGATCGCGACGTGGCGGTGGCAGGAAACGCAGCCGCGGCGCTGGGGCGGTGGGGCAAGCGCACCGGGGTTCGGGTCGAGAAATCCCTGTGCGAACGCCTGTCGGACTCCCGCGCCTACGTGCGCGCCAACGCGATGGGGGCCCTTCGCGTGGTGGGCGCTCGGTGTGCCCAGGACGTCGAGGAGCGCCTGCTCGTCGAGGATCGATCCGACGTCGTGCGTCGCGCGGCGGCGGTGCTCATCGCCTCGGTTGCATCCGCTGATACGAAGCGCGATCGACGACTGCTCGACACCTGCGCGGCGGAGGATACGGACAGCTCGGTGGCGGCGACCTGCGCGAACGACCCTCCGAAACCTGGGAAGCTCACGGAGCCGGTGGTCGTGTACGTCGTACCGGTGGGCGAGTCGTCGCCCATTTCGCGCGCGCCCTTCGCCTTGGTGCGCGCTGACGGCCTGATGCGGCTCGGGCTCGCCGACCGCCGCGGCGCCGTCTTCGAGAGTGACGCCCCGTCGGGGGACGTCTCACTGGCCGTGCCCGCGCCGCTCGCGCGGTGAAGAGCAAGCGCACGCGCCTGGACCACGGAGTCTCACTGGCCGTGCCCGCGCCGCTCGCGCGGTGGAGGCCACGGTCAGGTCACTTGCCGCTGGCAGCGCACTTCATCGCGCACTGCAGATCGCCTGGCGCGCAACCGCAGCCACCGCTCGGCTTCGGCTTGGGCTTCTCTCCGGCCGCCGGCTTCTCCCCGCCGGGTGCCGGCTTGGGCTTTTCGCCGCCCGGCTTGGCCACGTAGCCGCCGACGGGCTTCTTTCCTGCCGCGACGGGCTTCTTGTCTTCTTCGGCCGTCCCCGTTGCAGGAGGCTTGGCGGTCGACTCTTCGGTGGGCGTTGGGGCCGGCGTGGGGGTCGGCGCTGGCGCAGCAGTGGCCACGGCCGTGGGTGCGGGCGGGGGGGGCTGCGTCTTGCCCACCACGACGATGGCCGCCGCGATGGCGATGGCGGCGACCGCGATGCCAGCCCCGATGAAGATGCCGGTCTTGCTCTTCTGAGGCGACGCCATGGGCATCGCGATTTGCGACTCGACACCGCCGCCGAGGGGCGGCGCGAGCCCGAGGGGCGGCGCCATCCCGAAGGGCGATGGGGTGAGCTGCGCCATATGCTGCGCGGGTGCGTCTGACGCCGCCGTGAGGGCCTTCAGGTCGATCAGACCCGAGTCCTCTTTGGTGGTCGAAGTCCCGCCACCACCACCGCTGGTCGCCGCCAACGAAGGCGACGTCGGGGCCGGAGCAGATGCCGTCAGCGCGCTGAGCGAGAAGAGCACGCTCGATTCGTTGCGCGCTCCGGTTCCCCCGGCCGAGGCCGAAGACGCGGAGGAGCCCGCCGGCGGTGCCGGCTCGCGTGCGCTGGTCGTCACGTCTTGTTCGCTACCGGCGGTCTCGAACGACGACCCGAACAAGTCGGCGGTCGAACCTCGGCTGCCACCTATGCGTGCGGCTGCGCGCGCCGCGCTCGGGACGTCCGCGGGTTTCGACTCCCAGGGTGCAGCTGCCGGACTCGCGATGTCGCTCGAGTGGATCAGATTGCTGGGGGCCGGGGCGGCGGCAGGAGCCGAGGCCGCGGAGTTGAGCGCGTCCACGAGCGCTGGCACTTGCCCGACGGCTTGCCAGTCTGCCATCCCGTCGGCCCACACGAAGGTCTCGGCCGTGAGCTGCCCTGAGTTGTACGCCGCGACCACCTCGGCGACCGTCATGGTGCGCTGATCGTTGTCGCCAAAGTCGACCGAGTACTCGCCGGCGTCCACGGTGGGAGCGCCCGCAGCGCTGGGATCTGAAGCGCCGACCTGGGACGCGCCTGCGTCACCCGCGGAGACGCTTGGAGGATCGACCTTGCCGTCAATGACGATCGTCGCGCCGCACTTCCGGCAGCGGATCTTGGCGAGCTTGTCTTGAACCTTTTCGTCTGCGATCGAGTACTTGGCCGCGCAGGCGGGACACGAGATCTTCACGGTGCACCTGTCTGGGTTGCCCACCGCCGTTCGGTGGCGCAATCGCTTTTCCCATACATTATCAGGAGATACGTTCGGGTTCACATTTCGGTCTGAAAACCCGATCGGAGGGACCGTTGTACCACGCCCTGAGGCCCGGGTCCCACGGCACAATTGGCTTTTCTCGGCGGTCATCGTCCATTCTCCTTCGGACCTGCCGTGCCCCATTCGCGGGGCCGGCCAGCCCCTCCGACCTCAGCTCTCGCCCTCGCCTTGGGAAAGCCAGGCACGAGTTTGGTTCGGCGCCGCGGTGGGCGCTTGTCCCACTCGGGTCCCGGCGCGTCGACGCTGCCCGGTCAGTGCATCTTCGGGCGGTCTTGGGCCACGAACGACTGCACGCTCGGTCGCCGCCAGATTTCGCGGGCGTAGTCGACGAGGCGCGCGGGGACCGCGTCTCCGTTGACGATCAGCCGCTGCAGGGCCAGCGCCAAGTCTACGTCTGCCATGGTGACGTACGCGAAGATGGATCCCCCGACCTCTGGTACCAACCGCTCGGCGACGGAGAACAGCTTGTCGCGGGCCGCCAGCGCTCGTTCCGAGAGGGGGGTGCTCACCGGTGCGAAGAAGATGGCAGTGGTGGGGCGAGCTGCGCGCAGCTCGCCGAGATCGGTGCGCAGCCAGGCCATGATTTGCCGCGCCCGCGCCCGGTCTTGGATCGAGTCCGGGTAGAGTGGCGGGAAGTCTGGGGCAGGGAATGCCTCCTCCAAGTACTCGACGATTGCCTGCGACTCGGAGAGCACGAAGCCGTCATGGTCGATGCTGGGCACCCGCGCGGTCAGCGAGGCGTCGCGATAGCCAGGCGTCGACTGCTCTCCGGCCGTGAGATCGAGGGCGCGGGTTTCGAAATCGATGCCCTTCTCCCGGAGCGCGACGTACGCCGTCAGCACCCAAGGGCTGTCCCACATCGATTCGCCGTAGAGCGTGATCATCTCGATGCCGGAGAGTCCCGCGTCGGGTGCTGGACGGCAAGCTCGGCCATCGCTCCCCGCGAAAAGTGCGAGGGTGACGGCCCCGATTTGCTCGGCCAGTTGTGGGCGACAGCTCCGTGATCATCGCGGCGCGGAAGAGCCCCGTGTCGGGCGCCGGACGGCGAGCTCAGCCATCGCCCCCCGCGAAAAGCACCAGGGTGATGGCCTCGATTTGTTCGGCCAGCTTCGGGTTGACGTTGCCGTCGAACACCAAGGCCTTCTCCAGCTCCCGCTTTGCCGCTTCGAGCTCGCCCTTTTCCAGCAGCTTGCCGGCCTTCTGAGCGGCGAGCTTGGCGCCGCCGGAGCGGGCCAGTTCGTCGAGGCCTTTGCTTCGAATGCTGACCGGGGGTTGGGTTTCGGCCCTGGGGGCGAGTGCCTCTCCCAGTCGGCGGATGCCGCGCTGCAGGCCCATGTCGTAGCGAATGCGAAGCTCACGATCCGCGAGCACGCGATGGGCCTCGGTGCCCCGTTGGTAGACCCGGCCCACCATGGCCTGAATGGGAACGGGTGCGTCTCGGAAGAGATCCGGGTGAAAGGTCAGGGCGAAATCCCGGAACGCTTCCCGCAGCGCTTCGTCGTCGCAGATCTCCAGCACCCCGAGGATCTCGTAGTAGGTCGAATCGTCGAGGACCTCGTTCCACTCCTGCAGGCGCTCGAGGTTCGCGCCGTCGTTCATGACATCATCGGCATCGCCGCCTGACGTGCGGCCATCTCGGCGACGTTGCCCATGTCCGGAACCGCCACCAAGCGCACGACCACCCGCGCCTCGTGGCCTGTCGCGACGTCCAGCGCGCGGATGTTGAGGATGCCGTCGGTGTCCAGCCCGAAGATGACCTCGATCTTCACCTGGCCACGCTGCGCCGGCCGGAGCCCCGAGAGTTCGACCTCGCCGAGCAGCGTGTTCTCCCGAAATGCTTTGGACTCACCTTGAGCGACGCGGACTCGCACGGTCGTCTGGTTGTCGGCGGCAGTGACGAAGGTCCGACTGCGTTCGCAGGGGACCGGCGAGTTTCGCCCAATCACCGGATCGCAAAACCCCTGAACCGTTTCGACGGTCAAGGTGAGCGGAGTCACGTCGACCAAGAGCGGCGTCGCCGGCCCGCCGGGCATCTGTTGGATCACCGGGGTTGGGGCGAAAGCGCTGGCTGCGCCCGCCGTCGCGACGCCCAGGGGAGGCGCCCAGGCCGGCGCGGCCTGGGCCGATTCCTGCGTTCGTGGAGCGCCCAAGGGCACGCCGAAGGGTGGAGGCATTCCCGGTGAGGACCCGCCCGTCGCTGAGGGGACTTCGTTCATCGGCGCGGTCGCCAGCGGCGCGCTACCCAGCGGGGCCGAGATCAACGTGCTTGGCTGACCGAAGGGTCCCGCAGTGGGAGTGGGTGCTCCGAAGGGTTGGGTCATCCGTCCGCCACCGAGCGCGGGCCCCGGCGAGGTCGGCGTCGTGAGCGACTCGGGGAGGCCGCGCATGGGCGGCGGCGGCGGGGCCGCGGGCATCCTCAGCGTGCCGCCCAGCGGCGCCTGGGCCTGGGGCGACGTGGCCGTGTCCATCGTCATGTCTTCGTCGTCGGGAATGCTCGGGAGCGGGAGCGCCCGCTCGTCGATGGACGCGCGGGAGCCGGGGCGTGGCCGGTTGACCTCGGTGACTTCGTCGGTCGACAGCGGGCCCGCCATGCGCCGGAGATCCGCGGTCGTCGGCACTTGCAGGGCGCTCGGATCGTCGTAGAGGATCTCATCGTCGCTGAGCCGATGAGCGATGCTCTCTTCCTTGAGCTTGGGCATCGGCCCGGTCCCTTGGGGCTGCGTCGTGCGGGGCTTCTGTGGGGTGCTGGCGTAGCGGGCGAGAAAGCTGGCGATGTGGCCGGCTTCCGCCGTCGGGTCCTCGAGGCCCGGAAGATTGATGGGGCCTCGTTCTGGAGGAACGATTTGACTGGGGCCGTCGCCGCCCATGCCTGGATCCGTCATGCGGCGTGCTTTGTCGGCGTCCGGCCCGAGCCCCGATCCGGTCGGGACGCGACCGCGCGCTCCGAGCCCCGAGACCGTGCCCGGAGGCTGGGTGCCCGGCGGCGCGCCGTCGCTCGGAACCACCACTCGCTGCGCGGCGCCGATCGGCAGTTGCCGCGCCCCGGAGTCGGCCTGCACCCCTGGGTTCGTCGCTTTGCGGCTGCGCCCGCCGTACGGCTCGGTGCCCGGCTCTGCCGAGGTGGGGGGACGCGCGACGCCCGGCGGCCAGGTCTGGCCCTTGCGCGCCATCGGACCCCGCGCAGCGGGCGATGGAGCGATGGGCATCTCACGCCGCCGCTCGGTCCCGCCCGTCAGCGCCGCGGCTTGGATGGCCGCACCGATGGCGACGACCTCGTCTGGACTGACGTGGCCGAGTACCGGGCGTTTGAAGAAGCTCTCGACGTGCTGTCGCACCATCGGGATACGCGTCGAGCCACCGACCAGAAGCACTTGATCGAAGTCGCCGACGCCGATGCGCGCGATGTTCATGGCCTCGCGACAGACCTCGAAGGTCTTCTCGATGATCGGGCCCGAGAGCGCTTCGAACTCCGCGCGCGTCATGCGGAACTCGAGATCGAGGGGTTTGCCCCCGGCGCCGTGCGCGACTTCGGGGAGTCGAAGCATCACCTCGTTCTCGCGCGAGAGCCTTATTTTGACCTCCTCCGCCGCGGCCCGGAGCCGCTCGTAGGCCTGGCCGTCCGCGCGCGGATCGGTCTTGTGCTGCTGGAGAAACATGAGCGCCATGCGATCAGCGACGGCGATGTCGATGTCATCTCCACCCAGGAAGGTGTTGCCCGCGGTCGCGAGGACCTCGAACACGTTTTCGCTCAAATCGAGCAGAGTGACGTCGAAGGTGCCGCCGCCGAAGTCGTACACGGCGATACGTTCATTGGCGGACTTGCCGTAGCCGTACGCCAGCGCCGCAGCAGTGGGCTCGTTCAAGATCCGCAGCACTTCGAGGCCCGCTACTCGTCCGGCGACCTTGGTCGCGGCCCGCTGGAGGTCGTTGAAGTTGGCGGGGACCGTGATCACGGCTTTCTCGACGGGGGCGCCCAACGCGGCCTCGGCTACCGCCTTGGCGCGGCGCAATACGAAGGCGCTGATCTCGGGCAGCGTGTAGGTCTGGGCCCGCGCGACGACGAGCGCTGCCTGACCGGGCCCCTCGCGCATTTCGAAGGGAAAACGCGAGCGCGCCTGCTTCACCTCTTCGCTGTCCCAACTCCTGCCGATGAGTCGCTTGATGGAGTAGACCGTGTTTGCGGCGTCCACCAAGCGGCGATCCTTCGCGGTCTTTCCCACCAGCACGTTGCCGCTCGGATGGAACGAGACCACCGAGGGGATGAGGCGGTTCCCGTGTTCGTCGGCGAGGGCCGCGGCGTGTCCGTCTTTGACCACGCCGACGACTGTGTTGGTCGTGCCCAGATCGATTCCGACTACCGTCATGCTGCGTGTTCTCCGTGCTCGATGGGCGAGCGAAGGTCGGTCCCGCGAAGTTCAGGGTGTTCGTTCGAGATGTCTTCGAGCGCGCGATCGTACCAGTGCTGCACCTGCCGATCGAAGGGCCACATCCAGCCGTAGTCGGGTCCGGTGAAGCGACGCACGATCTGCGACCGCAACTCGGGGGCTCGGGCGGCAGCCAACCCGGCGAGCTCCGCCGTGGCGCGCAGGGTTTCGGTGTAGGCTTCCCACTCGATGCGCGCGCGGCCGTAGGCGAGGCCAAGCGGGAAGAACGGAACCAGGTAGAGGAAGGTCATCAGCGCGAAGCCGTAGCGACGGCGTTGGCGCAGATGAACGCGCTCGTGCCGCAGCACGATGGCGCGGTCGATGTCCGCCGTCGCGTCCCATGAGGCCGGGAGGTACAGGGTGTCTCCGATGACTGTGTGGTACACGCTCAAGTAGCCGCGCTGGCCCCCAAGAGTCACGATCCGGAGCGCGCCGTCGATAGCCCGGCTGAGCGCGTCCTGGCGCTTGTCGACGGTGCGAAACCTTGGAAACTCTTGACGAATTTCCTTGATCAGGGCGTCCGATAGCCGCACCGCACGAGCTTAGCACCAATGAGGAAATCGGCTTAGTTCAGGCAATCGCCCTCGCCGAGGGCGCGTCCGTTCAGCAGATCCGCGGCGCCGAGCTCCTTCTTGCCCTCGAGCTGGGCTCGGAGGACTTCCACGCTGCCGTCGCCGGTGGCGACCAAGATCTCCCGTCCGATGCCCAGAGCAATGGTGCCCGGAGGACCCGCGGCGCTCTGCCGAGAGACCGCCGCGCGGGTGAGGCGCAAGTGCTTGTCGCGGACGCTGGTGTGGGCGCCCGGGCGCGGCGCCATGGCCCGGATCAGGTTCACGATTTCCAGCGCCGAGGCGGACCAATCAACGCGGGTGTGAGCCTTGGTGATGAGCGGCGCGTGGCTGGACTGGGTCTCGTCCTGAGGTCTGGCGGCGAGGTCTCCCGCCACAGCGCGGGGCAAATCCTCTCGAACCACGACCGCCGCGAGGCTCGCCAGGCGCTCGGCCAGCTCGCCGCCGGTCTCGTTGGGGCCGATGGCTAGCGCCCGCGCCGTGAATACCGGGCCGGTATCGAGGCCCGCGTCCATTTGCATCAGGCTGATGCCCGTCTCGTGTTCGCCTCGGGCGATGGCCCAGTTGATGGGCGCCGCGCCGCGGTATTTGGGCAACAGAGAGGCGTGGAGGTTGAGGCAGCCGAGGCGAGGCGCGGCCAAGACGGCCTCCGGCAGGATCCTGCCGTAGGCCATCACCAGGGCGACGTCGGCGTCCTGCTCTCGAAGCCAACGCTCGAGCTCGCCCGTCCTGACCTTGGTCGGCTGATGTACCGGCTTGCCGAGGCGAGCTCCGGCCAGCTTCACCGCCGGTTCAGCCAATTGGAGGCCGCGCCCCGCTGGGCGGTCGGGCTGACAGACCACCGCAACGAGGTCGGTCGTTTCGTGCAGGGCCTCGAGGGCGGGCACTGCGATGGCGGGAGTGCCGAAGAAAACGCTACGAATGCGGGACACGGGTGCTGGCCTCTCAGGTGCGTCATCCAGCATAGACGCGATCGGACGGAGTGCTTAGCTTGACCCGCGTGCCCGAACGTCACAAAAGTCGAGCGACCCCCTGCGTCGGGTCGAAAGGTACCCCATGAGTGACAAGAAGAAGCCCGCGCCCGCTGCTCCTCCTCAAGATGAGGAGATCCGGTTCGGTGAGGAGCTGGCGGTATTGCCGATCCGCAACGCCGTGCTGTTCCCCGGTGCGGTCGCGCCTTTCGACGTGGGTCGTGAGAAGAGCGTCGCGCTGGTCGAGGACGTGCACAATCTGCCGTCGCCCGTCATCGCCATCTTCGCCCAACGGGATCCCTCGACGGACGACCCCGGTGCCGACGACCTGTACCCGGTGGGCTGCGCGGCGCGGGTGCTCAAGGCCCTCAAGCACTCGAGCGGCAACTACTCGCTCATCCTGCAAGGCGTGACGCGGATCCGACTCGAGAGCATCACGCAGACCGGGCCCTACCTCAAGGCCCGCGTCGCCAAGGTCGACGCGCCGCCGGTGGAGGACGTCGAGGCCGAAGCGCTGGCGATGAGCCTGCGCGACGTGGCCAAGCAAGTGATTCAGCTGATGCCGGAGCTGCCGCGCGAAGCCGGCTCCCTGATCGATTCGATCCAAGCCCCCGGAGCCCTGGCCGATCTGGTGGCGGCGAACCTCGACGCTCCGGTCGAAGAGAAGGCGCAGCTGATCGAGACCGTCGAGGTCAAAGAGCGCATCCGAAAGGTGCTCAGGCTGCTGACTCGTCAGCTCGAGATCTTGAAGATGCGCGAGCGCATCAACTCCCAGATCAAGGAGGAGATGGGCAAGAACCAGCGCGAGTACGTGTTGCGCCAACAGCTCAAGGCCATCAAAGAAGAGCTCGGCGAGGACGAGGGCGATCAGGGAGATCTGGACGGTCTCGAAGAGCGCATCTCCAAGGCGAACCTGCCGAGCGAGGCTGACAGCGTCGCCAAGAAGCAGCTCAAGCGCCTGCGCTCGATGCAGGTCGGCAGCGCCGAGTACACCGTCGTGCGGACCTACTTGGACTGGATCCTCGATCTGCCGTGGTCGAACTCCACGGAAGACAACATGGAGATCATGGAAGTCCGAAAGATCCTCGACGAGGACCACTACGGGCTCGAGAAGGTCAAGAAGCGCATCGTCGAGTACCTCGCCGTGCGCAAGCTCAAGAAGGACAAGAAGGGCCCGATCCTGTGCCTGCTCGGACCGCCCGGCGTCGGCAAGACCAGCCTCGGTCGCAGCATCGCTCGGGCCCTGGGCCGCAAGTTCGTGCGCGTGTCCCTCGGCGGCGTTCACGACGAAGCGGCCATCCGCGGCCACCGCCGCACCTACGTGGGCGCGCTGCCGGGCCAGATCATCCAGGGCATGAAGAAGGCGAGCACCATCAACCCCGTCTTCATGATGGATGAGGTCGACAAGATCGGTCACGACTTCCGCGGCGATCCCAGCGCGGCGCTGCTCGAGGTCCTCGATCCGGAGCAGAACAACACCTTCGCGGATCACTACCTCGAGATCCAGTACGACCTGTCGAACGTGATGTTCGTGGCCACCGCCAACGTCGCCGATCCGATCCCGCCGCCGCTGCGCGACCGCATGGAGATCCTGGAGATCCCGGGCTACACCCGGCGCGAAAAGCTGGCCATTGCGCGCCAGCATCTGATCCCCAAGCAGATCGAGGAGCATGGGCTCAAGAGCGAGCAGCTCCAGATCACCGACGAGGCCGTCGAGGAGATCATCGAGCACTACACGCGGGAAGCTGGCGTGCGCTCCCTCGAACGCACGGTCGCCAGTGTGATCCGCGGTGTTGCGGTCAAGGTCGCGGAGGGCGACCTCACGCCGCGCGTGATCAAGAGCGAGGACGATCTGCGCGAGTACCTCGGACCCATCAAGTACACGAGCGAAGTCGCCGAGCGCACCGAAGAGACCGGCGTGGCGACGGGCCTGGCCTGGACCAGCGTTGGCGGCGAGATCCTCTTCATCGAGGCGACGCGTATGTTCGGCACTGGCAAGCTGCAGCTCACCGGTCAGCTGGGCGACGTGATGAAAGAGAGCGCGCACGCGGCGCTGTCTTACGTGCGCACCAACGCCGAGAAGTACGGGATCCCCAAGGACTTCCTGGAGAAGAGCGACATCCACATCCACATTCCAGCGGGCGCCATGCCCAAGGACGGCCCCTCTGCCGGCGTCACGATGTTCACCGCGCTGGTCAGCCTGCTCACGGGCATCCGAGTCCGTCACGACGTTGCCATGACGGGCGAAATCTCGCTTCGCGGCCGGGTGCTGCCCATCGGCGGGCTCAAGGAGAAGACGCTGGCGGCTCACCGCGCAGGCATCAAGCGGGTGCTCGTTCCCGAGCGGAACAAGGCCGATCTCGAAGAGGTTCCGAAAGAGGTCCGCGACGAGCTCGAGTTCGTGATCGTCAACAAGCTGGACGAGGTCTTGGCCGCGGCGCTCGAGAGCATGCCGCAGCCCAGCCAGGCCTACCTGGACGCGGTCGCCGCCGGCAAAGAAGCCCAGCCGACCACGAACTGATCGGAGCCGCGTTACCCCGTTCGCACCAGATCTGCGCCACGGCACTCGTAGCGCCGGAGGATCACGTTCCCCCTCATCCAACTCGCGACCAGCAGCGAGGTCCCGGTCCACGCTGCTCGAGAGCCCGGGACTCCGAAGGCCGCGGGCAACACCGCGCCGAGATTGCCCAGGGCATCGCCGAGATTCATTTCGAAGGGCGGTGACCCCGGCGCCGAGAGCCGGGGGCGTCCGAGCACGCACTCGAGCTTGGGGCTCGTGAGATCCACGTTGCGTTCGCGGTCGCCGAGGCCACCGATGCGCATGCCGCGTCGACCTTCCGCGCACTCGAGCACGAACAGCGCGTCCGAGCCGACGCGCAGCGAGCCGAGCGGATCGCAGCCGGGAGCGGGCTTCGAGAGGCCCACGTAGAGCGGGTCCGGCTGCCGCATGAAAGCAGTGACCTCGCTACGGCTCGAAGCGCGCGAACAGTAGGCGTAGTGCGAACGTTCGCCGACCAGCTCGAATCCGGCGAGCGGCGACGGGCAGGGGCTCGGGACGCTGGCGGGCAGGCCGCGCAGCTCTGGCCCGGTGGAGAGCAGTTCGCGGAAGCGAAAGGTGGCGCACTGCTTCTCGTCGTCGCAGGGCTCGTCCATTCCGCGTGTGAGTGCCACCATCCGGTGCTTGTCGCTGACCGCGAAGGCGACGTGTCCGCGCCGAGTTGGATCACCGACGCTGACCTCGGATAGGGCAAAGGCCTCGGAGAACGACCTCGTCTCGGCGTCGCCGATCACGCCGAAGGTCGCGGCCCCCGAAGCCGAGCGGCTGAGCCAGGCGAGGCCGACGCGACCGCCCAGGCTGGCGCCGGCGATCTCGATGATTGGGTTGCCCGGGGACAGCTTCACCTCGATCGGAGCGCCCCCGGCGCGGCCGGATCCATCGAGCAGCTCCAGTTCGAGCCCGCCCCTCGGGCGGCCCCAGGCCAAGAGCGCGCCGTCCTGAATCGCCAACAGATCGAACGCCACCTCGCCCTCGACGGCTCGCTCGGGCAGCGGCGCCGAGGGCGTCGGGCCGGGCCGCGCGCTGCTGGAAGGTGCCGGCGTCGGCGAAGCTCGCCGTTGGTCGCAGGAGAGCGCCAGCGCCAGCACGAGCCCGATCAGTGATCGTCCCACAGTCGGATCCCGCCTCGAAGCCCCTGCACGTTCTCGAAGCGCACCACGTTGTCAGGCAGCGTGAGCTCGAGCTTCTTCAGATTGCCGCCGCCCAGGTACAGCGTGTCGAAGTTGAAGATGGGCGCGAGCTGGTCGAGCATTCGACCGACCCGCTTGCTCCAGCGCTGCCGCCCGATCCGGTCGAGTTCCTTCTCGCGGACCCGCTCCTCGTAGGTCAGCCCCTTTTCAAAGGGGTGGTGGCCGAGTTCGAGATTTGGAACCAGGTGTCCGTTCACGAAGAGCGCAGCCCCGAGGCCGGTGCCAAGTGTGAGCACCATCTCGACGCCTTCGCCGCGCACCACGCCGTAGCCCTGCAAATCAGCGTCGTTGATGACCCGCGCCGGGCAGCCCGCGAGCTCGGAGATTTCGGCCTCGAAGGCCTGTCCCGCCCACAGCGCGGTGTCGAGGTTCGGGGCCGTCTTCACGACCCCCTGCCGCACGACGCCCGGGAAGCCAACGCTGACGCGATGGAAGGGGCGATGCGCTTGAAACATCCGGCCGAGCACCTCGAGCACCGTCACGGGCAAGGCAGGCCTCGGCGTCAGCTCGCGCGTGCGCTCGGTCACCGGATGGCCGTCCGCGTCGAGGACCAGCATCTTGATGCCCGTTCCTCCGATGTCGACCGAGAGCGTGCGAGGAGAAGGTTCGTTCATCTGCGAGAGCGCTCCGGAGTGGTTCGTGGACGGCGAGAGTAGACGCTTTTGCCCGCCGCTGCCGCTGCATCCAACCCAAGCCCTGGCCGCAGGCCGCGTCGCGTGGTTCTGGTAGCAGCGAATCGCCGCCGCGATCGGCGCGGGCGGCAGGCGAGTCGGCTCGGGATCGGGCCACCGGTTGCAGCCAGCCATCTAGATCGCTAGCGTCCTTCGCCCGTGAAGCGTCCGATCTGGCTCGCCTTGTCCTGCGCCCTGGTCGCGTGCGCCGAAGCGGCCCCGCCCCCGGAGCCAGCAGCCATCGCTGCCGCGAGCGCAGCCGTCCAGGTGGCGACCGCCGAGCCCACCCCCGCCGCGGCTTGTCGAGCCCGCATTGCCCAAGCCGAGAGGCTGGCGGCCGAGCCCGGGGCGCCAGGCCTCGAGGCGAAGCGCGGGGAAATCCTCGGTCGCGCCAAGGCAGAGCCCGTGCTCTTTCGCCGCGCGCCGACGCCCTTGCAGGACGTGACCGGCGAGGTCCGGAGCCTCCGCTCCCAGCTGGCCAGCAGCCCATCACCGGGCTGGGCGCTGCACGGAGTGTTCAAGACGGTGAGGAATCGTCCGGACGTGGCCCGCGCGCTGCTGCTATCCGAGGGCTACCTGTACTCCGAGGTCCCCAGCCTGGCCGCCAGCTTCGTCGACGTCATCGAGTTGCATCACCTCTTCCGTGAGCCCGAGGTCACGCTGCAGCGAGGCGGCCAGATCTGCTGCACGCGAGGAAGGGCAAGAGCTTCTGGTACGAGTACGTCGATGGGCCCGAACGGGGGCAGCGCGCGCGGCTGCTCTTGCTCGACCGGGTCTGGGCCAGCGGCGGCGATCCCGGAGCCCCGCTGCATCTGGATCTGCGCCGTGTCGTCGCCGAGACCGGCATCGAGCGAGTGCGGGTCCGTCGGATCACCGCAGAGCACGTGGTGATCGACGCCCGACACGGCAACCACTGGGTCCCGACCTTGCTCTCGGTCAAGGAGGGCGCCCGGCTCGCCCTCGAGTGCCAGGCCGATCCCGAAGCGCACCAAGCCGAAGTGAATCAGGCGCGCGGCCTGGCGGTCCGGCGGCTGCGCGCCTTCGACGGCGTGCGTGCGGCCATCGTGGACATGGTCAGCGAGGCGCTGCCCTTCGATGAGCCGCGCACCGAAGAAGGGCAACAAGACGGCAACCTGCGACCCGCCTGGCGCTGGGCGTACACGCACGGCTGGGATTCGTACACGTTCAACGACGACAGCTACATGGTCTTCGACCTCCAGGGGCGCCCGAAGGTCCCGCAGGTGTGCATCGACTTCATCACCGACGCCCTCGAACGCGCCAGCGGGACCTGGTGGGCGGCGCGCAGCGCGGAGCGCCAGCGCCTGCGTGGTCACGTCGACTTCGACGAGATCGGCATCGAAAACCGTCGCAGCGTCGAGGTCTTCCTGCGCTTCGCGAAGGATCGGCCAGAGCTGTTCGACGTGTCGCCGCTCAGCGAGGTCGAGCGCATCAGATTCTTGGACCGAGGCGCATTCTTCACGCACATCGGGGAGCATGCCGATCGCTACCTTGCCGGTGACGTCATCGCTATCCACGGGCCGCGCAGCGACGGCGAGAACCACTGGCACTCGTTCTTCGTCTACGACACCGATCCCATCACTGGGCTGCCGACGCTGCTCGCCAGCAACGCCGGCCGCCCGCGGATCCGCACCTGGGAGGGGGAGATGCGGGCGGCCCCACTGCGCAGCATTCACACCCGTGTCCGACCCAGGCTCGAGTGGCTGGAGTCGGTGATCCGCGTCGATGCGGCCTCCGCCACCCGGGAGCCCGCACCGCTGATCTCGGCGCCGATCTGATCATGGCTCGGGTCCAGATCTCCGCCGCAGTGCTCGCGATGATGGTCGCCTGCGCGGCCCCTCCGGCGTCGCGGGTGCGATCGTCGCCGCCAGTGGAGGTCGCGGAGCCGGCCTGGGTGCCTCCGCCCCGCGACGACGGCCGCCTGCCCCCGGGCGCTCGACCCACGCGCTATCACCTCGAACTCACCATCGATCCCCGCGAGAAGAGCTACGCCGGCCGCGTGCGCATTGGCGTCGAGATCGAAGCGCCGACGCGGGTGCTGGTGCTGCACGCCAAGGGCCCGCAGATACTGACCGCGGCGGTCAGCTCGCGCGCGGCGAAGCACTGGGCAAAGGCCAGCATGCGGCTCGCGGCGCACGGCAAGGTCGAGCCCGAGGAGCTGGTGCTCGAGCTCGCCCAAGAGCTGCCCGCTGGTCCGGCGGAGATCGATCTCCAGTACGAAGCTGCCTTCGGTCCGAACCTCTCGGGGCTGTACCGGGTCGAGGAGGGAGGGCGAGCCTACGCCTTCACCCAGTTCGAGCCGAACGACGCGCGCCGAGCCTTCCCTTGCTTCGACGAGCCGGGCCACAAGGTGCCGTTTCGAGTCTCCATCACCGTCCCCGAGGGCATGTTGGCGGTGGCAAACACGCCGGAGCTCCGCCGACGCGAGACGCCGTCGAGCGGGCTCGTCAGCTACGAGTTTGCGCCCTCGGAGCCGCTGCCAACGTATCTGGTGGCGTTCGCTGTCGGCGCCTTCGAGATCCGACACGGCGCGCGCGATCCCGTTCCGATCCGGCTGATCACGCTGCCCGGAAAGAGCCACCTGGGCCAGCTCGCCCTCGACGCAGCACGGGACGAGCTGGCGATCTTGGCGGACTACTTCGGTTCGCCCTATCCCTACGCCAAGCTCGACCTGGTGGCGGTGCCGGAGTTTGGTGCGGGCGCCATGGAGAACGCGGGGCTGGTCACCTTCCGCGAAGAGCGGGTGCTGCACGACGCGGCGGCGGTCTCCCTCGAGGCGCGCCGTGGGCTCTGGGGCATCATGGCTCACGAACTGGCGCACCAGTGGTTCGGCAACTTGGTGACCATGAAGTGGTGGGACGATCTCTGGCTCAACGAAGGCTTCGCGACCTGGATGGGAGCGAAGGTGGTCCAGACTGCCAAGCCGGGCTTCCTCGTCGATCTCGAGCGGGTGAGTGACAAGCAATGGGCGATGGGCATGGACATGCTTGCGAGCGCGCGTCGCATCCGGCAACCGGTGCGCGGGTCGAGCGAGGCCCTCGAGGCCTTCGACGGCATCACCTACGTCAAGGGCGCGGGCACGCTGTCGATGATCGAGAGCTGGGTGGGAGAGAGTGACTTCCAGCGTGGGGTTCGGGCCTATCTCGGGCAGCATCGCTTCGGCAACGCCGAGGCGAGGGACCTGTTCGCTGCTCTGGGCCGCTCGAGCGGAAAGGACGTCGCAGCGGTGATGTCCAGCTTCGTCGATCAGACCGGAGTTCCCCTCGTCGACCTGAAGTCCAGCTGCGCAAAGGACCGCCTCAGGATCACGCTCGCGCAGCGCGAGTATCGTCCGCTGGGGCGCGCGGCGGCCACGGCGACCAAGACCTGGCGCATCCCGGTGTGTCTCCGGCTCGAACAGGTCGACAAGGACGAGCGCGCCTGCACGCTGCTCGACCAGGCGACGGCAGAGCTCGACCTTGCCGTGAAACGCTGCCCCACGGCGGTGCACCCAAACGCCGACGAACGCGGGTACTACCGCTACTCGATGCCGGCCACGGAGCTGACCGCGCTGGCTTCGCGCCCGCGGCTCACGCTGCGCGAGAAGGTTGGGCTGCTCGGCAACGCCTGGGCGCTGGTTCGCAGTGGCGATCTCGAGCTCGACGCCTACTTCGAGATGCTGCCGCCGCTGCTCGCGGGGCAGAGCCCCGTCCCCTGGGATCAGGTGACGGAGTCGCTGCGCGAGCTCGAGCGCGCGCTGGTCTCCGACTCGACTCGAGGCGCATTCGAAGCCCGGGTCCGAGCCCTCGCGGGCAAGGACGGCAAACGTCTGGGTTTTCGCACGCGAAGCGGGGAGTCCGAAGGCGTGAAGCTGGAGCGGGCGCTGGTGCTGACGCTGCTCGGCGATCTGGGTGCCGATCCGGGGGTGCTCGCCGAGGCTGGCAGGGTCGCGACCGCGTGGCTCGACGATCCCAAGGCCGCGGACGTGGACCTGGCTCGGATCGCGGTGCCGCTGGCTGCTCGACGCGGAGACGAGAAGCTGTTCCTGCGGCTCCTCGAGCGCATGAAGCGAGCGGCCACCCCCGAAGCACGCATGTTGGCGCTGGCCGGGCTCGCGGCCTTCGATGACCTCCGCCTGGTCGAGCGCCTGCTCGGTCACGCTCTCGACGGCACCATCAAGGGCTCCGATCTGCGCTACGTCTTCCCGCCCTTGTTTCAGCGGTCGCATACGGCCAAACCGACCTACCTGTGGCTCACGCGCCACTTCGACGAGCTCGCGAAGAAGCTGCCCAGCTTCGCGATTGGGCGCTTTCCCTGGGTTGCCGCCGCGCTCTGTGACGAGGTGGCGGCCCGGGAGGCCGAGGCGTTCTTCGCGCCCCGCCTGCGCCTGATCGAGGGCGCCGATAAGCACTTAGCCCAGGCGACCGAGGCGGGTAAGCTCTGTGCCGCGCTTCGCGCCGGCAAGGCGAAGGCGTTTTCGGATCTCTTCGGAGGCAAACGGTGAGCAAAGAGCGCATCAAATTCCCGGTTCGGATCGGCCTCTTGGGCTGCGGCACGGTCGGGGGTGGGGTGATCCGGCTGATTCAGGACAACCAGGAGTACCTGACCTCGCGGGTCGGCGCGCCGCTGGAGATCCGTCGCGTGCTGGTCCGCGACGCGGAGAAGGATCGCGTGCCCGAGTGTCGGCGCGAGTGGATCACGACCGACGTGGACGAGGTGCTGAGCAAGGACATCGACGTCTTGGTCGAGGTGATGGGCGGAGAGGAGCCGGCCAAGAGCCTGATCGAGCGCGCCATCCGCGAGGGCAAGGGCGTCGTCACCGCCAACAAGCTGCTGCTCTCGAAGCACGGGCCGGGCTTGGTCCGCATGGCCAGCGATCACGGTGTCGATCTCGCCTTCGAGGCCTCGGTGGGCGGCGGGATCCCCATCATCCGTACCTTGCGCGAAGCGCTCACCAGCGACTGGGTCGAGAGCGTGCACGGTATCTTGAACGGAACCTGCAACTACATCTTGACCCGGATGCGCGACGGCAAGGTCGCCTTCGATGTGGCCCTGGCCGAGGCCCAGGCGAAGGGCTACGCCGAGGCCGATCCGACCCTGGACGTGGACGGCCACGACGCTGCGCAGAAGCTGTGCGTGATCAGCATGCTGGCCTTCGGCGCCAACGTGCACGAAGTCGACGTGCCAGTGGAGGGGATCCGCCGGATCGATCAGCTGGACTTCCGCTTCGCCGAGCGCTTCGGCTACACCATCAAGCACCTGGTCATCGGCCGCGATCTGGGCGAGCGCATCGCGCTCCGGGTGCATCCCGCGTTGATCGGAAAGACGAGCGTGCTCGCCAACATCGACGGGGTGCTCAACGGAGTCCTGATCGTGGGTCGAGGGCTCGGCCCCTGTCTCTTGGTTGGCCGCGGGGCTGGCGACATGCCCACTGCGGTGAGCGTGGTGGCGGACATCGTCGACGTTGCGCGCTCGAAGATCGGCGGGGAGCCGGGGCTGTCGACCCGAGGCATTCAGACCGCCGATCGACCGCTCGCGCCCATCACGGAGGTCGAGTCGCGCTTCTACTTGCGCTTCGACGTCGAGGACCGTCCCGGCGTACTCGGCAAGATCGCCAGCGGCCTCGGCGATGCGGGGGTCAGCATCGAGCAGATGGTGCAAGAAGGCCGCGCCGCCGAAGTCAGCGACGCGGTCCCGGTGCTGATCATCACGCATTCCTGCCGCGAAGGGGCGGTGCGCGACGCGCTCGACGCAATCGCTCGCGAGGGTTTCATGCGGGGGCAGCCTCGCCTCTTGCGCATCGAGGACGTCTGAAGTGAGCGCGGCTCCCCTCGGCGTGTTCGATTCGGGGCTGGGCGGCCTGACCGTGGTGCACGCCATCGCGGAGGCTCTGCCCGGCGAGCCCGTGGTGTACCTCGGAGACACCGCGCGTGTTCCTTACGGCACACGTTCTCCGGAGACCGTCGTGCGCTACGCCCGCGGCTGCGCCAGCGTGCTCACGCGGCGCGGAGTGAAGGCCCTGGTCATCGCCTGCAACACCGTGAGCGCCGTGGCCCTGGAGATCTTGCGTGCTGAGCTCGATCTGCCGGTGATCGGCGTCGTGGAGCCCGGCGCGCGCGCGGCGGTGGCTGCCGTCGAGGCCGAGGCGGCGCGACGCGGCCATCCGGTGAAGATCGGCGTCTTGGGGACCCAAGGCACCATCGCGAGCGGGGCGTACCCGCGGGCGGTGAGCCAGATCTCCACGCGCATCGAGGTGATCGGTCGGGCGGCGCCCTTGCTGGTGCCCTTGGTCGAGGAAGGCTGGATCGACGGGCAGGTCCCCGAGCTGGCCGTGCGTCGCTATCTCGAGCCGCTGCTGGCGGAAGGCGCGGGGGTGCTGGTGCTCGGCTGCACTCACTACCCGCTCTTGGCGCCCATCATCGCGCGGGTGGCGGCCGAGCTCGCCGGGCACCCAGTGCCCATTGTCGACAGCGCGGTCGCCACGGCTGGCGAGGTTGCCCGTTTGATTGACGAGGGTCGCATCGAGGCGGGCTCGGCGGCGCCCCGGCTCGAGGTGCTGGTCACGGATCGGCCTCGGTCATTTGCCGAGGTGGCCAGCCGGTTTCTGGGCGAGCGGGCGCCGGAGATCACGCAGATCGATCTCTGAGCGGCCGCGCTCACTCCGAGCCGATGGGTTGACCGGGCTCGGTGCCGCACAGGTAGAGCACCGCCATGCGCACCGCGACGCCCGCCTCGACTTGGCTGGTGATCACACTGCGATCGCCGTCCGCCACGTCGTCGTTGATCTCGACGCCGCGGTTCATGGGGCCCGGGTGCATGACGATGGCGTTGGGGTTGGCAAGCGCGAGGCGCTCGCGGTTCAGGCCGAAGGTGCGCGCGTACTCGCGCAGCGTTGGCAAGAGCGCGGCGCCGAGGCGCTCTTGCTGGATGCGCAGCATCATCACCACGTCAGCGCCCTCGAGCGCGGGCTCGATTCGAGTGAATGTCTCGTGCTCCGAGCGCCCTCGCGTCGTGAGGCAAGAGGGTCAGCGGGCCCGCGAAGCGCACCGTGGCGCCGAGCAGCGACAGGAGCAGGGCGTTGGAGCGCGCGACGCGGCTGTGCTGGATGTCACCGCAGATGGCGACGGTGAGCCCCGCCAGGCGGCCCAGGTGCTTCTGCATGGTGAAGGCGTCGAGCAGCGCCTGGGTCGGGTGCTCGTGCATGCCGTCGCCGCCGTTGACGATGGCGGCCCGCGTACGGTTCTTGATGTAGTCCGCCGAACCGGACGCCGCGTGCCGGACCACGATCACGTCGGCGTGCATGGCGTCGAGGGTGGCGACCGTGTCCCGCAACGTCTCGCCCTTGCTGGTGCTCGACGCGCTGCCGCCGATGTTGACGACGTCGGCGCCGAGGCGCTTTCCGGCGAGCTCGAACGAGGTGCGGGTGCGCGTCGACGCCTCGAAGAATGCGTTGATGATGGTCTTGCCGCGCAGCGTTGGCACCTTGCGTACGGGCCGACGCGTGACCTCGAGGAAGGCCTCGGCGGTGTCCAGGATGCGCAGCGCCAGAACGCGGTCGAGGTCGCGAACGCTGGTCAAGTGGCGTAGGCGCGTGTCGGTCATGGCGATGGGGCCGTGGGGGGTGAGCCGACTGGGCGCAGTACGACGACGATCCCGTCAGGCCGCTCGAGCACGTCGATTCGATCGAGGGGGCCCACCTCGGTCGACAGCACCACGTAGTCCGGTTGGATGGGCAACTCGCGCCCTCCGCGGTCCACCAGCGCCGCCAACTCGATGCGCTCCGGGCGCCCGTAGTCCATGAGCGCGTCGATGGCGGCGCGGATGGTGCGTCCGGTGAAGACCACGTCGTCGACCAGCACCACTCGTTTGCCCTGGAGGGAGCAGGGGATTTGGCTTGGACCGATGCGCGGGTTGGGAAGCGCCGTGGCTGAGTCGTCGCGATAGAGAGTGATGTCGACGCTGCCTACGGGTACGTCACGGGACTCCAACTCGTGGATCCAACGCCCGATCTCCCGAGCTAGAGGCTCGCCTCCACGTCGCACGCCAATCAGCACCAGGCCTTCGGCGCCCCGCTGCCGCTCGACGATCTGACCCGCGACGCGGCGCAGGCCGCGCGAGACGCCCTCGGAGTCGATCAGCTCGCGCATGCGGCTCGGCGATGTAACACGGCGCGGCGCGGTGGGAAACCCGTTCCGGCGCCGCCGGCGCCGCCCGCTCCCGAGGAGCGGCCACCGGCGCTCACTCGCGCGTCGGGGCGGAGCGCAGTCGAGCCAGCGCGGCTCGGAGCACGGCCGCGTCGGCGCGGTCTCGGTCGCGCGTGCCCCCTTTGGTCAGCAGCAATCCCTCCAAGCCAAGGACGGGGATCGTGCAGCCGTCGATCGTCTTGGTCTCGATGAACGGAGCGAGTTCAGCCCACGAATGACCGCAGGCCGCGGGCATCACGTCCACCGTGAACTCGTCGTTGATCCGTACCGCGTAGGGACCGGACTCCTCGAACAGTTCGGGGTTGTCGGCCAGCTCGCGCGCCGCCTGGTCGGGCAGCTCCGAAAGTGCAGCGATCCATCGCGTAGTGTTTTCCGGCGAGGGATCGACCAAGACGTCGACGTCCTCCGAGAAGCGAACGAAGCCGTGGGACGCGATGGCATAGCCCCCGATGAGCGCCCACGACACCCCGTGTTTCGCGAACAATTCTGCCAGGTGGACCACGTCGCTCCAAGTGGCGGGGCGCGTGTACCCTGGGTCGGTCGACATGCGATCAGCGCCCCGCTGCGACGATGGCGTCGACCGTCCAGCGCTCGCGGTCGGCGTTGGCCTCGTCGTGGCTTCGATAGAGGAAGACGCCTTTGGGCGCCCGCGTCGTGTAGCGAGCCATCTGCGCCAGGGCCTCGCGCGACGCGCGGGGCGGCACTTGCCCAATCGGTGACGCCTTCCGACTGCCGACGACGCGCAGAAAAGTCTCGCCCGTCAGTGGGTCTCGAACCATTCGGTAGAGCCTATCACGTCACGCGGCTGGTGGGCCGGCGAGCCGGCAACCCTCACTCAGTTCAGCATGCGGCCGTCGGGTCCGCGATCGTCATCGTCGTCGTCATCGTCGTCGTCCTTGCCGCCGCCGATCACGCGCAGGCCGGAGCGCGCAACGCGCTGCTTTCGCTCAGTGCTCTTGCGCTTCGCCTCTTGTTCGAGCCGCGACAAGCGCACTTTGAGCCAGAACCGCCGAGCGGGTGAGGGCGTTCCGCCGCCGAAGAGCCACCCCGCGAGCATGCCGCCGAAGGGCGCTATCAACCCACAGGGCAGCTGCTCGAGCGTGATGACGTAGAGCACGCTCACGCCGACCACGAACAGGATCAGCCCTCGGGAGCTGATCGGCAGGAAGAAGAACAGCCGCACGGTCTGACCTCGGAAGGTCAGCGCCCACGCGACGCTGATGGCGCCGAGGACCGGCGTCGCCGAAAACCAGTACTCCCCGACCAGCTTTCCGGCGAGGGACTTCGGCAGCGCGAGCCCGATCAACATCTGGCTCGCGTAGGCGACGAACGAGGACAGGATCAGAAAGCGGATCAGTCGCGCCCCGCCCCATTGCTGCTCGAGGGTGGGCGTCAGGAAGTAGAAGCCCACCAGCAGGAACAAGATCGAGCCGACGCTGGGCGGGTGCAGCAGCGGCGCGGTGAACAGACGCCAGATCTCGCCCTGCAGGACGCGCTCGGTGTTGCCCGCGAACAGCCAGAAGACGTCTTCACCCACCCCGCCCCAGTTGAGCCCGACCGCGAAGGCGAGCCAAACCGCGAAGAGTGTGAGGATGACGCCCCAGAGCGCGCGGCCGGGTCGCGGCAGGCCGGGCATCTGAGCGCCCTCGTCGCGACTCATAGCTCGACCAAGAGGTCGCACGCTGCGCGGAGCACGGCGCCCGAGAGCGCCTTTCGGTAACAGGTCGTGCCCCAACGCGGAGTCGACGCTCCGGCTTCGAAGGCCTCGATTGTGAAGGTGTGGCTGGCGCCCGGCTCGAGATCCAAGAAGTCCACTGCCCCGTCGCAACCCGCGCCTTGGCTTGGAGCGTCGGAGGCGTCCCGCTTGGCGGTGAAGACCGAGACCTGACCGGGCGCGTCGCCGCAGGACAGCGAGCCCAGAGCATCGTCGAGATCCACGCGGATCCCGGTGGCAGTGGCGGGCAGCGCGGTCGCGAGGGGCGCGCAGCCCCGCACGAAGCGCGTCAGGTACCAGGCTGCCGTCACCGGCCCCTCGGAGGCCGAGCCGCTCTGCTTGCGACCACAAGTCGTGGTCCAACGCGGCTCGACGTACTTGCCCGCTCCGTCGACCAACTGCCTGCTGCCGGCGCCCAAGGCGCGGAGGTCGTCGCGGTCGTAGACCTCGACCTCGGCGTCGTAGCGGTGGCCGGGGATCACGAACGAGAAAGCAGTGGCGCTCTCGCAGCGTGCCGGCGCGAAGCCTCCGTCGGACTGTCTCACCACGCTCGACGGCAGGGCGAAGGCATCCTGCGGCTCCTCGGCTGTGCCGAGATCGAAGAGAGTGACCACGTAGCTGCGCATGGCCCCGGGCGCGTCCACGCAGGGGATGTCGCCAGCGAAATCGAGGGGCGAGACCGCCACCAAGGTCGGCGTGGTGGGGCCGGTGGTTCCGCCGCTCACCGTACAGCCGACGACCAACGCCGCGAACGTGACGAACGCGAAGATCGGACGGGTGCGCAGCATGGCGAGCGGTTCTAAATCAAGGCGCCGGCACCGGCAACCCCGCTCACTGCACCGGCAGAAACACGCGTCTTTCGTTGAGCGGGGCGAAGCCGACGAGCTGTTCGTCTTGGAGGCGGAATCGCGAACTTCCCCCGGCGAGCTGGATCTCGCGCTCGGGATAGTCCGCCGGCATGCAGGTCCTGGCCATGATCATCGACGGCCGGTGGACCTCGAGGGCGGGTTCGCCGCTCTTGCGACCGAAGCGCACCCTGACCTTGACGAGCCCCCGGGCGCGGCACTCGTAGACCGAGCCGTTCTTCATCTCGAAGCGCTCCTTGAGCTCGATCTTTTCATCCGCCGTCGGCTGTCCCTCGCGCAGCGTGAGCGTCGTGCGCTGCTTCAAGTCGAAGACCGCAACCTTCTGCTTTGGGCCGCGGGTCCCGTGCTCCTCTTCGAGGGCCTGCCAGACCGGGGCGACGGCCAAGATTTCGCCCTCCGCCGTGAGCTTCTTGGGTGGGGCTTCGGCGGCGCGTTGTCGCGGCCGGCAGTCGAGCAGGGTGAGGGCGAGCAGCAGCGCGAGCTCAATCCGTGGTCGCATCAGGGCTCGTCGTGGCGTCGACCTCGACGTCGGGCGATGCGTCGGGGACCTCCACCGGTTTGGATAGGAAGTCGCACTCTTCGGCGCCCTCCGGCTCCTGCACGATGTCGCAACTCGTCGCGTGCAGGGTCTTCTGGGAGGGTAGGGGAAGTCCTTGCGTCACGCATTCCGCCAGGGTCTTGGCGCCGGCCTTGGCGCACTCGCCCGCGGCTCGGATCGTGGCGACGCACTCCTTGATGCGCAGCGCCCCGGGACGCTCGCCCGCGGCCATGCCGTGCAGGCATTGATCGCGGTAGAAGCGCTTGCATTGCTCCACGTCGTCCACGAAGCCACAGAACTTCCCGGCCTCGCAGCGCGCGTTCTCGATGTCCCGGCACTCGTCCACCGCAATCGCGTCTGTGCCGCAGCCCGAGGCGTGGACCACGAGAAACGCGGTGAGGGCCGAGGCGGCGCCGGCCGTGAGGGCTCGAAGCGGGATCATCGTCCGTGGCGCTATCATGCATGTCGCGACCCTGGCGAGTTTCTGGCCGAGGGCGCCGCTCCCGGGCAAGCTCGGGACCATGGCGCCTCGTGCGATGGTGCTCGGTGCGGGTCTCGGGACTCGCCTGAGACCGCTCACCTTTGAGCTTCCGAAGCCTCTGGTCCCTATCGGTGATCGCCCGCTGCTCGGGCACATCGCTCGGCGCCTGGCTCGCGCGGGCTTCGACGAGCTGGTGGTCAATACGCACCACCTGCCCACGGCTTTCTCGAGTCTCGACCAGACCTTGGGCGTGAGACTTCACCGAGTCCACGAGCCGGTGATCCGCGGCACTGCGGGCGGCGTCGCGGGCGCGAGAGCGTTGCTCGGTGCGCCGCCCATCGTGCTGTGGAACGGGGACATCCTCGTCGACCCGCCGCTGGCCGAGATGCTCGCGCTGGCGGCGGGCGGGGGATTGGTGTTGGCGATCCAGCCCCGCCCCGCGGGACAAGGCACGGTGGGCGTCGATGGCGCAGGCTCCGTCGTGCGGCTCCGCGGTGAAGGCTTCGGCGAGGAGGTTCGAGGAGGCGACTATGTCGGCGTGGCGGCCCTCGGCGCCCGCTGCCTCGCGACGCTGCCCGAGGTCGGGTGTCTGGTCGGGGACTGGGCGCTGCCGGAGCTCCGGAGCGGCGGCGCCGTCCACACGGTCGAGGTCCAAGGTGGCTTCGACGACGCCGGGGATCCCGCAGCGTATCTGCGGCTCAACTTGACCTGGCTGCGGGCGACTGCGGCGCCTGCGTTCCTGGGTGAGGGCGCCGTGGTGGGCGCCGGAGTCGAGCTGGACGAGGCCGTGATCGGCGCCGGGGCCAGGGTCGAGGGGCGGGGAGTCGTCCGCCGGGTGGTCGCCTGGCCTGGCAGCGTGGTGCGAGCGCCGCTCTCCGACGCCATCGTCACGACGGCGGGGCGCGTCGTGCAGAATCCGTCAGTCGACGTAGAGTTCGATGGTGCGAGGGCCGCCGCCGATCACGCCGACGTGCCCCGTGGGCATCCAGAGGGCAGTGGCTCCGCTCCGGGGCTCACGCAGCGGAACCGCGACGCTTGCGCCGGCTTGCCAGCGAATCACTCCGGTCGTGCCGCTGGCGTCGTCGCCGACGACGAGCGTGCCGCCGCCTGGGAGGGCGAATGCGGCGGCGGGGCTCAGCGGCACGACCTCGCCGGCGTTGGTCGGGGAGCAGCTCGCCGCGCAGCCCAGCGACAGCTCGACGGTCGGAGCGGGATCGCTGCCGACGCGGCCGCCGACTCGCAAGATGCGGGTGCTGTCCAACGCGACCACGGCAGCTCCGCGGCTCTCGTCCGGGGCCTGGGGCAGGGGCACGAAGGCCTTCGAACCGTCGGCCAGCAGCTCGGCGCCGGCCACCGTCGTGTCACCGCCGCCGAGCACGAGGAGCCCCCGGCCTTCGATCCAGGTGGCCGCCGCGCCCTGACGTGCCGTGGTCAGCGCGAGGTGCGACAGCGTCCCGTCCGCCGCGATGGCCAGCACGCTCGCGCTGGGCGAATCCAGCCGAGTTCCGCCCACCACGTACACGGCCCCGTCGGGCGCCTCGACCGCCGCGCCCCCGGCCACGAGCGCGAAGCTCGTGAGACCCTGGGGTTCGTCGATGGGGCTCGAGTCGCCGACGATGGGATCGAACCAGAAGCCCCAGCCATCGCCCAGCGCCAACACCAACGAGCCCTGCGAAACCGCGAGTGTTCGTGGTTCGCAGCTGGCTCTGCCGCAGTCCAGGGCCGGCGGCGGCGCGATCGGGCGCCATGCCGCGAAATCGTAGCCATCGAGCACGAGCCCCGTTGGGGCCCCCCGGGCCACCAGCAGGTGGCGCGTCGCGATGGTCGTCGCGACCGGCCATTTGCCGAGATCGGTCGAGAGCTCGCCGGGAGGTCGCCCCAGCTCACCGCTGCGCGACACGAAGAGCGGCAGGGAGCTCCCGGCGAGTCCCGCCGGATCGACCAGGAGCGAGCGCGCACGCAGCCGCGGCAGATCGGCGGCGTCGAAGCCCGTCAGCACGAATCGACCCGCCGCGCCCTCCCCGAGCCCGAAGCTGCTGACCGGGAGCGCGAGCTCACCCAGGGCGGTCAGGCCACCGCTTGCTGACTCTTTTTCCAGCGTTGCGCGCACGGCAGCCGGACTCAGCGTCCACGGATCCGGCTCGTGCCCGCTGGTCAGCCGCATGCGACCCGGCTCGACCAGCTCTTCGCCGCAGCCCAACAGGAGCCAGCCCAGCGCGATCAGAACTCCGCGAGTGCGCACGGGCGCAGGCGTACTCCGAATCGGCCCCCGGTGCCCGGCAAATGATCGTATGAGCCAGGCCGTGCTCGTCGCGACGGTCGTCGATGTTCCGCCCGACCCGCTCGCGCTTGCCCGGAAGCTCTCCGAGCGATCTGGATGGTCTCTGCTGCTCGGCCGCGAGCGCTCCTATCTGGCCGTCGATCCCGTGGCCAGCTCCTCCGATCTCGATCCCGAGCCCGGGCTCGAGTCCGCCGCGGCTGCGCGCGATCTCTCGTCGGCACCCCGCTGGATCGGGCTCTTGCCCTACGAAGCGCGTCGCGATCTCGAGCGCACGAAGGGCGAAGATCGGCGCGAACGTCCTCAGATCTCGAGGGCGCGGTGGCAGCGCTATCGAGAGGTCGTCGAGATCACGGATCGTGTGCGGATCATCGGCGATGACCGCGGCAGGATCGGCGCGCTGGCCCGGGATCTCCGGGGTCCTTTCGGGCCCTTGCCCGCCGCCCGCCTGCGCGAGATGGGCGAGACGGAGCCGGACTCGGTACACCACGAACGCGTGCGGCGAGCCCTCGAGTACATCGCCAAGGGCGACGTGTATGTCGTGAACGTTGCTCGCAGATTCTGCTTCGAAGCTCGGGGTCACCCGCTGGCGCTGCTCGGGCACCTCGGCCGGCATGCGCGGGCTGAGTTCGGCTTCGCGATGGCATGGGGTGAGCTGGGTGTGGCGGGGCAGTCGCCGGAACTGTTCCTGAGATCGCACGCCGACGGGCGGCTGGAGACCTGGCCCATCAAGGGCACCCGGCCGCGCGGGCGCGACGCGCGCGAAGACGCCGCGCTCGCCCGGGAGCTGGACCAAGACCCCAAAGAAATCGCCGAGCTTGCCATGGTCGTGGACGTCGAACGTAACGATCTTGGGCGAGTCGCCACCACCGGCAGCGTCCGCGTCCTGGATCCCGGCTCGGTGACCACGCACGCGAGCGTGCACCATCGAGCCGCCCGAATCGGAGCGCGACTGCGCCCGGGCACGACCCGAAGCGAGCTCCTCGCCGCGACACTTCCGAGTGGCTCGGTCACCGGAGCGCCCAAGGTGCGCGCCATGGAAATCATCCGAGAGCTCGAGGCTCATCGCCGCGGGCTCTACACCGGCGCTGTCGGCCTCTTGCGTCACGACGGCACGCTCCAGCTCGCAATGGCCATCCGCACCCTGGGGGTGGTCGGTGGCGAGGCCCACTACTTTGCGGGCGGAGGCATCGTCGCGGACAGCGATCCGGCCCGAGAAACCCAAGAGACCCGCTGGAAAGCGCTGGGTTTGCTCGGCTCGGCCAGCTGAAGCCCCCGGGAACTTCGCAGAAAACTGGGCACTTTTCCCGGGAGTCGGTAGCCAGGGAGGGGAGCCCATGGAATCGGTGAACGTCAGGAACCTCGAGCAGATCCAGGAAGAAGATCCCAAACGGCGATCGTCGCGACTCGCGGTGATATTGCTGTCTTCCGTCGGTGGTGCCGCGATCGTGATGGCGGCGGTGATGAGCGCGAAGCGCAGCGGGCCGCCCGCGACCTCGAGCGACGATCCGCTGACGGCGCTCGTCGCCCAGGCCAAGTCGTCCGCCAACGTGCCCGCCGAGAAGCTGGATGGAACCAACGTCACTTTTCCGGAGCTCCTGAGCGATCAAGGAAAGGCCACGACGGCGCTCGCGGCGGTCAAGGACGAACGCGGCAACCTCTTGCGTCAGTCCGAAGAGCTGGCGCTGCCGCCCGGAGCCCCCACCTTTCCTCCTCCCGCGACGGACCGTCTGCCGGTGGTCCCGCTGCCGGCCGGCTCGCTCTTGGCGCAGACCACCGTCACCAGCCAGCCGAAGGACCAGCTCACGCAACTCGCCGCGAGTGCCAGCAAGGTGGGCGACGATGTCAACGCGGCCCCACCGGGCGCCGAGGGCGGCTACCAGATCCAGGTCGCGAGCTTCCGCATCGCAACCGAGGCCGACACCTTCGCCGCGGATCTTCGCAAGCGCGGGCATCGCGCCTACCGCCAAGCAGCCTACGTCGCCGATCGGGGGCTCTGGCATCGCGTGCGCATTGGTCCCTTCAAGACCAAGTTCGAGGCCATCAAGTACCGCGAGAAGTTCGAGAAGACCGAGCGCGTCTCGCCCTTCGTGGTGGACCCCGACAAAGTGCGACTGGCCGAGGAAATCAAGGCCCACAAGATCGCCATTCGGAACAAAAGGAAAGCGCGCGCCGCCGATTGACGCCCAGCGCGCGCCCCTCGGGTTGACGCTCGGGAGTGGCCGATGAAGGACGGTCGCATGACCGACCTGGTACGCTTCGGAGTCGCGATGGAGCAGAAGCTGCTCGACGAGTTCGACGCGCTGGTCGCCACCAAAGGCTACGCAAACCGCTCCGAAGCACTTCGGGACCTGGTCCGGCGTGAGCTCGACCAGGCGGCCTGGCGCTCGGGCAAGCCCGCCGTGGCCACCATCACGCTGATCTACGATCACCACGTGCGCGAGCTCACCGAGAAGCTCACCGAGATCCAGCACGACTTCGGCGACCGGATCGTCTCGGCGTTGCACGTGCACCTCGACCACGATCACTGTCTCGAGGTCATCGCGGCACGAGGTCCCGCCCGGGAGCTGGAGGCGCTGGCCGACCGCCTCACCAACACCCGGGGCGTGACCAGCGGTGGGGTGGTGGCCGCCGCGTTGCCCGCGTCAACGGCCAAGCGCCGACACAAACACGGCCACTGACTACTTGCCCTTCTGCTTTCGTTCCAGCTGCTGGCGCGCGGCCTGCTGCACCGAGCTGGGCACGTTCTTGCTCTTGGCCAGATCGCGTAGGTCGTTGTCGCGCAGGAGCGGGACGATCCGAGCGGAGAAGCTGAAGGGGCAGCGCGGGTTGCGCGTGAGGCTGAGCTTTACCTGGTAGTTCCGGGTGAACTCGCGGTTTCTGGCGATTTCTCGCAACACCTCCTCGCCGACGTTGCGGCTCGAAGCGATCATCACGGCCTCGTTCTCGCGCATCGCCGGGCTCTTCACGGCCGCGACCGAGACCAGCCGGTTGGTGTCACGGACCAGGAGCAAACGCTCGGCCGCCGTGCCGACCTGCGCCCGCCGGATCTTCTGCGACACGGTCATCTGCGCGATCTGCGCGTAGAGCGGCAAGAATCTGTCCTTGAGCTGCTCTTCCCCTTCGTCGTCGACGGCGTGCGTGTCGTCCGCTTCGCTCTCGATGTCGCTGGCCTGGGCGAGCTGGTCGGTCTCGACGAACAACACGTCGTCCGGACTCGGCTCCTCGCTGGCCTCGGCGATCAGCTCGTTCTTGATGGCAGCGGCGGCTTCTTTGAAAGCCGCCAGGTTGAGCTCGAGGCCGTTGCGCACGGCGAGCTCGAGCAAGCGATCCGCCGTCGACATGCGGACGTGCTTGTTCATGTACAGCTTCTCGATCACCGTCGGGTTCGCGAGCAGCAGTTCTTCGTTCGTGGCGATGATCTCGCCGATGCGTTCGTCGGCGCGGGCGGAGAGGATCTCCAGTGCCGCGACGCCCATGCGCGGCATGCGCATGAGGCTCTCGACGACCTTGGCGTCGGTCGCGTACCACTCGGCGAGTTGCTCGATGACCGGGGCTTGAAGATCGGCGCTGAGAGCGCCCGTCAGGATGGGCGGCGGCAGCTTGCTCAGGGTCTGGCGCGCCGCCTCGGCGACCGCGGGGTCGGCGGCGGTGGTGAGAGCGGCGACGACGGTGACGAGGTCGCCCGGCTTGAGGCCCGGCACGACGCCCTTGGCCGCCATCAGGCGGAGCGGACCAGGGGCGCCCGCGCTCAGGATCTTCTGGGCGGGACCTGGAAGCTGCGTGAGATCGAGGCCGAGCATGCTGGGGGCGCCAGCCTAGCCCCATGGCGCTCTGCGGCAAAGCCGGCGCGGCGGAGGGGCGTTGCCGGTTCGTCGGGCCGTGGCTATGTTCTGCCGTCGTTCGGGTGCGCCCAACAGCCGCACTCGAAGAAAGAGGAAACAGAAATGGGAATCATGGACTTCGTCAAAGGCGGCGTGCGCGAAATGATGATCGCTCGCCCGGACGACAAGAAAGAGCTGGTCGTCTACAAGCACCCCGACCAGAACATCCCCTTCTGGAGCCAGCTCACCGTCGATTCCGACGAGGTGTGCCTCTTCTTCAAGGACGGCCAGTACGTCGGCGGGCTCGGCCCTGGGCGCCACACCCTGCAGACCCAGAACATCCCGTTCCTGAACAACATCATCAACAAGTTCACCGGCGGCGACGTGTTCATCGCCGAGGTGTTCTTCGTCACCTCGAAGGCCTTGTTCAACCAGGGTTTCGGCGGCCCCATCGGCTCGATGCGGGATCCTGAACTCGACATTCGAGTGAACCCGCGGGCCTTCGGCACCTACTCGTACAAGGTCAGCGATCCCGTCAAGTTCGTGCTCGAATTCATCGGACAGACCGGCACCGCGGACCCTGATCGCGCCATGCAGTGGGTCCGCGACCAGCTGATGATGGGCCTGAAGACCACGCTCACGCGCCTGATCAAGGGCGGCGACATGACCATGATGGACCTCGGCACCGCCGGGCCCGACGTGGCGCGCGCCATCGTTCAAGACTGCCCCGATCTGGTGAAGATCGGCGTGCAGGTGCTCGAGATCGCCAAGCTGAACATCAACCTTTCGGATGAAGATCAGGCGCGAATCGACGAGTTCCAGGACCAGATCGTCCAGGCCAAGCTGGACGCGCGCAAGGCCAAGATCGGCGTCAGCCAAGCCGAAGCCATGGCGCAACAGAAGCAGTACGAACTCGACCAGGAGTTCGCCAACCGCGCTCGCTACGTCAACCAGCTCGACATGGGTCGCTACCAGCAATACGCGGGGGCCGAAGCCATGATGGGACTCGGCCAAGGCATGGCCCAGGGTGGGGAAGGCGCGGGTGGCGCGGGCGCCATGGCCGGGATGCAAGCGGGCATGGGGCTCGGCGCCGGCATGATGTACGGCCAGCGGATGCCGATGCCGCAGCAGGGCTACCCACCGCCGGGCTACGGTCCGCCGCCCGGCTATCCGCCGCAGCAGGGCGCGCCGCCGGGCTACGGTCCGCCGCCCGGCTATCCGCCGCAGGGAGCGCCTCCCGGTTACGGTCCGCCGCCCGGCTATCCGCCCCAGGGAGCGCCTCCCGGCTACGGTCCGCCGCCCGGCTATCCGCCGCAGGGAGCGCCTCCCGGCTACGGTCCGCCTCCTGCCGGTGCAGCGCCAGGTGCTCCGCCCGCCGCGCCGGCGGGGCCGGTGTGCGCCAAGTGCGGCGCTGGAAACGCACCGAACGCCAAGTTCTGCGCCGAGTGCGGCACTGGGATCGCAGCGGTCTGAGCATCGTCAGAGACTGAGTGCTGGTTTCGCGGTACGCTTCGAGCAGCGTGCCAGACGCGAGGACACTGCTGTACGGAAGTGGCGCGGGCGATGAGTCCGCGCCGCTTTCGGAGTTCACGGAGGGCGCATCGCCGATGGGAAAGCGGTGCCGAACGTGCGGCCAGCAGTTCTCCGCCACCGACGCGCGCTTCTGTCCTTTCGACGGGGAGCCGCTGGAAGAGTCCGCGTGGGATCCCTCGACGGACGAGCTGCTCGGGATGGTCATCGACTCCCGGTACGAAGTGCTCTCGGTGCTCGGGGAAGGCGGCATGGGCATTGTCTACCGCGTTCGGCACAAGACCCTCGAGCGCCCGCTGGCGCTCAAGGCCCTGCGTCGCGACCTGGCCAAGGACGACGACCTCCCGATCCGCTTCATTCAGGAGGCCAAGGCAGCTGCCGCCGTCGAACACCCGAACGTGGTGCAGATCACCGACTTCGGCGCCTTGCCCACGGGGCAGCCCTACTTCGTGATGGAGCTGCTCGAGGGGGAGGGGCTGAGCAGCCTCATTCGCAACCAGGGCACGCTCGCGCCAACGCGGGCCATCGGCGTTTCGATCCAGGTGGCCGAGGCCTTGAGCGCGGCGCACGCGGCGGGCGTCGTGCACCGCGACCTCAAGCCTGACAACGTCAACGTCCGCCGTGTGGGCCACCACGACATCGTCAAGGTGCTCGACTTTGGTCTGGCCAAACTTGCCGGCGCCAGCCGCCTGACCCGGGCGGGCATGGTGTTTGGCACGCCCCACTACATGAGCCCGGAGCAGGCTGCCGGCGAGCCCAGCGACCACCGAGTCGACATCTATGCGCTCGGGGTGATGCTGTTCGAGATGCTCACTGGGCGGCTTCCCTTCGAGGCCGAGAGCTTCACCGGCGTGCTGGCCATGCACATGTACATGGAGCCGCCGTCACCGAGCAGCATCGTCGGAGTACCGCTCGGCGGCGTCGAAGACATCGTCAAGAAGTGCATGGCGAAGAAGCCATCGGACCGTTACGCAACGATGTTGGACCTGCTCTCGGATCTCGACCGCGCTGGTGCCCTGCTCAGCGTGCCGCCTGAGCCAAGCTCGCGGCGCCGCCTCGACGAGCCGACCTCCGGCGAGATCTCGCTGGCGGTCGAGCCGACACCGAGGCGCTTCGGTGGCCGTGCGGCGGGGCTATTCGCCGTCGGCGTCGTCGGGGCGGTCGGCTTGCTCGCGGCCTCGCTGCTGCTCGGAGGTCGCGGCGGCGAGCCGGTCGCGCCAAGTCTGGCAGTGAGCGCCGCCCCCGCGGGGTTGGCTGCGCCCGCGGCAACGCCTTCGGCCGAGCACGCCACCCCCGAGCCCGAACCCAGCGCCAGCGCCCTCCCGCCGGAGGACCGGCCGGCCCCGCAGACCCCGCGCCCGCAGCCCAAGCCTTCGGCGCCTTTGGGGGTCAAAAGCCCGTCTCCGGCAGTCAAGCTGAAACCCGGCCGGACAAAAGGCGGAGAAATCATCGATCCCTGGGGGCGCTGAGCCCTTCGGTCCGCGCGCTGGCGCGCGGCCGCTTCGCTCGCTATAAGCGTAGGCGAAGGGCGCCTGAGCACGAGGTCACAGCGGCCCATTGGCAAAGCGGCAACTCCTCCTGGTCGATGCAGACCCGCGCAGCGTGCGGGTACTGGAAGTCAGCTTGAAGAAGGCTGGCTACAGCGTGACGACCGCGTCGGATGGCGGCGATGCGCTGGCCAAGATCGAGTATTCGACGCCTGACCTCATCCTGACGGACACGCGCCTGCCGACGCTCGACGGATACGAGCTGGTGCGGCGTCTCAAGCAGAACCCTGATCTGAGCCAGATCCCGGTGGTGTTCCTGACCAGTCAGAAGTCCATCGAAGACAAGATCCGCGGCCTCGAGTTGGGAGTCGAAGACTACCTGACCAAACCCATCTTCGTGCGGGAGCTCACTGCGCGCGTGAACCTGCTGCTTGCGCGGCGCACGCAAGAGCGCATGGCGACCAGCACGCCCGCTGGGGCGCGGACCCGCCTCTCGGGGGCGCTCGCCGACATGGGGGTGGTGGACATCATCCAGACCTTCGAGGTCAGCCGAAAGAGCGGCGAGGCTCGCATCACCACGGGTCGCGCGGAAGCCGTGATCTACTTCCGGGACGGCAAGGTCGTCGACGCACGCCTCGGCCGCCTGCGCGGCGAGGAGGCGGTCTACCGCGCGCTGATCTGGACGACCGGCAGCTTCGAGGTCGAGTTCAAGGCGGTTGCCTGCGAGGACGTCGTGCCAACGACGACTCAGGGCCTGTTGATGGAAGGCATGCGCCGGGTGGACGAGTGGGGTCGCCTGCTGGAGCAGTTGCCGCCGCTCACCACGCTCTTCGAGATCGATCACGATCAGCTCGTGGAGCGATTGGCCGAGATCCCGGACGAGCTGAACGGGATACTCCGGTTGTTCGACGGGCGCCGTACTCTGTTGGAGGTCGTGGACGATTCGCCCTTCGAGGACCTCTCGACGCTGTCCACGGTCACCAAGCTGTTCTTCGAGGGGCTGCTGGTCGCCGCGGCCCCTCGATCGGACGACGGTCGGACGACGTGGTTCCCAGCGCCGACGGCGAGGCGTTCCCCTTGCCTCGCGCTTCGGGGGAGCTGATCGTCGGGGACTCACCGGGGAGCGAGCTCAATGCAGCGCCATCGGTTCGCCCTCCCGCGCCCGACGTCTCCGTGCGCGGTTTCGGTCCCAAGACCCTGCCTGGCCTGGAGCCGGCCGATCGCGCCGCGGCCATCCGTGACTCTGGCCCGGTCCGCGTGGTCGTTCCGCCCGTCGACCTCCCGGTCTCGCGCGTGCCCGAGACGCGCGGCGGTCCGCCGACTTCGCTCTCGAGCACGCAGATGGGCCTGGGACCATCGCAGGACGCGGGACCGAAGACCACGCTCCCGGACTCGCCCGAAGCTCGCGCCGCGGTGGCCATTGCTGCCAGCGCCGCGGCGGCTTCGCCGGCACCGACCGCTCGCGAAACGCCTGAAGCGCGAGCGGCAGCCACGGCCTCCATTGCGGCCAGCGCTGCGACGGCATCGCCGGCGCCAACGGCTCGCGAGACACCTGAAGCGCGAACGGCAGCCACGGCCACAGCCGCTGCCCCCGCCAAGGTGATTCCCTTTCCGGCGAGAAAAGACGAAGAAGCGAACGCGTCGGCGAGCGCGGCGACGACGGATGCACTGCCAGACTCTGGCCAGGAGGACGACGTGGGTAAGAAACGCGCGGGGGCGAAGAAGAAGAACCGAAAGCAGGAAGCCCCCGAGACCTCTCGCGAGACGCCGGGGGCGCAAGGCCGCGATGCGACCACGTTGCCGAGCGCCGAGGCCGAGGCCCGCGCTGCCATCGCAGCGAGCGCATTGGTCGCAGCACCGATGAAGGCCGAGGCCCTTGAAGTCGGGCCCGAGGCGGCGGACGAGAAGTCCAAGTCGGCGGACGAGAAGTCCAAATCGGCGGACGAGAAGTCCAAGTCGGTGGACGACAAGTCCAAGTCGGCAGACGACAAGTCCAAGTTGGCGGACGACAAGTCCAAGTCGGCGGGCGACAAGTCCAAGCGCGACAAGTCCAAGTCGGCCGACGACTCTTGGCATGGTCATATGCGCTTCTTCGCCGAGGGCGACGAAGGCAAGTACGAGGGTGGCCCGGCCAAGGCCCCGCCGCCCGAAGAACACCACGAACTGATCGAGGTGAACCCGCGACACTCCGTCACTCCCGAGCAGGAAGCGCGGCGCGCCAAGTTCGTGCGCTACGTCGCACTCATCACGGGCTTCGGTCTCGCGATTGCGCTGTTTGCTGCCTACCGTGCATCGCAGCAGGCCCAGGCGGATGCGATTCCGTCGACCGACGTCGTGACCTCTCCGCCGGTGCTCGTGAAACAGCCCGAGCCGAAGGTCGAACCGGCAATCGAGCCGGCGGCGCCGCCCACCGCCGCGCCGAGCGCCGAGCCTGAGCCGGCGCCAGCGGCCGAAGCTCCGAAGGCCGAGCCCGAGCCGGCCAAGCCCGAGCCGGCCAAGCCTGAGCCGGTGGCCGCGAAGCCGCCGGTGCCGGTGGCGCCGAAGCCGCCGGTGCCCGTGGCGCCGGAGCCGCTCCCGCCGCCTGCGCTCCCACCCACCGCGACGACGGGCAAGCCGCCCACCGCGTCCTTTCCCCCGAACTGAAGCTCGATCAAGGGTTCGCGGGAGCCGGATCGCGCCGCGCGCTGTAGGCGATCTGACTCATGAACTTCGCACCGAAGTAGTGCGACAGCACACCCGCGGACTCGCCGTGGAAGATGCTCACGCGGGGCAGCCAAAAGTGGGAGCTCGAACCCGCTGCAATCGGAGCACCGGTCGCCCGGAACGCGGCGCGGTACCCGGCCTTCTTCACGGCGTCGGCGCTCACCGGATCGTACGCGCCCAAGGGGTAGTAGTAGGCGACGGGCGCGGTGCCGATGCGCTCGGTGATCAAGTCTCGGCTGAGCTCGAGCTCCTCCCACTGCCGCTTTCCGGTCAGAGCCACCAGCCGCCGATGCATGTGACCGTGGCTCACGACCTCGCACAGGCCCGAGGCCACCATTTCGCGCGCGTGGTCCCAGGTCATTACCGGCGCGTTCTTCGGATCTTCGAGCATGCCCGTGGGAATGCCCAGCGAGAAGCGCACGCCTCGCGCTTTCAAGATGGGCCAGGCTTTGGTGTACACGCTGATCAGCCCGTCATCGATGCTGATCACCGCAACTCGAGCTGGCAGTGCCAGCTTGCCTTCGAGAAAATCGATGAGCTCGCTCACGGTCACGATCTCGACGCGATGATCGGCGAGCCACGCGAGCTGAGCGTCGAAGTCACGGGTCCGCACGCTGAGCGGCTGAGCGCCGCGATTGAACGCGTGATAGAGCAGGACGACGGCGCGCGTTTCGCTCCTTGGAGCCACGGGCTCGGCGAAGGCGCGGCGAGCAGGAGCCGCGACGGGCGCGGTCTCGGGTTGGAGCTCGGGTCGGTCCAGGGAGAGCGGCTCGCTGGCGACGGCGCGGGTCCCGGGCGGAGACGCGGACTGAGTCGAGGCGGCAGTCGCGTGGGGCCCGGGTGCGCTCGCCGGCTGGGCGCTCACGCAGCCCGAGAGCAGCCAAGCGAGGGTCGGGACGAAGCTCCGCACAGTGCCGGGCAGCATGGGGGCTTCAACCGGCGTTCAGCAACTTTTGTGAGGGTCTATCGCTTGCGAACCCGCGGATCGAGCACGGCGTAGGACAGATCGACCAAGAAGTTCGCCGCCACCACCATGGTCGAAAACAGGATCACCACCCCCATGATCACCGGTCCGTCGCGCTCGACGATGGCGTCGACGCTCAGCGAGCCGATGCCGGGCCAGCGGAAGATCTTCTCGGTCACGATGGCGCCACCGACCAGCGTGCCCATGCTGAGGCCCACCACTGTCACCAGCGGCATGAGCGCGTTGCGCAGGGCGTGGCGGACGATCACCACCCACTCGCGCTGCCCCTTGGCTCGCGCAGTGCGAATGTAGTCCTCTTTGAGGAGCGTGATCATCTCGTCGCGGACCAGCCGGGTGTAGTACGCCGCGCCGTAGAGCCCGAGGGTCAAGGCCGGCAGGAACGCGGAGTGGATCTGCTCGGCGCTGGTCTGCCCGTAGCCGTCGAGGGGGAAGAGCTTGAGCTCCCGGGCAAAGAAGTGCTGGAGGAGCAGCCCGGTCAGAAAGGTCGGCGCGCTGATGCCCACCAGCGTCAGCGCCACGGTGCCGTAGTCGAGCACGCCGTGGCGCTTCATGGCGGCGATCACGCCGGCTGCGGCCCCAATGGCCACTTCGATGGCGAGCGCGAGGATGCCCACGAGCAGCGTGGGCGGCAGCGCCTTGGCGAGCAGCTTGGTGACGGGCTTGCGCTTCAGGTAGCTCACGCCCAGATCGATGCGAACCGGCCCGACCGTCCACGCGCTGTCGTCCTTGGGATCGGCCGGCGGCTTGCCGACGCTCACCAGGTTCGACATGTAGAGCCCGTAGCGGATGTGCACCGGTCGATCGAGGCCGAGCTGAGTGCGAATGCGCGCCACGTCCGCGGGCCTGGCCTGCGGACCAGCGATGACGCGCGCGGGGTCTTCGGGCAGCACGTTGTAGATGAAGAAGGTGGCGGTCACCACGGCCCAGATCGTGAAGAGCGACCAGAGCAGGCGGCGTCCCAGGTAGGCGAGCATCAGCGACCGGCCTTCCCGCGCTTGGCGTGAGCCAGCGCCAGCGTGGTCTTCGGCGCTCGGCGCTCAGGGCAGGTGAAGCGATCGAGCAGTCTCAGGCTGCGGGAGCAGCCAGCATGGGCGAGCTTCTTCGCGGAGCCATCGAGCCAGGCGTTCCGCATGTACTGGCTGAGCACGGGGTGAGGGCGGTAACCGTGCACGTAGGGCTGCCAGAGTTCGTAGTAGCTGTAGGTGTAGGCGGTGGCCCAGGGTGCCTCTTGCACCACGATGTCTTCTGCCTTGCGGTAGAGGCTTTTGCGCTCACCATCGTTGGTCGAGCGACGCGCCCGATCCAGCACGTCGTCGAGCTCCTTGTTGGAGAAGAAGGCCGCGTTCTGGCTCTCCTCGTCTTGGATGCTCTTGCTGGCCAGGATCGGCTCGAAGAAGGTCGATGCGTCGGGGAAGTCGGCGTGCCAACCGGCGAAGCCCATCGGAGTGGTCTTGCGCCGACTGGTCTTCGCCAGGAAGGTCGGCCAGCCCACGACCTGGATCTTCAGGCGGATGCCGATCCTCGCGAGCTGCTGTTGGTAGACTTCCGCAGCGGCCTGCGCAAACGAGTCGAGGATCGCGAGATACGGGATCTCGTGGGGATAACCGCCTTGCCCGGTCTTGGGATCGAAAGGGTAGCCAGCCAAGCGCATTTCCTCGAGCGCGCGCTGGTAGTCGAAGACCTGCTGCGGAACCCCGGGCTCCGAGGGCATGAGCACGTTGGGCACCATCTTGGCATGCGGACGTACGTGGCCGGGGCGCACGCTCGCGAGCTGCTCGCGGTCGATGGCGTAGCTGACTGCGCGCCGGACGTGGCGGTTGTCGAAGGGCGGCATCTCCGTGTTCATGAAGGTGCCGCCGGTGGTGAGCGACGGCTCCCATTCGCCCCGACCGCGCCACGCCGGGCTGGTCCGATACAACAAGCTGTCGGCTTCGCTCAGCTCTCGGATGTAGTCCAGGTCGCCCTGCTCGAATTTGAAGCGCTGCGTGAAGCTCTGCATCGACAGGAACCACTCGATGCCGTCCAGGTAGGGCTTGCCCTTGTCCCAGTAGCCCTCGTGCCGAACCATCTTGATGATCTGACCGTTCTCGTAGCGGGTGACCTTGAAGGGGCCGGCGCCGCAAGGGTTGGCCGCGAAGGTCCGCTCCCAGACCTTGCCGGCGCTCTTGCACACCGGCGCGACGATCGGCAACGCCATGATGTGCAAGAAGGTGGCGTCCGGCTCGCTGAGCTCGATGGCGATCTGGTAGTCGCCCTCGACCTTCACCCCGCTGAGATCTTCGACCTTGCCGTCGTGATAGGGGCCGTAACCCACGATGCGCTCGTAGTACGAGGGGACCGGGCACGGCGTCTTGACGTGTAGCGCGCGCTCGATGCTGCGCTTCACGTCGGCGGCGGTGAGCTCGGTCCCGTCGTGGAAGGTGACGCCGCGTCGGATCGGGAAGACGTAGCGTTTGCCGTCGGCCGAGACGTCGATGCGTTCGGCCAGCAGCGGCACGATCTTGCCCTCATCCGAGTAGCTGACTAGCCCGTCGTACACCAGTGACTCGATGGCGCTGGCGGCGGTGTCGAAGGCGGTGGCGGAGTCGAGCCCGCGCACGTCCGTGAAGAAGGCGGTCCGGAGCACGCCGCCCCGCTCTGGCGGGCCCTCGCGGTCCTCACCAATTGGAGGCGCTACCCCGGTGCTGCAGCCGAGCACCGCCAGGCACACCGCTAGCTCAATCTTCGTGCGGATCGAGCGCATCGCGCAGACCTTCTCCCACCAGGTTGAAGCCGAGAACAGCCAGGAAGATCAGGATTCCCGGGGCGAGGACCAGCCGCGGGGCGACGGTGTAGAAGCGCTGTCCTTCGAGCAACATGCGTCCCCAGGTCGCGGTCGGTGGCGGCAACCCGACCTGCAGGTAGGACAGCACGCTCTCCGCGATGATCATTTGGGCCACCGACGCCGAGGCGATGACGATCAAGGGACCGGCGACGTTGGGCAGGATGTGGCGCAGCAGGATCGACGCCGTCGACTGCCCGAGGGCGCGCGAGGCCATGATGAAGTCCAGGTGGCGGACCTGAATGGTCTTGGCGCGGATGATGCGGGCGGTGCCGAACCAGCTGGTGAAGCCGAGCACCATCAAAATCGTCACGATGGTCGTGTCGCCGACGGCGGCACCGATGGCCATCACCAGCAATAGGTACGGAAAACTCAGACCGACGTCGACCATGCGCATCAAGAAGGTATCGACGGCCGCTGCTCGAGTCCCCTCGGCGTAGCCGCTGGTCAAACCCACGGCAGCGCCCACCACGATGCTGATGGTGGTCGCGAAGAAGGCAACCAGCAGGGAGACACGGGCGCCATAGGCCAGCCGGCTGAATGAGTCGCGAAGCAAGGGATCGACCCCGAGCAGGTGCTGGCGGCTCGGGCCGAGCAGGCCGCCGGTCGAGTCACGCCCCGCGCTGAAGTCGCTCAGGTTCGGGTCATGGCCCGCGAACATCGGTCCGAACACGGCGAACGACACCAGCGCCACGACCAGGGCAGCGCCGACGACGGCGCCTCGGTTCTTCTTGAAGCGACGGGAGGCACGCGGGTCGAACACGGGTGTCCTCCCATTACCCTTCCCGCGGCCCGGTCGAAAGCGCTCAGCGGTCCTCGCCCAGGAAGCGACGCGTCGCGGCGCCCACCTCTTGTGGCCTCTCTTCTTGGGGGCAGTGTCCGGCGTCCACGAGCTCGAGGCGAGCCCCGCGGATTTGGCGGGAAAGGCGCTGCCCGAAGGCGGCAGGGCAGACGCGGTCGTGGCGCCCCCAGATCACCAAGGTGGGGGTCTCGATGCGGGGCGTCAGCGCGATGATGGCACGCGCATCCGCCGTCGCGCGCATGGTGGCGAGGGCACTGCCACGCGACGCGGGAGTGTTGAAGAGATTCGTAGTAGCGGTCGATCCGAGCGGTGTCGACCCGAGAGTCCGGACCGAGCAACGAGCGTCGGAAGATCGACCGAAACCCGGCTCGACCGAGCAACTGCTTCACCACGAGGCCGCCGAGGATGGGCACTGCCGCGACTCGCGTCGGAAGACTGGGTTCGAGGGCGTTCGGCGCCGCATCGATCAACACGAGCTTGCTCACGAGCTCGGGGTGGCGAGCTGCCAGCGTGATTGCGATGGTGCCGCCCAGCCCCTGACCGACCACCACCGCCCGCCCGAGGCCCAACCCACCGTAGAGATCGACGACGGCGTCGGTGAAGGCGTCCACGTCGTAGGCGAAGCGGACCGCCGGGGGCTTCTCGCTCTCGCCGAAGCCCGGGAGATCCGGCATCACGTGATGGAACGCCGGTCCGAGAGCGCTGCAGAGCTCGCTCCAAGTCGAGTGGTCCAGGTGGATGCCGTGCAGGTACAGAACCGGCGGTCCGGTGCCTTCCTCGCGCACTCGCAGGCGAACGCCGCCCGCCAACACGTCGCGGTAGCGCGGCTCGTCCATGGCGGGCAGGGTACCACCACTTCGGCGCGACCCTCGGGGGGCGAGGGAGCAAGCCGTTCTTGCCGGAACTCATCGCCGCGCTCCGCCGCTCGGCGGGCTCCGGAGCGTTTCCCCCACGCAGCTGGCTCGGCGGATTCACAGGAAGCCGGGAAGTCGGGAAGAAGATTTCGATTGTCCGCGCTCGGCGGATTCACAGGAAGTCGGGAAGTCGGGAAGGGGATTTCGACCGTCCGCGCTCGGCGGATTCACAGGAAGCCGGGAAGTCGGGAAGAAGATTTCGATCGTCCGCCTGGGTAACGGCAGCGGCCAGCTGACGCGCTTCGGTGCTCACCGCGAACTGGGCGCTCGGGTTCAGGCCATCCACCACGAGGCGTCGCAGCTCTCGCCCTAGGCTCGCTGGATTGATACGACACACGCTTCACGACGCCGACGAGTGCGCAGCTGTCAATACTGAAACCGTGGAGGTAGTTCCATCTGAGTCCATCTGAGTCCATCTGAGTCCATGTGGGATGGAGTAGGGAATGGACACTCACCTGCACACGCGTCGATGTCGTCTGAGCCCTTCGTTCAGTGGAAGCGACGGGTTAGCGATGTAGTTCCATGTACGCAACGACCGTCGCAGATCGCTCGCGAGGGACGCTGAGATGTGACAAGAAATGTCTCACCATGAAGGCGGTTTCGCGTCCATGGAGCGGACTGGGAACGAGTGCAAAAAAAAAGGTGGAAAGCGTTTTGGGTGATCCACTCAATAGAATATATTCGCTCGCGTCAGGGGTGCCGCAGGGGCGGCGCCGACGAGCACGACGATGCCGGGTATCGACGACACGACGCTGAGCCAGATCGAAAGGGAGCACCCAGCCGGGCTGAGCTCCGCGGAGATCCTGGACATCTTCGCCACCCACGGGGTGGCGCTGTCGGAGGCGACCCTGCGCAAGTACGTTCAGCTCGGGCTCCTGCCTCGAAGCATCCGGGTGGGGCGCAAGGGCAAGCACCAGGGCTCGCAAGGCATCTACCCCGTCAGCGTGGTTCGTCAGATCTCGCGCATCAAGCAGATGATGGCAGAGAGCTACACCATCGATCAGATCCAGCGAGAGTTCCTGTTCATGCGCAGCGACTTGCAGGCCCTCGAGCAGACGCTCGCCGGGTTGTTCGAGAAGCTGGCGAGAATCGTGGGCGACAAGCGCCGTGGGGACGACCCTGGGACGACCCTGGGAAGTACCCGTAGGGGTGAGCCCCAGAAGTGGGGTGCGACGGCCAAGGCCGTTGCGCGCGACGTGAGCGAGGCTCGCTCGCTCAGCAAAGACTTGTTGGTCCGACTTGGGGCCATTGAATCGCGGCTCACGTCGCGGACGAAGCTTGAGAGGGTGGTCGCTTCCTGAGGGAGACGACCGACGATTTGGGATTGACGATGTGACTTGAGGCGGACCCGAGGGGCAACCCCGCGTGTGACGGCAGGCTCGTCGCACAACGAACTCGGGTGTCGCGCTTGGGCTGGAACAGTCGAGGCGAAAACCACGTGAACGGGACGGGCTCCCGGCCGCGACGGGGATCGTGCGTGCACTGAGCGGACACGGAGATCTGGAGGCAGTGATGGATTCGAACAACCAGGGCAGCACGCCCGATACGACCACGATGGGACCCCACAACGAGCCCGAGACGGAGGGCGCGACCGCGCTCGCTTTGGCCCCCGACAGCGAGACCGACGGCGAGGCGATCACCCGGGAGCAGCGCCGCTCGCGTCGCAAGCGCGACGTGCGAGCTCGCACCATCAGCGTCAAGCGCATGACCAAGCGCGAGCTCGAGATCGGGCGTTTGCTCTACCCGGAGTCCGACTTCGACAAGCCGCGCAGCCGCGCCGAGTGCACCGAGGGCCCGCGGCCCTGCCCAGTCGTGTCGTGCAAGCACCACCTCTACATCGACGTCTCGCCGCGCACGGGCGCGATCAAGCTCAACTTCCCGGACCTCGAGGTTTGGGAGCTCAACGAGTCCTGCGCGCTCGATGTGGCGGACCGTGGCGGAACGACGCTGGAAGACGTGGGGGCTATCATGAATCTGACGCGGGAGAGAATTCGGCAAGTAGAGGTCAAGGCGCTGGCGAAGCTCGAGGCGCTGCGGGACATGTTGGCGTTGCGCGACTACATCGACGAGGGTCCGGTCGGCAAGCGCCGGTTGCCCAGCCTGACCAAGGCAGATCTGGCCGCCAAGCCCAAGGACGACGACGCGAGCGACGATCTGGACGCGGACGACGGCGACTTCGACGTATTGGACGCTTGAGGCGCGTCAGCCCCGGAGCGCCGCCACCGTCCTGAGGAAGCTCTTGCCCAAGATCTTCTGCACGGTGTCGGCGCTCATGTCGTGATCGAGCATCAGCTGCACCAACTTCGGCAGCTCGAGGCAGGTCGGCAGGTCGCGAGGCGGCCAAATGGCCCCGTCCCAGTCGCTGCCGAGAGCAGCGTGGTCGTCGCCCACGGTCTTCACGATGTGCGACAGATGACGCACGATGCTGGCGGCCCTGCCGTTCCACAGGGAATCGCCGAGGAAGCTCGACTGGTACATGACGCCGATGGTTCCGCCGGTGTCGGCCACGGCGCGCAGCTGATCGTCGTCGAGGTTGCGCCAGTGGTCGAAGGCGCCGCACACGCCCGTGTGGGTGACCATCAAAGGTTGGGACTTGTCGTGAACCTCGACGGCGTCCCAGAAGCCCCGGCGGCTGACGTGGGCCAGATCCACGAATATCTTCCGGGAGTTGAGCGCCCGCACGAAGTCGCGACCGCGAGCCGTCAGCCCAGTGTCGCGCCGACCCGCCAGCGGGGAGCTCGTCGCGCCGAGACTCGACGACGAGAGGTGAACGACCGTCACGCGTAGGACCAAGCCCGAGGGGATGCGGTCGAGCGCGTCGGGGGAGAAGTCGAGGGCGTTGCCGCCCTGGATGCCGATGAAGGCCGCGTGCCGACCGCTAGCTCTTGCCGCGCGGTACTCGGCGACGTTGGTCACCACCGCAAACTGCTCGGGCACCTTCGCGAAGATCGAGCGGAGCTCGGCCAAGTTCTGCTCGAAGGTGTCGGCGCGGGACTTGGCGCTGCGCGCGGGGTTGGTGGTGATGACCCAGGTCGCACCGCTGATCTGGGCCTCCAGGATCCTCGGGAAGTCGACCTGGCTGTAGGCGCGCGCGCCGAACAGGCCGTGGCCGTGCCGTCGAGTCAAATCGTAGCCGGCGACTCGATGCCAGATGAACGAGTCGACGTGCAGGTCGATCACGTCGCTCGCGAGGTAGAGCTCGACTGCCTCCCGGGAGATGCCCAGGCGACGAGCCCACGCAGAGGGGTCATGACGATGATCTTCGAACTCGAGTCGAGGCATGCCTCGACATAGCGCGCCCGGCGCGCCGGCTCAAAGCCCCTTGGGAACGCTCTCCAGATCGACTCCGTTCAAGGCGTACCGGATCAGCGCGCTGCGGTTGGCCTTGGTGAGCCCCTTGGCCTTGAGCTTGTCGACCATTTCGTCGAGACGCTTCAGATCTTCGGTGTACATCGAGATGCAGATGACCTTGTAGTGCGTGGGTTTGTCGTCACGGCTCCGCTCCGCGCGCGCGGAGGCGATGGGCCGTGGGCTCGAGTAGAAGCTAGAAGACAGCACGCCTTCGACCTCCTCCCGATCGAGCACCCGTGCAGTTGCATCCCTGAAGTCGTCTCGTTCACTCACGCAACACCTCCCAAACTCGACGGCTCCCGGATCGGGGCGTCATGGACCGCAGTTTCGAGCAGCTTGTTCACGACATGGTCGTAGTCGCACGCGGCGCTCGAGCCCGGTGCGTACTCGAAGAGCGTCTTGCCCTCGGCCGGGGCTTCTTTGACCTTGCTGGCCATGCGCACGGGCGGCAGACAGCGCGCTCCGAAGTGCTCGCGCAGCGTCGCGAGGGCCTCGTGGCAGATGCGTGCGCGCGCGTCGAAGAGGGTCGGTAGCACGCCCCACAGCTCGACCGAATGACCCAAGAGCTTGTTGACCTGGCGCAGCGTTCGCAGCACCTGGCGCACGCCGATCAGCGATAGGTAGTCGCAGGCCACCGGGCAGAGGACCGAGTCGGCAAAGGCCAGCGCGTTCTGGTTCATCAACGACAAGCTCGGCGAGCAGTCCACGATGATGAAGTCGTAGCGCTGGCGCGCGGGCGCCAGGCGCTCGGCCAGCACGCGGTCGCGCTGGCGTCGACCCGTCAGGTAGAGTTCGGCGGCGGCGAGGGTCTCGTTGGCCGGCAGCACGTCGAGACCGGGCCGGGCCTGCACCACGGCTTCTTCGATGGGCAGACCCATCACCAGCACGTGGTAGAGGGAGCGTTCGTAGCTGAGCGCCAGGGAGGCGCCCACGTTGCCCTGCCCGTCGGTGTCCGCCAGCAGCACTCGAGCGCCACGCGCTGCGAGCCCGGCGGCCACGCTCACCGCCGTGGTGGTCTTTCCGGTGCCGCCTTTGTGATTGAAGACGGCGAGGACCCGCGCCGCGCCCTGGGTCGTCGGCGCTGGGAGCGGGCGCCTGGCGCTCTTGCCGAGGCTGGCCCGGCACAGGTCGCTGCAGGCGTAGCGCCGCTCGGGCCCCTGGTAGAGCAACTGTGCTGCGAGCTCGAGGACGAACTCCCGGGAGCAAGCGTCGCAGCGGACCGACCCGCTGGCGCTCTTTCCCAGGCACGCCTGCGAGCAGAAGAAGACCAAGCGATCCGCGCCTTCGACGCTTCGGACCTCGGTCTGGTACCGAAACTGAATCTCGAAGTCGGCGTGGCAGATGTTGCAGGAGCGCTTCATGGTCGAGGGCGCTTCGTGTTTATCGAAGCGTCGCTCGACGGGATGTCATGCTCCCGGGGATTCGGCCAAGTTTTCGGGGGGTCCGGGCCAGTGGGCGGAGCCGCCTGCGCAGGCCTTGACGAGCGGCGCTGACGAGAATTGAGTCTCCGCCCATGCGAACCCGCTTCTCTAGCCTCCTCTTCGTCTCCATCGCCGCCTGCGGTGGCCCGGGCGCCGTCGGCAACGCGGCACGCCCCGAAGCCCCGACGGGCTCGGAGGCCTTCGAGGAGAAACCCGCGGCCGGCTGCGAGGGTGTCGGAAAATATGCCGAACCGTTGATCGTGGACTGGAAGAGCCAGGAGCGCACCGATCTGGAGCTGGCGATGAAGAAGGGCGTCGCGGTCGTTTCCTACGACTGCAAGACGATCCGCATGTTGAAGGATTGCAGCCTGAACGGCTCGTACGAGTACGCCGGCGTCAGTTTGAAGGAAGACATGGTTCAGCTGGAGAACGCCGACGAGGTCCGCGCGAACCTGCCGCTGAGCGGAATCAAGCTGGGCGGAGAGCTTGAACGCGGCAGCTCGATCGACGTCGCGTTGGTGATGGTGGGAAAGCGCGGCTCGACAGCCGGAGCAGTCTCCAAGGACACGCTCAAGGGTACCTGTGAGGGCGCGACGCACGTGGTCCGCGCGGCGTACGTCGGTGCATTCGCGATGGCGCGGGGCTCGCGAGGCAAGGTGCGAGCGGTGGCCGAGGTGTTCGGCGCGGGCGGAGAAGCCAAGAGCGAGAGTCAAAAGCACACCTCCAACAAGGACGGAGACGTGACGGCGTGCAAGAGCTCGAGCCCCGACTCGCCGAAGCCTCCGGATCAGTGTCAGTCCGCGCTCCGCCTGGAGCTGACGCCCATCTCGAATCAGCCAGTTGCGGCAGAAAAACAGGAGAAAACGAGCCCGGCTGATCTCGGAGCCAACACCTGCGGTCCCGGTGAGGTGCGAGCGCACGGCAAGTGCACGACCGACCAGGACCAGGCGCATCGTTGCAACCCAAAGGACGAAGCGGAGTGTCGCGCTCAGTGTGACAAGGGCGACGGCTACAGCTGCCAGGCTCTCGGATACTTGCAAAAGAAGACGAGTTCACCGGAGGCCCGGGCCGCCTTCGACAAGTCCTGTGACAAGGGATACGGCTACGGTTGCATGGCGGCAGCCGAGTCTCGCCTGTCCGCGAACATGCAGAAGAACGACCCGAGGCTGATCGCCGAAGCCGAGAAGCTCCTCGACAAGGGTTGTCTCGCCGGCGAGGGCTGGGTCTGTTGGAATACCGCCAGCTGGTACATGCGGCCCGAAACACTGAAGCCTCCCTTCGGCCGCAACATGGACAAGGGCATGCAGCTGCTCGAGCGCGGTTGCGCGCTCGGTTACGCGCCATCGTGCGCGTCCCTGGGCACCGAGCTCGTCGAAGGCAAGAACACCAAGAAGGACGCTACCCGCGGCATCGAGGTCTTGAAGCGGGCTTGCGATGGCGGCGCGTGGGAGAGCTGCGAGCGCATGGGCAACTACTTGCGCGATGGCAAACACGTGGCCAAGGACGGACTTGCGGCGGAGACCGCCTTCGGCCGGGCCTGCGCCCTCGGAGGCCTACGCGCCTGTCATTCCGGGGCGATGCTGTACATGGTGGGCGACGGCGTCCCCAAGGACGTAAAGCAGGGGCGAGCGCTGCTCGAGCGCGGCTGCCCCGACCAGGGCAGCGCCGGATGGGACGCCTGCAGGTCGCTGGGTGACGCCTACGCGAAGGGCGAGGGCGTGAGCAAAGACCCGCAGCGCGCCGCCGGCTACTACACGCGCGGCTTGGCATTTCAGCTGGCTGGCGAGATCTACGAGAAAGGCAGCGGTGGAAAGCCGGATTTGGTGAAGGCGCTCGAACAGTACAAGGAGGGCTGCCATCGCACGGGCTCGAGCGAGCTCGGCAAGAAGGCTTGCGCGTCCGCGGGCCGCCTGCTCGAGAAGCAGGACAAGGCCGAGGCCAAGGCCTTCTACGAAGATCTGTGCAAGCGCATGGGCCTCGGCGAGAAGCAATACTGCGCCGCCTTCAAGAAGCTCGGAGGCGATCCGGCTGCGGCCCTGAGCGCTCCGAAGCCGTCTGTCTTTCCCAAGACCAAGTGACGACCCGCCTTCAGTGGCGGAAGTGCCGGACGGCCGTGAAGACCATGGCGAGGCCCAGGCGATCGGCCGCGGCGATCACCTCGGCGTCCTTCTTGCTGCCGCCCGGCTGGGCGACGGCGGTGATGCCAGCCTGCGCGGCGGACTCGACGCCGTCGGGGAAGGGAAAGAAGGCATCCGAAGCCAGCACGCTGCCCCGGGCTCGTTCGCCGGCGGTCTTGCAGGCCACCTCCACGGCCAGCACGCGGGCGGTCTGCCCGCCGCCGATGCCGGCGGTGACGAAGGAGCCCGGTGAGTCCCCGGCGCGCGCGAGCACGATGGCGTTGCTCTTGACGTGTTTGGCGGCGCACCACGCAAAGTCGAGGGCGGCGAGCTCGGACTCGGAGGGGGCACGTGCCGTGACGACCTTGCCCGAGCGAACCTCACCGGCGCCGCTGGCGTCGCGCTCTTGCAGCACGTAGCCGCCGCCGATGCGCTTGAGCTGGCGTGCCCGGTGGTCGCGCGGCAGCCACTGCCCAGTCGCCAAAAGCCTGAGTGCGCTCTTGGCACGCAGGCGCTCGAGCGCTGCGGGGGAGAAGCTCGGCGCGATGACGCACTCGAGGAAAGTCTCGGCGAGTAGCTCCGCGGTGGCATCGTCGACTTCGCGGTTGAGGGCCACGATGCCGCCGAAGGCGCTCATGGCATCTGCGTCGCGCGCGCTGCGATAGGCGCCGGCGAGAGCGGAGGCCACCGCGACGCCGCAGGGGCTGGTGTGCTTGACGACGACGGCGCCGGGCGCATCGAGCTCGCGCACCGCGTCGAGGGCGGCCTCGGCGTCCACCAGGTTGTTGAAGGACAGCTCCTTGGCTCCGCTGCCCAGGCTCTCGGCCCGGGCCAGGCAGCCGTTCTCGGCGCCGCGCTCGCGATAAAATGCTGCGGCTTGGTGAGGGTTTTCGCCGTAGCGCAGACCGTAGCCCTTCTCGAGCGGCAGCGTGAGGCTGCGCGGCCAGCCGTCCGCTTCACCTCGAGCGCTCAGCCAACCGCCGATGGCGCCGTCGTAGGCCGCGGTGTGGGCAAAGACCTTGGCTGCGAGCCGGCGCCGGGTCTCGAGCGTGGTGTCGTCGCTCTCGGCGAACTCGGCAAGCACGCTGGGGTAGTCGGCGGGATCGCAGACCACGGTCACCCGCGAGTGGTTCTTCGCCGCCGAGCGCAGCATGCTGGGTCCACCAATGTCGATGTTCTCGATCAGCTCGTCGAACTCCGCGCCGGGCTTGGCGAGGGTTTGCTCGAAGGGGTAGAGGTTGACGACCACCAGATCGATGAGCCGCGCGCCGATGCGCTCGAGATCCGAGTCGTCCGTGCCTTCACGCGCCAAGAGCGCGCCGTGCACCTTGGGATGGAGCGTCTTGACCCGACCGTCCATCACTTCGGGCGAGCCGGTGTAGCTCTCGACCGTCTCGACGGGAATGCCCGCGGCCGCGAGCGCCTTGAAGGTTCCGCCAGTGGAGAGCAGCGCCACGTCGCGCTTGGCGAGCTCGCGTGCGAACTCCACCAGTCCAGACTTGTCGGAGACCGAGAGCAGGGCACGTCGGATGGGCATGGCGGGTCGCTATCGCGGGGGACGGTGCGGCGTCAATCATGTATGCTCCGCCGCCATGTTGCGCTTCTGGATTGGCTTTTCTTCAGCAGTTCTCTGGGCCTCGGGCCTGCTGGCCTGTTCTTCGGAGGACGCGCCCGCCGACGGCGACCAGCCCTACGCGCCGGCGGGCAACGGAGTGCCCATCAGCGAGGCAGATGCCTGCAAGGCCATCACCACTGCGGAAGACGACCGCCGCGACCTGCTGTCGTGCGGGCCGGTGACCCGTGCGCCGTGCCCGACGTACATCCAGAAGGCCAACCCGGCCTGCTCCCAGTACGACCAAGGCACCGTGCAGGCCTGCGCCGCGTTCGCGAGTCAGCAGGCGAGCTGCGATGCGCTGACCAAGAAGAAGTGCATCCTGAAGATCATCGAAGGATCGGCGCCAAACGGCTGTTGACCCGCTCGTCCCAAAAAGCCTGAAGGTCCGACGCGAGCGCCGACTCGAGCTCGAGCCGCTCGCCCGTCACGGCGTGAATCATGCGGTAGCGGTGGGCGTGCAGCGCGTGACGCGGTAACTCGAGACGTGCGAGGTCGTCCTCGCTGAGCTCACCGTCGGCGGCCCGGGCCAGCATGCGTTCGTCCGGTCCGTACAGCTTGTCGCCGACGATGGGCGTGCCCGTGACGGCCAGATGTACCCGGATTCTGGTGTTGCCGCCCGGTATGAAGGCGACAGCGCGAGAGCGCGTAACCGCCCCGGGACTCGAGCACCAGCACCTCCGTGCGCGCGTCGAGCCCAGCGCCAGTGGCGACGCGCATCTTCACTCGGAGCGGGTTGTCCAGGTCGGGCTCGAGGGGCAGCACGACGAAGCCAGATTGGGGTGTGCCCCAGGTGATGGCCAGGTAGTCCTTCTCCAGCTCGAGGGCGCCGTCACGCTGTCTGGCACCGGTGGTGCGGTCCTCCAGCTTGCGCTTGAAGCGGCGGTCGGCTTCGGCCGTCTTCGCCAGCAAGAGCAGGCCGCTCGTCTCGCGGTCGATGCGATGGATCAACGACAGAAACTGGCCTGGCCGGCTCTTGCCCAGGAGCTTCACGACGGTGGCGTGGTGGTGACGCGCCGTGGGGTGCACCGCCATCAAAGGGGGTTTGTCCACGACCAGCAGGTGTTCGTCTTCGAAGACGATGGCGATTTCGCGAGCCGTGTCCTGCTCTTCGAAGGGCAAGCGCCAGAGCACGACGCGGTCCTCTGCGCGGACGCGATCGTTGTGGCGGAGCTTCTTGCCAGCGGCCGAGTAGGCGGTGTTGTCGATGATGGATCGCGCGCGTGTGCGGCTGGTATTGCGGAGCTGTGTCGGCAAGAACACGTCGAGGCGCATGCCCTCGGACTCGGGCGGAACGCGGATCACGCGCAAGATGGCGTCGGCCGGGATGCCCGGCGGACGCACCAGCCCGAGCGGTGCGTCGTCGCCCTCGCTCACGGCCGATTCAACTCCCGCGCCTGATCTCGGTGCCGACGCCGTGGTCGGTGAAGATCTCGAGTAATAGCGCGTGGCTGCGACGGCCGTCGATGATGTGGACTTTCTCCACGCCTTCGGCGACCGCGTCCAGCGCGCAGCGCACTTTGGGGATCATGCCGCTGTTGATCACGCCGCTGCCGATCAGTCCTTCCGCGGCTTCGGCGCCAAGGGACGAGAGCAGAGTCCCGGAAGCGTCCTTCACCCCGTCCACGTCGGTCATCAGCATGAGCTTCGCTGCTTGCAGGGCGCCGGCGATGCGGCCGGCGGCCGTATCGGCGTTGACATTGAGCGCGCGACCCTCAGCATCCACGGCAATCGGGGCGATGACCGGCAAAAACCCGCTGTCTAGCAGCCGGTCGACGATGCGCGGGTCCACGGTCTCGAGGTCCCCGACCCGACCGAGGTCGACCAGCAGGTCGGCGCCGCTCGAATCCTTCGCTGGCACTTCGGCCAAGCGCTCGGCGCGCATGAAGTGGTCATCCTTGCCCGAGAGCCCCACGGCCCGGCCGCCGTGTTGGCAGATCAGGCCCACGATGTCTTGGTTGACGGCGCCCCCGAGCACCATCTCGACGACCTCCATGGTGGCGTCGTCGGTGACGCGCAGGCCGGCCTGAAAGGACGAGCTGATGCCCATCTTCTGGAGCATTTGGTCGATTTGGGGGCCGCCGCCGTGCACGACCACCACGCGGATGCCGACGTAGCGCAGGAGGCAGACGTCTCGAGCGAAGCTCTCCTTGAGCTGCGCGTCGACCATGGCGTGTCCGCCGTATTTGACGACGAAGGTGCGCCCCTGGAAGCGCCGGATGTACGGGAGCGCCTCGTGGAGGATTTTGGCCTTCTCGACCAGGGCTTCCATTTTCGGCGGGAGGGTACGGGCGGGGTGGCAGCTGCGCAAGTGCACATCCCCCGGCACCCGTGTTAGACCGCCGGCACCATGGAAATCCTGATGGTCGCCCTCGAGCTCAGCCCGTTCGCCCGCGAGACGGACGCCGGCGACGCGGTGGCATCACTGTCCAAGGCGCTGCGACAGCTCGGGCACAACGTCACGGTCGCCATCCCGCGCCAGCCCGGGTTCGACGAGTCGGGGCTCTTGATGGCTCGCCGCCTGACGCCGCTCCCGCTACCCGATGGCGGTGAGGTCCCGGTGCTCGACGCGCAGCTACCCTCCGGCGTCCAGGTCACTCTCTTCGACGCGCCGGTGCTCTTCGACCGCCCGTCGCCCTATTCGACGGACGGCGTCGAGCACCCGGACAATGCCCAGCGCTTCGCGCTCCTGTCGCAGGCGGCCGCGGCGCTGGTCCGGCAGCGGGCAGCGCAGGGCACGGCTTTCGACATCGTCCACCTGCACGACGCGCCGGCGGCGCTCTTCCCGGCGGCGCTCGCGCGGATCCCGGGGCCCAGCGTGCCGACGGTGCTCACCATTCACGACGCCGACCGACCGGGGAGGGGCGACGACGAGCTCGAAGCATTGCGCACGGGCATCACGCAGGTGGACGTCGTCACCACCGTATCGCCGACCTACGCCGCGGCGCTCACGACGGCGCTCTGCGTCTCTCCGGACAAGCCCATCGTGGGCATCAGCAACGGCGTCGACCACGCGGTGCACAACCCGGCGACCGACTCGGCCTTGGCCAGCCGCTACAATGCGGAAGACGCTTCGCACAAGGGCGTGTGCAAGAGCGCAGTCCTGCGCGAGCTGGAGCTGCCCATCGACATCGATCGGCCCTTGCTCCTGATCGATGGCCCGCTCACCCCGACCTCTGGGCTCGATCTGGTGCTCGCGGCCATGTCGGGCCTGCTCAAGACCGGGACGGCGGTGGTCGTGGCATCCGAGCTGCCCGCGGCGGCAGCCAAGAAGCTCAAGGCCTTGCGAACCAGGCGCCGCGACGACTTTGCCTGGGTGGAGCGGACCACGGTGCAGATCCGCCACCGGCTCTACGCAGCGGCGGATCTGGCGCTGATCGCGCCGCGTCACGCGCCCTGCGGCAACCAGCAGCTGATCGCCCAGCGTTACGGGGCGCTGCCCATCGCCCGCGCCGTCGGTGGCATCAACGACACGGTGGTCGACTGCGACGCATCGCTGGAGACCGGCACGGGATTCCTGTTCGACGACGAGAGCGAGGAGGCGCTGCTCGGCGCAGTTGGCCGCGCGCTCACTGCGTTTGGAAGCGCTTCACTGCCGCGGCTCCGGCGCCGCATCATGCGCCTCGATCTGGGCTGGGACAGGCCCGCTCGCCGCTACCTCCAGGTCTACCGCCAAGCGCTCGGCGCTGGGCGCTGAGCCGACGTCGACCACGACTGCCAGCCAGAGCGCGCGCAGCACGACCAGGCACAGCACCACGAGCTGATGCACGACCGTCACGCCGATCAGGCGTGATACTCCGGGCTGGCTCACGTCCAGGAGACCGACCAGTGGAGCCGCGAGCAGCGGGAGCGTGATGGAGCACGCGGCGATCAGGAGCCACGGGCCCGCGAGCGCCAGCGGGCGGGAGCGGGCGATTTGCACCGCCCGGCGCAGCGCCACGGCCAGCGGCGCGTTTTTCATCATTTCGCCGCGCACGAGATCCTCGTAGACGCCCAGGGCGCACACCGGCAAGAGCACCACCAGCCCCAGCGTCACCCCAGCAAGATCGGCGCGAGGTTCAGACCACGACGAGCCGAAGTGGCGGGCGAGTCGGGTGAGCGCGATGGCGCCGGCACCCAGGAGCACGCCTTGGCAGAACAGGCGGGCACCGAAGGTCAGGAGGAAGCGCGGAAAGAGCTCCACTCCGCGCCGAATCCATTGGGCGGGGCCGGTCGGCTCCTTTTCCGCGAGGGCTGCAAAGAGGGCGGCGGCCGGGATCAAGGACAGCGCCCCCAGGACGGTACCGATCAGGAGCGCGCCTTTGATTTCGGAGGCGAGCACGGTCGACGAGAGCCGCAAGGACTCGATCAGTTCGAGCCCGCCGGCCTCGAAGAGGATCGCATCGCCACGGGGGTGGTTGCGGGCGACGACGCTGCTGAGCGCCCGCGCGATGGGGCTCACCACGATCCAGGCCACGAGCAACCGGAGCAGGTACACCAGCGCGATGGCGCGGGCCGCACGGCGGGTGGTCCGAAATGCGCTCATGGCCCCACGAGCCCCAGCCCGAGCGCCGCCGCGTAGCTGAGGCGTTCGAGGGTCCGGTGACCGAACTCCGAGCGCTTGCGGAGCGAGTTGTTGGCGAAGGTCTCGTCGAGCAAGATCCGGCGCTCGGGATCGACGATCGCGGCGATGACCTCTTCCTGCCCAGTCACGTCGATCGTGGTCCAGTCGTCGTCACCAGCCCAGCGCCGCCGCTCCGTCCGCCCGCCCTCGAAGATCAGGTCGATATCGACGGGGAATCTCAGGCTGCCCTTTCTGCGAACGAGGGCGCGGCACGAACGGGCTTTTTGCTCGGTGCCTTGCTGGCGCGGCGCCACGCAGTCGAGTTCGGCGAGCTCGTAGTCCACCCAGCCTTTGTCGAATAAGGCGGCTCTCAACGCGGCGTGGGCGTCGGGTCCCACCTGCCGGCGCACCTCCTCGAGGAAGCTCTTGGGCCCGGGATGCCCGAAGCGTTCGTTCTGGGTGTAGCTGGCAAAGGCCCGGTCGAGGGCCGAATGGCCCCACACGTTCCCGATGGTCTCGAGGGCGATGGCCGTGCGCGCGTAGACCAGCGCGCCGATGGAGTTGAAGCTCGCGAAGCGCGCTGCAGGTTGCGCAATGGGGTGATCGTGACCTGCCTGAACCGCGATGGCCCGTCGCGCCGCAGGACCGCTGACCCTCAGCCCGGCCAGCGAAGTCAGGGACCCTGAGCCGAAATGCGCCTCCATGGCGCGCATTTCCGCAAATGTGGTCAGTCCTTCGTCCAAGAAGGGCCAGTCGTGCTCGTTGGAGGCCACGATCCCCTGGAACCACTGGTGACCCAGCTCGTGCACGGTGACGCTTTCGACCATGCGCAGACCCGAGTGCGCGGCCCACCATGGGCCGCCGGTGGTGATGAAGGTCGGGTACTCCATGCCGCCGGCGTCCTGCGCGTGTTCGGGCGGATGCACGACGGTGAGGGTCGGGTGCGGGTAGGCGCCGTACATGCGGTTGAAGCGGGGCAACGCGAAGCGCACCGCATCGGCGGTGACTCTGGCGTTGGCTTCGTGTCCGGGAGGGTAGAGGAAGCGCACGTCCACGTTCTCGATGCGCTCGCTCCGCTCGCGAAAGTCCGGCCAGGCCGTCCAGGCAAAGTCGTGGACGGCGTCGGCCTCGTAGCTCGAGCGCTGGCGGTTCCCGGAGCGCTCCTGCCGCGTCTGGCGCCCCGTCGCGCCCACGACCATGTCGCTGGGCACGTCGAGCGTGACCTGGTAGCGGCCGAAGTCCGCGTAGAACTCGGCTTGGGGGTGGAAGGCGAAGTGAGCCCAACGCCCGTCGGGTTCGCGACGCGCGAGCTTCGGGAACCAGTGGCCGACCAGATGAAATGAGCCCGAGTATCCAGTTCGTTCCACGATTCTGGGCAGGCGGCTGGTCCACTCGAAGTCGATGTGGAGCGTGGCGCCGGAGGCGACCTCGGAGGGCAGGGGGAGGACGATGTCGGTCTGGTCCAGCGGGTCGCCGGGGCTGTGAGGCGCGGCGCGCGGCCACAGGTCTTCGGCGCCCAGCTCGCGGATCGAGAGCCGCGAAACGTCGATGTAGCCGGGGTCCGAGCCGTGATTCCCGCTACGGCCGGCGCCGAAGGGTGAGCGAAGGAAGACGGTCTGGTCGTTCTTGAATGCGTTCAGGTAGAGGTGAAACCAGAGTTCGTTCGTCGGCTCGGACGAGTGGTTGGTCCATACCAGCGTGCCCTTGCCGGTGATCCGGTGGTTCGGCACGTCGAGAATGGCCTCGAGCTCGTAGGACGCGAGGCGCGCCGGCGCATCGCGCGCGCCGCGGTCCGCTGGCGGCACTGGTGCTGACTGGGCCAGGCTCTCGGCGCTTGCGCCGACGAGCGCCAACCCGAGCACCACGAGACAGGCGCCGCCGAGGGCTTCAGCGAGGCGCGACACCGGTGCCGAGCCCGATGACCTGCTGCTCGAAGAGCGTGTACACGATGCGCAGCGCGTCCAGCCGAGGCATGCCGCTGATGTCGAGGAGCTCTTCGATGGTCGAGGAGCCGTCCACGAGCGACAAGAGGAATCCGGCGCGGTGGTCGAGGTTGAGCCAACGAACCTGGTCGGCTGGGATTGCGACGTACACCGGTTGGTCGAGGGATCCGAGCCGAGCCGAGTACATTTGCACGAGCACGTCGCGACAGCTGTCGGCGAAACGCAGCGCGTCGGCGTGGGTCGGACTGCCATCGAGCAAGGTTTCGGCCAAGACCAGCGCGCCAGTGAAGTCCCCTGCCGCGTAGCGGTCGCGCATCTGGGTCTCCAGCGGCTCGTCCACGGGGGGCGCCATGGGCGTCTCGAGGTCGAGTTCGAGCTCGCGTGCGGCGCTCCCGAGCTGCATCGGATCCGGCGACTTGGTGGAGGAGCGGTGGAGCTGAAGGTCGTCGACGTGGCTGTCCCGCATCGGCTCGTCCATCTCGAGGTCGGGGACCTTCGGGGCCGGCGCGGGGGTCGGCTTGTCGGTGGGTCGGTCCTCGCGGGGCTGCACGCCGGAGCGCTCTTCGGGCTCTTCGGCGTGCTGCATCGCACGCCGCACGTACTCGGACGGCGGCTCCGGCGGGATCGCCGTCACCCGGTCGAACTCGCTGTGTTCGAACTCGGGCACCGCCTGCAAGTTGGGGATCGGGATCTCTCCGCTGGCTTCGTCGTCGTCCCACGCCAGATCGATCAGATCGATCTCGGGATTGGGTTTGCCGCCTTCGTTTCCCATGACTTCACGAGCGGGCGACTACCCCTTTGAACATGCGTTCGGTCCGCTGGAGTTGCTCAATCTGCTCCTTCACCGCCGCGACGTCGCCGCGCTCGATGGCGCTGCGCGTGGCTTCCACGATGCGGTTGGCCTTGCTCATGGCGTCGCGTCCGAAGTCGGCGCCGCCGACCACCCGCTCGACGTCGGGGAACAGCCGCTCGATCTCCGCGATCAGGGACTCGGCTTGCTGCTTCAATCCCTCGAACTCGTCGTCTTGACGCCGCTCGACCATGTAGTCCTTGGCGTTCTCCATCATGCTCTTGATCTCGTCCTGGGTGAGGCCGCTGGTGGCGGTCACCTGGATCGACTGCTCCTGACCCGTCTCGAGGTCCTTGGCGTGCACGCTGACGATGCCGTCGGTGTTGATCTCGAAGGTCACCTCGATCTCGACCTGACCCTTGGGTGCGCGGCGCAGGCCGGTGAGGATGAACTCGCCGAGCAGCTCGTTCTCGTCGGCCTTCTTGCTCTCGCCCTGCATGACCAGGATCTTCACCGCGGTCTGGTTGTCGCGGCTGGTGGTGAAGACCTTGGTGCGGCTGGTGGGCACCGTGGTGTTCTGCGGGATGAGCTCCTCGAAGTAGCTGCCGAAGGTCATGATGCCGAGCGCGTGCGGCGTCACGTCGAGCAGGATCATCTCGTGCTTGTCTTCGACCAGCGCCGCGCCCTGGATGGCGGCGCCCAGCGCGACGACCTCGTCCGGGTGCACGCCCTTGCTCGGCTCTCGCCCGAAGAACTCGGTGACGGCCTTCTGAATCGTCGGCATGCGGGTCATGCCGCCGACCAGGATCACGTCCTCGACCTCGTCGACGCCGAGCTTGGCGTCGTCGAGGGTCTGCTTGCAGATGTCGACGGTGCGCTCGACCAGGTCTTCGGTGAGCTCCTCGAGCGTCTGGCGGGTGAGCGTGCGCTGCAGGTGGAGCGCCTCGTTGCGCCCGGTCGAGATGATGAAGGGCAGGTTGATCTCGGTCTCCTTCACGCTCGACAGCTCGCACTTGGCCTTCTCGGCCGCGTCCTTCAGGCGCTGCAGCGCCATCCGGTCCTGGCGCAGGTCGATGTCGTGCTCCTCCTTGAAGCCCTCGACGAGCCAGTCGATGATCCGCGCGTCGAAGTCCTCGCCGCCGAGGAAGGTGTCACCGGTCGTGCGCGATGACCTTGAACACGCCGTGAGCGCCGATCTCCAGGACGCAGATGTCGAAGGTGCCGCCGCCGAGGTCGTAGACGGCGACGGTGCGCTCGAGGTCTTTGCCGAAGCCGTAGGCGAGGGCCGCGGCCGTGGGCTCGTTGATGATGCGGATGACGTCGAGGCCGGCGATCGCGCCCGCGTCCTTGGTGGCCTGGCGCTGGTTGTCGTTGAAGTACGCGGGGACGGTGACCACGGCCTTGCTGACCGGGTCGCCGAGGTAGTCCTCGGCGATGACGCTCATCTCCTGCAGGATCATCGCGCTGATCTCGGGCACCGAGTAGGTCTTGTCGCGCAGCTTGATGCGCACGTCGTCGTGCGGTCCCTCGACGATCGCGTAGCTGGACGTCATGAGGGCGTTCTTCACCTGCGGCGAGTTCCACTTGCGCCCGATCAGGCGCTTGGCCGCGTAGACGGTGTTCTCCGCGTTGGTGATGGCCTGACGCTTGGCGATGTGCCCCACCAGGCGCTTGCCGGCCTCCGTGACGGCGACCATGCTGGGCGTGGTCTTGTATCCGCCACGGTTGGGGATGACCACGGGCGCGTCGCCCTCCACGATGGCTACGCAAGAGTTGGTCGTGCCGAGGTCGATGCCGATGACTTTCTCAGTCATGTCTGCCTTTCGAGAGCTTCATTCGTGCCGCGTTTTCAAACATCACCGCGTTTGATGCGTTTTATCCAGTCTTTGACCGTATCATCCCCCGGAGCCATCTGCGCAACCCGCTCGAATTCGGCCAGGGCGCTCTCTTTCATGCCGGCTTTGACGTAGATCTTCGCCAGCGTCTGCCGCGGTTCCACCGATTTGGGCGCCAGGGCGACTGCCTTGCGGGCCATGTCCCCGGCCTTGCGCATGTCGCCGTCGCCCTCGTACAGGCAAGTCGCGATCTTGTCGAAGATGTTCGGGCTCGGCTTGCCCCGGGCCACCTTCTCGTAGGTCGCCGCCGCCTCCAGCCAGTGCTTGTTCGTCTCCTCGTACTTCGCTTGTTCGAGGTAGGTGTCGGCCAAGAGGGCCGCGGCCCGCTCCTGCACCTCGTCGAAGCGCGATTTGAGCGCTGCGTCGTCCGGCGCCAGGGTCACGGCGATGCGCAAGGCGTTGGCAGCCGAAATGACGTCGCGGGTGGCCATCGAGGCGTCGGCGGCATCGATGTACTTCTGCACCTGGTTGTCCCGAGCCTGGCTCAGCCGAGCTTCATAGCGGCGCTTGAGGTCATCGGCGACGTGCTCTTGGATCGCGGCGCGACTCACGCCCGAAGGAGGCGCGGAGGTCCTCGCCGCCGGGGCCATGGACCCGCGGAGCTTGCGGGCGAGGGAGCGTCGCCGTTCCTCCGGATCCGAAGCGGCCGGGGGGGACGAGGCGCTCGGGGGAGCGTGGCTGGCGCGCTCGGACACCCGGGCTTCTTGCTCGATGCGCTGGCGGACGGACTCCATCTCGAGGGACTCGACGCGGAAGGAGCGCTCGAGCTTCTTGGTGCGCTGCTGAACCGCGAGGTAGGCGTCGTATTCCGATCGCGACTGCGGCCGGGACAGGACGTCTTGCGCTTCGGTCAAACGCTGGAACACGCGTTCGAGCTTGGTCTTGAAGGTCCCGAGCTGTTTTCCGAAGTATTTGTCGGGGTGGAAGATGCCGACGACCTTGAAGTAGGCCTCTTTGATCTCCTTCTTCTCGGAGGTCGTCGATACGTCGAGCAAGTCGTAGTGGGTGGTGCTGTCCAGGCGGTAGTAGTAGTCGAGGATCTTGCGTCTGCGCGGCAGATCGATCTCGACTTGCTCGTCGAGCTCCGCCGGATCGTAGAGCGCGCCCGCCGGATGTTCGGCGTCCGGGTGTTCCGCGGACTTGGCTTCGATGACCGGATGGGACAGCCGGACGCCGGGCGGAACCGAGGAACGCTCGGGCGGTGGCCGTGAGTTCTCGATCACGCTCGCGTACTGAACCGCACCGAGCTCCACCAGTCGCTTCAGGCTCTTCTGCACCTTGCCGCCGTCGAGCCCCGTGGCGGCGGCGATGTCCGCCTCGCTCGATCGGCCGTCCACGCGCGTCAGCACGAAGGCCTCTTCGGGTCCGATGGGCAGCGAGCGCATGTCCACGCCCTCGACCAGGCGCGGGGCTTGACCCTCTTCACGCGGCGGCACTGGTGCTCGATCTCCCGGGGGCCAAAATACAGCGATAGCGTAGTGCGCGGGCCGTCCTTTCTGCAAATCAGCCCGCACGCGCCGCCGTCATCCACAACCACCAGCCCGGCGCCCGGAGAATTGCCGCGGAGAGCGCATCGGCAACGCGTTGCGTCATCCGGGTCGCGCAGCCGTCGCCGTCGGCCAGCCGGCGCACGTCGAGGCGGAACGCGCTGCCGCCCGGCAAGGGCTCCAGAGCGCAGACCAGCACCGGAACCCCAGCCGCGCGGGCGAGCCGGGCCGGCCCCGCGGGCATCGCATGCGGCTGCTTCAGGAACTCCACCGACACGCTCGGCACCCGTGTTGGCAGGTCGGGCAGCACGCCGACGAGTTGCCCGCTGCGCAGCGCCCGCACGATGCGAATGGCGGCGCCTGGGCGCCCCCGGTGGATCACCGCGACTCCGTGGGCAACGCGGTGCGCGTCCACGTGGCTGTCGAGCGCCGGATCGTAGCTCTCGCGCACCACGACCGCTGGCGATAGGCCGAGCTCGGCGACGGCGGGCGCCACCAGCTCGAAGGGACCCAGGTGCGCGCTCACCACGACCGCGCCGCCCGCCCGCTGGAGCTCGCGACGAGCGTCGTCGTCGATCACGACCCACGAGCTCGCTCTCGCGCCGGGACGACGCAGCAGCAACGTCACCGCCAGGCTCGTGCCGGCGTTGACGAAACACTCCCGCGCGACGCGTTCGGCTTCTGCTTCGGGCAGCGAGCGCCTGGCGCGCTCCCTCGCGCTCCGGGCGAGTCCGGGCGCAAGCCAGGGAAGGAGCCGTCCGGCGGAGCGACACGCGGCGAAGAGCAGGCGGGGAGGCAGCCGATCGGCGACCGCGAGCAAGGCCACCACCACGCTGCGAATCAGCGCGTTCTTGAGCCGCTGGCGAGGTCCCCAGTCGGCTGGGGCGCTCATGGGCCGCAGCCGCGGCGTAACTTCTCGCTCGCGGAGTCGACTCGGCTCTTGGCCTTCACGCAACGCCCGCCGGGATCGGCGGGGCCGTTGAGATCGCAGATGCGGGCGGCCGAGCGTCGCATCGAGTCCAGGGCCTTGCGCGCGACCTCGCAGTCCGGTGTCGTCCCGAGCGCGCTCGCGAGGTCTCCGGAGTGACGATCGAGGGTGGCTTCGGCCTCGTCCATGGAAGCCAGGGCCGGCTGAGCAAAACCTGGGCTGGGGCTCGGCTGCTGGCTCTCGGAGTTCTTGAACTCGGCGCGTTCGTCGCTCGACGACGGAGCCTCCGCGCCTGCGCCCGGAGCTGCCGGGGGCGCGGACTGCCGGCCCGGCGAAGCGCACGCCACGGAGACCATCGCCAGCGCACTGGCCAGGGCCCAGCGCGAACTCACGGGCCGCCTTCCTTTTGAGACGTGGCCCGCTCAATCACCTCTGCCTGGATCGACATCGACTTCTCGAAGGCGTCGAGCGCGCGCTTCTTTGCGGCCTCTGCGCCGCTCGCGTCGCCCTTGGACCCGAGTTCCTTGCCCAGGCGTTCTTCGACCAAGCCGCGGATCTCGAACAGGTGGCCGCGGAAATACGTGGTCTCCTCGGCGAGCGCCAGACCACGCTCGACGTCCTTCGCCGCCGGGTCGTGCCGACCGAGCTGGCTCTTCAGAATCCGCGAGCCTGGCCAGCGAGTCGGCCATCACCTCGCGGACCTCGGCCGGGGCCGCTGCTCCGCCGCCGCCCGGCGCGGGGCCGTCCACGAGCCGTTGTAGTGGTTCGATGGCCTGCTCGAGCGCTCCGGCTTCTTCGTGGCGATCGGCGATGTGGTGCGCGCTCTTGGCCCGCGACAAGAAGGCGAGCAGCACCGGGTCGACCGGCGTCCCGGCGCCGCCGCTGGGGGGGCCATCGCCGCCGCCCTTGCTGCAACCGGTGCTCAGTCCGACGAGCGCCAGGAGCACGAGCACGAGCACGAAGCGTGACATCAGCGCACCCCCCACAGGGCATAGCGATTGGAGCGCAGGTCCCGCGAGCGAGCGAGCGCGATGCGATCGACTCGCGCCGTCGTCGCACCCGACTCGAACTTCTCGGTGAACATGCCCGCGGTCGAGCGTGACACGGCCAGCTGCTCGGCGCGTTGGGCGAGCTCCACGCCGGCGTCGCTGTCGAGGGCCGGCCCGATCACCAGAAACCACGAGGCCGCCAGGGCCAGGGCTGCGGTCGCTGCTGTTCCGAAGGCCACCACCACCAGCTTGCGGCCGCGCGCCGAGCGCCGCCCGAAGATCTGGCTCGCGACGCGCTCTGCGTCGAGCGCGCGCAGGGCGGGTGGGCAGGCCGCTGCGCGCAAGGCGCGCGCCAGATCGGCGGAAGCATGGCTCGCGTTGCCGTCGAGCGCGTCGCGCAGGCGGGCGCTCTCGGCGATTTCTTCGTCGGTGGGCGGGGCGAGGGGGTCTTCGAGCGCCGCGGCGATCAGCGCCTCGTTGACCGCTTCGTCGAGCAGTCCGGGGGCGAAGGCGGCGCGCACCGCCCGGGCGAGCTCTTCTTCCTGCTCCTCCGGCAGTAGCGCCAGGTCATCGTGGGAGTCGTGCTTCACGACCCACCTGCGTCGCTGGCGAGGGCCTTCTTCAACGCGGCCATCGCGCGGTGCAGTACCACGTCGAAGGTGGCCACGCTGACCTCGAGCTGTTTCGCGGCTTCCTCCCGCGAGCGCTCTTCCAGGACCCGGAGCCGGATCGCGGTGGCGTAGCGCGGGTTGAGTCGCCCGAGCAGCGCGTCCACCCGGCCACGGGCCTGGGCCAGATCGTGCTGCTCGATGAGGTCGGCCTCCCGCGAGTCATTCGCGGCGTCGTCGATCTCGCGTTCGACGTCCGCAGGCTCGAACAGCACCTCGCGCTTGCGTGCCCGGAGCTGATCGAGCGCAGTCCGCAGCGCCACGACGCGCAACCAGGGGTAGACCCCGACGCTCTGCCAGGTGAACTGGTCGAAGCGCTCGACGACCTTCATGTAGGTGGCGCTCAGGGCCTCCTCGGCCGCGGCGGCGCTGCCCAGCCGCGGCAAGAGCACGCTGCGGTACAAGCGTGGGCCGTAGCGCCGGAGCAGCGTCCCAAGCGCTTCTCGGTCTCCGGCCTGGGCCTGCACGGCGAGCACGCGCTCCTCCTCGAGCTCCTCCGGGTCCCGTTCCAGCACTGCGGGGACTCTACACGGGGGCATTGGCCCGAACAGCCCTCCGAAGAGCCGCCACGCGACCTGGCCGACCCCCGCCGCCACGGCGGTCGGGGTCATGGGGGCCGGGAGGCACAGGGCGGTCATGCCCTCGGAACGTCGGGCGGCCCCTCCAGCTTACGCCCGTTCGTTCAGTGCCTCGGATTTGCCGATGCCAGAGAAAAAGGCTTGCCAGCGGGGGCCGCGGCCTAAACATTCCCGCTCGCCTTGGCCTCCGGCTCCAGCATTTGCCCCCACTGCGGTGGTTTGAACTCCGTCGACGAGAAGGCGTGTTTTCGCTGCGGTCAGCGCATGCCTGGCCCCGCAGGGCGCGCGGCGATGGGTCTGATCACCACGGCGCTCGGCCGCGAGTTTCCGCTGACCAAGCTGTACGTGATCCTCTGCGTCGCGGTCTTCGTCATGATGGTGGTCACGACCAAGCAACTGCAGATGCTCGGCGGTGTTCGCCCGTCGGAGGCGCTACGCTGGGGGGCGCTCTTCGGCACCCTCGGCCGCGAAGAACCTTGGCGCTACCTCTCGGCGATGTTCGTGCACTTCGGCGCGCTGCACGTCGGCTTCAACATGATGGCGCTCTGGGACTTCGGTCGCGCCACCGAGCAACGGCTGGGCTCCGGGAGGTTCACGCTGATCTTCATCGGGACCGGAGTGGCCGGTTTCATCGCCAGCGACCTCTGGTACGCCTTCAGCGGCGCTCCGGCCCTGACCGCGGGCGCCAGCGGCGGTCTGTTCGGGGTGATCGCCGCGCTGATCGGCTACCTGTACGCCGCGAAAGACCCAGCCTGGAAGCAGTTCCTGATGCGCGTGGTGGTCTACGCCGTGATCTTCGCGGTGGCGCTCTCGGTCAACAACGCCGCCCACATCGGCGGCTTTGTGACCGGGTTTCCTCTGGGCTACGCCTTCTACAAAGAGCGCTCCCCGTGGAGCCGGAACAAGATATTCGGTGGTGTGGCGGCCCTGCTGGTGGTGGCCAGCGCGGCTTCGATCGTGCTGTGTCACACCTCGAACGTGTGGAAGGAAGTGCGCCAGCACGAGTTGATGCGGGGGCGGGACTGAACTAGCGCCGTCGCCACACCACGATCCCCCAGGCCAAGGGTCCGAGCACGCTGATGAGCAGCGCGGCGGCGACCCAGGGGTTCCAGTGAGCCGTGACTTCGACGCGGTGGTGCCCCGCCGGCAGGGCGACGGCGTAGTACGCGGGGAAGATCATGCGCGGTTGCACAGATCGGCCGTCGAGCTTCCAGCGCCAGGCCGGGTGCGCTGTGACCCGCAGCACCAGCTCGACCGGGCCCGGCGCATCGACCTCGACGCTGTGCCTTGCGTTGGCGTGGGCTTCGCTCGACAGGCGCGCGCCGTCGATGGAGCAAGGCTCCGTGACGACGTCGAACCCGGCGGGGAGGGCGCCAGGTCGAAGCTCGATCCATTCGCTGGGGTCGAACAGGGCCGTTCGTTGTGCGTCGCTGCCGGCATCGCGAAGCAGGCCCGCCCCCAGCGTTGCACTGGGCCCGGACCGTCGCTCGCGGGAGCAGCCCAGTCCGAAAAGCGAGCTACCGCCGCGTCGCGCGTACAGGTGAAGGGGCCCGTAGCGGCCAACGAGCTCGAAGCCGGGAGCGTTTTCGGGGCCGAGCTCCGCCCCCAGCAGCAGATGACTGATGCCCAGAGCCTCGCTGCGCTCAGCGAGCCCCGGTTGCTCCGGGGCCAGCAGCCGCACCAGCTGCCACGCGAATCCGACGTGGGCACCGACGCCCCGGGTGGTCGCCAGCGGGAGCGCGGAGGCGGATTCGATGCCGGTAGCGGCAGTGCAGGTCGCGGGCACCGCTCCCTCGCGGTCATCGATCCAGAGTCGGACGCCCCGGAGCTGCCCCAGGGCGGCGCGCAGCGCTTGAAACTGAGCTTCGTCCGGCTCTCGTGCCCCGCAGGGTCCCTGGGCGATGCTGGCAGAAATGGCGGCGATTCGGGCGTTGGCGTTGCCCGCGTGGGAAAGCGCCAGCGGCAGCGCAATGCCCACCCCCACAGCTGCGCCGACGACCTGGGTCGCGCGCATGGGCAGCATGCGGCCGAACCACCGCCCCATGGTTTCGCGCTGCTGCTCCAGGGCAACGATCACGGACGCTGCGGCCACCAGCGGCACCAACGCGAGGATCCGAAGCGGCTGAACCACCTTCAACGCGAGCTCGCCGAGGCGTCCCGCGTCCGCAAGCGACGGACCGACCACGGAGAGAGCCACCACGAGTACCGAAGCGATCAGCGCCGCGCGGGCCGGCGCCAGTTTGGCGCGGGCGAACAGCACGACGACCGAGGCGGCCCAGAGGCCCGTGAGAATCGGCAACCGGTCGCGGTCGAGCAACACGCCGTCCCAAAACCAATCGACGAGCCGATCGGGGCCGAATCCGAGCTGCATCCAGCGCGGGATCGCGGGCCAACCAAAGGGCAGCCCGAGGTGGAGCATGCCGTATCCGTAGACGACTGCGGAAACGAGCGCCGCCGAGCCGAGACTCGCGCCCGCGTTGAGCGCCCATTGCCGCCTTCGAGCGGCCGCCACGGCGACGGTCAGCAAGATCGCCGCGCCCAAGGCGACCTGCGGGTGCGCCAAGAACGACAAGTTCGCCCAAAGCGCCGCCCACGCCAGGTTGCGTCCGACGAGCACGCTCGCCAGCCAGAGCACCAGCAGCGGCATGACCACACACTGCGAGACCAGCCCCAAGTGGAAGTAGGTGGCGGTGCTGCCCACGAAGGGGTTGAGCGGACTTGTCCAGACCACCAGGAGCGTGCCGGCGAGACTTGACACAACCGTCGCACCGAGTCGGCGCGCCAACAGGTAGGCCAGCACCGGGGTCGCGACGATACAACCGAAACAGACCCAATTGGTGGCGTTGACCGGCGACACACCCAAAGCCATCGGCAGGCCGGTCAACACCCAACCCACGATCGGGTAGTGGGAGGCGAGGGGAAACCCGCCCAGGTAGCTGTCGACCCAACCGCTCCCGATCCCACCGTCGAACAAGCGCCGGGCAACGATCGCGTGGGTGCGGGCGTCCGCTGGCAGGAAGCCCGGGAGGTTGCTTGCCGCGCGCATGAGCAGCAGCTCTGGCGTGTGGGCAGCGAGCAGGGCGGCGATCGCGAACGCGTCACGCCAAGTGGCGGGATCCGCCGGGGCGGGCGCGCGGGCGGGCGCTGGACTTCGCACCCCGACGAGAACCGTCACCAGCGCGACGATCACGAGTGCTGCCTGGATCATGAGGGTCGCGGAAAGCTCGAGTCGGTGCTCGGTCCGAAGCTCACTCCGGCGTTTGAGTCTTGGCGCTCGCTGAGCCGGTCACCGCGGCGGACGAGCTGCCAGAGCTGAACGTGCCTACCCAGCTGCCCGCGAGGGCGCTCGGTCGGGCGAGGTCGTCCACTGTGGCTTGCGCGGCGGCGGCGATCGTGAGCGACGCGCTGGGGGCCGCCGCTGCCGCGGAAGCGTCGCGAGCGTGGCTCCAGAGCAGAGCGAGGCCGTCACGACACAGGTCCTGCGCACAGAGGGCATCACAACCGGAGAACGCCACGGCGGGCCCGCTACCCGCCGCGACGAGCGCCTGGGCGACAGTCTGACAACCCACGACCTGAGCCAGGGCCTGAGGCACGCTCGATGCCGCGGGGACCTTGGCTTTGGCGGGCGCGAGGGCCAGTGAGGCGACGAGGCGGGACGGCAGGAGCGCGAACGCAACACTCATCGCGACGGTGTCGTCCGGATGTGGTTTCCATGACGCCAAGTACGTCGTCGGAGCGCCGGCCTCGGAGGCGTTGGCGCCTCCGAGGGTTTCGAGTTCGAACCAAGCGTTCGAAGCGTTGCCGCTCGCGCTCGACAGACGTCCCCGGAAGGCGTCGGGAGAGGCGAAGCTCTCGGCGCCTTGCGTGAGCCAGGGCTCGAGCTTGGCGCGGATCGCATTTGGCCCCCCCATTGCGGTCTGGACCACGGTGTCCCAGTTCCCGGTCTTGCGAGCTGCTTGAAAGCCCGAAGCTTGCCCGGCGTCCGTCGTCGCGGCCTGCATGGCATCGAGCAGCGCCGAGGCGTCGTTCGATGCGGGGGACAGCGCCACGAGCATGGAGTCGACCTGGAGCAGATCGCTCCACTTGCCCTTGCCGGCGTCGAGCCCGAGCACCACGTCCAGCTTGGTGTCGCCCAGCTTGATCGGGATGTCGACGACGGTCACCGTTAGCTCTTGGACCTGGCCTGCACCGAGGCTGGTCATTTCCTCACAGCCGACGATGGACTCGGCTCCCCGCAGCGTCACCGCCAGCGCCGGGCCCACCGGCACGTCGTCGACCTGCGGGATCGCTGGAGACGCCGCGGACGCCTTGAGGTCGCCGTCCTTCAGCAACTCGCCGGAGAGCTCCGCGCAAGTCACGCCAGTCCGGACACTGGCGAGCCAGTACGACACGCCGCGCTTGCCGCCGTACTCGGGGCCCACCTTCAGCGACCCGAAGCCACTCGCACTGACGCTCACGGCCACGTTGGCCGTGACTTTTTCCCCTGAGCTGGCCCGGAGGCTGAAGGCTCGAGCCGAGCTCGGCGCGATGACGGACACCGTCGCGCGACCGTCCGAGCCCGTCGTCGTTTCGCTCTTGTCGAGGGAAGCGTCGTCGTAGTCTCCGAGCAGGGCGAGCCGCACCGGGTACTGACCGGGCGGAGTGGCCACGACGGTGAGCGTTTGCGTCTCGCCGGGCACGAGCGTGAGCGTGCTCGACGGAACGAAGGAGAGCGAGGTGGGACCAGCGGTCACACCGCCCGAACCGCCGCCGCCGCCCGAGCCGCCGCCGGCTGCGTCGCTTCCACACGCCGCGCACGCGAGCGCGGCGCCGAGCAGAAGAGCCCAGCGGGCGCTTCCGAGCAATTGCAGCGAGCTGGCCATGTCGAAGGAGAAGCGTGAAAGACCTCACAAGCGTAGACTTTTGGCCCGACAAAGCAAGGAGCGCGCTGGGGTCATGCGCTGGCTCCGACCTGCGTGTTATGGAAGGGATCGGGATGGAGTCGCTGGTTCCCCGCCCCCGCAAGGTGCTCGTCGTGGACGACGAGCCGTCCATCCGACAGCTGCTGCAGATTGCGCTTCGGCGGGAAGGCTACGACGTGGTCACGGTGGGGGGGTACCGTGCGGCCACGGAGGCGATCGCGAGCAGCCAGCAGTCGTTCCCAGTGGTGCTGACCGACCTCTCCATGCCCGACGGATCGGGATTCGACGTGATCGCCGCCGCCAAGCGCCGTGACCCAGCCAGCGAGGTGATCTTGATCACCGCCCACTCTACCGTCGAGAACGCCATCACGGCCATGCGCGGCGGCGCCTACGACTTCGTGACGAAGCCCTTTCAGCCGGCTGAGCTCCTCGCGCTCGTCCAGAAGGCGCTGGAGAAGCACGAGCTGAGCGCCGAAAACACCCGGCTGCGCGCGCGCATCGAGCGATCCGACAGCGGCGTGCTCGGGCGCAGTCCCGCCATGCGCGCCGTAATGGATCTCGTCGACCGCGTCGCTTCGACCAAGACCACGGTGTTGATCACGGGCGAGAGTGGCACGGGCAAAGAGCGGGTTGCGCGCGCGATCCACGAGCGCTCGGATCGCCAGGCGGGACCCTTCTTGGTCGTGAACTGCGGCGCGCTGCCCGAAGCGCTGATGGAAAGCGAGCTGTTTGGCCATGAAAAGGGCGCTTTCACCGGAGCACAGCAGCGACACCGCGGCCTGTTTCGCGAGGCAGATGGCGGCACGCTCATGCTCGACGAGGTCGGCGAGCTGCCCCTGTCGCTGCAGGTGAAGTTGTTGCGAGTGCTGCAGGAGCGGAGCGTGCGTGCCGTGGGTTCGACGCAGGAGACCCCCGTCGATGTGCGCCTGCTCGCTGCCACCAACCGCGACATCGAAGCGGAGGTCGCCAGCGGGGGCTTTCGGCAAGACCTCTACTATCGATTGAACGTGATTCGGCTGCCGCTGCCGCCGCTGCGAGAACGGCGCGACGACATCCCACTGATGGCGGAGCGATTCTTGCGGCGGTTTGCCGCGGAGATGGGCAAGGACGTCGCGGGCTTCACGTCGGATGCGCTTCGGGCCCTGGAGCGCTACGACTACCCCGGCAACGTGCGCGAGCTCGAGAACGTCGTCGAGCGCTCAGTGGCGCTGGCCGACTCCCGATCGATCGGCCTCGGGGACCTGCCCACCGAGGTGGCCGGAGCCGCGAGCGCGCCGGCGGGCGAGATCCTCACCTTGCCCCCCGAAGGCGCGAACCTCGACGAGATCTTGAACGAGGTGGAGCGCCGTCTCCTGCTCTCGGCGCTGGACCGCACCGACGGCAACCGCACGGCCGCGGCGAAGCTCCTGGGCATCACCTTCCGCTCGCTGCGCTACCGGCTGTCGAAGCACGGCCTCGGGAGCGACGACGAGCCGACTTCCGAGGATCCGGCAGGTCCGCAATAACTTCCGAGCCCGCTAGCGGTTGCGAGGCCGAAAACGGGAGTGTCTCCGGGTACCTGGGCTAGAATGCACGGGCGACCATGGAACGGCCCGTGCATGTCAACTCGCGATCCATGTCCCCGCGCGCGCACAAAAGACGTCGTCGACTGCGGGCGTTCACCCTGGTGGAGCTGATGGTGGTGGTGCTGCTCGTGGGCATCCTGGCCACGGTGGGGATCGTCACCTTCCGACAGTGGGTGTTCCACTCGCGGTCGGTGGAGGCCTTCGGAATGGTGCAGAGCGTTCGCGTAGCCCAGGAGCGTTGGCGAGCCGAGACCGGCAGCTATCTGGACGTGTCCACCACCATGACGTCCTGGTATCCGATGCCGGCGCCCGGCCGGACCCTGTGGGATTGGAACCAGGCGTCGGGCGCAGACTATGGCAAGTGGATGCGGCTCAATCCGACTGTTTCTGGGCCGCTCCAGTTCGCCTACGTGACCAAGGCCGGGGCGCCTTTCACGGCCATGCCCGCGCCGTCGACCGCCGAGCAGCCGGCCTGGCCTGCAGCTAACGCGATGACGCAGCCGTGGTACGTGATCCAAGCGATGGGCGACACGGACGCCGATGGGGTCAAGTCCTACTACGTCGCCGCCAGCCTGACCGGCGAGATCCTCCGCGAGAACGAAGGCGAGTGAGCGAGCTGTTCGCTCTGCCGCCGCGTTGCTGCGTGTGCTGCCGTGTGCGTGCGGCGTTTACCCTGGTCCCTGTCAGGTCTCGTCACCCCCTCGAGGACGAGTGACGAGAATCGTCACCTCAATTGGCCGCCGCCGCGCGCGACGTGCGACAATCCGGGCAATGAGCTGGAGACCTCGCGTAGCGCGCCGCTGGTACGGAAGCTGCACTGCCCAGTCTACGATGCGCATCGGTCGTTCGCAGCGCGGATTCACTCTCGTCGAGTTGATGGTCGTAGTGACCATCGTCGGCGTGCTCGCGACGCTCGCGGTGTACGGAATGAGGAAGTACATCTTCGCCAGCAAGTCGGCGGAGCCGATCCACATGATCGGGCAGATCAAGACCGCGCAGGAATCGTGGCGCGAAGAATTTCACACCTACTACGACGTCTCGAGTTCGCTGACCGCCTATTATCCGGCGCCTCCCGACGGCAACAAGCGGCACTGGATCTACCCGTCGCACCTGGAGTACGCGGGGACCTGGCGGCACTTTCCGGTCTCGACGCCCAACCCCGTGAGTTTCGGCTACGCGGTCGTCGCGGGCGGTCCTGGCGCCCCGCCGCCCCCCCCCAACACCGCGCAGACCTTCAACTGGCCCAACCCGACCACCGAGCCCTGGTTCGTGATTCAGGCCGCGGGCAACTTCGACGGCGACAGCGTGTTCTCCCTCTTCGTGAGCTCGAGCTTTACGCAAGAGATCTACGTAGAGAACGAAGGCGAATGATTCATCGGGCCGCCTGAAGCTTGGGCGGTGACGACTGAGATCTGCGCGCGCGGCGGGTGGCCGGGCGCGACACCCAGACCTGTGCCACCCGTCAGACAAGGAGAGACCAAATGAAGAAGAAACTGAAGAGGGGTTTTACGCTCGTCGAACTCATGATCGTCGTCGCGATCGTCGGCGTGCTCGCGGCCCTCGCCATCTACGGTGTCCGCAAGTACATCGCCAACGCGAAGACGGCAGAGGCCCGCAACTCGCTGGGCAATATGTCCAAGGGCGCTTCGAGCGCGTATGCGCGGGAAGGCATGTCGGGAACAGTGCTGGACCTCGGTAGCATGGCCGACATCAACAATCGCTTGTGCGGCACCGCGACCGCCATGGTCCCGGCCGCCAAGGCCAGCATTCAAGGGAGGAAGTACCAGTCCTCGCCGACGGAGTGGTCGGCGGATGGCACCACGGTTCACAAGGGCTTCGCGTGTCTGAAGTTCACCATGGAAGCGCCCCAGTACTACATGTACAACTACACGCAGACCGGCGGCACCAACGGCGGCGGCAACGGCGCGGCCTTCGCCAGCATTGCCCAAGGCGACCTGAACGGGGATGGCATCCTGTCGAGCTTCACCATCGCCGGTGAGGTGAAGACGGGCTCCTCGGGTGAGCTGGCGCTGGTGATTGCCCCGAACTTCGTCGAGAGCAATCCGGAGGAGTGAACCTGCTCTGATGGAAATCCACTACGCCTGCGGCATGTCCGCGGGCGTAGTGCATTTTGTGGTGCGTGCCGGCGCTTGTGCCGGGCGGTCGAATCGGGCAGGTTGCAGCGCCGTGCGCTCTGTGACGCCTCTCGAAGCCGCTGTGGCGGTCGCGGTTGCCGGCGCGGTCCTCGCGACGGCCCTGCCTTCCTTCGTTCGCAACCTGCACGCCTCGAAGCTCGTCGAGCCCATCGACGGGCTAAATCGGATCGCAGTGCGTGCCACCTCGTTGGCGACGGGCCGCCCGGTCGCGTCGGCTTATCCGGAGAGCGTCGGGCTCACCCCGGCGGAGATCCCCGCCGGCGTCCGGGTGACAGACCCGCCGGGCACCTGGGATCATCCCACCTGGCGCGCTCTGGAGTTTGGATTCGCGGTGCCGCACTCCTTTAGTTTTGCGTTCGAGAGCGGCGGCAGCGCCGATCACGCGGCGTTTCGAGCCGTCGCGCGGGGAGATCTCGACGGCGATGGGAGCACGAGCGAGCTCAGCATCTCCGGTCAATCTCGCGAGGGAGGCCCGCCGAGCGTCGCGCCGATGGACATCTACCGTGAAGTCGAGTGACCCGTCGCGCCGCCGGCTCCGGCTGGGTGCTGCCGAACTCGTCGCCGGGGCGGTCATGCTGGTCGCCGCGGTCGCGATTGGCTTCACGCGCCCGCGGCTCGCGGAACGGTTCCATGGGATCCGCGTCGCGGCCGACGTCTACGCGCTGCCCAGCCCTGAGCAGACCGTCGTGATGAGCCTGGGTTGGCGCTCGGCCCTCGCGGATTTGATCTTCTCGACGACGCTGGTTTCCTACGGCATCCACATCCAAGAAAAGCGCCGCTTCGAATTCGCTGCCAACTACCTCGACACCGTTAACGAGCTCGACCCGAAATTCCGAGCGCCCTACCTGTACGCGGACACGGTGCTCACTCTCGGCGTGGTGAAGCCCCGCGAGCAGGACTACTTACGCGCGCGAAAGATCGTCGAGCGCGGCATGCAGGAGTTTCCACTGGACGCGCAGCTTTGGACGCAGGGGGGTCAATTCATGGCTTATCTGGCGCCGCAGGCCTTCGACGACGAGGCCGTCAAGAAGGAGTGGAAGCTGGAGGGGGCGCGTCGGATGGCGCGGGCCTGCGAGCTGGTCGGCAACGACGAGAACATCCCCTTTCACTGCATCACCGCCGCAACCATCTTGTCGAAGGCCGGCGAGCGCGAGGCGACGATCCAGTTCTTGGAGCGCGTGCTCACGGTGGTCGACGATCCGGAAGTTCGCGGTATCGCCCTGAACTACTTGCAAAAGACCGTGAGCGAGACCGAGCGGGATCGGGTTCAGTGGCGCTCGGAGCGTTTCTCCGACGCTTGGCGCTCGGACTTGTCGTTTGTCTCCAAGGGCGACCTGCTCGTCGCTGGCCCGCCGCTGGACGTGGCGCGGTGCGCTGGACGCGGAGGAGATCCGGACAGCGGCTGCTTCGTCACCTGGCTCGATTGGGGAAGATCCGCGGGGCGAAGGTGAGCGTGTGAGGGCGACCACTCCGCGCGTCGCGATGTTCTTGTTCGGATCCGGCCTCGCGGCTCTGGTCTATCAGACCGCCTGGGAGCGCATGCTGCGCTTGGTGTTCGGCGCATCGACGGCCGCATCTTCAGCGGTGCTCGCGATCTTTCTGGGCGGGCTCGGCCTGGGCGGCGTCTGGCTTGGCAAGCGAGCCGAAGCGGCGTCCCGGCCGCTGCTGTTCTACGCAAATCTGGAGATTGGCGTCGCGCTGTTTGCAGCGGTCACGCCCTTCTTGGTCGAGCTCGCGGCTCGAATCTACTGGGGCTTGGGTGGAGTCGGGGCGCTGGGCGCAGGAGGGGCGACGCTGGTGCGCCTGCTGCTGTCGGCAGTGGTCTTGGGCCCGGCCGTCGTGCTCATGGGTGGGACCTTGCCGGCTGCGGCCCGTGCCGTGGAACGCGACGATGACGTCGCCCGGGGTCAGCTGGCCACGCTCTACGCGTCGAACACCGCCGGCGCCGTGATCGGGGCGTTGCTCGGCACCTTCGTGCTCTTCGAGTTATTCGGCATGCGTTTGGCGCTCTGGGTCGCCGTGCTGCTCAACCTGCTCGTCGCGATGCTCGCGCGGTACCACGGCAGTCGCCTGGATCCGATCCCGAGCTCGGCGGCGGCACCCTCCGCCGAGTCCGAGCCCAGCGCGGATGAGCCGGGACGAGTCGTCTCCGGAGCGGTCTACGCTGCGGCGGCCGTGGTCGGCTTCGCCTTCCTCGGGCTCGAGATCGTCTGGTATCGGATGTTGGGGCCGATCCTCGGGGGGTCGAGCTTCACCTTCGGCTTGATCCTCGCGGTAGCGCTGACGGGCATCGGGATCGGGAGCTTCCTCTACACCCGCCGCAAGCCGAGCCAACCCGCGACGCTCTCGCTGCTCGCCTGGACGGTGGCCCTCGAAGCGGGCTGCGCGCTGTTCCCCCTCGCGCTCGGCGACGGCGTTGGCCTCTACGCCGCCTACACCCGTCCCATGGCGAACCTCGGATTTTCGGCGCTGGTGGTGAGTTGGATCACGATCGCGTCAGTGGTGGTGCTGCCGGCGGCCATCGTCGCCGGCTACCAGTTCCCGGTGCTGTTTGCCTTGCTCGGCACAGGCCGCCGCCGGGTCGCTCGTCAGGTGGGGCTCACCTACGCGTTCAACACTGCCGGATCCATCGTGGGCGCCATCGCCGTGGGGTTCGTGCTGATGCCTCGCATCGGCGCCGTCGGTGCGTGGCGGCTCCTGGCGAGCGTCCTGGTCGTGCTCGCGTTCTCGCTGATCTGCCTCGAATGGTGGATCGGGCGGCGGGCTGGAGTCCGCCGGGCGTGGCCGGCGATCGTCGCCGGTTTGCTGGCGGCGACGGCGCTCACCGCCGACGGCCCAACCGCCGTCACCCGACACACGCCCATCGGCGCGGGCCGGGTGAGCATCGCAGAACTCGACAAGAACCAGCTCCGCGAGTGGAACCACCGCACCCGTTTGCGCCTGCTCTGGGAGCGCGACGGGGTCGAGAGCAGCCTGGCCGTGACTCACGGAACGGGGCTCACCTTCCTGGTCAGCGGAAAGGCCGACGGCGCCGTCTACGCCGATCGCGGCACGCAGGCCCTCCTCGGGATGATCCCCGCCGTCCTTCACGGCGACGTGAAGAGCGCCTTCGTGCTCGGGCTCGGCACGGGGATGACCGCGGGCTGGCTCGCGTCCGTCCCGGGAGTGGAGCGCGTGGACGTGGCCGAGCTCGAGCCGGCCATCGTCGAGGTCGCGCGCGCCGCGTCCGCGGCGAACCAGAACGTGCTCGAGCGTCCCAACGTGCACGTGTTCCTGGGGGACGGGCGCGAGTACCTGCTGACCCACGAACGCAAATACGATCTCCTGGTGAGCGAGCCGAGCAACCCCTACCGCGCCGGGGTCGCGTCGCTGTTCACGCGGGAGTTCTATGCCGTCGCCGCCGAGCGCCTGAAGCCCAACGGCATCTTCGCGCAGTGGGTGCAGGGCTACGAAATCGACGTCCAGACCCTGCGGATCGTGCTGGTCACGCTGCGCACGGTGTTTCCCGTCGTCGAAGCCTGGCACACCCAAGGCGGCGACTTGTTGCTGCTGGCCAGCAGGGAAGCTCGCGTCATCGACGTGGACGGCCTGCGCGGAAGGGTCGGGACCGAGCCGTTCCGCACGGTGTTCCCTCGCGCCGGCCTGGTGGGGGACGCGGAGGGCGTGCTCGCGCGGTTCCTGGCCAGCGACGAGCTGGTCGGCGCCATCGGGTCGGCCTCGCCGGCGCCGATCAACACCGACGACGACAACGCCCTGGAATATGCGTTTGCGCGACAAGTGGGGAACTCACTCGGCAGCATCTCGGTCCAGCTGGCCGCGCTCACGCAGTCCCGCGGCCTGGCGCGTCCCGACGTGCGCGGGACGGTGAACTGGAGGCGGGTGGACGAACTCAGGCGCCGAGGGTGGCTCGTCTCGGGAGGCGTCGGCGCGCCGGACTTGCCGCTCCCCGATCCCGCGGTTCGGGCGCGTGCACAGGCATTCGAGGCTGGGTGCGGCGGTGATCTGGTGAACGCGGGACGACTCTGGTTTTCGCAGCCCGACGTGGGCACCCACGACGTCGTGGAGAAGTACGTCGTCGGCGCGATCTTCGCCACGCGCAAGGACGATCGCGCCCTCGTCCTCGCCCGCGAGCTCGAGCACGAGGGCTACGTCGCTGAATCCCACGTCATTCGAGGGCGGTACTTCTTGGCAAAGAGCATGCTTGCGGAGGCGCTGGACGCGCTCTTGCTCGCCGTGTCGGAGCTGCGGAAGTCCGGGCTTCCGCTGTGTCACGCTCAGATCCCCGCGATCGAACTGTTGCCGGTCGTCGTGAGGCGGGATCCGGTGGCCGCCGCCAAGGCAGCGCGCGCTCTCTTGATCGGCCCCCTCGCGGCCTACAACCACGAAGAGCGACGGATCGGCATCGCGCAGCAGCTGGCGTTCGAGTCGATGGACGCTTCGCTCTGCGTGGAGGCGCTCGGTCCGAATCTGGAGCTCCCGTGGTGGCATCTGCGGTTTCTCGCAGCTCGCGCTGACTGTTTGGAGAAAGCGGGCCACCCCCAGGCAGCTCGCGCGCGAGCCGAGGTCGCCGAGTGGGTGGGCAACTCGCAGGGCGAGGTCGGTGCCGGGCTCACGCTTCCCGCTCCGTCCGTCTCGGCGGGACCCGCGGTCGAGTCCTTCGATGGTGGTGCATTGGACCTGTCGCACGAAGACGAGCCGACGGCGGTGGATGGTGGAGCCGATGCGCCGGACGCGGTTCCCAACGCAACGGATGCTGCGCTCGATTCGCCCGATGGCAGATGAACGGCGCCCGTCCGCGCTGGCCGCGCGCGAGCTGCCCAGGAGCTCTCGTCACGGCTGACGGCCGGAGATGGCCATCATTGAACGCGCGCGCGCAGGTCGCAAGGTGCCGCGGTTCCCTCCGGCGCTGCCTGGAGTGAGAGCCACCCGTCGGGTCCCGCGCTCGAGCAGCCGATGTCTCCCGCCGAAAACGTCTGCGAATCGTCCATGTCGACGAAGGCTCGGAGCCGAGCCTTGCCGCAGGGCACGAGCTTCGCTGACACGCGCGCTCGCCCGGAATCGTCGAAGGACGCGGGCGGCAGGGGGGGGTGCGTGTGGATGCGATCGCCCGGGTCCCAAGCGTGTTCGATGAGCGTCGGCTGACGAGGGCGCCCAGCCGCAGCTAGCGTGATCTCCACAGGACAGCCCTCGAAGCGGAGGATCGCCAGCTTGCCGGCGCCGTGCATCAGCCGATACCCGAGCGCCAAGAAGGTGTCTCGATCTTCGTTCGCGCCGTGGATCAAGACATCCTCGTAGAGCGAACCGTCCTCGGCGAGCTGGGTGGTGATGGACCGGCGCTTCTCGGCGTCGAGCCGCGTATCGGGGTTCTCGTACACTTGCCAGAACAGAGCACGCGGAGGCACCGGCGGCAGCCGCGCTTTCGCGGATTCGCGCACGACGACGGTATGAAGTTGCGGGATCATGGCAAAGGCGTAGGGGACTAGGCCGCCTTGCGCGGCGGCGTAGAGCGCGCCGAAGTTGGCGGCCGGGCGCACGAAGGGAAACGCCTGGTCGTGCGGGCTTTGGGGGTTGCCCTCGCAGACCGACTGCAGCGCCAGCGGTAGCCGAAAACCACGCCCTTGAATCGGGGCGTCCAGTCCGCTCACGAGATCCGCGCACTGACGATGCGACTCGCGGTTGAACCAGGCTGCCCAGGCGATCGCGGCGCCGGAAAAGAGAGCTACGGCGGCTGAAGGCAGGCGCGGCCAGCGAAGCGCTGCGGCTTCCAGCGGCAACAAGGGAAGCGCGAGCATCACGCCGGGCACCAAGAAACGGGGCGAGAAGTACTCCCACACGTCCAGATGGATCGGTCCGAATGCTCCGGCAGCCAGTAACATGCAGGCTGTTAGCGCGAGGGCGAGCTCGTTGCGGGATGCCGGTCGCCTCGAGTGTCGGGCGAAGAACAGCGCGAGGGCGCCAGCCGCCGTCATCAACGGGATCCAGCCGCGCCAACCCGGTCCTCCGACGAACAGCCCGCGAAGGAGCTGGAGTCGATCCAAAATCCCCATCGGCGTGTCCTCCGGCTGCGGTCGCAACGGTGCGCTCTCGCCGATGTATCCCGCCGCCCGAGCAGTGAGCAGCGCGACCGGGATCCCCATGAGGGCCAGCAGGGCAAGCTCCCGCGGCCACTGGCGCGGGCGGTGGCGCACCAGCACGAGCACGACGAGAAAGAGCGCGCTGACCTGCGCTCCGAACACGTGGACGACGCCCTGAACAGAAATCAACGCGGCGATGCCCAGGCGGTAGCGCCAGTGCCAGAGGTCGCTGCGGATGGCGAGCGCGGCGCAGCAAAACGTGAGCGACAGCGACAGGACGTACGAGAAGAAGCCCATGTACACGGCCCACTGGAAGGCCGTAGCGAAGCCCACGAGCCCGAGGATCGTGCGCTCGCGGTTCACCGACCGGACCAGCGCCAAAAACCCCCACGACCACCCGAGCGCCATGATCGCCAGAGTCACCTGCAAGGCTCGGCGCCAGGGCAGGACCTCGAGCGCGGGTCCGTAGACCAGGGAAAACCCCAGCGCTGTCAGGGCGGTCGTGGGTCGATAGACCTCCGCGTAGAGCGAGCCCGGATTGGAGTAGTGCTTGCCGACATGCGCCAGGTACAGGTGTTGCGGGCCGTCGTGGGTCGGCAGGTAGGGGGCCGCGAAGGCAGCGATCACAACGCCCACGGATGCCAGGGCTGCGAGAGCCCACACCCAGCGCGGTGTTGGCGCGGACTCGGCCCCGTTGCGGTGACTCAAGCCACCTCAAGGAAATCGAACCGCCGCCGTCGACGAGGCGCTGGCGGGAGCTCTGAAGCGGCTGGAGAGATGCGATGAGCACGCCCTGCCCGCCGGAGTAGGGCCCAAATAGCTCCCACGGCGGCCAGCGAAATGACCAACGTGACGACCGTGCGCTGGGAGCCGAAGGGGGGCAGCACCACGGACCCTACCACGGCCGACCCCAGCACCGCCGCCACGCCGCCGTGGAAGACCTCCCGGGGGGTGGCGGGAGAAACAGAGCTGGCCCACCAAGGCTGACGCGCCCGAGAGCAGGAATAGAGCGAGTGGCAGCCACCGGGACAGAGACCGCCGAGAGTCGAGCGGAGTCACCGGCGCAACGCATGATCAGATCGGACCGAGTGCGCGCCTCGTTTCGGGTTCCGTGAGCGGATCTATGGCGCCCGGAGGCCAACGCTAGCCGCTGCGGCGTCGAGGAGTGCCCCGGCGGGATGACCTGGCGCCACCTCTGACAGCTTCAATCGAGCCTCACTCAGCGCGAGGGCGTCACGCTTTGCGAGCGCCCCGCACGCGTCGAGGAAGCGTGCTCGTGGGCTGTTCGGCGCTTGTTGGACCGCGAGGTGGCCGTCGTACGCGAGGCTCTCGGGGAGGATGTTGCGGTCGATGGCGGCACTGAGCACTGTCGGCAGCGGAGTCATGTGCCGAAGGACCCGATAGCCGCGCGCACCGAGCTCGGTGTTCGGCCCACTGCGACGAACGTAGATCGCGGCCACATCGTCGAGGTAGACCATGGCCCAGTCCTGGCTTGCCGCCAGCGGTACGCCGGATCCCTCGCCCTCCGATGCGCGCGTGATGGCCCACTCCAGCTGCAATTCTCCGGCCAGCGCGCCGAACGCCGCGCGGTCTCTCAGGCTGGCGTGGTAGCGGTCCAGGATCCGGGGTTCGTGCACCCAGCCGCTGCGTCCGTCCATCAATACCAGGTGCGTCGGATGCAGTCGGAGCGCCAAATATCCGCCGAACTCCAGGATGTTCCACATTCGGCCCCGCGGTTCGTGGTGCTCGATCCACACCGCCGCACGTTCTGGAAAGTGTCGCGGCTCGAACCCCACCCCGAAGCTCGTCGCCGTGCTGAGCGCGAGCAGGGGCGCAGCCAGGGGCACGGTGGCGGCGGCCAGCAGAGGCAAGCGCGGCGTGGGCACGGCGAGCGCGGCCAGCCGCCGAGCGATGGACGGTGCGATCAGCAACGCGGCGATGGGCAACATCCGATATGCGCTCTGACCAAGCGCCAGTGCGCCGACCCACAAGCCAAGCTCGAAGGCATTCGGCCAGCGGCTCCCGCCGGGTTCCCTCCCGAGCGCTAGCGCGATCGCTCCCAGTCCCAATAGCACCATCAGCGCGGGTTCGTGCCTGGCCAAGACGGACCAGTCGGGCGACTGCCACTCGAGGATGCGCTGGAAATCGGCACTGGCCCGAAGCGGTCCAGTCCAAAGGCGATATCCCGCGACGTTCAAGCCGCTGCCGGCTGCAGCGCCGACCGCCACAATCCACGGAAGTGAGAGCTGATCGCCGTCCCGGAGCGGGAGCAGATCTGACAAGCGCCCGGCCGCCAAGCGACACGCCGAGCGGTACGCTGCGTACGCGACCATCATCGCCACTCCGAGAACGACGAAGCCGTGCAGGTTGGCCCAAATGATCGTGAGCGGTACCAGGCCCCACATGCACTTGCTGCTGCTAGGGCCGCTCGGCGTTCGCCGGTGCTCCTCGAGCACGAGCAGCACGACGGGAAGCAAAAACAAGGAGAGCGTTGCGGGCCGCACGAGGATCCAGCTGCCGATCGCGACGACCAGCACAGCCAGAATTGGTAGGGCCATTGGCCCTGCGTCCCGCGCTCGGCGGAGATAAACCAGCAAGATGCCGACGAAGAGCAGTGCTCCGAACAGCTGGAGCGCGAGTGCGCCCCCCGAGCGGTAAAGCCCCCACAGGGCTGCGTCGCTCAAGAATTCCATGTACCCAATCTGCCGGTGGGTGAACGCCAGCGGGTCGACTCTGGGCACGGAACGGGTTTCGAAGAGGTGCCGTCCGAGGGCCAAGTGCCAAGGCAGGTCGAAGTCCGAAAGTCGGATTGAGGACTGAACCCCAGCGACCGCCAAGATCCCCGCTCGCAGCACGAGTTCGTGGGCTCGTGATCGTGTTCCCACTAGCGGATTCACCCTCGGATCTCCTCGTCGAGCAAGGAACGCTGGTCGAGCTCCGAGTTCCGTCGGCGGGTCGCGCTCGGGTGGGTCGGGCGAACGTCGAGTGGGGCAGTCCCGTCCGAGCACGCTCTTGTCAGCACTTGCGCCAGGCAGGCGCCGTCGAACCACTCGGCGCCGTCCTGGTGGCTCAAGTCACCTCAGGGAAACCGAACCGCCGCCGTCGCTGCCCCGCCGGCCGGCACGTTGACCACTCGAGATTTGCGCCCGTGCTCGGCGTGCACGAACACGACGGTGTGATTGCCGGCGGACACGCTCAGGCCGACCTTCGGCGTCGAGCCCATGGGCCTGCCGTCGAGGATCACGTTCGAGACCGGGATGCTGTTGATGTTGAGGATGCCCGTGCCCGCGGCGGCGACGGGCTTGTCGGGGACGGTGGGCGGCACCTTGCCGACGCCGACCGGCGGGGTCGTGCCCGCGGTGGGCGTCTGGCCGCCGGTCGCGACGGGGGCGTCGGGCTTGGGGGCCTTGCCCTTCTCGAACAGGTCGATTGTGAAGGATTCTTCAGCCTTTCCATCCTGAAAGCTGATGTCCTTCTTGAAGTCCTCGAAGCCCATCTTCGTCGCGACGATGCTCCAAGGCTTGTCCGTCGTGATGTCGATCTTGATCGGGAGCTTGGGGATCGGGCGCCGCTCGCTTCCGCTGACCAGCAGCACGCGCGCGCCCTCCGCCCCGGACCCGCCCTTGATCGTGGCCAGGCCCTTCACGACCTTGAGCTTCGGCTCGATGCTCTGGACCTGACCCTCTTCGATGTTGATGCGCTTCTCCCAAGCCTCGTAGCGCTCCCCCGCGATCTTGATCAGATGCTCGCCGGGTGACATGTCCCGGAGCTCCTGGGGCAGGGGGCCGACCTCTTTGCCGTCGACGAAGAGCTTCACCGCGCCCGCCGTGTCGGCGCTCACCTTGACGCCGGTGCCTTCGCTCGCGCGGGACAGGCTGACGTTGAGCACGGCGTCCTCGCCGGTCTCGACCTTCACGCCCTGCTCGGCCGTGGGCTGAAAGCCCGCCGCCGCGACCTTCACCATGTGGGTGCCCGAGGCCAACTCGGTCACGCGGCAGGGGGACGTATCGCAGCGCTTGTTGCCGTCGACGAAGACCTGAACGGCATCGACGCTCTTGTTGCCCGGTCCCGCGACGGTCACGACGAGCGTGCCCTTTCGCGGAATGAAGAACACCACCATGGCCGCGACCAGGCCGACGACGAGCAGGCCGGCGACTGCGAGCAAGATCATGCGACCCGCGCCGCTCGATGGGGCCTGCGTCGGGTAGGGCGCCGGCATCACCGGGGGCATTTGGGCCGACGCCACCGGCATGGAAGCCGGGGTCTGGTGCATTCCCATGCCTGGCATCGAGCCTGGCATCGAGCTCTGCATCGAGCCCGGCATCGAGCCCGGCATCGAGCCCGGCATCGAGCTGGGACCCCCGGGGCTCGGGAAGCTGGGCGGTGCGGCGATGCCGCCCGAGCTGCCCATCAGCGCGGCTGCTGCGCCCACGCGAACGGAGGTCGGCGGAGGGAGTCCGGCGCCCGGGATCGGCGGCCCGCTCTTGAGCAGCGCCTGGGACGGGGACTCGTTCGGCTCCTTGTCGAAGACCGCTGTCTTCTCGTCCTCGTCGTCCCAGTCCATGTCCACGGGCGCAGCGAGCGCGGGCGGCGGCTTCGGCGGAAGCGGGCCTGGTCCAAGCCCCGAGGGCTTCGACATGGGCGGCAGGCTCGGCGGCAGGCTCGGCGGCAGGCTCGGCGGAGGAAGCGCGCCGGCGGCTCGGCTCGGCGGCGGCAGGGCGGCGGGGCCCGCCCGCATGCTCGGGGGCGGAGGGTTCTTCCCCGACTGAGGCGGTGGCGTCGGCGGGGGGAGCCCGAGCAGGGTCTTCTTCAGACCCGGCGGGGGCGTCGGTGCGGGGAGGGATCGCGGGGCCGGTGTCGACGCCGGGCCAGGGCGGCCGGACTTCTTCGCCAGGCCGTCGAACACGTCCAGATCTGAACCGCCTTTGTCACTCATCCCGATGATCTCCTGCGGACCAGAGGCCGCTCTCGCTGCCTCCGAAGGGAACATCTGGCGCATCAGTTGGGCCAGCCGGCCTGCGTCGCCCGGCGCCGGGAGGCTCCGAGCGAGCGCATGCAAATCCGCTTCTAATTCCGACGCGGTAGCGTACCGCTGGTTTGGGTCTTTGGCGAGCGCCTTGAGGACGATGGGGTCGACCGTTGGGGGCAGCCGGGGGTTCTCGGCCGTGGGGGCCGCTACCCCCCCGGTTCGGATCTTGTTCATCACGACGATCTCGTTTGGCCCGTCGTAGAGGCGCTTCCCGGTCAGCGCCTCCCAGAGGCAGATCCCGAGCGCGAAGAGGTCGGTGCGCCGGTCGACGTCTTTGCCGCCGACCTGCTCGGGCGACATGTAGCCCACCTTGCCCTTGATCATGCCCGCCTGGGTGCGGGTGATCTTGCCGGCCGCCTTGGCGATGCCGAAGTCGATGAGCTTCACGCGACCGTCGTAGGAGACCAGGATGTTCTGCGGGCTCACGTCCCGGTGAACGATGTGGAGCGGGCGGCCCTGGGCGTCGCGCCGGTCGTGGGCATAGGCGAGGCCTGCGGTGACCCCGGCGATGACGAAGAGCGCGAGCTCGACCGGGAGGACCTGGCCGCTGGCAGCGGCGCGGTCGATCAGCGTCCGGAGCGGCTTGCCGTCCACGAACTCGAGAGCGATGTAGTGACCGCCGTCGACCTGACCCGCGTCCACGGTGCGCGCGATGTTCGGGTGCTCGAGCAGCGTCGCGATCCGAGCCTCGTCGTGGAAGAGCTCGATGAAATCCTCGTCCTCCGAGACGTTGGGCAGGATGCGCTTGAGCGCGACGACCGCGCCACTTTGGCGGTGGCGGGCCTGAAAGACCTCCGCCATGCCGCCGACGCTGATGCGCTGGATGAGCTCGAAGGGGCCGAAGAGCTGCGTCGGAGGCAACGGTTCTCCCACCCGCGAGTCTTGCACAGATGGGCCTGGAGTTTCGAAAGGATCAGCGTCCGGGCCCCTCATTCGGGGTCCGGCGACCCCCCCGCGGGGGGCTGTTCGACCTTCTTGGGCTTCGGAAAATAGCGGACCCGTTTGGCCTGGAGCGGGTACCAGACGGCGACCGGGACCACGGGGGTGTCAGGGAAGATTCGAGCCGTGCCCGGGGAGGGGCGGCGGACCAAGCGGAGGGCCTCGGGGCTCGCGGCTACGGCGCGCCCGCGCAGGTCGCGGTCGCCGCCCAAGGCCACGGCGAGCGGCTTCGATAAGTACAGCCGCTGCTGCGCGCTCAGGCTTTTCAACGCGTCTTCGATCAGGGCGCCGTCGCGAGCGGGGTCGCGCTCCGTGGTCACCTCGACGTAGAGCAGCATGCCCTCGGCATCGAGGGCGAGGGCCGCCGAGGTGTCCGGCCCCACGCTCGACGCTCCTCGCGCGACCGGAACTGCGTGCTGCGGCGCGTCTGGGCCGATGGTCGGTCCCTTGGGTCCCAGCCACAGCGCGGCGCCCTGGGTGCCCGTCGGCGGGAAGGCGATCACGACCTCGGCGACTGCTTCGCTCGCGAGCGCGGGACGCAGGGCGGCCGGATCGAGCTTCACGATCGAGAGCTTGGTGTCGGGCCGCGCCGCCTCGGCGCGGAGCCAAGTCGTCGCGACGGCGTAAGGCCAGCCGTGTTGCGGCAACCCCTTGGTCTTCCACTCGCCCTCGCCGGGCTCGGCGGGGCTCACGCGGGTCGGGAGCTTCGGTCCGGGAACGAGATCACGCCGCGTCAGATAGAAGAAGTCCCGCGACTCGCGCTGGATGTAGCGCGGGAAGTTCATGAGGCCCATGTAGCGGAGCATGCGCCGGCTTCTGAATTTCCAGCCCTCCATGCCGCTGACGGCGCCTTCGGCTTCCCATTGCGAGTCGAGCTTGCGGTCGAGCGCCGGAAGCTCGGCGGCAGGCGCTGCTCGGTAGAACTCGAAGCCCGAGTGCCCGGGGTTCATGTCGAGGTGGATCCCGTAGTCGCAGCGCGCGCGCTGCATGGCGAAGGCCAAATGATCGGCGTCGATGCTCGCGCCGTAGAGGTAAGCGACGAAGCCCTCTTTGGTCTGGCAGACCGCGCTGCGGGTCGTGCGGCTCTCGTCGGTCCACCCAGGCGGAACCCCTCCCCACCAATTGCGTTTGTAGGGATTCACCACGCCGTCCATCACCAGCGGCGTCATGTTCTGGCGAAAGCTCAGGATGTTTTCCGGGACCTTCTCGTCGTTGGGCCAGGTCCCGAATCCGGTGGAGCCGTCGCTGAGCTCCGCCACCGTCGCGGAGTAGGGCTTGGGCGGCAGGTAGACCACGCCATCGGCCATCATGCCGAACTCGCCGTGGGTGGCCTGAAAGCCGCCGTTGAAGCCGCCCACCAGGCGCCGCATCACCTCGGGCTTGCGCGGGACGAGTCCCGGCCCAGTCTCTCCGGTGGCGCTCTTCGGCTCGAGGGTGCCGCTCATGGTGTGCAGCGCGATCTGCCGCGGGTCCCAGATCAGCACCCAGGTCTGATTGTACGCGCGCTTCTGATCGGTTCGGATGAACGACTGCACGAAGGGCGAGGGCGTGTCGGGATTCGTGGCGATGAAGGGATCCTTGTCGAGCGGACGCCACTTGCCTTCGCCGGGCAGCGCGGGCGCGATCATCGGCTCCATCGGCGCGGGCGGCCAGCCCGTCTCGGGGTCCGGCAAGTCCGGCGCGAGCGGCGCGTCTTCGAGTCCGGCGAGCTCGGCCTTCACCCGGTCGGCGCCGGTGTCGCCGGTGATCCCGCCCACCACGCGCTCGAACGCATCGAGGGCCTCGAAGGCGATGGCCTTGACGAACTGCATGCGATCGTTGCCGAACCACGGCAGCGCGCGCACGCGGTCAACGGCCCACGTGACCACGTTGCCCGGGCGTCCCTTCTCCGGCGTCTGTTCCAGCAGATGGCGTGCGCCCTCGATGGCGCCGTCCCCGCCGGTTGAAATGCGGATCTTGCGGCTGTCGACCTCGGCGTGGAGGGCGCCCTCATCGAGCTCGAGCCGGTCGAGCGTGCCGGGCGGTTCGAGCCGGAAGGTGCGCTGTCCGACGCCGCTTTGCTGGCCTGTGGTCTGGAGGTTCGTGATCTGGCTCTGAATGCGCGCGGTCCGCCGCCAGTCGCTGGGCAAGGTCTCGCCCGAGAGATCGGCGAGCTTGAGCGTGAAGGCCTTGCCGTCGCTGCCAATGACCCAGGCCGCGTGATGCCCCCGCACCACGAGGTCGCGCTCGTCGACCGCCGAGGTGTCGCTGAGGTTGTAGACCGCGCACAGCTCGAGCAGCCGACCCTCTGGCGACCAACGGCTGGTGGTGAGCCAAATGTCGGCGGGCTCGCCGGCGCTCTGCGCCCGCACGACGGCTCGAACGCGCCGTTGGGTCGAGGTGAGCCGGCCCGGCAAGGGGTCGAGGAAGTGGATCTCCGACGGCTCAGCGCTCATGCCCCGCTCGCCGAGGGCGAGGGCGACGGCGCGCGCGCGATCGGCCTCGAGCCGCGCCGATCGCGGGGCTGGATCGGGCGCGAGGAAATAGCCCACGCTGAGCACGATCGGCAGCGGACGCGCGACTCCGACCAGGGTCCGCATCCAGGGCCGGAGCTTGGCAGGCCGCACGCCCGCAGCGAGTACTGCCGAATCCTGGGTCGGCCCGCCGGGCGCGCTGTCCACCGTCATCTCCCGTGAAACGCGAACCCGCGGTTAGCATCTTCCCGACGCCGCAGCCATCGAGAGGTTGCGCGGGAGCCAACTGCGTTGGCTGTGGCCCCGCGGATTGGTGCGTAGACCCCGGGTCCTGCCCTGGCACGTGGCGTGCTACTCTGTTGGCAGATGCGACGGTTCACGCGCCGCGGCTGGATCATCGGCCTCACGCTGCTCGGTACGGCATGTCTGTCGCCGACGCTACCGCTGCCACCGCCGAGCCGGCCCGTGATCGAGGGGCCCGACCAAGAGGGCATGGTCACTCTCGAGGGCCACGTCGATGGCCAGGCTACGGTTTTTGCCGCCAACATGCGCACTGGCGAGATCCGCGGGCAGTTCACCGGTCACGACGGTCACTACCGCTTCGCGATCCCCGCTGAAGTCGGCGACGAACTCGAGCTCTGGTATCAGACGGGCACGACGACCAGCCCGGGCATCGTGTTCAAGATCCCGAAGTGACCACCCGGAGCGATACCCGCCGGCCGTCGCTGCCGTGGTGGGTCAAGCTCGCAGGCGACAGCCGTTTGGTTCGTCGCGCCGACACCGTCGGCTCCTCGTCCACGACCTCACCGAGCAGATCGTAGTCGGTGGCGCGCTCGACGCGGACGCGACGCATCTCGCCGGGGCGCACCTCGGCGCCCGAGAGGTAGACCTGGCCGTCGATCTCGGGCGCCTGACCCGCGTGGCGACCGACCATCACCAGCTCGCTCTCTTCGCTCGGACCTTCGACCAACACCACGAGCTCGCTGCCGACCAGGGCGCGCTGCTTCTCTCGGCTGATCTTGCGCTGAATTCCCATCAGCTTCTTGGCACGCGAGGCCCCAACGCGGGCGAGCACCTTGTCGGGGAGCGTGGTGCTCTTCGACGACGCTTCGTCCGAGTAGCGGAACACGCCCATGTGATCGAAGCGCGCCCAGCGCACGAACTCGCACAGCTCCTCGAACTCGGCGTCGGTCTCGCCGGGGTGCCCGACGATGAAGGCAGTGCGGAAAACCAGCCCGGGGACCCGGCCGCGCAGCCGAGTCACGAGGTCGCGCAGGCGCGCGCCGCCGTGGCCGCGACGCATGCGGCGCAACATGCCGTCCGCCGCGTGCTGGAGGGGCATGTCGACATAGGGAACCACACGCTCATGCTGAGCCAGCAGGTCGATCAGGTCGTCGCCGAGCTTCTCGGGGTAGAGGTAGAAGAGCCGCACCCAGCGGATCCCGGCCACGCTCGCGACTCGCTCGACCAGTTTTGCGAGGCTGCGCGCACCGCCCAGATCGCGGCCGTAGGACACCGTGTCTTGCGAGACCAGGTTCACCTCGAGCACGCCTGCGTCGGCGAGGCGCTTCACCTCCTCGACCACGTCCGCGACAGTGCGTGAGCGCTGAACGCCGCGCAGCTCGGGGATCACGCAGAACGAGCACTTGCGATCGCAGCCCTCGGCGATCTTCACGTAGGCGCTCGCGCCCCGCGTCGAGAGCGTGCGCGGGTCGCCGGCGTCGACCACCCAGTCGGCGGGATTGCCGACCAAGATCCGGTCGGCCTTGCCTGCGAGCACGCGTTCGAGCTGCAGCATGTCGCTGGAGCCCAGCAGGTGATCGACCTCGGGCAGCCCGTCGGCCAGCTCGTCGGGGTGACGCTGGCTCAGGCAGCCGGCCACCACGAGCTTCTTGCAGCTGCCGGTCTGCTTGTGGGCGGCCAGCTCCAAGATGGTGTCGATGCTCTCCTTCTTGGCCGGTTCGATGAACCCGCAGGTGTTCACCACGATCACGCTGGCGTCGGCGGCGTCGGGCACGTGGCGGTAGCCGGCGCGCTCGGCGACGCCCAGCATCACCTCGCTGTCGACGCGGTTCTTCGGACAGCCGAGGGAAACGAAATGGATGGTCTTTTTGGCCAAAGGCGTCGGGCTCTTAGCTCGCGGGTCGCTCATTGGCCAGGCTCGCCCTCGGATCGCCCCGCGAACCCGGCAAAAATGGGCTGCCTCGGGGGATCTTGACCCCCGTCATTTTCCTACTCGGCGACTCGGCGTAATTCTGACTGACCGGCCAGACAGACCGAACGGTCAGGGAGGAACAGAGTGGCGGAATCAGGGGAAATCACGCTCGATCCCGCGAATGATCCCAAGACGCGTCGCCGCCGTCCGAGCCTCCCGGCCCGGGATGGAGACTCGGTCGATCGGATCCTGGGCGCGGCCGAGGCCTGCTTCCGGGAGGCCGGCTACACGGGCGTGTCCCTGCGCGAGATCGCGGAGAAGGCAGGCCTGTCGAAGAGCTCCGTGCTCTACCACTTCGAGTCGAAGGACCACGTCTTCGCCGAGCTGCAGCTGCGGGTGTATCGACGCCTGGCCAGCACGGTGACCGAGTCGGTGGAGCACGCCGGCGGCGCAGCGGCGGACCGCGCGCGCGTCGCCCTCGACTCACTCATCAGCGCCGTCCGTCAGGGCAACGATCTCACCGTGCACGCCATGCTCGGCGCGCGTGCGCTGACGAATCCCGACGACGCGTTGCACGTGCGGCGCATGCGACGGGAGCTGCGCGCTCTCCTCCGGGGCACGTTGCAGGAGATCTTCGCAGTCGACGGCGAGCCCATGCCTCTCGAACTCGAAGCAGCAGGCGATCTGCTCTGGGCCGCGCTCACCGGTCTCGGTCTGCAGGCGGTGCTCGACGACTCCCCGGAGGAGCTCGAACGCGGCTTCGACAGCCTGCGCACCGTCGTGGCGCTGGCCTTCTCGTCCAAGGAGCCTGCCCAATGAGCCTGCGGATCGCCGCGGCGGATTTGGGCAAGAGCTCCGCCAAGCTGATCACGGCCAGCTGCGAGGGGGGCGCTGTGGTCGTCGACTCGAGCGCGGTGATCGAGCACGAGGGCTCGCCCCTCGAGGTGTTCGCGGGCTGGTACCGCGACCAGGAGATCGGCGGTTTCGCGGCCCTGGGCGTCACCGGCTTGTTTGCAGACGAAATCACCGCGCCGGCGCTCTCGGGGTTGCCCGAAGACGCCTGCCTGGAGGCCGCGCTCGCCCTCGCCCCCGAGCTGGTCGGTCCGGTCAACCTGCTCAGCGTCGGCGCGCGGGGCTACGCGGTGCTCGTCCGCGACGCGCAGGGAAGGGTCCAGTACGTCGAGAACGACAAGTGCTCGTCCGGGACCGGCGAGACCATGGTCAAGACCGCCGCACGCTTCGGCATGAGCCTCGAGCAGGCGGATCGGCTTGCGGCCGGAGTCACCGAATCCATCGCCATCACCGCTCGCTGCTCGGTCTTCGCCAAGAGCGAGATGACCCACTTCGGCAACCAGGGAGAGCCGGCGGACAAGCTCTTCCGCGGCTACTTCGACTCCATTGCGCGCTACGTCGCTGCGTTGCTCGGCCGGGTGCGGGTCGACGGTCCGATCTTCCTGATCGGCGGTGGCGGCAGGGTGACTACGTTGCGGCAGTGCCTCGCGGCCCACCTCGAAGCCGACGTTGGCGTGCTCGAACGCGGGTTGTTGCTCGAAGGTCTGGGCGCGCTGGCGATGGCCGGGGAGCACGCGCGTTCGGGTCAGGCACGGGCGCTGCCGCGGGACGCATCGAGCCTGATCCGGCCGAAAGCGCGCCGGGTTCGCGCCCTCGAGCCTGCGAAGAACCACGCGCACCGCGTCACACGCCTGAGCGCGCCCCCGGTTGACGCCGACGCGGCCTCGGGTCCGACGGTGCTCGGGCTCGATCTCGGATCGACGGGCAGCAAAGCGGTGCTCACCTCGATCGAGACCGGCGAAATCGTGCTCGATCTCTACGACCGCACCCGGGGCAACCCCGTGGAGGCGGCGCAGCGCCTGGTGCGCACCCTGTGCGAGACGACGCGCCCGGACGTGCGGGCGGTCGGAGTCACGGGATCGGGTCGCGAGGCCGTGGCCACCGTCTTGCGTGCGGCGTTTGCAAACGCGCCGGAGCGCGTGGTCGTGCAAAACGAAATCGTCGCGCACGCCACGGCCGCGATCCGCGCCGACGATCGCGGCGGCAAGAGCCTGAGCATTGTCGAGATCGGCGGCCAAGACGCCAAATTCGTCCAGATCGCCGACGGCCAGATCGTCGAGAGCGACATGAACAAGGCGTGCAGTGCCGGGACCGGCTCGTTCCTGGAGGAGCAGGCCGTGTTCTATGGCGTGCACGACATCGCGGAGTTCACGCGGCTGGCGTCGAGTTCCCTCGCGCCGCCCGAGCTCGGGCAGATGTGCACGGTGTTCGTTGCAGAGACCGCAGCAGAGGCCCACGCCGAGGGCTACTCGGTGGCCGATTTGTTCGCCGGCTTCCAGTACTCGGTGATCCACAACTATCTGAACCGCGTGATGGGGCAGCGCGCCTTTGGCGAGCGGGTGTTCTTTCAAGGCAAGCCGGCGAGCGGCGAGTCGCTGGCGTGGACGCTGGCCGCGGTCAGCGGGCGTGAGGTCGTCGTGCCGCCGAACCCCGGCGCGATGGGCGCCTGGGGCGTGGGCTTGTCGGCCATCGCGGAGCTCGGTGAGAGCTTGTCGGCTGCGGAGCGCCTCGATCTCGGCGGCATGCTCGACGCGCGCATGCTGAGCAAGACCGAGTTTCGCTGCGACGACAAACGCTGCGCGACGCTGTGCCGCATCGAGCGCGCCACGGTGGCGGTGGGCGGCGCGAAGCAAACGGTTTTTTCCGGAGGATCCTGCCCCAAATTCGAGGTGTCCCGGGCCGGACGCCAGAAGCTGCCGGCCGAGGCCCCGAGCGCCTTCGACGAGCGCGAGGCGCTGCTCGAACCCTACTTCGCCGGCGCATCGGGCCCGCGGGTGGTCGACGTGCCCCACGTGGGCTCCCTGGCGGGTTGGCTGCCCTGGGTGGTGACGCTGCTCCAAGAGTTGGGCCTCGGGGTGCGCGTACTCCGAAGCGACGCGAGCACGCTGTCGCGGGGCGAAGAGCTGTGCAGCGCCTACGACTCCTGCGCGCCGATGAAGGTCGCGCACGGGGTCGGCGCGGTTGCGGGGGAGACGCTGTTCTTCCCGCGGCTGCTCGACTTGCCGGACCGCGACGGTGGCACTGGCAAGACCTGCTCCACCGAGCAGGGCATGTCGGTGGTGCTCGAGCAAGTGATCGCCAGTCGCGAGCTCGACACCCGCGTGATCGATCCCGTGATCTCGTTCGAGCAGGGGCTCACGTCGCCGGCGGTGCTCTTCTCGCTGGTCGGTGCCGCACGCGAGCTCGGGGTGGATCCCGCGCTCTTGCCCGGGGCGCTGCACCGCGCCGCCGCCGCACAGCAGAACTTCCAGCGCGAGCTTACGGCCATCGGCCGGCGCACGCTGAGCTACGGACGGGCCCGCGAGATCCCCATCGTGGTGGTCTGCGGATCCGAGCACGTGATCTTCGATCGCTGCGTGAACGCCGGGATCCCTGGTATTTTGCGCCAAAATGGGGTGCTGGCGCTGCCCATGGATTGCCACCCGGTGCCCGGTCACGTCGACGCCGTCTCCAGTGTTGCGTGGACCGACGCGCGACGCGCGATCCGCGTCGCCCTCGCGGCGCGCGAGACCGGTGACGTGTTCCCCTTGTGGCTGTCGTCCTTCGGCTGCGGGCCGTCGTCCTTCGTCGAGCAGGTCTTCGATCACCTGATGCACGGCTACCCGCACACCTGCCTGGAGAGCGATGGGCACGGCGGCACCGCCGGATTTGTCACGCGCATCCAGGCCTTCTTGCACGGCGTGCGGCAGTTCGGGCGTCGCCCAGCGCCGACCTCGAAGCGGCGGCTGCGCGTGATCGAGCCCGTCGCGCGCCGCCCGCTGGCCGACGACCGGGACGCCCGGCTGGTGGTGCTCTCGGCGGGAGGGCGCCTGTCCGAGATCGGCGCCGCGGCCTACCGCGCCTTCGGCTACGACGCGGTCGCCTCGGGTCCCAACACCCAGGCCACCCTTGCCGCGGGGCGCAGCGACTGCTCAGGCAAGGAGTGCCTGCCTTATCAGCTCGTATGGGGCGCGTTCAAGCAGGAGCTCGACCGGACGCCCCCCGATACCAACGCGGTGCTGGTGCAGGTCGGTGGCCAAGGCGCCTGCCGCAACTGCATGTTCACCGTGAAAGACAAGATCTCGGTCGAACACTTGGGCGTGGCGGATCGGGTCGGCTTCCGCCTCTTCGGCGCCGAAGACGACGTGCGATCGGCGTTTCAGACCCGATTTTGGGCGGGCACCATCGCCCACGACGTCTTGAAACAGCTCTGGGCCTACCACCTGGTGCTCGATCCGGGCCGCGAAGAGATCACCGCGCTCCACCGTCGCTACGGTGACGAGCTGATCGCGCTGCTCGAGCGTCCGACGCCCGGCAGACTCGACGCGCTCGCGGCTTGGAAGGAGCTGCTCTCACTGCTCGAGCGCGCCGCCCGAGACTACGCGCGCTTCGAGGCGCGGGCGACCGGCGAGCTTCGCACGGTGCTCTTGACCGGCGACATCTATCTGCGCACCGATGACTTTGCGAACGACGGCATCGTCGCGGCGCTGGCGGATCGAGGTCTGCGGGTCGTGGGCGAGCCGGTCGGCGTGATGGTCGAGTACCTGAGCCACGAGAACTCCGACGAGCTCATCGGCATGAGACGCGGCCTCTTCGAGCACGTCACGTCGAGCTCGCTGGGCCTCGCCATGCGACGCGCCGCCTACGCCCGCGTCGAGCCCCGGCATCCCTGGATTGTGCGCGGCGAGATCCCCGACATGCTCGAGCGCGCCCGTCCCATCATCGACGGCACACCCTTTGGCGAAGCGCCCATCACCGTGGGCAGCGTGCTCGAGAGCTGGCACGAGGGGCGCTGCGACGGCGTGGTGCTGGTCAGTCCCTGGGGCTGCGGTCCCGGGCTGCTCGCCGAGAGCCTGCTCCGGCCCATGCGCGAGATCCCCATGCTGTTCTCGTACAGCGACGGATCGCCGATGGACGCGCGCCGGCTCAATGCGTTTGCGCATCGCCTCAAGCGGCGTTCCGCGCGGACCCAAATCCGCCCGCGAGCGGGGGAGGCGGCCGAGTGAGCCAGGACGTGTTTGTGCTGGGGGTGGGCATGCTGCGCTTCGGACGCATGCTCGATCGCGGGATCAAGGATCTCGCCCGCGAGGCCCTCGACGCCGCCGTCGCGGACGCGAAGATCGAGCCGCGACGCATCGAGGCCGTGTGGTTCTCCAACAGCGGCTGGGGGCTGAACGGCGGGCAGGACTGCATCCGGGGTCAGGTCGCGCTGGGATCGACCGCGCTCCGGGGCGCGAGCATGATCAACGTCGAGAACGCCTGCGCCGGCGGCGCCAGCGCGCTGCACGGTGCGTTCCTGAGCGTGGCGAGCGGGGCCTCCGACGTCGCGCTCGCCATTGGCGTCGAGAAGCTCTGTCAGAAGAGTCGGCTCCGGACCTTCGCCAGCTTCCTGGGCGGCATGGAGGTGGCCGCGCTGCCGGAGCTGATGGAGCGGGCTCGGGAGCTGGCCGCCGATGCGCCAGCTGCGCCCAGCCCCGCGCGTGGCGGCGGCAAGAAGCGACGACAGCGTGCCAGCTTCGGAGCGCTCTCGCGCACGGCGCTGGACGCAATTGTGATCGCGGATCACTTCCAGCTCGACGTCTTGGATCTGATCCGTCGCGCTGCCGTCGATCGGGCTCGCAGCCTCGGAAAACCCTCGAACCGCGGAGAAAAGAGCCCGTTCATGGACGTCTACGCGATCGGGGCGCGGCGTCACATGGATCGCTACGGCAGCACGGCGCGGCAGCTGGCGGTGATCGCCGCCAAGAACCACGCCCACGGCGCGCTCAACCCGCTCGCGCAGATCCAGACCGAGATGAGCGTCGACGACGTGCTCGGCGATCGCTCGGTCGCGCCACCGCTCACCCGCGCGATGTGCGCGCCGCTGGGCGACGGCGCCGCGGCGGCCATCGTCTGCTCCGAGAGCTTCGCGCGGGAACACGGCCTGACGCGAGCGGTGCGGATCCGAGCCAGCGTGATCGCGTCGGGAGCGAAGGGCGCGGGCAGCAACGCTCCGGGCATCACCGAGCGCGCGAGCGCTCGCGCCTACGAGCGCGCCGGCCTCGGACCCGACGCCATCGGCGTTGCCGAGGTGCACGACGCCACGGCCTTCGGCGAGCTGCACCAGAGTGAGGCCCTCGGTCTTTGTCCCGAAGGGCAGGGCGGCGCCTTCGCGGAGTCCGGCGCCACGAAGCTCGGCGGCGCTCTCCCGCTCAACCCTAGCGGTGGCCTCGAATGCCGCGGGCATCCCATCGGCGCGTCCGGGTTGGCGCAGATCCACGAGCTGGTCACCCAGCTGCGCGGCGAGGCGGGCCGCCGACAAGTCACGGGGGCACGCATCGCGCTGGCGCAGAACGGCGGCGGATTTCTCGGGGAAGAAGAGGCTGCGATGGCCATTCACATCTTGGAGGGACCGAAGTGACCACGAGCATCGACTCGAAGCGCCGCTGGGCGGCGGGCAAGCAGATTGGGCGTGCGCTCTTGCGCACGCTGAGATGCCGAATCGCAGCTGGCACCCTCGGCGCCACGCTGTCGGCGAGCTTTCGCGCGCGCACGCTGGCCTTCGTCGAGGAGCCGACCTTCGCCGAGCTCTTGGCCGAGCGCGCCCGGCAGCAGCCCAGCCACGAGTTTCTGCGATTCGAGGATCAGCGGCTGACGCTGGGCGAGCTCGACGCGCGCGTGAACGCGGTGTGTGCGGGCCTCGGTGCGCTCGCCCGTCCGGGCGACAACGTGGCCATCATGAGCCCCAACTGCCCGGCCTTCCTCGAAGCCTTCTTCGCGGTGCAGCGTCTCGGGCTCGGCACCGTGCCAGTGAACACGGCGCTGGTGGGCGACGGGCTGGCTCACGTGCTCACCAGCTCGAAGGCTCGAGTGATCTTCGTGCATCGGGAGCTGCTGCCCCAGCTCGAACAGGTGCGCAGTCGGTTGCCCGATCTCGAGCATGTCGTGCTCATCACCGAGGGAGACGAGGTCGACGGTTCGCTGGAGGCCATGCGCCGCGATCACCGCGGGGCCGCGCCGCCGAGCCAAAGGCCTGATCCCGACGCGGTGGCGCTGCTCATGTACACCTCGGGCACGACGGGCTCCGCCAAGGGCGTGGTCTATCGCTACCGCGACTCGAACACCAAGCGGCTGCGTCTGCTCTCGCACCTGCTCTACGAGCCCGGCGAAGTGCTCTACACCTGCCTGCCGCTGTTCCACGCCAACGCGCTGTTGCTCACGACCGTCATGGCCCTCGACATGGGCGCGAGCATCGGCCTCGGTCGTCGCTTCAGCGCGAGCCGCTTCTGGCAAGAGATGAGCGAGCTGGGCGGCACGAGCTTCAACGCGCTGGGCGCCATGATCCCCATCCTGCTCAAGCAGCCGGCGGGCGAGTTCGATCGCAACCACCGCGTGCGCTTGGTGGTCAGCGCGGCCTGTCCCACCGAGGTCTGGCGCCCCTTCGAAGAACGCTTCGGCCTGCGCCTCGTCGAGGCCTACGGCGCCGTCGATGGCGGCGGCTTCATCACCATGAACCTCGGCAACGCGCCGGTCAGGATCGATCGGCAAGCCGCTGGGCGGCAAGTACCGCCTGGTGACCGAGGCCGGCGACGAGCCCCGGCCGGGAACGCCGGGGGAGCTCTGGATTTGGACCGGCAAGCGCCGCGAGCGCTCGGTCGAGTATTACCGAGACGACAAGGCGACCGGGGACAAACACAAGGACGGCTGGATCTGCACCGGCGATCTCTTGCGCCGAGACGAACAGGGCAATCTCTACTTCGTCGGGCGCCGCGGCGACTCGATGCGGCGCCGCGGGGAGAACGTCTCGGCCCACGAGGTGGAGAGCGTGATCGCCGAGCACCCCGACGTGCTCGAGTGCGCGGTGTTCGGCGTGCCCAGTGATTTGGGCGAAGACGACATCATGGCGGTGGTGGTGCCCATCGAAGGCCGCGCGGTCGATCCCGCTGAGGTCCGGCGCTTCATCGAGCCGCGGCTCGCGCGCCACGCCTGGCCCCGCTACCTCGAGATCACGGCCGAGCTGCCCAAGACCGGCACCCACCGCGTACAGAAGAGCGATCTCAAACGGCGGGGCCCGGGTCCCGCGACCTGGGACGCGGATCGGGGAGGGGGGGCGTGAAGCTCGCCATCACCGGCGTCGCCGGCTACATCGGGCGGCTCTTCGCCGAGCGCGTGGTCCAGGAGCGAGTCGCCGAGCGCGTGGTCGGCATCGACGTCGCTCCGGTGAGCTTCGCCGAGAGCCAGCTCCACTACGTGCAGCGCGACGTGCGCGATCCGCTGCTCGCGCGCGACCTCGCCGGCTCGGACGCGGTCGTGCACTTCGCGTTCATCGTCGAGACCCTGCGCGATCGCCGGCTGATGTACGACGTGAACGTGCACGGCACGCGCAACGTGTTGTCGGCTTGCGAGCAGAATGGCGTGAAGACCCTGATCGTCGCCAGCAGCATCGCCGCCTACGGCGTGCAGCAGGACCACGTCATCACCGAGGCCACGCCCTGCCTGGGTGACGCTCGGAGCTTCTACGGGCACACCAAGCGCCTGGTCGAAGACGAGCTCGACGTGTTCGCGGCCCGAAACCCCCAGGTGCGGCTGGTGCGGGTGCGCCCCAGCGTGGTCCTCGGTCCGCGCTGCAACACCTGGGCTCTCGCCGCCATGGCGGAGCTCGGTCGCTTCGACACGCGGCGCGGCATGCGCCTGCCGGTGATCCACGAGGAAGACGTGGTCGAGGTCTTCATCCGCGCGCTGACGCGACCGGTGAGCGGCCCGCTGCTGGTGGCGCATCGCGAGTCGCTCACCATGCGCGAGGTGGCGCCGCTGCTCGGACGAAAGCCGATGGTGCTGCCGGCGAGCTGGCTGCTCCGGCTCGGCGACGCGGCCTTCGCTCGGGGGCTCACCCGCATCTCGAGTGACTGGCTCTCGCTCACGGTGGAGAACACTCACCGCTACGATCCGAGCGTCACCGAAGCAAAGCTCGACTGGAAACCCCGACACAGCCAGCTCGACGCGCTGCGCGCCACGCTGGCGACCAGCGCGCGGCTCAGCGCTGCGGGCGTGCGTTTCGACTCCAAGACCGATCGACTGGAGGGCACTCGATACGCCCTCGAAAGCCCGGAAGGACAGCCATGAAGCACTTCGATCCCGAGGCATTCACCGCGACCAGCGAGCAGAGTTTCGCGCAGCTGTACCCGGCGCTGGCGGCGATCGGCGCCCACCGCCCGCAGCTCTTGAAGGACTTCGAGCGCATCTTGCGCGACGCGCGGCGCTTCCGGCGCGAGCAGATTGAACCAAACGCGCTCCGCGTCGAGCGCGCGGTCATGCAAAATCCCGAGTACGTCGCCGAGGACGTGATCCGCGCCGCCTGCGAGTACGGCTTCTTCAGCACCATGATCCCCCGGGCCTTCGGCGGCGCGGGGCTCTCGTTCGGCGCGATGATCATCGCCATGGAGGAGCTCGGGGCGGGCTGCCTCGGGATCTCGAACCTGATCGGCGTGCACGGGCTCGCGCTGGCGACCGTGTCGGCGACCGGGGATCTCGGCGCCATGGAGAAGCTGTCGCGCCTGCTCACGAACGGCGAGCGCGTGGGGCGACCCCACCTGCTCAGCACCGGCATCACCGAGCCGAGCGCCGGCACCGACGTCGAGGACGTGGACTTCTTGCGCACCGCGCGCCTGGTCTCGGAAGCAACCCCGGTGCGCGGCGGCTACCGCGTCAACGGGCGCAAGGTGTTCATCTCCAACGGCAGCATCGCGCAGACGCACGTGGTGATCTTGCCGACGGATCGCAAGCGTCCCGTCGAGACGACCTTCGCGTTCATGATCGACTCGACCACGCCCGGGTTCCGGGTCGGCCGGGTCGAGCGCAAGATGGGCCAGAAGGCCTGCCCCGCCGTGGAGCTGGTCTTCGAGGACTGCTTCATCCCGGAAGCCGCCCGCATTCACGGCAAGCCGCTGCCCGGGCAATCCATCGAGCTGGTGCTCGGCGCGACCCGGGGCGGCGTGGGCGCTTGGGGCACCGCCGCGGCGCGCGGCGCCTTCGAACGCGCGCTCGCGCACGCCAAGACCCGACGCCTCGGCGGGCGCTTCCTCATCGACCACCAGTGGGTGCAGATCAAACTGGCGGACATGCAGCGGAACGTGATGCTCGCGCGGGCGAGCTACGTCGACGCCATGCTCTCGAACGAGCTCTTTGGGCTGTCGCTGTTGGCCTCGAAGAAGGGCATGAACGATCTCCAGCGCCTGATGCCCCGGAGCGTGCTCGACAGCTCGCCCGTGAAGAAAGTCATGACCTCCCGGCGCGCGCGCGAGGGGTTTCAGTCCGCCATCGACGAGCTCGAAGACTGGGAAGTGGACACGGCGAGCGCGCACGGCGCGGCGACCAAGGTCTCGTGCACGGATCTCGGGATGCAGAACTGTCACCTGGCTCTCGACGTCTTCGGCGCCGCCGGGCTCCGACACGAAGCGGGCATCGAGAAGATCTACCGCGACGCGAAGCTGCTTCAGATCTACGAAGGCACCAACCAGCTCAACCGCATCGAGCTCTACAAACGCGGGGTGAACCGCGGAGCGACGGGCATCGATCTGGAGCCGCCGCCACCGAGACCGGAGCCCGAAGTCGCGCGCGACGACGTGATGGAGGCGCGATCATGAGCGACATCGATCTGATCCGTGACAGCGTTCGCCGCTTTGCCCGGGAGGTCGTCGGCCCGGCGCTCGGCGATCTGAACCACTTCCCCGACCGGCCGCTGCCGGCGGCCATCGTGCCGGGGCTCGTCGAGCTGGGGCTGCTCGACGACGAGGTCGATCCCACGCTGCTCTCGGCGGCGCTCTCGGAGCTCGCCGAGTTTGCAGCGGCGCCGGCGACCTTGGTGCTCGCCCACGCCTTCGCTCGGCAGTTGGTGCGCGAGGCGGGGGGCGATCGCGCCAAGGCGCTGCTCGCGGTCAACGGCGGCGGGCTCTTCGCAGCTCCGCTCTACGCCGAGCCCGACCTCGCCGACGACGCGCCGGCGTTCCGACGCGTCGGTGATCAAATCGAGCTCGACGGCGTCGCGAGCTTGGTGGTGAACGCGCCGCTGGCTCGGGTCTTGGTGCTGCCCGTGCGTGACCGCCGCGACGGCTCCGGTTGGGTCGCCGTCGAGTCGAACGAGCCCGGCGTCGTCGTCGGCGAGCCGCTGCTCACGCTCGGCATGCGCGGCTGCCCGACGGCCGACGTGAGCTTCGCCAGGGCACGCTTCCCAGCCGATCGACTGATCTGCACTTCGGCGGACGCCGCCTCGCGGGCGGCGCGCCGGCTGCGCGGCCCCGGCGTCGCGATCTCGGCCGGCATCCTGACCAGCTCCGTGCGCACCGCGACCGAGTACGCCCACGAGCGCTACCAGGGCGGCGGCTTGATCATCGAGCACCAAGAGGTGCGCGCCATCCTGGGTCGCATGATCGAGGATCAAGCGCTGTGTCAGGAGTCCAGCGCGCTGCTCTGCCAAGAGTCCCTCCCGGACTGGCGATCGCTGGCGCTGTTCCTCCGGGCCAAGGAGCGCGCGGCCCACGCGGCCTGCGACGGCGTGCAGCTGCTCGGTGGCAACGGTTACATGGAGGACTACGCGCAGGAGCGCGCCATGCGCGACGCCAAGCAGGCGCAGTTCTTCTTCGGCCGTACCGACGTGGCCCGCCAAGACCTGACGCGCATCCAAGGAGCCGCGCTGTGAAGCTCGACAATCGACGCTATCCCGAGACGCGCTTCGCGCGCTTCGTGGTGGACCCAGACAAATGCGATGCGTGTCGGAAGTGCGTGGACACCTGTCCGGGCCAGCTGCTCGAATTGGTGGACGACCTGCCCGTGAATCGACACGACACTGGCAAGTCGAAGTTGGGCTGCATCGGGTGCAAGAACTGCTTCGCGATCTGCCCCGAAGGCGCCATCGAGATCCGTGGCTACTACCGGGTCGAGGGCGGTTTCTACGAGACCCAACTCCGCCCGCCGACCCTGCCCAACCCCTTCGGCGAGGCCGAAGCGCCGGCCTTCGACCAGCTCGAGCCGCGTCTCACGCCGGTCGAGAAGGTGATCTACACCCGGCGATCCAACCGGCTCTACAAGAAGAAGAAGGTTCCGGAAGAGCTCTTGCGCCGGGTGGTCGAGGCCGGGCGCTTCGCCCCGAGTCAGGGCAACAGCCAGCCCTGGAGCTTCGTCGTGATCAGCGACCGCGATCTGATCGATCGCATCGGCACCGAGTGCGGCAAGCGCGTGGCGCCGGTCTCGAAGCTCTACCTGGAGAACGGCGGCAAGCAGGGTTGGCTCAAGACCCTGGCGGTCAACGCGCTCTCGCGCCTGACGCCCAACAACTTCGATCAGCGCCTGGCGCACGGCATCGACACCGTCGTCTCGAATGAGAAATGGGACATGTTCTTGCACGCGCCGGCGCTGATCATCGTGCTCGGCGACAAGCGCAGCATCGGCGAGCCGCTGATCGACGCCACGCTCGCGGCCCACAACATCGTGCTCGCGGCCCACTCCCTGGGCCTCGGCACCTGCTACGTCGGCTTCGTGAAGATGCTCAACACGCTGCCCGATCTGAAGCGTGAGCTGGGCATCGAGTGGCCCTACAAGGTGATGACCTCCATCGCCATCGGCTACCCGCGCTCGCGCACGGACAAGGCGGTGGCGCGCGAGCGCCCCAAGGTGACGTGGTTCCCGGCCGATCGCTCGGGGCCCCGGAAGGAGTGATGTCGATGACCCACCCGGATTTTCCCTTCGAGTCTCGCTTCGTCTCGGTCGACGGCCAACGGCTGCACTACGTCGACGAAGGTCGCGGCGAGCCGATCTTGATGCTGCACGGCAACCCGACCTGGTCCTACCTCTACCGGCACTTCATCCGGGATTTGCGCGGAGATTTCCGCTGCCTCGCCCTCGATCATCTGGGCTACGGCTACTCGGAGAAGCCGCCCCACGGGGACTACTCGATGCGGGCCCACATCATGCGGCTTCAGGGCGTGGTCTCGAAGCTGGGCCTGAAAGATCTCACGCTGGTCGTGCAGGACTGGGGCGGCATCATCGGCCTGGGCTGGGCCGCGCGCAACAAACACCTGGTCAAGCGCCTGGTGATCATGAACACCACCGGCTTCCCGCTGCCGTCTCGCAGGACGCTGCTCGAGATGAAGCCCAAGCCCTGGGGCCTGCTCATGCTCTACCCGCTCAAGCTGCCCGGTCTCGGTGAGGCCTTCGTGCAAGGCGCCAACGGGTTTGTGAAGGGGCTCTTGCCAGCGGGCATCCACCACCGCGAGCGGCTCGACTCGGCCGCGATGCGCGGCTACCTCGATCCGTACCCGACCTGGGGAAGCCGTCGCGCGCACCTGGCGAGCGTGCGTCAGATCCCGCTCTCGCCGCGTCATCCGACCTGGCGCCTCTTGCAGGAGATCGGCGCCGAGCTCGACGGCTGGACCGTGCCCACACAGCTGGTCTGGGGCATGCGCGATCCGGTCTTCGTGCCCTGGTTCCTCGAGGAGTTCGAGCGGCGGCTGCCGAACCACGAGCCGAGCGTGAAGATCGACGACGCCAGCCACTTCCTGCAAGACGACCGGCCCGACCTCGTCGTGCCGGTGATCCGGGACTTCATGCACAAAACCACCGCCAAAGCCCAGCCCACGACCTCCGCCCAGGCCGCCACCTCGAGGATGAACCCATGAAGAAGGTGCTGCTCACGAACCCTTGCGCGCCCTACGATCTCGGCTGGGGCGAGGACATGATGGACTTGCTCGCGTCACGGCTGGCGCGCGGCCACGACATCGCGAACCTGAAGAGCCACCTGCCGGCCTGGGGTCTGTACCTGATCGCCGAGAACATCAAGAACCCGGCGACGGTGCTGGAGCACCCGCGCTGGGAAGACTTCTTGAAAGAGCTCGAAAACGGCTACGACGTCATCGGCATCCAGCTCAAGACCATCAACCTCGAGCGCACCGTGCGCATGGTCGAGGCCATTCAAAAGTACTCGCCGAAATCCGAGATCGTGATCGGCGGCTACGGCGTCTCGGCCCTCGACGCCAAGCTGCCCGGGGACGTCAACGACTACGCCGGATGGCTCAAGAAGGCGGCGCACCATCTGTGCCGCGAGGAAGGCGTCAAGTTCATGCGGCGCGTGCTGGGCGACGCGCCCTTCGACCGCCCCATCACCCAGTTCCACATGCCTTATGCGCGCTTTCACCTGCCGGGCATGCGCGCCTTCGATCTGAACATTCCCGCCATCTTGGTCTCCCTCGGTTGCCCCAACGCCTGCGATTTTTGCAACACCAGCGCGTTCTTCAAGCACAAGAAGATCTACGTGGCCGAGCCCCAAGAGGTCGTGCGCTTCATGCGGCACCACAAGCAGAAGCTCGGCGTGGACTCGCTGAACGTGATCCTCTTCGACGAGGACATCTTCCTGAACACCGAGTACGTGCGCGAGCTCGGGCGCCTGCTCCGGGCCGACCGCGAGCTGTGGGGGATCCGTTGGATCAGCTTCGGCTCGGCCAAGGCCCTGGCGCCCTTCTCCGGCGAAGAGCTGCGCGAGTGCGGCGTGGGCGGCATTTGGGTCGGCGTCGAGTCGGGCCTGGTCGACGGCGACTGCGGCAAAGAGGGTTTTGCCAAGCGCGACGGCGGCAAGGCGCCGCCCGAGCTGTTCGATGATCTGCACCGCCACGGCATCGAGACCATTGGATCGATGATCCTGGGCTTCGACTTCCACACGCCGGAGAACATCGAGAAGGACATCGACTACTTCGTCGCGCTCAAACCCATGTTCTATCAGGTCGGGCCGCTGACGCCCTGCCCGGGCACCAAGCTCTACGAAGAGTTCACCCGCGACGGCCGGCTCGAGTCGAACTACAGCTTCCAGCATTTCCATCTCTGGAAGGACGACGGCATCGCCTACAAACACTTCGGCTCGGGCGGCATCAAGCACTGGTTCGACGTGGCCCACGAGAAGCTGCGCACCATCAACGGCCCGCCGACCTTGCAGTTCGCCGAAATGGGCCTGCGCGCCTACGAGACGCTCCGCAATCACCCGAGCGAGTACCTGCGTCACCAGGCAGAGCAGTCGCGCCAGCTCGCGGCGGGCGCCATGCCGCTGGTGCGCGCCATCGGCAAGAACCCGCCGTCTCCCCGGGTGCTGGAGCGCGTCCGGGAGATCGAAGCCCTGGCCCATCGACTGATGGAGCCAGCGCCCATCGCGCTGCGCGTGGTGGGCAAGGTCGTCGAACTCGTCGCCACGCGACAGGCCCAGAACAACGATCGCCTGGAGCGACCGCCGGTGGTCTCCGATCCCGGCGCGCGCTGGAGCTTCTACAACCAGGGCTCGGGCGCTCCCAAGCGACGCGGCGCCTTCGGCCGCGCTGACAAAGACACCCGGAGCGCGGGCGGCACGAAGACGTCGTGGCCCTTCGCGCGACGGCGCGTCGAGCCCCCGGCCGATCCCGGGCGCGTGCGCGTCGAGCACGACGACGACGAACACCAGGTCGAGGACCAGAGCGCCAAGAAGAAGCGCCTCGCGGTGGTGGGGTAGGGGCATGACGGGCGTGACCGCGGCGTCGTGCTAGGAACTGGCCATGACGCTTGCTGTGAGGGCGTTCGCGTTCGTCTCCGCGCTCGTGGTCGTCGCGGCCAGTCGGCCCGCCGGGGCCTGCTCCTGGGCAGGGCTGCCGCCCTTCGAGCTCGATCCGAAAGAAGAGGCCGTCGACGTCACGCCTCCGTCGGCCATCGGATCGACGACCACCAGCGTCGAGCGGGGCCGAGGCCCACAGAAGGACGGCTGCGGCACGCGCGGCTCGAGCTGCGACGACATCGGCGTGATCACGCTGCACTTGGGCGAGGCCGCCGACGACCGAACCCCGGACGCGAGCCTGGGCTATCGCGTCGAGGTCGTGTCGGGCAAGGCGCCCTCCGATCCGAGCTGGCCGACAGCGGCCGTTCGCGCGCACGAAGGTCGAGTGCTCTACTTCCACTGGAACGACGGCGGCGACGACGACCAAGAGCCCATCGACCTCACCTTCAGGATCCGCGCCGTGGACCTGGCCGGCAACGAGGGGCCGCCTCTGGACGTGCGCATTCGCGACGCCGGTTCGAGCGAGGATGGCTGTCGGACGGCGCGGGGGGGCGTGGATCTTTCCTGGGCAGTGGCCCTGGCGCTGCTCGGGGCTTTGAGGCGCTCGCGGCGCCCGTGGTTCGCCGGGGCGTAGCTCACTCCAGCGTTGGCGCCCTGCAGCCCTCGCGCTCGGCGGCGTCGTCGAGGCTGCAGCCGGAGACCGCGTCGGACTCGCAGACGTAGGTCAGGCTCTCGCCGCAGCCCGCGGCGGTGAACTGGGTGTCGGAGGTCGTGGTCACGGTGATGGGCCCGGCGCACTCGAGCTCGCGGGCGGCGCGGCGGGCCACCACGTCGCGCGCGGGGAAGTAGTCCGCGGACTCCCCGGCGCAGCCCTTGCCCGTGGCCGAAACGGGAAACACGGTCATGCAACCGGTCGCGAGCGCGGCGAGCGCGAGGCTGGACCAGACCGGCGCTCGACGGGTCACGAGAGACCTATAGCAGGGTGGCGCAGGGATAGCGCTTCTCAGGTCGTGGCGCGCCTATTGTCGCGCCGACCGAAGCTCTTTAGGCTCTCCCCGTGAGCTACGACTTCGTGATCATTGGGTCGGGGTTCGGCGGCAGCGTCTCTGCGCTGCGCCTGGTGGAGAAGGGCTACCGCGTGCTGCTCCTGGAGAAGGGCCGCCGCTTCGAGGCCGCGGACTTTCCCAAGACCAACTGGGATCTGCGCCGTTGGATGTGGGCGCCGGAGCTGGGCATGCGCGGCATCTTCAAGATGTCGTTCTTCCCCCACGTCACCGTGGTGCATGGGGTCGGCTACGGGGGCGGCTCGCTGGTCTACGCAAACACGCTGCCCGTTCCGTCGAAGTCGTTCTTCGACGCGAGCTCCTGGGCCCACCTCGCAGATTGGCAACGCGAACTCGAACCCCACTACGCGACCGCTCAACGCATGCTCGGCGCTACCGTGAACCCGCATCTGACCCGGATCGATCAGGTCTTCCGCGAGGTGGCGAGCGATCTCGGCCGCGCCGAGCACTTCCGGCCCGCCACGGTCGGGGTCTACTTCGGTGAGCGAGGCAAGACCGTGCCCGATCCGTTTTTCGGCGGCGACGGTCCGGAGCGGACCGGCTGCATCCAGTGCGGCGGCTGCATGACCGGCTGTCGCCATGGCGCCAAGAACACGTTGGACCGCAACTACCTGTACCTCGCCGAGCGGCGCGGGCTCGAGGTACGTACCGAGGCCGAAGTCGTGCACGTGGAGCCGGTAGAGGGCGACGCGCCGGGCGCCAACGGCTATCGCATCGTGACGCGCGAGGGTGCGTCGTCGCGGCAGCAGCGTGCGGAGAGCTACCTAGCGAAACAGGTGATTTTCTCGGGTGGGGTCATGGGCACGGTCGATCTGCTCCTGAAGCTCAAGGAAGATCCGAAGGGGCTGCCGCTGCTCTCGGATCGCTTGGGCGATCAGGTGCGCACCAACTCCGAGTCGCTGATCGCCGTCATCAGCCGGGACCAGAAGCAGGATCTGTCCGAGGGCATCGCCATCAGCTCCATCATCCACACCGACGAGCACTCGCACATCGAGCCTTGTCGCTACGGGGCGGGTTCGGGTTTCTTCCGGCTATTCATGGCGCCGCATGTTGCGGGTGACTCGCTGCCGTCGCGGCTGCTGCACCTGGTCGGCGTGCTGGCGAAACATCCGCTGAAGGTGCTCCGGGCAGCCGCTGTGTCCGATCTGGCCAAGCAGAGCATCATCCTGCTCTACATGCGCACGCTCGAGGGTTACATCCGGCTGAAGCGTGGCCGGTCTCTCACCACGGGCTACCGCGAGGGAATGACCAGCGAGCTGGGCGAGGGCCCGGCGCCCACCGCGTCCATTCCCGAAGCGACCGATCTGGCCGAGCGCATCGCCGACAAACTCGACGGCTTGCCGAGCGCGATGGTCACCGAGACGCTGCTCGGGATCCCCACCACCGCTCACATCTTGGGCGGCTGCTGCATGGGCGACTCGGCGGAGAGCGGCGTCATCGACCGCGACCACCGCGTCTTCGGCTACCCGGGCATGTATGTGATCGATGGCTCGGCGATTTCCGCCAACCCCGGCGTCAATCCGTCTCTGACCATCACGGCGCTGGCCGAGCGCGCGATGAGCAAGATCCCCGCGGCTCAGCCCTGAGCGCAGGCTCAGCCAATGAGCCGCCGGAACCGCTCGAACAGGTAGAGCGCGTCGTGGGGGCCCGCGGCGGCCTCCGGGTGGTACTGCACGCTGAAGGCGCGAACGTCCGGCGCGTCGAGGCCTTCGCTGGTGCCGTCGTTCAGGTGCACGTGGGTCGAGCGCGCGTGACCCGCGAGGGAGTCGACGTCCACCACGAAGCCGTGGTTCTGCGTGGTGATCTCGACGCGGCCGGTGGACAGATCTTTGACCGGTTGGTTCAGCCCGCGGTGGCCGAACTTGAGCTTGTAGGTGCGCCCGCCGAGGGCGAGCGACAAGAGTTGATGCCCGAGGCAGATGCCGAAGAGCGGCTTCTTGCCCAAGAGCTCCCGGATGGTCGCGATGGCGTAGCTGACGGCGGCCGGATCGCCCGGGCCGCTCGAAAGGAAGATGCCGTCCGGCGAACGCGCGAGGATGTCGGCGGCGCTGGTGGTCGCGGGCACCGCGGTGACGCGAAACCCGGCGTCGACCAGGCAGCGAAAGATGTTGCGCTTGGCGCCGAAGTCCATGGCCACCACCAGGGGTCGGTCCTCGCCGGGATCGCGTGGTGGAGTCACTCGCCAGCTGCCGGAGCCTTCCGAGAAATCGTAGGCGGTCTTCGGCGTCACGCGACTGGCGAGATCGAGCCCCTCCATGCTCGGCGCGCTCCTGGCGCGGTCGACGAGCACGTCCGGCGATTCCGTACCGATGCAGCCGTTTTGGGCGCCGCGATCGCGGATCAGCCGCGTCAGCCGCCGGGTGTCGACGCCGCCGATGGCCACCACGCCGTGTCTGGTCAGATAGGCCTCGAGGGTCTCCTGCGAGCGATAGTTCGAGCTGATGGGGCTCGCGTCGCGCACCACGAAGCCGGCAACCTGGGGCCGGCCCGTGACCGCCTCGTCGTCCTCGCTGTTGATGCCGGTGTTGCCGATCTGCGGCGCCGTCATCGTGACGAGCTGGCCGGTGTAGCTCGGATCGGTCAGCACCTCTTGGTATCCCGTCATGCCGGTGGTGAACACCGCTTCCCCGGTGGCGAAACCGTCAGCGCCAAAGGCCTCGCCCTCGAAGAGGGTGCCGTCGGCCAGCGCCAGGTGTGCTCTTCTTTTGCCGTTCACGCCGTCGCCTCCACGCGATCGAAGACCAAGTGTCCGCCGGCAATGGTCGCGAGCACGCGGCCGTGAAGCTCGGCGCTCCAGAACGGGGTGTTGTCGCTCTTCGAGCGGAGCGAGCCGCGCTGCGGCGTCCAGACGGCCTCGGGATCGATCAAGCACCAGCTCCGCGAGGGCGCCCTCGCGCAGGGTGGGCGCGTCGAAGCCGGCGATGCGCGCAGGCCGTGTCGAGAGCGCGTCGATCAACCGCCCGAGCGTGAGGCCGTTCTTGCCGACCAAGCCCAAGAGCAGACCGAAGCACAGCTCGAGGCCGATCATGCCTGGCTTGGCGTAGGAAAACTCGCAGTCTTTCTCCAGCGAGGTGTGCGGGGCGTGATCGGTGGCGATGGCGTCGATGGTGCCGTCGGCCAAGGCGGAGCGCAGCGCTTCGATGTCCGCCTCTTCGCGCAGGGGTGGGTTGACCTTGCAGAAGGTGTCGTAGCCAATGACGGACGCGTCGGTGAGCAGCAGGTGATGCGGTGTGACCTCGGCGCTGACTGCGCAGCCCGCGGCTCTTGGCCTCGCGCAAGAGCCGCACCGTGCCCAGCGTGGAGGCGTGGGCGACGTGGTAGCGCGCGCCCGTGTACTCCGCGAGCAAGAGGTCGCGGGCAACGATCACGTCCTCGGCCACCCGCGGCCAACCTCGCAGGCCGAGCCGAGCGCTGACTGCACCCTCGTGCATGTCGGCTCCGGCCGTGAGATCGTGGTCTTCGGCGTGCTGAATGACCGGCAAATCGAAGGTCTTTGCGTATTGAAGCGCGCTGCGCATGACGGCGCTCGACATCACGCAGACGCCGTCGTCGCTCACCGCGACGGCGCCCGCTTCCCGAAGCTCTGCCATCTCGGTCAGATCTTTGCCCTTCTGCCCCACGGTGATGGCACCGATGGGATGAAGGCGTGGACCACCCACCTCGGCGGCTCGCCGCAGCATCATCTCGGTGACCGCGCGGGTGTCGTTGACCGGCTTGGTGTTGGGCATCACACAGACGTGCGCAAAGCCGCCCGCGGCCGCCGCAGCCAGTCCGCTCCGGATGTCCTCTTTGTATTCCTGACCGGGCTCGCGCAGGTGTGCGTGCAGATCGACGAAGGCGGGCAGGACCCATTTGCCGGAGCCGTCGATGACTCGGGCGCGCTCGCTGCCCGAAGCCGCGCGTCCGGCATCGACACCTAGTCCGGTGATGCGACCGTTTTCGATGACCAGATCGACCTCTGCGTCGAGGTGCCGGCTCGGATCGACGGCCCGAACGCTCTTCACGACCAGGAGCTCGACGGGGGCGGTCACGGCCGTCGTCCTTAGCACGCTCTGCCGAGGGCTGGGTATGGTGTCGGAGGGCAGGGGAATTTATGCGGCCAGCCGCTCCGCCGCGAGCCAGGCGAGGGCGGAGATCGTGTGCTGCGGGTTCACGCCCATGTTGGTCGGAAACACGCTGGAGTCGATCAGGTAGAGCCCCGAAAGATCGTGGGTCTCGAAGCTGGGTTTCACGACGCTGTTGAAGGCCGATCCGCCCATCAGAGCGGTGCCGAAGAGGTGCGCCGCGATGGTGTGGAAGAGTCGCGGATCGTCCGGGGCCGCGAAGATCGGGTCGAGTTCGTCCACGCTCGAAATCGAGTCTGGCAGCCCGTGCACGCCGGGCAAGACTTGGCGCGCGCCGGCGGCGAACATCATCTCGGTCAGACGGCGAACACCGAGCTTGAGCACGCGGACGTCCGCGTCGGTCATGTCGTACTCGATCTGCGTGCCGCCGAAGAGGCCCGCGCGAACCGAGCCGTGGGCCTCGGCGCGTACCTGCACGCCCCACACCGCCAAATGCGCGTAGCTGCCGAGCTCGCGCATCAGCGCGGGACCCAGGCCGGGGAGGCGCGCCATGGCCAGCTCCGGCGGCATGGCCACCGTCTCGAACTTCATGCGCTCGTCCCAGTAGTGCAGGCTCTCGTAGCCCTGGGTCGCGCCGCGGAACATCTCGACCGGAGCATCGAAGACGCCGACCACGGCAGTGCCCGGATGGGCCTGCAAGCGCTTGCCCAGCACGCCCGAGCCGACGCCGATGCGGTGCTGGGCGAGAAAGAGCGGAGATTGAATGGCACTGGCGGCGAGCAGCACTGCGCGCCGGGCGGTCACGCGTAGCTCCGGTCCCCGCTCCCCCGACAGCGGGTCGCGAAAGCGCCCCACGACGCCGGTCGCGCGACCGTGCTTCTGGATCAGCGACACTGCGGGGCAGGTCGCGTACACGCGCGCTCCGGCGGCCACCGCCCGGGGAATGTAGGACACGTTCATGCTCTGGCGTCGGGCGGTGGGGCAGCCCTGGTTGCAATGCGCGCTGCCCTCACAGCCGTCGACGTTGCGTCGGATCAGGTTGCCCGCGATGCCGAGGCGCTCGGTCGCCGTGCGCATCAGCGAGTTATTGCGACCGAGCACCGCCTCGGGCGCAGGCCCGACGAAGAGTTCGCGATCGAGCGTGTCCCAGATGCGATCGAGTTCGGCGTAGGGCAGCGCGTCGCCGAGGCCGTAATCGTCGCGCCAGCATGCCCAGATCTTCTCGGGCATGCGGTGGATGATGGCGCCGTTGATGGCCGTGGTGCCGCCGACGCAGCGCCCCTGCAAGACGGGCGTGATGGCCCGGCCGTTTGCCACCTGAAAGCCGAGATCTCGCCAGGCATGCTTGAAGCTCGACCACATGTCGCTGCGAAGATCTTCGGTGCGAAGGTGGGCGCCTTCTTCGAGCATCACCACATCGAGCCCCGCCGCGGTCAGCACTCGCGCCGCCGTGGCGCCCGCGGCGCCGGTCCCGATGATGACGACGTCGGCGACGTCGGCGACGCACTTCCGTTCGCGCACTTCCGGGAGTTGCACGATGGCGCCGCTCATGGCCCTTGTCCGGCGGCCCACTCAGGGGGCTCGGAGTCGCGCACCGCCAGCCCCAGCTTGCGTTGCACCGCGGGCATGCCCGCAAAGCCCAGGGCGCCCAGCATCTTGAACAAGGTGGGCAGCTCCCGCACCAGGTACACATCGCTGGCGCGGAGCTTCTCCAGCAGCGAGAGGCGGTCTTCTGGAGCGAGGGACGGGAAGAGCGCCAGCCTGCCGATCACGAAGAGCGGCGCGAAGGTCAGGAGCCAAATACAAACGCGAGCGCCCACCCTGACTCGGGTTGGGGCGCAGGAGAGCAGTTCGTCGAGGAAGCTGTCCAGGGGCACTTCGCGCGCGCCGAGCCCGAGGCCGCCGACCGTGCCGCTCGGCAGGATCGTCTCCCAGATAGCCGCCAGCCAACGTCGCTCGAACGACCACCAGCTCACGGGCTCACCACACCGGAGTCCTCGGGTAGTCGACGTCGGCGCGCACGTTGCGTTCGACGGCATCCATCAAGGAGAGGAGCGTGCGGTCTCGCCAAGGCGGGGCGACCATCTGCACGCCCACCGGCAACCCCGCGCTCTGCTCATCGATGCGCCGCGCCAGGCGGCCCACCTGGCCTCGCGCTCGATCACGCCGGGCTTCGGCGCCGTGCACGCGCGTCACGGGCACCACGCCCGCGGGCAGGCCGACCGCGGTCCAGGGCAGGCTGTACGACGACGCGATGAGCAGCTCGGCCGACCCGCCATGGGTCACGGCGGGCGTCGCGTAGGGCGGACAGAGGATGGCTGCGAGTCCGGACTTCTGCCAGGCTTCGAGCATCGCGCGCCGGATCGAGTCGACCTTGTCTTCGAGGGCTTGGAGTTCGGTGGCTGTCTTCTCACCGATGCCGGCGATGACTCGAGCGCTCTCCTTGTCGCCGGAGAGCTTCGCGATCCGCTCGAGCCCGGCCCGAACCGCCCGGGGAACCCGCACCAGCTTGTGCAGTGAGCGCAGCGACTCGGTGACCGATTCGTCGATCAGCGCGTCGATCATGGCTCGTCCGCCATCAGCCAGCAGCAGCTCGAAGGCCGCGAAGAAAAGCTCGTCGAGGTCGGCGACAGCGACCGGCTCGACTCGTACTCCGACCGCACGGAGGGCGTCACCGGCACGTTCGAGGGCACCGATCAGCGCGCTGGAGGGAGGAATCACCCCGGAGTCGTGCAGCACCCCGACCGTGAGCCCACGCAGCGCGGGGGCGGGCGCGTCCACGAAGGGCGGGATGCGGGCATCGATGGACGCGAGCGCGGCCGCTGGCAGCGCGTCGAGGCCAACCTCGATGTCCGCCACATTGCGCGCGAGCAGCGAGGTCCTTCCAAAGCGGTCGCGATTGAGCAGCCGACCCAGGCTGGGAACGAAGGCCGCGACGCCGCAGAAGTGGGCCGAGACTCGCTGATCGCTGCAGAAGGCCAGGGGCGTCAGTCCCGCCGCCACGGCCGCGGCGCCGCCTCCGCCGGCGTGGCGGGGGCTGAAGGGGTTCGACGTGCGGCCGAATACCGGGTTGTCGCTCTCGGGCGAGAGCAAGAGCTGAGACAGGTTGGTGCGTCCGAGGATGACCGCGCCGGCCGCTCGCAGCGCCCGCGCGAGGTCGCTGTCTTTCGTCGCGACCGCACCCTGCCTCGAGACGAGCCCGAGCGTGGTCGCGCGACCCGCCAGGTCGAAGCACTCGTCGAGGGTGACGGGCACTCCGTGCAGCGGACCGCAGTTCTCGCCGGAGCGGCGCTCGTCGTCCAGGCGCGTGGCCGCGCGCAGGGCATCGTCGCGCGTGACTTCCGTGAAGGCGCAGATCTCGGGATCCACCTCCGCGATGCGCGCCAGGTGGGTCGTCGTGAGCTCCACGCTCGAGAGCTGACCCGATTCGAACGCCGCGCGCATGGCGAGCGCTCCGGTCCGGTGCCACTCGGGAGGCTCTGGGGCGGTCGGTGAGCTTCGCAGCGAGTCCGGACTCTGTTCCACGGGGGCGGGAGGCTAGAACATTTCTGGTGGCCCTGGTGGCCTGATCGCGGGCCCAGCCCTGCGTGCTATAGCCAGGCCCATGGCGACGCCCGACCGCTTCCGCAAGCTCGACCGAGATTCTTGGGACGTCATCGTGGTGGGGGCCGGAATCGGAGGCCTCACCACCGCAGCCCTGCTCGCCAAGCGCGGGCTCGGCGTGCTCGTGGTCGACCAGCACTACGTCGCCGGCGGCAACGCCACCGTCTTCAAACGCCCGGGCTTCGAGTTCGACATCGGCCTGCACTACATCGGGCAGTGCGAACGCGGGCTCTTTCCCCGGGCGCTCGCCGCCGCCGGCGCCGATCCCGTGGTCTTCCGTGCCATGGATCCGGACGCCTTCGACACAGTTGTGTTGCGAGACCTCGAGCTCGGGGTGCCGCGCGGCATCGAGCGCTATCGCCTACGGCTCGTCGACGCGTTCCCTTCCGAGAAGTCCGGAATCGATCGCTACATTGGCTACCTGCTGCAACAGAAGCAGATTGAGCCCGCGCTGGCTCGACCGAGCCGCCTCCCGGGGGCGCTGCTCAGGTCACCCTTGGTCTTGCGCCACGGCAGCGGAACCCTCGGCGCCTTCCTCGACACGTGCACTCGCGATCCCGCTCTTCGAACCGTGCTCGCCGCCGAGAGCGGCGACTACGCGGAGCCACCGAGCCGGGCCTCGCTGGCGCTGCACGCCGGACTGATGCTGCACTACCTGGACGAAGGCGGCTTCTATCCCGAGGGCGGCGGTCAGGTCATGAGCGATCGTTTGGCCGAGGCCATCGAGCGCCACGGTGGCAAGCTCCTGCTCTCGTCGCGGGTCAGTCGCATCTTGGTCGAAAACGGTCGCGTCACCGGCGTGCGGCTCGCCAACAAACACCTGGGCGAGCGCGAGGTGAGGGCGCCGCGCGTCGTCGCGGGCAGCGACATCAAGAAGATCTATCTCGACTTGCTCGGGCCCGACGTGGTCCGCGCGAAGACCATGCGCAAGGTCAAGGCTTGGCAGATGGCTCCGGCCCTCGGCATGGTCTACCTCGGCGTGAAGCGCGAAGCGCTCGGCACCCGGACTCGCAATACGAACTACTGGATCTACGGCAGCACGGATCTCGAGGGCGCCTACGCCGACAATCACGCCGGACGGATCTCCCACGATCCGATGGTTTACATCTCCATCGCGTCACTGAAGGATCCGACGAACCCAGCCGTCGCGCCGCCGGGCATCGTGAACCTGCAACTCATGGGTTTGGCGCCGTCGGAGCCGAGCGCATGGGGTGTGAGCGAGGCGGACGTGGTGACGGGGAAATACAGCAAAAACGCCGCCTATCTCGCCAAGAAGCGCGAGTACACCGACGCGCTGTTCCGCAGCGCCGCCCGGGTCTTGCCCAACCTGCGCCAGCACGCGGTGTTCGAAGAGACGGCCACACCGCTCACGCACTCGCGCTACACGCTCTCCACCGGTGGCACCTCCTACGGGCTCGCGCTCATCCCCGAGCAGTTCTTGTGGCGCCGACCTGGACCCAAGACCGAGATCGATGGGCTGTTCCTGTGTGGCGCGAGTTTGGTCACCGGGCACGGCATCGCCGGCGCGATGGCATCCGGGGTCAACGCCGCCGCGGCCATCGTGGGCAACGAAGTCTGGTCCGAGGTGCGACGCGCGCGGCCGACGGCGCCGAGGAAGGCTGCGGAGCCAGTCGCTTCGCAGCCCGAGATCGTGGCTCAGATCTGAGTGAGCGCCGTCCCTTGCCGTCTCCGCCGTGCGGCTCGAGGCGCCGAATCCTGCCTGTCAGGCGCGCCGGTTCACGGCGCGCTCGTGACCCAACCGTTGCGCAAGAGGTTGCCGCGACCGGTCGGCCATAGCAGGCAATTGGTGGCGGAGCCGGCCACCGTATAGACGATCACGCTCTCCTTCTTGTCCTCGGCGTCCTTGAGTGAGACGACGATTTCGACCGTTCCGTTGCCGTCGACGTCGGCAAGCGTCGGGACTGGCATCGCGCCGCGGCGGGGCAATGCGACCTTGTGGCGTTCGTTGCCGCCGGCGTCGAGCACGAACAGCGACCCGTCACCGTCGTTCGAACCGTAGCTCGCGAACACCACCTCGGGGGAGCCGTCGCCGGACAGATCGCCAACCACGACGCCACCGGTGCCGACCTGGGCGCCCGTCGTGTACTGATAGGTCCAGAGTGGCTTCTTTTTCGCGGAGACCGCGTGGATCTTGCCGTCGAAGCCGGCGAAGATGAATTCTGGACCAACCTCGCCCGGATCGATGTCGGCGATGCTCACTTGGTTGGTGACCGCGACCACGTTGTTGCCATAGTCCCAGAGCCCCGAGAGGTAGCCCGGGGCGTGGTAGGGCGATTCCCAGCCCGTGAGCCTGCTGGCATCCGGGTGCATCACCCACAAGCCGACGCCTTGCTCGCGGTCGGTCTGGGATGCGTTCTGCACGCTGCCCAGCATCACGATCTCGTTCTTCCCATCACCGTCCACGTCGGTGATGGCAGGCGCCGTGTTGGTGAAGTGAGCCTGAAGTGCCGTTGCTTCGTCGTTCGCCCACCCTTGCTGCGCAAGCGCGAGGTCGTGCAAGTAGCGAACGCCCGGCGTCTTCTTGCGGTCCACGAACATGGTGTTTGCGTCAAAGGCCTCGCCGGTGCCCTTGTGAAAGCTGGCGTAGGCGTTGTCGTGGGGCGCGACGACGTCGGCTTTTCCGTCCCCATCCAGATCTCCGACGGCGAGGTTCTGGTCGAAGCAACCAGCGAGATAGCAGTGCTGGTCGCAGCCGCTGGTGCCGGCAACGTTGGGCGGGAAACCGGCCACGGGCGCGCCGTTGGCGTGGAAGGCGTGCATCACGTCCGTGGGGCCGCCGTGAGCCGGCGCCAGGACCAGGTCGAGCTGTCCGTCGCCGTCCACGTCTCCAGCCGCCAGGCTCCGCATCTCGTCCTCCCAAGTCACCGGAAAACCCGAGAGCACATTGCCGCTCGCGTCGAGCAAGTAGAGTTTTTCGCGGGAGGCGTAGGCGATCTCCAGCTTCGAATCGTCACGGAAGTTCGCCACGACCGGGCTAGCCCAGATGCGGCCGCCGGTGGCGTCGTGACGAAAGAGCAAGGTTCCATCCGCGTGCCAAACCTCGAGCGCGGCGCCCCGGGGCACGATGATCTCGAGCGTGCCATCGGCGTCGAGATCGGCTACCGCCGGCGAGCCGAGCCAGCCCTCCTCCCAGCGGTCGAAGAGCGTGACCAAGGGCTTTGGCACCTGGACGTCCCCAGAGCCGCCGCCGGGCACGGGCGTGCAGGCCGCGGGTGGTGGCGTCGTTCCGCCACTGCCGCCAACGCCTCCGACGTTGCCGCTACCCCCATTGCCGCCAGCGCTACCGGTACCCCCATTGCCGCCAGCGCCACCGCTACCACCGCTACCACCGCCGCCGGTGTCGCCACCGCCACCGCATGCCGCGAGAGCGAGCGCCAACCCGCAAGTCAACAGAGCTTTCACGGACGAACCTCCCGGGGGGCCAATAGCACACGCCTGTGCGCCGCACCATGCGGCGACAGCGTTCACTCCACCTCGGAAGCCGATCTCGTTTGTCGAGGGCTCAGTCGAATACGCGCTCGCCGCCCACCACCACCGCGCGCACGGGGTTCTGGCCGAAGGCGTAGCCGAGCCAACGATGGTCGGGCACGTCGCACACGATCACGTCGGCGCGTTTGCCCGGCTCGAGGCTGCCGATTTCTGCGCCGCGCCCCAGAGCGTGGGCGGCGTTGATGGTGCACGCGACCACGGCTTCGCTCGCGGTCATCTTCAGCGTGCGACAGGCGAGCGCGATGCACATGGGCAGCGACGGCGTGAACGACGAACCCGGGTTCAGATCCGTAGCGATGGCCAGGGGGATGCCCGCCTCGATCAGCTTGCGTGCAGGCGCGTACTCGGTCTGCGCCAGATGGAACGGCACGCCGGGCAAGAGCACGCCCACCGGGGGCTTGGCCGCGCCCGCGAGCGCCGAGATCCCCGCCTCGTCCAGGTGCTCGAGGTGGTCGACGCTGACCGCGCCGAGCCTGGCTCCCAGCGCTGCCGCCCCGCTGGCGGTGAACTGTTCGGCGTGCAGCTTGAGACCGAAGCCGAGCTCGCGCGCACGGGTCAGGATCCGCTCGGTTTCGGCCAAGGTGAAGGCTTCTTGCTCGCAGAAGACGTCGACGAACTCGGCCAGCTGCCCCGCGCGGATCTCTACCATCAGCGCGTCGAGCAGATCGAGATAGCCCCCGCGGTCTTGCTTGAACTCCGGCGGCACGACGTGAGCGCCGAGGAAGGTGCTGACGATCTCCAGCGGGAGCTCGCCGGCGACGGCGCGGGCGACCTCGAGCAGCCGCAGCTCCCCTTCGCGGTCCAAGCAGTAGCCGGTCTTCGCTTCGAGGGTGGTGGTGCCGTGCTCCATGCACGCGGTGGCCCACCGCAATCCGTTGGTGACCAAGGCTCCGATGGCGGAGGCCCGGGTCTTCTTGACCGTGCTGAGGATGCCGCCGCCCTCTTTCAGGATTTCCAGGTAGGGCTTGCCTTGCATGCGTTGCTCCCACTCGGCGGAGCGGTCACCCGCGAAGACCAGGTGCGTGTGGCAATCGATGAAGCCAGGCAAGACGATGCCGCCGGCCGCATCCAGGATCTGATCGTCGCTCACGTGGTGCTCGCGGCGCAGCCGGTCGCTGGCGCCAACAGCCAGGATCCGGTCGCCGGCGATGGCCACGGCTCCATCGCGAATGATGCGCAAGACCCCTTGCTCGGCGCCGCGGGCCGGCGCCTGCGAGAAGCCCGCGCAGGTGACGACTTCGGCGGCGTTGACGATCAAGAGATCCGCGGTCGTCATGCCAGCGTGTCTCCGGCATGCCCCCAGAGGTAGCCCGTCGCGTCCGTGAACTCGATGTAAATGCGGTCCTCCCGAACTCCGAACGCTTCGGTCAGCACCCGCGTCACGTCGGCCGAGACGTGGCGGGCGTCGTCGGCGCTCATCGTGCCTATGTTCTTCACCTCGATGTAGCAGGCGGGCTCGGTCGTGCCGGCGAAGGTCATCTCGGCGCGCGGCAGGAGGCTGGTCATCACCCATCGCTCGGGTTTGCGAAAGCGAGCAGCAAGGAGATGGGAGAGCGTGGTGAGGAGCCGCGCCCGCGCGTCGTGTGCCGGGGGCTCGGCGGAGCTGACGATCTGGATCAAGGGCATGGCGAGGCGAGAGGTTAGAGCATCTCGGGTTCGAGCACGAACCACCGCGTCTGCAGGCCGGAACCGCGCCAGATGGCAGGTGGATCCGCAACTGGCGTGTCGTTCCCTGCGGCGATCCACGCTATGACGAGCCGTGACGAATCACCGCGCAATGCTGGTGGGCCTGGTCGTCGGCGCGGGCTCGGGCCTGGCCGCCAACGCCTTTGCCCACGATTCGCCATGGGTGCGCGGGTTCACGGACTACGCCGCAGTGCCGGTCGGACAGATCTTCCTCCGGCTCTTGTTCATGATGGTCATCCCGCTGCTGTTCGCGGCGCTGGTCCTCGGCGTGGCCGAGCTCGATCTCCGGCACCTCGGCCGGCTCGGCGGGCGGATGATCGGCTACACGGTGGTGGTTTCCGCCATCGCCGTGACCATCGGCATCACGCTGGTGAACGTGATCGGGCCTGGACGCGGGATCTCGACGGAGGGCCTCGCGCTCGGAGCTCAAGCGGCGACCCTCAAAGTGGCTTCGACGCCCCTCGACACGTCGCCGGTGGCGCTGATCGTCGGGCTATTTCCCGACAACGTCGTCCGCGCCGCCGCCAACGGCGACATGCTGGCGGTCATCGCCTTCTCCCTGATCTTCGGCACCGGGCTGGCCCTGACCAAGTCCGAGGGGGCGGCTCGTCTGAAGGACGCCATCACGGGGCTCTACGACGTCAGCATGCGCATCATCCACGGCGTGCTGCGGCTGGCGCCGCTCGGCGTGTTCGCGCTGATGTTCTCGGCCACCTCGCGCCTCGGTCTCGATCTCTTGCGGCTGATCGCGATCTACGTGCTGGTGGTGCTGCTCGGCCTCGGCTTGCACATGTTCGTGGTGTACTCGCTGAGCGTGAAGTTCTTCGGTGGGCGCGACCCCCGAGAGTTCTTCCGTTCGGTGCGGCTCGCCATGGTCACGGCGTTCTCCACGGCGTCGAGCAACGCTTCTCTGCCCGCCGCGCTCGAGGTCGCCGAACAGAACTTGAAACTCCCGCGTCACGTGAGTCGTTTCGTGCTGACGGCCGGGAGCAGCATGAATCAAAACGGCACTGCGCTCTTCGAAGGAGTCACGGTGCTATTTTTGGCTCAGGTCTACGGCGTGCATTTGGGCTTTGGTCAGCAGATATTGGTGGTTTTCGTCTGCATTTTGGCCGGCATCGGCACCGCGGGGGTGCCGGCGGGATCGCTGCCCGTGATCGCCATGATCCTCGGCATGCTGAAGATCCCGGTGGAGGGCATTGGGCTCATCCTCGGGGTGGATCGACTCTTGGACATGTGCCGGACCACGCTGAACGTCACCGGAGATCTGGCGGCGGCGGTGTTTGTGGCGCGAGGCGAGGTCGACGAGACCGACGAGACCGACGAGGGCGGGGGAGACCCGGCAGCGGGAGGCTGATCCAAGAACCGGGTCTGCGTGGGGGAGGACTGAACCGAAGCGGGGCAACTCTATGCCCGCGCGAATTGTGGTGGGCGCCAAACGCCACGCCGGAAGGCGTTGCGACGTGGTCGATGTCGCTGTGGACGCCAAACGCCACCTGGCAGCGCGCTCTGACGTGGTCGATGTCGCCGTGGGCGCCAAACGCCACGCCGGAAGGCGCTGCGCGACTCCTCAGGGCACCTCGACGCCCTTCGCGGTCGCGGTCTCGATGGCCTCGGGGTAGCCCGCGATGGCGTGACGGGCCACGCCGACGCCTGGATCGACGGTGAGCACGCGGTCGAGGCGTTCGGCGCGCGCGTCGGTGCCATCGGCTACGACGACCATGCCCGCGTGCAGCGAGTTGCCGATGCCGACGCCGCCGCCGTGGTGGAAGCTCACCCACGACGCCCCGGATGCGGTGTTGAGCGCAAAGTTCAGGAGCGCCCAGTCGGCGATGGCGTCGGAGCCGTCCCGCATGGCCTCGGTCTCGCGGTCCGGCGAGGCCACCGAGCCACAGTCGAGGTGATCCCGCCCGATGGCGACGGGCGCGCTCACCTTGCCGTCGTGGATCAGCCGGTTCATCGCGAGGCCGAACTTGGCGCGATCGCCGTAGCCCAGCCAGCAGATGCGGGTGGGCATGGCCAAGAACGGCACCCGCTCGCTGGCCAGGCGCACCCAGCGATGCAGGCCTTCGTCGTCGGGGAACACCTTCAGGAGCTCCGCGTCGATCGCGTGGATGTCCTTGGCATCACCGCTCAAGGCGGCCCAACGGAACGGGCCGAGTCCGCGGGAGAAGAGCGGGCGGATGTAGGCCGGGACGAAGCCCGGATACTTCCAGTGCCCGCTTTCGTCGCGCGCGCTCACGCCCGCGAGCTCGGCCTGGGCCCGCAGGTTGTTGCCGTAGTCGAAGGCGATGGCGCCGCGCCGCTGCATCTCGAGGATGGCTTCGACGTGCTTGGCGATGGCTGCCAGCGATCGCCGGTGGTACTCGGCGAGGTCTTTGCCTCGGAGCGTGTCGAGCTCGGAGAGATCGCCTTCCGGCACGTAGGCGCCAAGATCGTGGGCCGGGGTCTGATCGGTGACCATGTCCGGGGTCACGTTGCGGCGGACCAGCTCGGGATAGACCTCCGCCGCGTTGCCGACCAGGCCAATCGACAGACCGCGGCCCGCGCGCTTGGCTTCGTCGGCCCAGGCCAGCGCCTCGTCGAGGGAGTGGGTCATCTTGTCGCAGTAGCCTTCGGCCACCTTGCGCTCGACGCGATCGGCGCGGACCTCGACGTCGATCACCACGCCTTCGTTCATGGTCACGGCCATCGGTTGCGCGCCGCTCATGCCGCCAAGGCCCGCGGTGAGGACAAGCTTGCCCGCGAGGGACGGCACGCCGTAGTGCTTCTCGGCCGCTGCGAGGAAGGTCTGATAGGTGCCCTGCAAGATGCCTTGGGTGCCGATGTAGATCCAAGAACCGGCGGTCATCTGCCCGTACATGGTGAGCCCCATGCGGTCGAGTTCGTCGAAGTTCGACTGTGTTGCCCACTTGGGGACCAGGTTGCTGTTCGCGATGAGCACCCGGGGCGCGTGCTCGTGGGTCTTCGCGACGTACACCGCGCGACCGGACTGCACGCACAACGTCTCGTCGGGTGCGAGGCCGTCGAGCAGCGCCGTGATCTTGGAATACTCGTGCCAGTTCCGCGCGGCGCGTCCACTGCCGCCGTAGACGACCAGGTGTTGCCAGTCCACGGCGTTGGCCGGATCGAGGTTGTTCATCAACATGCGCTTGGCGGCTTCGGCGTCCCAGCTCCGGGCGCTTCGCCGGGTGCCGCGTGGGGCGCGGGGCGCTTCGGCCGGGCGGGCGGCCATGTGCAAAGGTCGCCCATGACGAGCGAGCTCGCTGCCGATGTCGCAGGAGCACCCGTACTTTGCCCGCTCGTTTTCGACGATCTCGCGATCCTGCATGGGCGCGGAGCATAGCCCGCTCCTCGGGAAAATCGGAGGGTCAGGGCTGCGCGGCGGGCATGATAAGGTCTAACGTCGCTTCAGCCATGGCAGCGGACGACGCATCCGGGTCCAAGAAACCACCCGTTCAGGGAAAGCGCTCGGTGCCGCCGCCGCCGCGCAAGGCTCCACCACCACAGCCGCCGGTCGGGTCGAATCCGAAGGCAGCGGTTCCTCCGCCGCCGCCGCAACGGCACCCAGCCGGCACCTCACCCGCCACGGGCGGCTCCGTCCGCGTGGTCCCGCCGCCGGTCGCGGTGGGCTCGGCCACCCAGACTCCGAAGCCAGCTGCGGCCATGGCGATCCCGCCTCCGCTGCCGCAGTCACCGTCAGCGCAGTCGCCGTCTGCGCACTCACCGGCACCACACTCACCGGCACCGCCGCCCGTTGCACCGCCGGTCGCGCCGCCGGTGCATCTCAAGACCGACATGGGACTTGGCGTCGCGCCCGTCAGCGAGACCCCGGTCTGGGCCCAGCGCGCGCTCCGGAAGCTCGACGCGGAGCTCGCGCGCACGAGCGATCCTCTGCGCGTCGGGCGCCTGCACTTCGAGATCGGGCGGCTCTACGAGTCGCCGCTCGGCGAGCTTGCGAGCGCCGCCGATCACTATCAGAAGGCGTACGCCACCTGTCCCGATCACTTGCCCACGCTGCGCGGCGCGCGGCGCGTGCTTTGCGCGACCAAGAACTTCCACGGGGCGCTGCCGCTCTTCGACGCCGAAGCGCGCTACCTGTCCGAGCCGAGCCTCAAGGCTCAGCTGTTTTACGAGAAGGGACGCACGCTCGAAGATCATCTGGCGCAGAAGCGTGAGGCCCGCGACGCCTACGCTGCGGCGGTCGATCTCGACGGACAGAATGCAACGTACCTGAAGGCCCTCGAACGCGTCGATACGCAGGCCAAGGCCTGGGATGCCCTGGACAAGACCCTCGAACGCTCCGCAAACGCGGTCTCGAGCGATGCGCGTCACCGCGCGGCTCTGTTGGTCGAGCGCGCCCGCTTGGTCGAGGCGCGCAAGAGCGACAGCCGCACCGCCACGGAGTTGTACAACGAGGCTCTGGGCTTCGATCCCCGGGCTCCCGCCGCGCTCGAGGCCCTGAAGCGCCTGCACTACGCGCACCAACGCTGGCGAGACCTCACCTTCGTGCTCCAGCGCGAAGCGGAGCAGGCCAGCGACGTCACCGTGCGGGGCATGGCCTACTACCGCATGGGCCGCGTGTTGGTCGATCGCCTCGGACATTTGGACGAAGGGCTCAGCGCCTTCGAACGTGCCGCGAGCGAGTTGCCCCACGAGCCGATGGTGCTGGAGGCGCTAGCGCGGCTCTACGAGCTGTCGAAACGCTGGGACGCCATCGCCAGCGTGCTCGAGCGCCTGTCGGATCTGGCGCGGTCCGATAGCGAGAAGCTGGGCATTCAACACCGCATCGGGCAGATCGCCGACGAGCGCCTGAACGACGAAGCGCGAGCCATCACCTGGTTCTCCAGCGCACTGTCGCTCGATCCGACCTACCTGCCCGCGCTGCAAGCGCTGGGCAAGATTTACACTCGCCGGCAGCAATGGGCCGAGCTGATCGAGATGCATCTGGCCGAAGCCGGCGCAACGGCCGACGCGACCCGCAAGGCCGGCGCCCACGGCCGAGTCGCGGCCATCTACGAGGAACGCCTCGGCAACATCGAGCACGCCACGGCCCACCACTCGCGCGCGTTGGGGCTCGTGCCGGGCTACGCGTCGAGCTTCAAGGCGCTCTCCCGCATCTTCCAACAGGCGGGAAAGTGGCGTGAATTGGTCGAACTCTTCGAGCGCGCGGTGGACGAGGCGAAGGAGCCCGAGACCAAGATCACCTACCTGTTCAAGATCGGTCGAGCCTGGGAAGACGCCCTCGGGTCGCCCGTCCACGCCATGAGCGCCTACAAACGCGTGCTCGACGTCTCGCCGAACCACGTGGGTGCCATCCACGCAGTGCAGCGCGCTGCCGAGCGCGCGGGTCGCTACAAGGAGTTGGTCTGGGCCCTGGAGCTCGAGGCCGAGAAGGCCACCGACAAGCGCCAAGCCGTGATGCTCCAGCACCGCGCGGGGGAGGTCTACGAAGACTGTCTGGCCGATGTCGAGAGCGCGATCGCTCGCTACAAACACGTCGTCGAGCTGGACTGCGGCTACCAACCCGCGCTGAGCAGCCTGGGCCGTTTGTTCTATGCCGCTGGTCGCTGGGAAGATCTGCTCGATACCTACAAGCGCGAGCTCGAGGTTGCGGCCAAGGGCGTCGCGTCGGCGGCGCTGCTGTACAAGATGGGCGAACTGAGCGAGGAGCGCATTGGCAACGACGACGACGCCATTGGCTACTATCGCCGGGCCATTGACGCCGATCCCTTCCATCAGCCCGCGCTGCACGCGCTGGGGCGTAAGCTGGCCGAGCGTGGGCAGTGGCCCGAGCTCGTGAAGGTGATCGAGCTCGAGCTCTCGGGCCTGAAGGACCCGGCGGAACGGGCGCGGGCTGCTTTCCACCTGGGCGAGGTCTACGAAAACCGTCTCTCTCAGGCGGATCGGGCGCTGGCTGCTTACGAGCAGGCCCTGGTGGCAGTTCCCGAGTTTCGCCCGGCGGCCGACGGCCGCTCGCGGCTGCTCACTCTGGCGCGGGACTACAAACGCCTCGCCGAAGACTTGGCGCGCGAGGTCAGCAGCGCCAGCGATCCGGTCGTGGCGATGGTGGCGCTCTTCCGTCAGGGCGAGCTCTTTCGCGACGAGCTCGGTGACACTCGACGCGCTATCGAGTCCTTCGAAGGGGTGCTCTCACGCGACCCGTCGCACCTCGGGGCGCTGCTGGCCCTCGAGCCGCTGTACACCGAGGTCGGCGCTTGGGAGCCTCTGGCACGGATATTCGCCACCGAGGCTCGGGTCCTCACCGACTCGGGGGCCAGAGTCGCCGCGCTGAAGGAGCTCGCGCGCCTCGAAGAGATCCGCGGCGTGGGCAAGCCCGAGGAGATCCGCGCCGCCTACATCAGCGTGCTCCAGCTCGCGCCCGCTGATCCCGGAGCCCTCTTCGCTCTCGAGCGCATCGCGCTCGCCGCGGGCGACGACCAGCTGCTCACCCACGTCGATGCCAAGCTCGGAGCGACGCTCTCGTCTCCGACGCTAGCGGCAGTGCATCAAACTCGACTCGCGGAGGCCCTGGAAGCCATGGGCGATCCGAGCGCGCTGGAGACCTTCCGGGCGGCCTTGGCCCGCGATCGCGACAACCTGGCGGCGGCGTTGGGCGTGACGCGCCTTGCAGAGCAGAGCGACGATCCCGGCCTCCTGGGCGAGGCCGCCGAACTCGCGTTCCGGGTGCTGCTCGACAAACCCTTGGGCGCGGCCATCTTGGTCCGCGCGTCGAGCGCGCTGGGCGAGCGTGGTGATGTCGAGGGCGCCGTGATGGCCCTCGAGGCTGCGCTCGAGAAGCACCCCGACAGCGTGGAGGCCGCGGCCGAGTTGCGCCGAATCCTGCTCGGCCGGCGCGAGTTCGATCGCCTCTTCGACACTCTGTGCCAGGCGGCCCAGTGGGCGAGTGATCGCGAGCGCATGGCGGGGCTGTGGCTCGACGTCTCGGAGATCCTGGCCGACGAGAAGCGGGATGTGCCCGCGGCAATCGCCGCGCTGCACCGGACCCTCGAGCACCTTCCTCGGCATGTGTCGACGCTGATGCGCCTCGCGGATCTCTACGGTCGCGACAAGCAGTGGGCCGAGGCGGTCGACCGGCTCAAGCAGACCCTCGCCGCAAATCCGCCGCCCGAGATCGAGATCGCTGCGCACCTCATGCTGTCGCGGATCTTGAAGGACGAGCTGGGCGACGAAGCGCGGGCGCTGGTCAGCCTGGAGAGGGTGCTGGTCTTGCATTCGAAGAACCGCGAGGCGCTGACCCGCGTGCTGGAGATCCAGATGCGTCGCGAGCAGATGGACGCCGCGGCAGCTACTGCGGCGGAGCTGGTGTCCGTCGCGTCGTCCAACAAAGAGCGCGCCGAGACGCTGGGTCTGCTCGCGCGACTGAACCGCCAGAGCAAGAACCTCGACGCGGCTGCCAACGCCTACGAACAAGCCGTGACACTGGTCGGGACCGAGGGCACGACCGCGGCCGAATTCAAGGACCTGCTGCTCGAGCAGAAGCTCTTGGGCGAAGACCCCCGCTGGGACTACTACGTCGGCGCTCTCAGCGGCTACTCGGATTCGCAGAGCGACCCGCGCAAGCGTTCGGAGATCCAGCTCGAGATCGCCCAAGTGCTGGCCGACGAGATGGAACTCGGCGAGCGGGCACTGCACACGCTGCAACGGGCGCTGGCCGCCGACGTCGAGAACTCGGCGCTGCGCACCGAACTGGCAAAACGCCTGCGGCTCGCCGGTCACTACCCCCAAGCGCTGATCGAGCTTCGACGGTTGCTCGAGGCGGACGTGACCAAGATCGAGACCTGGGGCGCTATTCTCGAGTGCTTCCAGGGCATGAAGCGCACGGAGGAGGCGTCGCTGGCCATGGCGCCGCTCGTGGCGCTGGGCTTCGCGAACGATCTGGAGCGTGCGACCGTCTCGTCGCGCCCGTCGCACTTTGCCCGGGCACGCCCCCAGTCCTTCGACGACACCGCGTTTCGCGGAGTCGACGCCCGCGGTGCTGATCCAGCGCTGGCGGTGCTGGCGGCCATTTCCGAGAACCTCGGCAAGGTGCATCCGCCGGAGCTCGAGCGCTGGGGTGTCTCGACGCGTGACCGCATCAACTCGCGCTCGGGCCACCCGCTGAAGCAGCTCGCGGATCGCGTCGCGGCGGTGTTCGGACCCTTGGAGTTCGACCTCTACCTGCACCGTGCCCACCAAGGCGGGCTGGAAATCGAGCTCACCGATCCGCCCGGCATCCTGGTGCCCGCCCACGTCGCGAATCTGCGGGAGACCGAGCAGATCTTCTTGTTTGCGCGCCCGATTGCGCTGTTGGCGCGGGGCGCTCACGTGCTCGGTCGTCTCGCGCCCGCCGAGATCGCGCTGCTCCTGCTCTCCGCGTGCCGGATCCTCGACCCGAGCTTTGGCGCAGGGCTGGCGGACGAAGACTTCCTGCAGGCGCAGTCGAAACGCGTGCAGAAGGCGCTCTCGCGTCGTGCGCGCCGGGCGCTGGAGGAAAGCGCCGCTCCGTTCATGACTGGCCCGAGGCTGGACTGGGAGCAGTGGGCCTTCGAACACCGGAAGATAGCCTCGCGCGTCGCCGCGCTCCTGGCCGACGAGCTTCCGTCTTCCATTGCGCTGGTGCGCCGCATGGAAGGCGATCTGGCGGGATTGCGTGGGGCGGCCTTGGCCCAGGGCATCAACCTGACCCACGACCTGCTGCGCTTCTGGGTCAGCGACGCGGCTTTCGCCCTGCGTCGACGCGTTGGGCTGCTCTGAACTCCGGTCTTGCCTGCCGAAAGCGCCAGGCCCGCAGCGAGAGTGCGCTCGGCCTTTCGAGCTGACGACGGTTCGGCTACACCCGGGTCATGAAGCCCAGCCTGCTGTCCTTGGTGATCGTCGCGTCCGCGTGCGCCTCGCCGACCCTACGAGAACCCGAAGCGCAGCCGCCCTCGAGCGCGCCGCCGGCCCCGGTCAGCGTGAGTCAGGTGCCTGCAGGCGCGCCCGCGGCTGCCGGCACTGCGGCGAGCTCAGGCGAAAACTTGGTGCTCGACGGCGTGCCCGCCATCCCCGAGGCGCTGCGCCTGCGCCTGGGCCGCTTCCTGGAGACCCGCGTGGCGCCGCTCAGTGCCTCGAGCGACGACGGCCGCTCGGTGCTCGTCACCACTCGCTTCGGGCAGTCACCGCAGGCCCACTGGGTTCAGAAGCCGCTTGGCGCCCGGACTCAGATCACGTTTCACAGCGAGCCCGTGCGAAGTCCCAGCTTCGCGCCGGGGGCCACCGACGCCATCGTGTTCACCAGTGACAGCGGCGGAAACGAGCAATACCAGCTCTTCCGCCAAGATCTGAGGACCGGCGAGAGGCTGCGCCTGACCAACGGGAAGAGCCGAAACGAGAGCTACGTGTGGTCGTGGCAGGGCGACCGCATCGCGTTCTCGAGCAACGCCCGCAACGGTCGTGACATCGACATTTGGATCAGCGACGGCAAAACCCCCGAGAGCGCCAAGCTGCTGCTCGAGCGCACTGGGCATTGGGTGCCGCTGGAGTTCTCTCGCGACGGCAAGCAGCTGCTCCTGCTCGAGTACATCTCGATCAACGACTCCCGCATCCACCTGGCTGACCTAGGGACGAAAGCGGTCCGGCGGATCAGCCCCGAGGCTCCCGTGGCGGCCTACCGCGGCGCGACGCTGCACCCCAGCGGCAAGCGGCTCTGGCTCGCCAGCGATCGTGAAGGCGAGTTCAACGAGCTGTACGAAGTGGATCTGAGCAAGCCGGAGCCGACCTTCAAGCCGCTCACGCGACACATCAAGTGGAATATCGAGGAGCTCGCCCTGTCGCCGGACGGCAAGACGCTGGCGCTCGCGGTGAACGAAGACGGCCTGTCGGTATTGCGCCTGATGGACACCACGACGCGCAAGGACCGGGTCGTCGCCGGCGTGCCCAAGGGCGTGATTCGAGGCCTGGGATTTGCCCGCAAAGCCAACGTGCTGGGCTTCAGCTTCTCGAGCGCGACCACCCCCGGGGACGCCTTCACCTACGACCTTGGCAAGGCCAAGCTCGAGCGCTGGACCGAGAGCGAGATCGGCGGCCTGCCGCGGAGTCGCTTCGTGGAGCCGTCGCTGGTGAGGTTCAAGAGCTTTGACGGGCTCTCGGTGCCGGCCTTCTACTACGCGGCCAAGGCCGACGGCCCCCGGCCAGTGGTGGTTTGGATCCACGGCGGGCCCGAGTCGCAAGCGCGCCCCGAACTCTCTCCGCTGATTCAGTACCTGGTGACCGAGAGCAAGATCAGCGTGATCGTGCCCAACGTGCGCGGCTCCGACGGCTACGGAAAGAGCTACCTGCTCCTCGACAACGGATTCAAGCGCGAGGACAGCGTCAAAGACATCGGCGCCTTGCTCGACTGGGTCGGCAAGCAGCCGGAGCTGGACAAGAACCGCGTCGCCGTCATCGGCGGCTCCTACGGCGGGTACATGGTGCTGGCGTCGGCGACGCTCTTCCCGGAGCGGATCGCGGCCGTGGTGGACGTGGTCGGCATCAGCAACTTCGTTACTTTTCTGCAAAATACCAGCGAATATCGCCGCGACCTGCGCCGCGCCGAATATGGTGACGAACGCGATCCCAAGATGCGCGAGCACCTGACGCGGATCTCGCCGACGACCAACGTCGGACGCATCAAGAGCGCGCTCTTCGTGGCCCAGGGGCAGAACGACCCGCGGGTGCCGGCGTCCGAGGCCGAGCAGATCGTCGCGGCGGTGCGCAAGGGCGGCAAGGACGTCTGGTACATGCTGGCCAAGAACGAAGGGCACGGCTTCACCAAGAAAGAGAACCGCGACACCTTCTCGCTGCTCTCGGTGATGTTCTTGGAGAAACACCTGGGCGTGGGCGGCAAGTGAAGTCCGCGACCCTGCAATCCATCGAGCCGCGGGACGACGTCGCCATGGCAGGCATCGTTCGCCCTCGCGCTAGGACAACGCAAACAGCGCGGTCGATGCGATGGCTAGGACCCAGGCCCAAGCGGCGATGAGTCGTCCCCGGCCCTGGACCGACGCCTGCTCAGCCGGGTCGATGATGGGCTCGAGTCCCTGGTCGGTTTCGCGCAGACCGCGCGACGCCTTGTAGCTTCAAGTGCCGTAAAGCCCTTGCAGAAAGCCGCGGGCCGACAGCGCGAAGGGCAAGATCAACAGCAGGCGCCAGGCCCAATGCACGCCAGTCTTGGCCAAGACGGTCGCCGCCAGGAGCGTGCCGGCCAGCGCAAATACGCCGATGCCCAGGTCGCGGGCCCGGCAGGTGGGGCTCAGATTGGTCACCGCGGTCGATTCCATGGTGGGGCCGATGTACTAAGCCTAGCGAATTGTGCCGCTGGCGTCAGTGGCAGGCTCGAGCTTTCGACCGTGACCGTTGTTGATTCCAAGTCTGCCGTGCGGTTGTCCCTGGTGGACGTGCGGGCCGGCGAGCGTCGACCGCTGCTGGCGGCAGCGGGGACCCTCTTCGGGCTGGTCGCTGCCCACTCCCTGCTGGAGACCGCGCGGGACGCCCTGTTCCTCGACCAGCTCGCGCCCACCCGGCTGCCGATCGTCTACCTGATCGTCGCGGTGCTGGGCTTTGGGCTCACGGATCTGAACGCGCGCTTCATTCGCCGCTTCGGCCGCCGCAACGCCTTGGTCGTGACGCTGGCCCTCTACGCGATGGGCACGACCTGGTTCAATTTCCGGCCGCTGACGCCCGCCCTCGCCATGGGGCTCTACGTCTGGAGCGCCCTGGCAGGTTCGCTGGGCGTCGTTCAGTTCTGGTTGTTCGCGAGCGAGGCGTTCACGTCGGCGCAGAGCAAGCGCTTCTTCCCGGCCATCTCTGCCGGCGGCGTGCTCGGGGCCGTGGTGGGCTCGGGCATCGCCGTCGTGCTGCTCTCGCTGCTCCCGGTCGGCAGCTTGCTGCTCGTCGCCGCGGGGCTGGCGCTCGGGACCGCCTTGCTTGTCGCCCAGAGCGCCGAGCCCGACGCGACGCTACCCGCGGAGCGGGCCCCCAAGCCCGCGCTCAGCGGCGGTCTTGGGCTGTTGTCGAGCGACAGATACCTGCTGCGCGTCGCGGTCCTGGTCGTCACCTCGACGCTCGCGGTCCTGACCTTGGACTACCTGTTCAAGAGCACGGCTGCGGCGCGCTTCCCGAAATCGGAGCTCGGACCGTTTTTTGCTCGCTACTACGGCGCGGCGAACACCGCGGCGCTCGCCGTGCAGTTGCTCGTGGCCGGCCGCATGTTGCGACGCTTCGGCGTGGCGACGGCGCTGGCGGTACTGCCGATCTGCCTCGTTGCGGGCTCCGCCGGCCTCCTGCTGATGGGCGGCAGCTTCGCTGTGTTGCTCCTGACCAAGGGCGCTGACGGTGCGCTCCGTCACTCCCTGCACCGGGTTTCCTCCGAGCTCTTGTACCTGCCGCTGGAACCCGCGCTGCGCGATCGAGCCAAGCCGCTGGTGGACTCGGTGCTCGCTCGCTCAGCTCAGGCGGTCGGCGCCGGCGTGCTCCTGGTGCTCGCGAGCTTCGGTCTGGGCACGGTCGTCGTGCTGAGCGGGGTCGTGATCGCCCTGGCGTTGGTCTGGGTAGTCGCTGCCGCGTCGATTCGACGGCCCTACCTGGATCTCTTCCGTCAATCCTTGGGTCGGGGCGACGAGAGCGCCAGAGTGTCGCTCGAAGATTTGGATTTGGCCGCCGCGGAGACCGTGATCGAGGCCCTGTCGAGCCCCGAGTCTGCGCGGGCGCTGGCCGCCATGAACTTGCTCGCAGATGCAAAACGCTCGCGGTTGATACCAGCGCTCATTCTTTTTCACGATCGCGAAGAGGTGCTGCTGCGCGCCCTGGAGGTCGTCCCCGACGCGCATCGCGCGGACTGGGTGCCGCTCGCTCGACGCTTGCTCGATCACGTTTCCCCTCGGGTCGTCGCCGCGGCAGCGCGCGCGCTCGGCCGCTTCGGCAAGCTGCCCGCCGAAGCGCACCCGACCGGGGCCTTGCGCGCCTTCATCACGATCGAGCGACTGAGCCGCGACTCCCCGGTGGTCGCCGAAGAGGATCCCGACGTCGCCGCCATGCTGGAGGGCGCGTCGCCCGAGTGCAGCAGCGCCCGGGCAGCTCTCGCCAACGCCATCGCGGATACCAGAGACTTGCGCTTTTCGGGGCTGGCTCAGCGTCTCTCCCGGGACGCGGATCCAGAGGTGGCCGGGCTCGCCATCGCTGCGCTCGGCCAGATCCAAGACGCCGACAGCCTGCCCTTCTTGGTCGGGCTCTTGGCGGACGCGAAGCACCGCGCGACCGCGGTCCAGTCCCTGGCGCCCTTCGGAGACCGGGCGGTCGACGCGCTGGCGAAGGCCCTCATCGATCCGGCCGCTCCGGCCCGCGTTCGTCGCGAAGCGCCGCGCGCCCTCGCTGAGGTCGGCAGCGAAGGGGCAGGTCTGGTGCTGTTCGACGCGCTGGTGTCGGATATCCCGGGCCTCGTCCGCTATCGCGTCCTGCGGGCGCTCGGCACAATGGTGCGCAAGCGTGCGATCCGGGTCGATCGCGATGGCATCGAGCCCGAGCTCAGGCGCAACCTGCTGGAGTGTCTCCGCTTTGCTTCCCTCGAGGTTGCTTTCGAAGAAGGCGAGCCGGCGCCGGAGCGTGCGCGGGCGAGCCATCGCTTGCTCCGTGGCCTGATCCACGACAAGCAGCGGCAGGCACGGGAGCGCGCCTTTCGAATCCTGCAAATGCTCCACCCGAATGAGGACTTCCGCAGCGTCTACTTCTCTCTCGAGTCGGACGACAAGCGGCTGCGAGCCCATGCCCTCGAGTTCGTCGAGGCGCTGACCCTGAACGCCAAGGACGAGCTGCGGGAGCTCTTGCGTTGGGTCATCGATGACCTCTCGCCGCGGGAACGCGTCGAGCGCGCCGGGGCCTTTCTGGAAGGTCGCCCGCGGATCCGGGACGAAGCACTGGCGGCCATGCTCGCCGATCCCGACGACGCCCTCGCCACCCTCGCGGCCTACCACGTCCGCGCGCTCGCCCTCGCCGAGCTCGATGGCGAGGCCGAAGCGGTGTTCAGCCAACGCCGCTGGGTGCCCCTCGAGACCATGCCGCCGCCGCTGCTCGATGGAGAGATTCGTGGCTGAGAGCATCGTCAAGCGCGTCGAATATTCGCTCTTCTTGCGCACTCTCTTCGGCGGGCGTCGCTCCGGCGTGGCGGTCGAGCGGGTGGCGACGCTGATGCGCGATGTCTACTTCGACGCCGGTCAGGTCATCTACCGGCGGGCCGAGGCGAGCACGCACATCTACTTCATCGTCTCGGGGCAGATCGTGCTCGATGCACCAGGGCTCGCTCCGTGGACCTTCGGGCCACGGGACGGCGTGGGCTTCCTCGACGCCATGCAGGACGCACCGCACGCTCGCACCGCCCGCGCGGCCACCGACGTGCACGCCTTGGCCTTCTCGGTGGAGGACTGGTTCGACGTCCTGGAAGGTCACCCCGAGCTCGGCCGCGGCGCGCTCTTGGATCACGCAGATTCAGTCGCGAAGATGATCGAGGTGATCGGCGTCGCTCGAGCGTTTCCCGGCGGACACGCTCCCGTCCCGGCGGATCTCCGGCGCCCTCCGGGGTTGGTCGAGCGCATGCTCGCGCTGACCGACTCGCCGATCTTCGCCCGAGCGGGGATCCAGGCGGTGGCGGTCCTGGCGCAGCGGGCCCGGCCTGTGGCGCTGCACGAAGGCGCAGAGATCGTGCGCGAAGGCGCGCCGCGCGACCATCGGCTCTGGCTAGTGGGGCAGGGCGAAGTCGCGCTGCGTCGCTCCGAGGAGAGCGAAGCGGGGCGCGTTGGCCCCGGCGCCTTGGTCGGTGGGTTGGCGGTCATGGCGCGCGACGATCAGAGCGCCACGCTGAGTGCGGCGACCGACACGGTGGCGCTCGAATTCAGCGAATACGACCTCATGGACGTCATGGACGATCACTTCGACTTCTCCAAGGCGATCTTCGCCTACATGGCGCGAGAGCGCGGGCGGCTGATGGAGATCGTGGCGCAAGGGCGGGCGCCGATCAGCAGCTGAAGACCTGCCACTCGAAGATCACCGGATTGGACTTCTGCCCGGTGCTGCTGGTGGCGTGGACGCCGTAGATGCGGATCTTGGTGGTGCTGACCGCGGTCGGGAAGGTGTAGCTCCAGTCATTGGTCTTGGCGGAGACCGTTCCGGAGGTCACCCAGGAGCTCCCGCTCCAGTACTGCACGGTGCCGCCGGCCAGTGAGCGACCGGAGCTGGTGCAGGTCGCGCTGGTGGACAGCGCGGTGTCGATGCTGAAGCGCTTCACGGTCTTGGCGCTCGTCCAGCCGTATTCGATCCAGGCCGTGCCGGGGGAGCTGCCTGCCGACACCCAGTGGAACTTTTGCGTGGAGCACGACGCCTCGAGGTAGCCGTCGTTCATCTTGTCGGGGCCGACGTTGTTGGGGGTCGTGCCGCCGCCGCTCGAGGTCGCCGTCGCCGTGGTCGCGATGTTGGTCGTGGGGTTGCAGGTCGAGATGCAGCTGCCCGCCTGGCAGGTCTGCCCCGAGGTGCAGGCGTGGCCGCAGGTGCCGCAGTGGCTGTTGTCGGTGCCGGTGTTGACGCAGAGGGTCCCGCACTTGGTCTGCCCCGACGGGCACACCAACGTGCAAATCCCGGTCTGACAAACGTTCCCGGAGGGGCACTTGTTCGAGCAAGTGCCGCAATTGTTGGGGTCGTTCTTGGTGTCGACGCAGATCGTCCCGCACTTGGTCTGCGTCGGTGGGCAGACGAGCGTGCAGGTGCCCGAGAGGCAGGTCAGGCCCGAGCCGCAGGCGTTGGTGCAGGTGCCGCAGTTGTTGGGGTCCACCTCGGTGTCCACACAGGTGTCGCTGCAGTTCGTGGTTCCGCCGCTGCACACCACCGTGCATTTGCTCGCGACGCAGCTCTTGCCGTTCGGGCACGGGGATCCGCAGGCGCCGCAATTCGCGGGATCTTGGGTCAGGTCGGCGCACTTGCTTCCGCATTTGGTGAGCCCGCCTGAGCACACCAGGCCGCATTGCCCCGACTGGCAGGCCTCACCTGTGGCACAGGGCTTGTTGCACGCGCCGCAGTGGGCGGGATGGACCGACGTATCGACGCACTTGCCGGCGCAGTTCGTGGATCCGCCGGAGCAGACCACGCCGCACTGTCCCTGCGAGCAGAGCTCGCCCGTCGCGCAGGCCTTGTCGCACTGCCCGCAATTTTTGGGATCGACCTCGAGGTCGACGCACTTGCCGGCCTGTCCCGAGCTCGAACAGTTGACGGTTCCGCCGAGACAGTCGGCGGCGCACACGCCCAGCGTGCACACCTGACCGACGGCGCAGATGTTCCCGCAGGTCCCGCAGTTGGCTGGATCGGCCTGCAAGTCGGCGCACTTGTCGCCGCAACTGGTGGTGCCACCGTTGCACTGCGCCCCGCACTTGCCTTGGGAGCAGAGCTGCCCGCTGGGGCACGCTTGGTCGCAGGAGCCGCAGTGCTCGGTCGCCGTCATCGGATCGGCGCAGACGCTGCCGCACTGCAGGTTGGGCGGCGCGCAAGGCCAGCCGCCGCCATCGCCGCCAGTGCCGACGCCACCGCCGACGCCACCGACGCCACCGCCACCGCCACCGCCACCGCCACCGCCACCGCTGCCGGGCAGATCCGTGTCCGCGGTGCCAGCTGCGCAGCCGAGCAAGAGAGCAATGGACAGGAACGCCGCGGGTCCAAGTAAGCGCATTGCCCCGAGCTTACCCCATCTTTCGCCTCGCCTCTAGCGAGCGCGGGCCATCAGCGAGCCCCCATCTTTACCTACACCCTGATTCGTCCAGAACACGCAGGCTTCATCCACCACGACGCCACGCGGGATCTCGAATCCAGTAGCGAGCGTCTCGATCTGCCCACCCGCCCGCGGGATGCGCGCGAGGCGCCCGTCGGTGGTCGCTCCGCCCTCGACCCAATAGAGGTGCGGTCCCGCCAGCGCGATACCGTGGGCGAAGGTCGCCGTCGTGAGGGTCTCGCGAGGGCCACCAGAGCGCGGAACGCGTCCGACCTCGGCGTTCATCGCGTAGTACACGTGGGTGTCGTCGAGCTCGAGGTCGTTGCCGTTCGCCGCGGACAGGGGCGTCACCAGCTGCGGAGCCGCGGTCGTCGCGGGCACGTAGCGCCAGATTGCGGGCCGCGCCCGCTCATCGAACACAGCGGTGCGACGAGCACCGCAGGCCGGAGCCCTTGCCGCAGTCGGAGTCGAAGTTGCACGTGCCATAGGTGCTGTTCGCGCAGCGCTGGCTGCTGCATTTCGCGCCGCCGCAGTCGGAGTCGAAGTTGCACCTGCCCACCGTCGGCACGCAGGAGCCCGACTGGCACATCGTCCCGCTCTTGCAGTCCGTGTCGCGCTGACACCCGCCGGTGTTGGCAGGCGCCAATCCCCAAGTGGCGGAGGTCGGGGTGGCGCAGGATGAGCCGTTGGAGGGAGCGGGCGTCGATGCTCGGGGGGGCGGCGCGGGCGAGTATCCCGCCGCTAGCCCGGACTGCGGCGGCATGCCCTGCGGTGGGGGCGCCGGGTAGGCGTAGGGGCGGTGGCTGCTGCGCTCCGAGCACGCCGCGAACGCCACCAGCGCGAGCGACGCCAGCATCAGTGCGGCAAGAGGCCGAGCGGCGGAGCACCTCTTGGCGTTACGGATCATACTTAGGTCCACCGTGTCACGGTTGCATGGCGCTCCGGGGCTTGTCCAGCCGTGGACGCAACCTGTAGTTGGCAGGGACAACCACAGGTTAGCAGCTCGGACGCGGAATGGACGCAAGAACGCCGAACCTTGGCCCAGGCTCGGTCGGCATCCACCTTGCTCTGTGTCGTGGGATGAGTTCCTGCGCCTGCGCCTGCGCCTGCTGGCAATAATCGTCCTGGCCCTGCTCGCCGCCGCTTGCTCCGCACCCGTGGACGCCGCCGTGGACACCGCCTACGGCGAAACCGGCGACCTGCCCGAAGGCGAGGACGCCGTGCTGACGAGCGCCAGCAGCCAGAGCCTCTCCAGCGTCGACTGCTCCGAGTCTCAGGATACGGGCTACACCTCGGGCAAGGCGTTTGCGATCACGGTCGTGACCGTGGACGGCAAGAAGGTCGAGAAGGACACCGCAAACGCGTACTACGTGATGGCTCAAGCCGCAGCGTCGGCGGGAGTGAACCTGAAGATCGTCAGCGGTTTTCGTACCATGGCGGAGCAGCAGTACCTGTACAACTGCTACGTCAATTGCAGCTGCAACAGCTGCAATCTCGCGGCCAAGCCCGGCTACAGCAACCATCAGAGCGGCCACGCGCTGGACCTGAACACCTCGACCGGCGGCGTGCTCACCTGGCTGAACGCCCATGGCGGCAGCTACGGCTTCAAGCGCACGGTGCCGAGCGAGGCTTGGCACTGGGAGTGGTGGGGCGGCGGATCCGGAGGCGGCCCCTGCGGCAAGGCGAAGTACGCTGGCGAGTCCCTGGGCAAGAGCGGGCAGAGCTACCCGATCACGTCCGAAGCAGCAGTGGCCGTGGAGGTCGGGCAGACCGTCACCGGTTGGGTGAAGCTCAAGAACATCGGGACCGAGACCTGGAAGTCCGGCGCGGTTTGGATGGCGCCCATCCCACGGGACCAAGCCAGCCCCTTCGCCGGTCCGAGCTGGCACTCACCCCATCGCATTTCGACGCCAAGCGCGGACGTTGCCCCGGGCCAGGTCGGCCAATTCGAGCTCGATATCACCGGCAGCGTCGAAGGCGAGTCGGTGCTCCAGCTGGGCTGGGTCGCCGAAGGCGTCACCTGGTTTGCGGACAAGCCCAAGGGCGGCGGCCCCTTGGACGGCTACTTTGCCGTGAAGGTCAAGGTGACTCCGAGCACCAAGCCGCCCGGAAGCGGCGGCGCCGGTGGTGCAAGCGCGATGGAGGAGCAGCGGGAGCCGCTGGAGCGGCCGGTGCAGCTGGAGCGGCTGGAGCGCCAGCCGCCGGCGGAAGCGCGGGCTCGGGTTGGGGCGGCGCTGGAGGAATTGGTGCGGCCGGCACGGCGGGCTCGATGACCAACCCGGCAGACGCTGAGAGCGACGGCGGATGCAGCGTGGCACAGCGCTCGAAGGGTGACCGCTCCGTTTGGCTATTGGCGGCGATGGCGCTGCTGTGGTGGCGACGACGGCGAGTCAGCTAACCGTCTCGGGCGTTGGGCCCGACGGGATGGGGATCAGTCGCAGTCGGCGCCGAGGGGAAAGCCGTTGGCCGGGGACTTCTCCAGGCGCTGCTGGGTGGCGGGCGTGTAGCTGCCGGACTCCGGGATGCGGTCGTCCTCGTGGTTGCGATTCCACAGCTGTTGGAAGGCCTTGACGTCGATGCTGCTGCGGGACGCAGCGTCGGGGCCTTGGAAATCGAAGTGGACTCGGTCGATGGAGCCGAGCCAGCGGAAGCGCTCTGCTTCGAGCGCGGCGCGCCACGCCGGCCCCTCCGCGATGTCGAGGCTGAGCCCCGACTCGTGGTTGCTCTCACCGGGAGGACTCGCGATCTCGATCCCGCAGCGCTTGCCCAGCGCCCAACGACGCAGCAGGTACTGCTGTGCGACCGTGCGCAAGGCGCTGTGGACCGTCATGGTCTTCTTGCGATTGGCGTCGAGGGCCTCGAGCAGGTGATCGCGGGCGGAAGAGTCGAGGTAGAAAATACGTTCGATTTGACGTTCAAGTTCGGACGGGACGGCACCGGGACAAAGGCCTTGGGATTGATGCAGCGTGATTGAGCGATGATCTGTCGGCTCAGGCCGGCGACGCTCGCGGTGTTGCAAGCGCGAGCCGCCGCCTCGAGCACGGTGCCGGGCAAGCTGCGCGCATCGGGTTTTGGCTTGCGTGGCTCGGGGCCGGGCGGCCTTTCGTCGCCGTCGTCTTGGAACAGCTCGACGCCGGCCGCCCCGCTCTCGGCAGGGACCACCGCAGCGGCCGGTGGCGGTGATGGGTCCGGATCTTCTAGCAGCGGAGCGACGCCGTTGGCGCTGGCGGTGTTCGCGCTGGGCGCGGCTGTCGATGCGGGCGCACCGACCGCGCCACCTCGCCCCGGCGACCGAAGGATGAACGAAAACTGGACGACGACGAGCCCGACCAGCCCGGCCAGCGCAGCCGCGATGACCAACGAGCGCCGCGATCGCCACTCGGATCCGTAGCTGAACTGCGGTGCGGGTGGAGCTGCGCTCACGCTGACGGGATCGGGGGGCGCCGTTCCCGTTGCGTCGCGCGGAGCGTCGCTCGCGAGCTCGCCCTCGCCTGACGACACGTCACCGGGTTCGTCGGGTGACGAATCGAGATCGGGATCGCCGGCCGCCATCGGCCCGGGCGTTAGCGCGATGGTCCGAGCAGGGCAATGCCCGAGACGGCGGCGGGCGCTTCGCCCGGGTGATTGGGGGGGAGAGGAGCAGGGCTGCGCGAGGCTCGCGTGCGTTTCCGGGCCTGCCGCCACGCCGAAGCCGACCGTGCCGCCCGCTCGAAGCCCAGGCACGCCGAACGTCGAGCGCAGGGGCGCGACGCCCAAAAGGCGGCGAAACGGACGCGCTGGGCGGCAGATGGCTGCGCGTCCACACCACCATCAGGTCGGTCCACGCGAAGTGCACGGTCGGCGGCGCATCAGTCCGGCCACGCCTGGTCGTCGGGGTCGCTGCCGGTTGAACCGTCGAACCGAGGCGATCACGCAAGCCGGGGGGATCACGCGGCGCGCAGCGGCGCCCAATCCTCTGCGGCGAGCTCCGCGACGCCGATCCGGGCGAGCACGGCGTTCACGTCCGCAATGGTCACAGCCGAGGGCGCTGTGATCTCGATGCCGATGGGCTTGCCACTCGCGTCGTAGTCGACACGGAGCCCCGGCCCACCGTCCTCGGTGCGCGCTGACCTCGCACCGACCTCGCGCGGCAAGTAGAGGTACGCAGCGAGCGGCTTGCCCTTGCGGTAGGTGACCTCCAGGTATCGCTGCTTCATCGGACCTTGCTCACAGAGAATACGCGGTTACGACGACAAGCCAATGGTCGACTTCGTCCGGCTCGACGATGACTTCCCAGTCCACGCCGCGGTGCCTGGTTTCCACCACAAAGCGCCCCTCGATGAGGGGATCGTTTCGATAGGCGCTCGCCACCTCGAGCATGCGCCGGAGCTCGACCTCGGTGAACTCGCGGTCCACCATCCGCCGCTGGACATGCGACGTGAGCTCGAGCTCCCACTCCCACCAAGTCGGCCAGGGCACGCGCTACGAAGGTAGCCTGTCCCGCGCGCGGAAGGACCGAAAGACGCTCTTAGTTCGGCCCCCCCAGAAAAGGGGCGAGCACGGAACCACCTCAGGGGTCTTGGCAGGCGGCAGCAGCAGCGCCGCGCGCTTCAGAGTTTCGGGGCAGAATTCCGGGGCAGTCTCAGCGCGACGCTCGCTCAGCGTCACGCAACACCACGAACTTACTTAGTGCGAAGGAGAGGACTTGAACCTCCACGCCATTTCTGGCACTGGAACCTGAATCCAGCGCGTCTGCCAATTCCGCCACCTTCGCGAGGGGGCCGCGGATCTAGCGCATCCGCGGGGCGCGATGCAAGCAGGGAGTTCCGGACCTGGCTCGACCGACGCGAAGCTCGCCGGAGCCCCGGAACCTGCCCAGATGGGGCCCAGCGTAAAACGGAAGATCCTCGCGTTTCCGAGCGGTCTGGCCGCGACTCACTTGCAATAGTCGGGCGGCGGCGGGACCGGGCTCGCGACCGGCCCGAGCTTGGCGGCGGTCGCCTCGAAGGCCAGGCCGATCGAGATACCGTCACAGGTCTTGCTCGGGTCGCCGTTCGTGCCGTCCTTCATGATGTCGCTGGCCGCGCGGAACGCCTGCGCGACGGACTCCCAGGTCGAGCCCTCGCACAGCGTCTGGTCGAAGGAGCCGGCCACCTGCTGCAGCTGCTTCAAGTATTCCTCGGTGTCGAGGACTCCGGAGACCACCCCGGTCGCCGTTGCGACTGGGCCGGTGCCGACGATGGTCGCCACCACGCGCGCACGGCGGATCCGGAACGTGAGTCCGAACCCCTGGGTGTCCACGTTCAGATCGAGGGCAGCATTCGCGGGCGGCGAGCCCACCCAGACTCCGCCGACGACGTAGCTCTGGGGGAAGGTGACCAGCGGCTTGGTGATGTCGCCGCCGGACACCGACTCGAAGGTGGGCGGGCGAAGATCGCTGCCCGACCAAGCCGGCGGCGCGCCGACGGGTGCGGCGCCGAACAGGGCCGCCTTCACCCCGTTCTGCGCCGCGGGAGCGCCGAGGTTCGCCAGATGGATGAGCCAGGTGCCCGAGCCCGAGTCGATGGCGGCGCTCAGCTCCTGAGTCGGGTCGGGGCTGAGGCTCAGGATGATCTTGAGCACGTTCGAACCAAAGGAGTTGTCGATGCCGTTGTCTCCGTCGGTCTGCACCGACGATTTGACCCCGCCCTTCTGCGGCGCGCAGTGGTTGGTCGAGTTCTTGGTCGGAGACCAGCCCGTCGACGTTCAACCCGTAGCTGCGCCACGCGGTCGAACTCGGTTGCCCCTGCGTGTCGGTGTCGCCGAGGAATATCTTTCGCATCACCAGCGTGGTCGGCGTGCTTCCGGTCGCGGGGGGCGCGTTTGGATCCGGGGGCGGAGGCTGCCCGACCTCCGCGCCACTGCCGCCCATGCCTCCGCTGCCGGCCATGCCGCCAGCGCCACCCGCACCGCCAGCGCCACCTGCGCCACCTGCGCCACCTGCGCCGCCCGCGCCGCCCGTGCCTCCGCCGCCAGCGCCACCCGCACCGCCGGTGCTCGTGCCTCCGCTGCCACCCGTCGCGTTGCCGGTGGAGGTCGAGCCTCCGCATCCAACACCCACCAGCGCTGACAGCGCCGCTAGCGCAACCCACTCAGAGCCCCGCATGAGCACCTCCACCGCCCAGCGTCGCGCGGGGATCCGGTTTGCGCAAGCCAGAACGCAAGTTCGAGCGTGCGCTGCGCCGGGTGGTACGCTGGTCGGCTCCGTGTCGAAGGGTCCGCTCGCACATTTTCACGAGCCCGTGCGCGTCTGGTTCGAAGAGGCGCTCGGCGCTGCCACGCCCGTGCAGGCGCGGGGCTGGAAGGCGATCGCCGAAGGCCGATCCGCGCTGATGCTCGCGCCAACGGGATCGGGCAAGACGCTCGCGGCATTTCTGGCGGCGCTCGATCGCCTGGCGTTTCGATCCGAGCCCGAGAAGCAGCAGCGCCTCGCGGTCCTGTACGTGTCTCCGCTCAAGGCCTTGGCGGCGGACATCGAGAAGAACCTCGTGGCGCCCATCGCGGGGATCCGAGCCAAGAGCCTAGAGCTCGGGGTGCCGTGTCGCGAGATTGCGGTGTCGGTGCGGACCGGCGACACCCCGGCCCGCGAGCGCAGCGCGTTTGCCCGATCGCCGACCGACATCCTGATCACGACCCCGGAGTCGCTGTACCTGCTGCTCACGAGCGAGGCTCGCGCGCGGCTCGCGAGCGTGGACACGGTGATCGTCGACGAGATCCACTCGCTCGCGGCGACCAAGCGCGGCGCGCACCTGTTTCTGTCTCTCGAGCGGCTCGAGGCCCTCCGCTCGGGGCGGCCGCGGCTGCAACGCATCGGGCTCTCGGCGACGCAGCGCCCGCTGGGAGAAATCGCGCGACTCCTCGGCGGCGGCGAGGTCGATGGCGGGGTCGATGGCGGGGTCGATGGCGGGGTCGATGGCTGGGGTCAGAGCTGGAGCCCGCGCCCCGTCGAGGTGGTCGACGCGTCTGCCGGCAAGCAGCTCGAACTCCGGGTCGAGGTGCCCATCGAAGACATGGCGCGGCTCGCCGGCGCAAACGGGGAGGGGGAGGCGTCGATCTGGCCATCGATCCACCCGCGCCTGGTGGAGCTGGTGCGAGCTCACCGCTCGAGCATGATCTTCGTGAACAACCGCCGGCTCGCGGAGCGCCTGGCGGCCGCGATCAACGAGACCGCGGGCGAGACCCTGGCCCTGGCGCATCACGGATCGGTCGCGAAGGAGCGCCGCCGCGAGATCGAAGAGCGGCTGAAATCGGGCCTCTTGCCGGCGATCGTGGCCACGAGTTCGTTGGAGCTCGGCATCGACATGGGCGCGGTCGATCTCGTGGTCCAGATCGAGGCGCCGCCCTCGGTGGCGTCCGGCATCCAACGCATCGGGCGGGCCGGGCATCAGGTCGGGGCGCCGTCGAAGGGCGTGATCGTGCCCAAATATCGCGGTGATCTGTTGGCCTGCGCCGCCGCGGTCGAGCGCATGATGGCGGGCCAGGTCGAGGCGACCGCGTACCTCCGAAATCCCCTGGACGTGCTCTCGCAACAGATCGTCGCCATCGCCAGCGTGGAGCCGATCGGCGAAGACGATCTGTACGCGCTGGTGCGCCGGGCGGCGCCCTACGCCGATCTGCCCCGAGGCTCCTTCGAAGGCGTGCTCGACATGCTCTCGGGCCGCTACCCCTCCGACGAGTTCGCCGAGCTCAGGCCACGGCTGACCTGGGATCGCAGGGCCCGAGTCGTGCGCGCCCGCCGCGGCGCGAAGCGCCTGGCCGTGGTCAACGCTGGCACCATCCCGGATCGCGGCCTCTACGGCGTGTTCTTGGCCGGCTCGGAGGATCGCCCGGTGCGCGTCGGTGAGCTCGACGAGGAGATGGTCTTCGAGTGTCGAGTCGGGGATGTGTTCGTGCTCGGGGCGTCGAGCTGGCGCATCGACGAGATCAGCCACGATCGCGTGCTGGTCCGACCGGCGCCGGGTGAGCCGGGGCGAATGCCCTTCTGGCACGGCGACCGTCCGGGCCGTGCTCCGGAGCTCGGTCTGGCCATGGGCGCGTTGGCCCGGGAGTTGGCCGATGCTGGGAGCGACACCGCGGCGCGCCTCAGGTCGGATCACGCGCTCGAGGCCGGGGCCGCCGAGAACCTGCGCGCCTACGTGCGCGATGAGCTTGCAGCCACGGGACACGTGCCGAGCGACCGGACCTGGGTGGTCGAGCGCTTCGTGGACGAAGTGGGCGACTTTCGCGTGTGCCTGATGAGCCCCATGGGTTCCAGAGTTCACGCGCCGCTCGCCCTGGCCATGCGCGCGCGCGCTCGCAGCGAGAGGTCCGCCGAACTCGAGTGTCTGTGGTCCGACGACGGCATCGTGTTTCGCTTCCCCGAGAGCGACGCGCCGCCGGACGTCGCGGGCTGGATCCCCCGCGCCGACGAGATCGAAGATCTGCTGATCGAGAGCCTCGGGACCAGCTCGCTCTTCGCGGCGCGCTTCCGCGAGAACGCAGCCCGGGCGCTGCTCTTGCCGCGCCGCTATCCAGGCAAACGCAGCCCGCTCTGGGCGCAGCGCAAGCGCTCCGCGGATCTGCTGCGGGTGGCCGCCCGCTATGGCAGCTTCCCGATCCTGCTCGAGACCTATCGCGAGTGTCTGCGCGACGTGTTCGACCTGCCCGCCCTCGTCGACGCGCTCCGGCGCATCGAGTCGCGAGAGCTCCGGGTCGTCACCGTGGACACCCGCCGCGCGTCGCCTTTCGCCGCAGCGCTTCTGTTCGCCTACGTCGGCAACTTCATCTACGACGATGACGCCCCCTTGGCTGAGCGTCGAGCGCGCGCGCTGACCATCGACTCGGGCGAGCTCGCGGAGCTGCTCGGGGAGGCGGAGCTGCGCGAGTTGCTCGATCCGGAGGCCATCGAGAGCGCCGAGCGATCGCTGCTGCGCCTGACCGAGCCCAGCGTGGCGCACCCGGACCAAGTGCACGATCTCTTGCTCGGCCTGGGACCGCTCTCGCTCGACGAGATCGGAATGCGCGTCGTGCCGGGGGCGGATCCCGCGAGCCTGCTGCGAGCGCTCGTGGACGAAGGCCGCGTGTTTCAGGTCACGATCGCGGGCGACCAACGAGTCGTGGCCGCGGAGGACATCGGTCGGCTGCGGGACGCGCTCGGCGTCGTGCCGTCCCCGGACGTGCCTCGGGCCTACCTCGAGCCGGTGGCCGACCCGCTCGGAGATCTCTGCTCGCGCTACGCCCGCACCCACGGGCCTTTCGCCATCGAGAGCGTGCGGCAGCGCTTCGGCGTTGAGGTGCGCGACGCATTCGATCGATTGATCGCCCAGGGGCGCGTGGTCGAGGGCGAGTTCCTGCCTGGAGGACGTGGTTCGGAGCTCTGCGACGTCGAGGTGCTGCGCACGCTCAAGCGACGATCGCTGGCCAAGCTGCGTCGCGAGATCGAGCCGGTGGATGCGGCGGCGCTGGGGCGTTTCACTTGTGAATGGCACGAGATCGGCGGCAGAGCATCGGGCCAGGATGCGCTCGCGACGGTGGTCGATCGCTTGGAGGGCGCGCCGCTGGTCGCGTCGGTGCTCGAGAGCGAGATCTTGCCCGCCCGACTGGCGCGGACCGCGAGCGCCGAGCTCGATCTCGCCTGCGCGCGCGGTGAGATCGTGTGGCGTGGGCTCGAGCCGCTCGGCGATCGAGACGGCCGCATCGCGCTCTACCACTCGTCTCGCTACCCGCTCTTGGCGCCAGCGCCGACCCAGGTCGACGGGCAGCTTGCCGGAAAGGTCCGCGAGCTGTTGGCTGCGCGGGGCGCGTCCTTCTTCCAAGACCTCGTGCGCGGCACGGACGCGTTTGGTCGCGACGTTCTCGACGCGATCTGGGACCTGGTTTGGTCGGGCGAGGTGACGAACGACACGCTCGCGCCCCTGCGATCGCGCCTGGCGGGCGACGCGGCGCCCAGCCGGCGACAGCGCATCAGCGGGCGACGAGCGCATCCGATGGGTCCCCCGGGCAGCGAAGGGCGCTGGTCGCTGCTGGCGTCCACGGGTGAGCGCTCCGAGACGGAACGGCGCGTGGCCTTGGCGGAGTCGCTGCTGGAACGGCACGGCGTGCTGACGCGTGAGGCCGCGCACTCCGAAGGCCTCAGCGGAGGCTTCTCGGCGGTCTACGACGTGCTGAAACAAATGGAGGAGCGCGGGCGGGTGCGCCGTGGGTACTTCGTGGCGGGGCTCGGCGGGACTCAGTTCGCGCTGCCCGGCGCGGTCGATCGCCTGCGCCGCCGGCGCTCAGGGGCCGACGACGCTCGGGCTCATCTGCTCGCGGCCACCGATCCGGCCAACCCTTACGGGGCCGTCGTGCCGTGGCCCGAATCGACGGAGCCGCAGCGCTTGTCGCGGAGCGCCGGCGCGAGCGTGGTGATCGTGGACGGAGCCCTCGCTGCCTACCTGGCCCGCGGCGACGCGCGGCTGCAGACCTTCTCCCGCGACGATCGGACGCTCGCTGCCGTGGCCGCCGCGCTGTTCCAGCTCTTCCGGCGCGGGCGGCGCGCGCTCCTGATCGAAGAGATCGACGGCGGGCCAGCCCAGAGCTCGGCCTTCGCGCCGGCGCTCCGGGCGGCGGGTTTTTCCGCATCATGCCAAGGCCTCCTGGCTCGGCCGAGCCTCGAAGCCGCGACGCTCGCCGCGCCCTAGTGCCGGCTCACCACTGGCCGTCGCGCACCAGGTGCTTGGCCAACAGAACGAGCTTGTTCAGCGGACCCGGTGCGACGCTGTCGTCGTCCTGGAGCGGGAGCGTGCTCTTCTGGGCGTCGAGCTGCTTCACGCTCTCGATGCGCTTCAACGCATTTGTCCCGTCGAGCGTCTCGCAGTGCTCGTCGTAGAGCGCGAACCAGGGCAGCGCGTGCTTTCGATATTCCTTCGCGGTCACAGGTGACTGCGGCGGACGCTCGCCAGTGATCTCTCGCCACAGCTCGCTGTTCACGATGTGCAGGTAGATCCGCGCGCTGGCGTCGAGATCCCAGCTGTCGATGCCGTGGGGATCGGGGTAGATCTTTTGGTGCATGCTGCCGCCGGCGCCGAGGCCCATCGACCCCGCGCTCCGCGACTTTGCGCCCGGACTCATGGACGCGCGGTAGGGACCTGCCCCGGGGGCTGCGCATGGCGCCGGCATGGCGCCGAGGGAGCACTGCCCGAGATCGCTCCTTCGTGGCGGAAAGCGCCCGGGTTTTGGCGCGCAGACCTTGATCTGGATCCCGCCGAAGCGCTCTTCGCCGGTGACCTGGCCTTCCACCGTGTACCCCATGCCGAGCGGCATGGCGATGAACTGTCGGATGCGACCCGGTCCGACGCAGATGCCGTCGAGCCACGGTTGCGGCGGCGCGACCAGGTAGTCCTGTGGCACGTCGTGCAAGCGTTCGGACCAGGGGTCGCCCGTCAGCGCGCAGATCTTGCCCACGGCGATCTTGACGGCGTGGGGAACCAGGCTGCCAAACGAGAGCCACATGGCCTCGCGCTGGTACATGGGCAGGAATACGCCGCCGCGGCCAAGCCAATCGGCCGGGACGCGATCGGCGTAGTCGTCGACGCGGCGCACCGGAAACGCCCCGAGCCCGGGCGGCAGCGGATAGCTGCGGCCGTCGTCGGGGATGCGCAGCGTGCGTTGAAAGCGGATGCTGAGGTCGTTGCCGAAGGACACGCAGTCGTTCTTCACCTGTACGTCGAGCTTCATCGGGTTCTCCTTCTCTGGGCGGGGTCGTCTGCCCACGAGAGAACCGACGGAGGGACCGCGGCGCTTGTCACGGGGTTGCCGGACAGTCGCTTCAAGTTTCCGTAAGTAAGGGAGATTTTCGGGTTCCCGGGGGGGCGCGGTGACAGGAATGGCCCGCTGTCGTCTAGTGGCGAGGTGGATGCCCTCGCGCCGTCCCGGGAGCTGTCGATGCTGATCGCGGCGGGCGATTTGCGCCGAGCCGGAGAGTGGCTCGTGGCGCGCTACGCGCGGGACGTGATCGCGTTGTGTCGGAGCATGGTGAGAGAGCGCGCGCTCTCGGAGGATCTGGCGCAAGACGTGTTCGCGCAGGCGTTCGCGCACCTCGGAGGCTATCGCGCGGAGGCGGCGCCCCGGACCTGGCTGCTCGCCATCGCGCGCAACCGCTGCATCGATCAGCTCCGGCGCAGCGATCGTGAGCCCTGGCGAGATGCCGACGACGGGCTCGAGGCGGATCACCTCGCGGACGACGCTCCACTGCCGCCCGAGCTGTTGCTGCGCCGTGCCGACGTCGATGACGCCTTGAGGGATCTGGAAGAGAACGAGCGAGCGCTGATTGTTCTGCGTTTCCGCCACGGACTCGAGTACCCCGAGCTGGCGAGCGTGTTCGGTTTGCGGGAAGGCACCGTGCGCATGCGGCTGTCGCGCGCGCTCGGCAAGATGCGCAGCAGGCTCGAAGCGCGGGACGGGCAGGCAGCGTCGCTTGGGGGCAGCGCCCCCGAAGCGCAGGGCGAAGCGGCGCCCTCGCGGGGGCGAGGGGCTATCGAGCTACCCGCTCCAGGCGCGCCGCCGCCGGCCGCGGCTCGAGCGCCTTCGTTCGCGCCGCCACTTGCCTCGGAGCAAGCCCCGAGCGCCCGGCCGCTGTCCGCTCCCTCGCGCGCGAGCCGAGCCACGTCGGGCGCTCCGGCTCCGCGGGCCGTGAGCTGGCTCGAACGCCTGCGCGGCTTCTTCCGCAGCGCCCCCGAGGAGCTCGCGCCAGAAGACACCGAGCCGCAGCCGCCCACGACGCCCTTCGCGGCGGCGCTCGCCGACCCCGACGCCGAGCCGACCGAAGGGTTCTCCCGGAAGCTGGAGGCTCTCCTGGCTGGGCTGCCCTGATCGGGCGTCAGCCGCTGCGCACGGCCTTGGCTCGGAGCGACGCGACGCTCACGCCGCCCTTCGTTCGCACCGCGACCCGCAGCGAATCGTCAGCGTCGACCGCCGGGGTCCAGCGGATCTCGCTGCCCGTGCCTTCGACGAGTCCCTCGGCCTCCCAGCGCCAGGTCGCGCCCGCGGGCGCGCCGCGGAGCTGCGCGTCGATGGCGTCGCCGGTGCGAGTGGCGACGATTTCGATCTCGGGTGGATCGAAGAGCGGCAGATCCCGGCTTCGCACGGCGCGCCGGGCGCCGGTGTCGACCCATTGATCGATCACGTCGAGGCGCTTGCCTGCCGGAGCGTCGCCGTCGTTGAGCGACATGCCGCCGTCGGCGGGCGGCGGATCGGCGACCATCGAGTCGTCCTCGGCGTCCGCGTCCTTGCCGCCATCGTCGGGCAGCGCATCGACCACCATCTGATCGGGCTCCACGTCGTAGCCGCTGTCGCCCGGCAGCGGATCAGCGACGAAGTGGTCGTCCTTGCCGCCGTCGGTCGGCGGATCGGTCGAGCTGGTGTCGCCCCCGCAGCCCGTGGCGCCGAGGGCCCAGAGCGCGAGCGAAGCCGTCAGCGCGACATTGGATCTCGAGCGCGCCGGCGCACGCTTCCGTGCCCGAGGCTCCCCGAGGCGGCGGACGAAAGCGCTGATGTCGGCGTAGAACTCGTCGAGCTCGTGCTGCCAGGCTCGGTCCGAGGCGGCGACATCGAGGGCCAAGAGCGCGGTTCCGCGCTCGATGGCGTCGAAGTCATCGAGGCTCGCCGACTGAGCCAGGTCGACGGCCTTCTCGAGCAACGCGGCAGTGTCGAGGGTGATGGCGCGGGTCAGTGACTCGGCGCGCTCGAGCAAGCGTCGGTGCGCCCCCCCGAGGTCCGGGTGGAAGTGCTCCACCAGCTTGGCCGCGTAGCCCACGCCCATGTAGCGGTTGGCCACACCGTCGCAGCGGTAGTTGCGCTCGCGGAACGCCGCCGACGCGATGCGGAACGCGAGCTCCGCTCGGGCGTCGTCGATGCGGTAGTTCCAGCCGAGGTAGCTGCCGCCGATCTTGCCGGCGTCGGCCAGACCCTGTTGCAGCGGCGTGCCGTAGTAGGGCTCGGCGCGGCAGAAGTTCACGGGCTGCGTCGGGTGCTCGCGCATGAACGCGATGTTCTCGCGCACGTCGGTCGAGGGTCGCCCCGGGCTCGAATACCAGCAGATTGTAGCAGGCGAAGATCCCGGCTTGCTCGCAGGCCGCCAGCGCCTGCGCCACGGCCTGGTGCTGCACGCCGCGGTTCAAATGCTCCGAGCCCGCGCGGGCCACGTTCTCGACTCCGACGTAGAGGCGCACGACGCCCAGCGCGCGGAGCTCGGTGGCGAGCTCGGCGGTCAGGGTCTCGGGCCGGCATTTACCGATGAATCCGGCGCCTTCGACCTGCCGCGCGCGCAGACTGTCCCGGATGGCGCGGATCCGCGCCAGCGAGTCTTCGGGTTTGGGCAACAAGAAGTTGTCGTCGTGGAAGCAGAACACGCAGGCCTCGCCGATGGCGTGGCTGAGCCCCGCCATTTCGTCGGCGATGTTCTCGGGGCTGCGGAAGCGCAGCATCGGACCGCCGCCGTCGCGCTTGGCGTCGCGGTAGAACGACGTGATGGAGCAGTACGAGCAGCTGCCCCAGCAGCCGCGAGAGGCCATGATGGGCACGAAGGGCACGCCGGCGTGGCGCGCGGGCTGGCGGTAGCGGATGGGGAAGGGCAGCGAATCGAGGCTGGTGCCCAGGCCGCGCCCGGGGTTCTTGCGGACGCCCTCCGGTGCAGCGAGGGCGAGCCCACGCACGGAGTCTAGGGGCTCACGTCGCTCGAGCTTCTCGAGCAGCTCGACGAAGGTCTCTTCGCCGTCGTGCAGCACCACGCTGTCGACCCCGTGCCCGCGGCCGAGCACCTCGCTGAAGGCCAGGGTCGGAAACTGTCCGCCCGCCGTCACGTGTCCGCGAAAGCCCTCGCGCCGCAGCAGGCGCGCCAGCGAGAGGAACTCGTGGGAGCGGTGCTGGAACTGCATGCTGAGCCCGACGACGTCGGGCGAGTCGTGGGCTATCTCGCGAGCGATGCGCCCGCGGGAGCCCGAGTCGTTGAAGGGCACGACTCGCACCTCGTGGCCGGCACCTTGCGCCACGGCCGCGATCATCCCGAGCCCGAAATTCTCCTCGAAGTCCGCCCCGACCAGCACCACGCGCATGGGTCACCTCCACGGCAATGCTGCGGCGCTTCGTCGGCCCTGAACATGACGGGCATCAACACCTCGGATAGGCTCGACCGTCGCGATGCAGCTCATCGTCACCCACGACATGACGGACTTCGACGCTTTGGCCGCGGCGGTGGCCGCGCAGAAGCTCCATCCGGGCGCCGCGATCGCGCTGGGGCGTCGCGTGGGCAAAGAGGTGCGCGGGTACCTGGCGCTGCACAAGGACCGGTTCGTGACCTTGCTGCACTCCGAGATCGATCCGGAGCTGGTGCGCCACCTGATCGTCGTGGACGTGCGGCGCAAGAGCCGGCTCAGGGATTTTGCCCGACTGGTCGAGCGCGCGGAGCTCGGCGAGGTCGAGGTCACCGTCTACGATCACCATCCCGCCGACGACGACGATCTGCGCGCTGACCGGGCGGTGATCGAGGCGGTCGGCTCGGCCACGACCCTGCTGGTGGAGCAGATGGACGCCGAAGACGTCGTCGTGGACGAGGTCGAGGCCACGCTGCTGGCGCTGGGCATCCACGCGGACACGGGCTCGCTCAACTATGCGGGCACCACCGCGCGCGACGCCCGTGCGCTCGGGTGGCTGCTCGACCAAGGCGCGAGCTTGGCGGTGATGAGCCGCTACCTCGAGCCGGCTTTCACCGGGGCCCAGCGAGCGCTCTTGGTGGAGCTGCTTGGCGCCATCGAGGTCGAGCACGTGGGCCACCTCGACGTCGCGTTTGTGCACAGGACCATGCCGCGGGCGGTGGAGGGCTTCGCCGAGGTGATCACCGAGATCGCGGAGCTGACCGGGCACGCCGCCGTGTTCGCCGTGTTTGGCATCGCAGGCAAGCGCGTCCAGGTGGTCGCACGATCGCGCTCCCCGTTGGTCGACGTCGGTGCGTTGGTCTCGGCGGTCGGGGGTGGGGGACACCACGGCGCGGCGTCGGGGGCGCTCAAGCGCGAGGACTCGTTGGTCGTGATGGCGGAGCTGCAGGCGGCGGTTCGAGCGAACCCGCCGCAGGCAAGGCGCGTCTCAGATCTGATGTCGAGCCCCGTTCGAACGGTGTCGTCGACGACAACCCTGCGGGAGCTTGCGCGCTCGTTGACCAGCTGGCGACACACCGGCGTGCCGGTCATGAAGGACGGCCAGATCGTGGGCATCGTCTCGCGTCGCGACATCGCGAAGGCCACGCGCAACGACAGCCTGTCGCTCCCGGTCTCGGGGGTGATGACGCACAAGGTCCATACGGTCGACTCCGAAGAGGCGCCGGAGCGCGCGCTCTCCCTGATGCAGAGTCAGGACGTCGGCCGGTTGCCCGTGCTCCGCGATGGCCGTCTCGTCGGCATCGTCACGCGCTCCGATCTGCGGCGCATGCTCTACGGAGAGAGCTCCCGGCCCCGCCAGGATTGAGGGCCGCTGTCGCCGATCGCGGAACTGCCCTATCCTAGCCCGGGTGACCACGCCATCCGATCTCCCGCCGTCTCGCCGGGCGCCGCAGTCCCTCGCCAGCATGCAGGTCGACGTGACCACGCGAATGGGCGCGCTGCATCCGGCGACGGCCACGGGCTTGCCCATCCTCGATCGCATGCTGGCCGGGGGGCTCCGCCGGGGCGCGCTGATCTCGGTGGCCGGAGCCCCGGGAGTGGGCAAGACGGCCTTCGGTCTCCTGATCGCGTACATGGCCGCCCGCGCCCGCGCCGGGACGGTGTTCGTGAGCCCGGTGCTCGACGAAACGGAGCTGGTGGCTCGCCTCGCGGCCAGGGCGCTGCACCGCGAACATCCGGACAGCCGGGTGAGCTACGGCGCGCTGTGGACCGGACAGGCGTGGCAGGACGAGGCGACCCACGCCGCAGTGAGCGCCGCCGTCGACACCGTGGTCAAGAAGGTCGGCAGCATGTTTCACGTCCACAAATGCGAGCCCTTCGAGTCCACGGAGAGCATCAAAGCAGCCGTGGCCCACCTCTGGGGTCGTCACGAGCGCGTCGTCCTCGTGGTCGACGGCATCGAGTCCTTGAGCGCGTCGACGGGTGGCGATCCGGCTCGAGCCGCGACGGCAAACTCCGGGATCGAGAGCCGCGTCAGCCAAGTGGCGCTCGAGCTGCGCCGTATTGCCGAGGGCGGATGTGCCGTGGTGGTCAGCGCGCAGGCGTGTCACGCGGATCTGGTAGCTCCCGCCGCGACCGTGAGCGCGGAGCTTCGAAACGTCGAGGGCTCCCCCTCGCCGCTGACCGAGCGGCAGCTCGCCCTCGGTGCACGACCGGTGGAGCTGGTGATCCGCAAGAATCACGTCGGGCCCACGGGCATCGTTCCCTTGCGTTTCATCGCGGGCGCGGCGACCTTCGAAGAGCGCGCGCCGTGAGCCGGCGGCTGCGCGTGCAGCTGATCCACGGCCTGGAGGGCAGCCCCACCGGCGCCAAGGCCCAGGTCCTCGCGCGGCACTTCGAGCTCTCGGCCCCGGCCATGGACACGGGCGACTTCGAGGGCGCCTTGAGCACCCAGTCGGAGGCGATCACGGCCTTCAGGCCCGACGTGCTGGTCGGCTCATCCTTCGGGGGTGCCGTCGCGCTGGCCCTCCTGCAGCGGGGCCTTTGGCGAGGGCCCACCCTGCTCTTGGCCCCCGCACAGGCGCACTTCGGCGTCGAGTCGAGCGTCCCCGAGGGCCTCCGGATCACCGTCGTGCACGGCACCCGCGACGACATCTGCCCCCTCGAGCACAGCCGTGCGCTGGCCCGGAGCGCGTCCGTCGAACTGATCGAGGTGGACGACGATCACCGGCTCAGCTCGCTGCTCGAAGGCGACGCGATCGCAGATTTGGTGCGAGGGCTGGAGCGGGCGGCGATCGCGGCTAGACTCCCGGCGAGGCTTCGATGAAACGCGCTTTCCGTTTGCTCGCCGTGTTTGCCGTCGGTGCTGCCATGAGCTTTGCCTGTGGGTCCGAGGCGGACGACGCACCCGGCTCCGGAGGTGATGGCGGCAGCGGTGGCAGCGGCGGGCTCAACGTCGGTGGCGGAACCGGCGGCAGCGGCGGCACAGTGCTCGACACCGGGCTCAACGACGCCCTCGATCCGGACGGTGGCTGCTTCTACACCAAGGAAGTGGGCAAGAACACGCCGCTCCAACTGTTCATCGCCCTCGACAAGTCCAGCAGCATGCTGGGCTTCAAGTGGGACGCCGCCAAGGCCGGCCTCATCTCCTTCGTCAAGAACCCGACCTCGGCGGGCATCCACGTTGGCCTGAAGTTCTTTCCGCGAGCGGGCGACGGCACGCCGGTCTGCGATCAGAAGCCGTACTCGACGCCGGACACGCCCTTCGCGCTCCTGCCGGGCAACGCCGCGGCCATCGAGGCCGCGATCAACGCCGCCGCTCCGGATGGGCTGAGCACGCCCACCTATCCCGCGCTCGGAGGCGCGATCCTGAAGGGCATCGAGATCGGCAAGAACAACCCCGGGCACACCGCGGCGGTGCTCTTGGTGACCGACGGCGCGCCGGCCGGCCCGGCCCCTCTTTGCCAGGGCGTCGACCCGACCTCCACCGCAGAGATCGCCAAGCTCGCTGCGAGCGGCCTCTCGTTCTCGGTGCTCACCTTCGTGATCGGCTTGCCCGGCGTCGATCAGGCTTTTGCCAACGCCGTCGCCAAGGCCGGCGGCAGCAATAGCGCCATCCTGGTCTCGAACACCAACGTGCAGAAGGAGTTCGAAGACGCGATGGGCAAGGTGAGGGGAGAAGCGCTGCCCTGTGAGTACGAAATCCCCGAGAAGGTCCAGAAGGGTGAGATCTCGTACAACCTGGTCAACGTGGCGCTCACGCCCGGTGGCGGTGCGCTTCAGATCTTGAAACAGACCACGGACTGCAACGCCGGCGGCGATTGGATCTACAGCAACACCACGCCGAAGAAGATCCTGCTCTGCCCCAGCGTCTGCGCCGCGGTGAAGAAGGACTACTTGGCACAGATCGAGATCCAGATGGGCTGCGCCACGGTCATCAAGTGAGCGGCTACCGGCAGGCGCGCGACCCGCGCGAGATCGCCGCCGAGCTCCATCAAGAGGCACTAGAGGGGGAGGCCCGGGCGACGTCGAAGAAGCACGGCGCCGAGGCGGGGCTGCTGATCGCCCAGCACGAGCGCGAGATCGCGCTGACCACCCGCGGTTCCCGGGTGGAGATCCTCCGTCACCTCAGGGCGCTGGTGACCGCCGAAACGTCCCCTCGGCCCGAGCTCTCCCGCCAGATCGAGGCGCTCGAGAGCGAAATCGTAGCCGCGGACGCCGCCGTTGTCGTCGCCGAGGTGCGCATCGCCGAGGCCCAGGTCGAGCTCAAGCGGAGCCTTGAAGGACTGGGCGAGGCAATGCGCGTGGTCCGAGAGCGCAAGGAAGAGCTGCAGCGAAGCCTGCGCTGAGCGCGAAGTGCGCGCGGCGCCGTCTCTAGCCGCGCCGGCGTCGGCGGGATGCCGCGAGCAGGCCGGCCAGGCCCAGCGCGATCCAGCTGCCCCGAGGCGTTGGCGCGCTCGAGGCCGCGCGGCAGTCGCAACCGCCGGCGGGGTACACGGGCACGGGCTTGGCTTTCGGTGTGATGCTCAAGCTGGACGTGGTGCTGTTGTTAGCGGTGGTGGTCTCGCAGTCGAGATCGCTCGAGAGCTGAGCGGTCACGGCGAGGGTCTGCGAGTCGGTGCCCGCCCGCACGGTCGCGGTCACGGTCACGGTGCTGCCCGGGGCCATCTCGCCGAGCGCGCAGTCCAGCTCGCCCTTGCCGTCGCACTTGCCTTGGCTGGCGGCGGCGCTCACGACGGAGCCGCCCGTGGCGCTGCCAGTCAGCTTCACCGATTCGACGCTGAAGGGACCGGAGTTCGCGACGGTGAAATGCAGGTCGGTGGTCGCGCCGGCGGCGACGCTGCTCTCCCACGCGACGCCCAGGCCCAAGTCGCCCGAGACGCTCGGCGCGAGGCTCACGACCTCGAAGCGTGAGCCGGCGACGTTGGTGTGGTGCAAGAGCAAGAGATCGAGCGGAAAGCTGCCGGTTCGCCCTTCTTCCGACACGCCCACCAAGATCGGGCCCGGACCGACGAAGAGCGGCAGGCCGTCCGTGCCGTATTTCGCCGTGTCGAGCAGGGGTTTGCCGGCGTCGAAGCGCGCCCAGGCGGTCGCTTCGCCCAGGGTGAGATCCTTCGGATCCTCGATGACCGCGGAATAGGAGAGCACGGGGCTGTCCGCCGACACTCCCAAATCGCTCAAGAGCGCGGTGAAAACCAGCACCGAGTTGTTGAACACGTGGGTCTGGGCCACGTCGGGGGTCACCAGATTGAGCGGGAGGCGCCGAATGCGTTGCTCGCTGCCCTTGGCGTAGGTGGAGGAGGCCAGCGCATCCCGGAAGAAGAAGCTCTTGTTCCGGGCTTCGGCCCGGATCTCGAAGTCGGCGTTGCCATCGTCGTCGGAGTCGACGTTGATGCTCACCACACTCAGGGGTCCGCGGGCGGGCGTGGTCCAATCGCCGCTGACGGCCACCGCGAAGAAGATCTGCGCCTCGTCGAACGACGCCGCCGTGGCTAGATCCGTCGCCGCGCCGATGGCACGCAGATCCACCATGGCGACGGTGGGATTGGTGGCTGACTCGGCTCGTTCGTCGTCGAGGGCGCCGAGCTGGAAGGCCGTCACCACGGGTTCGGGGTGTGCCGAGTCGCCGTCGAGCGCGACCTTCACGGTGGACTCCACGCCGGGGCCGCAGTTCTTGGGTGCAATGCCTCGGCGGTTGGCCCCGGCTCGCACGCTGCCCTGATAGGGCACGAGCACGTCCTGGCCGCCACCCCCGCTGTGAACGAAGCGAACGTTGCCGCTGGCCTCGTTCAAATAGTGCCGAGCTTGCTGGCTGACGATGGCCGCGGTGCCAGGGTCGGGGCCGGGGCTGCCGAGCGCGAGCGAATCCAAGCTCAGCGCCACGGTGACGGTCGCGCTCTGTCCCGCCGCGACTTTCACCGAGGTCGGTGCGACGCTGACCGTGACGCCGGGCAGGGTGTGCGTGGGAAGGACCGTGGCGTCGAGCACGGCCTCGCTGGTGGCGTGATTGGTGAGCGTGATGCTGCGCTCGACCGTGGTCTTGGTGTCGCTCACCACCGAGCCGAAGGCCACGCCGATCTCGCCGCCGGCGACGTCGGCGCCGGCCGTTATGAGCTGCTCGACGGCACGCTCCACGGCGACTCGTCCGCTGCCCACGATGGACGTCTGGTAGCGCTGTGACGTCAGATCCTCGAGGGGCTCCGTGCTGTTCATCAGCGCCGCCTTGACCTCCATGGGCGAGAAGGCCGGTCGCGCTTGCCGCACCAGCGCCGCGGCTCCCGCCACCACCGGCGACGCCTGGCTCGTGCCCTGGGAACGACGCGGCTCGTTGCCGGAGCCGACGCGAGCCGAGTCGATGGAGAAGCCCGGCGCGGCGATCTCGGGCTTGAGCCGCCCGTCGTCGGAGCTGGGGCCCCGGGAGCTGAAGCCGGCCAGCAGCTCGGCGCCGACCCCGGTGTACGGGTCGCTCGGATCGAGGCCCGCCGTGAGGCTTCCCTGCGCCAGGGCTTGCTTGACCTTTCCCCCGTCGACCAGGCGGATCATCACGCCGGGGATGGGGACAGATCCGGGATCGCCACCGCCCATGGCGAAGGGCAGGGGCTCGTCCTCGTCGTCCACGATCACCACGGCCGCGGCCCCTGCGGTCGCGGCGTTGTTGAACTTCTGGATGAACGAGCACACTCCGCGGTCGATGAGCGCGATCTTGCCGCTGATGGCGGCGGCGTTGGAAAGCGCCGAACACCCATTGGCCGGCACACTCGCGATCAGCGGACCGCTGATGGGTCCCGTGTCGACCAAGCGCTTGCTGAATCCGCCCTCTGCGGCGGCGTATTTTTCGGTGCCCGCGGTCGACGTGACGCTGAGGGCCAAGAACTCGTTGTCGGCGCTGGCGGCGACGGCGAGCGATTGGGGGACCGAGGCCGGCGACGCGACCACGAAGAAGGTCTGACCGTCGTTGCCCGCGGCGGTGACCAAGAGCGTGCCGACCTTGGTGAGGTTCTCGACCATCGTGGTGGTGACCGGTGAGTTGAGGGCGTAGCCGGTGCCGAGGGAGCCGTTGACCACATCGAGGCGATCCGCGAAGTTGCCGTCCTGGTTCGGATCCGAGGCGCGTTCGAGGGCGGCCGCGAGCATGCTGGTCGACCCATCGCAGCCGAAGATCCGCAGCGACCACAGCCTGGATTTCGGCGCGACCCCGGGCGCGATGCGGAACGCGGTGGGCACGAAGCTCACCGAGTAGGGGCCGAGGTAGGCGCTGCCGTCCTGCTTGACGCCATTTCCGCCTGCGATGCCCGCCACATGAGTGCCGTGGCCCCCGGCGACCGCCGTGCTCTCGGGCTTGGTGCAGTCGAGCGGATCGGGATCCGGGCTCGGCACGTTCACGTTTGCGGTCGGGTTGTAGTCGTCGCCCACGAAGTCCCAGCCGCCGACCACCCGAGCGGTGGGGAAGCTGCCCGCTTCGATGATCTTGGAGTTGTTGCTGGTGTAGGCCGCGACCGTGCCGGGACCGCCGAAGTCCGCGTGCGTGTAGTCGATGCCCGAGTCGATGACGCCGATGGTGACGCCGTCCCCATCGAGCGGCGTGCTCTTGGCCCAGACCTCGGGCGCTCCGACCACCGGCAGCAGCGAGGCTAGCTGCGGGTACAGCAGCGGGACCTCTTCCACGCGCGCGACGCCCGGCAAGCGACGGAGCCGCTCCACTTGGGGCCGAGTCGCGACGACTTGGATCACGTTGGCGAGGCGGCTCAGCTCTGCGATGACGACGGCGCCCTGCTCTTCCAGGGCGGGGCGCAGCGCGGCGTGCTCGGTGTCGATCTCGCGCAGTCGGCTCTGTGCCGCCGCCGCCGCCTGAGCCGAGCGAGGATCGACGCCGTCGGGGATCCGGCTGACCGCCGCCGGGCCTTCGAGCACGACGAAGTACGACGCGAGGGGCCCGGAGGTGCTGACCGCAGCACCGCTCCGCGCGAGCGGTTCGGGCGGATTCGACGCGGCGCAGGCCGCGATGAGAAGACCGGCGCCGAGGGGGAGGGCAGTCCAGGGTCCACGCATGACCGGGCGGGTATATGCCGAGTCGCTTGCCGGCGCGAGCCGTGATGCGTTGACGGAGGTCCGGGACCGAGGAACGCTCCGTACCCGGCATGGCCGAGCGCTGGATCCTGCACGCCGACATGGATGCGTTCTTCGCCTCCATCGAGCAGCGGGATCGGCCTGAGCTCCGAGGAAAGCCGGTCATCGTCGGCGCAACCAGCCCCCGGGGCGTGGTGGCCGCGGCCTCCTACGAGGCCCGGATCTTCGGGGTCCGGTCGGCGATGCCGGGCTTCCGCGCGCGGGAGCTGTGCCCCGACGGGATCTTCGTCGCCAGCGACATCGAAAAGTACGCAGGCGTCAGCGCCGAGGTGCACGCGGTGTTCGCCGAGGTCACGCCGGAGATCGAGCCCGTCGCGCTGGATGAGGCCTTCTTGGAGATCACGGGCTCGGTGGGGCTGTTCGGTGGTCCGGTCGAGCTCGCGCGGTTCTTGAAGCGTCGCGTGCGCGAGGCGGTGGACCTGCCCATCAGCGTGGGCCTCGGGCCCACCAAACAGGTCGCCAAGATCGCGTGCACCCTGGGCAAGCCCGACGGGCTCTTGTTGGTCCCGCCCGAGGCCGTGCGGTGGATGCTCGATCCGCTCTCGGTGCGGCGCATCTGGGGTATCGGTCCAGTGCTCGGCGATAAGCTCGAACGCTTCGGCATCCGGACCATCGCCCAGCTCGCCGCCTTCGACCCGCGCACGCTCGAGCGTGAGCTGGGTGCGCGGGGCCAGGAGCTCCAGGCTCTGGCCCGGGGCGAGGATCCGCGGGCCGTGGTCAGCGAGCGCGATCCCAAGAGTTACGGTGAGGAGAACACCTTCGAGCGCGACGTGCTCGACCGCGAGATCGTGAGCGCCGCGCTCACCTCGCACGCCGAGGCCGTCGCTCGACGCCTGCGTCACGACGGCTTCCGCGGGCGCGTGGTCACGCTGAAGGTCAAGCTGGGCACACGCAGCGGACTGCGCGCGCCGCGGGTCGCGGGACAAGACGCGGAGCCCGTCTATCCGCTGCTCACGCGCCGGAAAAGCCTGTTGGACCCCACCGACGACGGAGCATCGATTCGGCGGACCGCCCTCGAGCTGTGGGACGCGCTCGCTCTCGACGAGCCCGTGCGGCTCCTCGGCGTGTCACTCTCGGGCCTCGAGGCGACGGACCGAGCGCAGCTCGATCTGTTCGCGTCGCCTCGCGCGCCCGACCGGCTCGGGCCCGCGCTCGACGCCATCCAGGAGCGGTTCGGGCGCGGCGCGATCCACCGGGCGGTGGACGATCCGGGCAAGATCACGCCGGGTATGCGTAAGAAGCGCGGGCAGTGAGGCCCTCTTCGCTTCCGGCGCGCGAGCCGCTATGCTCCGCGCAAATGCGCGCCGTTCGCTCCGTGTCGTTCATCGCAGTCGTCGGTCTGCTCCCAGCTTGCGCCACCCAGGGCGTGCTCTTCGACGGCCACGCCGAGCCGCGCATTGCGCGCCCGGCCGAGCTCGGGGAGGTCGAGACCCTGCCCGCCGGATACGACCGCATCGGTCGGCTCCGCGCGAGTTGCACCTTGGTCGAAGGCGCGCACCCCGGCGATGGCGCCAAGCTCGTCGATGTCGACTGCACCGAGAGCCGTCTGATGGCAGCGTTGCGCGAGCGCGCCGCCGAGGTGGGGGCCGAACTCTTGGTGGACCGCCGCTGCCAATCCCGGATCGCCTCGCAGAGTGACACGTCGAGCGAACTCGACATTTCGTGTGACGCGGATGTCGCGCGACCGAGCGGAGATTCGATGGCGCGGCGCCCCCTTGTCTCGGGGGTGATGGCCGACGACGCTGCGCCGCGTGCCCAGGAAGCCTGGGCCATCCGCGTGCACTTTGCCGCGGCGCAGGGCGTACCGCAGCGGCCTCCGCGGCGCGCGGACATGGTGCGCGAGGTGCCCTACATGCCCGGCGCGAACCTGCGACTGGGGGACATCGTCACGCGCTGCAGAGAAGGCTGCACCAAGGACGGCGCCCGCCTGGGCCTGATGGCAGCAGCGGGTCGATTTGGCGCCTTCGACGTGGTGGACCTGAGCTGCGTTGCCAAGGGCAAGGGCTACCAGTGCAGTGGGGTTGCGACCGCTCCGGAGGTCAACCCCGAGCTCGAATCCCAGGGCGCGCTGAGCCGAGACCGGGTGCCGTCGATGGACATCCTGCTGGTTCGCCACGGGGAGACCGATGCCAACGCCCAGGGCCGTCTCCAGGGCTGGCTCGACACCTCGCTGTCCGAGCGAGGTCGCGCTCAGGCGCGCCAGCTCGCGCGTTGGCTCCGCGACGCGCAGGTCGGGTGGGACGTGGCCTACGTCTCACCGCTGGCGCGCGCGCGGGAGACCGCGGAGATCGTTTGCGCCGAGACCCCGGGACCGCCTGCGGTCGTCGATCCCGATCTGACGGAGCTGAGCGCGGGTTCCCTCGAAGGGCTGACGCACGAGGAGATCGCAGCGAAGCATCCGGAGTGGATGACGCGCAAGGTGACCGAGCTCGGCGACTTCTCCGAGTTCGGTGGCGAGAGCTACGACGATCTGCAGCTGCGATCGTCGCGCTTGATCGAAGGCTGGACACGGAAGCACGGCCAGCAGTCCTCTCGCGTCTTGGTGGTGGCTCACGGCGGGATCAACTTCCAGCTGCTCAAGCGGCTGATCTGCCTGCCGGTGCCCCGCGTCTGCATCGTGCGCATGGGCAACTGCAGCGTGACCCGAGTGAAGCTCCGCGAGCGCCGCGGGACGCTGATGGGCGAGCTGGTGTTTCACCTGCCCATCGAGATGATGGGGCAAGTGACCTCTGCGGATACCGGCGTCCTGTTTCGCTGAGCGGGTTGCCGATCACCCGGGCGCGCCCTAGGCTTCGAGCGGATGCTGGGACGCGCTCTACTGTTGCTCGCACTGGTAGGGTCCGGCTGCGGCGGCGGCGAGGCCGACTCCAAGGCGGGCGGCACGGGCGGCGGCGGAGCCAGCGGGACCGGCGGCACCAGCGCGACCGGCGGGGGCGCCGGCAAGGGCGGCCCCTGCGCCGACGATCCTGGACCCGGTTCGGTGTGCGTGATGCACGTGTTGGGGCGGGTGGTGGACGGCGCGGGCCAGCCGCTGCCCCAGCTCTCGACCAGCGTCTGTGGCGAGGTGTGCTGGTTTGGCGAGTCCGACGCCAGCGGCGAGTTCAGCGTGGCCATCGGCGAGCGCATCCTCCCCGGCCTGTTCTCGGTCTTGCCGCACGGTCGCCCGAAGCACACGAGCTTCTACTTCCCACTGCCTGCGGCGCTCTCGGCGAGCATCGACGTCGGCGACCTCTCGTTGCTCGAGCTTCCTGCCAGCGGCCCTGCGCTCGTGGTGTGGTCCGACAAGCAGGGCGCGCCGGCCCAGACGGTCGACAGCGGCGGTCTGCGTCTGGAGGTGAGCGCGGGCACTCAGGTGAAGCTCGACGTCGAGGACGTCGCACAAGACGTGCTCGGCAGACAGTTCCGCGTGCTGCCGATCCCGGCGGCGCAGCGCGATCACTTCGCCGATGGGGCGCTGGGTCTCGCGGCGTTGTGGGCGCTGATGCCCTTCGAAGCCGCCATCGTGCAGGAGAGCGGCGGCGCGCCGGCGCTCGCGCGGATCAGCGCCGACAACAGCGCGGTTCTCCCGGCGGACACCGCGGTCGAGTGGTTGGCGCTGGGCAGCTATTTGTTCGCGGACTGGGTGGCCCCGGCCCAGTTCGAGGTCGTCGCCACCGGCAAGGTGAGCTCGGATGGCCTACGCATCGAAATGGACGCTGGGCAGGGGACCCCGTACCTCACGTGGATCGGAGTGCGAAAGAAGCCATGACACCCAAGCACCTGCGGAGCATTTCGATCGGTCTCGTGCTCGCCCTCCAAGTGGGCTCGGGCGCGTGCGGTTCCGATGACGCGTCGGGTAACGGTGGCAGCGGCGGCCTCACGCAATCCGGTGGCAGTGGCGGTCTCACCGCGGGCGCGGGCGGGGTCGCCACCGGAGGCTCGGCCGGGGTGGGGCTCGATGCCAGCGCGGACGCTCCCATCGACTACGGACCGTACCCGGCCGGGCCCTACGGCAACGCGGTGGGCGACACCATCGCGAACCTCGCCTGGCAGGGCCACGTCAACCTCAGCGCGGCGGTTTCGTCCGACACGCTGCCCTCCAGCGACTATTCGACCGACGACATGCGCAAGAGCGGCAAGTCGTACGGGCTGATACACCTCTCCGCCTTCACCTGACCCGGCTGCAAGAAGGCCGCCCAGGTCTTGGGCGGGAGTCAGCAGAAAGGCAAGGCGGCCATCGAGGCGGGCGGTCTGGTGGTGGAGATCCTGCACTCCGGCGACGTGCTCGCGTGGATCAAGGCCGAAGACCTGCACGTGACGGTCGTCGAACCGAAGGACCCGCAGACCTTGGCGGCGCTCGTCTCCCGCGAGTGGACCTACGTGATCGATCTGAAGACCATGAAGATCGTCTGGAAGGGCTTCGGCAGTTACGATGGCAGCAAGGCCTCGAGCGTCGACGCGGGCCTGAGTGAGCTGATGACCCTGCTCGGCAAGTGAACGCCCGGGTCCACGCTCAGCCCGCCCCGACGCCGGACAAAAACGCGGCCAAGGCTGCTCGCTCTCCCGGGAGATCTTCGTGCGCGATCCGCTCGTGTCCCGAGATCGGCGTGGACGCCAGCGCGCTCTTCGGCGCTTACTGGGGCGGTTGATGTTGAAGCTCGGCTTTGCCTTCGGCACCCTCGAACTCCGGGATCTGCCCGAGGGTCTCACGCTCCCACCGCCGGTGCGCTGGGATGCCCGGGCGCGCTGTCACCGCGCCCCGGCCCACGCCTACGCCGAACTCGTGCTCGGGCTCACCCGCGACCAGGTGCCCTTCGACGATCAGGCCCGCCGTTACGAGGAGCTGCGCGAGGGCCTGCGCGTCCGCCGCGAGCCTCGGCCCTTTCAGGAGCGGGCTCTAGAGGCCTGGCGCAAGGCGCAAGGCCGCGGCGTGGTGGTGCTCCCGACCGGGGCTGGCAAGAGCCACGTGGCGGTGCTCGCCATCGCGGACAAGAAGCGCAGCGCGCTGGTGGTCGCGCCCACCTTGGATCTCGTGCGTCAGTGGTACGACCTGCTGCGCACCAGCTTCGGCACGGAGGTCGGCATCGTGGGCGGTGGCGAGCACACGGTGCTGCCGCTCACGGTCACCACCTACGACAGCGCGCACCTGCACATGGAACACTTCGGTGCTCGCTTCGGGCTCGTGGTCTTCGATGAGTGCCACCACCTGCCGGGGGCCACCTACCAGCTCGCCGCCGAACAGTGCCTCGCCCCCTACCGCCTCGGGCTCACGGCTACGCCCGAGCGGAGCGACGGCCGCGAGGCGACCCTCGACGATCTAATCGGACCGATCGTGTGCCGGGTCGAGATCGGGGAGATTTCTGGCAGCTTTTTGGCTGAATACGAGACAGTTCAGCTCAGCGTCGAACTCAGCCCGAGCGAACGCCAAGAGCACGACGAAGAGCGCGCTATCTACCTGCAGTTCCTCCGATCCAACGGCATTCGCATGGGCACGCCCCGGGGCTGGGGCGAGTTCGTGATGCGCTCGGCGCAGCGCACCGACGGCCGGCGCGCGATGCGAGCCTACCGCCGGCAGCGCGAGATCGCGTTTGCTTCGGCGGCGAAGCTAGACTTCGTCGAGAGCCTCTTGGAACAACATCGTAAGGATCGCGCGCTGGTCTTCACGCAAGACAACGCGACGGCCTACGCGGTGGCGCGCCGCTGTCTGGTGCCGGTGATCACCCACCAGACCAAGGTGAGGGAGCGCAGCGAAATCCTGGAGCGCTTCGCGCGCGGCGACTACGGCGCGGTCTCCACCAGCAAGGTCTTGAACGAGGGCGTCGACGTGCCCGACGCCAACGTGGCCATCGTGATCAGCGGCTCGGGATCGGTGCGCGAGCACGTGCAGCGGCTGGGCCGCATCTTGCGCAAACGCGAGGGCAAACAGGCCATCTTGTACGAACTGGTCAGCGGCGGCACGGCAGAGACGGGCACCAGCGAGCGCCGCCGCGAGCACGAGGCCTACCGCTGATGCTGGGCCCGGACCACGTGCGCGTGCGGCGCCAAGGCGATCTGCTGATCTTGCCGCCCTTCGACAAGAAACGCCGGGCGACGGCCCTGAGCTTGGCCACCGAGGTCATCGCCATCGCGGCGGAAAGCCAGGGACAGCGCCGGCGGGCGCTGGAAGAGGCCGTGGCCGCCATCGAGTGCCGGCCCAGCGAGCGTCGCATGGTCGAAGGGCTCGCCAAGCTCTTGCTCGATGCTTGCGACATCGAGTCGCCCAGCGTCGTGGACGTGCCGGCCTTGCGTCGCGCCATCTTCGAACGCGCCGCGGAAGAACGCCGCACGCTGGCGCCGGGCACGAACCTCGACCGCAGCGTGGTGCTGAAGGAAGTCGGCGCCAGCTTTGGACTGTCGCCGGAGGCTGCCGACGAGGCGCTGTTCTCGGATCTGCCGAGCGAGGCCCGGCTGACCCGGGTGCCGGCCTTGACGCCCGAGGTGCTCGCGGACGACTACGAGCGCTCGTCCCGGCAGGCCATCCTGCTCAAGGCCGTGAGCATCACCGCGGACGTGGTGTGTCGTTCACCGAGCGCGTACCGGGTGCTCTTCGGGAAGCTGAAGTTCCGACGGCTGCTGCATCGCATCGAGCGCACCGAGCGCGGCTATCGGATCGTGATCGACGGTCCCCACAGCCTCTTCGACTCGGTCACCAAGTACGGCCTCAGCCTCGCGCTCATGTTGCCGGCGCTCGAGGCCGTGGACGAACTGCGCCTGTCGGCCGAACTCCGCTGGGGCCGCCGCCGCGAGCGCCTGACCTTCAGCTACGAGACCCAGGGGCCCGGGGGCGCGGGCGGAGACGCCGTCGAGAACGACGACGTTCGAGCGCTGGCCGAGGCGATTTCGTCCCTCGACACGCCCTGGCGGGCGGCGCCCGCCGAGCGGCTCTTCGACGTGCCGGGCCTGGGTGTGTGTGTGCCCGATCTGACCTTCACCCACGCCAAAACCGGGCGGGCGGTGCACCTCGAGGTGCTCGGCTATTGGAGTCGCGACGCGGTGTTCCGCCGGGCGGAACTGGCCGAAGCGGGCCTGCCGGAGCCAGTGGTCTTCGCCGTCTCGAGCCGGCTTCGAGTCAGCGAAGAGGTCCTCGACGACCGGACCGCGAGCGCGCTGTACGTCTACAAAGGCGTGATGAACCCCCGGGCCGTCGCCCGGCGCCTCGACGAGGTCCACGCCCGGCTTTGCTCGGGGCAGGGCCTCGTGTAGAACTGCGAGCGTGGTCGGGACCCGCGCCAAGCACTTACTGGTCGAGTACGAAGGCTGCGACTGCGCCATCTTGGACGATCTCGAATGCGTCAGATCGTTGATGCGAGAGGCGGCCGTGGCCGCAGGTGCCACGGTGGTCGCCGAGGCCTTTCATCGCTACCGGCCCCAGGGGGTGACGGGCGTCCTGGTGATTGAAGAGTCGCACTTCTCCGTCCATACCTGGCCGGAACATGGTTACGCGGCCGTCGACTTCTACACCTGCGGCGAGTGCCGGCCAGAGCTCGCCGATCAGGTGCTCCGCCGGGGTTTCGGGGCAAAACATGCCGAGGTCGCCTTGGTCGAGCGCGGCCTGCGCCTCGCGTCTGGATCCATGCAACTGGTCGAACGGCGCAGCGAGCCGGTGGCATTTCAAGCGGAGACCTGAGGGCGTCCGGGGGTTGGGGAGGCGGTGACACGACGGCGATTCGCGACGCTCACCGCATGCCTGGCGCTGCTGGCGCCGGCGGCGGCGGCCGAGACCCTCGGTGGCAAGGTCGACAACCACGTGGACAGCCACTTGCCCAGCGGAAGGGGCAAGAAGAAGCCGAAGGGCAAGAAGCAGAACAGGTCGCACCAGCCGTCGTCGCGTCCCATTCACTCCGGTCCCGCGCCGGCGCCCGGGCCGCGACCCAAGGCCAAGCAGACGGATCTTCCGCACCGCGTCTTCGGCAAGTCGTTCCAGCTCGATCCGTCCACGGGGCTCGCGTATCGCGGTTGGCGCCCGCAGAACTATCAGGGCATGGACGTCTCGTCCGAGAACGCGCTGACGTGGCAAGTGGGCGCGCGGGCCAAGCTCTTCTTCATCGCGGTCAACCACGCGCACTACGAATCCAATGGCATTGGCTCGCCGCGCCGTGCCGGAGCGAGCGTCGCGACGCGGGCCGCGGCGGCGACCCCGGTTGCGGCGTGGTTCTTGGGCGCCATTGGTTTCCCCTTCAACTGGGTGCTCGAGCCGATCATCCGCTACGAAGCGCGGGCCTTCCAGAGCACGCTGAAGCCGGGCGCGCCGGTGCGCATCATCCCGCAGTCGGCCAGCAAGAACGACGACCTGTCCAGCTTTCCCGCGACCACCTCCGAGCTGCTCTTGACCAGCGCCTTCGAGACCTTCGTCGTGGGGCTGCGCTACCACCACGACAACGATCCCTCCGGCATCATCAGCAACGAGTCGGGCTCGTTCCCCAAGCTCTACTTCGGCGTCGGCCTCACCCAGTACAGCAAGCCCTATCAAGTGCGCGTCGGCGACGAGGTGCTCGCGGATCTCTTGTTCGACGCCCGCATGCGCGGCGCGGGCCTCGCCCTCGGCCTCGAGACGGGGCAGAAGCCCGAGAGCTTCTTCCTCGACGTCTCGAGCCAGGTGGGCATCGGCGAGGTGCGCCTGACCCACGACTTCACCGTCAACGAGACCCTGCCCAAGGGTTGGCTCATCGGCTACGCGCAGGGGGAGGTGACCGGGGGCTACCTGCACCCGATCCTGCGCACGCGTCCTACGCTGCTCGCCGGCCTCTCCGCATCGGTGGGCGGGGCGACCTTCTTCTACTTCAAGCCCTTCACGACCTCGGAGGAGGACCGCAGCACACCCGCGCTCAACTGGGATCTGCTCTGGGGCCTCCGGGCGTTCGTGGTCCTTCCGCTCTAGGCGGCGCTGGTCGGCTTGGGCGAGTCGCCGCTCAGCGAGTCGCCGTGAACACGTCGAAGTCGGTGGCAGTGTCGGCGTTGGTCGAGAAATAGAGCGAGCAGAAACCGGGGTTCAGCGACGGCGTGCGCAGCGCGAAGCTCGTCTTGCTGTAGGTCGCGGCCAGCGAGGCGCGCACGCTCTTGATTTCCTTGGCAACGCCGATCTGCTGCCCGGTCGCCGGGTCCATGTAAGTGTAGAAGAGCGCGCGGTTGCCGCCGTCGATGGCGTTGGCGCAGTTTGGCGTCTCGTGGCGCGGCGAGCTGAAGAAGAGCACCGTGCCGTCGGGCGTCACCCAGGGCTCGACGTCTTCGACCGTGACCGCGCAGCCGCTCTCGAGCGTCAGCGGCACGTTTGAAACTGGGCCCCCAGCCTTTATCGCTTGCGTGTAGAGGCCCGGCTTGCCGTTCCGATCGCTGCTCCAATACAGCTGGGCGGTCGCGCTCAGATAGGCGTAGGCCGGGTTGTAGTCGTGGGTGCCCGAGGTGCCTTGGTTGATCGGGGAGGCGAGCGGTGCGGGCGACAGCGTCGACTTGAACAGCGCGCTGGAGAAGATCTGGTGTTTGCCGCTGTCGCGCTTGCTGTCGAAGAGGATGAAGGGCTCGGTGGCGACCGAGCCGTTGGATGGATTGACGGCGCCGGTCGGGATGATGACCGGGCCCGAGTCCTCGGCGTTCGGGTAGTTGACCAAGTTGCCCAGGTTGTTGGTCAGCGTGGTCCAACCCGAGCCCTGAACGGTCGCCGTGTACAGGTCGAGTTCGCTCGAAGCGGTCTGACGGAGCACGACCCGGTCGATGCTCGAGAGCGTGGTGATGCGCGGGTAAAGCGCGTTGCTCCCGCCGCTCAGCCCAGCCACCTTGGTCACCGGATCGCCGAACGCGAGCCACGACAGATCGGTGCACGGAGCGCAGAGCTGCAGGCAGGGATTGAAATATTGGCCGACCGCGCAGCCCGCGTCGGGGGCCGGACCGGCGTCTGCGGCCGGCACGCAGTTGCCGGCGTCCGGTCCGCTGTCGACCGGCGAATCGATCGCCACGTCGCTGGGCGAGTCGACGGAGGCATCTCCACCCACCCCCGCGGCTCCACCGCTGCCGCTGGCGCCCCCGGTTCCTCCGCTAGCGCCGCCGCCACCGCTGCCGCTGCTGCCGCCCGTGGCGCCGGTAGCGCCGCTGCCACCGCTGCCGCCACCGGTGGCGCCCGCGCCTCCGCCGCCGCCGCCGCCGAAGCCGCCGCCGGTGCCGCCCTGGCCCCCCGTGCCCCCGGTGTTCTTCGGCTTGTCGTCGGCGCTGTCGCCGTCCGCACAACTGAAGACAGCACCTGCCACGAGCAGGCTCGAGAAAGCTCCGAAGACCACGCGGTTACGCATGGGGCGAAGTCTCGCCCGAACCGGGTGCGATCCGCAATTGTCGCCTGCGCGGGAAGGGTGGCGACCTGCCTGCCGTACACGGGGACTCCGAGGAGGTAGTGGGTGAGGTCGTCATCGACTCGACTGGCGTTTGGCACTGTGCTTCTGGCTTCCTTGTCCCTTGGGTCGGCGGCCAGCGCTGACGCTCCCAAGCCCATCGGCGCCACCCCGCGGACCACCGGCGCGTGGAGCGAGATCCGCGCCGACGTCGGCGACGACGTTCGGGCCGGCAAGCCGCTCGTGATCGAGGTGTTCGTCCCGCTCTGCTCCGACGACAAGGGGGGCCCCTGCGGCAAACACCCTGGCGCTGGCGATCCGAAGAACCTGGAAGACAACCTGTACTGGGGCGCGGTGTTCGGCGCACGCCGTTACCTCGCGCGCAGAGACACCGGCTGGAGTCGCGTCGAGTCCGGCTCCGCGGACGGCTTCGAGATCGAGCGCGCGACCTTCAAGCGCAGCGTCTCGGGGGCCCGCTGGGGCACCAGCGGCAGCGTCGATGTGTTCGTGGTGATGCACGCCATCGACGGTGATTCCGGGCAAGATGCCCTCGAGCGATTCCTCCGGGTCGCGAGCGGCGGTGGCCGCGTGAAGTTCAGCGACGGTGGCGAGACGCGCGAGGAGCGCGTGCACGCCGTTGGGTTCATGGGGCGCAATCCGCTGCTGAAGAACGGGCGGGTTCCAGAGAAACTGGAGCTCCCAGCCACCGCTGCCGGCGCGGGCATCCCCGCCTTCACGACCATGGCGCACGCCCGCGAGACCATCGGGGGCTGGCTCCGCCGCGCTGGCGCGACCGAGATCCTCTTGCCGCGCGGTCCGGTCGCTTCCGAGGGCTACGTGCTCGACGCGGTGCTGCAGGGCCTGGCTGGCAATGAAGCGCGCTGGAGCATTCGCAAACGGGTCGTGAAGTCCTACACGCGCTGGCACAAGGGAGTTCCGGCGTCGCTGGCGGCGATCTACTTCGAGCCTGTGCCGCCGAAGGCCTGGAAATTCGGCGCGAACAAGCCGACCGGCTGAGGTCGCCTCGGTCTTGCTCGGTAGTCGGGCCGGACGCGCGCAAGAAGCGACGCATCGACGATCGTCGCCGCAGCCCCGGACGCAGTCGTCGAGTACTCGCCCGGAGGCCGGTTCACGAAGCCGCCGATGCCGACGCGGCTCGCGGATCTTGCGGCACGCCGCGGGACAAGAGACGTCGGTCCGGTACATCTCCAGAGAGCTCGGGGGGTGCGTGCACGAGACGAGGGTGCGGGTCGCTGCTGACGTTACGTTCGGCGGCCTCTTCCGACCGACCGGGTGCGCCAGACCGAGAAATTGACCATTCTCGAACGCGGTCCGCCGTGGAATCCAACCAGCTGATGAAAGACCCGACGGAGGACGGGAGCTGATGCTCGTCGAGATCCCCGCAGTCGGACCGAGCTCGTCGCCCTCTGTTCCAACAGCGGGACCGTCGCCCCGCTCTGCCCCAGCCTTCCCCTCAGTCGCTGATCTCGAACCCGCTGTCCGAGGTCACGACGTTGATCGGTCGCTACTCCTTCACCAGCGCGTCCAGCAGCTTCCTCGCGGCGCCGGGTGCGTCTTTCATCAGGTTGATGGCAATGAGCACGTTTGCAGGCTCGTCAAAGCGGATCGCATTCTTCGCGCCCGGGGCTTCCGCCGACGCTTTCCACTTCGCAAAATCCTCTTTCAAAGGCGCCGCCTTGCAGTCGTCCGGCTTCGCGGCAGGGCGCTTGATGATCACGAGTCCCACTGGCTTGGCGTTGCGCGTGACACTCAGCTGAAGCGTCTCGATCTCACCACAAGTCACGATCTCCTCTGGCCCGATGGCAGCGTAGCCGGCTTTTTCGAGCGCCGCCTTCACCGTCGGTACGTCCACGCTGCTCAGGTCCGTCCCCTCGATCTTCCACGTCGATGCCACCTTGCCGGAGCTCGCCGGCGGCGCGCTCTCGGGCTCCGTCGGGTCGCTCGCGTTCGGTGCGACTGTCGGCGCAGCGACAGGGCCCGTCTCGGGCTTCGGATCTACGGCGGGCGGTGAGGTCCCGCCACAGGCGCTCAGCAGGACTACGAGAATGGAGACCGGCGACAGTGAACTCATCCCGCGCTGGATACACCAAGGTCCGGCCGCGAGGAAGGCGGTTCGCGCAGTCGCGCCTGCGTTCTTGGGTTGGGCTCCCAGCGCTGCAACAACGCCCGATGACCGTCCGGATCCTGTGGGCTGCGATCTTTGCCTCGACGGTCATCTTCTTCGTCATGGCCTTCGTCGTGAAGGACCCGCAGCCGATCCCGCTGCTGGTCATGCCCGCAGCGCTGGCCTTCGTCGCGCTCGTCTTGGCGATGATCGGCTTCGTGCTTCCCGCGCACTGTCGGCGGCCAACGCGCCGCCCGCGCCAAGCGGAGCTGGGGCTGCCCGTCCCAGCCTCACCCGGAGGCACTTCGCGCCGGCGCCGCCGAAGACCTGGAAATTCGGCGCGGACCACCCGATTGGCTGGGGCGGTGGCCCCGCGTTGGCGCCAGGTGCTCGCCGCCGCTATCCTTCGCGACGTGAGCGTTGGGCAGCGCCGACCGGCGAGCGTGTGGTTGCTGATGGCGGCGGGGATCGCCACCATCGTCGCCGCGTCGTGTGCGGAGTCCGAAGGCATCGACGGCTCGACGCCGGTGGGCGGCGCCGGCGGCGGCACGGGGGACGCGAGCGTCGGTGGGAGCGGTGCCTTCGGAGGCGCGCCGACCGGGGGCGCGGCGGGCGCACCAATCGGAGGCAGCGGCGGAGCCACGGGTGGCGGCGGCAGCGGCGGAGCGACCGGCGGCAGCGGCGGCACGACCGGCGGCAGCGGCGGCACGACCGGCGGCAGCGGCGGAGCGACCGGCGGCAGCGGCGGCACGACCGGCGGCAGCGGCGGAGCGACCGGCGGCAGCGGCGGCACGACCGGCGGCAGCGGCGGAGCGACCGGCGGCAGCGGCGGCACGACCGGCGGCAGCGGCGGAGCGACCGGCGGCAGCGGCGGAGCGACCGGCGGCACTGGCGGCACTGGCGGCACCGGAGGCAGCGGAGGCTGTCCCATCAAGAGCTACGACTTCACGGATTGCACCGGATGGACGGCGTCGGGCGCCAAGAGCGATTGGCAGTGCGGTGTGCCGTCAGTGGGTCCACCGAACGGGGACCACACTGGGGGAGGCAAGTGCTGGGGCACCAAGCTCACCGGCAACGCCACCAACTGCCAGGACTCCACGCTGACTTCGCCGGTGGTGAACCTCTCGGCCGACAGCGGCAAGGCTCTGCGGCTCAGGTTCTGGCACTACTACGACTTCCGGGCCTGTGTTCCGGGCAGTCTCTGCGGCTTCGTCTGCGCCCTCGAGAAGAGCACGTACTCCGGTGGCGTTGTCGAGGTCACGACCAACGGTTCGACCTGGACCAAGGTCGCACCGTCCGGCGGCTACAACGGCCCGGCCATCGAGTGCTACTCGACGGACTCGGACGGCGGAACGACCTGCGCGCCCTGCGCCCTCGATGGACAGGTCGGCTTCGGCGGCAAGGCGGCGGGCTGGGAGTTGGTCGAGATCGACATCTCGAGCTACGCCACCGCCACCTTCCAAGCGCGGTTCCACTTCGCGAGCTACGGAACCGAGTTCCTCTGCCATCCGGACAAGCCGGGTTGGTACGTCGACGACGTGTCGATCGTGAAGCTCAGCTGTCCGTGAGCGATCAGCTCCGGGACGATCCGCGCTTCACCGTGCGGCGTTCAGTGGCCGCCCGACGTTCCACCCCGCCTGGTGGCGGCGGCTTCGTCGCCGTCGGCGCCGCGGTCCGTCTGCGTTCCGTGTGTCGGCGATCAGAGGTTCGCCGCTCTGCCCCGGCGCGGCGATCGCCTGGGGGGGCGCACTCGGCGCATAGATCGGTCAGCGTGAGCGACCGCCGTCCGGCGATCGCGGCGTGGTTCGCGCACAGCACGACGAAGCCGTCGCGCAACTTGTGCCGGCGCAGCACGCGCAGATCGGCGATGCCGCACACCGCACAGGGCTTGGCGACAGCGTGACCGCGCTGCGCGCGGCGGTAGCACGCCGGACAGCAACCGCGGCGTGGTCGGTCGGTGGGTCGTCCGCAGGACGCGCAGGCTTGCATGGCCCCTCGATCTATCGCGGAAACTGCCGCCGATCTCAAGTCCTTCGCGGGGTGCCCAGAGTCGGAATCGAACCAACGACACGCGGAGGGGGTGACTCGGACTTCGCCTTGGCTCCCGGAGACGGCTCGGGGCGCGCTAGAAAACCGCTGGACTTCACCGGTGACTTGCGTTTTCCTCAACCCGCGACCACGCTTGGAGGGTGACTTGGCACACCGACTCGACCCGACGGAGGCGATCGACGCCGCGCGCACCGCGGTGCTCACGGGCCGGACGCGCGTGTCGGATGTAGCCGAGGACCAGATGGCGCGGCTCTTCTGGACTGCGGCGGACGTGGAGCGCGCGATCCGCAACGCAACGGCCGCCGAGGCCATCGCGCCGCCTGAGTGCTGGCGTCTCGCCGGAGGCACAACGCCCGACGGTGAACCGGCGGTGATCGAGATCGATGTAACGGACCGCTTCGTTCGCATTCTCAGCGTGGCGCGGGCGTAGGAGGCACACATGGCAAAGAAGATCACCAAGGTTGGGCGATACCGCGTCGAGGATGCATCGCGCCCGTACACGGCCGGCGAGGAGCTTTCGCTGCGCCAGCTTGCCGGCTACGAGCGACGGGCCGCGCGCACGATTCTGCGGGACGTGAAGGGCGTCGAGCCCGAGGTGCTCCGCTACGCGCGCAAAGCCATCGGGCTCACGCAACCGCAACTGGCCGAGCTCTTCGGGGTCAGCCCGGAAACAGTCTCGCGCTGGGAAACCGGCGCCGACCCGTTCAAGCCCTTCGTGCAACTGGCGCTCGCCACGCTTGTTGACGTGGCAGAGGCGGCCGGCGGCGAAGACCTCGGATCTCGGCTACAGCGCCCGGTGCCGGCCGATGGCACGATCACGCTGAAAGCGAGCTGAGCAAGCAAGCGCCCCGCAGGCTGGCAGGCCCCGGGGCGCGAACAGGGAAGGCGATCCGATGCCGCGGTGCCGGAACTCGCTGACTCGGGGTCACCCGCGGGGCAGAACTGCCCCACAGCTGCCCCACCGATCGTGCCCAGAGTCGGAATCGAACCAACGACACGCGGATTTTCAATCCGCTGCTCTACCAACTGAGCTATCTGGGCGGCGGGAGCGAGCTATTAGCGCACCCGGGGCGGGCTGTGCAATCTCTCGAGGCGCCCCAGGCGCGATTTGTGGTGATTCTCGGCGCTTCGATGCGCGTCTGAAAAGGGCGTCGTTCTGGTATCCTGCCGTTCCCGTGGCGAGCCTTGCACCTGGATCTGGCGGAAACCCGTATTCGAGCGAGTCCTATCTGCACCAGCTCCTGGCGAAGGCGGTGGCAGCCGGCGCCCGGGACGTTCACCTGAAGGTCGGCCAGCCGCCGGGGGCCCGGGTGAGGGGCTCGCTGGTGTATTTCCGCCTCGATCGCATCCGCCCGCAGGACACCGAGGCCGCGGCGCGCCACATCATCCGCGACCCGGCGTTGCGCGACGATCTGGACCACCTGACCGAGTTCGACACCTCGTACGCGGCGCCTGACATCGGCCGCTTCCGCGTCAACATCTACCGGCAGCGCGGCACCCTCGCCATCGTGATGCGCGCCATCCCCTTCGAGATCCCGTCGCTGGAGGACATTCGGGCGCCTAGCGCGTGCAAAGAGCTCGCGGAGCGCGACCGCGGGCTCGTGCTCGTGGTCGGTGCGGCCGGCAACGGCAAGAGCACGACGCTGGCGGCGATGATCTCCCACATGAACCACAACATGTCGCGGCACATCGTCACCATCGAAGATCCCATCGAATACCTGCACAACGACGATCGCTGCTCGGTCAGCCAGCGTGAGCTGAACCTCGACACCGCCAGCTTCGCCGATGCGCTTCGCGCATCGCTGCGCCAAGATCCCGACGTGATTCAGGTCGGCGAGATCCGAGATCCGGAGACCATGGAAATCGCACTCAAGGCGGCGGAGACCGGCCACTTGGTGCTCTCGACCCTGCACACGCCCGACGTGTCGCGCACGGTCAACCGCGTGATCGCCCTCTCCGGAGGGGATCCGGCGGAGGTCCGCGAGCGCCTCGGCGACGCGCTCCAGGGCGTGATCGCGCAAAGGCTTCTGCCGCGGGCGGACGGGCAAGGCATGGTGCTCGCCGCCGAGGTCTTGATCGCCACGGGCATCGTGCGCGAGGCCATCAAGCGCCCAGCGGGCAACCCCGCGCTCAAGGATCTGATGGAAGGCGGCGACATGTACGGCATGCAGACCTTCGAGATGGCGGTGAAGGCCATGCTGCGCGAGAACGTGGTGGACAAAGAGACCGCCCGCTCGGCCATCGGCTTCTGAGAAATTGGTGCACCGCAACAAATCGGCTTGACGTTGGCCGTAGCGTGTGGGAAATTGGCTGCGGAAGCGTTGTTGCGCCGCAATACGCCTGGAGGAGAGCCATGCAGCCCGAGAGCCCGCCGACGGCGCCGCCGTCGCCCACCCTGTCCTTTGCGGATCCCACGCCCCTCGGCCTAATCGCCCTGGCCATGGGCTGCGCGGCGCTATTGCCGCTGGCCTTCGGCGTGACGACCAGTCGCGCGGCGCTCGAGACCGGCGCAGTGTTCTGCATCCTGTTCGGTTGCGGCGGCCAGTTGCTCGCGGGCGTGTTGAACTTGGCGAACAAGAACCTGCTCGGCGGCACGGTCTTCACGGCGTTTGCGTTCAACTGGGCGGTCAACGCCTGGGTCTTGTGGTCCTTGTCGCGCGGGGCGCCGCCCGACCACCACGTGCTGTTGGCCACCGAGGCGGCGTCACTGGTCTTGTTCCTACCGCTGACCTACGCCTTTGGCTTTCACTCCAAGATCTTGTTCGCCTTCCTCCTGGACATCGACCTGCTCTACGTCTTCAAGCTCGCACGCGGCTACGGGCACGTGACGGGGCTCGAGACGCCCATCGCGCTGGCCACCCTGGGTCTGGGCGCGATCTCGCTCTACATCGCCCTCGCGATGCTGGTGAACCCCACCGCCGGACGCGCCGTCTTCCCGATCCCGGGGCCGCTGTTCGGGGCCAAGTCGCCGCTGCCCAGCGCCGGCGATGCCGCCAGCGTGGCGACGCGCGCCGTGGCCTGAGATCCCGGGTCTTCTGGACCCGCTGGCGGTCCTGGTCTATGGCCACGCCCGATGTCCGACGGTCTTCGCCACGACTACGCTCGCGCCGAGGTGCGCGCGATCCACGACCTGCCGCTCTTCGAGCTCATCGACCGTGCGCGGGCGGTGCACGTCGCTCATCACCCGACGTCCGAGCTTCAGCTCTGCACCCTGCTCAGCGTGAAGACCGGCGGCTGTCCGGAAGACTGCGCCTACTGCCCTCAGTCGGCCCACTACAAGACGTCCGTCGATCGCGAGCAGCTGCTGGAGGTGGACGAGGTCATCGCAGCCGCCAAGCGCGCCCGCGAGGTCGGCGCGACGCGCCTGTGCATGGGCGCGGCCTGGCGCGAGGTGAAGGACGGACCAGCCTTCGAGCAGATCCTAGAGATGGTGCGCAAGGTGAAGTCCGAAGGGCTCGAGACCTGTGTGACCTTGGGCATGCTCACGGCGGAGCAGGCGCTCCGCCTGCGCGAGGCCGGGCTCGACGCCTACAACCACAACCTCGACAGCTCGCCGGAGTTCTACCGATCCATCATCACGACGCGAACCTTCGATCAACGACTGGACACCCTGAAGCACGTGCGCGCCGCGGGCATCACGGTCTGCACCGGCGGGATCATCGGGATGGGCGAGGGCGTGGAAGATCGCTGCGCCATGCTGGTGGAGCTGTCGCGCCTCGACCCGCACCCAGAGAGCGTGCCCATCAACGCGCTGGTGCGCGTCGCCGGCACGCCCCTGGAGAACATGCCGCCGGTCGATCCGCTGGATCTGGTGCGCATGGTGGCCACGGCGCGCATCCTGATGCCGCGCTCGCGCGTGCGCCTCTCGGCCGGGCGCACCGAGCTGGCGCGCGAGGCTCAGCTCTTGTGCATGTATGCCGGCGCCAACAGCATCTTCTACGGTGAGACGCTGCTCACCACGCCGAACCCCGGTCCGGACGCCGACGCCGAGCTGATGCGCTCGGCCGGGCTCAGCGCGGCTCCGGGCTGAGCGAAGGCGGCAGCCCCGGTCTTCTCCAGGTGCGTCACCCAGATGGTGCGCACGACCCGGCCGCCGCGGACGACGTTGACCTGGGACACGTCTCGCAGGACGCGACCCGGGAGATCTCGCTCGGGATCGACCCGGAACCGGCTGTCGTGCACGAAGATCAGGTGCCGAACGTCGGCCCAGTGGTCGCGCGGCAGCCAGTCGTCGAAATCGTCGCGGCGCGGGCCGTTGCAGCCCACCCGCACGCGACGCCCCAGGTGCGCCTGGACCTGGGCGCAGATCGTCCAGTGCGGTCCGACCACCACCAGACCCTCGGCTTCGGCGGCCGAGCTCCGCGCGATGACGGCGTCGAGCAGCTCGCGGCCGGGCCCCCAAGCGTAGAGGTCGTTGGCGATGTCGTAGCGCGGGCGATAGGACTCGCCGAGCCAGCGCGGCGCGAGCGGCGTGCGGATCCAGAGCCAGGCGAAGGCGACCACCGCCACGCCCGTGATCACGCTGCCGCGGGCGAGCCGCGGCCCGACGATTTCTGTGCGACCGACCTGGATGGCCAGCGCGAGGTAGGTCGGCGCGAACCAGTGAGGTTCGGCGACGCGGGACCACAGGCAGAGCAGTGCCAAGGGCAAGGTCGTGACGACCAAGCAAGTGAACAGCATGGCGCTCACGGCGTCTTCGCGACGTCGTCGGATCAGATCTCGCGTCACCAACACCGCGCCGAGCAAGAACGGCGGCGTGACGTAGGCGACTTGCCCGCCCACGAAGGCTCCCAAATTCCTGAGCGAGAAGCCGGCGGCGCTCTGGGTGGAGATCAGGCGGTGGCGCGCCATGGGCCAGCCTTGGCCCAGCTCGAAGAGGACCAGCGGTGCGATCAGGATCAGCGCGACGGCGAGGGCCGCCCACGGGGCCAGGGTGCGAAAGCGAGGGCGCAAATCCCGATGAAACGCGGCGGCGAGCAGGCTGATGCCGAGCAGCGCTCCGCTCAGCTTCGACAAGGTCGCGAGTCCTACCAGCGCGCCCACGCCGAGGGTGCAGATGAAGGCGGTGAAGCTCTGAGCGGGCGAGCGCGCCGCCCGCGCAAAGAGCCCGAGGGCGCCGAGCCAGGCGAGCGCCAGCGGCAGGTCTGGCGTCAGACCGAACAGGCCGATCGCGAGCTCGGGCACCCAGGTCAAGGTGAGCGCGACGGCGAGCGCGCCGCGCAGACGTGCTCCCGCTGCAAGGCTCGCCAGCGCCCCGACCCAAGGCACCGCCGCCGCGAGGCAGGCCGTGAGCAGGTGAGTCGACAAGGGTGTCGGCGCCGCGCCACGCCCGATCAGCCGCGCGATGGATCCGATGAGCCCCGGGTGATCGAGGTACGCTGGCTGCGGGAAGAGCGCGTAGCTCGCGTACAGCGCTTCGGAGTCGCCGAAGCCGGTCCCCACCGCCACGTGCGCGCGCAGCGCGAACAGCACCAAGGTCGAGACGATGGTCGCCGTCCACAGAGTCGTTTCGGTTGCACGACGCGGGGTCATGACAGCCACGGTGCGAGCAGGCGAGCGACGTGTTTGGAGCTCTCGGTGGCTCCGTCCGGGCACACCATCGCGCGGACGTCGCGGCAGGCGCGGACGAAGGTGGCTCGATCGTCGAGCAAGCGTCCGGCCTCTTCGGCCAGCGCTTCGGCGCTGAATCGCCCTTGGAGCAGCTCGGGGAATACCGCCTCGCCGAGCACCAGGTTCGGCAGCCCGATGGTCTCCAGCGAGACGAGCCGTCTCGCAACCAGCTCGGTCAACGGTCCCACCCGGTAGCCGATCACCGGTGGGACCTCCGCGGCGACGCACTCGAGAGTCACGGTGCCGCTGGCTGCCAGCGCCGCGTCGAAGGCCGACAGCACGCTCGGAGCGCTCGACTCGACCACCGACACGCCGGCTGCGGTCGCAGCCCGTCCGATCCGATCGGCCACCTTGCGCGCCAGGGACGAGGCGACGATCACCCGCGCGTCGAGGGCGCCTCGGTCCGCGCGCAAGAGGGCTACCGCGTCGAGCATTGGCTCCAGGTGGCGGCCGATCTCCTCGGGGCGGCTGCCGGGAAGGATCGCGACGTACTCGGCCCAGGGCGCCAGCCCGAGGCGCTGCCGAACCGCGTCGCGCGGCGGTGCGGCGCGCTCGAAGGCGGGGTGCCCGACGTAGCTGGCGTCGACTCCATGGGCTTGCCAGAGCGCTTGTTCGAAGGGCAGCACGACCGCCATGCGATCGACGCTGCGGGCCAGGCTCGGGGCTCGACCGGGGCGCCAGGCCCAAACCTGGGGAGGCGCGTACCAGAGCACGCGCACGCCGCGCGATCGCAGCCGGGGAGCCAGCCAGGCGTTGAAGTCGGAGTAGCCGACGAGCAGCGCGGCGCGAGCGTGCCGGCTCTTGGCCTCGGACAGGAGCAGGTGCGCGGCCCGGGCGATGGCCGGTGCGCGCGCCACCACCGCGCCGACGCCCATGCCGGTGAGCGAGGGAGATCCACCAGCAAATCGACGCCCGCGGCCGCGAGGGCCCGACCGCCCAGTCCGAAGGCTGCCACGCCGAGCTCGCGCATGACCGGGGCCGCCATCGCGTCCCCGGAGCCCTCGCCCGCGGAGACCAACAGCGTCACGAGCGTGCTCCGCCCGACAGGCGGCGAGCGAGCATCACTTCTTCGGCACGTTCGGACGGATCTGGTGGACGTTCACCGTGTTTGCGAAGATCTCCACGCTCTTCTCGGCGAACTTCACGGCCTCGGTGTCGCTCTCGCTGAGGCGGCCCCAGTACTCGATTCGGTACTTGTTGCCGGCCTTGGGCTGACCGGCAGCGTTCGATGGGGCGTTGGCGATGACAAAGAGCGACTGGCGATAGTCCGTGTAAGCGCACTTCACGTTGGGCAACGAGCCGTCGAAGTAGACGTAGCGCACGTCGCGCTCGCAGCTGCCTGGTTCGAGCTCTTTGGTGGCGTCCTCGTCGAAGAACTTTACCCGAGCGCCGCCGACGTCGTCGCCGACGCAGTCGCGGATCGGGCCGGTGATCACGGCCAGATCTTCCGGCGGGCTCCAGCCGGCGAGGGTCACGACCGCGCTGGTGAGCTGCGCGTAGGTGTCCGGCGTGAGGGTGGCGCCCTCGACCTTCCCGGGCGCTGCTGGCACGTCGTAGCCGAAGCCGACGAACTCCTTGGCGACGCCGGGCTTCTCTTTGACGCGGTACGAGAGGTACTTGCCCGCCGGGTGAGGGAAGTAGAACTCGCCGATGTTCAGGCCCGGTTCGCTCGTGTGGTGATCGGAGCCCTTGGTGAAATCGGTGAGGAAGGGCGTCTTGCCGAAGATCGTCTCGCCGTCGAAGAGCTCGACCTCGATGTCGGCCACGCCCTTGTCGCTCGAGAAATCCAGCACGGCGAACTTGTTCTTGTCGGCGTTGCTGCCCGCGTCGGTATCGCCTCCGTCGGTATCGCCCGCGTCGGAGGCTCCGCCGCCGGCGCCTGCGCTGCCGCCTGCTCCGCCGGTGCCACCGGTGCCGCCGGTGCCGCCGCCGCCCGTGAGGCAGGACCAGTCCGGGGCGATCAGCTTGTCGTTCGTGTCGCGCTTCTTCATCACCGGCAGCGTCGTGCCGCAGCACTCCGGCGGAGCGCCGCCCTTGCAGGTGCCGGGGAAGCCCAGCGGCGTCGGCCCGCAGGTCCCGCCTTCGCTGCCGCCCTTGCCGCCGGTGTTGCCCCCACCGCCGCCGCCGCCGCCGTCTTCGTCACCGCCGCATGCGTATGCCGCGAGCGACAGCGCGCCGGCCAGAACCACCCCCACCACCTTAGCTGCACGAATCACGCTGATGCCTCCGCGTTGTGCGAGCGACGAGCCCGCCGTCGCCCACGACGCTGAGGGTTCTAACAGATGCGCTGAGGTTCGGCACGCGCGCGATTTTTACCTACGCCGGGCCGGCCTGCATCGGCGACGCCGCGCACGGGCGAGGCCGAGCGCCCCGAGCCCGAGCCCGAGCGCCCAGCCCCCGGCGGTCCCGGCGCTGCCCGGCGCGGTGCTGCAACAGCCCGTGTCTTCCAGGGGTTCACCGCAGTCGATGGAAAAGCCGTGGCGCGGCGTCGGATCGCAAGAGCTGGTGTCCTTGCCGGGAGGGTAGATGGCGCAGATGCCAGCCACGTCGTCGGCCTCGAGGGTACGCAGGCCCGTCTCGCCGAACTGGTAGCTGGCGTACATGGTGGCGAGCTTGTCGCACGAGTGGGACAAGCCCAAGAAGTGTCCGGCTTCGTGCGCGATGATCGACGAGAGATCCGCCTGCACCTGGGTATCGCCGACCGTGAGCGGCACCTCGATGGAATTGATCTCGACGTCCGAGTCGTAGATCTCACCGGTCTTGACGTTGTAGGTCACGGTGGTCAGCGCGAGCGTGGAGCCGCTGCCGGCGTAAGGCCAGGCGTCGTCTCGGTACATCCAGACGTTCGCGTTGGGCGAGTCTTGGTTGTACTCCTGCTGGCCGCAGACGACCTCTTGGGTTCGGTAGATGTCCAGGGACGGCGGTGCGCCGCCGCAGTCCACCGCGATCCATTGGGCGAGGGCCTGCTCGACCAGCTGTCCGGTGGTCGCCGCCGAGATCCCGCGCAGCGTCGTTCCCGACACCTGCGTCGAGAACGAGGTGCAGCCGCCCGGCCAGTACAGCGGCAAGCCCCCGGTCAAGCAGTACGCGCACTCGGGTGCGGCCTGGCACTGACCGGGGCTGCAGGTGGTCGTGCGACAGAAGGCTCGAGCGTGCTCCGCGGCCAGCGACAGCCCGAGCCCGAGCCCGAGGCAGAGCCAGCGACTAGCGCGCATTCCACGCCTTCCGCACCACGCCCGTCGCCTCGGAGACCCGCCGGCCCGACAGCTCCTTCACCGCGCCATCGCCCAACAGCTCGGAGAGTCGCGGGCTCGGCGCCGTGCGATGTTCACCCGACGGATCCCGTTGAATCGGGTAGTGACCTTGGGCCAGGGCGGTGACCGCAAAGACGCCCTCGGCCGTGGGCGTCAGGAACACGAGCATCGGCTGGTTCAGGAGCAAGACCGCCTCGCCGTGCACCACCTGTCCGATGTCCCCGACCTGCCCGCCGAGGGTGCGGACCATGATCTCGGCTCCGTCAGCGGGGCCACCGACCACCTCGTCGATACGCAGACGACTGGTCGTGACGATGCGGCGGCGCCCGCCGACGTGTTGCCAGCGGCCCTCCGCCGACAGGGTCGTGGCGACCAGGCAGCGGTCGCTGGCCCGGACCAGCTCGCGCAGGCTCAGCGCCCGGGCGACGCCGGCGGTGGCGGGTCGCCCCGGCAGCGTGAGCGCGGTGCTGGTCGCGCCCATCAGCCACAAAAACCGCCGCCGTCCCAGCATGTCGCGGGAGCCTAGCACGCCCCCCCGCTTTCGCTCGACTGCGCTATAAGAGACGGCCTCGCACGGCTCGATGACGACCTCCTCTTCCACGCCCTCAGTGGGCCCGTTGCTCACGCGTGTGTCTCCCGAGCTCGGGCCGGAGCTCGGCCGCTACGTGGTTCGTCACCGCGCCGAGGTCGAAGCGATGATCCGCACGGGGGGGCGCGAAGCCGGGCTGCCCGCGGCCCGTCGCTACGCCAAGGTCTTCGATGGCCTGCTCGGTGCGCTCTTCGGAGCCGTCGAAGCCACGATGCGAGGGTCCGGCGGGTGGCAGCCGGTGGCCCTGGCGGCGGTGGGCAGCTTCGGGCGCGGCGCGGTGGCCTTCGCCAGCGATCTCGACGTGCGCCTGCTGCCCGTCGGCGGCGTGCCCGAGCGAGCCCAGCCCATCGCCGAGGCGCTCTTGTATCCGCTCTGGGACACCGGGCTGTCGGTGGGTCACCAGGTCGTCGCGCCGGACGACGTGATCGATCTGGCACGAAGCGACTTGCCGACGGCAACGAGTTTGCTCGACTGGCGCCATGTCGCCGGTGATCGCGACGCCAGCGCGCGGCTGCTCGAACGCGTCTTCGAAGGGCTGTTCGGGATCGGCGAGATCCGCGCGTTCTTGGAGCGGCTGGGGGCGCGCGCCCAGGATCGTCGCGACAGATTCGGTGGCTCGGTCTATCTGCTCGAGCCCGACGTCAAGAACGGTCCCGGCGGCATCCGTGATCTCGATGTGGCGCACTGGGCCGCGCGGGCGCGCTGGCGCATCACCGAGCTGTCGGACCTGGTGCGCCTCGGCGTGTTGGTCCCCCGCGAATGGCAGCAAGTCGACCAAGCCCACGAATTCCACTGGCGAGTGCGAAACCTGCTGCACGCCTACGCGGGTCGGCGCGCCGACCGGCTGAGCTTCGACCGCCAGGAGCAGATCGCCGAAGATCTGGGCTACGGCGGCGGTGGCCCGGCGGTCGAACGCTTCATGAGCGACTACTACCGCCACGCGCGGGCCATCGAGCACGCCCGGGACATGATCCTCTCCCGGGCGTTGCCGCCACCGACCCGCAAGCCCCACGCCGTCGGCATCGGTCGCGGGCTCACGCTGGTCAACGGCGAGGTGAGCATCGCGCACCCGGGCGCCCTGGACGCCGAGCCCGCGCTGGTATTCCGCCTCTACGACGAGGCCCTGCGTCGCGACGTGCCGGTCTACGAGTTCGCGCGGGACTTGGTGGCGCGCAGCGCGAGCTCGCCCGCCTTTGCCGAACGCCTTCGGTCCAGCGACGAAGCCGCCGGGCTCTTCGTGCGCCTGGTGATGACCGTCCAGAGTTCACGTCTCAGGTACGAGTCGGTGCTGGCCGAGCTGCACGACGTCGGGCTCTTGGTGGCGATGATCCCCGAGTTTTCACCGGTGGTCGGTCGGGTGCATCACGACGTCTACCACGTGTACACCGTTGACGCGCACTCGGTGGCTGCGGTGGACCGGCTGCGCGCGCTCACGCGGGGAGATCTCGCCGCCGAGTACCCGCTGGCGTCACGTCTCGCCGCCGAGATCGCGCGACCCAAGGTGCTGTTCTTCGCGACGCTGCTGCACGACGTCGGCAAGGACATCGGCGGCAAGAACCACTCGGAGCGCGGCGCCGAGATGTGCGCGGGCATCCTGGAGCGAATCGGCTTTTGTGCCGAAGAAATCGCTGAAATTAGCCACCTGGTCGCCCAGCACCTGCGCATGTATCACGTGGCGACCCGGCGCGACATCGACGATCCGGCGACGCTCGAGGACTTCTGCCGCGACGTGCACGGCAGCGAAGGACTCCGAGAGCTCTATCTGCTCACGGTCTCGGATGTGTCCACCACCAGCCCCACCGCCATGACGAGCTGGAAGGCGCGCATGCTCGACGAACTCTACGTCGGCGCCATTCGACACCTCGACGCGGGGTCCGAGCCCTTGCGGGGGCTCGACCAGCGGGTGGCGGCCATCGTCTCCGAGTCGGACGAGGTCCAGCTCCGGCCCTTTCTACAGCACTTCGTCCGGGCCATGCCCGAGCGTTATCTGCACGCAAACTCGGCAGAGGACATCCGGACGCACGCCCGCTTCGCGCGCGCCGCAGCCGAGCGTCCGCTCACGGTCGACCTTCTCACCACGGACGATCTGCATCATCAGCTCGCGTTCGTCTCGGACGACCGTCCGGGCCTGCTCGCGATCTTCACCGCCACGCTGGCCGCCGCACGTCTGCCGGTGGTGGGCGCTCAGATTTACTCGTGGACGGATCAGAGCGGCCGCGTGCGAGCGCTGGACCTGTTTTGGGTCAAGAGCGGACGCGACGCGCAGGAGACCCGCTCCATGCTCCCGCGCCTCGAGCGTGATCTGGCGAGGCTCCTCGCAGGGGAGGTCACGCCGGCCGAGCTCGTGGCCGGGGGCCGTGCGGTTCCTCGCTATCAGGTCGGGCATACGCCGCACGTCGCCACCGAGGTCAGCGTCGACCACCGTGCGACCGCCCACACGGTCATCGAGGTGACCACCCGAGACCGCCCCGGCCTGCTCTTTTGGCTGTCCAATACCTTGCAAGAGGCGGGGCTCGGCATTTCCCTGGCCAAGATCAACACCGAAGGCACCCGGGTTGCCGACGTTTTCTATGTGACGGATGCCTCGGGAGCCAAGCTCGAGGACCCCGCTCGCATCGAAGAGCTGAGGCGCCGTATCCTCTCGACCGTCGCGCAGCTCGAAGCCCTGGAGACTCGATGACCAAGCTCACGTCGCTCACGTTCGTTCTTCTCCTGTCCGCCTGCGCGGGCGGAACGCCGGCCAAGAACCCCGACGGGGATCCTCCCCCCTTCGACGATCCAAAGGGCAATTCTCCGCCAACCGCTCCCGCCTCGAGCGCCAAGGTCAAGGACGGCATGGACGCGATCGCCGCGGGAGATTTTGCCAAAGCAAAAGAGATCCTGACCGCCGCCGTCAGCGAAGCCCCGAACGATCCCCAGGCGGCGTTCTACCTTGGCGTCGCCCTCGAGAACGGCGGCGACGTCAAGGGCGCTCGCGAGCACTACGAGCGGGCGCTGTCCCTGGACGGCAAGCTGAGCGAGGCGGCGGTGAACCTGTCGGCGTTGCTGCTCGACGCAAACGAAGGCAAGGCCGCTCTCGACGTGGTGCGGGCGGCGATCAAACACGCGCCGACCCACCCCATGCTGCTGATGAACCGCGCGCTGGCTCTGGAGGCGACGGGCGACGCGGCGGCGGTGGCGGCCTACGGCCAAGCGGTGAAGGCACAGCCCGACAACCTCGAGCTGCGCTACGCCCACGCGGAGCTCTTGCTCGGCGCGGGCAAGAAGGACGAAGCCCTGGCCGAGTTGCGCAAGGTCAGCGCGGGCGCCGACGGCAAGCTGATCGCGGCGGTCGCCACGCTCTTCGGCAAACTCGGAGCTTTCGCTGACTGCGTGGGCACCCTCGACAAGGTCATCGGCGCGAGCCCAAAGCCCGATCTGCTCACCCGACGTGGCGTGTGCCGTCACGAGTTGAAGGACGAGCCCGGCGCCAAGAGCGACTACGACGCGGCGATCAAGCTCGATCCCAAGTACGCGCCGGCGCACTACTACCTGGGCATGCACTACAAGACGGCCAAGAAGACCAAAGAGGCCAAGGCTGCTCTCGAGAAGGCCGTGGAACTCTCCGGGGGCAAGGGCGTGGGCGAGGCCGCCAAGAAGGAACTCGAAGACCTCAAGTGAGCTCGGCGCGGCCGGGCGCTGTTCGGAGCTTGCGCAACATCAGCAAGTGCCCGAGCAGCGCCAGTTGGACCAAGAAGGTCGGCAGCCACACCCAAGGGAAGTAGGCGACGATCTGGTTTTGCGGCGTGAACAGCCCGAAGGGTTTTGGGAACGAGAGCACCGCCAGCGTCACGATGGTGACGAGTAGCGCCAGTCCGATCGTGTTCCACAGCCTGAGCACGCTGGGGGACACGCCGCCGCGCCGATGAAGTACCCAGAGCACCAATGCGCTGGCGCCGGTGAGGATGTCGAAGTTCAAGCCCGCGAAGGTCATCTGCACCGGCAGCACGCGGTGGCCGTGCAGTTGGTGGAGCAGGACCTCGAGGGGCAGCCGGAAGATCTGGACCGCGATCAAGAGGCCGAAGGGCAGCCGCTCGGCAGCCCAAGCGCCGGCGCGCGAGAACGAGAACGTCACAATCAAGACGACCATGGGCACCACGACGCGAACCAGCATCGGCGGCATGGCGTCGAACTGGGACAGGACCCCAGCGTTGGCGAGGTACGCCGGGACGACGAGCCAGACCCCGAACCCGAGGCGCAGCAGGACCGACATCCGAGTGCCCGTGGACAGCGCGCGGAAGGCCGCGAGCACGGCGGCGACCCCCCAGGCCACGAGAGCGTAGAAGGCGTAGGTCAGCCAAGCCGGGAGCGCGGTGATCAGCAGGAGATGCACGCCCGACCGGGTCTACCCCGCAGAGTGGCGTCGCGTCGAGGATTTCGCCCGGGGGGATGGCGATGGTCGGTACTCCGGAATGTCCGCGCAGGGCTCGAGTCGAGTACTCTCGAGAGCGCTCGTCCCGTCACCATGCCGCTTCCACCCGTCGTCATCGAGCTCAGCGCGGCTGACGCCGCTTCGGCGCACGCCGGGGTCATGGTGGCGGCTTGCACCCAGGCGGTGGCAGACGGCGAGTGCCAAACCGCAGTGAGCGACCCGGCTGACGCGCGGGCCATTGCCATGGTCTCGTGGGACCCCGCGCGGACGAGTGTCCGCATCGAGCTCGGCGTGAAGAGTGGGGGAAGCACTCGTTGGGTCAGTCGACGGTTGGACTTCCGCGACGGGGATCCCGAAATAGAACGCTGGCGCAGCGTGGGCTTGGTGGTGGGGACCCTGGTCGGCGAAGCCGAACAGGAAGTCGAGCGGACCCGCGTGGCTGAGAGCCCGAAACCGGGACCCACGCCGAGCCCGCCGGCCGCCCGCACGATCGACGTCTCACCCACGGTCCCGCCTCCGGCGCGGCCTTCCTTGCCGCCCACGCGGTTGTGGCTCGGTGTGGAGGCGGTGGTCGGGCCGGCGCTCGACGACGGAAGCTGGCGAACCGGAGCGGGCGTGCTCGCGCTCTATGACTTTCCCCGTGCCCCGGTGCTGGGGGTGGGGGCGCTTCGGTACGTCGCGCGACCCGCCGACGATCGCGACGTCGCCGCGCGCTGGTTCGGGCTCTCGTTTGGACTCGGGCTGCACCACGCGCCGCTCCCGCAGCTGCGCCTCGAAGTCCGGGGCGAAGCGTTGGTCGAGCGGATGGACGCCTCCGTCGGGGGCAGGCGGCGGGATGACGCGGGTCGCTGGTACCCTGGCGGGCGCTTGGTGCTCGGGGCCGGCGCCAGGGTCGGGGACTGGGTCACCTTCGTATTCGCCGGTGAGTTCACGGGTTTGAGCCAGGGCACGGTGATCACTCTCGAGGACGAGGTCGTCGGTCGCGCACCTCCGCTCACATGGGCACTCGGCCTCGGCGTGCGGCTCCGCGTGTTCTGAAGCTGCCTGCTGCGGGCCTCGGCGGGTACGATGGTTGTGATGAGTTCTGCTCGGCGTGCAAAACCCTGGCTGCGACCGGTGCCCGACGCGCCGGCGGCCGCTCCGCCCCGGGCGCCGGTCCAAGACGCCGAGATCATCGCGGCCGTGGTCTCCGGGGACGGAGCCGTCGCGGGCGAGCTGTACGACCGACTCGTGAGCACGGTGGACCGGACGCTGTATCGAGTGCTCGGTCGCCGTGAGGCAGACCACGAAGATCTCGTGCAGTCGGCGTTCGAGCAGGTCGTCAAGACACTGGCCACGCAGCGCTTTGCGGGGGCGTGCAGCCTGCGCACCTGGGCGTCGAGCGTGGCGACCCGCGTCGCTCTCAACGCGTTGCGCTCGCGGCGGCGCGAACGTGGAGTATTCGATCGCACGGCCATCGATGCCGAGTCGTCCACCGCCGGCCGCGACAACCCCGAGCGCGACGCATCGATGCGTCGCGAACTCGATCGTTTGCGCGCCGAGCTCGCGGACATGAGCCCTGCGCGTGCGGAGGCGCTGCTCTTGCACGATGTTCTCGGGCATGACCTCGCGGAGATCGCAGCCATCACCGGTGTGAGCATCGCAGCCGCTCAATCCCGCTTGGTGCGGGGGCGTCGCGAGCTGATGAATCGCGTGGGGCACGCACCGGCGAAAGGAACGGGTCGGTGACGGATCGACCGTCCACCCCGGACCTGCTGCGCGACTGGGCTCGCGGGCCGATCTCGGTCGAAGACGCGGACGTGGACGACGCACGCCGGGCACGCATCGTGAGCGGGATCGCGCGGGGCATTCGCGAGGCCAAGGTCGAGGGAGATCGGAAGCGGGGAAGGGCTCGCGCCGCCATCGTCTTGGTCGCGGCGGCCGCGCTCGCGGTGCTGGTCGGCGGCCTCTGGCGCGGCTTGCGCCCCAGCGCCGAGGTGGTCGCGCGCTTGATCCCGAGCTCGACCGGCGTCCTGGTGATTCGCGGGGCGGAATCCCGGGTCTCGCTGCCGAACGCCGAGCAGCCACTCTCGGGCGGCGACGTGGTGACGACGGTGGTCGACGCCAGCGCCTCGATGCGCCTCGCCAGCGGCGCCGAGGTGAACATCGGGCCGAGCACGAGGGTCGCGCTGGCTCGCGCGCAGATCGGCGACGAGCAGATCGACCTGAGCATCGGTGAAGTCGCGCTGCGTATCCCGCCGCTCGGTGCGGGCGGCAGCTTCCGCGTGCAGACTCCGGACGCCCGAGTGGTCGTGCACGGCACCGCCTTCGTGGTTCGGGTCAGCCAGCGAGTCTCCTCCCCAGGCACGATCACCGAGGTCAGGGTGAGCGAAGGCAAGGTCTCGGTGGAGCGCCAGGGCTCGCAGCTGGATTTGCTGCCCGGGCAGAGCTGGAGCTCGAAGGAAACGCTCGCGGCCGAGTCGGTTCCTGCGGTGGTCGCCCCTGCTGCGCCCGCCGTCGAGACGGCCGAGGCCACTCCTGCGCCCCTGGCGGCCAAGCCGACCAAGATCGCAAAGAACGATCCCTCGGCGCTCGCCGAGCAGAACCGCCTGTTCGCGGCAGCGGCTGCCGCACGCCGTCGGGGCGACGACCGCGCTGCGCTCGGGCAGTGGAACCAGCTCCTCTTGCGCTACCCCGATAGCCCGCTCGCTCCCGAGGTGCGCGTCGAGCGATTCCGGGCGCTCAAGCGCCTGGGCCGCGGCGTCGAGGCGGCGCGGGAGGCGCGGCGGTATCTGCTCGATCATCAGAGCGGCGCGGCGCGGGACGAGGCCCGCGGCGTCGCTCTCGATCCAAAGTGAGGCTCGCTCAGCCCTTGCACTCGTGCTCTGAGGGGTCGCAGCTCTGACCCTCTTTGCAGTGCCCGTCCGCCAGGCACTCGACGCACTCCGAGTCCAGGCAGTGAAGCTTGTTGCCGGAGGTGCAGTCTGCGTCGCTCGCGCATTGTCCGCACTCACCGAGCACGCACCGAGGCTTGGAGCTGCTGATGCAGTCGAAATGATCGCGACACTGGACGCACGCGCCTGTCGCCGGGTCGCAGTGCTCGCTACCCGAGCTGCAACCCGCTGCGCAGGACTGACGGCACTCGCCGTCGGGGGCACAGGCCTTGCCGGGCTCGCAGTGCTGAGACACCAAGCAACGCACGCAGCGCGCCCGTTGGGGGTTGCAGAACTGCTCTTCGCCCAAGCACTGCTGGGACGAAGCGCACGCGCCGGTGCCGCCTCCCGCACCGCCGGTCGCCGCGGCGCCGCCGCTGCCAGGCAACAGCGCCAACTCTCGATCGCCCCCGCAGGCCACCATGGCCGCTGCGAAGGCCAGCTGTGCTGACAGGGCGCGCATAGCGACAAACCTAGCCTCAATTGCGCCTCGAGGCAGGTTAAGCGTGCCTGCCTGATCCATCGCCGCTGCGGGTACTGTCCTGAGCGAGAACCGTTTGCTTCCTGGAGACCCACATGCACATTCACCATCCCCTGTTTGGACTCCGCGGCTTCGGCGCCGCGCTTTTGGCCCTGAGTTTCGCCTTCGCCTGCGGCAGCGACGACGACGCGGGGTTCACCGACTCGGGCAACCTGCCCCAATGCAAGACCAGCGCGGATTGCGGCGGCAACGATCCCTTCTGCCAGGGCGGGCGCTGCGTGGCCTGCCAGGCGAACGCCGACTGCACCACCGCGGGCACGGTCTGTGACGGAGTCACGGGGGAGTGCAAGGCGACGTGCGCGTCGAGCGCCGAATGCGGCAACGACACCCCGCTCTGCTCGGACAAGCGCGGGGTCTGCGTGCGGTGCCAGACCAATGCGGATTGCGGCGGCGGTGGTGACGCGCTCTGCAACACCACCATCGATCGCTGTGTCGAGTGCAAGACGAGCACGGATTGCGGCGCCACCCAGCCCATTTGCGAAGTAGTTAGGGGTGAATGCCGGGAGTGCATGCTGGATGCCGACTGCCCTGCGGCGCGCCCCAAGTGCGACGACCACGAGTGCGTCTCGACGGGCTGCACGAACAACGATCAATGCGGAGGGGACCGGCCGTACTGCAACGCCGCAGCCAAGACCTGCGTCGAGTGCCTCGAAGACGCCAACTGCGCCGGTGGCGGCGATCCGGCCTGCGACAAGGCCCAGGGCCGCTGCGTCGAATGCACCAACAACGAGCACTGCGATCAGGGCAAGACCTGCGACCTGAAGGCCCTGAAGTGCAAGGGTTGAGCAGACTCGGGTTGGTGTATTCTCAGCGCCAGCCATGCCACCGCTGCCCGCCGTCTCACGAGCGTCGCTGACCCTCGGAGCGTTCATCATTGCGGTCGTCACGCTCTCAGCCTGCATCTCGACCCGGCAGACGCTGACGCCGGAAGCAGCGAAGGTCCGCTACGTCGAGCAGAAGATCGAGCCGGAGTGCGAGATGATCGAGGAGATCACGGTGGGGCGAGAGTGGTTCGTGACCGACGAACGACAGCCCGCACAGAGCAAGGACGACGTCGTGGTCCGCATGCGTCGGCTCGCGGCCAAGCGTGGCGGCAACCTGGTGGTGATCCTCGAGAACGAGCCGCCGAACTCGAAGTGCTCCGGCTACAACGGCCTCGGTCGGGTCTATCGCTGCAACGCGGAGCAACTTTCGAAGCTGAGCGGCAGCGGGGAGCCCGAAGCGCCGGCGGCTCCGTGAACGGCGAACGCCGCCTCACGCTGCCCGGTTGAAATTCTGTCGTCGGCCGTGGCAGTCTGCCGGCTCCCAGAAAGGCTGGCGCCGCGCTGACGGTGCAGTCACATGCTCGAGCGTCCCACTTCAACCTCCCACCGCGTCTTGGCGGTCAACACCCTGGCGTTCACGGTCTGCTTCGCCGTCTGGATGCTCAACGGCGTGCTGGTCACGTTTCTGGCGAGCAACAAGGTCTACGACTGGGGGCCGGTGCAGGTCGGTTGGTTGATGGGCATCCCGGTGCTCACCGGCGCGATTTTCGGCTGCCCGCCGGCATTCTCACGGACCGCTTCGGCGGCAAGCCGGTGTTCGCGGGCTTGCTCTTTTTCTGTGCCTTGCCGCTGGTCGCCTTGTCGCAGGCCAATTCCTTTTGGAGTTTCGCGCTGTGCAGCTTCGGCTTCGGCCTGTGCGGCACTGGCTTTTCCATCGGCATCGCCTTCACCTCGGTGTGGTACCCCAAGCGCAACCAGGGCACGGCCCTGGGCATCTTCGGCGCGGGCAACGCCGGCGCGGCGGGCACCACCTTGCTGGCGCCCACGCTGCTCAAGCGGCTGACCGACGACGGCGCGAACCTCGAGGGCTGGCGGACCCTGCCGTTGCTCTACGCGGCGCTGATGGTCGCCATGGGCGTCGTGTTCTTGGCAACGGCCAAGAACCGCAAGCCGGAGGTCACGAGCAGATCCGTCGCCGAATCGCTGAGGCCCCTGCGCCAACTCCGCGTCTGGCGCTTCGGCCTCTACTACTTCCTGGTGTTCGGCTGCTTCGTAGCCTTCTCCCAGTGGCTCGTGCCGTATTTCGTGAACGTCTACCAGACCAGTTTGGTGGTCGCGGGCGTCTTTGCCGCGTTGTTCAGCTTTCCCTCGGGAGTCATTCGAGCCTTGGGCGGGTGGCTCTCGGACAAATATGGCGCTCGCATCGTCATGTACTGGGTGCTCGGGGCCTCCGTCGTGTGCAGCGCCCTGGTCATCGTGCCCAAGATGGAGATCGTGTCACCCGGTCGCGGAGTGACCGCCACCGAGGCGGGCGTGGTGACGGCGCTCGACACCGAGTCCATCACCGTCGGAAGCGTGCGCTACTCCCTGCGGCGCCGCCCGGAACAGCTCGCAGAAGGTGACGCCCAAGCCTTGATTCTCCCGACCAAGGACGCCTGGCATCAGCCGCTGGTCGAAGTCGGACACAGGGTTCAGAAGAAGGAGCTCTTGGCCAAGGGCGTCACTCGCATCTATTTCCAGGCCAACGTCTGGGTGTTTGCGGTGATCGTGATCGTGCTCGGAGCCATCTGGGGCATCGGTAAGGCGGCGGTCTACAAACACATCCCGGACTACTTCCCGAACGAAGTGGGCGTGGTGGGCGGCATGGTGGGCGTGATCGGCGGACTCGGCGGCTTCGTGTGCCCGATCCTCTTTGGCTACCTGCTCGAAGGCACGGGCCTGTGGACCAGCTGCTGGATGTTCATGTTGGCCATCTCGCTCGTCTGCTTGGTCTGGATGCATCGAGTGATCGGGAAGTTGACCAAGTACCCCAAGGGCTTCGAGTCCCAGTACGCCGACGCTTCGCGCGTGCTGCCCGGCGACCTGCTGAGACCGCTGATGCGCTGGCGCGACGACTTCAGCGTGGGTGAGCCGACCATGGACGCGCAGCATCTGAGGCTGCTCGACTTGATCAACCAGCTCGACGAGTTGGTCCAGAAGGGCGGCGACCCATCCGATCTCTCGCCCGTGCTCGACGGCGTGATCGACTACACCAAGACCCACTTCAGCGCCGAGGAGGCCTACCTGGAGGAGATCCGCTTTCCCGACCTGGAGGAGCACAAGCAAGCTCACGCGCTCCTGCTGAGCCAAGTCATGGAACTGCGCGGCGACGCACTGAGCGGTGACCCTCGCGTCATGACGCGGCTGCTGCTCTTCTTGCAGACCTGGCTGCTCGGGCACATCGCCACCGTCGACAAGCAATACGCTGCGCACGCCGCCGAGACTGCGACTGAGCCGGTCAGGGCCTGAGCGCCGGCGCCGCCCTCAAAACGCCCGGCTGAAGCGCAGTGCGATGGTGGGCAGCCAGCGCGGCATGACGTTGTCGATCTGCTCGTCCAAGAGTTTGCGATCGACGTCGGGGTCGTTCAGGATCGAATCCTCGGCGATCCTGAGCGCGAGCAGCCGACGCACGCCGACGCCGACAGTGAAGTGATAGGTGGTGTGGAGGACCCACTTGTGGCCCGCCTCCATGAACACGTTGTGGGACGCGACGCCGATGGCGTAGGTGTCGTTGTACAGGTAGCCGACCCCCAGATAGGGCCGGAAATCGCCGAAGTCCGGGAACAGGCGCAGCGTGCCCGTGTAGTGGCGCGCGGGATTCGCCTCGAGCCCCGCGCCCACATATAGCTCGAAGCCTGGCAGCGGCAGGTTGAGCACGCCAAGCAGCATCGCCAAGTTGCCTTCGGGGCCGGCGCCCGTCGCCACTTCCATCACGAAGCGCCGCCGGTTCTGATCCAGCACCTGGCCGAAGCGCTCGTGCGGACCGTAGATCTCCCGGCCACCCGGGGTGTGCAGGCCGAACTCCTTGGCGCGGGCCGATCCGGCGAGGGTGAGCGCACCGACCATCAGCGTGCTGGCCATCGACAGCCCCTTCACTCGATCTTCCTCCCGAAGACCAGCGAGACGAAGCCTTCCCACGGGCGGTCGTCGCGTGCGTCGCGCAGATCGTCCATCGCCGCGGCGTTGTTGATGCCGTTGGGATCGATCAGAAACGAATCGAGCAGGCGCCCGGCGACGGCCACCCGCGCGCCGGCGAAGAGCTGGATGCTCCAAGAGCCGCGGTCGTAGAGCGTCGCCCCGAGCTCGATGGGAGTGACTCCGACCAGCCAGTAGTGGCGAGCCAGGCGTGCGTCGAAGTGGGCTCCGACCCCGTAGCTGAGCTCCGTGCCCCAGAGATCCACGAGGAATGTGCGGAAGCCCAAGCCGGCAAAGCCACGGGTATTCACGCCTAGATCGCCCAGGAGCAGCCGCAGGTGGGGGTTGGCCCAGGCCGCGCGAAAGCCCACGGACAGACCGAGGAAGGTCTGTTGGATGACGTCGTCGGTGTCCACGCGGTGGACGGCGTTTTCGAGCGTGACACCCACCACCCAATGCGACTTGGGCTCGACGTTCCACGTCTCGGGGAGCAACGGACCGCGCATGACGCCATCGTCCGGAGCCGACCGGTCCAGATCCTCGGCGCGGGCGACGCCGGACGCGAGGAGCGTGAGCGCCAGCGCAAAGTTGCACCCTCTCGGCCGCCAGCCGAGCGCGGGCATCATGGCGGCGCGGGCAACGCCGGCTTCGTCGCCGCCGGTTCGCGCTCGCAGAGCATCGTCATTCGAGCGATGGGAAAGCCCACCAGTAGCCAATAGTCGGTGTAGAAGTCGAGCTGCGCGTGGTGGATGACCTGGCAGCCGTGGCGACGGCGCGCCCGCTCGAGTAGCACCGCGTAATGATCGGGATCGCTGACCTGAAACACTCCCAGAATCGAGAGCCCGCTGTCCTCTTCGGTGACGAAGGTCGCATCGGCGGAGGGCGGCGCGGTGCGAGGTGACCACAGCGCCTGGCGGCTGTGGTGGAGGGTGCAGCCCGAGAGCCCGAGGGCCAACGTCAGCGCGAGGGCCCAAGAGCTGCGGTCAACGTTCATGAGCGACCCTCAGGGTATCAGGGATGAGCTCGGCGGGAGCCCAGGCGATGAGCGCGCGGCGCAGCCCGTCCCGCCCGTCTGTCGGCATGCGACGGACGAGCTCCGCGAGGATCGCGGCGGGAGTGTCCGGCACGGACGCATAGGGCTCCGGCGATGAGAGCGCGCGACGGAGCTGACGGAGCAGGTCATCGCCGCGAGACTCGACGGCGTAGAGCGCGGCAGCCAGCCCATGCCCGAGCAGATGCGGATCGAAGCTCGCAGGCGCGAGGGCCAGCGCTGCCCAATGTGCGATCTCGATCGCTGGCTGGCGGTCGAGATCGCGCACTTCGCCTCGGCCGCCAGCGACTCGGGGCGAGCCCGTGACGATGGCGGCGTAATAGTCCGCGAACGCCTCGTCGACGACCGCCAGCAGCCGGCGACCCACCCGTCCATCGGGGCGCGGTCCGGCTGCGCTCACGTGCCCGATTTCGTGAACCCAGACCGCTCGCGGCAGCGGGCCGGCCTGATGCGCGACGAGCAGCGCTCGGCTGCCGGAGTGAAACTCGACGAGCCGCGGCGCGTCTCGCTGCGCGACCACATGCACGTCGAGCCTGGCCGGAGCCAATCTCGCGGGCAAGGCCGCCAGCGCCGCGTGGGCCTCGATGAAGGCGCGCTGCGCCGCAGCGCTCCCGTCACAGCGACCGACGGGGCCCGGCGCGACGGACTGCGGCTCGACGCGACTGCCGACCCGCACCTTCAACGCTCCGCGCTCGAGCGTGCCGTCTCCCAGCGCCTCACAGCGCCCGAGATCGCTGCCGCGGGCGGCGCAGCCGAGTCCGATGAGGGCAATGCCCACGGCTAGTTGGGTGCGTCGGGACATAGGGACAGGTGCTCCGTGATGTGGGCGTCGATCTCCTGATCGACCAGCGCGTCGGGGTCGGCGACATTGGCCGCGCCTTTCAATATGCGACGCACGGCGGCCAGATAATCCTTGGTCGCGAGGCGCGCGCGCTGGGCGTGGTCGTTGAGGCAGCTCTCGACGTGTCCGGGTGAAGTGGGGTCGTTGCAGTCGCGACCCTCCCGGTAGATGGAGTCTTCGGTGGTGGTGTGGCCGATGCTGTCATCGGTGAGCCTATTGCCGTCGTCGTCGGTGGAGCCTCCGTGGAAGAGCACGGGAGTGCCGTCGGCGTAGGTCTCGTGGCCGGCGCGGCGGGGAGTGAACGACTTGACGCGGACGATGCACCACGGTCGCTCGGCGTGCTCGCGATCTCGAAAGGTGTGCGCCTCGGAGAACGAGTCCTGCAGGATGTGGTTCGCCTTGCCTAGAAACGCCAGGGCGCGGGCGCGATTCGTGATCCAGTTGCGGGCGGCGGCTTTGGTGAATTCACGGATCGCGGCCTGGGAGTCCGCGGCCGCCTCGAGGCTGCCGTTGGCGTCGGTGAGCAGGAAGTGCAGCCGTTGGACGTCGTTGCGATCGGTGTACTCGGTGACGGCGCTGATATAGGCAAATAGGCTGACGTTCAGGTGCACGAGCAGCTCCTTCGGCCAGTCGACGCGGCGGTTGCCTTCGGCGATGGCGTGGATCTCGCTTGGAGAGAAGCGGTCGTCGGCGGGCAGATCTGCGTTGCCGAAGACCGTCAGCCACTCGTGCCCCTGAAAGAACGACGAGCGCGTCATGATGCAGTCGCCCTTGGAGAAGAAGCTCAGGTCGGACTCCTGCGGCGAACAAATGTCGAGGGGGTTCGAGCAGGTGGCGGTCAGCACCGCTACCGTCATGGCCATGGCCTGCGCGCTGCGACGAAGCACGCGCCGAGGCTACCACGCGCGGCAGCCCGATCGCACGCGGCTCACTTCTCTTTGGGCGTGTCCGACCGCGATCCCCACTCGGCCCAAGAGCCGTAGCAGAGGCGCACATCGGGGCAGCCGAGCCATCGCCGCGCGAAATAGGTGCCCGACGCGCGAGTGCCGCTTTGGCAGTGAGCGACCGCGGTCGCGGTCTTGGGCACGTTGGCGTAGAGCGCAGCGACCTTGCTCATGGGTTTCAGTACACCGCCGCTGACGTTGGTGTTCCAGTCCACGTGCTTGGCGCCCGGGATGTGACCGGCGGCGAACTCGGAGGCCATGCGCGCGTCGATCAGCACCAGCTTCGGATCGGAGAGCTTGGGCAAGATCCCCCCGCCGCGGCCAAGCTCCACCCCGCCCAGGTCGACAGCCGCGATACCGCCTCCTTTTGGCCTGGCCTTTGCCGAGAACGAATGGGAGAGTCTCCCCATGGGGCGGAGCCCACCGGCAGGCTTGCGGTCGAATGTTTTGGCCCTCGCCGGGCGTCGCGTGGTCGTGTTGAGCCATCCCGTCGTGGGGGAAGCTGCCGAACATTGGACCGGCCGGCTCACTGCGGGCGAAGTCGCCGTCGCGCGCGCTCTCGAGCAGGGGCTCTCCTACGCCCGGATCGCCGAGCTCCGTGGAACCTCCCTCGGAACGGTGAAGAAGCAAGTCTCTTCGTTGTACCGGCGATTGGGCGTGCGGTCTCGAACCGAGCTCGTCGTGCGCCTGCACACATGAGCCGACTCTCGGAGGTCCACGCTCGGGACGTCCTCGCGCTGCTGGACGCGGCCTATGATCTCTACGCCGAGGACGAGGCCTGGCTCCAAAGCGTGACGTCCGCCGCTGGACGTGTGCTCGACGATCGGCTGGGACTCCAAGCGTTTCGCTTCGACCTCGCGGCGGGCGAGTCACGGTTAGGGTCTCCGTGTCTCGCGGGAGGTACTGACGAGTGGAGGGAGCAATGGATCGACAACTGGTGGCGCCCCGTCATGCTCGCGATGGATGCGGCGTCTGTCGAAGCGCTCGTCCGCTTCGGACCGACGTCGGTGACGAGCGTGCTGTGGCCCGCGGTTCAGGCTTCGATCCCCAGTTTCAACGAGTTCGTCGAGGCCTTGGGACAGGGCGGCTGGGACGCCCTGGTACCGGCGGAGCAGCCGACGACGGCTGATCGGCTCTACTACCCGGACTCGTGGAACGTCGTCGGCCTCGACGTCGATGGTCACGGAGTGGCGCTGGTGGCAAATCGCGCCGCGCGTATCGATCGCGTGGACCCAGAGGAGGTGGGCCTTTCGGAACGGGTCGCCGCCCATCTCGCCGCGGCTCTGCGCTTGCGCCTGCGGCTGGGGAGAACGTCGGCCATGGCTCATGCCGCTGCGATTCTGGAGCCGACCGGACGCCTGGTTCACGCCGAAGGAGACGCTCGCGACGACGAAGTCCGCTCGTCGCTCCGCGAAGCGGTGTCTGCCATCGATCGTCTCCGTGCGTCGGAGGGGGATCATCGTTCGGCGGACGCGCTACGGCACTGGCGTGCGCTCCACTCGGGCCGCTATTCGCTGGTCGACGAGTTCGAGAGCGACGGACGGCGGTTCGTCGTCGCGCTGCCCAACGAGCCTGTGCCGCCGTCCCTGCGTGCGCTATCGGCCAGAGAGCAGCAGGTCGTTGCACTGGTGGCGACGGGTGCCGCAAACAAGGTCATCGCGTACGAGCTCGACATCGCGACGTCCACGGTCTCCGAGTTGCTGCGCCGCGCGATGGCGAAGCTCGGAGTGGACTCGCGCGCCGCCCTCGTCCGGCGCGTGCTCAGCCAAGGTGAAGGCTGACGGCGCGTGGATCCGGCGGGCCGACGTAGGCAAACGGCCCATGGCGCGCTCCATTCTGTTGCCACATCGTGGTCCGAGCTACGCCAAGTCGTGATCGGTGATGCGTGTTCGTAGCTAGAAAAAGCAGGGACAGGGTGAACGGGACGAGGAACGTGGGCAGGGGGCGCGCCGTGGTCGATTCCGGAGCCGAGGGACGCGAGCGCGGCTGGTTGACGCTGTGAGAACGATCGCAGGTTGGAGTTACGCACTTTGGCTGCTCGCGCTGTCGGCGTGCGGGTCGGATTCGAGCGACGGTTCCGGCACCGGGGGGACGTCGGCGGACGCCGGCCTGGGAGGCGGGGCGGCGGGCGGGATAGGCGGAGCGGGCGGAGCCGGCGGAGCCGGTGGCTCGAGCGGCGCAGCGGGAGCTGGAGGAACGGTTTGTGAGCTGGGAGTCCCCGGCGGAGCTTGTGACCCGCTCGCCCAGGACTGCTCGGACCCCTGCAGCAGTCGCTGCGTCCTCTACCGGGGCCCCGGCGCGGCGGGCCTAACCGAGCCGCTCTGCATCGCTCCGCGCGGACAGCGAGCGCCCTTCGAGTCGTGCCAGCGCTACGGCGGTGCCGTTGGCGATGACGACTGCGCCAAGGGGCTCTTCTGTTCGTACGGAGTAGGCCGCAAGTCGGGCGTCGTTCCCGAGGAGTTCTGCGCGCCCTACTGCCTGGCCGACGGCGACTGCACGGACGGCTTCTGTGCAGCGCTCACCAAGGTTTCGGTCACGCCACCCGCCGGCTACTGCGTCGCCACGTGCACCCCTTACGCGAACGGCTGCGAGGGAAACTACGACTGCCTGAAGTTCGGAGGGACAGACGGAAAGTTCAGGCTGACCTGCTCCGATCAATTCGGGTCCAAGCAGGCGGGCGTCGCCTGTCAGGGTGGCGACTGCGTGCCAGGCCTCAGCTGCGAACAGGTCAACGGGTTGGTTTGCACACCGTTCTGCGACGCGACCCATGCCTGCCCCAACGCTGAACCGTGCGTACCGGCGCCCGGCGGTGAGGGCTACTCCGTATGCGATCTGTGAGGACCGTCGGAGGTCCTCCGAGCCCGCGGGCGGAGTCTGCGCCCCCGAGTCCCTTGCGCTCTCCGAGTCTGCGCGCGGCAGCCCGATCGCACGCGGCTCACTTCTCTTTGGGCGTGTCCGACCGCGATCCCCACTCGGCCCAAGAGCCGTCGTAGAGGCGCACATCGGGGTAGCCGAGCCATCGCAGCGCGAAATAGGTGACCGAAGCGCGAGTGCCGGTTTGACAGTACGCAACGACGGTCGCGGTCTTGGGCACGCTGGCGTAAAGCGCGGCGACCTCGCTCGAGGGTTTCAGCGCACCGCCGCTGACGTTGGTGTTCCAGTCCACGTGCTTGGCACCCGGGATGTGACCGGCGGCGAACTCGGAGGCCATGCGCGCGTCGATCAGCACCAGCTTCGGATCGGAGAGCTTCGACAAGATCCAATCGGCGTCCACCCGGCGCTCGTCGGCGTTCGCGCTCACGGTGTAGCTCGAGGGCGTTGCGCTCGGGGCGCCGGTCTCCACCGCGCCGCTGCTCGCGGTCCACGCGGCCCAGCCGCCATCGAGCAGGCGCACCTCGCCCTGTTTGGCCCACTCCAGGGTCCAAAACCCTCGCGCCGGAGTGGTGTCGGTCTGCGCTCCCATCACGACCACGCTCTTCGTGGGGTCGAGGCCCGCGGCGCCGAGCGCGGTGGACAGCTGCGTGTTGCTCGCCACCTGGCTGATGACGCCTGCGACCGTGGCGCGCAGCTCGTCGATGCCGACGTGCAGCGCCCCGGGCACGTGTCCGGCCTGGTAGTCATTGACCGCGCGCAGATCGAGCACCTGGACGCTGCCCTTGCCCAGCTCTGCGCCGAGCCAGGCCGCATCGACGCGCAGGTCTGCTGCAGCGAGCCCGGCGGTGCCTCCGGTCGCGGTGCCCGCGCTTCCCCCGCTGGCGCTGCCTGCGCTTCCCCCGGTCCCGCCGCCCGCACTGCCCGCGGCGCCGCCGCTGCCCGACGAGCCCGCGGCGCCGCCGCTGCCGCACACTGCGCTGGCGGCGGTGCAGGTCTTCGGCTCGTCCTCCGAGCTCGAGCTACAGGCAACCAGCACAGCGATGCACGAGAAGAGGGACAGTCGCAATGCCATTGGCGTTGCATAGCGCCCGATGCGACGCAGGGCAATCGCGCCCCGGACAGCGTGCAGAAGATCGCGCCATGCTAGAGTCCCGGCCTGGAGCCAGCGCGGTGCAGCGAGCACATTTCCTGCCCGAGGACCGGGACGTCGACGTCGAGGCCGGCGAGTCGCTGCTCGACGCGGCGCTGCGCGGCGGCATCGCGCACACGCACGTCTGCGGTGGCGCAGCACGCTGCTCGACCTGCCGAGTGAGGATCGTGAGCGGGGCCGAGGCCTGCGCGACGCGAACCCAAGCTGAGGAGCGGATGGCCAGCCGGCTCGGGTTCGGCCCGGAGATCCGCCTCGCTTGTCAGACCCAGCTCACTGGCGACGTGACGGTGCGTCGTCTCGTGCTCGATCCGGAGGATGCCGAGATCGTCGACCAGGGGCGTGTCGGCGCGAAGCCGCGGTCGGTGGGTGAAGAGCGGCGCGTCGCGATCCTGTTCGCCGACATCCGAGGCTTCACGGCCTTCGCCGAGGCGCTGCCCGCTTACGACGTGATCCACACCTTGGGGCGCTACTTCTACCGAATGGACGCGGTGATCCGGCGCCACGGCGGCTACGTCGACAACTACATGGGTGACGGCCTGATGGCGCTCTTCGGGACCGACGACGTTCCGGATGCGGCCGGGCGGGCCGTTGCCGCGGGGCTCGAGATGTTGGCTGCGGTGGACGAGCTGGCGCCGTACTTTCACGCCGCCTATGGCAAGCGTTTTCGCATCGGAGTCGGCATTCACTTCGGCGACGTCGTGATGGGTCCCATCGGTCCGCCGGACTACGACAAGATCACCGCCATCGGTGACGCCGTGAACCTGGCCAGCCGGATTGAGGCGGCGAACAAACACCTCGAGACCGAGTTGCTCGTCTCGGCGGAGACCCGCGCGCTGCTCGGCGACCGCTTTCGCTTCGAGGCCAAAGAGGGCGTCACGCTGCCGGGCAAGGCCGGCGTGCACACGCTCTTCGAAGTCTGCCGGTAGCGGCGGCGGAGCCGGATCAGGACAGCGGCTCGGAGCCGTCGAGCTTGCGGGGCTTGCGGCCACCGAAGAGCGCAAGGCGGAAGTAGGCCAGCTGGCTCTTGGCCACCTCTTTGACCTGCTCCACGCGGTCCGACTGCCGGGCGCTGCGGCGCGAAATGAGCTCTCCGCGCTCGAACAGCTCTCGGGTCTTGGTGCGCTGCAGCTTGCCGCTGGAGGTCTTCGGCAAAACTCCGGCGCCCAGCGGCAGCACGTCGTCGAGCGCGAGCCCGGTGAGCTCCATCACCCGAGCGCGCACCGCTCCGGCTATCCGATCGCGATCCGCCGGATCTTCCAGGGAGGTCTCGAAGGCGATCACCGCGCCCTCGCCGGTTTCGTCGTTGCCCGCCGTGCCAAAGGCGATCACGTTGCCCTTGCGCACACCGTCGATCTGGCTCGCGGCCCACTCGATGTCTTGCGGGTAATAGTTGCGGCCGCGCACGATCAACAGCTCCTTGGAGCGGCCGCAGACGTAGACCGAGCCGTCGGCCAGGTATCCGAGATCACCGGTGCGGTACCAGCCGCCCGCGAAGGCGCGATCCGAAAGCTCGCTGTCTTCGAAGTAGCCGTCGAACACGCTGGGTCCGCGCAGGCGCAGCTCGCCGACGGTGCGCTCGGGCAGTTGAGCCTCGCCCTTGTCGTCGTCGTGGTGGAAGACGCCGACCTCGTGGCCCTCGAAGGCGCGGCCGCAGGACACCAGTCGAAGGGTGTCGCCGTCGGCCTTGGGTACCGCGCGCCCCTCGGCCCATAGGGCCTCGGCTTCGACCTGATCGGTGGGCAACCCGCGAGCGAAGGACACGGCGAGGGTGGACTCCGCCAAGCCGTAGGCCGGGAAGAACGACTCCTGGCGAAACCCGAGCTTCGCGAAGGTGTTGGCGAAGCTCTCGAGGGTCTCGGCGCGGATCGGCTCGGCGCCGCAGCCCGCGACGCGCCAGCGTGACAGATCCACTCCTTCGAGCTCGCGCTCCTTGGCGCGCTTCACGCACAGCGCGTAGGCGAAGTTCGGGCCGAAGGTCATGCTCGCCTCGTAACGAGACATCGCCTGCAGCCAGACCGCCGGACGGAACAGGAACATCAGCGGGGTGAGGAAGGTGGTCTGGATGGTGCCGACGATCGGGGACAGCACGAAGCCGATCAACCCCATGTCGTGATAGAGCGGGAGCCAGGACAGCGCGGAGTCCACCGTGGGATCGATCCGCAGGCCTTCCACGTTGATGTTCTGGATGTTCGCCAGCAGGTTGGCGTGAGTGATGCGGACGCCCTTGGGCCGCGAGGTCGAGCCGCTGGTGAACTGCAAGAAGGCCACGTCGTCGGCGTTGATCTGCGGGGCCACGAGCGGGCGCTTTGCGTCCTCGAGGGAGGAGTAGGTGACGATGGTCCGAAGCGCAGGACAGCTGGCTTGCACGTTTCCGAGCACACCCTTGATGACGGGCGAGGTGATCAGCGCCTTCGCGCCGCAGCGCTCCACGATGTGCCGGGTATTGTCCAAGAAGCCCGTCAGCTGGGCCGGGCCCATGGGTGGATAGATCGGCACGGGCAGGATCCCCGCGCGCAGGGCGGCGAGGAAGGTGATCACGAAGGCCTCGTTGTCGGGCAAGACCAGCGCAACGCGGTCGCCCTTCTTCAGGCCGAGGGACTGGAGCGCGCCGCCGATGGCGTGGGTGTGGCGCTCGATGTCCGCGAAGGTGTGCGACGACTCGACCCACTTCTCGTTCTTCACGAAGCGGAACCCGCGGCCGCCGCCGCTGAGCGCGGCCAGCTCGATGGCGTGGGCCAATGACGTCGGTTTCATCTCGTGAAGCTCCGGGAGTAGGAAAGGGCGGCGCACCGTATCACGCCGCGGCCGCGCTCGAGCGGCGCCGCCGCGGCGGATCCGCGCACGAACCCCCGGCCCGCGGCCACGCGAGCCGCTAGAACGGGGCCAGAAGTGCCCGATCTGGCCGGCGCGTGGTAGGGTCTCGACCGGAGATTCGCGCGTGCCGGACTGGGGACCTGACTACGACATCGCCGGGCGCTACCGGCTGGTCAGTCTGCTGGGCCGCGGCGGCATGGGCGAGGTCTGGCGGGCCGAGCACACGGCGCTCCACTCGGCCGTTGCCATCAAGCTCATCCATCAGCGCTACGCAAACGACGAGGGAGTGGTGCGGCGCTTCATGCAAGAGGCGCGAGCGGCTGCCTCGCTCCAGAGCCCCTACGTGGTTCGCACGACCGATTTCGGCGTGGTCGAAGGCACGCCCTTCCTGGTGATGGAGTTGCTGAACGGTGAGAGCCTGGCGGAGCGGCTCGAGCGCGTCGGGCGACTCGGCCCAGCCGAGGCCGCGCGCGTGGTGCGGCATGTCGCGCGCGCTATCGGCAAGGCTCACGAAGCCGGCTTCGTTCATCGGGACCTCAAGCCCGACAACATCTTCATTTGCTCGGACGACGAAGAAGAGATCGTCAAGGTCTTGGACTTCGGCATCGCCAAGGCCATCTCCGGCACCCTGGGCGACAACTCGACGCACACACGAACCGGCGCGCTGCTCGGCACCCCGTACTACATGAGCCCCGAGCAGGCCCAAGGCGACCGGAGCGTGGACTTTCGGACGGATCTCTGGGCCATCGGCGTGATCGCCTTCGAGTGCCTGGTGGGCAAGCGACCCTTCGACGCGGAGGGGCTGGGGTCGCTGGTCATGCAGGTCTGCGCGGGGCCAATCCCCATCCCCTCGCAGCTCGCCCCCGTCCCGCCGGGCTTCGACGAGTGGTTCCACCGAGCGCTCTGCCGCGATCCCGAAGGTCGCTTCCAGACCGCGCGCGAACTCTCGCACGCGCTGCGCGCCGTGCTGGTCCCGTCGGCATCCACCGATGCGGCCGGGGTGAGCCGCATGCAGTGGCCCGGCCCGGCGGCACGCCAGGCTGGCACCGAGAGCATTTCGGCGGTGTTCGTCGCGCCGAGCGCGGAAGCAGCGCAGACTGCGGACGCGACGCCCGGTGCGAGGATCCCCGAGCCGACCCCGACCCATGGGGCGTCCGCCCACGCCACCACTCCTTGGAGCAGCGCCCATCAGCGGCTCGATACCGCCGCGGGGGCCAACGCTGCGGTATCGATCCCGATGAAGAAGAGCGGGCTCGGGTGGGTCGCGCTGCTCGCGGTCGCTGGCGTCGTTGGCGTGGTCAGTCTGCTGTTGGTCGTTCGTGTCGTGAGCAAGCGGGCTGCGGTGGCCGCGAGCGCCGATCCGGCAGCTGCGAGCGCGCCGCCGCTTTCGGAGGTCGCGGCCGCGCCAAGCGCCGATCCGGAGCCGAGCGCTGCCGCCTCGGCACCCGCAGCGCCCGAGGCATCGGCGGGGCCCGCACCCAAGATCGCGACCCGCGCCGTGAAGCCACCCGTCGCCGCACCTGCCATCGTCGGCAAAGCCCCCACCATGCCCAAGCACGAGCCCGTGAAGCCCCCGGCCGCACCCCCCGCGAGCAGCAAGGGCAGACTCGGCTTCTGAAGTTCAGCACCATGCGCCCAAAGCAATCGATCCTCGTCGCCCTCATCGTCCTGCTCACTTCGACCTTCGCGCGGGCGGAGCCCGACGCCGCCACGAAAGAGAAGGCGCGCGTCATGGGCACGAAGGGCCTGTCGCACTACGACAACGGCGACTACGCGAAAGCGGTGGAGCAGTTCGAGCCGGCCTACGGGCTGTATCGCGCGCCGACACTCGGGCTCTACTCGGCGCGCGCATTGGCCAAGCTCGGTCGGCTGACCCAGGCATCCGCGCGTTACCTCGAGGTGATGAACTTGCCCCTGGCGAAGGACGCGCCGGCGCAGTTCGCCGAAGCGCAAAGCGCCGCCGCCGCGGAGCGCACGGAGTTGATCCAGCGAATTCCGAGGCTGCGGGTCGAGATCGCCGGCAGCGGCGAGGGCGACGCGACGGTGACCGTCGACGGAGTTGCGGTCGATTTGCAGGCGCTCTCGGCGGGCGTTCAGCTCAATCCCGGCGCCCACGAGGTCCGCGGACAGCTCGGCGACAAGCCAGCGCAGATGACCGTCCCGCTGCAAGAGGGCGAGACCCGAACCATCACCCTGGACTTCTCCGGCTCGTCGCCAGCCGCGGTCACGCCCGGATCCGGGACCGTGGGCCCGGGATCGGCGCCCGCAGCCGGGGGCTCGTTCCAGCCGGCGGGCCCCGATGGTCGCGCCCCAGTCACTCAGGGCTCCGGCGCGCGCACTTTCGGGTGGGTGCTCATCGGTACGGGGATCGTCGGGGTCGGCGTCGGCGCGGTGACCGGTGGCTTAGCGTCCCAGAAGAAGTCGGATCTGGAGGGCGTCTGCCATCCGAATCTCGATCACTGCCCCGAGAACGAGCGCCGCGTCGTGGACGAGTACAATACGCTACGCACCGTATCGACCGTCGGCTTCGTCGTGGGCGGCATCGGCATCGCTGGCGGCGGCATCTTGCTTCTCAGCTCGAGGAGCAAGCCCAAGCCCAGCGCGCGCGGGGTGACGCCGTGGGTGGGCTTGGCGAGCGCCGGGATGCGGGGGTCGTTCTGATGCTGCCCTGGCGTCGCGAAGCGCTTGCGAGCGTGTTGCTCGGCGCGTTCGTGGTGGTGAGCTGCGTCTTGCCTCCCGCCAAGGTCGACGAGGGAGCGGGAGGGGGCGGCGCGGGAGGGAGCGGCGCGTTCGGCGGTGGTGGCAGTGGCGGTGGCGGCGGCGATTGCTCGAACGCGGAGGAGTGCGGGGACGTTGACAGCTACGTCTGCGATCCGGCGACGGCGACCTGCCAAACGGGGTGCACGGCGACGTCCTGCGCGGGCGACGAGATCTGCGTTCCGCAGTCGACGGGCGCCGCGGTTGGCGCCTGCTACACGTCCTGTTATCCGCTGGAAGCTTGCGCCAACGGGGGCACGTGCAACCCGAGCTTTGACGGCGCGTTCGGCGTCTGCTGGCCGGCGGGCGCGGGGGAGGAGGGGCAAGGTTGCAGCCCGACTGACGTCAGCTCGGGTTGCGTGCAAGGCTTGCTCTGCGCTGCGGATGGCGGCCAACCGGTCTGCCGGTTTTCTTGCGATTTTTGGGGCGGGTCGCCGTTCTGCCCGCAGCCTCAACTCTGTGACGTGAGCGGTCGCTGCGTCGAGGAGGGACAGCCGGTTCCCGTCGATGAGATCTGTTACGCGGCAGGCACGCCCTGCGGCAACGGTGCCTACGCCTGGATGGGCATCTGCGCGACCGACAACGTCTGTCGAAGGGTATGCCGCGTCAACAATCCGTCGGATTGCACGGCGTCGGAATCCTGCATCGGCGCGGCGGGCGAAACGGTCGGCCTCTGCTTCTGAGCGCCGGCTACAAGATCAAATCCAACAAGCGATCGAGCTCGTCCAGCGACGAGTACTTCACGCTGATCTCGCCCTTGCCGTCGCGGTCGCGCACCTCGCACTTGGTGCCCAGCTTGCGCTCGAGGCGCAGCTCCAGATCGCGCACCGCCGCCGTCTTGCTGCTCTTGCGCCCGCCCTTGGCGCTCTTGCCGGCGCTCTGCTTGGCGTTGCGCACCAAGGCCTCGGTCTGCCGCACGCTGAGGCGTCCGGCGATGACCTTGTCGGCGAGGGTGGCCAGCGTGAGCTCGTCGGGGGCGCCGAGCAGGGCGCGGGCGTGTCCCTCCGAGAGATCCCCCGTGATGACGAGCTTTCGCACGCGCTCGGGGAGCTTCAAGAGCCGGAGCGCGTTGGCGACGGTCGAGCGATCTTTTCCGATGCGCGAGGCCAGGCTCTCCTGGGTGTAGCCGAGGTCGCGCATCAGGCGGTCGAAGGCCTCCGACAGCTCGATGGGGTTGAGATCGGCGCGTTGGATGTTCTCGATCAGCGCCAGCTCGAAGGCGTCCTTGTCCGAGACGTCGCGCACGACGACCAGGACCTCGCGCAGGCCGGCCCGCTGGGCCGCGCGCCAGCGGCGCTCGCCGGCGATGATCTCGAATTCGTCGGCGGCGCGGCGGCGCACGACCAGGGGCTCGATGATGCCGTGCTCGCGGATGCTCTGCGCGAGCTCCTCGAGGGCCTGCTCCTCGATGTGGCTGCGGGGCTGATCGCGCCGCGGCTTGATCTTCTCGACCCCACAGGTGAACACGTTGCCTTCGCCGTAGCTGCCGACCCCGTGGGACGGAGTCGGGGCAGGGGCGGGCTTGGCGGGGAACAGCGCGTCGAGCCCTCGACCCAGACCGCGCGGTGGCTTGCCCATGCCGGTGGTCACGGCGCAGCCTCGAGCAGCTCGCGCGCCAGGCTCAGGTAGCCCTGCGCGCCCTTGCTCGACACGTCGTAGAGCAGCGCGGGCAGGCCGTGGCTCGGGGCCTCGCTGAGGCGCACGTTGCGCGGGATCACGGCGTCGAACACCCGGAAGTGACGGCGAACTTCGTCGGCCACCTGGTGCGCCAGGCGATTGCGTGGATCCCACATGGTCAGCACGATGCCTTCCACGGTCAGCTGGGGATTCAAGCTAGACTTCACGCGGTCGATGGTGGCCATCAGGTACGTGATGCCTTCGAGCGCGTAGTACTCGGGCTGCAAGGGCACGATCACGCGGTCGGCGGCCACGAGCACGTTGAGCGTCAGCACACCGAGCGAAGGTGGTGAGTCGATGACCACGTAGCGGTAGCGGTCCAGGGCGGGCTCTTCGAGCAAGCGGCGCAGGTGAGTGCCACGTTCTTCGTCGAACAACTCGTACTCGACCGCGGTGAGATCTTGCGTGCTCGGCGCGACGTCGAGGGTCGCGATCTTGGTGTGCTGGATGATGTCAGTGAGGGTCGCGTTGCCGACCAGAGCGTCGTAGATGGTGCGCTCGACGGTGCCGGAGCCGAAGCCGACTCCGCTCGATGCGTTGGCCTGCGGGTCGAGATCGACCAGCAGGGTGGGTTGCTCGGCCGCAGCCAGGCTCGCGGCGAGGTTCACCGCCGTAGTTGTCTTGCCGACGCCACCCTTCTGGTTGGCGATGGCGATCACGTTCGGGCGGGGCATGTTGGTCGCGGTCGGTGCTTACTGCGAAAGCCGCATCGCCGGTGGTAGCAAAAAGGCAGATGCGACGGGGGCAGGCTCGCACACCGCGCCGCGGGCGTCGCCTTATCGAACTCGCTGGAAACAGCATCAGTATTTTGGACGGGCCCCAGGCGTGTCGTACTGTGTGCGCAGATGTAGGTGCAGGTGGGTTGACGTAAGCATGAACGCCAGTCGCAACGCTCGACATTCCCTCCGCAGCCGCCTCCGCGCGGCGCTGAGTGAAATCGAGCGCGGCGCGGCAGCGCGGCAGCGGGTGCTCGCCACGCAGTTCTACGCGAGCGCCGAGCCCGGCCCCGGCCGGGTGATCCCACTGCCCAAGTCTTTCGTTCGTCCCTGAGCTCTCTGCCCACCCCGACCGAGGAGATCCGAATCGATGTCCACGCCCCGCGCTTATCGAAGCTTCGCCGACTTCCAACGCGAGGAAATCCGTCCCGGCATGCGAGCCGGATGGACCCTCGACGAGCTCGAAGAACCCGCCATGGGTGCGGAGCTCGACTTCGACGCCGATCCCTTCGAGGCGATGCTCGACAAGGCCGCCGAAGAGGATGAGGACGAAGACGACTGAGCTGCCTTGATTTCGGATTGGCCGGGGTCGGCCGTAGCGTCGCCCCCGTCCGATCCGGGTTCCCCTCCCGGAACCCTTCGGCCCCCGCGGACCTGCCTCCCGCGGGGGCCATTTTCTTGCGGCCCGCAAGGGGCCTCCCGCTGGTCGGCATCACGACCTGCCACCTCGCAGCGGGCAGCCCGCTGGTCGCCGGCACCACCGGCCGGGCCGCAAGGGGCGGCGTGGCGGAGCACCCCGATCCGAAGCCCAAGACGGGCGGCCGAAGCCGGACCCCAATTCTCTGCCTCTTCTCGCTGCCCCGCGCGGCCGGGGAGATGAGGCTTGCGGGTCGGGGACAATCGTGGAATTGAGGCCACTCCCATGCAGGTTCAGGTCAACAAGCTCAGTCCCGTCTTGATCGAGTTCGATGTCGAGGTCGCTGCCGACCGCGTGAGCTCCGAGATAGAAAAGGCCTTCACGGCCGTCGCCAAGAACGCCCGCATCCGCGGCTTCCGACCCGGCAAGGCGCCGCGCGGCGTGCTCAAGAGCATGTTCGGCGCGCGCATCGCCGCGGACGTCGCCCAGCGGCTGGTCGACGAGACCTTCCCCCAGGCCGTGTCCTCACAGAACGTGCAGCCAGTGAGCTCGCCCGCCATCGAGCCGCAGACGGTCGAGGACAAGAAGCCCTTCTCCTACAAGGCACGCTTCGAGATCGTTCCGGCCATCGAGAGCGTGAAGTACGACGGCCTCGCTGCCAAACGCCCGAAGGTCGCGGTCAAGGACGAGCAGATCAACGAGCAACTCGAGCGCCTACGGCGCGAGCACTCGACCCTCGAGCCGCCGAAGACCGAGCGCGCCGCCGCCAAGGGCGACGTGGTGACCATCGACTTCACGCATCGAGGTGGACGGCAAGGTGATCGAGGACGCCGGCGCGACGGACTTCCCGGCCGAGCTCGGCGCCGGCGTGCTGCTCGGTCGCCATTGACGAGGCGCTCGTGGGCAAGAAGCCCGGCGACGTCGCCGAGGCCAAGGACGAGATGCCAGCGCAGCATCCGCACCCCAAGCTCAAGGGCAAGACCGCGACCTTCAAGCTCACGCTCAAGGACATGAAGGAGCGTGTGCTGCCCGATCTCGACGACGAGTTCGCGAAGGATCTGGGAGAGTTCGCCACGCTCGAGGACTTGAAGAAGGACATCACGGCCCGGATCGAGAAGCAGCTCAAGGAGAGCTCCGACAACGCGGTGGCCGAGCAGCTCGTGGTGGAGCTGGTCCGCGCCAACCCGATCCCGCTGCCGCCGTCCTTGGTCGAGCGCCAGATGCAGCTGACCCAGCAGGAGATCATGTCTCAGGCGCGCCGGCAGGGGCAGAGCCCGGCCGGGCTCGGAGACGAGCTGCGTCAAAAGGTCCAGGCCGACAGCGAGGTCAAGGTCCGCGCGGGCTTGCTCATGGCCGAGATCGCCAAGAAAGAGCAGATCAAGATCGGCGAAGCGGAGATCGAGGAGGGCCTGGTCGAGCTGGCTGAGCAGAGCGGCAAGAACGTCGCCAAGCTGCGCGCGGAGTACCGCGACCAAAAGAAGCGCGAAATGCTGATTGGGATGATTCTCGAGAACAAGGTACTCGACATCATCGAGGCGAAGGCCAAGATCGTGGATGACGTCCCGACCGAAGAGGAAGCCAAATGACGCAGCGCCCGGAGACCCGTCGGCAAGCCATGGAGATCCTCGAGACATCCGTCGCCAACAACATCATTTACCCGCACGTCGTCGAGACGACCCACCGCGGCGAGCGGACCTGGGACATCTTCAGCCGCCTGCTCAAGGACCGCATCGTCTTTCTGGGCAGCGAGGTCGACGACGACGTCGCCAACATCATCATCGCCCAGTTTCTGTTTCTGGAGAGCGAGGATCCGGACAAGGACATCCAGCTCTACGTGAACTCGCCGGGCGGCGTGGTCACCGCCGGTCTCGCCATCTACGACACCATGCAGTACGTGCGCTGCCCCGTGACCACCATCTGCATCGGACAGGCCGCGACCATGGGCGCGCTCCTGCTCGGCGCCGGGCAAAAGGGCCAGCGCTTCGCGCTGCCGCACTCGCGCATCATGATCCACCAGCCCCTGGGCGGCGCCCGGGGTCAGGCCACGGACATCGAGATCCAGGCCCGCGAGATCCGTCATGCCAAGGACGTCATCACCGACATCCTGGTGCGCCGCCACCGGCCGGAGCCGGGACGAAATCGCCAAGGACATCGAGCGCGACTTCTACATGAGCCCGGCGCAGGCCAAGGAGTACGGCCTCATCGACGAGGTCTTCGAGCCCAAGAAGAAGGGCGAATAGCTCCCCGTTACTCTGCGGGGGGCCCGCCGCGGGCCTCACAATTCCGGCGAATTTCCGCAATTGTTCCGTAGGAAAAAAAGTGGAACGGCGACGCGACGACTCAAACGGTAATCTGTGCTGCTCCTTCTGCGGCAAGTCGCAGAAGGAAGTGAAGAAGCTCATCGCCGGCCCGACGGTCTACATCTGCGACGAGTGCATCGGGCTGTGCAACGACATCATCGCGGAGGAGGTCGAGAAGGACGAGCCGGCCGGCGGCTCCGACCCGATCCCGAAGCCGGCGGAGATCAAGGCCATCCTCGACGAGTACGTGATCGGCCAGGAGCGCGCCAAGAAGATCCTCTCGGTCGCGGTCCACAACCACTACAAGCGCATCGACACGCAAGGTCGCCGCCGACGACGTCGAGCTCGCGAAGAGCAACATCCTGCTGCTCGGCCCGACCGGCACCGGCAAGACGCTGCTGGCCCAGACGCTGGCCCGGATCCTCAACGTGCCCTTCACCATCGCCGACGCCACCACCCTGACCGAGGCCGGCTACGTGGGCGAGGACGTCGAGAACATCATCGTCAAGCTGCTGCAGAACGCCGACCACGACATCGAGCGCGCGCAGCGCGGCATCGTCTACATCGACGAGATCGACAAGATCGCCGCAAGAGCGAGAACCCGTCGCATCACCCGCGACGTGTCCGGCGAGGGCGTGCAGCAGGCGCTGCTCAAGATCATCGAGGGCACGATCGCCAACGTGCCGCCCAAGGGCGGCCGCAAGCACCCGCAGCAGGATTTCCTGCAGGTCGACACCACCAACATCCTGTTCATCTGCGGCGGCGCCTTCGTCGGCCTCGACCAGATCATCGAGCGCCGCATCGGGCCAGACGCGACTGGGCTTCGGCGCCGACATCAAGAGCAAGAACGACTACAAGCTCGGCGAGCTGCTCGAGCAAGGTCCAGCCCGAGGACCTGCTCAAGTTCGGCCTGATCCCCGAGTTCATCGGCCGCTTGCCGGTCATCGCGACGCTGCACGAGCTGAACGAAGACGCGCTGATCGACATCCTGACCAAGCCGAAGAACGCCTGGTCAAGCAGTACCAGAAGCTGTTCGAGATGGACGGCGTGAAGCTCAAGTTCACCAAGGGCGCGCTGGCCGCCGTCGCCAAGAAGGCCCTCGAGCGCAAGAGCGGCGCCCGCGGCCTGCGCGCCATCCTCGAGGAGGCGATGCTCGACATCATGTACGACATCCCGTCCAAGACCGGCATCAAGGAAGTCGTCATCAACGAAGAGGTCATCACCAAGGGCGAGACCCCGCTCATCGTCTACGAGAAGGACGAACGCGAAGCCGGCGTCGGCTGAGCCGGCTTCTCGCTTCCGGCGGCGTCTCGTTGCGGGACCGATCCGCGAGCGGGGCCTAGACCACGAGTCCAGAACCCGCCCGAGCCAAGCCATGTTCTTCAAGAACGACAACGACAAGACCGCCTGCAACGAGCCGCGCACTCCCGCGCTGCCGCTGCGCGACATCATCGTGTTCCCGCACATGGTGTCGCCAGCTCTTCGTCGGTCGCGAGAAGAGCATCGCCGCCCTCGACGAGGCGATGGCGCGCGACAAGGAGATCCTCCTCGCCGCGCAGAAGAAGCGCCAAGACCAACGATCCGACGCCCGAGGACATCTTCCAGCGTCGGCACCATCGGCACCATCATGCAGCTGCTGCGCCTGCCCGACGGCACCGTGAAGGTGCTGGTCGAGGGCAAGCCAGCGCGCGCGAGATCGCGCGCTTCGTCGACGAGCGACGCCTACTTCCTCGTCGAGGTCGAGGAGCTCGCCGAGGACGTCGCGACCGGCGTCGAGGTCGAGGCGCTGATGCGCAGCGTGCAGAGCACCTTCGAGGTCTACGTGAAGCTGAACAAGAAGGTTCCGCCCGAGGTGCTGATGAGCGTGCAGAGCATCGACGACCCGGCGCAGCTCGCCGACACCATCGTCGCCAACCTGCCCACCATCAAGCTCGCCGATCGCCAGGGCCTGCTCGAGACCGCTGGACGCCAAGAAGCGCCTCGAGCGCCTCTACGAGCTGATGCAGGCCGAGATCGAGATCCTGCAGGTCGAGAAGAAGATCCGCTCCCGCGTCAAGAAGCAGATGGAGAAGACGCAGAAGGAGTACTACCTCAACGAGCAGATGCAGGCCATCCAGAAGGAGCTGGGGCGGCGAGCGCGACGAGTTCAAGAACGAGATCCAGGAGCTCGAAGAGAAGCTCAAGACCAAGAAGATGAGCGAGGAGGCCACGCAGCAAGGTCAAGAAGGAGCTCAAGAAGCTCAAGATGATGCACCCGATGAGCGCCGAGGCGACCGTCGTGCGCAACTACATCGACTGGATCCTGGCCTGCCCTGGTACGACAAGACCGAGGAGCGCTTCGACATCGACGAGGCCGAGAAGATCCTCGACGAGGACCACTACGGCCTGAAGAAGGTCAAGGAGCGCATCCTCGAGTACCTCGCGGTGCAGGCGCTGACGCAGCAAGCTCAAGGGCCCGATCCTGTGCTTCGTCGGGCCGCCCGGCGTCGGCAAGACCAGCCTCGCCAAGAGCATCGCGCGCGCCACGGGCCGCAAGTTCGTGCGCCTGTCGCTCGGCGGCGTGCGCGACGAGGCCGAGATCCGCGGCCACCGCCGCACGTACATCGGCGCGCTGCCCGGCAAGATCATCCAGATCGCTGAAGAAGGTCGGGCACGAACAACCCGGTCTTCCTGCTCGACGAGATCGACAAGATGTCGACCGACTTCCGCGGCGATCCCGCGGCGGCGCTGCTCGAGGTGCTCGACCCCGAGCAGAACCACACGTTCAACGATCACTACCTCGACCTCGACTACGACCTGTCGCGACGTGATGTTCATCACCACGGCGAACACGCTCGGCGGCATCCCGCTGCCGCTGCAGGACCGCATGGAGATCATCCAGCTCTGCGGCTACACCGAGTTCGAGAAGCTCAACATCGCCATGAAGTACCTGGTGCCGCGCCAGAAGCAGCGAGTGCGGCCTCGACGACGTCGACTTCGACGATCACCGAGAACGGCGATCCGCACGATCATCCACCACTACACGAAGGAGGCCGGCGTCCGCAACCTCGAGCGCGAGATCGCCAGCGTCTGCCGCAAGGTCGGCGCGCAGGTGGTGAAGGAGGGCAAGGAGCAAGCCGATCGAGATCGCGCGCCAAGACGTGCCCGAAGTACCTCGGCGTGCCCAAGTACCGTCTCGGCAAGAAGGAAGAGCGCGGACGAGATCGGCCTGACCAACGGCCTGTCGGTCACCGACGTACGGCGGCGACATCTGCTCGACTGCGAGGTCTCGGTGGTGCCCGGCAAGGGCAAGCTCATGATCACCGGCCTGCTCGAGAAGGGCATGGAGGAGAGCGCGCAGGCGGCGATGAGCTACGTCCGCTCGCGCGCGCGAGCGCTCGGCCTCGAGCCGGACTTCTACCAGAAGATCGACGTCCACGTTCACTTCCCCGAGCTTCGTGCCGCAAGGACGGCCCGTCGCGCCGGCATCACCATGGCGACCAGCATCGCGCAGCGCGCTGACGCAAGGTGCCGGTGCGGCGCGACGTGGCGATGACCGGCGAGATCACGCTGCGCGGTCGCGTGATGCCCATCGGCGGCCTCAAGGAGAAGCTGCTCGCCGCCCACCGCAGCGGCATCAAGACCGTGCTCATCCCCAAGGAGAACCGCAAGGACCTGCGCGAGATCCCGCGCCGCGTGCTCAAGGCCATGCGCATCGTGCTCGTCGAGCACATGGACGAGGTGCTGCGCGAGGCGCTGGCGCTCGACCGATCCGGACAACGATGTTCGGCCCGCGCCGGCTGTTCATGGAGTACCGCGACGGCGAGCTCGTCGGCTCCGAGGCGGGCTCACCCGCGCCGGCGGCGCCGCCGGTCACGCCGGTCGCGCCTGGCGACGACGCCCCGGGGCAGCAGCCTGGGATGACCTGAGCGGCTGACGGAGGCGCCCGACGAGCGCGTCCACGACGTCGACCGCCACCTACACGTCTCGCGAAAGCGTGGCCAGGGCCCCGCGAAACCAGCGGTGTGCCGGATCTCCGTGGGCCCGCTCGTGCCAGTACGCGACGAGCGTGAAGCCCTCGAGCTCGAGCGGCACGGGCCGCGCCACCGCCGGCAGGGAGGCCGCGTAGCTCTGCACCATTCGCTCGGGTCCGACCCACGCCAGATTGGTGACCGCCACCACGTGCGGCGCCACGAGGAACTGGGGCACCGTGAGCGCCACGCGCCGCCGCCGGCCCAGGGCTGCCAGCTTTGCGTCGACGTAGCTGCCGGGCGTGCCGCGAGGCGCGACCAGCAGGTGAGACAGCGCGCAGAACGCGGTCCAGATCCAGCTTCTTCCGGGTGGCAGGGTGCCCCTGGCGAAGCAGCGTCAAGAATCGCTCGCGGAACAGGGGCCTCGCGTGCAGCGAGGCGAAGGCCGCGTCCTTGGTCCCGAGGAACAGATTGATCGCGCCCTCGGTGAGCTGCCGCAACACGTCGGGTACGGCCACGGGACGGAGGACCAGGTCCACCGCGGGCGCGTCCTCCGCCAGCCGCGCGAGCAGCGGCGGCAAGAGGACGAAAGCGCCGAGATCCGCGCACGCCAGCGTGAACGTGCGCGCGCTCGTCTTGGCGTCGAAAGGCGCGGGCCCCGCGAGGGTGCGGCGCACGGCCTCCAGGGCCGATGCCAGCGGCGTGCGGAGCTGCTCGGCGCGCGGCGTGGTGCGCAGCCCCAGCGGCGTGCGCACGAAGAGCGGATCGCCCAGGAGCGTGCGCAGCCGGCCCAGCGCGTGGCTGGTGGCGGGCTGGCTCAGCCCCACCCGCTTGGCCGCCCGCGTGACGCTGCCCTCGGCCAGGAGCGCCTCGAGCACCACCAGGAGGTTCAGATTGACGGAGGATAGATTCACGGGATGAATGAGGAAGATAGCATCCATCGATTGGCTGCATGCGGACTCCGCGCGCATGGTTGCCTTCGAACCGGAGAGGAGTCTCGAACATGCGATATGGAGTGCTCGGTACAGGAACGGTCGGAGAGGCCATCGCCACCAAGCTCGTCAGCCTCGGCCACGAGGTGAAGATGGGCGCGCGCGACCCGAAGAACGAGAAGGCCGCCGTCTGGGTGGCCAAGCAGGGTGCGAAGGCGTCGCAGGGCACCTTCGCCGACGCGGCCCGCTTCGGCGAGTTGCTGTTCAACTGCACGAGCGGCGCGGGCTCGCTCGACGCTCTGAAGGCGGCGGGGGAGGAGAACCTCTCGGGCAAGGTGCTGGTCGACATCTCCAACCCGCTCGACTTCTCCAAGGGCATGCCGCCCACGCTCTTCGTGTCCAACACCGACTCGCTGGGCGAGCAGATCCAGCGCGCCTTCCCCAAGACGCACGTGGTCAAGACGCTCAACACGCTCAGCGCGCACCTGATGGTCGATCCGAAGAGCCTCGCCGGCGGCGATCACGATCTCTTCATCAGCGGTAACGACGCGGACGCCAAGGGCAGGGTGAAGGAGCTGCTCGGGACCTTCGGTTGGAAGACCATCCACGATCTGGGCGACATCACCACCGCCCGCGGGACGGAGTCCATCCTGCCCGTCTGGATTCGCCTCTGGGGCGCCCTCGGCGACGCCAACTTCAACCTCAAGATCGTGCGCTGAAGCCCGGGCCGCGCGGGCGGCGGCCGACCTTCCGGCGGGCCCAGACGGCGGTCCCGAGCCATGGTTCCGCAGTTGGCTCAGCCCGCGTTGGCAGGCGGGCAAGGCAGGTCGCGACGCGTCCCCGGCTGCACGCCGTCGTTGACGTCGCTCAGACCGATGCTGCCCCGTGACCACAGCGTGCGCTCGACCATGGCGCGGAACACCGCAAGCAGCGCGCGTTCGACGTCCGGCCCCGCGTCGCCTTCCAAGATCCGGAGCGCGCGCGCGATCGCTTCGAGGGTCGAGAGGCCCGCTCGGTGCGCTTCGGCGCGCAAGCGATACATCGATGGCTCGCCGGTGGGCAGCGTGACGCAGGGCACGTTGCCCAGTCCCGCCACGCGCTGGCGCACTTTCGAGGCCTGTCGCCAGTTACCGTCCGGCACAATCAGCGTCACTGGGCGATCGTCATCCGGAATGCGCGCCAGTGAAGCGAGCGGCAGCGCGCCTTCGTGTGGAAAGAGCAACAGCGGCCGCGTGCGAGGGCTCCAAGTGAGCGCGTCGTCGGGAGCGCCCCTGCGACCGCGCACGATACACCCACTGTTGGGCAGCGCCTCGGTGGCGATCCGCCCGGAGTTGGTCGGCTTATGCAGCTCGCGGTGGTGCGCTACCAGCACGACGCGCGTCCGCGTGTGCAAGCTGGGAATGAGCGCACATACGCACAGACTCATGTGCATCTGACACCGCGCGCAGCGGCTGGCGCTGTTGGCTCGCCGGCTCATGGCACCGAGAGTAGCACCGAGTGTGGCCATGGGCGGCGGGTCCTGAGGAGCTCGACTCGGGGCGCACTCCCAAGCTGCACGCAGTGTTCATCGCCTCGGCGCAAGCGTTACTTGCCCAGTGCGCCCGCGAGCCCGGGCACGTGCGCCGCACCGTCGGGCACCTGGATGCTGGAGCCTGCGAAGCCTTTGCCCAAGGGCTCCGCGTGTCCCTTCAAGCAGCCCGCCAGGAAGACCTCGGCCACCGCGTTGAAGCTGGTCCGGTTCTCGGGTCGCGCGAAGCCGTGCCCCTCGTCGGGGTAGAGCACGTACGTGACGGGGATCTTCTTCTGCTTCATCGCGGCCACGATCTGATCGGACTCGGCCTGCTTGACCCGAGGGTCGTTGGCACCTTGGCCGATCAGCAGCGGGCGCTCGATCTTGGCGACGTGCGTCAAGGGCGAGCGCTCCGTCAGCAGTTTCTTGCCGGCGTCGGTGCGCATGTCGCCGACTCGCGTCAGGAACTCTTCCTTGAATGACTCCCAGTAGGGCGGGATCGACTCGAACAAGGTGTTCAGGTTCGAGGGCCCCACGATGTCCACGCCGCAGGCGAAGCTCTTGGGAGTGAAGGTGAGGCCGACCAGGGTGGCGTAACCGCCGTAGCTGCCGCCCATGATGGCGACTTGATCTTGCCGAGTGACGCCGTGATCGACCGCCCACTTGACCGCATCGATCAGATCGTCGTGCATCTTGCCGGCCCACTCGAGATTGGAGGCGTTCACGAAGGCCTTTCCGAAGCCGGTCGACCCGCGATAGTTGACGCTGAGCACCGCATAGCCGCGATCAGCGAGCCACTGGTGATACGGGTGATAGCCCCAGCGGTCCCGCGCCCAGGGGCCGCCGTGCACGAAGAGCACCAGCGGGCTGGTCTTGTCGGCGCGCTCGGAGGCGTCCAGGCTGCGCTCGCGGGGCAGGGTGAGATAGCTCGGCAGCGCCAGGCCGTCGCGGGCCGCGATCAGCGCCGGGTGCATTCTGGCGAGCTGGTACTTGTCGAGCTCCGGCCGCTCGTTCATCAAGAGCCTGGCGCGCTTGGCTTTGCGATCCCACAGGTAGTAGCGGGTGGCCGAGGTATCGAGGGAGTAGGCGACGATCCAGCGTTGATCGTCCAGGGATTGACTGGTCACCTGAAAATCGCCCGGCGCGACGTCTTCGAGCGCGTCGAAGTCGGCCTTGATGCTCGGATCGATGACGGTCCACTCTTGGCGCAGCTGTTCGCTCGAGGCTGCCCGGGGCTTGTGCGTCAGCGGGTGGGTGAAGACGCCGAGCACGTCGGCCTTGGCGCTTTCTGCGAGGACCGTGGTCTTCTTGCCGGGCAACTCGACGCGTTCGAGCACGCTCTTGTCGCGGCCGACGCTGGTGGTCCAGTAGAGTTCTTTCCCGCTGCTGTCGAGGGTGACCAGGTTGGTATTGCGAGTGTCTTCGAAGGGGATCGACGCGTACTTCAGCCAGCGCTTGCCCTGCTTCTGGAGCATCGAGTAGCCGCCGCCCTTGGCGCTCTCGAGGGCGAAGCGCAGCGCCAGCTCGCTATCCGCGAGGTAGCTGGCCTTGCCCTCGTTCTTCTCGACCATCGTGAGCTTGCCCGTGGTGAGGTCGACGCGGTGCACGTCGTGCCATTTCTTGTCGCGGTCGTTGATGCCGACCAGCAGCTCTTTGGGTTTCTTGGGGCTGGCCTGGACGATGCGCGCCTGCACGCCCTTGATCGGGGTCAGATCCCGCGCCTGATTGGTGGCGAGATCGACGCTGTACACGTGCCAGTTCTCGTCGCCGCCCTCGTCTTGGGCGTAGAGCACGTGGCCGTTGGTGTAGGCCCAAGCGTGCATGCGGATGCCGCGCTTCTTGTCGGTCGTGACGGGCTTGGCCTTCGCGAGATCGTCGACGGGCCCGACCCAGACGTTGAGCACGCCGTCGACCGGAGCGAGGAACGAGAGCTGCTTGCCGTCCGGGCTGATCCGCGGGCTGGTGCGCTCCGGGTTGCCGAAGAACACGTCGCGGGGGATGAGCTTGGGCGCCGGGGTCGCGACCGCAGGCGGCGGAGCGGGCGGAGAGGGCGCGGCGGGAACGGGCGCTTCCGCGGCCGGCGGCGCGCCGCAGGCGGACAGCGCGAGCAGGGTGGTCAGGGCAAACGCAGGGTGACGCGACATGGGCGCGACGATGCGACGGTGTCGGCTGTGCGTCGAGGGGGAGCATGGGCCAACTCCCAGGCGATTTGCTTGTTGGGCCGGGCAGCGCTACGAGTGCCGCAGGAGGTCCTGATGCGAGCGATCCATGTCTTGGCTTGGTGTGCGGTGGGCACGGTGGCGGTCGGCGCATGCGGTGGGCGGACCATGGGTGGGGACGACGGCGGCACCGGCGGCACGAGCGGTGGCGGCAGCGGCGGCAGCGGCGCCTTCGGTGGATCCATGGGCGGCGCGGCCGGCGGCGGCATGGCCGGCATGGCTGGCGGTGGCATGGCGGGTGCGGCCGGCGGCGGCATGGGTGGAGTGTCCGGCGATGGCGGCATGCCCGGCGGGGGCGGCATGCCCGGCGGGGGCGGCATGCCCGGCGGAGGCGGCATGCCCGGCGGAGGCGGGTCGACGTCGATCTGGCAGAAGGTCGACAAGGTCTGCGCCGCCATCAGCAAGCTGCCGTGCAAGCTCCAGAACTGCTTCGGTGAGCTCGCGGACTCGGTGAAGATGGCCGAGAGCGAGGGTTGCGGCGGCGAGCTCGAAGACATCCTCGACTGCGCGCTCAAGTACCCGTTGATCTGCAAGGGCGGTGAGCCGGTGCTTCCCCCGCAGTGCGACAAGGCGCAGTACTACTTCGAGGAGTGCATCGGCAGCGGTCCCGGCTGCGACAGTTGGGGCTCGAGCGATGGCAGCTGCGGCATGTCGTGCAACTACTTCGACGTGTCGTGCAAGCCGCTGCCGAACGGCGGCCTTCAGTGCGTATGCGACACGGGGCCATCCAAGGGCAAGCTGTTCAAGATCGGGGGCTCGTGTGGCTCACCGAACTTCGAAAACGCCGTGACGAACTTCTGCGGTTGAGCGAGATCAGCGTCGGCGCCGTCGCGAGGCGCCGAAGAGCGCCAAGATGGCCAGGGCCGTGAGGCTCGCGCCGCGCTGGCCGCCTGCGGTTCGACAGCCGCAGCCGTCGTCTTCGGCGGGAGTGGTCCCGGGCAGGTTGCCGGTGCCGCCGAGGGATCCGCCATCTTTGGCGCCGGCTCCGCCGCCGCCGCTGGCCGCGCTGCCGCCTCCGGATCCGCCGATCACGATGCCTCCGTCGCCGCTCGAGCCGCCGCTGCCGGTGCCCGCGTCGGTGTCGATCAGACATTGCCCTCCGCTGCAGGCCTGGCCCTTGGGGCAGATCGCACCCTGGCAGTCGTCCACGCAGGTGCCGGCCACGCAGTGAGTGCCCGCAGCGCAGCTCTGGGCGCTGCAGCCTGAGTCTTCGCATTTGCCGCTGGCGCTGACGCACTCCTTGCCCGCGGGGCAGGCGTCGCAGCCGCACTTCACCTTGCACACGCCGTCGATGCAGACGAAGTCCGAATCGCACTTCACGGCCGCGCAGGGATCAGCACACACGCCCTCGACGCACTTCTGCCCGAAGGGACAGCTGACCCCGTCGCAGGCGCCTTGGCACTGACCGCCGACGCACACCTCGCCGGAGTTGCAGGTCACCGTCTCGCAGGCCGGATCGATGCACAGGCCGTCTTTGCACTTCAGGCCGCCGAAACACTGAAACTCCGTCGTGCCGCACTTCGGCACGCAGGTGCCCTTGTGACAGATCTGACTGGGTGGACACAGATCTCCCTCGTCGGTCTGCCCGTTGCAGTCGTCGTCGAGGGCGTTGCAGCTCTCGGTGGTGGGCTGCCAGGTCTGCACGCACTCGAGCTTGCCGTTCTGGCACTGCATGATGCCGTTCTCGCACTTGCCCTGCTTTCCGGCCACTTTGCAGGGGTCACCGCCGCCCGAACACTGGATACCGTCCACTCGCGTGAGCAGATCGTCGAAGTCGTTGTCCCCGCCCGAGAGAGTATCTTCCCAGCCAAAGTAGAACGAGTTCTTGTGCGCGACGCTGTTGTAAGTGATGAGGTGGACCCAGCTGTTCGGCCCGGTGTTGTCGGGGTTGTACGCTCGCTCCGAGTAGTAGATGTAGCCGACGGTTCCCGCGACCGGGCCGCCGCCGGGGTTGAATTGCGGACAGTTGCCGCTCGCGCCCTGGGGCGACGCCATGAAGAAGCCAATCTCGCCGCCCTTGTAGTGGGGGCTGGCCTTGATGCTGAGCACCTTCACCGTGCCCGGTCCGTCGCTGCATTCCAGGAAGGAGTGAGATCCGAGTTCGGGGGCTTCTGCCCGGCGACGACGTTGTACCAACCGAAGGTGTTCTTGTAGCCGGCGCCGCGCGCGATGACCTTGAAGGTCAGGCTACAGATGGGCGTGTAGGTCTCGGGCGTGACGGCTGCGGCCGTGAGCGCGTTGATGGTGGCGCTGCCTTCCTCGGCGTTGAGGCAGATCTGCACGTTCTTGTCGCTACAGGTGGTGACGCTGCCATCGAGCACAGGGATGGTGGTGCCGTTGGCCTGCTGCAGCGCCGCCGCATTGGGCGCCAGGCCAATCATCAGCAGTCCGAAGGGTAGGCCCGAAGCAATTCGCCCTCGCATGGACAAATGATGAGGGCAGGGGAGGCGCGGCTCAAGTCCGGACTTGTGCGCCGGAGCCGCCGGCGCGCTTGACCCCTCCGGGTCCCGCGGGCATTTCCCATCCATGACAGCCAAGAGCTACGACGTCGTCCTCCTGCCGGGGGACGGCATCGGTCGTGAGATCGCGGTGCAGGCACGTCGGGTGCTCGAGCGAGTGGGGCGCCGATTCGACCTGCGCTTCGCCATCGATGAAATCCCCTGTGGTGGGCAATATTTCCTCGAGCACGCCCGAGACTGGCCCGAAGGCTCCGAAGAGCGCTGCAGCAAAGCCGACGTGATCTTGCTGGGCGCCGTCGGCTGGCCTTCACCCAGCGGCAAAGGTCCCGTGATGATGCCCAACGGGCACATGGCGGGGTACTCGGCGGTGCTCGGCAATCGATCGCGCCTCGATCTCTACGCCAACATCCGCCCCGTGAAGTTGTACGAAGGCGTGCAGCATCGCATCTCGGGCCGCCACCAGCAGGTGTGGCGACCGGCCGACGTGGACATGGTGTTCGTGCGCGAGAACACCGAGGGCCTCTATTCCGGCATGGGCGGCACCCTGAGCCCTGGCGGGCGCTCGACCGTGGCGACCGACGTTCGGGTCATTACCCGCACCGCCTCCGAGCGAGTGATCCGCATGGCCTTCGAGCTGTCGAAGAAGCGCAACGGTGCGCCGAAGGACAAAAAGCGTCGCGTCACGGTGCTGGTGAAGAACAACGTGCTCAACGGTTGCCGTCTGTTCGCCGAGGTCTTTGACGAGATCGGCCGCGACTACCCCGAGATCGAGAAGGACGTCGCCATCGTCGACGCTTTCACGCAATGGCTGCTCGGACAGCCCGAGTATTACGACGTGGTGGTGTCCACCAACATGTTCGGGGACATCGTGACGGATCTCGCCTCGGTGCTCCAAGGTGGCATGGGGCTGGCCGTGGGCTGCAACGTCGGCGACCGGCACGCGATGTTCGAGCCGATCCACGGCTCCGCACCCAAGCACGCGGGGCAGGACAAGGCCAACCCCATGGCGATGATCCTGTCCACCGGCGAGGCCCTGCGCTGGCTCGGCGCCCAGCGCAACGATCCGAGCCTGGTCCGCGGCGGCGACGCCATCGAGGCCGCGGTGCGCGCGGTGGTTGCGACCGGCAAGTCGCTCACCTACGACCTGGTTGGAGCGGATCGGGCCGCGAAGATGTCCGAGACCACCAGCGCGATCCTGACCGAGATCGACGCGCAGCTATGACTCGCGCCTTGGCGCTGCGATCGAACACTCCGTCGCCGTGGACAACCTGACCCACATCCTCGCGGGGCTCATCGCTGCCGAGGTCGTGACGCGGGTGCGCGCGCGCAAGCTCGAACCGCGCACCGAGTGGGTGCGAGCGGCGTACTTTGCCAGCGCGCTTGCCAACAACGTGCCCGATCTGGACTTCGCCTACGTCGGCATCAGCGGCCAGAAGCTCGGCTACCTACTCCACCACCGCGGTCACACTCACACGCTGCTCGGGGGAGTGCCGCTCGGCCTCGTCGCGCTCGCGCTGGTCTACGCCTGGGCGCGGCGCCGCAAGCACGCCTTCGACCGCGCGGACTGGCTCTGGCTCGGGGCGCTCTCGCTCTTCGGCCCGCTGCTCCACCTGTTCATGGACTCCTGGAACAGCTATGGGGTGCACCCCTTCTGGCCCTTCGACAACCGCTGGTTTTACGGGGACCGCGTCTTCATCGTCGAGCCCCTGTTTTGGGCGGCGGCCCTGCCGTCGCTGTTCTTGGCGGCCGGCTCCCGGGGCGGCAAGACCGCGCTGGCTTTGTGGCTGAGCCTCACCGTGCTGCTGCCTTTCGTGAGTCGCATGGTGCCGCTGGCGATCTGCGTCTTCGTCCTGGTCTGGGTGGTGGGTGCTCTCGCGCTGCTCGCGCGGGCGACCGCCGCCCGCCGAGTCGCGGTCGCGTTGGGCAGCACCCTGGCAGTGCTGGCGGTGTTTGGCCTGGCCAAGCCGCAGGCGGAGGCCAAGGCGCGCGCGCGGCTCGCGGCGCAGTATCCCGATGAAACGTTGCACGACCTGGTGCTCAGCCCCAATCCAGCGAACCCTGCCTGCTTCCAGTTCTTGGCGGTGCAGACCGGCCCCGCGGGCAGCTACGCGCTCCGTAGCGGTCGGCTCTCGCTCGTCCCCGCGCTCATCGCCGCCGACGCCTGCCAGATGCGCGCTGGTTCGCCCACCGCACCGCTCCGAGCCGTCGCCGCCACGAACACCCGCGACGTAGTGATCGAGCGCGAGTTCGTCGCGAGCGTGTCGGAGCTCCAGAGCCTGGCGCGGCAGAGCTGCGAAGTGGCGGCTTTCTTGCGCTTCTCGCGGGCGCCGTTCTGGACCGACCAGCCCGGGACGGGGCTGATTGTCGGCGATCTGCGCTACGATCGCGAGCCCGGGATCGGATTTGCGGAGCTGGTCGCGGAGCGCACGCCGCGCACCTGCCCGAGCTTTGTCCCGCCCTGGGATCCGCCGCGCAGCGACGTGCTCGCGCTGCCGGCATCGGGGCCGTGAGCTCGAGATTTCGAGCTGGTGAAAGGCCTCCGCCAGCGCGGGGGCGTCGCCGTCTCCAGTGCAAGGCTGCGCGCCCCGGTCCTGACCGGCGATAGATGGGCCAGATCGTCCCGTTGTCTGCGAATGCTGACTTGCGCTGACCCCTCGGCGGCGGCTACTGGTGGTGATCATGGAGAAGTTCATTCTTGCCAGCGCGGTGCTGTTGCTCGGTGCATGCGGGTCGTCGGGGGGCGGCGGCGCGGGAACCGGAGGCGCGGGAACCGGAGGCACGGGAACCGGAGGCGGCTACGGGGGCGCGGCGGGTGCGGGCGCCGGCGGATCGGGCGGTACTGCGGGCACCGCCGGCACTGGTGGGTTCGCCGGGTCCGGCGGGCAAGGTGGTGGCGGCGGCGCTGCGGCAACCAAGTTCAAGCGTATCGGACGGATGGCGGCGCCAGGCGCGCTCGGTTCCGTGGAGGTCGGGTTCGGCATCGACGCCGCGGCCAACTGCGTCGTGTTCACCAACAATGCCCACGCCGCGCTGGTGGGCAGCGAAGACGGGCTCGGATTCAACAGTCAGGTGTATCACCTCGACGTTGCGAGCGGCGCCATCACCCGCGTGAGCGTGGACAACAGCGGCAAGCCCCAACCGGGGAGCGGCAAGCCGGACAGCTACTCCCAGTGGTTCTCCGGCGGATCCGGGATGCGCGTGGTGACCTCCGACTGTTCCCGAGTCGTGTTCACCAGTCGCGCCGGGCTCGAAGGCGGACCAGCTAACACCACCGTCGGCTACATCCGGGATCTGAAGAGCAAGACCACGTCAGTGGCGAGCTTCCCCGACAGCTCATCCCCTGGCATCGTGATCAGCCACAGCGGCGCGGCGGTGTTCGTGGACTACAAAGAGGGGCGTCCCAACGGACCGCCGTGGACGGCCCCGATAGAACTCTGGACTTCGGATCCGACGCCGGGCAATCGAAGCTGGCTGTCGTGGGCTCCCCCTGGTGGAGCGCCGGTCAGCGCCGGCGCGACTACGCCTCAGCTTTCTGACTCCGGCGCCTGGCTGCTCGCGCGATTGATCGGAACCACGCTCTGCAATGGGGCTCCAAACTGCGTCGTTCGGCGCGAGATGGCGACGGGCAAGTGGGACTTCGTCGCGACTCGCACCGACGGGAAGCCCGCATCGAGCTCGGGTGCGGCGAGGTACGCCCTCGCTGGTGACGGCATGTCGCTGGTGATGAGTTCGCCGGACGACCTGCTGAACGACGGCAAGGACACGACCGGCAAGACCCACGTCTACTACATCGACTTGGTCAGCAAGGGCGTCCGGGTTCTCAACCAGAAGCAGGACGGTACCTTCGCTTCGGGAGTGACCACCGTGGATATCAATGGCGACGGTCGCTACACCGTCTTCGTGGCGGATGACTCCCTGATCGGCTTGCCGGGCGGCTCCGGGTTGTTCCGCTACGACGCGAAGCTCGACAAGTTGGAGGCGCTGCACCTTGACGCCAATGGAAAGCCCATCGTCGGTCCTGGCACGAACCCCCCGCGGCCGTCGTTCCTCTTCCCCCGAATCAGCACCGACGGCCAACGCATCATCGTCATGGCAAAAGAGTGGCCGGGCACCAGCCACGGATTGAGTCCGACCCCGGCCGACGACAAGGACACCGGGTTCTACCTCTGGGAAGAGTGACGCGCTGGCTCGAGGGACCGCTTCGCCGCCCCTGATCTCAGTTCTGCCCGGGGCGCACCACGACGCCGCCACCCTGCTGGAAATCCAGCGGCAGGCGCGAGATCGACGCGACGTGTTTGCCGGTGCGCACCAGCGCGATGTCGTCGACGAACTCGACGTCGATCTGCATGCGTGACCCGAGGTATTTGCGGAACTCGCTCAGCACCTCGGCCAGCACGTCTTCGGAGTAGCGCCCGCCCTTGACCACCCGGAAGGTGATGTGACCGGCGCGCTCTTGCACCACCTGGAAGCGCTTGATGGCGTAGTCGAGCTCTTTGAGATAGTGCGCGAAGAAGGTGCCGGGCACGTACTGGCCGTCGCTGCCCTGGATGATCGACTGCACGCGGCCCTGGATCGCGCCGATGCGAGGCGCGCCGCGGCCGCAGGCACAGGATTCGTCGCTCATGGCCTCCGCGAGATCGCCGATGCGGTAGCGGATGAAGGGCATGCAGTAGTTGTTCAGATCGGTGACCACGACCTCGCCGATCTCGCCGGGCTTCACCGGTACGCCCTCGCGCAGGATCTCGACGATGAAACCCTCGCTCACCACGTGGTGGCCCGCGTGCGCGTCGCACTCGTAGGCGATGCCCGAGAACTCGCGGCTGCCGTATTTGTCGAAGACCCGGCAGCCGAAGGCCTCTTCGATCAGCTTGCGGCTCGGTTCCGGCAAGGTTTGAGCGCTGGACATGATGGCCAGCGGGCGCACGCCGGGGTTTCCCGAGGTTTTGACGAAGTGCGCGATGAAGTCCAGGGCCTCGGCGTAGCCATCGAGCAGGGTCGGCCCGATAGACGCGATGAGCCGCATGGTCTTCTGGAGGTTCTCTTCCGTCATCTCGAAGACCGGCACGAAGCTGCGGTTCGAGAGGGCGGCGTCGGCGCGCTCTTTGGCGGCCTGCGCCGGGCTCATGCCAATCGTCTGGTGCCAGAGCCGCACGGTGGGATCGCCAAACTGATACCCAGTCCACTCCTGGGCACGCAGCGTCGCGGCCCAGCGGAACTCGAGCTGAGCGCGATCGGCGTAGCAGACGAAGGGCTCGCCGGTGGAACCGCTGGTCGAGATCCGGAGCACCTGACTCTTGTCGTGGTTCTCGCTCATGATGTCGAAGAACAGGTGTTTGCGGATGTCCGCCTTGCCGAGCATCGGCAGCTTGTGCAGATCCGCCTGCGTCTGGACGTCCTCGGGCCGGAGGCCCGCCTCCTGCAACTTTGCGCGGTAGTAGGGCACGTTGCGGTAGGCGTGGCGGACCAAGCGTCGCAGCTTCTCGTCCTGCAGTTCGCGCATGGCGCTCGGGGAGAGCCACTGGGTCTTCTGCAGCGTCTCGTAGTAATGCTCGACGTCGCGGGTGATCATCCAGTGGGTCTGGTTGAACGCCGCCATGTACGCGCGCCAGCGCAGGCTCTGGGCCGGGCTCTTCTCGGGCGAGCGATCGATCACGGGATGGCGACGGAGAAACTGCAGCGCGACGTCCGGCGGGCGCTTGCCCTGGTACTCCCAGAGCGCCTTGCCCAGATCGTAGATGCTCTTGACGCTGGCCTGCGCCGCCTTCTTGTCCAGAAAGCTCTCGCCGGCCCGGCGCTGCTCGAAGAGCGTCTCGATCTCTTTGTAGCTGTAGCCCTTGGCATGCGCCGCGACCATGATGAAGGACTGCCAGTAGAAGTAGCGCCCCTCGTAGGTGAGCAGATCTTGGAAGACCTCACGCGCGCAGATCACGAAGCCGCTCTTGTTGTCCTCGAGCTGCATGCCGAAGGCGGTGTTCAGCATGAAGTTGAAGGCTCGGCTGATGTGATAGCGCTTGTCTTTGACGCGACCCACCCAGCTGCGCCAGCCCTGGACCACGTCGACGGACCGCTCGTAGAGCGCGCGGCGTAGGCGCAAGAGATCTTCGGGTTGGTACTGCAGATCGGCGTCGATGGTCGCAACCAAGCGGCCCCGCGCCGCCCCCGCGCCGCTCTTCCACGCCGCGGCCATGCCGCGGTTCTGCTGGTGGAACACGCCCTGCACTCGGCCCGGGTGCGCCTCCATCATCGCGCGGATCACCTGCGCGGTGCCGTCCGTCGAGCCGTCGTCGACCAGGATGAGCTCGCCCCTGAACTCGCCTTTGTCGAAGACGCCCAAGATGCGCGAGGTCAGCTCGGGGATGTTCAGCTCCTCGTTCAGGCAGGGGGCGATGACGGACAGCTCGACGTCGGTGGCGGTCATGGGTTGCTCGACGGCCTTTCTACCGCTCGGGGCCCGGACGTTCCAGCTTCTCGACGCGAGGGAGCGATGCGCGCAGTCAGTGGGCGGGACAGGGCTTGAACCTGCGACATCCGGCTTGTAAGGCCAGCGCTCTACCGCTGAGCTACCCGCCCTGGGTGAGCAGTATCTAGCGGGGAAATGCATCCTGAGCAAGGCAGTGTAAAATGCCGGCTCATGCGCGCTCTCTCGGCTCTGCCCGCCATTGCCCTGCTCTTGCTCCTGTCGCGCTGCGGCTCCGACGACGACGGGGGCGGGGGCGGCAAGCACAAGGTCGATGCGGGCGCCGACGCGGCGGACGACGCCGCGGATGCCGCCGACGATCAGGACGCCGGACCGAGCGTGCCGGACGCTTTTGCGCGCTACTGCGCCGGCAAGTCGTGGCGAGACACCTTCGCCGCGGCGACCATCGCCGCTTCGAGTGGGGAGTACCTCGGGGTGCTCAACACCGATTTTGCCGCGGGCATCCAAGAGGCGACCAAGCTCGTCCCCGATCACCCCTTCGCGGCCAAGGCCATTCGCGTGGGCTTCGGCAAGGGCACGGGCAAGGCGCGCCTCCGTTTGATGCGCACCTTTGGGCGCAGCTACCCCGCGTCCTTCGCCGACTCGAGTTGGCCCGACTACTCGGAGCCCGTCGATCTGATGCCGCCCGTCGAGGTCGATGTCGAGGTCACGGACGCGAGCAAAGACGCTTGGCTCGAGGTTCCGATCCCGGAGACGCTGCTCCTGCCCACCGAGCACTACATGCTCGTCTACGAGCACATCGGCGCCGAACCGCGCTTGGCGGTCGAGAAGGTCGCCGCCGGAGACATGGCGCGATCGCTGGTCTTCGATCCAAGCCAGCCGAGCTCGCCCCCCACCGGCTTCGACGGCAACTACCGGCTGCGGCTGGTCGGCGATCACTTCTGTCAGTGGACCGACGCGGACCGCTGGTTTTTGCGCGACGACAAGGCCTTCGGAGACACCATCGGGAGCTGGGCGGCCTGGGCCGATCTCGACGGCGACGGCCACGACGACGCGGTCTTCACCACGGGCCAAGGTCCGACCTGGTTCAAAGGCGACGGAAAGGGCAGCTTTGCCGCGGTGAGCGCCGCGTTTGCCCCCGACGCGCCGAAAGCGAACTTCTTGGTGTTCGGCGATCTGGACAACGACGGCGACTTGGACGCGTTTGCGTCGCAGTACGTGCAGACCGACGGCGACGGTGACGGCGTCGGCGTCGACAAAGACTGCAACGACAAGGACGACAAGGTGAAGCCCGGGGCGGCGGAGGTGCCCAACGACGGTATCGACAATGACTGCGACGGGAAGGTCGATGACGGCACCGATACCGCCGACGCGGACGCTGACGGAGTCAGCATTGCTGCCGGCGACTGCGACGACACCAAGGCCGAAACCAAGCCCAGCGCGGCGGAGCTGCTCGACGGACTCGACAATGACTGCGACGGCACCACCGACGAGGACTTCTTCCCGAAGCTCTTGCTGAACGACGGCGCCGGAACGCTGAGCTGGAGCCCCAGCCCCGACGTCGAGACCCTCGGGCCGTCAAGCGCGGCGTCGCTCGGCGACGGCAACGCCGACGGGCTGCTCGACCTGTACGCGGGCTATTGGCTGGTGCACTACCCGAGCTCTCCGACGGTGCCGAGCCGCTATTACGAAGGGCAGGCGGGCGGCAAGATGATCGACGCTTCGGTCAAGGCGGGCATCACCCAAACACCGTGGCGCCCGGCCTACGGCGTGCTCTGGACCGACTGGAACAACGACTCGTTGATGGACGTGTACGTCTCGAACTACCAGCTGGCCGCCAATCTGCTCTGGAAGAACTCGGGCGCAGGGAAGTTCCAGGAGGTCGCCGCGAGCGTGGGTGCGGCGGCGGACGACGTGTCCATGTTCGGTTACACCGGCGGTCACAGCTTCGGCAGCGACGTGGGCGACATCGACAACGACGGGGACATGGACTTGTACGTTCCGAACATCTCGCATCCGCGCGTGCAGCCCGGCAGCGATCCGAGCATGTTGCTGGTGAACGGCGGCGCGCCGAACTTCAGCTTCGAGAACAAACGCCGAGACTATGGGCTCATTTACGACGAGGGTGACGTCGAGAGCTCGTTTGCTGACTTCGACAACGACGGCGACCTGGATCTGCTGGTGATCTCCACCTATCCGAGCCACTACCCGCGCCTGTATCGCAACGACCTGCCCAAGGGCTTCACCGACGTGACCTACGAGGCCCACGCGCAGCTGCACCAGGCGCAGACCGGGCTCTGGGCCGACGTGGACGAGGACGGTGACCTCGATCTGCTCCTGCTCTCGCCGGGTCCGGGTCCGCGCATGCTGCTGCTTCGCAACAAGGGCACTCCGGGAAATCACTTCATCGAGCTCGACCTGCGCGGCACCACCTCGAACCGGTCCGCCATCGGAGCCCGCGTCAGCGTGACCTCCGGCGGCGTCACGCGCATGCGCGAGATCCAGTCGCAGTCCCGGCACCCGGGCTCGCGCTGGGTGCACATCGGTCTCGGGTCGAGCATGAGCATCGACAAGATCGAGGTGCGCTGGCCCAACGGGGCCAAGGAGACCATCACGGGCGCTGCCGCCGACGCGCGCTGGCGCATCGTCGAAGGCAGCGGCAAGGCGACGGCGCCCTGAGCCCGTCGCTCCGACCGTCTCGGCCCTGGCTCACCGTCGGCCGAGTCTCGTGGCTGATCTTTCTCCGCTGGCTGGTGCTGGTTTCGGCGGCGGTGGTGTTTGCGTCCCTCGCCGCCGCGGTGCTCGGCGGCTCCACGGGCTGGCTCGATCTGCCGCTGGTCCGTCTGGCCGAGCGTTCCCGCAGCCCGGGGCTGACTCGCGTCATGTCGGTGCTGACTTGGCTTGGCAACGGGGCCACGCTGGTCGGCGTGGCGGTGGTCGCGGCGGCTGTGCTGATCGCGATCCGGCAGCGGGTCCCGGCGCTGTTCGTGGCGGCCTCCGCTCTCGGTGCGGGCGCCCTCAATGCGCTGCTCAAGATCGCGTTTTCACGGCCACGACCCCTGCTCATGTCCCACCTAGCTCACGCGGGTGGCTACTCGTTTCCGAGCGGTCACGCCATGGCCGGCGCGGCCATCTACGGTGCGCTGGCGGTGGTGGCGGTGCGGCGCTTTCCGGAGCGGCGTTGGTGGGTGGTCGCGCCCTGCGTGCTGCTCGTGGCAGCCATTGGAGTGTCGCGCGTCTACCTGGGCGTGCACTTTCCCAGCGACGTCATTGCGGGTTGGGCAGTGGGAGCGTCGTGGCCGATCTGGCTCGGCCCGCTGCTGCTCGCGCGAAGCTCGATTGGGCCGGCGCCCGGACCGTGATATCTGCGCCCGCATGATCGTCGGAGTTCCGCAAGAGGTCAAAGCCCACGAGTACCGAATCGCTCTCCTGCCGGTCGGCGTCGAGGAGCTCCGCCGCGGCGGACACAGCGTGCTGGTCGAGCGCGGCGCCGGTCTCGGCAGCGGCATCTCGGACGAAGCCTACGCTGCGAACGGCGCGACTTTGATCGACGACCGCGCTGACATCTGGCGGCAGGCGGATCTGATCGTGAAGGTCAAGGAGCCCCAGCCCGAAGAAATTCCGCTGATGCGCGAGGGTCAGGTGCTCTTCACCTTCTTCCACTTCGCCGCCGACGAGGCCCTGACGCGCGGCTGCGTGGACTCCGGCGCGTCCTGCGTTGCCTACGAGACCCTGCGCGACGAGCTCGGCCGGCTGCCGTTGCTGACGCCCATGAGCGAGGTCGCGGGACGCATGAGCATCCAGGAGGGCGCGAAGTACCTGGAGCGGCCCCAGGAGGGGCGCGGCATCTTGCTCGGCGGCGTGCCCGGGGTCGAGCCGGCGCACGTGGTGGTCTTGGGCGGCGGCATCGTCGGCACGAGCGCGGCCAAGGTCGCCGCCGGCTTCGGCGCCAGCGTCGCCATCTTGGACGTGAACGTCGATCGGCTGCGCTACCTCGACGACATCATGCCCAAGAACGTATTCACGCTCTACTCCGATCGACACACCATCCGCGAGCAGATCCAGCGTGCCGAGCTGGTGGTCGGCGCCGTGCTGATCGAGGGCGCGCGCGCGCCGCGGCTGATCGAGAGGTCTGATCTGAAGACCATGAAGAACGGTTCGGTGATCGTCGACGTCGCCGTTGATCAGGGCGGCTGCGTGGAGACCACTCGGCCGACCACCCATGGCCAACCCACCTACATCGTGGACGGGGTCATCCACTACTGCGTTGCGAACATGCCCGGCGCGGTCGGTCGGACCAGCACCTACGCGCTCTGCAACGTGACCTTGCCCTTCGTGCTCAGGATCGCCAATCATGGGCTGGCCGAGGCCTGTCAGCGCGACGCGCGCATCTCGACCGCGGTCAACGTCCGCGGACACAAGGTCACCAACCGAGCGGTGGCCGAGACCTTCGGCCTCGAGTACACGCAGATCTGAGGCTGAGTCCCGCCGGGTGCGGCAAGTCTCAGACGGTGATCACGTCGCCCCGATCCGGACTGTGCACGTTGCGAAAGCCCTTCTCTCCCAGGAGATCCGAGAGCACGCGCATCGGGACCGGATCGCCGTGCACCAGAATCATGTGCTCGAGCTCGCCGCGCTTGCGGATCTCGAGCGCGTAGTCCACGAGGTCGCGCTGATCGGCGTGGGCCGAGAAGCCGTTCAGGACGTGCACCTCGGCGTGAACGGGCTGCATGGTGCCGAAGATCTTCACCTCCGAGCGTCGCTCGACCAGCCGGCGTCCCAGGGTGTGCGGCGCCTGGTAGCCCACGATCAGCACCGCGTTCTTCGAGCTGCTGATGCTGCCCTTGAGGTGGTGGAGGATGCGGCCGGCCTCGCACATGCCGCTGGCGCTGATCACGATCGAGGGCTCGCTGGACGAGCTGACCGCTTTGCTGTCTTCCTTGTCCGAGATGTAGTGCAGGTCGTCGAACTCGAAGGGCGAGTTGCGGCCCTGCAACAGCTCGAGGGCCTCTTCGTCCAGACACTCCGGGTGGAGCTTGAACACGTCGGTGATCTTCACCGTCAGGGGTGAGTCGACGTAGATGGGCATGGGCGGCAGCCGCCCGGCTTCCCGCAGCCCTTTGAAGGCGTAGACGATCTCCTGGGCACGCTCGAGGGCAAACGAGGGAATGACGACCTTTCCGCCGCGGTCGTAGACTTTCTTCACGATCGCCGCCAACTCGTCGTCCATCTGCTCGATGGGTTTGTGCAGCCGGTCGCCGTAGGTGCTCTCGGTGATCAGCACCTGGGCGCCCTCGGGGACCTCGGGATCCCGAAGGATGGGCATGCGCCGCCGGCCGAGATCGCCAGTGAACACCAGTCGCTTCTTCTCGCCGCCCTCGTCGATGTCCAGCACGGTGATGGCGCTGCCGAGCACGTGCCCGGCGTCGAAGAAGGTCAGCATCACGCCGTCGGCGATGGGCAGCTTGCGGTGGTAGGGCATGGCCACCATGCGCGAGAGCACCTCGAGCACGTCGCGCTCGTCGTAGAGCGGCTCGACGCGCTCCATGTCGCTGTCGCCGCGGTCGATCAGCTTGTTGATGAACTTGGCGTCGCTCTGCTGGATCATCGCCGCGTCGATCAACATCGCCGCGCACAGATCGCGGGTGGCGCTGGTCGTGTAGATCGGTCCATCGAAGCCCTGCTTGACCAAGGCGGGCAGGGCGCCTGAGTGATCGATGTGGGCGTGGCTCAACACCACCACGTCGATCTTGGTGGGATCGACGCCGAGGTGTTTGTTCCTCTCGATGGTCTCCCGTCGCGTCCCCTGCCACAGCCCGCAGTCGAGGAGGATGGTCGCGTGTTTGGTCCGGATCAGGTGCTTCGAACCGGTGACGGTCTTGGCCGCGCCGACGAACTCGATCTCCATGCGACCGAGGCTAGTTGGCCGACGCCGCGGCTACCAGTATGGACTTCAGCGCGGCGAAGTTCTCGGCCTTGCTCAGGTCGTAGGTGGTCAGGTTGAAGGCTGCGATGGGGCGATTGTCGGCGTCGAGCACGATCACGTCGCGGTACTCGACGACCCAGTCATTCCAGACGTCCTCAGCCAGCGTGTCTTGCAGCCAGGGCAAGGTACGCCCGGCCGTGATGATGGAGTTCCCGGATTCGAGCCCGATGCCGTTGACGCCCAGGATCTGGATCTTCTTCTTGGTCGTGGTGCCCGCGAGCTCTTTCTGCATCGTGTCGAGGTAGCCAAACTGGCTACCGCAATAGCCTCAAGTGGAGTGCCCGAAGTACCAGGCAGACACCTGACCCAGGTAGTCTCGGGGCGAGACCTTCTTCTTGTACAGGCTCGACGCAGGGTTTTCGTCCACCAGGGAGAAGTCGGGAACGACCGCCGCCACACCACCGTCGCCGCCGTCGGCGCTGTCCGGCGCCGAATCGACGCTGGAGTCGGCGACGGCGTCGGAGCCGGAGTCGGCGGGCGCATCGGGCGCATCGGGCGCCGCGTCGCCGCTCGAACCGCCGCCGGAGGGCGTGCCGCCACTGCCGCTCGTGCCCGCGACGCCGCCTGCGCCCGCCATGCTGGCGAAACCGCCGCCGCCGCTCGAGCTGGCGTTTCGGTCGAGGCGTTCGTCGTGTCCGCAAGCCATGGCGATGCCGGCAATGAGCAAGAGCGTGGTCGTGAGCTTCATCGTCTTCAATCCGGTCCGTAGTCCACGCAGCCGTCGCCGTCACCGCCGGCGCCGTTGACCTGGCAGCCCGATCCCTGGGGCACGGGGCAAGCGATCTCGGGGCAGGCGACGCCCAGGTCGCAGCCCTTGGCGGTCCACTCGGCCTTCAGCGATTTGAGCTCCTGAAGCGGCGTGGTGTTGGTGGGATTGACGTAGGTGCTGCAGGGGCACGAAAGCTCGGTGTCGATGAGCTCGGTGCACTGGATGGCGTTGATCATCGCGTTGCACCCCTTGGCCTGGGTGAGATAGGCCGCGTACTTCGCGTCGAGCTCGGCGCATCCGGTGCCGCCAGTCGCGCCGGTGCCGGTGCCGCCAGTCGCGCCGGTGCCGGTGCCGCCAGTCGCGCCGGTGCCAGTGCCGCCAGTCGCGCCGGTGCCGGTGCCTCCGGTGCCTCCGGACGTGCTGCCTCCCGTTGCGGAGCCACCGGTGCCTCCGGTGCCGTCTTTCTCGGACTCGCCCCCGCAGGCGACGGCCAAGGCCAGGGTTGCCAGGAAGCGAAGTCTCACGAACCCATCATAGCTCGGGCCCGAGCAGCTTTCCTGCGGGATTTTTCCTGTTGATCGCAGGGGGGCCTGTGGTAAACACCGCGGGCTTACCGCTTCGGGGCGGTAGTTAAGTTGGTTATAACGCCGGCCTGTCACGCCGGAGGCCGCGGGTTCGAGTCCCGTCCGCCCCGCTCTTCTTCCTTCGACATTACGCAGAGTTCCGAGCGCTGTGGTAGCGCTGTGGTAGCGCTGTAGCAGAAGGCCCGTGAGCCCCTGGCTTCGCGGGCCTTGCTACACCAGCGTCTCGAGCGTGGTCGTGGTCGCGATCATCGGCGCCACCGTGGTCGTGTCCGACGGCCACGGGGAGCTGGATGAGCTTGCCGGTGATGGGCTCGATGCGGAGCTTGAGCACCTCCTCGCAGAGCAGCGCCCAGGGCAGCGTCCTCCGTTAGCGACCCGGCGCGGATGAGCGGATCGACGACGTAGATCGGCTCAACCAAGGGCGCGAAGATCGCCGCGGTGTCGAGCACCGCGAGCCGCTCGTGCTTGCGCCCCCTGCTCGACGCGGCGCCGGGGTCGTCGCTCTCGGGCGTGTAGCGGCGCGTCGGTGCGCAGTACGGGATTCTCAGAAATCGCGACCGATGAGTGACCAAGTAGCGTTTTTCGCGTCTCGGTTTGCCGCCGTCACGCGGCGGGACGTGCGGCCTTGCGCGGTTGACAAGTGGTGTCACTATTGACACCATGAACCGTGGCAAGCATCGACGACCTTCTGGACGAGATGCGAAGCAACCCCGGTGGGGTTCGGTTTGCCGACGCTTGCAAGGTAGTGACGAGCTATTTCGGCGAACCGAGGCAGGGCGGAACGAGCCACAAGGTCTGGAAGATGCATTGGGCAGGCGACCCTCGAGTCAACATGCAGCGCGCCGAATCTGGCAAAGCCAAAGCATACCAAGTTCGCCAAGCCGTCCAGGCCATCGACAGGCTGATTGCTGATCGTGCAGCCAGAGCCGCCCAGGTAGACGAACACGATGAGAGGAACTTCGAAACGAAGCAGACCCAAGCGAGAAGAACCAAGGCGAAGGCCAAGACCAGAAGTACCAAGAAACGCCGGAGATAGGCCATGTCCAAGAAAGTGCCTTTGAGCAAGAAATACACGTACCGCGTGGTGTGGTCCGAGGAAGACTCCGAGTTCGTTGGACTCTGCGGCGAGTTTCCAAGTCTGAGCTGGCTCGCAGCGTCTCCCGATGCTGCACTGAAAGGGATCATGAAGATTGTGGCAGATGTCGTGGCCGAAATGGCGGCGAGCGATGAGATGCCGCCGGAACCCATCGCCACGCGTAACTACAGCGGCGAGTTCAAGCTTCGGGTCCCGCCGCTGTTGCACCGTGCCCTCGTGATGGAGGCCGCCGAAAACAACGTCTCTCTCAACCGGCTCGTGAACGCGAAGCTAGCAACGTGACCATGCCTTGACCCTGGTCAGCGCTCGAGCTGAGCGAGCAACTCGAGCAGAACCACCCGAAGCCCCCGCACGCAACTCGCCATCGCAGCTCGAGCACGCGAGTTTCTCCCGACTGTCGCGTCGCACCACCACCTCAGCAGGGATGAGTTCGATCACCTCCGTCACATCGTGGCCGATGCATTTGCGCTCGGCGCCGCACTTCGGGCAAGGCCGCTCTGTGGCAGGCACGGCGAGTGGATTGTTGATTCGACGCAGGTGCGCCGGCGGAGCGCGCCTTAGCGGCGGCTGCGTTCGCGGCTCCCGAGTCTCTTGGGTCCCCACGTCTCGCTGAGCGTGCTCATCGACACCGGCCGCGCTGCGCAGCCTGAGATTCGCCTCGTCAGGTTCCTTGTCCGTTCCGGCCGCGCTCTCTGCAGCAGTCGCGAGCGCGTCGAGAAACAACAGCAGCTGGTCACGTGAGAGCCCCTCGTTCTTCTTGCGGCGCCCGCCAATCTCGGCGAGCCGCTTTTCCACCTCGCTGTTCTGGGCGACGAGCTGTTCGAAAAGTGGACCACCTGGATTTTGCGGCCTTCAGCGAGCAACTCCTGGAGCACGTTACGCCGCCCGGAACACGCACGATCACCCCGAGTTCGCCGCTCTCCGCGTTCCCGACACGCACCGCCGCGGGCACGAGTCGCGCGAGCGCACGAACGGGCCGCCCCGGACCGCGCTTCGCCTCGGTCCCCAACCGGCGACGCCAGAAATACAGCCGCTGTGCATCGATCCCGGACACGCGCGTCTTTGCCCTCGTAGCGGCTCTTCAGCATTGGGGACAGCAGGAAGCTCCGTCCGCCGGACGGTGACGGACGAAGCGGCGACACGGTCGGTGGGCGCGAGCGGACGGCCCTTGAACGCGTCGCCGTCGCCTCACAGCTGCGGACGCCAGGTGGCCAAGCCTTGCAATACCAAGACATCGACGTCGGAACCGAACACGGTGTCGGCGTCCAGGGCGATGTTGAAGTGCCGCGACGGCGAGTACCAAACCGCCATGCCCACCAGGTGCTCGACAAATGCGCTGTCCGCCGCGGTGTAGCGCGTCACGGCCGGACGGTACCGCGCCGACAGGTCGAGCTTGCGATCGAGCAACTCCAGCCCCGGGCTGAGGGAGACCCCGACGTTGGTCAGCGCGGTGCTGCGCGCACCCGAGGCCCCGGCATCGACCCGCAGTGTGCCGACGATGTCGATCAGTCGCAGATGCGCGTAACCGCCGATGACGTCGGAATCCGTGCTCTGAGTGCGCGCGGCGTTCGCGCCAACGGACGCAGAAAGCTGGTCCAGCCGCACTCCCACCTCGCCACTGCCGTGCAGCGTCGCATCGCTGCCAAGACAAGCACTTGCAGCAGCCGCCGTGGGCCCGGAGACACACAACCATTCGGGCGGTAAGAAACTCGCCAGCCAATTCGAGCGCTCGGGGCGCTGCAAGCCTCCGCGCGCGGCGAACTCGAGGACGCCCGCGCGCACCGCTGCATCCGCACCCACGGAACTGAGCTCCGTAGTCTCCGCGGCCCAGGGATTGTCCGCGTCAAAGAACGACACCTCGGCGTGCGCGCCGAAGCGACCAAAGCCCGGCAGCAGGTCCAGGCTGGCGTTGACCCGACGTTCGTCGAGATTGCCCTCGAAGCGCGAAGCGTGTCCGCCGAGGATCAGCCGTGGGCGCCACTCTGCCTCGAGGTCTTCGAACGCGAACTCACCGCCGAAGCGCGCCGTGGCGGAGGGAACACCCGAGAGCGGCTCGGGGACCGCGCCACCGAAGGCGCTCACGGAGAGGCCGCCAGCCAGCGGTGCGCGCAGCTTCACGCCATCTAGGTTTCCCAGAAAGCTCGACGCTTGGCGCAGGCGGCCGATACTTCCGAGGAACGAGCGTTCGCGCCCATAGGCCGCCTCTAGCCGCCGCACACGCAGGGCGGGGCGCGCGTCGTCCGCGCGGCGGTCCGAGAGATTGGGCGCGATCCAGGTCTGGCCGCTCACGTCGACGTCGATGGCGAAAGGAGCGGACACAAAGGGCTCGAAGTGCAACTGGCTGCGCAACTCCGCACGCCCGATCCCTGTTCCACGGTCACCGTTCGCGATGACGCCGTAGCCGTACGCGGAGAAGGTCACGCGGTTCCGACTCTCGTCTTGGATCAGACCCAGCGGCACCGGTTTGGGCGTCTGGTCGTCGGCTGGACGGCGCGCGTCCGACCACAAGCCTTGGTACGTCGCGACGCTCGGGGGCTTGGGCATGCGCTCAACTGCCGGTGCCTCCCGCCCGAGTTCGACGTTGGCCTTGCCCTTCGCACCGACGTCTAGGCTTGCGTTGCCAAGCGGCAGCACGGCGAAGGAAGCCGTCACGGCGATGACTTCGTAGTCGCTCCCACCAAATTGCACACTGTCGCCCACGTTCAGACCTTCGTCGCTTCCTGGGCTGACGTAGATTTTGCCGTCGGCCACATCCAGCACGGTGATCTTGAGAGTGACTCGCTTGCCGCTTTCGGACTTCTTGTCGACAGCCTTGTCCTTCCCATTGGCAGGCCGCTTCTTGGGCGCGGCGTCCACCGAGTTCGCCAGTGCCAGAAAGCCCAGCACGATACCAAAGCAGCGCCACGTTCTCATCGCGCGCGTCCCCCGCGATGGCAGTGCACGCAGCGCTCGCGCACCGGCCCCAAGCGCTGATGCTGGCGGGCGATGCGCACTGGGTTGTGGTTGTGGCAACCCGTGCAGCGCACCAAGCGCGGCGCCTCCAGCGCGACATGGCAATCGCCGCACTCGAATCCGCGGTGCTTTCCGGTCCGGATCGGAAAGGAAAGTTCATGGCTGCGCGCGGCCAACGGACTCTGACTGAGGCGGAACTGAAAGCTTGCGGGAACGAAGGCCGGCGTCCACGCGGTGGCTCGATGGCATGTGGCACACTCTTTCGGAAACGGAGGCTGCCCCGCCGCGCCGACATGCAATGGGTGGATGTCCGTGCGGCGATAGTCCGAAACGTGACATGCGTAGCAATCCGCGGGTGCGCCGGAAAACTGTCCCTGCGCGCTGCGCTGGTGGCACTCGCTACAATCTACGAGCGCGTGCATGCCCGCGAGCGGAAGCCGCGTTCGCCGGTGTAGTTCGATAGCGCGCACGTCTCGAAAGCTGCGTGAGGAGTGACAGCGATCGCAGCCTTGGCCGAGGCGACGGCGGTGCGAGTCTTCGTGACAGCCCACACATTCGCGAGTGATCTTGCGATCGCCAGTGTGGCACGCCGTGCACGCGGTTTGTCGGTGGCCTCCGCTCAGCGGAAACCCAGTGACCGAGTGGTCGAAGCCGCCGCCGCTGCTGCCGCTGGGCGTCAGCCGCCAACTGCTCGGTGTGTGGCAAGTGGAGCAATCCAGGCCCTTGGTGATCGACGCGCGGTGTGGGCTTTTCGCCTTCGCCTTCGGAGCCGCTGGCCTGGGCTCCTTGTTGGCCCCCGCTGGAGCGGAGCTGCCTCTTGCCGGGGTTTTCCCGGGCTTGTCGCCCGGCGCCGCGAGGGCGATTGCGGCGGCCAAGAACGACGCCAAGACCAGCAGGGACGACGGCGATCGGGTCATGGTTCGGCCTCGGCGTGCGGATCGGCGTGGCAGTCCTTGCAGGCGGAGTAGCCAAGGCGGTAGCGGCGAGCGCGCTTGCCCCCGCCGAGATCACGTTCCGCGTGGCACTTGGCGCAGTCTGAGCCCGCGTGACGTCCCTCCAAAGGGAATCCAGCGAGCGCGTCGTGACGGAACGCCTTGATCTTGAACCGGCTGGTGTCGTGACACACGGCACAACCCTTGACGGGTTTGCTCAGGCGGAACTGACCGAGATGCACGTCTTGGTGGCAGCCCGAGCATGCGCGCGGCGTGCCACGGTAGCTACCGCCCTTGCCGTGTTTGCGATCGGCGGCACTTGGCGTGTGGCAGCGCGCGCAGGGGGCGCCCGCGTGGGCTCCCGTCAACGGCCAGCTTCGATGGTCGATTTTCGGGGTATGCCAGTCCAGCGGTGAGTGGCAGGCGGAGCAGCCGTCCTTCTTCATCTCTTTGGCGAACTGGCTGCCGTGCGGATTGTCGTGGCAAGACTCGCAGCGCGCGGACGTGCCACGCCAATCGAGTCGCTGGCCGCCCTTGGGATGTTTGTCGTGACAGCTGCCACACGGAACGGCAGCGTGGTGCCCCTCCAAAGGGAACTTCGTCGTGGCATGCGCCGGCACGCCGAAACTCGCCGGGCGGAAACCGCTGTCCGTATGGCACGCGGCGCACTCGCCGCCGTCGCGCTTGGCAAACGCGCCGAAGTGCACATCGTTGTGGCACTCGCGGCACTTGTCGAACTTCAGCTCGCGAAAGCGTTGTTGCGCCGGCTTGGTGGTCACGTGGCAGCCTTTGCAATCGGTCTCGAGGTGTTGGCCGCGGAGCTGAAACGGCGTCTTCTCGTGGGAATCAAGCCCGATCTTCCTGGATAGGCCAAGCCAGCGAATGCTGGCGTGGCAGCGCCCGCAGCTCTTGCCAAAGTCCGCTTCGTGAATGGGTTTGTGGCAGCTGACGCAGGCACGCCCCTTGGAAGGCGCCGTGTAGATCCCGCGATCGTGACAGCTACCGCAGCCAACCCGCGCATGTCCGTTGGCCAAGCTCAGCCCGGGGTGCGCTCCGGCTTTCATCTGGATCTGCCGCCAGTTGTTCTCGTTGTGGCAGTTGGTGCACTCCTTCGAGAACCGACCCCCATGGGGATCCTTGTGGCACGAGGTGCAGCCGCCGAAATCCAGTCCCGCATAGCGAGGCGGCGAACCGTGGCAGTTGCCACACTCCGCCTTCGCGTGCGCACCGCGCAACGGGAACCTCGACTGTGCGTGGTTGAAACTCTTGAGATTGACCTGTTTCCAGTTCGACTCGTTGTGACAGCCGAGGCAGTTTGTGCCAAAGCGAGTCTTGTGGGGATCCTTGTGGCAGCCAGTGCACGCGGTCGCCGCGCCGATCCAGCTGCGGCTCTTGTGGCATTGGTTACACTTGGCCTTGCCGTGCTCCCCGCGCAGGGGCCAACCAGTCTGCCCGTGGTCAAAACCACTGGGGTTGAATCGCACCATGGCGAAGCCGCGCCCACGGTGGTCGGAATGGCATTTGGCGCAGGGTCCGGAGAACGCCCGCGTGTGCATGCCTTGACCTGTAACGTTGCCGTGGCAGCTGTTGCAGAGCCCGTTCGACGTTCCACGCCCGGACGTGTGGCAGCGTCCGCAGTTCCCATCGCCTTCCAAGTCCGCATGTGCGGCTGCCAGGGGTCCCGGTGCCATCAACTGTGCGCGCGCTCCGCCCGTCAGGCAGACCAGCGCGACCAGCGCGACCAGCGCGCGTAGGCTACGGCGCCACAGTCGGTGCATCGGAAAAGATCCAACGATAGCCGTAGTGCCAGGCCACGGCGATGTGCACGGTGACGAGCAGAATCATGATCACGGCGGCGAGACGATGCACCGACCGCCAACCGCGCATGACGTTGCCCGCGGCCCGCGCGCGCACCTCCCCAAATACGAGCCGAATGGCGTCACTGACGTGAGCGTGCAGCAACTGGAACTCGGCAGCGTGCTCACGACCATGGCCCTGCAGAGTCTCTTCGATGGCACGCCGGCGTCTGAAGGCCTCCGCTCGCCACTTGGGCAGCGCAATTAGCACCGCCAACAGCGATCTCCCGGGTGTCTCGATGCGATCGATGGCGTCGAGTCGCCGCCGGATCTCATCGCCGATCCCAGGTTGGATTCCGTTGAAGGTGCGGAGGTGGATCGCCAGCCGTTCCATATCCGGGCCCGTGGTGAACGCATGAATGAAGCGCCCCAACAGCCCCGTTAGAATCACAATGGCCAACGCCCACATGGTGAAGGACGCGATGGGACTACGAAACTGAAACGCCGAGTGGAACAGCACCAGCAGCCCGCCGATGAGACCCGTCGTCGTGTGCAGGTTGAGCCAGGCGCGCAGGGATCCCACCGGGAGGGACGGAAACCGTCGCCGCACGATGTAGAGCAAGTTGGTGAAAATCAAGGTGGTGCCCACGATGCCGTAGCCGTGGCCCACGACTTCCCCTGGGCTCAGCAAGCGGAAGGCTTCGTGGTCGACCCGTTCACCAATGCCGAGGGGGTAAAAGCCTCCACCGTTCGCCCACATCGCGCCCGCGCTGCCCCCGAGCAAGAACACCAGGATCAGCCAGGGCAGGATGCTCTGGCCCCGGACGTCGGATTCGGTTGCGGAGCCCACGGCCAAATCGAGCGCAAATCCTTCGTCTTTGCAAGGGCTTCAAACGCAGGGCTCGGGCGCAGGCGGCGGCGCTTTTGCTTCGTACCCGCCTTGGCGTAGCATTCGGCGATGGCGGACGGAGGCGGCGCGTCCCGCGGAACCGGAGTGCTGATCATTGCCCTGGGAACCGCGTTCGGTGCGGGAGCCTGCGGCGACGTGCTCTCGGAACCGGGCGAGCAGCACGTTCAGGTGCGCGCTGGCGACTGCTACTCGTGCCACCAACCGGACTACGAGAACGCCGCGAACCCGCCCCATGTGAACGCCATGCCCACGGTGTGCGCCGCGTGTCATAGCCAGAGCGCCTGGGCGCCTGCGACCTTCGCGCACAGTTGGCCGATCGCGGGCGCGCACACCAAGCTCGCTTGCCAAACCTGTCACACCGGAGCGCCGCCCAAGTATCAGGGAACGCCGACGGAATGTGTGGGCTGCCACCAACAGGACTACGATACGAGTGTCTACCCTGGCCACAACACGTTCCCGACGGCCTGCGCGACGTGTCATAGCCAAGAAGCTTGGAAGCCCGCGGCGTTCAATCACAAGTGGCCCATCCTCGGTGCGCACACCAAGGTCGCTTGCCAGAGTTGCCACACCGGCAACCCGCCGAAGTACCTTGGGACGCCGACGCTGTGTGTGGGCTGCCACCAAAAGGACTACGACTCGAGCCCGCACCCCGGGCACAACACCTATCCCACTACGTGCGACTCGTGCCACAGTCAGTTGGGGTGGAAACCCGCATCGACCGTCGCCCACCCCTTCCCGCTGGACGGTGCGCATGCGACGACTCCCTGCGCGAGCTGTCACGTCGGCAATCCAGCGGTGTACAAGGGCACGCCCAAGGACTGCTACAGCTGCCACACGGACGATTTCAACTCGAGTCCGTACCCGGGGCACAGCGGCTTCTCACACACTTGTAGCGGCTGCCATTCCACGACGGCATGGAAGCCCGCCACTGGGGGTTCTCATCCGGAAAACAAGTTCCCCATCAACAGTGGCAAGCACAAGAACATCAAGTGCGCCGACTGCCACGACGCCAGCCTCGGCCCCACCTCGAAGGCCAATACCGCGTGCGTCAGCAGCTGTCACACCAGCGCCGAAATGAACAACGTGCACAAAGGCGAGAACAAGTACCCCACCGGAACCAGCTCGTTGAATTTCTGTTTGGATTGCCACTCCGACGGAAGTAAGTAAGCCGGCGCCTGCGCGGGCGCGTCACCCGCTGAAGGAGTTCTCGATTGTCTTCCACGCTCGTATTGGGGGGCCTGGTCGCCATCGCAGTGTTGCTCTGGCTGCTCTGGGAGTGGCGGGATTCCGTGCGCGAAAAGGCGGTGCGCGCAGAAGCCGCGGACGTGGCGGGGCTGGGCGAAGTCGTGCCCACGTCTCTGCACCCGGTAATCGACCCGAATGTGTGCATGGGCTCCGGCGCTTGCGCTGCGATCTGTCCGGAGCATGGTCCTTTGGGTCTGATTGGCAACCGCGCGCTTCTCGTCAACCCACTGGGCTGCGTGGGGCACGGCGCCTGCGCAGCGGCCTGCCCGGTCAGCGCCATTCGTTTGGTATTTGGCACCAAGACCCGAGGCGTGGAGCTCCCAGAGGTCGGCCCAACATTTGAAACCAACCAACCCGGTATCTACATTGTCGGCGAGCTTGGCGGCATGGGCCTGATCCGCAATGCCGTCTCGCAAGGTTCCCGGGCCGCGCAGAGCATCGCAAGCGGCAGCGACACGGGTGTCCGCCGGGGTGTAGGGGGTGCCCTCGATGTGTTGATCGTTGGTGCAGGACCCGCAGGGATCTCAGCGACCCTCGGCGCCATGCAGGCCAAGCTCAACACGGTGCTGGTGGATCGCGAGGCCCTGGGCGGAACCATCACGCACTACCCACGTGCGAAAGTGGTGATGACGGGCCCCCTGGACTTTCCACTCTTCGGCCGGGTCGAGAAGAAGACCATGTCCAAGGAGGCGTTGGTCGAGCTCTGGGAACAGATCATGGCCAAGTGCCAGCTGCCCTTGGCCACGGGGCATTTGGTGGAAAAGATCGAAGGGCAGCAAAGTGGCATGTGGCGGGTGCAGTCAGCCACGCAAAGCTGGGAAGCCGCCAACGTCGTGCTGGCGCTGGGCGTGCGCGGTTCGCCCCGCAAACTCGGCGTGCCTGGCGAAGACCTGGCCAAAGTCGCGTATCGGCTCTTGGAACCCGAACCCTTCGAAGCCAAACACGTCTTGGTCGTAGGCGGAGGCAACAGCGCCGTCGAGACGGCGATTTCACTGGCGGACTTTGGACGCTGCGCGTCTGTCGCGATCAGCTACCGCCGCGATGCATTTGCACGCTGCCGGGGCGACAATCGTCGGCGCATCGAAGCGGCCATCCAGCAGGGCAGCGTGCGCGCGCTGATGCCCTCGAACCTCACGGCTATCGAAGAGGGCCGCGTACTATGGAAGGGCCAGGACGAGGTGGTCCAGACGCTGCAAAACGACGCGGTCATCGCACAGGTCGGCGGCACGGCGCCCGCGGATCTCCTCAAGACCTTTGGCATCAACTTGGTCACGAAGTACGGCGAACGTTAGCCCCGTCGCGACGAAGGGCCGCGTCTTGCTGGCAATGCTGATGCTGGCCCGGCGTGCTCGTGGTGGAGGCCGCTGAAAACAAGGTCTCCCTCGACCGGCTCGTGAACGCGAAGCGATGTTTCGTGCGTGCCGTGGCTGTTCTCGGCACGAAGTTGACGGTCGCCATTTGCGCGTCGCGGTCGCCGCGGCATGCACCGGACCATGACACAGCCGGCCGCGGACGCCCCGAACTGGGACGCCATCACCCCCACCGTCCTCCAGGCGTGGAAGGAGACCGAGCGGCGCGGGGCGCAGCTCTTGTTCGTGATCCCGTTCTTCGGGCTGCCCCTGCTCGCAGCTGCCTACTTCGCCATCCCCGCGTCGGCGGTTCCGGCCCTCGTGGTCCTCGGCATGCTGGTGCTTTCACTCGCGTACGTGGGCGTCGGCCGCCGACGCCTGCTGACCCAGAACGTCCTCTGGATCCGAGGCGGAATCGTCGACAAGAGAATTCACCAGAGCACCGAGTCGAGCGCGCGCCAGGTCGGTCGACGCCACTACCTGACGCTCGAACCTCGCGAAGCTCGGGCCCTGACCCGCAGTGGCCAGTTCGTCGTCGCCGAGGCGCCTCGCGGCGAGCGAGCCACGACGACGGAGATCTACGATCGCGTCGGCGTTGGGGACGAGGTGTGGGCTGCCGTGATGCCCCACGACCGGGCCATCTACTTCGTCGTCGCCGCCGACGGCGTCTTGGTGGGCGGCGACGGTGCCGCCGCTGACGCGGAGCCCGCGTCGCCGCAGGACAGTCCCAAGCCCCCGGCCACTTGAAGTGGCTCGCCGCCACTCGAGCCGAAGGAGGGAAGCCTTGAAGGCAGCTCATGGCGCTCCTGCTCGGAGCCGCCCGGCCTGCTGGTCCAGCAGTCGCGGTCGCAGTCGCGGTCGCGGTCGCAAGCGTCACGGCACGCAGTCGAGCCGGGCCATGTACACACGGTACTGCCCCCCCACGTTCTCAGACCAGGTCGCGACCACACCTTCGCCGTCGGGCGGGCCGTACAGTGCCGTGGGCGACATGCTGTTGCCGGAGACCAGGGTGGCTTCCGCGGTCTTGGTCAGCGACTCGTCCCAGATCGACACCACCAAGTTGGGCCCGTCGCGCTGGGCGACTGCGAGCTTGTCGCCGACCGCGCCGGCGGTGAACGATGTGTTCCCGGCGCTTGCCGCCACGATCTCGACGGGGCCGACCGTCAGGCCGGTGTTCCGCTCCACCCGTGCAGCGAATACGCGGGCTCCGGTCACTACGGAGCGGCTCCAGACGGCGTAGAGCCCCGCTGGATGCGGCGCCGCGTGGACGTCGATGATGGTGTCGCCGGTGCTGAAGCCAACCAATGCGGCGTGGGGCCCGCCGGGATTCACCTCGAGCACCGTGAGTTCGGTGGGCGCGCCGCTCGAGCTCGTCTCGCAGCCCGCGGCGAGAGGGCTGCGTGAGATCGCCACCAGCCAGTGATCTTGGAAGGGCACCGCCGCTGCGCGCAGCGGTTGTCCGTTCGCGCAACCCAGCGGCTCGAGCTCGGTGGGCGTGCCCGCCGCGTCGACGAAGGTGGCGCGCACCACTTGACTCTTCGCCATCACGTCGAAGGTACCGACCAGGTGCGCTTCGGGTCCCGTGAGCCGGCGCGACACGAACACCGGCTCGATGCCGGGCAGGGGGATCTGCGCTGGCGGCGTGCCTCCTTGTTCGGCGGCGAGCCCGCGAATGAACCGCGGGTCAGCGACCGCGCGTACGACCGCTGCCCACTCGCTGGAGCCCGAGCGTCCGACCTCGAAGCGGGAGGTCGACTCGATGCCGGGTGCGTGCATTGGCCCGAGCGCGGAGTCCTGAGGCCAGTCGTCCCAGGGCCTCAGGGTCGTGTGGCGGAGCGCGAACGTGCCTGCCGCATCCTTGCGAGCGAAGACGGCGGTGATCCGACGTCCGTCGTCGCTGGTGGGCGTGACCTGCAAGAGGTCATCCTGGCCGCTGGGGGGGACGTCTTTCGGACTCAGGACCGTGCCGAGGGGCAGGAGGCCGAGGCACGGAGCCGTGTTCACTCCGCCACCGGTCGATGAGCCACCGGCGCCGTCGGCACTGGGGGCGAACATCCCCAATCTCGAGCCGCAACCCAGAGCCAGGAGGCCGAGGAGTAGGTAGCGACCCAGCGATGGGAGCGTGGGCTCGCTCGACATGAGAGCAGGCTAACACATCGAGCGTGTTGGCTCGCCGCTCACGGCGTGTGCGAGGCCTACTTCGCGCGCGTTGCGACCACCTTCACACTGCAACCTCCCATGGAGAAGCCGTCGCCAGCGAAGCTGTAGGTGCCCGTGGCCGTGTCTCCGCTGATGTCGAGCTTCAGAATCGCGAGACTCCGAGCCCGTCTCGTACTGGTCGTACTCGTAGTAGTCGTGGAGGTGGAGTTTGCACCCATCTGCGGAGACGCTGGCGTCCCACTCCGACTTCAGTGATCCATTTGGACCTGGAAGCACGCTGACCTTCGAGGGGGGCCCGTTGGTGCCACACCACTCGTCGGGACCGGCGGGCTCGGCATCGATTGACCACGTGCCCAGCGGGTTGCAGCTCGAGCCCGAAGTGCAGGTGCCCGTGTCCGACTCGGACCAAGTTCCGCCGCTGCACTCGACCTCGGTCGGGGTGAAGCCGCAGGCGTCCGAGTAGTCCGCGTAGCTGCACGTCATCGCGTTGGTGCAGGGCGTGCCGACGGCGGGAGGGCTCTCGGGGCAGGCCGGCTTCGGGGTGGGGGTGGGTTTCGGCGTTGGCTTCGCGGGCATGTCGACTGGGTCCTTCGGGGGTTCCGGTGCGACCTCCAGCTCGTCGCAGCCCGCCCCGGGCGCCGGGCCCGGATCGGCGCAGCGATCGTCGTTCGTTCGTCCCGCACAACCTGCGGCCGCCGCCCCGAGAAACACCGCGAGAACCCAGAACCCTCGTCGCATGGCCAAGGTGATTGCAACGGTCGTGCCTCGCGGGCTGGCGCACTTTGGCACTATCTTCACCGGTCATGGCGAGCTTCGAAGACGTGATGCCGACGGCTGCCGATCTGGACCTGGCGCTCCTTGGACGCAGCGTGGCCACGACGGACCGAGCCGTGGCCATCTTGGTCAGCGGTCGCGCGGTGCAGCGCTCGAGTTGGAGCGACGAGGTGGAGGTGAGTGAGACCGATTTCGATCGGCTGCTCACCGAGAAGCCACCGCCGCCCGACGTCGACGACTTGAACGGTGCCAAGTTCCGCACCCTCGATCCGAAGTCACGCGCTGCGCAGCGCCGGCGGTGCAGCGCCTGTCAGTTCGCCCTCCAGAACAATCGCTGCCTGCGTTGCAGCGGCACAGGTCGAGTGGCGACCAGCGGGAACGAGACCGAAAAGTGCTCGGCGTGTGACGATGGCGTCGCGCGTCCGTGCGCGGTCTGCGGCGGGACGCGTCGCTCGGTCACCGTGAAGATCGTGTTCGGCGAGGACGTCGTGCGCCACTTCGCTCACATCTTCTTGCCCGAGCTGCCGGCGCCCATGCAGGAGCCGCTGAGCCGGTTCTTCAAGTCGCGAGGGGCGGTGCCGGACGTGCTGAGCATCGATCTCGCGGACGATTTCGCCGCAGCGGACGCCTACCGCGGCCGTCGCTCGCGGGCGGAGGTGAGGGGACACCGCGCCGACTCGGCGCTGGCCCTTGCACGCACCTACGCGGAGCGCGTGACGCGCCTGCCGACCATGGCGGCGGTGCGGGTGGCAGCCTTCGCCTGGCCCCTGGTGATCGGAAGCTACGCGGGCGACGTCGATCCCGCGTTCGTCGTGGTCAAGGACGAGCTCGGCAGCGTTTGTTTGCTGCCCTGAGCGGGCCTCAGGGCATCGGCTGGGAGCGGTTCGTCGGCCCGCCGTACATCGTCGGCCACCCCGCCTCGAAGCCGATGCGATCGACGAGCACGAGTCGGCCCGGAGCTTGCCCCGCCTTGCCGCCGAGCCACGAGTGGTAGACGTGGACCCAGTCGCCCTTGGGTGATCGCACCACCGAGCCGTGACCGGGGCCCGCCCAGCCGGGCTTGCTCACCACGATCGGCGCGCCGTGCTTGGTGAAGGGCCCCGTCGGCGAGACCGAACGCGCCACGCCCACCGAGTAGCTCGGGCTCGCGTAGCCGCTGCCGCTGTAGAACAAATAGTAGTAGCTGCCTTCGTGGATCATCCACTGGCCTTCGACGAGGCCGCCCTCCCAACCCAGGGTGTTGGTCAGGATGGTGGTCGCGCTGCCGGTGCGCGAGAGGCCGTCGGCGGCCAAGGGCTGGATCCGGATCGGCGTCGATTTGCCCACCGCGTTGCCGTCGACCTTCCACAGCACGTAGTGCGTGCCGCTCGGGGCCTTGAAGTAGTGGGCGTCGATCACGCCAGGTGTCGGATCTTCGACCAGCGGCTTGCCGATGTCTTGATAGGGGCCAAGCGCGCTGTTCGACCACGCCGCGCCCACCGCGAAGGCGTTGTTCTTCGACGCGCGTGCGCTGAAGTACACCACGTATTTGCCGGCGACCTTGTGCATCTCGGGCGCCCAGAAATCGCCCGAGGCCCATTTGGGCTTGGTGCTCGAGTCGAAGACGGTGCCTTCCAGCTTCCAACTCACGAGATCGGACGACGATCGAATGGGGTAGCCCGGTCCGCCCGAGGTGCAGACCATGTAGTACTTGGATCCGTCCTTCAGCACGCCGGGATCGGGACAGTTGGCGTTCACGACGGGGTTGGCGAAGAGCCCGCCGCACTGCGTGTGTCGAAACGCGAGGTCGCAGGAACTCGAGCCTTGAAAGTGAGGCCCCCAGCCGTTGCTGAGGCGGGCCGACGAGTCCGAGCCCGCGGCGCTGCACACGCCGTCCCAGGTCACGACGCCTGAGACGTCGTCGTGCTTGGCCGGATGGTTGGGCGCCGCGAGCCACTTGGGTCCGTAGGAAATCCGCGTGGCGCAAGCGCCGGGCGCGGGGCTGCAGGCGCCGCTCGAGTCGAGGGCAATCACGCAGCTTCGACCCTGAAAGACGGGCTTCCAGCCGTTGGAGAGGGTCGCGGACGCGTTGCCGGAAGAGTCGACGGTGCAGCTGCCGTCCCAGGTCACGACGCCCGAGACGTCGTCGAAGCTGCTGGGATGGTTGGGCGGGTGCAACCACGTGTTGCCGTAGGTGATGCGGGTCGTGCACGGCTTCGGCGTCGTGCCTCCGCTGCCGCCGCTGCCTCCTGACGAAGCGCCTCCGCTGCCGCCGCTGCCTCCTGACGAAGCGCCTCCGCTGCCGCCAGACGGTGAGCCTGCGCTGCCGCCCGTCGAGCCGCCGCCGGACGAGCCGCCGGAGCCGGAGCTGCCGCCACCGCCCGCCCCGCCGCCGGACGAGCCGCCGGAGCCGGAGCTGCCGCCACCGCCCGCCCCGCCGCCGGACGAGCCGCCGCCGTTCGAGGGGGACGAGTCAGCGTCGTCGCTTTGCCCGCACCCCGCGAGGGCGAGCGCGACGCAGATCGAGAGCTCGAGGCGCACGATCCGGAGCCTATCACGGCTATGGGTTGGATGACGCGGCCGCCGCGCCGATCCCCAGAGAGCTGCGGACCTTGGCGCAGCGCGCCGAGACCGAGAATGGGATCAAATCGCGGATCCGATCCGCGGCGCTGAGTCCTCCGACCACGCGTCCATCCACGGCCAACATGCGGGCGGCCGCGGTGATGTCGCCGCAGACCAGGAGTCCGGCGCGGCACGACGCTAGCTCGATGGCTCGGATCCAGGGCTTGAGGTCGAGTCGACCGCCACGGGCCTGCAGCGCCTCCACGACGCGCTCGAGCTCGGCGCGATGCGCGGGATCGATGCGGGCCTGCAGCCCATCGCGCAGCTGCAGGACATCGGAGGGCAGGCTCGAAGGCAGGACCTGCGCGACGCCCGCCACGAGCACCGATCGGAGCTCGGGCATGGTCGGGTAGAACGTGACGAGGCGGCGGGTGAGGTGCTGACACGCGAGCTCGCGCCCGATGGCGAACGCGAGCTCGGGAACCGAGCGTCCGGTGAGCATCGACTTGCCGAGCAAGAGCGCAGGCTCAGGCAAGGGCAAATGCGCGATGCCGCCCGGCAGGTCCTCGGTCTTCGCGTACACATCGGGGACCGGGATGCCGAGCACCGCGCAGGCCCAGGCCACGGTACGCACGGCGGTCAGGGTCGTCTTGTCTGGATCGTGGCGCTCGGCCGAGCTGAGATCCGGCATGCGTCGGCTAGCGCGCAGCTGCTCGATTCGCAGTGCCGTCGCGGCCGGCGCTACCGCGTGCACGATGCGCGAGACGACCTCATCGTGCTCCGGCGCGTAGATCTCGGCCCAAGCCCCAGCGTCGAGGGGGGCTCGGGGGCGGGGAGTCGTCTCCGGCGCAAAGCGACGGTAGATCTCCTGTTCCTCGACGTCGGCTTCGCCGAGGTGGACGAGCACCGCGCAGGCGCAGTAGCCGCGGTCCACGTCGCCCAGGCGGTCGCAGACGCGACGCAGATCCCGAAACGTCTCGGGCCGAGTCGGGCCCCACTCGGCGGCGGTCTCGAGGCAGCGTGCGGCGAGCTCGACCTCGTTGGTGCGCTCGAGCAACGACGCCAACCGCACGCGTGCTTCGACGTTCGACGGCGCGAGTACCACCAGCTGATCGAGGGCGACGATGGCGCCCCGCATGTCGTACAGGCGGTCGGCGCGCAGGGTGGCCAGCCGATCGAGCAGGCCGGTGGCGGCGGCCGTCTCGCCGCGCTCCACCAGGCGCTCGAGCTGCCGGGTGGTGGCGCGATCGATGCCCCCGAAGTCCTCGTTTCTCAGCAGAACGGCTTCGATGGCCTCGAAGGCGCCGGGCGCCGAGGGATCGTCAGCGATGGCGGCTTCGTAGAGCGCGACGGCGCGGGGCACGTCGTTGGTGCGCCGAGCGCACATGCCCGCGGCGGCCGTCATGGCCCGGGCCCGATCGCGCGGATTCTCGATGGTCTCGGACAGCGCCACTTTCGCGTCTACCGCGTCGCGCCAGCGACCAGCTGCCTCGAGGGCAGCTTGCAGCCGCTCGAGCAGGCGAGGATCACGTGGTCGGAGCGTGAGCGCTTGCTCGAGCGCTTCGATGGTGGCGGTCAGCGAGTCGTCCGCGATGGACGAGAGCAGATCCGCGCGTTCGGTGGCAGTCTCGACGTGACCGAGCAGGCGTCGTCCGAGGGCGGCAGAGACGGCGGCCTCGTGGGAGGCCCGCGCCAGATCGATGCGTCGACGGAGCCCCGCCTGATGGTCTGGAAAGATCGCCAGTGCTCGATCCAGGAGCGCCGACGCGGCTGCGTCCGACCCGCGCGCGGTCTCGATCTTTGCCAGGCACACCAACACCTCGGCGCGTCGCGGCCCGTGCTCCCAAGCGAGCAGCGAGTCGGCCGTGGCGTAGGCGCGGTGGGCGCGCTCCCAGTCGCCCCGATCGAAGTGCTGCGCCCCTTCGGCGATGGCGCCTTCGATGGCCGGATCTTCCACGGGCTCGATGCGGCGCACGCGTCTCGCGAGCTCCAGCGCGTCCCAGTCCCGAGCGTCGCAGCGCCCGCTTCCCGCGCGGGCAAGCACCACGAAGCCGCCTTCGCCTGGCTCGTGCTGCCCGAGCGCCTCAGCGAGTGCGCGAGTCAAGGGGTCGACTCCGGGCAGGGTCACGAGCGCTGCGCTGCCTGCGTCAACGGCTTCGCGCAGCCAGGCCGCGGGGCTGGTCTTGTAGATCGGCGGATCGAGGACGACGACGATGCGCATTGGGGAGCTCACTCGCGGAAGAGTACCGCGTACTCATCGCGACGAAACTCCCGGGCCAGGCTGGCGACGGAACGGACGTAGTGATCGGGGCGTTCAGTGAAAAAACCGCCGTGATCGAGCTCGAAAATGAAGTTTACCGCGTCCCCGCGCCGCGCTGCGGCCACCGCCTTGGGGTAGCGACGCATCAGCATGTCGACGTAGTCGAGGGCTCCGTGCTCCGGAGCTTCGTAGCTGCGGAAGCGGGCCCGCACGCGCAGGGTCTTGTCTTTGGTCTCTTCCCAGGTCCACCAATTCGCGGTGCCACCGTCGGGAGCACGCCCTTTCAGGCCGGCGTAGTTGAAGTCGACCATCCAGCGACCGCGTCCGGTCTCGAGAGCCCACTGTGCCCAGAGCACGCTGATGACTTCTTCAGTCGCCTGTTCGTTTGTGAGGTGTTCCCACGCCTGAGCCAAGTAGCGCGTGGCGTTGTTGGCGGACATGGGCGTGGGACGGCGCGGGCGATCGATGCGCTTCGGCTTTGGTGCGGGGCGCTGGCGCGCGGCGCTGGGTCGGAGAGTGGGCGGCGGCGCTGCGACGGGAGGCGGCGGCGCAACAACCGGAGGCGGCCGCGGCGGTGCGGCGGCGGGAGGCGGAGGCGGCGGCGCAACAACCGGAGGCGGCGGCGGCGGTGCGGCGGCGGGAGGCGGCGGCGGCGACGCAACAACGCGAGGCGGCGGCGGCGGCGCAACCACCCGAGGCGGCGGCGGCGGGGCTGGCGGCGCAACGGCCGGAGGCGGCGGCGGCGCAACCACGCGAGGCGGTGGCGGCGCAACCACGCGAGGCGGTGGCGGCGGAGCTGGCGGCGCAACAACCGGAGGCGGCCGCGGCGCAACAACCGGAGGCGGCGCGGTCCTGGACGGAGGAGGCAGTTTCGCGGCGACTGCGGGGGCCGGCGCCGTCAGTGGCGCGGATTCGGCCGAGCGCGGCGGCGCGGGAGCAGACGCGAGGGGCGTTGGATCCGAGGGGCGTGCGATGCTGGCAGGCACGACGTCGTCGAGCAGCTGCGGCGGGCGGCGCGCGGCGACGATCCCAGGCGTGGGCTCGGTCTGCGCGACCGCGTTGGGGATGGTGAGCGAGGCCGGGATCGTCGCGGGTCGCGCTGCGGCGTGCGGCGGCGGGTCGGGGCGCGCAGGTGCCCGCTGCAGCTGCGGCTCCGCGGCCTTCGCCGCTGCGAGGGAGGCGCGCGACTTGGGCGCGGGCGCTTGGGCGACCATCGGTGGTTCGGGCGACGGCCTGGGTGCGCTGCGCGCGATCACCACCAATGCGTGCCGAGCCATGGCCGGGAAGCGAAGACCACGGCGGAGCACCAGCTTGGGCATGGGCTGCGGCTCGTCCGTCGCCAGGCTCGGGGTGGGTTCGGGGCCGAGCAGCGTGGTGACCCAAGAGGGCTCGGACTTTTTCGCGGCGGACTCGCCACTGCAAGCGTGCGCAAAGAGCCCGACGCTGAGCGCGCAGACGCCGAGGCTCGGACCCACGTCGACCGCACATGAGCGCACGCGCGCCCAGAATCCAGGACGTCGCGAGGGCGGGGGCCAGCTCAGGGATCGAACGCGCACGAGTGTCCGACATTGAACATGGACCGAGTGAGTTCGGCCAAGTCTGCGCGACGCTCAACGCGAGCACTGGTCTGGCGACGTGAAGCGTTCACAGACCCCGTTCTCCCACCACTTGCAGCACACCTTCCGTACTTTTGCGGCGGCAACCGAACGTTGTGCGTCGTCTGCGGCCCGCTCGCCCAGCGCGATGCAAGCGCCAAGCTCGTTGCGGGACGTGCACCGGTGTTCGAGCAGGGCCCGCGCCCGGTCCCTGCTTGGCTCGACGGCAAATGGCGTCGCGCCGGGGGTCTGACAGCTCACCAGAGCAGTGCCGACGACGCAGCCGCGCCCGGCCTCGTAGGCTTCGACCACGGCGGCACATGGGCCCTCGCTCCTGGCGGCGTCGGGATCGGCGGCGAGGGGACCCTGGACCATGCAGGCGGCGTGGGCCCGCGCCAAGACGTTGGATGCGAGCCATCCGCGGCTGGCCAGTGCGACGACGTAGTACAAGCCGACCGACGCCGCAGTGACGCCGAGCCCGAGCAAGAGACCGCTCGGCTTCAGTCTCGACTTCCAGAAGTAGATGGGGGCGATCAACGGGCCGAGCAACACCGTCGCCAGGGTCGACAGGGCGACGCTCGGTCCTGATTCGCCCGGCGCGCGGCGAGAGCGCATGAAGCGAGCCTCGACCAGGTACGAGACCGACAGCGCCGAGAACATCACCAGCCACGGGACGACGACTGGAACGAACTCGCGCACGGGGCGGAGTATGCCGGGCCCCGCGGGGGACGTGCTAGGACTTTGCCGTGAGCGAATCACCCGCGCGCCCGTCACCCGCGCGCCCGCCGCTGTGGAAACGCGCGGCGGTGTTGCTGCTGTGCTTGCTCGCGACGGCCAGCGTGGTCCCCCGCCATGTCGCGGGCCGGGGAGCGCGCGCGCTGTTTCGGGGAGATCTCAGCGAGCAGGACGCGCTCGCGCGGCGAGTGGTCCGCAGCGTGATGCAGCAAGAAGATCTGCTGTTTTATCGCACCGGGCAGAGTCGATTCGACGGGCAGAGCGCCATCGCCATCTACCAGATGACGCTGCTGGGGCTCGGGCAGATCGTGCTCGACCATCCCGAGAAGAAGCCGGACTACCTGCCCGCCATGCAGCGGGCCGCCAATCGGCTCGCGGATCCTCGCACACTCGCCTACGCGGCGCAGGTCTACGGCGCTCACGGGGTGTCGCGTATGCGTGACGGCGAAGGGCACGCCTACCTGGGCTACGTGAACCTCGGGCTCAGTATGCTGCGGGCGGTCGAGCCCGACACGCGCCACGCGGCGCTCAACGACCGCATCACCGACGAGCTGGCTCGACGGGTGTTCGCCGCACCCACGGGCATGACCGAGACCTATCCGGGTGAGACGTGGCCTCCGGACGTGGCCGCTGTCGTCGGATCCATCGGGCTGCACGCGCGAGCCACCGGCCGGGATCGCTCCGCCGAGTTGGAAGCGTGGGCGACCCGCTTCTCGAAGTGCGCGGTCCACGTCTCGGGCTACTTGGTGCAGCGCTCACGGAGCGGGACCTGCATTCCGCTCGACGCCCCGCGTGGCTCGGGCACCGCGGTGGGCGCCTATTTCCTCAGCTTTGCCCACCGTGGGCTGTCGTCGCGGCTTGCGACGGCCGTCGTGGGCAGGGGGCGCCGCTCGCTCTTCGGCTTCGGCGCGATCCGAGAGTACGCCGACGGATTCGAGGGCAAGGGCGACGGGAACGCCGGCCCTATCGTGCTCGGAGTATCGGTGGGCGCGACGGGGTTCGGCATCGGCGCTGCGCGTGCCCACGGCCACGCCGACTCGTTCGTCGAACTCGCACGCACCGCGTCGCTCTTCGGTGTCTCGGTTTCGCCCGGGGATGAGCGCGGTTTTGCCATTGGAGGTGCGCTCGGAAACGCTCTGCTCTTGGCCATGCTCACGGCGAGGCCCGGATGAAACGCGCGCTTTGGGTCGGTGTGGCCTGCGTTGTGTTGATCGTGAGCGACCAGATCTTCGCGCGCGTGCTCGCTTCGCGTGAGCCGCTGCAGGCCATCCTCACGGGGCAGTTCTGGGTCGGTCTGCTCGCGGTGGCCGCACTCGGGCTGCGGCTCGTGGTCTGTTGGGCGCTGCCGGCTTGGTTGGCGGCGAGCGCGATTGAAGGTGTGCTCCGCTGGCGCGAGCGCGGACGTTCAGCGCCGGCACGCCCGCGCTGAGCTCGACCGTCACGACAGGCGGTCGAGGCGCGACAGATGGTGGTGGTCCCCGAGCAGGGCCAAGACGTCTTTGTCACGTAGCCTCTCGTCGGCGCTGGGAGAGACCTTGGTTTGCTGGCCATCGTCGTCGTCGGCACCCCGCTGGATGGCGATCAGCGTCAGTCCGAAGCGAGGGCGCAATTCCAGCTCGCGGAGCGTCTTGCCCACGAAGGACTTGGGGCAAGAAACTTCCACGATCGAGTAGTCGCGTGACAGCTCGATGTAGTCGAGGACATTGGGCACGAGCAGGCTGCGCGCCACTCGCACCGCCATGTCGTGTTCGGGATAGACCACGCGGGTCACCCCCAACTTCTGCAAGATTTTGCCGTGCAGCGGCGTGGCCGCCTTGGCGATGATCTCGCGAATGCCGAACTCCGCGAGCTGCATCACGATCAGCACGCTGGACTCGATGTTCTCACCGATCGACACGACCGCTACGTCGGCGTCCTGGACCCCTGCGGCCTTCAGCGCGCGCTCGTCGACGGCGTCGAGCACGACGGTCTGACTGAGCGTGTCCGCCAAGTCGGCGACGCGCCCCTCGGAATTGTCGATGCCGATGACCTCTTGCCCCAGCTCCATCAGAGTTGTCGCCATGGCCGTCCCGAAACGGCCGAGCCCGATCACCACAAAGGTACGATGGTCCATGAATTCATCCGATCAGAACCCGGCCCTCGGGGTAGCGCAGTCGTGCTCGCTCGCGACGGGCCGCGAAGGCGATCGCGACGGTGAGGGGACCCACGCGGCCGACGAACATCATGACTATCACGAGCAGTTTGCCCGCGGGAGAGAACTGCCCGGCCAGGCTCAGCACGCTGCCCGAGTGGCCCATCGACAACCCGGCGGTGCTGAGCGCCGACGTCGTTTCGAACAAGGTCTCCAACAGACCCCGGCCCTCGATCATCAGAGTCACGATTGCAGCGCAGTTCAGTGCCAGGAAAGCGATGAAGGAAATCAGGAACGCCTTGAACACGACTTCGAGGCCGATCCGGCGTTTGAAGACCGTCGGTTCTCGGTCGCCGCGCACAGTTGCCCACAGCGCGAGCACCGTCACCCCGAAGGTGGTGGTCTTTACGCCACCACCGGTTCCTCCGGGCGACGCTCCCACGAACATCAGCGCCATGATCACGAACAGGCTCGGAATGGTCAGACCGGCCATGTCCAGTGTGTTGAAGCCTGCGGTGCGTGGCGTGACAGACTGGAACCAGGCCGCCAGCAATTTGGTCTGGAGCGGGAGCGGTCCCAGCGTCTTTGGGTTCGACCACTCCAACAGCAAGATGGCCAGCATGCCGCCGAGCAACAGCGCTGCGGTGACGACTAGGGTGAGGCGAGTGTGCAGCATGAGGCGATCCCAGCGCTTGCGCGAGCGGAGCTCCCGCAGCACCAAGAAGCCGAGACCTCCGAGTATGACGAGCGCGGTCATCACCAGGTTGACGCTCGGATCCGACCGGTAAGACACGAGATTATCCGAAAACAGCGCGAATCCGGCGTTGTTGAAGGCCGAGACGGCGTGAAAGATGCCGTACCAAGCCGCCCGTGGCAGCCCGAACTCGCTCGTCCAGCGCGCGGTCAGGATGCTCGCGCCGACCAGCTCCACCACCATCGTCGTCTTGAACACGACGAGAACGAAACGAACGAGGTCGTGCCTCGAGTCGAGGTTCAGTGATTCTTGGACCGTGATGCGCTCCTGCAAGCTGAGCTTTCTACCCAGCGCCACCGCCAGAGCCGTGGACAACGTCATGTAGCCGAGTCCCCCAGCTTGAATCAGCAACATGATGATCAGCTGCCCGGTCGGCGAGAAGTCCACCGGCGTGTCCTTGACGATCAGGCCGGTGACGCATACCGCCGAGGTGGAAGTGAAGAACGCGTCCAAAGTCCCCACGAATTTTCCTGGGGCGGCGCTCATGGGTAGGCGCAGGAGCGCGCCGCCCAAGGCAATCAGAGCCAGAAACGAGACAGCCAGAAACTGCGGCGGGGAGAGCTTTCGCGGCATGCGCTCGTGGCGGCGATGGTAGTTCCTTGGCGCACGCGCCACCAGAGTTCGGCCTGGAGCTGGCCAAAGCAGTGACTGGGGGCCGCTTCGGATCCGGTGTATGGCCGGGTCATGGGGCTTTTCGATCGCTTCACCCGCAAGCCGACTGCGCCGCCGCCCCCGCTCGCTCCGCTCGTCGCGCTGCCAGTCTCCGCACAGATCGCCAGCTTCGACGTCACTGACGCCGTGGGCACCTTGGTGCTGGACGCATCGACGCGCTTGCGCTTCGGTCGTTCGGCCTGCCACGGATTCGAGCCGGTGGTGGGAGCGAAGGTCAGCGTCCGAGAGGTGGAGCCCAGTCGCTTCGGGCCGCGAGCAACCCGGCTGGAGCTCGACCCAGACGACGCGGACTATGATCGTCTCCTGCGCGAGCGCGACGCGAAGGCGGGCATTCACCCAGAAGAGCAGCCGGAAGACGCCGCGGCGGCAGCCCGGGCGCTCGCCTGGATCACGATCCTATTGGATCGTCCAGTTCCGCAGGGACCGCAGGCTCAACGCGCCTGGGTGGGCGAGATCGGCCTCGAAGAGCCGGGTCTCGAAATCAAGACCGACGCACGTCTCGGGTTCCGCTTGCTCGGACACGATTTCCTGACTCACGTGAGCGATCAGGGGTTTCCTCGAGCCGATCTCGATCTGCGCGACGTGGGCGACGACTTCGACCTCGGCGCGGGCTTCGTCGCGCTGGGGCTCGGAGAGCCGGGCATGTTCCGCGCATCACGCGCCCTCGGAGACCTGCCCGACGTGTGGGCGCCCAAGGGGGCGCTCCGCGCGCTGTCGAAGCTCGCGGCGACGCTGGTGCAGCACGGCCGCGGCGTCGTCCTGCACCGCGCCGGCAACTTGGTGGTCGGCAAGAGCGACTTCCTCCGGCAGATCGGCGATCTCGACGATCCAGAGTGCATTCCCTTCTCTGCCTGGCTCGACTTCACCATCGAGGGCGCGACTCCGGTGTACCGCAGCTGGGGCATGGACGCCTTCGCGTTTCCCGACGTCGAGGTGGCCGTAGATCCGGGTGACAGCTGGCAACGCTCGCGGCGTCACGAGGCGGTGATTGTCGCGTGCGCACGCATGGTGCGCGAGAACCGCGAGCTTGCAGTGGGCGATGAGCTGGCGGTGCCCATCGGCGTGCGAGTGGGCGCCTACCCGGTCGCGAGCGCCGAGGGCGACGTCGAACGCTACCGGGTGAGCGGCGCAGCGGGCCGAATCGAGCTCACGGCGTCGGGGCCGGCCATCGATCCCGCCGAACGCTGGGCCAGGGCTTCCGCGCCGGAAGGGCGGGATCCGTCGCTGATCGCGCCCAACACCTATCGCGCGCTCTTCAGCGGACGATTCTCGGAGGCGTACCCGAGCGAAGTCGTGGCCGATGTGCCGTGCATCGCCGAGGGAGTCGTCCCGCATTCCATCGAAGTGCGACGTCCACGCGCCGATCCGGGCTTCGTGATCCTGACGGCGGGGCTCGGCCGGCAGGCGCAAGCCGGCGGTGACGCCGTTGGTTTTCCCCACGTGGAGCTGGCGGCCTGGGTCGATGACCACTCCTTCGAGCTGGTCACTTGGGTGGGGCGGCTGGCCCGGACCCTGCACGGTCGCGGATCCGATGCGAAGCCGTGGAAGACCGGCGACACCCTGCGCGCGCCCATCGCGGAGCTCGACATCGGCGGTTTCGTCCTGGCAGAAGGCGGGTTTGTGGTGATGCCGAAGGGCCAGCCGGTCACGGTGCTGTCGCTGGTGCCGCTCGCGCCTGCCGAATACGACGAGGCGGCGGGCGCGGGCTCGGAGTGGCTCGAGAAGCACTGGCACGATCCGGAGGTGCGTTCCCGCGTGCGCGCCCGCTGGCAGAAGTCGACCTAGGCGTTCGGCGTTCGGCGTTCGGCGTTCGGCGCTGGGCGCTTACGCTGGCTTCGCGAAGGCGGGGGCGAGATTGAGAAGAATGCTCTAACCTCGCGCTGATGGCCTACCGGGACTCGGGCTCGCAGCTGCTCTCCAAGGTCCTCGAACTCGAGGCGCACCTCGACGGTCTGCGGCCGCGCATCGAAGCCCTCGAGAGCGCCGTGAGCCGACTCGAAGTGCGCGCCGCGATGGCGCCGATCCCCGGGCAACGCGACCACGGCGGTGATCTCTCGGTAGCCGTTGCGCAGAACGAAATCCGCGACCAACACGTCGCCAAGCAGGTGGGGCATCTGGCACTACGAGTGAAGTCTCTCGAACAACGGCTGGGCGCTGAACCGCCGCCGGCACGGGATCACGATGACCTGCGGGCGCTGGTCGACGAAGAGCTGGCCCTGGGCCCGCCGCATCGGCGGCGGTGACACTTCAGGATCTGTCGAACAAAGGGTGATGGATGGATGGCAGCGACTGCGGCGGCGGCCATTCGTACGGGTCGCTGCGCGTCGCCGACGTGATCCATCGGCCGGCGGGGCACGGCCCGTGCGGGAGACCGGCTCAGGTCGTCGTGGTGGTTGGGAGTGTCGAGGCGGCTGGCGTGTGGAAGGTCGGCTGCCGTCGACGCTGCGTCAGCCGAGCAGCTTTGGGGCGTGCCGCAGGAGGTTGGAAGAGATGGCGTTGAGCAAGATCACGCAAGTGATCTTGGCCGCGCCGCGGACGAGCACCTGGGTGATGCCGTGATGGGTCTTCTGGTGATCCGCGTGCCGTCCTGCGCCACCAGATCGAGCGACAGGAGCCCCTTGTGCCTCAGCGACGCGAGGATGTCGGTCATCAACTGGTCGAGCGCCTCGCCGTGGTCGACGCGAAACGACGACAGCGTGTGATGGCTCACCTTCAGGTCCCCGATGATCCAGCGATACGCATCGTCGCTGCCGGTCAGGCGCTCGATCTCAGGCGCGCCGCCGACGGCCTGCGAAATGGCGTACAGCCAGAGCACCAGCTTCATTCGCGGTGACAGCGTCTTGCGCCCGACTGTGCCCTCCACCGCCTTCACACCGTCGAGAAACGCGCCGAGGTCCAGCGTGCCCACCACGTTCCAAAGCACGCGCGCCGGGTGCGTCGGCGCAAGCGCCTCCTCCGGCAGCTCGAATCGGATCACGCACTGGCTCCGCTGCGGCTCTTTGACTCGTGGCTTGCCACCGCGCTCGTCGTTCATGCCTACGGCACAGGAGCCAGCCGATTTCCATTTCCGGAGACTTTCATTCTTGGGTCTCCTCACATCTTCGTGGATGCGGGGAGTAGCCACCGTCGGGGAGGCCGCGCCGGCGAGTCGGGTCTTCGCCTGCACCAGGGGCTCCGGGGACGCCGGCGCTCCCTCGGCATCGCGCAGGCGACACGGTGGGGGTGAGCTCGGCGAGCGCCGCCCTGAGGAGCGGCTCGAGCCCGGGCTCGACGCCTCGAGCGCGCGCTTGCTCGACCGCGCGGCGAGCCTTCGCAACGCGAAAGCCGAGCCGTACCAGTGCGGCCTGGATCTTCTCTGAGCTCTCGTCCCGCTCGGTCGGCGTGTCCGGACCTGGCTTCTTCTCGCTCGCTTCAGCGATCTTCTTCCGGATCTGATCTTCGCCGAAGACTTCTCGTGCGCGCAGGGCGTTGTGCGATGAACACAGGAGAGAGAGGTTGTCCACGGTGGCCGGACCGCCGAGCGCGTGCGGCTCGATGTGCTCGACGGTGACGAAGCGCCGCTCCGAGCAGCGCCGGCCCTCGCTGTCGAGGTAAGTGCACTGCCCGCCATCCCGCTTCCAGACGACGCGGGCGACCTCCACGGGGACATGCCGCGAGCCTGGCTCGATCGCGCGTCGCTTGCGCGGCTTGCCCGCGCCGAAGCGGCGCTTCGTCTCGGCCTCGAGCAGCGCCTCGATGGCGCGCTCGAACAGCGCGGCGAGATCCCCGCTGGGGATGGCGTGGCCCAGGAGGTTCTGGGCCTTCACGAGCTTGTCGTGGAGCGCGGCGCTGGCGGTGAATTCGACCCGGTAGCTGGACGCGGAGAGCGGCTGCACTCGGGGCTTCGGAGCCGGCGCGGGCGCGGGCTCCGTGCACGCGCCGGGCGCCGCGGTGGAAGGACCATGCTCGAGCATGATCGCTGGACAGCCGGGCAAGGGCGTCACGCTCGGCAGAACGTCCGACCGAGGAAATGAGCGGGCCAGCAAACACTCGAGGTCACGCCGAGACTTGCCCCGAGCTTCGGCGAGCAGGGCATCGGCGTTCTCCAAGGTCAGCCGCCCCGACAAAAGGAACAGGCCGGTCAGGTGGATTCGCCCGCTCCGGAGCTCGTCCAGGGCCTGGGGCAGGCGCTGGCAGAGCCGGGCCACGCCGACCCGCACCTGGGCCTCGTTCTCGGAGTAGCCGAGCCGCTCGGTGCAATACGAGGAGAGCGATGAGCACGCCGCCGCTGTGTACAAGCGGCGGCGGTCGAGCTCGCAGAGGTACGCGATGAGCTCGGCGGTGGCTTCGCGTTCGAGAGCCCGAAGGCTGGGCAAACGCGCGAGGAGAGCCTGGTTGTCGAGAGAGTCGAGCGCGAACATGTCTCGGCATACCACGAGGATTTTCCGGTCCCGCCGCGGCCACCGAGAGCGACGAACGCAGAGCTCGACGCGTCGAAAGTCATCCGAGAGCCAGAGCGCCGTCGTGGATCATCCTCGCGCTCGCACGCGGCAATTTTCGAACGAAGCGTCATCCCCGCGCGTCGTGCGTTCAGAAACCTGTCCACCGAAATCGTGCGAGAAGCGTTCTTTTTCGATTCGCAGCCAGCTGAAGCGTGCGCCAGAACCACGGTGCTTGCACACCCCCCACACAGAACCAAGCAAAGGGTCGTGCACGGATTGCCGTCGGTGGGCTTGGCAGCGGCAGCGTCGTGGGTGTGGCGGCGCGCACGTGAAGCGAAGGTCTCCGGCTCCTGCCTGCGCTCGTCCACATCACGCGCATGCGCGGCTTCCTCGATGCGTGCGGGACGATTGCCGTCGCCGCAGTCGTAATTGATCGTGAACGCGTCGCTTCTTGCGCCCGTCCGGCCCGACTACCGAGCAAGACTGGCTTCAGACGCCCACGAACATGTCAGGAGAGCCTCATTTTTCGACAGATCTTCAGCCGTAGCGGTCGCGGCCCATCCGCGCGCCGAGCACCGATTGGTCGAATAGATCTCCGGCGAGGGTCTCGATGACCTCCCGGAGTTCGACCTCGTCGAGCCAACGTGCGGGCAGCGCGGTGGTGCCGTGCGCGGCGCCGAGCAGGCTTCCCACCAAGCTGCCGGTGCTGTCGCTGTCGCCTCCGTGAGCCACCGCCCGCCACAGCGTCTCGGCGACTGCGTCGCTCGTGAGCGCGCATGAGAGCGCGATCGCCAGCGCGCTCTCGCCCGTCCAGCCGCCGCCGAAGGACTCGATGTCAGCCGCGCTCGGCGGCCCGCCCATCGACAGCTCCTTGGCCCGAGCCACGAAGCTCTGGGTCTCTTCGGCGCTGAACTCACAGGCCAGCAGCGCGTCTGCCGCGTCCATCGCTTCGCGCAACTCGCCGCCGCGGGAGAGATCGTGGATCAACGCGGCGAAGTATCCGGCCGACAGGTAGCCGCTCGGGTGGCCATGGGTGAGTGCGCCGGCGTCTCGACCGAGCTCGAAGGCGACGTCGCGCGAAGCTGCTGCCAGACCAATCGGGGCCGAGCGCATGATCGCACCGCAGCCCTTGCTGTCGTTGGCGCGAGCGTTGACACTGAAACGCGCGCTGCCCCGAGCCCGGGCGTTCAGGGCCGAGAGACAGGTGTTGCCGGGGGCCCGTCGGGCATGCAGCCGCTCCACGGAAGTGAGCCAGCCTCCGACCGGCGGCGAGGTCGCGACTTGGGTGGCGAGCCAGCGCAGATAGGCTTGCTCGATGCGGTCGAGGGCGTCCCTGGGATCGTCCGCCACGATCAGGCCTTCGGCGGTGAACAACGTCATTTGCGTGTCGTCGGACACCAGCGCCGGCGGCGAGTCGGAGTAGGCCAGGGGGGCAGGCGCCGTCGGACCCCAGCGCGTCACGATGGAGTGGGCGTTGTCGAACTCGACGGGATAGCCCAGCGCATCCCCGATGGCGCCCCCGAGCAGGCAGCCTTCGAATCGAGTGAAAGGGACTGGCAACGCTGGGCGCTCCGCGTCGGGTAGCGCGTGGACCAGGTCGAGCTGTTCGCTCGTCTCGATGGCGCCGGGGCGTACCTGGCGCACGGCGGCGACGGCTTGCTCGGCGCTGAGGCCGCGCGCTCGCAGGCAGGCGGCGACCACCACTCCGCTGCGTCCGAGGCCGCCTCGGCAGTGGACCGCCACGTTGTGTCCCTTCGCAGCCGAGTCGATGATGGCGCGAACCAGCTCGTCGAGATCCGATCGAGATCCTGGCACCGAGGCGTCAACGACGGGAAGTTCACGGAAAACCAGGCCAAAGCTGGCGGCGCGTTCGGGCAGCGCGGCCATGCCGAGTCGCCCGCGCTCGTCGGGCTCCATCAACGAGATCAAGTGATCGACGCGATGGACCTCACGCAGCCGCCTCAGATCTTCGTCGAGATCGCGTTGCCAGCGCCCGTCGCATTTTCCTGGTCCAATCGTGATGCCAATGCGGCCGGCGAGACCGGTGAGGTGGCCGGGGACGAAGGCGACCCGGATCGGGCTCTGGATCGAGGTGACCCCCATGCTGGCAAGTGTCGCACAAGTCGCGATCGATCGGTCAGTCGGCTAGGCTCCGCGCGTGCTCGGCCCCTTTGTCCGTGCGGCGATCCCGCTCTTGGTGCTCCTGCCGGCCTGCGGAAAGAAGCGCTCCGAACCGGCGCCGATCCCGAGCACGATCGTGACGGTAGGGTCGACGGCGGCGGACGCAGCGGCGGGGTCGGTGGCGGCGGACGCCGGGGCGGCGGCGACGGATCCCGGCGCCGCGCGGCCTCCGAAGCGGACCGCCTGTCCTGACGAGATGGCCCTGATCGACGCGCGCTTCTGCGTCGACCGCTGGGAGGCGACCACCGTCGAGTCCGGCGGCAAAGCGCACTCGCCGCACCACGCCGTGGGTCCCAAGAAGGTCGAAGCACGCAGCCAGGGCGGTGTACTGCCCCAGGCCTACATCTCGGCGGAGGAGGGCGACGCGGCCTGTCGCCGCGCGGGCAAGCACCTGTGCACGACCCAACAGTGGCAGGACGCCTGCATGGGCGTGGCCCGCCCGTATCGCATCTACCCCTACGGCATGGAGTACGAGAAGGGTGCGTGCAACGTCGCCCGGCGCTTGCACCCCGTCGTGCGAGTCCACGGCAAGTACCTGCACGACTCGGTGATTCTCGAACGATCCGAAGCTCAACCAACTGACCGACACGGTGGCGAAGACTGGCGAGTTCTCTGGGTGTTCGACCCCCGAGGGAGTGTTCGACATGCAGGGCAACCTGCTCGAGTGGACGCAGGGCGACCAGAAGGCGCTGCTGATGGGCGGCCACTACGTGGAGGCAAAGCTACACGGCAAGGGCTGCCGCTACGTGACCGCGGGGCACGGCGCCGAGTATCACGACTTCACCACTGGGTTTCGTTGCTGCAAGAAGGCGGACAAAGAAGCGCTGGCGCAGTTGGCGGATGCGCCCGCGCCCGCGTCCGCGTCCGCATCAGCGCCCGTGGCTTCGAGCGCGCCCTCCGGCGCGGGACCCTCGGATCCGCCGGGCATGCGCGGGTTCACCAGCAACACCGGCAAGCTGCCCAAGCTCTCACCGCCCGCCTACGCGGCTCCGGATGCGACCTGCCCAGTCGACATGGCGCACGTCGCCGGCCTGCGCTGCGCGGAGCCCAGGCAAATCTGCAAGCGCTGGCTTCCGCGGCTCAGCGCCGGGAAGAAGATCGCGTGCGCGGAGTTCGCCGAGCCCAGCGAGTGCGCCGGCGCACGACGCAAGCTCGACTATTGCATCGATCAATACGAGTTCACGCCGCCGGGCTATTCCCACCCGCTCACCCACGTGAACTGGGGTGAAGCCCAGAACCTGTGTCGCGCGATGGACAAGCGTCTGTGTTTCGAGGACGAGTGGGAGTTCGCCTGCGAGGGCCCGGAGGCGCTGCCGTACCCCTACGGATTCGTGCGCGACGGTAAGCGTTGCAACCACGATTTTCCCGAAGAACAGCTGGTGACCGGGCCGGATCAGTTCATCGACCGTCGTGTTGCCAAGGACTCGTTGCCCGGCTGCAAGAGCCCCTTTGGCGTGTTCAACCTGGTGGGCAACGTGGACGAGTGGACGGTGCGCTACAACCAGCCAGCCGGGCGTCGTGCGATCTTGCGCGGTGGCTGGTGGCTGATCGGGCGCAACCGCTGTCGGGCCGCCACGGACAATCACGGGGAGCAATATGCGGGCGTGCAGACCGGGTTTCGCTGCTGCAAATCCAGCCGTGGTAGCCTGAAGTCGCAATGAGCCGGGTGCCGGTGAGCGTGCTGGTCAGCGTGCGGGGAAAGGACGTGCCGCTCGATCAGGTTCGGGATCCTTCCGTCGTGCGTGCATTCCGTCAGCTCGCGGACGACGTTGGCAAGAAGCTGGCGACGGTCACCTGTGCACAGCACAAGCAGGGACCGACGCAGGTTCGGCTCGCGGTGGACCACGCGGGCAACGCAGATTTGCGCTACGAATCGTGCTGCCTCGCGCTGCGCGACGCCGTCGGCAAACAGCTTGCTTGAGCCTCAGTGCCGCCACTCGCGATGGTCGGTCCGGCTCACGACTTCGACGGAGGCGAGGGCCGTGCCGAAAGCCTTGTCGTAGAAGCGCTGGGCCGCTCCACGCAGCTCGTCGGGCGGTTTCGCCAAGATCGCGGTCCAGAGCTGGGCGAAGCGCCCGGGGCGGATCACGCCTTGGCCGACGAGGGCGTCGGAGTCGAGTCCGAGCTCCGCCGCGATCCCCCGGAAGGCGGCCAGGGCGGCGTGCCAGTAGGTACCGCCGCGGCCGACGAAGACATGCCGGGACAAGAGGACCAGCTCGAGCACTGGCGAGTGAGTGCTTGCGATCACGCTAGCCAAGTACGCGGAGAGTTCTTCGCGCGCGCGTGCGCGCAGGGTTCCTTCGGGGGCATCGAGAGGGTCGTCGACTCCGAGCTGCTTGCAGAGGATCTCCGGGACCGGAAACAAACCGCGCGCGAAGTCGATGCGGTGCTGCACCTCGTGGCGCTCGACGGAGCTCGCGTAGAAGTCCCGAAGGCGGCGAAAAGCTGCGGCCGGACCCGGCCTCGACAGCTCCGCGTGCAGTGAGTCCCACTCGCCGAGCTGGGCGCGAGGCACGCGCAGCGAGAGATCTTCGGCGTAGTCCGCTTCGGGCACGAGTCGTTCGGGCACGCGCAGCACCTGGCCGAGGCCGGCGAGATCCTTGCGCCAGCTCTCGACCAACGTGCGCCTGCGAGCGAGCAGCTCGCCGACGCGACGCACCTCGCCGTCGCGTCCCGGATCGGTGGCGGCAAAGTAGCTTCGCACCAGCTCACCCGCGCGGGCGTTCACGGCGGGGACCCAGCTCTGACCGCGCATATCGGCCTCGTAGTCCGCGGCTTCGTCCACCAGGCTCATCGGCTGCCCCTCGGGCAATGCCGGCAACACGTAGCGCACCAGATCGCTCTCGACCTGATCGAGCAGCACCGTCGCGGCGGGCATGCTCGGCCGGGTGTACCCAGTGTAACCCTGCACCACGTTCAGCCGGTCGAGGCGCCAAAGGTGGACCACCCGATGGGTGTCGCCGCCGCTCTTCATCAACACCTCGCGCTCGACGTAGAACCCCAGCAGGGCGGCTCGGGGCCCCGTCGGTCCAGGCAGCAGGTCGGTGTCGACAAAGAAGGGATGTTTGCCCTCGGCGAGCGCCCGGTTGAAGGCGCCGGCCGCCAGCGTCATGCGGTGACTGGCCTCCTGGATGTGCTCGGCGCTCGACGTGCCGCCGACGGCCGCCGCCGCGTCGAGCAGCTCTGCCAGGCGATCGGTGGGCGCGGGCCCGAGGGCCTTCCGCACCGCGGCGCTGGTCGCGGCGGTTCGGGCTTGGCGCTGAGCCGCCGCGTCCCCGCGGCTCGTCGCGATCACGAAGCTGGTCATGTGCTCGGAGAGGGCTCGACCGTCGGCAGCGCTGCGGGGATCAAAGGGACGCGTGAGCTTCCACCCCACGAAGGCGGCGAGGGTGGACAACAGCGCGATGGCCACCAGGCTGAGCGTGAGCCACGGGCCGCGCCGTGGCGGCTTCAGCGTGGCCGCCAGCCCCAACTGCTCGGCGGCGACGGCCGCTATATCGTCAAAGTCCGCATCGGGGGAGCCCTTGGCCACCGACAAGAAGGCGATGCGGGCCAGGTGGACCGGGTCGTGAACGTTGGTGCCGAGGTGCGCGCGATCCAGGGCCGACAGCAGGATGCGCTTGGCCCGCCAGCGGATCAGCGGATCGAAGCGACGGAGCTCTTGCTTTGCGAGCTCCGGCCGGCCGCCCTCGATGGCGGCGGCGAGGGCCGCGAGGGTGGCTCGCTGCACTCGCTTCATCAGCGTGCGCCGCGAGGCGCCCCGGTCGGACGTTCGCGCAGACCGCGCGCCGGCCAGGCCGTGACCAATTTGGCTGGTGACATGCTCGTGTTCGGATCCGAGAACTGCGAATACCGATACTGCGACGTCGCTTGTCCCCACCACTGGAGACTCAAGTGGATGTGGTGATGGTGGTAAGGCCAGCCGCTTCCGTAGGCGAGGCGGGAGTCGAAGACAGAGAGTTCCTGCGCGCTGAGCTGCTTGGGATCTCCGGCCGCCAGCGCACCGAGATCCTTGGCAGCCTGGGCGATCAGCGGGGCGAGCACTTGATCGACTCCGATGACCCGGGTTCGAGGGTTGGAGATCAGCTTGGCCATGAAGAAGGCCTGGCGCGGCAGATCGACGGTGTGCTTGGTCTTGGCGGCGTCGGAGCAGAAGCCGTCGGCGTGCTTCGAGCCGTCGCCGCAGACGATGCGCGAGCGGTTGTCCGGGCCGGTCTGGAAATAGGCGATGTCTTGGTTGCCGCCCTGGTCGTGGGTTGAGGCCGGGTGCCGCGGATCGTCCACGTCGTAGCCCGGTGTGATGCCGTTGATCTGGCAGGTGTCGATCAGGCCCAGGGGCTTGGTGCCCGGGAAGGCCTTCTCGGTCTCGGCCAGCGCCGAACGCACCATCATCACCAGCTCGCGGCGCGCGAAGCGGTAGTTCGAGTAGCTGTCCCAGGCGTAGTTGTCCTCGGCCTTGCCGCTCTTGGTGTCCGGGAAGGGGAAGGGGATAAGTCCCGCTCCGCCCGCCGCTTGGCCGATGCACTCCGCTTCGCTGAACACGCTCTGGCAGTCCTTGCCGTCTTGGTAGGCCAGCTCGTCGACGTGCAGGCTGTAGGCGTTCTCTCCGCCCCCAAAGCCGACCACGCGGAAGAAGTATTGGTCCCCGCCGGCCTCGGACCACAGCCCGTAGTACTCGGTGTCGGTTTCGGAGCTGCGATCCATGTAGGGATAGGTGTCGCCGATTCGCGAGCCGACGAGCTTGCCCGCGGCGTCGAAGACCACGAGATCGAGATCGCCGGCCGCGTGAGCGAACTCGATCCCGACGCGCACCACCTTGCCCTTCGGCACCGTGACCTGCCACCAGTCGCTGTCGCCGTTGCACGAGATCAGGCCTTCGGTCACGCCCTTTGGGGCGGGCTTGGCGGTGGCTTGGGTGTCGTTGTCCTCGAACGAGTCGTCTTTGCCGTTGCAGACGAAGGGCTCCTTGCTGCAGGTGCCCTGATCGCACCAGCTGTTCTTGGGGCACCAACCGCTGGGCTTCTTGGCCGAGCAGGCCACGTCTTCGGGGATGCAGCCCGCGCTGCCGAGGCAGACGAGACCGGTTGGGCACGCCGCAGCCGCGTCGCAGCCGGGGCGACAATAGGTGCCAGATCCGTCCTCGGTCTTTGCGCACCAATGTCCGACGCGGCAGTCGAGATCCATGCCGCAGCCCTGCACGCAAATGCCGCTTCCATCCGTGGCCGCGGGTTGGCAGGAGCCCTGCCCACACACGCTCGAGTCTTGGCAGCCGAAGGAGAGGCAGTAGCCCCCGAGCCAGCCGTGCACGGCGCCGGAACCCTCGTAGCAGCTCGCGTCGGTGGTGGTGCACTCGGTGTCGTCGCTGCATTGGGCGCCGGGCTCCCCGGCGGGCGGCTCGAACAAGTCGCAGAAAGTGCCGCTCGTGGGGTCGCAACTCTTGCCCTTGATGGGCGCGCACACCTCGTGGCGGTTGATGGCGCCGCCGGTGCACGCCGCCGCGTCGATTTGCGGCAAGCAGAAGCCGTTGCCGCCGAGCACCGTCGAGTTGAAGCAGAGGGCGCCCGGATCGCAGGCTTCAGCCGCGCCCGGCGCGGAGCACGGCGCGGTCGCCCGAGTCACGCACAGGCCGTGCAGGCAGACGCCCGGGTGGGTCGCGGTGCCATCGCAGCCTGCGTTCGCAGTGCACGCGCTGCCCGGAGGCTGCGGGCCCAGCGCATCCGCGCCCGTGTCGCTGCCCGCGTCTGGTTTGTTCTGTGCGCCGCCGCCGTCGTCGGAGCTGCATCCGGGGGCGAAGACGAACGCGCCGGCGAGAGCGCCGAACGAGAGGACCGAAATCGTGCGGAGGGTCATGCGGCCGCGGAGGGTGCCACGGCTTCTGCGTCTTGCCAGCTGCTTCGAAAAATGGCGGGTGATTTCGGCTGGGCGCGCGTGCGTCACAGACGCGAGAAGCTTCGCAGACGTTCCATCGCGGACTTCTGCCCGAAGCGCTCGGCGAAGTCCCGCGCACTCCGGCCGGCGTAGTCGGTGGCTCTGCCGTCGGCGCCGCGGGCCACCAAGACGTCGAGGGCCGCGGTGTGCCCGAAGGCCGCCGCGGCCATCAGCGCGGTGGTGCCTGCGGCGGTGGCGCGCCCTTCCGGGGCGTAGCGCGCGTTGGGATCGGCGCCGCGTGCGAGCAGGGTCCACACCGCTTCGCCGTGGCCGATCTGCGGCGCTCGAGCGCTCCACGCGGCGGAGCGGACGTCGGTCTGGTCCGGATCGGCGAGAAAAGCGTGCAGCGCCGGGTGTCCGGCCGCCGCGGCGAAGAAGATGGGAGCCACGCCTCGGCCGTCCGGCGCGTTCGGGTTGGCTCCGGATTCGAACAGAACCATCACAACCTCGTTCGCGCCCGCGGCGATGGCGAGGCAGAGGGCGGTTGGGGTGAGTAGCGCGCCCGCAGCGATCAGCTCCTGCGCCCGAGCAAGGTCCCCGGCTGCAGCCGATTCTTCGAGCACGGCGGCCAAAGAGGCTCTCGTTGCCTCCTGGTTGGACATGGAGAGCCGATGGTAGCGCGACGGGGCGCCGCGGGTCGAATGAGCTGCGACGCGAGAGCGTCTGGGAGTGTGAGCGTGTCCGACGGCAGCTTGACCCGAAGCAGGTCCCGCCGCATGTCCCCACCGCCAATGGCCGATCCCCCGTACCAGAACACCGAGCTTTCGACCGAGCTGCCTGTCGAAAACACCAACCTGACGGCCTTCTTGCCGCTGCCCGCGCCGCGCGTGGTGAAGGCGGAGTTGCCCGCACCCTCCCTCGTCTCGGAGTTGGTGCTCGCGGCTCGCAGCGAGATCCGCGACGCGATCTTCGGCCGCGATCTCCGGCGGACAGTGGTCATCGTGGGACCGTGCTCCATCCACGATCCGGACGCGGCCATCGAGTACGCATCCCGATTGGCGAAGGTGCGTCAGGCGACGCGGGATCGCCTGATCGTGATCATGCGCGCGTACTTCGAGAAACCGCGCACGACCGTGGGATGGAAGGGGCTGATCAACGATCCACATTTGGATGGAAGCTGCGACATTGGCACGGGGCTGCGTCGGGCTCGCGAGACCTTGGTTGCGATCAACGCGCTGGGGGTGCCCTGCGGCAGCGAAATGCTCGATCCCATCACGCCGCAGTACGTCGCCGACTTGCTGTCGTGGGCGTCGATCGGCGCCCGCACCACCGAGAGTCAGACGCATCGCGAGATGGCCAGCGGGCTGAGCATGCCCATTGGATTCAAGAACGGGACCGACGGCAGCCTCGACCCCTGCGTCAATGCGTTGATCTCAGCGGGCCACGCCCACCACTTCTTGGGCATCAACGCCGATGGCGTCACCAGCGTGGTGCAGACTCGAGGCAACCCCGACCGACACGTGGTGCTGCGGGGCGGTGCGAATCCGAACTACGGACCAGAAGACGTGAAGCTCGCCGCCGCTCGCGTGGCGTCGGCAGCCCCGGACCTCGTGCGCTCGATCATGGTGGACACCTCCCACGGCAACTCGATGAGAGACTGGCGTCGGCAACCCGCGGTGTGTCGCTCGGTGCTCGAGCAGATGCGCGCGGGACAGCGAGTGCTCCTGGGCTTCTTGCTCGAGAGCAACCTGGTGGAGGGTAGACAAGACTGGCAGCAAGGGGTTGTGCTCACCCGCGGGATGTCCATCACCGACGGCTGCCTCGGTTGGGCGGAGACGGAAGCGTTGCTCTACGAAATCGCGGGCTGATTCAGCAAATGCCGCAGGCAGCGCAGGCGTCGGCGCAGCAATCGCCCCAGACCGTGCAGGCGCTGTCGCAGGCGCAACCGTAGGGGGTCCCAATGCTGCCGCAATACGCCTGGCACATGCAGGTCTTGCCCGGACAGCCTCCGGGATCGGGGTTCGTGCCGCCGCAGGAGCGCGGGTACTTGCCGCTGGGATCGGAGCCAGTGAAGCCCGTGCCGCCGCAGGAGTAGAACTTGTTGACGGGATCCCATCCGCAGGGATTGCCCTGGCACGAGCCGGGGCCGCCCTGGAGCTTGCCGCACTCCCAGTAGTAGATCTCGTTGTTCGAGCCGCAACAGCCGACCGAGCCGTGCGCTTCGCCGCAGCTCTTGGGGATGATGTTGGCGGTGGTGCCGCCGCTGCCGGTGGTGCCGCCGCCGGACGTGGTGCCGCCCGTTGCGCTGGTGCCGCCGCCGGACGTGGTGCCGCCCGTTGCGCTGGTGCCGCCGCCGGACGTGGTGCCGCCGCCGGACGTGGTGCCGCCGCCGGACGTGGTGCCGCCGGTTGCGCTGGTGCCGCCGCCGGACGTGGTGCCGCCGGTTGCGCTGGTGCCGCCCGTCGCGCCCGTGCCGCCGGAGGGGAAGCCCGCCGCGCCCCCGCTCGGAGAGCCGCCATTGCTGGGGAAGCCCGCCGCTCCGCCGAAGGTGTTGCCTCCGCTCCCACCGGAGTTCTTGTAGCCACCGACGGCAGCGTCACTCAGTGAGCCCCCGCCGAGATCGGCCTCGCCCGTCGCGCAGCCCATCGAGGTCACGAGGCAGAAGCCCGAAAGTACACCCGAGACGACCCGCGACGCCTTCACGATCGGGAGCCTAGCAGGAGACCGTCGCCGGCGCGACGACGGGCAGGGAACATCGACGGCCAGGGGCTGTCCTGGTACGAGCCCGGCCATGCAAGCTCGATCCTTCGCACTCTCCCTCCCGCTTCTTTTCTGCCTCGTCGGCTGCCAGTCCACGGGTCAGAGCAGCGCGGCGCCCTCCGTCCTGCCCTTGCGTTCTCTCAAGCTCTACGAGACCGGGGTCGGCTACTTCGAGCGGTCTGGGATTTTGGCTCGCGGTGAGGCCACGACCCTGCCGCTGCCGACCGGACACCTCGATGACGCGCTGAAGACCCTGGTGGTGGCCGGGAGCCCCGGCGTCACGCTGACGGGGGTCGAATTCTCGAGCAGCCTGAGCCGCGGCATGGCGCGCGCTCTCGCGGGGCTGCCGCAGAGCGCCGACGAGCCGATGTCGTACCGAGCGCTGCTCGCGAGCCTGAAGGGGGCCGAGGTCGAGGTCCGCACCACGGGCAAGCAAGCCGAGACCATGGTGGGTCGCCTGGTCGACGTGCTGGAGCCCAAAACCGATGCAGCGCCCGCCGCCGAGAGCGACGACGGCGACAAGAAGAAGAATGAAAAGCCCGAGCACCCCAAGCCCGAGTTGACGCTGCTGCTGGTGACCAAGGACGGCGAGCTGCGCAAGCTCGACACCGCCTCCGTGGCCAGCGTGCGCCCCACGGATCCGACCTACCTCACGCGCATGGGCGCGGCCCTCGATGCGCTCAGCGTGCGCGCCGCGCAGAACCAGCGTTCACTTCGGTTGCTGGCGCAGAGCGACAAGCCAGTGACCCTCGGCTATTTGGCTGAAGCGCCCATGTGGCGCACGACCTATCGACTGGTGATGGCCGAGGGCGGAGAGCGCGGCACGCTGCAGGGCTGGGCGCTCATCCACAACGACACTGAAGAGAGCTGGGCCAAGGTTCGCGTCGAGCTGGTCAATGGCCAACCCGATTCGTTCTTGTTTCCGCTGGCCGCGCCGCGCTACGGCCGCCGCCCGCTCGCTGAGCCCGAAGAGCGTCTCGCGACGGTTCCACAGCTGCTCGACACGACCGTTGATCAAATTTGGGGCGACAATCTGGAAGAAGGCACCATCGGCCACGGCTCCGGAACCGGGACGGGACAGGGCTTCGGATCAGGCTACGGTCGAGTCGGCGGTAGCCATCGGGCACGGTCGCCGAGCGTGCGGATGGGCGCGACGGTCTCGAGCAGCGAATCGCTCAGCGTCGGAAACCTCGCGGCGATCGCCCCCGCCGAGGGCGTCGAAGCGGGCGCGCTCTTCAGCTACAAGCTGGCGCAGCCCTTGGATCTCCGTGCACACGGCTCTGCGCTCGTGCCCTTCCTGCAGTCGTCAGGGGTCACCCGCCGCATCAGCTGGTTTTCCTCGCCGGGCACGCCAGGGCGGACCGCCATTCGCTTCGTCAACGCCACGCGACAGACGCTGCCCTCGGGGCCCATCGCGCTCTACGAGGGCGGAGGGTTCGCGGGCGAGGCGGCGTTGTCCCGACTCAAGCCCACCGAGCGGGCGTTCTTGCAGTTCGGCGTCGACCTCGACGTTGAGATCGAGAGCGTGAGCCACGAGTCCAAAGAGGAGTCGCAGCAGATTCGTTTCAATAAGCTGAATCTGGAGGAGGACTTCATCCGCACGAGCGTTCGGACCATCGCGCTCAAGAATCGCTCGCGGGCCGTCCGCACGGTCTACCTCTCCCTCGACGTGGTCAACAACTCGACCGTCGAGGGCGCCGACGAGCTCGACTACGACGCTCAGGGCGCCAAGCCGCTGGCGGTCTTCAAGTCCACGCCTGGCAAGAAGCTCGAGCGGACGCTGAAGATCAAGGAGGGCCTGCAGCGCTCGACCCACATGCAGAGCTTGACGGCCGAGCGCGTGACGGAGCTGAGCCAACTCGAGGTCCTGCCCGCGGCCGATCGGGCCGTGCTCAAGGAAGCCGCTGCCCGGCTCGAGGAGGCCGAGGCGCGGACCAAAGATCACGACGAGACCAAGGAGTCCATCGACGAAGTGAACAAGGACCTCGAGCGCCTGCGGCAGCATCTCGCCGCCCTCGGCGACAAGAGCGGTCAGGGGGCCAACGCCAACCCGCTGGTCAAGCGCATCCTCGACGCCGAAGACAGGCTGACGGCCCTCCGCGCCAAGTCCAAGGCCTTGGAAGCCGCCGTCAGCGACAAGCGCAAGGCTGCGCAGACGGTGCTCGAGAAGCTCGTGAAGAAGGACGCGAAGAAGCCCTGAGCCCCGCGCTGCTCAGGGCTGCGGGGGCCGCGCCGCCAACGCCAGCCCGATGGCGTGCTCCAGTTGTTCCCAGGTCGCAGGCTTGCCCAGCTGCACCGTGGCGCCTTCGAGTTCGTCGGCCAAGCCGCTGAAGGCAATGATGGGCAGGTCCGCGGCGATTTCCCGCAGCTGCGCCAGCGTGGCCTCGGGGGGCTGCCCCGGCATGGATCGGTCGAGGAGCACCACGTCCACTCCTTCGGCCCGGGCGACGCGCACGCCGTCCTCGCCGGAACTCGCGCCGAGCGCTTGGTGGCCCATCAGCTCGAGCAGCATGATCGTCGAGCGCAGCACGTGGGGCTCGTCGTCGATGATCAGCACCCGAGCCGACGAAGGAGGCGCGGGCGTGTCGGGCTTGCAGAGTGGTTGCGTGCCGAGCGAGCGGGATGGAAGCGCGAGCACGAAGGTCGTGCCGACGCCCGGCACCGACTCGCAGCTCAGATGCCCACCCTGGGCCTCGACTGCGCCCCAGGCCGTCGGTAGCCCCAGGCCCGTGCCCCGGCCGATGGGCTTGGTCGTGAAGAAGGGCTCGAAGATCCGCTGGCGAACCGCGTCGTCCATTCCGTCGCCCAGATCGGCGACCCGGATCTCTACGAAGTCGCCCTGCGCGCCCTCGTGCGCGCTGAGCGTCACTGTCCTTCGAGGCGCCGGCAGGTTCTCGACTGCGTCGCGAGCGTTGACGATCAAGTTGAGGAGCACCTGCTCGGTCCGAGCTCCGTCGACGAACACGCCGCTCGCCGCTTGAAGATCACGGACTGCGACTCTCACCTGCTGGCCAAAGGTGCGGCCGCAGAGCTCCGCGGCCCGCCGAACCACGACGTCGAGGGCTTCGGGAACGCCCTTGGGATCGGCCTCGCGACGCGCGAAGAGCATGAGGTCTTTGACCAGCTCCGCCGCGTGCCGAGCGGACTGTAGCGCCAGGTCGAAGAGGTCCGCGTCTGACGGGGTCTTGAGCTTCGCCAGCTCGATCACGGGCACGATGGCGGCGAGCATGTTGTTGAAGTTGTGGGCGACGCCGGCCGAGAGCTGCCCGAGCGCCTCCAGCTTCTGGGTCTGCCGCATTTGCTCCTCGAGGACTCGCAGGCCGGTGACCTCGAGGACTCCGCCCATGAGGCCTGTGATGCGGCCTTCGGGGGTGCGCGTTGGGAAGCCTCGGACGACGAACCAGCGTTTCGACGGGGCGACGCCTACGGCCAACTCGAAATCGGGGTAGTCGCCGGTTTCGAGGGCGGCGTCGATCTGCGCGTCCATTTGCTCGCGATAGCCCGGGGGCACTATCGCCATCCAGTCCGCGCGGCGCCGGGGTGCGTGGGCGGGTTCGAGGCCAAACATGGCGCAGAGGTGGTCGTGCCAATCGATGGAGTCTGCCGCGGCGTCCCAGCGCCAGAGCCCGAGGCGGCCCGCATCGAGGGCGACCTCGAGTCGAGCCCGGCTCTCCAGCAGCTCAGCGCGGGCGGCGGCGAGCTCGAACTCGAGCCTGGCCACCTTGGCGTTCGGGTGTTCGTTGTCGTCGTGTGTCCCCATGATCTCGTCGCCCGCCCGGAGCACCTGGGCTCGCTCTTTACGAGCTCGCCGCCCTCACTGAATCACGATCTTGCTCTTGTACATGCCCATGCCGCACTCGAAGCCCAGCGTCTTTGCTTCTTTGGTGTCGATGGCCACTTCGATCGGCTGATCGAGGGGCAGATCTTTGGTGATCTTCAGGTCGGGGAACACGACCTTGTCCGCGCAGGTGTCCGCTGTCGTGCGCTTGAAGCGCAAGGTCGCGCTCTCACCCTTCTTGAGCGTGATGGTGCTCGGGGTGAAACCGTTCTCGTCGGCCTTGACGTCGATGGTGCCGGAAGCGGGAGCAGAAGCCGAGGCGGCCCCGGCGGTGCCTGGCTTCTCGGACTTGTTGCAGGCGACGGCGGCAAGCAGCAGCGCGAGCGCAAAAATCTTCTTCATCGGGGCGGGATCTTGGTGCCCGCCTGCGGCGATGTAAAGCGGCGCGTCGCCACCTGCAATTCGGCGTCGAAGCCGCCCAAATCCACCGGCGCGTGGCGCTCGACCTCGAGGCCATGAGTCGCGAGTTTTTGGGCGGTTTTTTCGGGAAATGGCGAGAGCCACACCAGCCGACCGCCCGCCGCGAGGCGAGGCGCGGCGCTGTCGATGAAGCGATCGAGAAGGTTCGCGACATCAGCGTCCCGCGCGATGCGCCGGCCCATGGGGGGATTGGTGATGATCAGGGTGACGCCGCTCGGCGTGTGGCCGGTCGCGTCACCTCGGATCAGGTCGACGGACAGCCCGGCACGGCTGGCGTTCTCGCGGGCAGCGCGCAGCGCGTTGTCGGAGGTGTCGGTGCCGATCAGCTTGGCGAACGGGCCAAGCAGTCCGCGCTCGCACAGCTCGAGACCGCTGCCGACGAAGGGATCCCACACCACGTCGTCGGCGCGCACACCGGCCACGCGCGCGAGGCTCGCGGCGATGGTGGGATGAGACGCCGCGGGCACGTCTCGCCCGCGGTAGGCAAAACGCAGGTCGTCGTCCGGTCGGACCACCACGACCACGCGCCGGTTTGGTTCGTCGATTTGGGCTTCGAAAGGCGCAGCCCTCGGGTCGTTGATCAGTCGCGTGGGGTCGAGCCCCTCGGCGATGCGAAAGCTGCGCGCGCGCTGGTGACCCTTCGGCCACGAGAGGCGGAAGCGCGGCACCCCCGACGAGAGCGCCGCGAGCAGCGGCGCCAGCCCCGTGAGCGCGGCCACGATGCCGTCGTCCCCGGGCGACTCCAGCTTCGCTTCGAAGCCGACCGAGAGCGCGGTGCGCAACTCGAGCAGAGGGCGAAGTGCACCCGACCAGGTGGTCACGACTTCGTGACCCGAAGGCGCACGGAAGTCGCCGCGGGCGCGGGCCTCGTCGAGCAGCACCCACGCGAGGCCGCGCCGACAGGCGAGCACCAATGTGGCGGGTGAGGGCAGGGGGCGATCGATGTCGATGGTGGCGCTCAGGTCCCGGGTGGCGCTGCGCTCGAGCATCAGGAGGGCACGCGTCCGGCGTCGCTCGAGCTCGGGATCGTCCGACGACGCGCCCTTCAGAAACTCGTGGCTCGCGGCGCCGCCGATCTTGCCCAGCGCCTCCACCAGCGCCCGCCGCTCCGGCAGAGCGGCGCCTTCGAAGGCCGCGAGCAGCGCGAGCTCGACCCCGTCACCGCCGATCTTTCCGAGCCCCGTGACGGCTGCCCGCAAGACCCGGGGCTGGTCGTGGGAAAGCAGTGCGAGCAGGCGCGGTCGAAGCCGGTCGGCGTGATCCGTCGCGACGCGGGAGACGACGCGAGCGAGGTGGCTCTGGGCACCCGGATCGGCCTGCTCGAGGGCAGCGATGGCGGCCTCGGCCCCGGCGAGCCCTGCCCGGGCGAGGGCGCGCTCCGCCGCGTCGGCCGCGTCCCCGCCGCAGCGAGCGCAGAGCTCACGGAAATGCGCGGCGCCCGGGGTGAAGGCCGCGCTTTGCCAGTTGGCGGGCAGATCGGCGGTGCTCAGGCGGGCCCCTCGGTCTTGCAGGCCGCGCTGCAGCCGTCCCCGCTCTTCTTGCCGTCACCTCCGCAGCTGGTCGGCAGTGCGCTGCTGAGCAGGAGCAGGCTCAGACCCGTGGCAATCGACGCACTTCGCACCATGCTCACAGCATAGCGGAGGCGCATCAGCGCAGCGAGCCAAACAGGCCGATCTGCGCGCCGCCCGAGCTGGGCCACAGCGCGAAGCCCGTCTTTGGTGCGCGCTTTCGCTCCGGGGTCGAGAGCAGCATCACCACGCCCACGCCCGCTGCGAGCACGCCCGCACCCACGCCGACGTAGCTGGCGGTTCGCGCTGATTTCCAGGAGGCGATGGAGTCCACCTCGGACTGCGCGGCCTCTCTCTTGCCGGGTTTCGCCGCGGCGCAGGTGTCGTCGTGGGATGAAACGGCGCAGAGATCCGCCAGCCGATCGCGGTGGGTCGAGACGTTGCTGAACGAGAGGCCCAGGGTCGCGCTGCTCAAGATGGTCAGGCCGGCGCCGCCAATGGTGAGCGTCCACGCCAGCGTGCTATCGGGCGGTGCGGCCGTGGTCGGCGGACGATCGGGCCCCGGCGCCAGGGTGTCTGCCGTCGGGGGGAGGGGCCGACGTACTCGAGTGAAGTCCACCAGCGCGGGCTGGCCAGCGCTGACTGCGAGCCTCTGTTCGTCGCGATCACCCCCGAAGCGCAGCTCGAAGCGGCGCTTGCCGGCGAAAACCACCAGCGGTCGGTCGAGCGGCAAGGTGCCGCGCCAGCGCGCAGCGAGCCAGATTTCGGCTCCGGCGGCGCCGCGCACTTCCACGCGTGCCATGGCCTTCGCGTGCTCGTCTACGAAGGCCCGAGCCTTGTCGGCGGCCGGACCCGTGAGTCCGAGGGCCAGCGCGGCCTCGAAGGCTTCGACCGCGACGTCATCTTGTTTCAGCCGCGCTGCGGCCGAGCCGAGCTCGTATTTGCTCTCCTTGGTCGAGCGAATGCGATTGGCTTCGATGAACAAGTCGACCGCGGCCTGCCAGCTCGCCGGGTCGTTGGTGTCGAGCGCTCGCTCCTTGGCAGCGATGGCGCGGGTGAAAGCGGCGTCGTACTCGTCCGCGCGCGCCGGTGCGCTCCGGACGGCAATCGCGACCAGCAACGACAACGCGCAGAATCGCGAGGTCACTGGCAGGTTTCCGCGGCGCATACCATGCTGGCGCACTCGCTGGAGCGAGTGCAGGGCGCACCCTTGGGCTTGCCGCGTGGGGGCGGGGGTCGCTCGGAGCTCGACGGGGCTGCAGACGCCGGCGCGGGCGCGGCGGTGGACTTGCTTCGGGGCAACGTGAGCGCCATCGGCGCGCTCGGCGCCGTAGCCGCCGGCTCGGGCGGGGCTTCACGCGGGGCTTCGAGCGTCGCCACGGGAGCGGCGGCGAGCTCCGGGACGGGGGGAAGACTCGCGCTGGACGTCGGCGCGGGCCCAGGGTTCACCCGAGCCAAGAAGACCGCCGCTGCGCCCACTGCTACGAGCGCGACGGCCGCGATGCCCCACAACCCTCGCGAGCGGCCCACCGACTTGGGGCCGTCGCGCCGGCTCTCGATGACCTGGGCGTCTTCGCTGAGCTGCGCCATCATCGGCGGCGGCGGGGCGCTGACGCTGGTCGCGGCAGTGACGCGGCCGGTGGTCGCGCCGGTCCGCACGCTGTCGCGCACGCTCCGGAGAAACTCGGGCACACCCGGCGGGCGGCGTTCGGGCCGCGTCGAGAGCGCTTCCATCACGGTGCTCGACAGTGCTTCCGGGATCGCGGCCCCCGCTTCGCCCGGTGGCAGCGGGTTGAGCCGCGCCTGCACGTTGGTCACGTCGTTCCACGGCAGGCGCCCCACCAGCATCGCGTAGAAGACCACCGCCAACTCGTAGACGTCGGTGCTCTTGCTGGCGGGCGCTCCGAAAAAACGTTCGGGCGCCATGGTCGCGGGCGTTCCGCGGGCGATGCCGGCCTGAGTCGTGGTCGACGCCGGCGCGTCGATCTCTTTGGCGATGCCGAAGTCCAGCAGCTTGAGCGCGCGGCCGCCGTCGACCAGAAGCAGGTTCTCGGGCTTGAGATCGCGGTGCAACAGCCCCGCGTCGTGCAGCGTCTCGACGGCGCTCGCCAGCTGCTCGAAGAGATCGAGCGCGTGCGCGACGGTCAAGGCGCCTTCGGCCGCCAGGTGCGCGGCGAGGGTCTGCCCTTCGTAGCGGCGCATGACCAGATAGGGCAGGCCGTCGGGCAACCGACCGGAGCCGAGGACTTCGACCACGGCGCGATGTCGCACGCGTTCGAGCATCTTGGCTTCTTCCAGGAATCTCTCTTGATCCTTGGCCGTCAGCTCGCGCTCCCGCGGTACCTTCAGGGCGACCGATTCACCGTCCCAGATCGCGTGGTACACGATGGCGCTGCCGCCTTCACCGAGGACGCCCCGGATGGCGAAGGCGCCCAGCGTCGTTGGGATCACCGCGGTGGGTTCGGAGGCCGCCACTGGCCCGAGAATAGTGCATCTCGGCCTTCGGGCAACGCGAGGGGGGTCAGCGCTGGGCCAGCTCGGTGCATCCCCCGCGGATTTCGATCTCACGGGTGTTGTCCTTCACCTCGACGCTGGCGAGGCCGTTCTCGCCCTGGTCCACGATCCAGAACAGGTCGCCGGGCCGGAAACTGTGGCTCTGCACCGAGTTGCTGCTCGCGGTGGAGTAGGTCCCGCTCCCGTACTTCGGCTTCGTTCCGTAGAAGACCTTCACGTTCTTGCCACAGGTATTGCGGATGTTGACGCTCACGCTGCTCGGGCTGGCTGGCTTCGAGTCCACCGCGCTCGCGGTGGGGGCCGAGGCGGTCGTTGGAGCTGGCGTCGTGGGGCTGCCTGCCGCCGGGGCGCCTGCCGCCGGAGCGCCTGCCGCTGGCGCGCCCGCCACACCGGGCTGGGCCATCATGGCGCCGTAGGCACCGAGGCTGCCGCAGCCAGCGAACACGGCGAGGAACAAGGGAGCGAGGCAATGCACGAGCTTCATTTGGGATCTCCGTTCGAATGAGTCGACCGCCGCAGAGCAACGCGCATGCCAGGCGGAACGGCCGTGATCTACGGCTGCGCTCCCACGGATGCGCGGCGGGCAGCCCGCAGTCCGGCCTCGGATTGGGGCGCTGGCGCCACAGCCGCGATATGCTCGCGGGCCATGCGCATGACCCGGACCACCAACCGCATCCCCGTGACGGCCGGGGCGCGGCCGGCGAGGCTCTCGGTCCTGCACGGGCCCGACGCCGGACTCGAGGTCGCGGTGCCGGCCATCGGGGTCGTGATCGGTGCCGATCCCTCCGCTGACGTGGTGCTCGCGGATGAGGCCGTGTCCCGCCGACACTGCTCGCTGGTGCCCAAGGGCGAGGGCTTCGAGGTGATGGACCTCGGTTCGCGCAACGGCACGCTGCTCGACGGCGTCTCGATTCAAAAGGCCGTGGTCCCGGTGGGCGCCGTGCTGCGCGTCGGCAGCAGCTTGATCCAGCTCGTGCCGGGCGACGAGGCGGTGCTCATCCCGCCCAGCGCCAGAGCGAGCTTCGGTGCGCTGGTGGGCGGCAGCCTCGCCATGCGCCAGGTCTACGCCGTGCTCGAGCGCGCGAGCTCGTCGAACGCCCCGATTTTGCTGCTCGGCGAGAGCGGAACGGGCAAGGAGCTCGCTGCCCGGGCGGTGCACGATCACAGCCCGCGTCGCGGTGGCCCCTTCGTGGTCTTCGACTGCGGGGCCTCCACCGAGTCGCTGATCGAGAGCGACTTGTTCGGACACATGAAGGGCGCGTTCACCGGGGCCCAGAGCGATCGCCCCGGCGCCTTCGAGCTGGCCCACGGCGGAACGCTCTTCCTGGACGAGATCGGCGACCTGCCCATCAACCTCCAGCCCAAGCTGCTGCGCATGCTCGAGAGCGGCGAGGTGACGCCACTGGGCGGGAGAAAGCCGACGCGCTACGACGTGCGCGTCGTCGCCGCGACCCACCGTGATCTCTCCGAAGAGGTCAGCCGTGGCGGCTTCCGCGGGGATCTCTACTACCGCCTGGCGGTGGTCGAGGTGCACCTGCCGCCTCTCCGACAGCGCCTGGAAGACGTCGAGGATTCTGGTGAAGGTTCTGCTGGCGCGAGAGGGGCGCCCGGAGGTCGAAGTGCGCTCGGAGAATCTCGATCGCCTGCTCGCCTACCACTTTCCGGGCAACGTACGGGAGCTGAGGAACATCGTGACCCGAGCCGTCGCGCTGTCGCCGCCGGAAACACGCTTTTCCGCCATGCCCATTCTGCTGGCGGGCTCGACGGCCAAGCGCGACACCGAGTGGGTGGCCCGGGCCGATCGGCCCTTCTCGGAGGCGAAGGCCGAGCTCGTCGCGCGCTTCGAGCGCGACTACCTCAAAGATCTGCTGCTTCGAGCCGGCAACAACATCTCCCAGGCCGCCCGCATCTCGGGGATCGATCGCAAGCACCTGTACCGACTGCTCGAGTCGGCGGGGCTGCACCAGCCCGGCGCCAAAGCGTGACGGAGCGGATCGGCGCCGCGCTGGTCTGCTTCGTGATCAGCGGCGCGGCCGCGGCCGGTGAGCCTCTCCCGAGCGTCGACCTGCGAGAGGTCGGACCCGACGCGGAGACCTTCGACGATCGTCGCCGCCCCGAGGCGCGTCTGTGGGCCCAGCGCCCCATCGCGGTCGAGGCCCAGGTCGGACTCGGCGCGCCGCTCGGGCTGGCAGGGTTGGCCCTCGATTTGAGCCCGAGCGCCGGCTTCTCGTGGAACGTGGGCGCTGGGGTGGGCGGCAGCACCAAGACGCTGCAGCTTGGAACGGCGGTGCGCCTGCGCTTGATCCCGGTCCATGGCTTCGCGGTCGGCGCCGAAGGAGGGCTCGCCTTCGGTCGCTACGAGGAGCGGTCGGAGTGTGCGACGGGGCGGTGCCCGCCGGCCTATTCGTGGGACCAGGCGGTCTGGGGGCACATCGGATTGGTGCTCGAGCGGCGCAGCGAGTCCGGCGTCACGCTGCGCTGGAGCTTTGGTGCTGCGGGGATCTTCAACGTGACGAGCGCCGACTGCGAGCGCTGCGACGCCACCGACGAGCCGACCCTGTGGCAGACGACGGTGCCGTACACGCTGGTGGCCGCGGGATGGGCGTTCGGCTCATGAAACGCGCGCTCTTCGCCTTGCTCTGCTGCACCGCGCCGGCCCTCGCCGACGGCCCCCTCGGGCCCAATGGTTCGCCGATCCGGACCAGCAGCTACGCGGTGGATTTGGCCGGGGGCCCCGTGCTCGCCGGATCCCGCGCCCTCGGCCTCGCCGGCGCCTACGTGGCCATCGCCGAAGGCGTGGACGGCAACCTGCACAACCCCGCGGCGCCCGCCGTGCGTGCGGCGTGGTCGGCGACTCACGTCGACTACGACGCGAGCTTGGGCCTGCTGTTCCCAGGAACGCTGGCGAGCACCGACTTCTACAACACGGGGCGCGGTCGCACCGATCTGAGGCGCAGCGATCCTCGAGAGTTTGCCCTGCTCGCTCCGGCGGCCAACCTGCAGATCGGACCCTGGGGGGTGGGCGTTGGCCTCGAGGTCTTCCGCTACGGCCTGCTGCGCCAACCCGATCCGACTCTGGGCGGCGAAGAGGAGGTGATCCGCGCGCAATTCAGCACCTTTCGTGCCTTTCTTGCCCGGGCGGTGGACGACGGGCAGATCGTGGGCGGCATCGGACTTCAGGTGACGGCGCTCGACGTCACCACGAAGGACGAGATCATCTCGCGGAGCGGGAACGTGTTCACGACCCGCGGCGTGAGCTTCGAGGGCGGTCTGCTCTGGCGACCGACGGGCGAGCGCTTTCGCCTCGGCGTCGCGCTGCGCGCGCCGGTCACCACCGACGTGGACTCTCGGGGCCGCGCGGTGGGCGGCGACCTCGTGCTGCGAGACCCCCAGAGCCCCGACGCGATCTGGCTGCCACGGCGGGTCAAACGCCCCTGGAGCAGCGACTTCGGCGCGGCGGTGCAGCTCGGCCCGCGACCCCTCAATGTCGGCTGGCTCGATCCGATCGTGGTCATGCGCCGCGTCGACACTTACCTCGAGGCACGCGAGCGCCTGCGTGAGCGCCGACTCGAGCGTGCCGCGCGCCTGGGCTCGGACGCCAGGGAGGCCGCCGAGGACGAGCTCGAGCGGGAGGCGGACGCGGACCGGCGCTACCGTGGCACCCAACGGGAACGCGTGACCGAGCTGCTCCGTGAGCGATACGACCGAGTGCCGCGGCGCTACGTCTTGCTGAGCGCCGCGCTGCACGCCGACGGCGACGTGGCCAATGGCGTCGGCGTCGAGTCCTTCCTCCAGGGCTACGTCGATCGATCCGGCCAGCGCGTGAGCCTCACGCCCCGATTCGGCGTCGAGACCGAGGCCATCTCGAACTGGCTCAAGCTGCGCGCCGGGACGTACCTCGAGCCAACCCGCTTCCGAGGCAGCTCCCCGCGTATGCACGGCACCTTCGGCTTCGACACGCGGCTCTTCGAGTGGAGCCTATTTGGCCTGTTGCACGAGGACGAGAAGCTCGCGCTCGGCGGCGCCATCGACGGCGCGCGCCAGTACTTTGGTTGGGCGGTCTCGGTGGGGATCTGGCGCTGATTCAGGGCGCAGCGAGGCCAGTACGGTAGGTGCGGAAGACCTTCGGCGGGGTCTCGATGCTGAGCGCCGAGACGGCGTAGCCCATGGCGGGCGCGCCTTCGGCGACGCTGCACGCGCCCGTGAAGCGTTGGTCCGGCGTGTCGATCACCCGATGCACCAGGGGCGCGACAGGCCGTGATACCGTGCAGGGGTGATTCGCGGAGCCGGTCTCGCGCTAATGCTCGCTGCCTGCGCTCGCACCGCCGAGCCCACGATTGCAGAGCCCGCGATTGCGGAGCCCGCAACCGTCGCCGAGGCGCCGGCGACGACGCCCGAAGCGCTCGCCGCCCCGCCAGCACCGAGCGATTCAACCACCGCGCCAACGCCGGAGGCGCCCGCGCCCCCGGTCCCCGAGCCGCCCAAGGTCTCGACCGCCAGGAGCGCGCGATGCACCAGTGATTTCGACTGTGCCTTGAAGGTGACTCATCACTGCTGCGGGGAGTGCCCGGTGACGCCCATCACCGCGATCAGCGCGGCGGCAGCGGCGACCGCACAGAAGCGCGAGAGCGCACACTGCGCAGCCGAAGATCACGACTGCAGTCAGTTCAGGTGTCCGCCGGTCCCACCGAAGTGCCAGATCCGCGCGGTGTGCAGCAAGGGTTTCTGCGCTCCGGCGCTGTCCAAAGCCTGCGAGGGCTGAGGGCGGGACCTCGCTGCCGGGGCGGGGGACTCAGACGGGCATCGGGCGCGAGAAGGTCAACGCATGGTCTGGGACGTCGTCCAAAAAGCTCATCCGTCGCGCCTCGTTGGAGATCTTTTGGGCGCGATCCAGCAGACGGCTTCGTGCGCGATCGAGGGCGATCCGCGCTGACGCGGCTTCCCCCGAGGCCTCGAGCACCTCGACAAAAGCCAGGCGAGCCAAGGCTTCACCGTCTTCGATGCTCCCGAGTTCATTGAGCAGAGCGTTCGATGCCTCTGCGTGGGCGCGTGCCGCGTCGATCTGGCCGAGCGCGAGCTCCGCTCGGGCGCAAAGCGCCAGCGCCAGCACCCGGTTTGGGCCATCCGAGAGGTCTCGCGCGACCAGCGCGGCGTCGAGCGCGCCGGCGGCGTCGCTGGCGCGCAGGAGCAGATCCGCGAGGTAGGTATACGACACGCACTCGACCCAGCGGTCCTGCTGGCTCTTGGCGTCCTCGATGGCGTCTCGTTCGATGGCGATGCCGGCAGGCAGGTCGCCGGCCAGCGCCACCGCGTAGCCCAGGTTGTGCTTGGCGATGACGCGGGTGTGCGCGAGGCGCATGCGCTCGGCGCGAGCGAGGGTGTCTCGGAGGATGCCTTCCGCTTCTGCGTACTGGCCCAGCGCGATGTGAGCGAAGCCCACGCTGGTCCGAAAAGTCAGCGCGTGGCGCTCTTCGCGCGCCTCTTCGAAACAGCGGGCCGCGAGCTCGGTCTGGTCGAGGTACGTCGCTGCGTCCCCCGCGACCAAGGCCGCGTAGCCGTCGGCGCGGGCGAGCCAGCCGCGACCGCGCAGGTCGCCGGAGCCAAGGTGACGCTCGGCGGCGTTCAAAGCGGCGCGGATGCGCGCCGCAAGATCGCTCTGGCCCGCGCGCAGCGCCGGCACGAACAACTGCGCCAGAACCACGGTGCGCGCGCCGGCGGTCTCGGGGGCGCTGTCGGTCGCGACCGCCTCGAAGAGCGCCGCGACTTCTTGGTGACGGCCGCCGCGGGAGGCGATGCGCGCGGTCTCGGCCGCGGCCGCGTACCAGCGTGCCGAGAGCTTCGGGAAGAAGCCCATGGCCAGGCGCGCGGTTCGTTCGCGCTCCTCGGCCTCCCCGCGCCACTGGTGCGCCTCGCTCATGATCAAATGCAGCTCGCCGGCAAGCTCTCCCGTCGGGCTGGCGTCGAGAGCAGCGCGTGCGTGGGAGAGTGCCCGCTCGAAGTCGTTGCTCGTGATCGACTGCTCTGCGGCGCGGTAGAAGTACGGCGCGGCCCGCCCGAGATCGGCGCCCCGGCGCCAGTGTTCGGCCAAGAGCAGGGCCTCGCGTTCGCCGGCGCGCTCGAGCCAGGTCGCGGCGAGCCGATGCCCGCGCTCGAGATCGTCCGGGGTGAGCATGGCGTGGGCGGCCTCGCGCACGAAGGCATGTCGGAACACGTACTCGTCGACGCCGAGGAAACGCGACTCGCGACGGCGGGTGAGCAGCTCGCGTTCGCAGAGGCGCTCGAGATCCGCGCGCACGCCGTCGGGGTGGCGTCCGACCAACTCCGCGATGCCGGCGGTCCAGAACACCCGACCGAAGATGCTGGCCGCGCGCAGGACCTGACGCAGCTCCGGCTGGAGGGCGACGACGCGGGCTTCGGCCAGCGCCAGCACGCTGCCCGGCAGCTCGACCTCGGGCCCGCCGTCGGCGACGGCGCGGATCAGTTCTTCCAAGAAGAAGGCATTGCCACTGGCGCGTTCGACGATGGCCTGCGTGAGCGCGTCGTCGACCCGATCGCCCAAGACCGCCCGCACCAGCGCTTCGCCCGCGCGGCGGCCGAGCTCGGGCAAGGGCAGCACCAGCGGGCGGCGCTCGGCCCAGAGCCCTGGAAAACGATCCGTGACGTCCGGGCGCGCGAGCCCCAGGGCGAAAAAGCGTCGATCGGCGTGCTGGCGCAGCGCAGCGTCCACGAAGCGTACGCTGCCCCAATCGCTCCACTGCATGTCTTCGAGCACCAGTACGACGGGGTGTTGATCCAGCTCCCCCCGGAGGAAGTCTTCCCAAGCGGACAAGAGCAGGTCGCCGACGGCCAGCGGACTCATCTCCTTGAACGATTCGCGCTGTCCCGTGACCACGTCGAGCAAGGCGTCGGCGACGCGCTCGGCTGCGTCCAAGGAATGCGCGCGGTTGGCTCGGGATACGAGCAGATCGCGCACTTCGCCCCGGGGTGTGTCGAGGGACACGCCCAACGCAAAGCGCAGCGCGCTGCCCAAGAGCCCCAGCGGTGAACCTTCGGCCATTGGATCGCCACGCCCCAGCCAGACCACAGGGGTCGCGCTGCCGACGTTTTTGGCCGTGACCTCGAGTCGGCGCAACAGCTCGTAGCGAACACGGCTCTTGCCAACTCCGGGATCGCCCGTGACCAGCGCGACGCGGGCCACGCTCTCGCCCAGAACTTCGCCGACCAGACTCTCGAGCACACCCAGCTCTCGCTCCCGCCCCACGCAGGGCGTCGACCTGCCCAGGAGCCGCCGCAGGGGAGTCGGATCCGCACGCTCGTCCAAGAGCAAAGCTGCGCCCGGGTGTTGGCTGAGGTGCGAGATCAAGAAGCGAGATTCGAGCAGGCCCGCGCTGACTTGGTCCAGGTGTATGCCGGCCGCGCGGGGTTCGAGCAGCGCTTCGGCACGCAGCGCGATGCTGCGATTTCGATGGGCGAGATCGCCTGCGGAGCCGGCTCCGGTCACGACCGCGATCTGCGCGTCGGGCGCGAGTTTCTTGATCTCGAGAGCGCAGCGGGCCGCGCGCGCCACCACGTCACTGGCCGTCCCGAGCGTGGCAAACACGAGCGCCACGGAGTCGCTTCGGGGCACGAGTGTTCCGCCGTTCCGCTCAGCCAGCGCTCGGAAGTCGAGCGTCGTTCCCTGCACCAAGACGATGCAGGTGAATCGCTGCTCGGCGAGGGTCAGGGGAGAGTCGCCCGTCGTGGAAGCGCCCGCCGGGGCGGAGAGATCGACCGGCAGATCCAGCGCCGCGAGGGCCCGTGCGACGGCCTCGCCATCCGGGGGCCGATCTCGGGCTCCTTCGCCAAGAGGCTCGCCACCAGGTCGTCGAGCGCCGCCGGCACGTCCGCCCGTCGGTCGCTGGCCCGGGGAATGGGGGACATCAGCAGAATCCGACAACACCATTTCCATCGGCCCGTCGGCGAGCAGCGGCTCACCGGTGAGGCAGCGAAACAGAATCGCGCCCAGTGCCCAGACGTCGGCCGCGGGACCCACGAGCTTCGAGCCCCGCGCTTGTTCGGGGGACATGTAGCGCGGGCTCCCGACGATGGCCCCGGTGTGGGTGAGCTCGCCGGCGGAGAACGCCCCTTGGCGCGCGACGCCGAAATCGAGGACCCGCACGTCGTCGAGCGCTCGTCCGACCAGAAACACGTTCGACGGCTTGAGATCGCGGTGCACGATCATGCGTTGGTGGGCCGCCCCGATGGCGGCGGCGAGGCTGCCCACCACCCGCACTGACTCGGCCGGGGTGAGCTCGGCGCGGTTCAGGCGCTGGGCGAGGCTCTCGCCTTCGAGCCACTCCATGACCAAGAACGGGCCTTCGTCGGAACTGCCGTGGGCGACGTAGCGGACGATGCCCGGGTGATCGAGCTCCGAGAGCAAGCGGGACTCGCGTAGGAAGCGTTCTCCTTCGGCGCCGGGCCGCAAGAGCTTGAGCGCTACGGGCTCGCCGCTCTGGTGATCGACGGCGCGCCACACCACTCCCATGGCGCCGGACCCCGCCAAAGCCTGGACCTCGAAACGTCCCCCGACGACCTCTCCGCGTTTCAAGCGCGCCCAGGATAGCGCGGTGGGGGGCCGAGGCGGGGGATCTAGTCGCGCATTGCGTCGATGGGCGACACGGAAGCGGCTCGCAGTGCCGGAAAGAAGCCGCCGACCACCCCCATGACGCCGCCAAAGACCAAGCTGGCCCCGATGATCTGGGGCGTGGGCGTGAATCGAAACACGATCTCGCTCCAAGTCGCGAAGTTCATCATCGAGAAGCTGACGAACCCCATGGCCAGCGAGGCGACCGCGCCCACCGCGCCTCCGATGCCCGCGATCAGCAGCGATTCGAACAAGAAGCTCATCACGATGTTCAGCCGCGAGAAGCCGAGCGCCCGGAGCACGCCCACTTCGCGCCTGCGGTTGGCTACGGCGGCGTACATGGTGATCATCGCTCCGATCATCGCGCCCACGCTGAAGAACACCGCGATGAGCACGCCCATTGCCGTGATGAAGAGCGTCGTGCCTTCGCTCTGCTTCTCGTAGAACTCGCGCTCGGGCATGGCGTCGAGCCCCAGGCGCTTGTCGCTCTCGATGGCCGCCTCGAAGCCCTCGAAACGGCTCGGTGAATCGAGTCGGACGCGGACGCTCGAGACGACGCCGCGGCGCCCGAAGGCCTCGCGCAGGATCTCGAGATCTGCCCAAACCTCGCTCTCGAAGGAGGTGCCTCCAGCCTCGAACACACCCACCACCTTGACCGGGCGATTCTTCCGGAGCTCGAAGGAGTCACCGAGACGCAAGTTCTTGAAGCGCCCGCTGATGGCTCGTCCGACCATCACCTCGTCGGTGCCCGGCTTGAGCGGGCGCCCCTCGATCACGCGTACGTCGGGGCGGAAGTCCGTCACGTCGCTCGGAACGCCGCGGAGTTGCACGTTGGTGCGCCCCTTGCCGTCGGAAGTCTCCATGAAAGCGACGACCATCAGCTCGCCGACCGCCATCGGGGTACCATCGCTCTTGGCCTTCACCCCTGGCGCGCTCCGCACGATGCTCACGGTCGGATCGTCGATGGTGCTCGAGAGCTCGGCGTTGTTGCCCTTGCGGAGCACGATGGCGGTGTCGGCGCGCCCCGAGCTGGCCAGCGTGCGTCGCAGGCCCTCCGAGAGCATGAGCGACGAGGCCAGCACGAACACCACCAGCGCGATGCCGCCCGCGGACGCCACCGTGGTGGCCTTGCGCACCGCGAGGTTTCGCACGTTGTACGAGACCGGGATCATCCAAGCCTCCTGAGTGCTTCGACCGCGTCGAGCTTGGAGGCGCGCCAAGCCGGGATCAGCGCGGCGACCAAGCCGAGCACGATGGCGATGACGACCGCGCTTGCGGCGACCGTGACCGGGATACGGAAGTAGGGGAACCAAGAGCCCATGTTCTCTTCGAGCCAACGCCCCATGGCCTGCTGCACGATCGGGTAGCTGAGCGCGATGCCGGCCAGCCCGCCGAGCAGCCCTACCGCCACGCTCTCGCCGATCACGAAGCTGACGATGTGTCCCGGTCGAAACCCGAGCGCCAGCAAGACGCCGTACTCGCGTGTGCGCTCGCGAACGCCCATGGCGATGGTGTTGCCCAAGATCAGCATCATGATCGCCAAGATCACGATGCTGACCACGTTCAGCGCGCCCAGGATGGCCGAAGCGGCTCCAATGAACTGCGCGTTGAGCGCCCGCTCGCTCATGGTCTGGGTCTGGACGTCGCGTTCGTCGAAGGCTTTGTCGATGGCCGTGCCGATGGCGCCGCCTCGCGACACACTGTCGATGGTGCTGGCGATCCAGCCGATCTGATCTTTGCGTCCCTGTGGCAGCGACTCGTTCATGTAGTCCCAGTGGAACAAGAACTGCGATTGATCCACCGAGCGCCTGGCCGCGCTGTAGACCCCGGAAATGCGGAACTTCCAGTCGCCGGGGTAGATGGTGCCGGTGAGCGTGACTTCGTCCCCGACCTTCCAGCCGAACTGCTTGGCGAGCGAGGAGCCGATGATGGCGCCTTGGCGGTCCTGCTTCCACGCCGAGAGCTGTTCCGGCGGCACCAGCATGTCGTCGTAGACGTCGAAGAAGGTCTGCGGATCGACGGCCATGTTGGCGAAGAACTCCCGATCACGCGTCGGGTGCTTGGCGCCGAACCAGTTGAGATAGGTCGCCTTCTTGACGCCGGGAACCTGGCGTACCTCTTCGAAGTAGCGTTTCGGCAGCGGCATCACGAAGGTCACCTTGTGCCAGGTGGCCAGGCGATCCTGAGCCGCGTGTTCGGCGCCCGTGTTCCAAGCATCGAGCACGGTTCGAAGCAGCACGAAGGACACGATGGCGACTGCAACGCCGAGCACGGTCAGGGCCGTGCGCAGCCGGTTTCGGCGGATGTTCTTCAGCGCCAACGTGCCCAGATTCATACGAGCTGACCTTTGTCGAGCTTGCGAATGATGCTGGCCCGCTCAGCGGCGGCCGGATCGTGCGTGACCATCAAGATGGTCTTGTCGAATTCCTTGTTGAGCCTGGTCAAGAGCGTGAGAATTTCGTCTGCGCTCTGGCGATCGAGCTCGCCGGTCGGCTCGTCGGCGACCAAGATGGTGGGGTCGTGCACGATCGCACGAGCGATGCCGACCCGTTGCTCTTGACCGCCCGAGAGCTGGTTCGGGCGATGCCCCATCCGATCTTCGAGCCCGACGACGCGCAGGGCCGTGGCCGCACGCTTCTTGCGTTCCGGGCCCGGCAGCTTGGTCAGGAGCAGCGGAAGTTCGACGTTCTCGAGGGCCGTCAGCACCGGGATCAGGTTGAAGTTCTGGAAGATGAAGCCGATGTGCTGGGCGCGCCAGCGCGACAGCGCGGCGTCCCCGAGCTTGGCGATGTCTTTGCCGGCGACCTCGACGCTGCCCTTGCTGGGGCGATCGAGCCCCGCGATCAGGTTGAGCAGCGTGGTCTTGCCCGAGCCGCTCGGGCCCATCAACGCCTCGAAGGAGCCCTTGGCGATGTCGAGGTCGAGGTCGTTCAGGACCTCGAGCCGCTCCTTGCCGCGCATGAATGTCTTGTTCACGCCCCGGAGGGCGATCAGCGATTGTTGATCACTCACGGCGTCTCTTTCTCCTTGACGTCTCTCCCGTCGGCGAGGTCGGCCGGAGGATCTTTGACCAGTCGCGTTCCACTCGGAGGGCCGTCGAGCAGCTCGAAGCCAGTGGCGATGGAAGCGCCGAGGGTGACGGCACGCATACGGACCTTGCCGTCGTCGATCACGAACACGACCTTGGCTCCCGCGCGATCCGTGACGGCGGCGCCGGGCACCAGGACCTTGGGCGGGTCTTGCATGCTCTTTGCGTCGAGCTTTTCTTCGAGGAAGTTCACCCGGGCGGCCATGTCCGGCAGCACTCCAGGGATGGCGTCGACGAACTTCACCTTGACCGTGACGGTGGCCTTGGCGCGGTCCACGCGCGGCCCCACCTGCGCGACCTCGCCCCGCAGGCGCTTGCCGGGAAAGGCGTCGAGCAGGACCTCGGTGGGCGCCCGGGGGCCCAGCAAGTGCACGCGGCCTTCTGGCACGTCGGTCTCGACCATGATCGACTCGAGATCGACCAGCTTGGCCAGCGCGCCGGTGAAGGGTCCCACCATGGCGCCGACTCCCACGGGCTTGCCCACGACCGTGCCGCGGATGGGAGCCTTCACGGTCATGTAGTCGAGCCCCACTTGCACGTTGCGCACCTCGGCCCGGGCGGCCTTGGTCTGCGCGTCGGCGGCTTCGACCACCTTCTGCTGGGCCGCGAGCTGCGCGTCCAAATCGTCGGCGATGGCCGGCGCAGACACGCCCTCGCTGGCCATCGAGCGTTCGCGCTTGGCCTTGATCTCCAGCGCTGCCAGATCGGCACGAGAAACCTGAGCGCGGGCCTCCGAGCTGCTGACGACCGATCGGGCCGAGGCGATGGCCGCCTTGCGATCGGAGCTCTCGAGCGTCGCGATGATCTGGCCCACCTCGACCAGATCGCCTTCTTTGATCGAAATGGTCTTCACGCGGCCGGCGACGACCGGCCCCACGTCGCTGGAGACCTGCGCCACGACGTAGCCGCTGGAGGTGAGCGTGACCGACGCTTGGGCGGGCGTGATGGTCGTGATCTCGGTGACGGCGACTTCCGGCTTGAAGAGGCGTGCCTCGACCTGGGGCAACGCGACGAAGTACCCCGCGCCCAGGGTTCCCACTGCGACCGCGACCCACACCCCACGCCGGAGCCAGCCGGAACCCGCCGGGACCGCGGCGCGGTCGAGCTTGAGCGACGCGAGATCGTCCGAGAGGCGGTCCGCCATGCCGGCCGTTGCTTAAGGCAGTGGGGGCGCAGATGGAACTGGCCCCGAGCGCCGACGGGCATGGCTGGTCGGAAGCTCAGAGGTTTGCGGTGACCCCAACGAGACTCGAACTCGTGTTACCGGCGTGAGAGGCCGATGTCCTAACCGCTAGACGATGGGGCCGATGGGTTGGGGGACCAGGATTCGAACCTAGATAACAAGGACCAGAGCCTTGTGTCCTGCCTTTAGACGATCCCCCAAGACCTAGCCGGGGAAGGCTACCCCCGCCGTGCCGGGGTACGGCAGGGTGTAGGGGCCGGCTTCGTAGCGCCACTTTTGGGTTCAAGCAAGACAAACCGCACGCTAGTCCCTTACTTGACCCTTCACGCCGGGGCGCTGAGCGCCTAGAGATGCCGCGCCGCCCGCCGCGGCCACAAGGAGTCCCCAGCATGAGCTCGAAAGAAATCCTCTTCTCCCGCGCCGCCCGCAAAGCCCTCGGCCTCGGCGCCGACGCGCTCGCCGACGTGGTGAAGCTCACTCTCGGTCCGGGTGGACGCAACGTCGCGCTCGACAAGAGCTGGGGGGGACCCGTCGTCACCAAGGACGGCGTCACGGTCGCCAAGGAGATCGAGCTCGGCTGCAAGACCGAGAACATGGGCGCACAGATGCTGCGCGAGGTTGCCTCGCGCACCAACGACGACACCGGTGACGGCACCACGACCGCGACGGTGCTCGCACAGGCGATCTACGCCGACGGCATCAAGTTGGTCGAGGCCGGCATTCCGTCGATGGAGATCAAGCGTGGCATCGACGCAGCGACGGCGGTCGTCATCGCCGAACTGGCGAAGATGGCGGTGCAGGTTTCCGGGACCGACGACATCCGGCGCGTCGCGACGGTGAGCGCGAACGGAGACGAGCGCATCGGCAAGATCTTGGCCGACGCCATGGAGAAGGTCTCCCGTGACGGAATCGTCACGGTCGAAGAGGCCAAGGGTCTCGAGACCGAGGTCGAAGTGGTAGAGGGCATGCAGTTCGATCGCGGCTACCTCTCGCCCTACTTCATCACTGATTCCGAGAAGCTCGGCGTTGAACTCGAAGACGCGTACATCTTGGTGACGGACAAGAAGATCAGCGCGATGGCCGACCTGGTGCCGCTGCTCGAAGCCGCGGTGAAGGCGGGCGCGCCCCTGATGATCATCGCCGAAGACGTCGAGGCCGAAGCGCTCGCGGCATTGGTGGTGAACAAGCTGCGTGGGGTGCTGAAGGTCGCGGCCTGCAAAGCGCCGGGCTTCGGCGATCGGCGCAAGGAAATGCTCAAGGACATCGCAGAGGTTACGGGCGCCACGCCGATCATGGAAGAGGCGGGACGTACTTTCGAGGGCATCGGGCTCGGCGATCTGGGCCGCGCCAAGAAGGTCACGCTCGACAAGGACACCACCACCATCATCGACGGCGCCGGCGACAAGAAGGCCATCGCGGGTCGCATCGAGCTGATCAAGAAGCAGATCAAAGAGACCACCAGCGACTACGACCGCGAGAAGCTCGAGGAGCGCTTGGCGAAGCTGGCCGGCGGCGTCGCGGTGATCCGGGTGGGGGCGGCCACCGAGACCGAGATGAAGGAAATGAAGTTCCGCGTGGACGACGCGCTCCAGGCGACCCGCGCGGCCGTGGCCGAGGGCGTGGTGGTCGGCGGTGGCGTGGCGCTGATCCGCGCCGCCAAGGCCATCGATGGCCTGAAGCTCTCGGACGACCAGCGCTTCGGTGCACGCTTGCTGGCGCAGGCGTGCTCGGCGCCACTGGCGCAAATCGCTGCCAACGCTGGCTGCGACGCGCCGCTCGTGGTCGAGACCGTCAAGGCCGACAAGGGCAATCGCGGGTTCGATGCCCGCACGGAGAAATACTGCGATCTGGTGGAGGCCGGCATCATCGATCCCGTCAAAGTCGTGCGCGTGGCCTTGACCAACGCGGCGAGCATCGCCGGGCTGATGCTGACCACCGAGTGCGCGGTGGCGGATCTCCCGCAGCCCGAGCCGGCGGGCATGCCCGGTGGCGGCATGGGCGGCATGGGCGGCATGGGCGGCATGGGCGGCATGGGCGGCATGGGCGGCATGGGCGGCATGGGCGGCATGGGCGGCATGGGCGGCATGGGCGGCATGGACTTCTAAGCGGCGCGCCGCGCACTTCGAGACGCGAGACCCACCGACGCGCGAGACCTGCCGACGCGGCAGCAGCGGCGGGCTCGCGTGTTGACGTTCGAAGGCGGAGCCCCCATGAAAGCGCCGCAGCCGATGCCGGATCCCCGAATGGTTCAGGGGGGTTTTGACCCCCGTGCGCGCGGCGAGATACACTCGGCCTTCTGTTTCGGAGCCTCATGGAGCTTCGCGTAGTCGGCTGCCACGGCGGGGAAACGCCGAAGCATCGCACCAGCGCCTTCGTTCTGGATGAACGAATGGCGCTCGATGCGGGCTCGCTCACGAGCGGCCTCGATCTCAAGCTGCAGTTTCGACTGCAAGCGGTGTTGATCAGCCACGCGCACCTGGATCACGTGAGGGATCTGGCAACCATTGCGGACAACCGCTGCCAGGCCGAGTGCGAGCCGCTGCTGGTGGCGGCCACGCCCTGGACCATCCGGGTGCTGAAGAAGCACTTCTTCAATAACTTGCTGTGGCCGGATTTCCCGGAGATCCCGAACAAATCGCGGCCGACCATCCAGTTTGTGCCGCTGATGCCGGAAAAACCGCGCATCATCGCCGGCTATTCCGTGCGCAGCGTGATGGTGAATCACACCATCGAGTCCGCCGGTTTCATCGTGGAAACGCCTGAAACCGCCATCGCATACAGCGGTGATACGGGACCGACCGACCGCTTCTGGGAGCTCTTGCGCGAGACAGAGAACCTGAAGGCGCTACTCATGGAGGTGAGCTTCCCAAATCGGGAGCAGAAGCTAGCCACCGTGAGCGGTCACCACACGCCGCGAACGCTGCACAAGGATCTGAAGAAGTTCGGGCGCCCCAAGGACTTGCCGACGCTGCTCTACCATATCAAGCCCGTGTTCCAGGGCGAGGTCGAGCAGGAGTGCGCCAGGCTCAAAGGCGTGAACCTCGGTGTCATGGGCATCGGGGATCACTACGTGCTCTGACCGCCGACCAGCGCTCGAGCGATCGGGCTCAGGCACGGGGTCGACCTCCGGGGCCAACGCACGGGCACGGGCACGGGGTCGAGGTCTGGGGTCGAGTTGGAGCCGCGCGATTCACCGTTCCTGAAAAGTTAACATAATCTATCTTATGCGATCTTTTAATTGGGGGTCGGGAGGGCCGATCTTGGCCGCAGCTGGAAATCGCGCGCAGTTCCAACCGGGCCCCGGCGCAATTCCAACCGGGCCCCGTGGGCCGCCAATGCCACCAATGCCACGAGGTCGCGTGGCGCGACGGGTTCAGCGCCCCAGCGGAGTCGCGCGCTGCGACGGGTTCAGCGCCCCAGCGGAGTCGCGCGCTGCGACGGGTTCAGCGCCCCAGCGGACCGGCGACGTGCAGACTCAGCAGATCGCCGTGGTTGGAGACCACGAACGCGCGGCTGCCGTGAGCCGCCGGCGTGTGCGACGACCCGTCGACCATGTGGATGCCGTCGATGACGCTGCCGTCCAGCGGCGACAGCAGAAACACGCCCAGCTTGCTGGTGTTGACCAGGAGCGCGCCGCGGATCGGAACCGGTGCGGAGATGCCGCCGTCCGGCAGCGACCGACGCCACTCGTCACGGCCCGTCTCGGGATCCAGCGCCCACAGTCCGGTGGTCCCGGTCGCCGCGAGCAGCAGCTTCTTCTCCGGCACTTTTGGGCCACCGTCCCGGGCTGCGTGCGCCGGCTCGGTCCAGAGCGTGAGCTCGCTGACGCCCTCGACCGCGGGATTCGACCAAATGGGCGTCCCACTGTCGGCGTCGAGGGCCCAGACGCCTCCCGCGTAGCTGCCGACGTAGACCACGGCGCCCGCTTCGATGGTGTCGGCGACCGGGGTCGTGTCCACGTCCAGGTAGGTCGGGATCTCTCCCTGACGTTGCTCGGCTTCCGCGGCGAGATCCACGGGTTGCCAGATCTCATCGCCGGTCTTGGTGTCGAAAGCCGTGACCGTCCCGTCGCTGAAGCCCGCGAAGACCTTGCCGCGCCAGACCAGCGGTCCCGAGTAGCCGGCGACCTCCATGCCGAGTGCCGGCGTCCGGTGCTGGCTCCAGACCAGCTTGCCGGTCTTGGATTCGAGGGCGACGACCGTGTCGTTGGCGTTGACCGCGTAGATCACGCCGCGATCGAGGACCGGGCGGCGGGCAACCTCGGCGTTGGTCGAGAAGCGCCAGAGCAGCTCTCCTGTCGCCGCTTTGACCTTGTAGAGTGCGCCGTCGTTCGAGCCGAAATACACGACGTCTTCGACAGAGTCGTAGAGCGGCGCGCACTGCACGAATCCCAGAGTCTCGAAGCGCCAGAGCACCTCACCGGTCACGGCGCGAATCGCGTACAGCCCGCGATCGCTCGAGCCGACGAAGAGCCGGCGGCCCTTCGGATCGATCTCCGGCTGGCCGCGTTCGTAGGGCTCGCCCACCCGGCGGCTCTCGGCGACGATCTGCCGCTTGTAGACCAAGCTCAGCGATCCGCTCGGCCGGTACTTCCATAAGGGCAGCTCGGGGTTCGCTCCGGCCCGCAGCGACTCACAGCCCGCCACAGCCGTCGCCAGCGTGACCGCGGCCAAGCCTGCGCTGATCGCTTGCCGGAGCAACCTCACGGCGCTCCGCTACCCGGCGGCGCGGGCATCGGCTCGGGCAGCGGCACCGGCGCACCGCCGGGATCGCCAGTCGGAGGCATGCCGGGCACCTTCATCTTGCCCATGTCCTCCAGCATCTTCTTGAGCTTGGCCGGATCCTTCAAGATCTGGTCCCGCATCTGGTCCATCTGCTCTGGTGAGTAGCTCGATCCGCCCGCGGGTGCGGTGGAAGGATCGATGATGGCCAACAGGTCGCGGGAGGCTTTCTCGACATAGCCCTCGGTCATGTAGGGCGACTTCTCTTTGTCGAGCTTCTCTTTGACCTGGGTCAAGAGTTCTTTGGCCTTGGCCTTGTCGCCGCGTGTGAAGTGCACGCGGGCTTGATGATAGAGCCCCAGCGGCGAAAACCCGGGTTCGTCGGACTTCTCGAGCTCCTGGAAGATCTTGAGCGCTCCGTCTGCGTCGCTCTTGGCCTCGAGGCAGAGCCCCACGCCCTCGAGGGCGCGCAGCCGGACGTCGGCGTCGTGCTTGGCCAGATCCGAGCCTTGGACCTTCTCGTAGAGGCTCTTGGCGTCGTCGTATTTGCCCTGATCGTAGAGCACACCGGCCTGACCGAGCATGCCCAGGATGGCGGCGCCCGATCCCGCCTTCGCCTTTTGCGTGGCGACGAAGGCCTTTTCGGCCGCCTCGAGCCGAGCCTGGTCAGTGGCAAAGGTCGGTCGCGAGCTGAGGGCGGCTTCGTCGGGCGTCTCGCTCTCCGTCCCCACTCGCCCCAGCTCTGCCTCCACGCCGGCCATCAGCCCGTCCGCGGTCGCGCCCGCGGATTTCTTCGCGTTCCACGAATAGACCTGGAAGCCGATCCCGCCGACCACCGCCAGCACGACCAGCCACTGCAGCGCGCTCGAGTGCTTGCGGACGAACTGCGTCGCCGCGTGGGAGCTGCGAGCGAACGCGTCGTCCATCATCTCGGAGGCGTCGAGCCCTCGCGCGACGGCTGCGTGGCGTTCACGTTCGCGCTTGCTGCCGCGCTTCTCGGCGCCCTGGGCGCGCAGGCGCTTGTTGCGATCGCGCACCGCTCCGGTCGCGCTCTTCTCCTCCTGCCGGACGCGCTTCTTCTCGGACTTGCTCAGCTTCTGGGGCGCGTCGTCGTCCGGAGCCGCCTCGCCGGTCGTCTCGATGACCTCGGTGTCGCGCTCCACGGCCTCGGCGCTCGTGTCGTCCGTTTCGGGTTCTCCCTCGTCGGCCTCGGCGCGCCGACGCGCCCGCCGTGAGAGCCGTTTTTCGTCGTCTTGCTCAGCCACCGGCGCCTCTATACCACCCTCGGTGGGTCCCGCGAGGGCTCTTCCTTCAGTCCGAGTCGCCGGGCTTCCAGGGCTTCGGGGCGGGCGGAGGAAGCTCGTCCGCCAGCGGGACCACGACCACCGCCTCCACCGCGACGTGCTCTTCGGCGAAGACAACCAGAGTGAGCGGTCGGCCGGCCCTGGCGCCGAGGCCCCCGGGCAACGTCGCGTGCACCTCCGTCGAGGCCCCCGCCGGAAGCTGGAGGGTCACTCGGTCAGTCGGGTGAATTTGCGGTAACTTTCGGTCCTTTATCGGTGCACCTTTACGGTCGTACTTGATGGGTTCCAGGGCGCTCCCGATGTGCACCGCGCCGCTCCGGCCATGCGCGCCGCCGCGCACCAGGACTCGTACGCCTCTGCCGTTCCCGCCCCTCGGGACCACCAGCTGAAGCTTGACGCCCACCGCGCTCTGTTTGGTCAGGCGGGCGAGATCGCGCGCATCGGGTCCGCCGATGTTCGGCAGGATGCCGGCCCGCCGCGCCAGATCGACGCCGCCGGGCAGCGGGTCGGGCACACCCAAGAAACGCACCAGCGGCTCGGCCATCTCGGCCTCGGCGCCCAGCTCCACGAGCGCAGTCGCGATGGCGACGCGCGCGCCCTGGTACCGCTCGCCCGCCAGGGCCCGCGCCAAGGGTACCCGCGCCGCGTCGTCGCCTATCCGCGCGAGCGCTTCGGCGATGAAGGGACGCAGGCGGACGTCGCCCAGGCTCTGGGTCAGGGGCCAGACCGCGTCCTTGCTCCGGATCTTGGCCAGCGCCGCCAGAAGCTCGCGAGACCGGACGAAGTCCCGTGCCGGCGCGTCGCGCCACCACGCGACCAGCGCCGCCTCCCCGCGCCGGTCACCGGCCTCGGCGAGCGCCAGCGACGCGAGGCGCTTCCAGCGAAGGTCGTCGGAGCGTACGAGCTCGAACACCAGCGGCGCGCCTTGATCGAGGCGCGTCAGACCGAGCGCCGCCCAGCGCTTCACCTCGAGGTCTTCGTCGCGACCGAGGGCCAGGCGCAGGCTCTCCGCGGTCTCCGGCCGCCGCAGCTCGAACAGGAGCTCCGTGGCCTTTCGGCGGATGACCACGTCCGCGTCATCGAGCAGCGGCACCAGCTCGTCGGCGGCGTCGCCATCTCCCGAGATGCCTCGGAGAATGGCCTCGGGCCAGCCCTTGCCTTCGGCGCGGAGCCCCTTCACCTCGTAGCGACCGTGGGAGGCGCCCAGGTCGCGCAGTCGGGCGCGCAGCTCTCGAAAACGTCCGGCCTCGTGGCCCGATCGATCCGCGGTTTGCCGCGGGTCGCTGTCGACATCGAAGAGCTGGCAGGCGCCGAGTTTGCGCTGGCAGACCAGCCGCCAGGGGCCTTCGGCCAAGAGCGCCTGCTCTTCGGTCTCGGCCAGGGCGAGCCCGGGACCGCTCTCCCGTGAGCCACTCAAGAGCGGCCCGAGATCTCGCCCGCGGATCCGCGGCGGCCGCGGGATGTCGAGGGCGGACAGGACCGTGGGCAGGAGATCGATGGTCTGCACGACCTCGGTGATCTTGCGCGGCGCGATGGCGTTCGGGGCGGATATGACCAGTGGCACCCGCAGCTGCTCTTCGTAGACGGTGGTGCCGTGATAGCGCCCGCCGTGGTCGCCGAACTCCTCGCCGTGATCGGCCGTGACGATCACCGCGCCGTCCGGGCGGTGCTGGCGGAACACGCGCACCAGCGCGCCGACGGTCTCGTCGGCGGCGCGGATCTCCGAGTCGTAGCGGTCCACGTCGCGGTTGCCGAAGTCGTGTCCTGCGTGGGCCTCGTAGGGCTCATGGGGACCGAAGAGGTGCACCCAGACGAACAAGCGCCCGTCGGGGCCGACCTGGCCCAGATAGCTCGAGACCTGGTCGACGCGCCCCTGCCCCTCCATGAACTCCACCTTTCGGTACTCGAAGCCGAGAAAGGAGTCTCTGAAGGGCGCGAAGCGATCGGTGTCGATGAAGAAGACCGCCGGCGGGTAGAAAGCTGCGGTTTTCCGCGAGTATGTGCGCATCAGCGACGCCCACGTGTCCGAGTCCGAGCCGGCGCCCTGCAAGATCAGCGGACGCATGTACTTGCCCGTCATCAGCGAGGCGATGGAGTAGCTGGTGTGCGGCGTCGCCGCGTAGGCGTGGGTGAAGCGCGCGCCCGAGGCCGCCAGCTCGTCGATGTTGGGCGTGGTCTTCCGACTGTAGCCGTAGGCCCCGACGTGATCGGCGCGCAGGGCGTCCACGGTGACCAGCAGCAGATCACGATCACGGAGGTCGATGCTGCGGGAGCCCGCCGGGACGGTCGCCTCCGACTCTCCGGATCCGCCTTCGGCGAGGGGCGCGGGCGGAGAGAGCCAGGCCGCCAGCCGCACGGCTTGGCCGCCGATGGGCGCTTGGTCGATCACCACCACCCGAAAGTTGTCGAAGCCCGCGAGACGCGCCGCCGCCGGTCGAGCCAACACTCCCAAGGCGGCCAGCAGCACCAGAGCGACGACTGCCCCGAGCGGACCGCGGCGCCGCTGCCCCGGGGGCACCGCGGCCGCCAAGGCGGGAGCCAACGCCAGGCACGCGGCGGCGAGGGCGAGGTGCAGCGCGGGGTACAGCCTCACCAGCACGAAGCGGTTGGCGAGCTCGAGGGCGGCGATGAACGCGAAGGCGCCGAGGGCCGAGGTCGTCGGTCGGTGCCGGATCAGGCGGGCCAGTCGCGGCGCCGATACGTGGGCGGCGAAGGCCAGCGAAAACGCCACGGCGAGGACGAAGGTTGCGCGGCGCGGGAGGGGCGCGAGCAGACGCCCGCCGCTGACGGAGTGGGCGACCACTCCAGCCAAGACGCCGACCACGAGAGCGAGCGCGATGCGCGCTTCGCGCTCGGTCCCGCGCTCGAGCAGGGCGACGAGGGCTGCACCGACCAGGCCGCAGGCCGCTGCGAACAGCAGCAGCGTCGGCGCGAGGTACACGATCCCGAGCTGCACCTCCCACACTCCGGCCAAGTCGCGCCGTCGCAGGGCGAGCACCAGCCCGAGTTCGAACAACGCCACCAGCGCCGCTGCGCCGACCGCAGCCGTGACGCGAGCGCTTGGGCCGCGGCGCTCAGCGGAATTCGACGCTGACAAGCTCGTAGTGACGGGCGCCCCCAGGGAGCTCGACCTTGACCTCGTCCCCCGCCTCCTTGCCGAGCAGGGCGCGGGCCAGCGGCGCGGAAATGGAGATGGTGCCTTGTTTCAGATCGGACTCGTCGGCCCCGACAATCTGGTAGGTCGACTCTTCGTCGGTCTCGACGTTGAGCAGGCTGACGGTAGCGCCGAAGCGCACCTTGTCCCCGCTCAGCGAGGCCGGATCGATGACCTCCGACCGGGAGATCTTGTCGGACAGATCCTTGATCCGGGCCTCGACCATGCCCTGTCGCTCCTTCGCCGCGTGGTACTCGGCGTTCTCGCTGAGATCACCGTGCTCTCGCGCCACGCCGATCTCTCGCGAGATCTTGGGCCGCTCCTCTTTGAGGCGGGCGAGCTCCTCTTTGAGCTTCTCCGCCCCCCGGGGCGTCATTGGGACCTTCTCGACCATGGGCCCCCCCGATCTACCTGAGGCGCGGGGCTAATCAAGCGAGAACGGCCTGACCCCGGCGCTGGAGCTTGCCCTCGCTCCAGCGAGCCGCTACTCAAGCGTCCGCGTCATGCGGCTGGTCGGCAAAATTGCGGTGCTCTTCGCCCTCGGCGCCGTGGCGCCCGCCTGCGGCGCCACCAAGCCGGCGGCGAGCCCGCTGGCGTACTCCGAGAACGCCAAGATCGAGTACGACGGGCGCTCAAGGCGTTCTTCGACAAGGACTGGGAAGAGGCCGCCCTGCTGTTTCGGGAGGTCAAGCGCAAGTACGGCTACAGCCGCTACGCGCGCCTGGCGGACCTGCGCCTCGCGGACATCGAGTTCCAGCAGGACAAGTTCGCCGAGTCGATCAGCGCGTACAAGGCGTTCGTTCACGACTACCCGAACGATCCGGACGTGCCCTACGCGCGTTATCGAGTCTCCAAGGCGCTCTTCGAGCAATCCGCGCCGACCATGCTCTTGCCGCCCCTCGAAGAGCGCGGACCTGGCCAACGTGCTACGACGCGTACGACACCATCCGTGCGTTCCTGGGAGATTTCCCCCACTACAAGCGGGCGCGAGAGCTCGAGTACATGCTCGAGATGGTGGCTGGGCTCTTGGCGCGCCACGAGCTCTACGTCGCGCGCTTCTACCTGGCCCGCGGCAACTTCCCAGCTGCCGTCGCCCGCTGCCAATACGCGCTCCGCACCTACGAGGGGTCGGGCCTGGAAGCCGAGGCAATGCTGCTGCTCGGCGAGACCTACATGAAGATGCACAAGCGGAAGCAAGGCCCGGACGGTCCTCCGCCAGCTGCTCTCGCTCTACCCAGAGAGCCCGTTCGGCATTCCCGCCGGGTTTCCTGCGCTTGATGCAGGACGACGCGGTCGTACCGCCCGCCCCGACTGAAGTGACCATGGCCGAAGCCGTCGCCGCTCTCCACCGTCGCGCCCACGGTGCTCGTCGTCGACGACGAGAAGAACATCCGCCGCACCTCGAGATGGTGCTGACCGGCGAGGGCTACCGGGTCATCGAGGCCGGCAGCGCCGAAGAGGCGCTCTCCACCCTCAGCAACCCGAGCCCAGCCCGTGGACTTGGCCATCTTCGACCTGAAGCTGCCCGGCATGAGCGGCCTCGAGGCGCTCGAGAAGCTGCGGGCCGACGACGCCACCCGCGACCTGCCGGTCATCGTGATCAGCGGACACGCCACGGTGCACGACGCGGTCAACGCCATCAAGCTCGGCGCGAGCGACTTCTTCGAGAAGCCGCTGAACCGCGAGCGCGTGCTGGTCAGCGTCGACAACTGCATCAAGACGGCGCGGCTCATCGCGCACCCTCGAGCAGATGCGTGGCGAGCTCGAAGCTCGCTACGAGATGATCGGCACGAGCCCGGCGATGCAGGAGCTCTTCGCCACGACATCGACAAGGTCGCGCCGACCAAGGCCAGCGTGCTCATCACCGGCGAGAGCGGCACCGGCAAGGAGCTGGTCGAGCCGCGCGATCCACCGGCTCTCAGCCCGCGCAACGACGCGCCGTTCGTCAAGGTCAACTGCGCGGCCATCCCGCGCGAGCTGATCGAGAGCGAGCTCTTCGGCCACGAGAAGGGCGCGTTCACCGGCGCGCAGGCGCGCAAGCGCGGCTTCTTCGAGCAGGCCCACGGCGGCACGCTGTTCCTCGACGAGATCGGCGACATGGACCTCGACCGCCGCAGGCCAAGGTGCTGCGCGCGCTGCAGAACGGCGAGGTCGTCCGCGTCGGCAGCGAGCACGTGATCCACGTCGACGTGCGCGTGCTCGCCGCGACCAACAAGGACCTGTCCAAGGAGGTCGCCGCGGGCAGCTTCCGCGAGGATCTCTTCTTCCGCCTCGACGTGTTTCCGATCCGCGTGCCGGCGCTGCGGGAGCGTGCCGCTGGACATCGCGCTGCTCGCGGAGTCCTTCGCCGAGGCCTTCTGCAAGGAGAACGGCCTCAAGGCCAAGCGTATCGACGCCGTGGTCAAGGAGGCCCTCTCGCGCCGCAAGTGGCCCGGCAACGTGCGCGAGCTCAAGAACGTGGTGGAACGCGCCGCCATCCTCTCGGCCGACGTCATCACCATCGCCGATCTGCCCGAAGATCCCCACGCGAGCCCCTTCGAGGACGACGCCGACGAGGGGATCGACGAAACACCCGCCCGGGCCCTCTCGGGCATCGCGCCGGCGAAGCCCGGTGGTGAACGTCTCGACCCTCCGCGAGTACCGCGAGCACTCCGAACGTTCCTACATCGTGGACACCCTGAAGGCCTTCGACTGGAACATCTCCAAGGCGTCGGTGGTGCTGGGCGTGGAGCGCACCAACCTGCACAAGAAGATCCGCGCCTATGGCATCAAGCGCGGCGAAGGCTAGTCAGAGCCGTGGTCGCCTGATCGGCCCCGGCGACCCTTCTGCCATCTTCGTGGAGGGATCGGCGCCGGCGATCCTCGGCATTCACGGCTTCGGCGGCACGCCCCTCGAGGTAGGTCTGGTCGCCGACGTGGCGCGGACTCTCGGTCGCCGCGCGCACCTGCCGCTCTTGCCGGGCCACGGCACCCACGCCGACGACCTGTCCCGCGCGCGTTGGGAGGACTGGACCGCCGCGGTCGAGGCCGCCCTCGATAGCATTAGTGCCCCCGGAGAGCCCTGCGTCGTCGTGGGGCTGTCGCTCGGCTCGCTGCTCGCGACCCACCTGGCGGTCACGCATCCCGAGCGCGTGAGCGCCCTGGTGCTCTTGTCCAATGCGTTCTGGCTGACCGCGCCCTTCCCGGCTTGGGCCCTGCGGGCGGTCGATGCCCTCGGCCTGCCGGACTTCCGCCTGCCCAAGGTGGCCGCGGACATCGCCGATCCGAACGCCCGGCGCACGCACCTCACCTATGGCGAGCATCCGGTGCACGCCGCGGTGGCCGTCGAGCGGGCCGGTGCTCGCATGCGGTCCCGGCTGCCGGACGTGCAAGCCCCGACGCTGATCGTGCACGGCGCCCGCGATCGCGTCTGCCCCGTGGCCAACGCGGATCGCGTCGCCGCGCGGCTCGGCACCCGCGACGTGCGCGTGGTGGTGCTGCCGCAATCTCGCCACATCGTGACCCGCGATCTCGAGCGCGCGGCCGTGGCTGCGGAGCTTTCGCGCTTCATCGAGCGCTTCCCCAGCTAACCTGCCTACAGGCAATACAGGAAGAAATCCGGGCAACAGTCCAGGTTCGCGATGCACACCACGTCGCAATAACACCCGGCGCCCTGCGGCTCGGGGGATCCACAGTTGCCGCCGCACTGTCCGCTCGGTGGCGGGGTGCCGCCGGCTCCCCCGCCCCCGCTGCTTCCACCGGCGCCGCTCCCCGCGCTCCCGCCAGCGCCTCCGCCGCCCGCCGGCGGACCGCAACAGTCGGTGCAGGTCATGGGGTGACAGAACTTGTCGTCGCAGCACGACTCGTCGCTGGCGCAGGTCTTGGTGCCGCACTGCGGACCGGTCTCCGCGCCTTCGTCCCCGTTGTCGCCCTTGGCGGGATCCGTGTTGCTCGCCCCGCCGCTGGCGGGGTTCTGCGCGGGCTCCTCTTCTTGTCCCGAACCCGACCCCACGGACGAGACGGGCGTGGTCTCGGGCAGCCGATCGGTGTCGGTCTCTTCGCCGGTGCCGGCGGCGCAGCCCAGGGTCACGACAGCGATCAACAGTAGGCGCCTCATCACTCGCACTCGACTCGGGTGTAGGTGACGCCCTGCTCGGTCCGGTGCGCGACGAGCACGCCGCCGTCGGGCAAGGCGGCCAGATCCCGAAACGACTCCTCGGGCAAGGTGTTGGCGGCCACGCTGGCGGTTCCCGTGGGCGCTCCGCCCAAGGGCTCGAGGCAGACGATCTTGATCTCGGTCTGGGTCTCGCTCTGGCCGGGCTGCACCTCGGCCGCGAAGTAGATCGTGCCCGCGCGGTCGCTATCGAGCAGGAGGATCTGGCGGACCGGGGCCTCGAGGCGGAGCTCCCGGGTGAAGCGGTGCTGGAGCGGCGCGCGATCGGTGACGGTCACGTAGGCTCTGCCGGAGGCAGCTTCGATGATGCCCGACGCCAGAAAAGCCGTACCGTCGCGGCTCGGTCGCCCGGGGATCTCGCTCCGATCGGCGGCCGGCACGCCGGAGAGCGAGCCCAGCTTCACCATTGGGCCGTGGGCGCGCTCGGCGTAGACGTCGTTGCCGTCGACCGCGATGCTGGTGATGCTGCCCGTGTCGGGCACGCCTGGGCCCTCCAGTGGGAGTTTGCCGAGGGGTCGCCCCGAAGCGTCGAAGAGCGAGACCGAACGATCGCGGAAGCGATCGAGCACGGCCATCGATCCGTCGTCTGCCCAGGCGACGTCCTCGGGGTAGCCGCCGACCGGGATCAACGTGTTCGCCGAGCCGTCGGCGTTGCGACGCACCAGTCGGTCGTTGACGTTGTCGAGCACCAGCAGCCCACCCTTGGGGTCGACCGCGAAGCTCATGGGGCCGACCGGGCTGCCCTCGGGCGGGCGATCACGACCGAGCTGATCGGGCCCGCCGCCCCAACTCGCGGCGAACACGGGGCCTGGCTTGGCAGGCGCTGGCGCCGGGGCCGCGGCCACCGGCGGGGTCACCCTGGCTCTGGGAGCGGCGGTGACGCGCTCCGCCGCCGTGACGCGGGGCAGCGGCGCGTTGGCTCGAGCCGTTGGGCGACCCCACCACAGCGCTGCGCAGAGCCCGACGACCAGCGTGACGATGACGGTTCGAGGGCGGACCATGTCGCCCTCAGTATCCCGCCCGCCGGATCGCCTTGTAGGCGCTGCCCGCGGTACGGTATCCCTTCACGCATCCGCCCTTGCAGCTCTTGCACTCGTAAGCGTAGATGGATCCCCACGGGTCGCCGCTCGAGTAGATGAAGACGTGCCCGGAGCCGTTCGAGCGATAGTTGAGCGCGTCGGCCTTCTTGATGTTGCTCCGCGAGATGACTGACCACTCGCTGGTGCTGCTGTTGAAGTCGGCGGTCGTGTACGGGTGGTTGTCGATGCTCATGCTGCTGTTGCTCGACGGCACCTGCCAGACCTTGGCGACGAAGCCCGAACAGTCCCCACCGTAGCTTCCGCTGTGGGAGCAGCTGGGGCACGAGCCTGAGCAGGACCCGCCCTGATTTCCCGGGCCGTTGCTGAGAAACCGCCCGTGGCCCCACCAGTACGAGTGTCCAGGCCCAGCCTCGGCGCGCTGCATCGCCGCCTCGATCTTGCCCGTGGGCTGGCCCCCGGTCGGCGGGTTGCCCCCGGTCGGCGGGTTGCCTCCGCCCCCTTCGTCGCCGCCGGCGACCTTGCTCACCGAGTAGTACTTGCTGGAGCTCCACCCCGAGCTGCCCGCGTACTGCACGTTGTAAAACCCGTTGTTCGGCTGGGGCGACAGCAGGGTGACCTGCGCATCTCCGGGCACGACCTTGATCACGGAATACGAGGTCGAGGCGCCGCTGCGCAGGTTCACGTCGCTGATGGCGATGAGCGTGCTGCCCGCGGGCAGCGAACCCGAGGTGCTGCCGATGGGCTCGAGGTAGTTGCCGTAGCTGAAGCCCGAGGTCCCATCGTGGTCGATCTCGTAGAATCCATTGGTCGGCTGAGACGCGACCACGGTGACCAGCGCGCCCTTCGGCACGACTCGGAGGATGCTCTTGTTCGACGATGGGCCGGAGCGCAGGTTGAGGTTGCCGGTGGTTCGGAGCTGGCTGCCGATGGGCATCGGACCCGTCAGCCCTTCGCCGGCGGAGTCGGTGTCCTCGGTGAGCTCCTCGGACTCCACCGGCGGCGCGGTCGCCGGCGCGCAGCCCACGGATCCGGAAGCGATCAGGATGACGACAGCCCAGGCTCGTTCGCTCATGCCCAGACGAATTGCAACGCACGTGCCGCCAGGCTTTGGCGCCACAGACGACATTTTCCAGCAAGATCAAGCGGGTAGGAGGATGTAGGCGCGGCTGCATCGTCCGGATTTCGTCCGGACGGGCGCGGGACTCGCGTCCTGCGCGACGCCAGCTGCGTTACCCGCCGGTGGAGCCAAAACCGCCGGAGCCACGAGCGGTCAGGTCCAACCCCTCGGCCCACTCGACCGTGGCCCGAGAGACCGGGGCGATCACCAGCTGCGCGATGCGTGCAAGCGGCTCCACGGTGAAGGGCTCGGCCCCATGGTTGACGAGGATCACGCCGACCTCGCCGCGGTAGTCCGCGTCGATGGTGCCCGGCGCGTTGACCATCCCGACCCCGTGGCGCAGCGCGAGCCCCGATCGGGGCCGAACTTGACCCTCGAAGCCGGGCGGAATGGCCAGCGCCAGTCCGGTCGGGATCAGGCGACGCTCCCCCGGCGCGAGCACCACCGACGAGGCCAGCGCCGCCATCAAGTCGAGCCCGGCAGAGTCCGGCGTCTGGTACCGCGGAAGCGGCACTTCGACGGCGCCCACCCGCATCGCCCGGACGACCGGGCTCACAGCTGAGCGAACCTTCCGCTCTTGAGCGAGGCGTCGAGCAACTGTCGCACGCGCTGTTCGAGGGCCCGGGCTTGTTGATCGGGGATCTGCGCCAGCGCCGTCTTGATCTCGCCGAGCGCCTTGAGCTGACTGAAGAGCTGAAGATCGCTGGGCGGAGCCGCCCCGGTGAGTACCTGCCGGATGCGTTCGATCTCGGCCGAGAGCGCCTCGACGCCGACTCCGAGGGCGCCCACCCGGCGCCGATCGGGGTGCTCGCGGTAGAACGACTCGAGCACTGGCTGCACGATTTGATCGAGGATCGGCGCCTGATCTTCCGCGTTCCACACGTGCTTGAGCACGAACAGGTCGCTGGTATCGGCCTCACTCCGACCGTCGATGTAAGCGCTGGCGGCGAAGAGCTTGAGCATCTTGACCACCCGGCGATCACTGATGGTGATGCCCTCGGCGCGGATCTGGAAAATCAGCCCTTTGTAGCTGGAGAGGAAGGACTCGGAGAACGACAGCCGCCTCGCGAGCTCCTCGGTCATGGCGTGGATGTGGGCCGCCGAGAGCAGCGGCTGGGGCTTGGCCCGGCGCAGCTTCTTCACCTCTTGTTGGACGCCGAGCTGGAGCAGCTCGTTGAAGTGATAGGCGTCGAGGTGATCGGAGCGGATGCGCAGCAGGAAGCGATCGAACATGGCCGACAGCGAGTCGTCGCTGGGGACCTCGTTGCTGGCTCCGAAGGCGCTGATCAGCGGGCATTCGATGATCTGGCTGCCCGAGGTGTAGCGTCGCTCGTTGAGCAGGCTCAAGAGCGCGTTGAGGATCGCGCTGTTCGCCTTGAAGACCTCGTCGAGGAACACGATCTCGCTCACCGGCAGCATGCCCTCGATCCGCCGGCGGTAGTGCCCTTCCCGGAACGCGGCGATGTCGACGGGGCCGAAGATCTCGTTGGGCTCGGTGAAGCGGGTCAGCAGGTACTCGAAGTACTGAGCTTGAATCAGCTCGGCCAGCGTGCGGATCAGCGCGCTCTTGGCCGTGCCCGGTGGCCCGATCAGCACGGCGTGCTCCCGAGCCACCACCGCGATCAGCAACAGGCGAATCACCTCGCTCTTGCCCAAGAACTGGGAGTCGAGCGTCTCGGCGACGCGCTGCAGGCGGGAAGACAGGTCGTTGGACATGAGAAGATCGCCTGGTCCGAGTTGTAGCCGGTCGAGCGTCGGGCCTCAACGCCCGGATCAGGCGTGCTTGGCCGCGGCCTGCCGGTGTTTCTCGAAGACCTCGTCGGCCATGCCCTTGAGCTTCTGGGCTTCGCGCTGGATATCCGCGTTGTTCATGTAGTGCTCGCTGCCCATCACGTAGGCCGAGAAGGCGTAGTAGCTGCGAGCGACCTCGATCTCGTTGCCGATCTCCTTCGAGAGCGCCACCGAGCGCATGAAGTAGTCGATGGCCTTGCCCTCGTGTCCGGGCCCCCAGGCCCCGGCGGCGGTGACCTCACCCAAGGTGCGCAGCGCCACCGCCAAATGCGACTTGCTGCGGACCTGACCGAAGAGATCGACCGCGTGCTTGATGGCCTCCCGGGCCATGCGAAGCTCATTCTGCATCAGATACGCCTTGGCTAGCCCGCGCTTGGCTTCGGCGAGGTGCAGGTTGTCGCCCAGCTCATCGCACAGCTCCTCCGCCTGCTTGAGCACCCGAATGGCCTCGGTGGTGTCGCCGAGGCGATAGTGGGTCTCACCGATGTTGGTGAGCACGACGGCGAGGCGATTGCGCTCGCCGATTTCCCGGGCCACCTCGTAGGCCTCGCGGAAGAGCTGCAGCGCTTCGGGGTTGTCGTTGCGATCTTGGGCGAGCTTGCCCAAGTTGTTCAGGCTCTGCACGATGCCCAAGGGGTCGTTGATCTCGCGCCGGAGCTTGAGCGAGGCCTCCAGGGCCTCGGCGGCACTCTCGGGTTTGCCGTGGTCCATCCAGACCAGGCCAATGTTGTTGAACGAGAGGGCGATGCTGCGAAGATCCTGGAGTTCTTTGCGGATTTCGAGGCCGATCTTCAGCTCGATCAGCGAGTCGTCGTACTCGCCCTTCATCCACAAACACTTGCCGATGTCGTCGTGACAGGCGGCGATGCCTCGGCGATCGGCCGCGAGCTCGAAGAGCGCGAGGGCGGTCGTCAGATGCTGCTGCGCCACGCTCAACATGCCCGTGTCGCGGTGGAGCCGACCGATGCGGTTGTGAGCGGCACCGCCCTTGGCGCGCAGCGCCAGGCGATAGGCCAGTGAGAGCATCTCGCGGAAAGCGCTGAGCGCGTCGTCGGTCTTGCCCAGCAACGTGAGCACGTCGCCGTGATCGTGCAGCGCATCGATGCGCCGCCGCGCGTCGGAGTCTCCCAGCAGATCGAGCCCCTTGCTGTAGTACTCGTTGGCTTTCTTCGCGGCGTAGCTGGCGCGGGCCAGATCCGCCGCTTCGAGGTAGGTGAGTCCGGCGCGAGCGAGCGCGCCGCCCTTCTCGAGGTGTTGCGCGAGCATGGCGCAGTACTCTTCCTGGGAGCGCACGCCGTCTTTCTGGGCCAGCCAGTCCGCCGTGGTCTGATGATAGCGGCGGGCAGCGGCGCCGCTGGTCAGCTGGGCGATCCGCTCGCGCTCCAGGTTGTGCTTGAAGACGTACTCGACCTCGCCCGAAAACGACGAGTCCGGGAGCTTCAGCACGTAGTCGCGGACCACCAGACCGTCGAGCAGCGCTCGGCGTTCGTCCCAGTCCTTCATGTCCGCCTTGGTCCACAGCTCGGGCGCGGGTTTGTCCATGCGCATGAGCGCCACCAGCGCGCCCAACCAGAACACGCTGCCCACCGCCGCGGCGTGCTCGAGCAGCATGCGCTCGTCGGCAGACAAGGCCGCGATGCGCGCCGAGACCGCGTCGGCGATGTTGAGCGGCAGCCGCGCGCCTGCCAGTTTCTCGAGGTTGACTTTCCACGACGGCTCCCGGGCAAGCGCGTCGCGTTCGTCGAGCACGCCGGTGTCGTGGTAGATGCGGACCATCTGCTCGAGCAGTCCGGGGTTGCCGCCGGCCATGCCCAGCGCGGCCTCGACCAGGGCGTCGGGAGGACCGCCTTGGCAAGGGGCGAGCAGGGCCTTCGCGAGGGCCTGCGCCTGCTCCTCGGGCAGCGCCGTCAGATCCACGCGCTGGTGACGCTCCCGACCGAAGGAGAACCAGTCCTCGTGCCTGGCGGAGATGTCTGGGCGCGTGGCGCAGAGCAGCAAGATGGGACCGGTGAGGTTTTCCATCAGGTACCGGAGCAGCTCGATGGAGTCGTCGTCGGCGAGGTGGAGATCTTCGAACACCAGGCAGATCGGGCCCTGCGCCGCGTCCCCCTCGACGAAGGCCTTGACGATGGATCGCCGCAGCAGCCGCGCCTGCACCGGGTCGTCGGCCACGGCCTTGGTGAGCGGGCTGCCCAAGAAATCCAGGTCGATGAGCTGACCGAGGAAGTAGCAGACGTCGCCGACCTTGCGGTCTTCGAGCACGGTCGCGACTTGAGAGCGGACTTGGGCCTTTGCGGCCTCGGCGTCCATGCCCTCGACCAGCCCGAAGCGCGCCCTGAGGAGCCGGGCGAACACGCCGTAGGAGTTCTGGAGGCTGCGCGCGGAGCCCCGGTAGACCCGGGGGACCCGCCCGCCGGCCTCGCGCAGTTCGAGCAAAAACTCGTGGATCAGTCGGCTCTTGCCGATGCCGCTGGGCCCGCACAAGGTCACGATGCGAGCTTCCCCCGCCGTGCGCGCGGCGTCCGCGGCGCTTCGGAGGCTGGCCTTTTCCGCCTCGCGGCCCAGGAGCGGCGCCCGCAAGTCACTCACCCCGAATACGATTTCCGTCGCAGGCGCCTCATTCATCGCCGCGTAGTCTCGCGCCCTTTGTTCGGCTTCACAAGGGCGCGAGGGGCCGGGCTCGGGCGCGTGAGCGACGCCGGCTTCGTCGGCGGCTGCCCACGGGTCGGCGCCGGGATGCAGGTGCGTCCCTGCCGCGCCGGACAGGCGATCCGCACGTGGAAGTGGTCGTCGTGGACCTGACCGGCGCTGGGCTGCTTCATCGCCATGGCGGCCCGGTGCAGGACCGGCAGGTAGGTGCCTTTGGAGCGGGCGTGGGCGAGCAGCCGGGCCTTCACGCCGCTGGCGACGAAGATGTGCTCGACGCGCGCTCCAGGATCGGTGACCCACGCCTCGACCAAGGCCCAGTTCCGCGCATCGTCGAAGCGATATTTCCGGTTTTCCAGCGCGATGCCCTTGGGATCCACCGTCATGAACTCCGACGGTGAGACGCTCTCCCCCTCGGGCCCAACGAACAGGAACGCCACGTCGGCGTCCCGGCCGCTCTCGTGGCTGCGATGCCCGGAGATCTCGCCGCCTTCGCGGCGGGAGAGGTCGCCGACGTGGACGGTCGCGCCCGCGAAGCGAGAGGCGATCCGCTTGGCCGATCGCTCGAGCATGCCGACCAGGGCGGGCAGTCCGTAGTTCGCCCCGTTGGGGTGGCGCAGCCGAATTTCCGGGCCGCTTTCCAGCGCGACCGCTCCCTCCAGCTTGCCGTCGGTGGGCGAGCCGATGCTGCGCGCGTCAACCACGACCGCGCGGCGCCCCGAGGCCGCACGTTTCGGAGCCGGCGCGATCGCGCTCTCGCGCGCGACCGAACCGGTCGAAATGCTCACGGCCGCCAAGAGCAGGAGCGTCGGCAATTCCCGGCGCATGGCCCCTTAGCTAGTGGGACGGCGGGCATTGGGCCAAAATCCGAGGCCTCCGCCCGGAGCGCTGCGGCACGCAAAAAACCCCGGTTGCACGCTGGGGGCGCCTGTACGACGCTGCTGCCCACCAGATCCGCAGGGCATTCGGCCCGGCCACGCTGGTCTGATAGATTAACGCGCTCTCGTGTCCAGCCTCCCCGACAAGACTCCGGCCCAGGGCTTCTCCAACGAGAAGCGCTCCCTCGGCAAGGGCGTGTTCAAGAAATGCGGTGGGTGCTCGACGGTGCTCACCGCCGAAGCGCTGTCCGAGTCCTGGCACGTCTGTTCGAGCTGCGGGTACCACCACCCAATGGCCCCGGCCGACTGGCGCCGGCTGCTGCTCGATGAGGCGGCGCTCGAACGTTGGGACGATCACGTGGCTCCCACCGACCCCCTGCGCTTCGACGACGGGAAGAAATACAGCGATCGCCTGGAGCGGGCGAAAAAACAAAGCGGGCAGACCGAGGCCATCGAGGTCGGGCGGGCTCGGATCGACGGACGGGTCATCGCCTACGGCTGCTACGTTTTCTCTTTCATGGGCGGCAGCATGGGCTCGGTCGTCGGCGAGCGAGTGACTCGGATGTTCGAGCGCGCTACGCAAGATCGCCTGCCCGTGGTGTTGCTGCACGCCTCCGGCGGCGCGCGCATGCAAGAGGGCATCCTCAGCTTGATGCAAATGGCGAAGTCCGTAGCCGCACTGGCTCGTTTCCGTAGCGTGAGGCAGCCTTACATCAGCCTTTGCCTGCACCCCACCACCGGCGGCGTCGCTGCGAGCACTGCGCTGCTCGGCGACGTCAACATCGTGGAGCCGAACGCGCTGATTGGATTCGCCGGCCCCCGGGTGATCGAGAGCACGCTTCGGACCACGCTGCCCGAAGGCTTCCAACGCTCCGAGTTCCTGCGAGACCATGGCATGGTGGACTCCATCGTTCCGCGATCTGAAATGAAATCCACATTGAGCGTAGTGCTCCGACACTTGTCAGGAGGGCGCGCGTGAGCAGCACTCTCGCCGAGGTTCTTCCGCGTCTGTACGCCCTGGTGCCCAGGGGCAAGTCCCTGGGCCTCGAACGCATGGAAGCCGCCTGCGCGCGCTTCGGAAATCCCGAGCGCTCGTTCTCAGCCGTGCACGTCGCCGGGACCAACGGCAAGGGCACCGTCTCGGCCTTTGTCGCGTCCATCGCCCGCGCGTCGGGCAAGCGCGTCGGCCTCTACACCTCCCCTCACCTCGTTCGCTTCGCCGAGCGCATTCAGATCGACGGCGCGCTCATCGACGACGAGACGCTGGCGCGCGTGCTCGAGCGGGTCATGGACGAGGCGCCTGAACTCACCTTCTTCGAAGTCACGACGCTGGCCGCCTTTGTCGCTTTTCAGCAGGCTCAGGTCGAGATCGCGGTGATCGAGGTCGGGCTCGGCGGTCGCTTGGACGCCACCAACGTGATCCCGCCGCCACGCGTGGCGGTGATCACGCGAGTGGCCTTCGATCACATCGAGGAGCTCGGTGACTCGTTGGCCAAGATCGCGACGGAGAAGGCCGGGATCATCAAGAAGGGCTCCACCGTGGTGGTCGGCAAGCTGCACCCAGACGCCCGCGACGTGGTGGAGCGGCGGGTCGCGCAGGTGGGCGCTCACCTGGTGGCGCTCAGCAACCCGGAGCCCATTCCCGGCGCGGCGTTGGCCTACCCGCGCTTCGCGATGTTCGGATCGAACCTGGCGGTGGCCGTCACGGCCGGGCAGGAGCTCGGGATCCCGCCTCGGACCATCGCCGACGGCATCGAAGCCGCGCAGTGGCCTGCGCGGAACGAACTCTTGCACCGCAATGGCCAGGAGCTGACCCTGCTCGATTGCGCCCACAACCCCGACGGCACCGTGGCGCTGTCCCACGTGCTCGACCCGTCGACCCTTGGCGAGATCGAGAGCCGCCGGGACGTGGCGCTGGTCTTCGGCACGTTGAAGAAGAAGAGCTGGCGAGCGATGCTGCGCAGGCTCGAACAGTCCGCCGCCCACAAGTTCTTCGTCGCTCCTCCGCTGTCCGCGGACAAGGTCGCCGATCCCCACGAGATGGCCGCGGCCTTCGGCGGCACGGTCGCGCCCAACGTCGCCGAGGCGCTCAGTCTGGCTCGCGCCAAGGTCGGCCAGTCGGGGCTCGTGGTGGTGACCGGGTCCATCTACCTGGTGGGTGCAGCTCGCGCCCAACTCTTGAGCGTTCCATCGGATCCTCCCGTGGACATGTGAGGTCGCCATGCCGTCGTTCGACGTCGTTTCCAAGGTGGCCTGGGCCGAAGTGATGAATGCCCTCGACCAAGCGTCGCGGGAAGTGGCCCAGCGCTTCGATTTCAAGGACACCGAGACCAGCCTCGAGAAGACCGACGAGGGCATCGTGGTCCGCGCCAACAGCGACGACCGCGCCCGCGCGGCCATCGGGGTATTGCAAGAGAAGCTGATCCGCCGAAAAGTGAGCCTCAAGCACCTCGACGTCGGTGAGCCCACTCCCGGCCCCAAGGGCTCTGCCCGCATCTTGGCGAAGGTCAAAGAAGGCATCGAGCAAGAGAAGTCGAAGCAGATCATCAAGCTCATCAAGGACAAGAAGCTCAAAGTCCAGGCCTCGATTCAAGGTGACGCCGTGCGCGTCAGCGGCAAGAAGCGGGACGATCTGCAGGAGGTGATCGCGGTCCTCCGGGCCGAAGACTTCGGCATAGAGCTCAGCTACGAGAACTTCAGGGATTGAGCATGAATCCCCGCAAGCTCTTCGGGACCGACGGCATCCGTGGCAAGGCCAACCTGCCGCCCATGACCCCAGAGTTGGTGATCCGCCTCGGTCGCGCCATCACCTTGGTGGCGCGGCGTGACGCTGGGCGGGCACCCCGCATCGTGATCGGCAAGGATACGCGCCTCTCGGGCTACATGCTCGAGACCGCGCTCGAGGCTGGCATCTGCGCCATGGGCGGGCGCGTGCTGCTCACCGGCCCCATGCCCACCCCCGCTGTGGCGAACCTCACCCAGAGCATGCGCGCGGACGCGGGTGTGGTCATCAGCGCCAGCCACAACCCCTACGACGACAACGGGATCAAGATCTTCGGCCCCGACGGCTTCAAGCTCGCCGACGAGCGAGAGGCCGAGATCGAGCGGCTGCTCGACGATCCGGCGCTGGATCAGCGCCCCTGTACGGGGGAACGCATCGGGCGCGCCGAACGCATCGACGACGCCACCGGTCGCTACATCGTCTACGCCAAGAACGCCTTCCCCAAGGAGCTCACGCTCAACGGCCTCAAGGTCGTGATCGACGCCGCCCACGGCGCGGCGTACCGGGTGGCGCCGTTGGTGTTCAGTGAGCTTGGCGCCGAGGTCAGCGCCATTGGGGTGACCCCGAACGGCCGAAACATCAACAAGGCCTGCGGCGCCATGCACACGGCCGCGATGGTGCGGGAGGTCCTGAAGCGCGGCGCGCAGATCGGGATCGCCCTCGATGGCGACGCCGATCGCGTGATCATCGCCGACGAGCGGGGCCGGATCGTCGACGGCGACGCCATCATGGCTCTCTGCGCCACGCGCATGCTCTCCGCCGGCAAGCTCGCGCAGCAGACCGTGGTGGCCACGGTGATGAGCAACATGGGCCTCGATCGGGCGCTGGCGCCCCTGGGAGGTCGGGTCGAGCGGACCGCGGTCGGCGATCGCTACGTGGTCGAGCGCATGCGCCAGAAGGGCTTCAACTTTGGCGGCGAGCAGAGCGGGCACCTGGTGTTTCTCGAGCACGCGACCACCGGTGACGGCGTGATCGGCGCGTTGCAGGTCTTGGCCATCATGGTGGCCGAGGGCCGGCCGCTCTCGGAGCTCGCCCACGTGATGGAGCGCGTGCCGCAGGTCTTGGAGAACGTGGACTTGCCGGGGCGCCGCCCGATCGCGGAGATGCCGGGGCTCAGCCGCGAGATCCAGCGGGTCGAGGCCGAGCTCGGCCGAGAGGGACGCGTGCTCGTGCGCTGGAGCGGGACCGAAGCCAAGCTCCGGTTGATGGTCGAAGGACCCGACATGGGCCGCCTCGAGGCCGTGGTTCGAACCATGGCCGACGCGGCGCGCTCGGACATGGGCGTCGGCGAGTGAGCCTGATCGTCGCCAAGGACCTGACACGTTCCTTCGGTGTCGGCGAAGCGGAGCGCCGGGCGGTGGACGGCGTGTCACTCGAGGTCGACACGGGGGAGATCTTGCTCATCTTTGGCCCCAGTGGCTGCGGCAAGAGCACTCTCTTGTCGATCGTGGGCGGGCTCGACCGCAGCTTTGCGGGGACCCTCTCGCTCTTCGGGCGGGACGTGGCGGCGCTGCCGGACGCGGAGCTGTCGCGCCTGCGGGGTGAGAAGATCGGCTTCGTGTTCCAGGCCTTTCATCTGCTTGGGCACCTCTCGGTGCTCGAGAACGTGATGGCGCCGGCGCTGTTCTCCCGAGAGGCAGAGGGCGAGGCGCGGGTGAAGGAGCGCGCCGAGACGGTCCTCGAACGCGTCGGGCTCGCCGATCGCCTGGCCTCGCTCCCCGGGTCGCTCTCGGGTGGGCAACGCCAGCGGGTGGCCATCGCGCGTTCGCTCTTGCACGAGCCCGAGTTGCTGCTCTGCGACGAGCCGACGGGCAACCTCGATCGGGCCACCGGGGAGCAGATCATCGAGCTGTTTTCGGCGTTGCACGCCGAACTGCGGACGACCATGGTGATCGTCACCCACGAAGAGCGGCTGTCGCGCTTGGCCCACCGCACCCTCGACATGGTCGACGGCAGGCTCGAGGTCGAAGCATGAGGGCGGCGTCCCTCGCCAAGATCGTGCGCGGGGAGCTCCGGCGTACGCGCGGGCCGCTGGTCACTGCGGGCTTCGGCATCGCCGTGGGTGTGGCTTCGCTGGTGTTCTTCCTGTCCCTCGGGCTCGGGGCGCGCAAGGTGCTGCTCGGCGACGTCTTCCCCATCGACCAGATCGAGCTCGAGCCGAAGAAGACCAGCGCCGGGTTGATCTCGCTCCTGGGCGGGCCCCACGAGCCGGCGGGCATCGACGCCCAGAGCGTTGAGCGGCTGAAGGCCCAGCCGGGCGTGAAGGAGGTCTTCCCCAAGCTCCGCTTTCGCTTCCCGAGCATGGCCCGAGGGGGCAAAGAGCTCCTGGGCAAGGAGATCGGGACCCACGAGATGGTCGGTGATGGCATCGATCCTGCCCTGGTCGCCGGCACGATCCCTGACTTTCAGGATCCCCTCGAGACGCCGGGGGCAGAGTGCACCACCGACGACGACTGCAAGGCGCCGCAGTACTGCGAGCGGCCGAGCGGGACTCCCCGTGGACAGTGCTCGGCTCCGGTCCCCGCCCTGGTCAGCCGCTACCTGGTCGAGCTCTTCGACCACGCGGTCGCGCCGGCTCACGGGCTGCCGCCGGTTGCGGAGACCCTGATCGGCCGGGCGCAGGGCGTGGCCTTCGAGATGACCCTCGGCAATTCGCTCCTGGGCGTGGCGCGGCACGGTGAGCAGCGCAAGGTCCGTGTGAAGGTCGTCGGCATCTCGCCGAAGGCCATCGATCTGGGCGTGACGCTGCCGGTCGAGGTCGTGCGGCGCTGGAACCGCGAGTACGCCGGCGAGGCCGCGGCGTCGCGCTACTCGAGCCTGGTCGTCCGCGTGAGCGGCGCCGGGGACACTGGGCACGTGATTGACGCTGCGGCGGGGCTGGGTCTGGTTCCCCACGACACGCGTGCCCGCGACGTGAGCGTGCTCATCTCCGGGGTGCTCGCGATCTTGGTGCTCGTGGCCTCGGTGATCTTGGCGGTGGCCGCCGCGAACATCACGCACACCTTCCGCATGTTGGTCGGCGAACGCCAACACGAGATTGGCCTCTACCGGGCGCTGGGCGCCAGCGCCCGCGACATCCGGATCTGGTTTGCGTCGTTGGCGTTGGTGATCGGCACTCTGGCCGGCCTCGGCGGGGCCGTGGTGGCGCGAGCGGGCGCCGCCCTCGCCGACTGGCGGGCGGCCAAGGATCTTCCCGACTTTCCCTTCAAGCCCGACTCGTTCTTCGTGTTCCCGTGGTGGTTCTGGCTGCTCGCCGTCGCCTTTGCGTCGGTCTTCGCGCTGCTCGGTGCCTTGGGGCCGGCTCGCCGGGCGTCGAACACCGATCCGGCCGAGGCCTTGAGTCGCGACCGCTGATTCTGGGCCCATCGGCCCGGCATCGCGTAAGGCCTGTTGCGTCCCATGCCTGATGCGCTCTCTCTGCCCCGCCTCTGCGGCCAGCTCCTGGTCGTCGGATTCTCGGGGACGAGCTTGCCGTCGGAGGTTCACGCTTGGCTGGCGGACGGTCGACTGGGCGGCATCATCGTGTTCAAGCGCAACCTGCCCAGCCTGGAGGTCGCACACGCCCTCAATCACGAGACGGTCGCGGTCTCGCAGCCCGATCTGCCGCCCTTCATCGCCGTGGACCAGGAAGGCGGACGCGTGGCTCGCCTGCCCTCGCCGTTCCTGAAGCTGCCGCCCATGCGACAGCTCGGAGCGCTGGGCGACGACGCGCTGGTGCGTCGGATCGGCGCCGTGCTCGGCAGCGAGCTCGGCAAGCTCGGCTACAACCTCGACTTTGCGCCGGTCCTCGACGTCGATTCGAATCCCGACAACCCGGTGATCGGCGATCGCGCCTTTTCGGCCGATCCCGCCGAGGTCGCTCGGCTCGCCGGCGCGCTGATCGACGGCCTTCAGGCCGAAGGCGTGATGGCCTGCGGCAAGCACTTCCCTGGCCACGGCGACACTCACCTCGACAGCCACCTGGATCTTCCCTACGTGCGCCACAGCGAAGAGCGACTGCGCAGCGTGGAGCTTCCGCCCTTCCGCGAGGCCGCGGCCCGCGGAGTCGCGACGCTGATGACCGCCCACGTGGTCTACGAAGCGCTGGACCCAGATCGCACCGCGACCCAGAGCCCGCGCATCTCGACCGCACTGCTCCGAGACGAACTCGGCTTCGACGGCGTGCTCTTCAGCGACGATCTCGAGATGCGCGCTCTGGCCGATCGCATGAGCGTCGAGGACAGCTCGGTGGGCGCGATCCGCGCGGGTTGCGACGTGCTCTTGGTGTGCAGCGATCTCGCTCTCGCGGAGCGTGCGCACGTTGCGCTGGTGCGCGAGGCCGAGCGCGACGCTGGCTTTCGTGCGCGCTGTCTCCAGGCCGCGAGGCGCGGACTCGCCGCGCGCCGGCGGTTCCCGCCGCGGCCCGCCGCGGACCTCTCGGATGTGGGCAGCGCCCTGGCGAGGGAGCTGGAGGCGTCGATCGCCAAGAGGCTTCAGACCGTGACCCGCGCGTGACAGTCGCGGTCAGGCGCGAACCAGCTCCACGTGTCGTCCGGACGCTCTGGCGAGTGGCTCGATGTCATCGAGATCGGCCGTCACGATTTGATCGCCGTCTTGGGCGAGAATCACCAGCGCCGCGTCGATCACGTCGCTCTTCTTCGCGGTCGCCAGCAGCTCGCCGGCCGCGCGTCCCAAGCCATCGTCGAGAGGGCGCACCTCGATGCCGCCGAGCGCTCTTGCGAGGAGCGCTTGTCTGGGTCCGCCGGCGCGCCAAACCTGGCCAATCACACCTCCGTGAGAGATGGGGATCTCCGCGCGCTCCAGCGCGACCTTGAGTCGGCGCCACATCCCACGATCGTTGCGTTCGAGCGCGATCAACGCCCCGCTATCCAGAATCAGGGTCACCGGGCTCCGCGGGGTGCGTTGGCCGCCAGTTTGCGCGGTTTTCCGCGCACTACGACCGACGAGCGACGGTCGGCACGCTCTTGGGCAACCAGCTCCGCCGCAGAGATCACTCCGAATTCGTGCTCGTAGAGCGCGAGCGCCTCCGACAAAGCCAATAGCCGGCGCTCCTTCGCGGCGCGCTCTGCCAGCGCGAGATTGACCCACCCGCTGAGCGATTCGGCTCGCCCCGAGCGAACGGCTTCGTTGCCAGCGCGGATGAGATCGGGATCGACGGTCACCGTGAGGCGGCCTTTGCGAACGCTCATACTTCTGTTCTAACTCCGATAATACCTTCGTTCAAGCCGTCCGACGGTCCCAGGGGATCTCGGTTCGCTCCGCTCGAGAGGGTCTCCTCTTGGTGGGACTTGCGCTCGCAAGACCGCGCCCGTGCCGGGCGCCCCAAATGACAAAGGCCCCGCGCTTTCGCGCAGGGCCCTCGTCATCCGATGGGTCTCGGATCAGCCAGCGCCGGCCGAGCCGCTCGCCGAAGCGCTCGCGCTCACCGACACGTTCAGGCTGACCGAAGCGTCCGCCTGAGCCTTGAGCGACGCCACGAGGCAGCCGCCGACCTTGAGAGCAGCCTGGCCGCCGCCCTTGACCGCCGCCTGAACGCCCTCGATCGACGCCTTCACGTTGGCGATCGCGCCTTCGATGCGACCCTTCATGCCGAGGGTCACCTTGAGCAGCGCCGGGAGGTTCTTCTCGAGCGCGCCCTTGAGCTTGGCCGACGCTTCCGCGTCCGCCGCGCCGGAGAAGTTCACGCTGACCGAGGCCGGGGTGCACTCGAGCTTCGCGCTGACCTCAGCGTCGCAGTTCGCCTTGCACTCGGCGCTCATCTTCGGCGGGACGATCTCACCGGAGCACTTCGGCTCCTTGATCTCCACCGAGCAGCCACCCGAGCAGGAGCCTTCGCACTTGGCCGCGCCCTTGATCTCGCAGGAAGCCGAGCAGGAGCCCGAGCACTTGCCCTTGCAGCTGCCCTTGGCGCTCGCCGAGCACTTGCCTTCGCACTTGCCCTTGCAGGCGCCCTTGTTCTTGTCGCTGCCGGTCGAGGCTTGGCCGTCGCACTTGCCTTCGCAAGCGCCGCCGCAGGTGCCGCTGAAGTCAGCCTCGCAGCTGCCCTCGCAGGTGCCGCCGCAGCTGCCTTCGCACTTGGCGCCGGCTTCGACGGTGCAACCGCCCTTGCATTCGCCTTCGCATTTGCCGCTGATCTCGCCGCCCTCGCACTTGACCTCGGCTTTGCCGCCCGAGACGCTCGCGTCGCAGGAGCCAGCGCAGTCGGCCATCGCGTTCATCGACGCGGAGCACTTCGGGGGAACGACCTTGACGTCGAGCTTGCCGCTGATCTTCGCCTTGGCCTTGACGTCGCCCATGAACTTGACGGCGGCCGTGGCACGCGGCTTCCGCCTTCTTGCCCGGGCCCTCTTCCTTCGGGGTGATGTCCTCGTCCGACGCGCCCAGGTCCTTCGCCAGCTGGCCACAGGCGCCAGCGACGTCAGCCTCGACCGCGACCGCGAGGTTCTTGCAGGTTCGCGCCCGCAGCGAGCGCGCCCTTGATCTTGCCTTCCATCTCGCCCTGGAGGCCGAAGTTGGCCTTCATGATCGCGCTCGGATCATTGATGTCCGCCGGGCAGGACCCGGGCAGACCAGGCAGACCCGGCAGGCCACCACAGTTCATGAGCAGCGGCGCTGCAATCAGGGCCGCGGCGCCGAGCACCGGACCACCCATCATCCGCCAACGATTTCCGACCATCTTAAATTCCTCCTCAGGAAGCACTGCATTCCAAAGTCGCGGGGGACGCTACACCCAGAGGGCTGCGCTTTGGAAGCGCAGTCTTGTGGGCTTTGGTGTCGCCCGCCGGGGTCTTGTCACGAGCCCTCGCCGAGTACCGGCGCGAGCCCCGTTCTCTGACGCTCGCCGGGGCCATCCCGGCTCACGTCGCCGGGCATATCGCCGCTTTTCTGTGCAAAGTAAAGCCTTTTGTTCAGTGTTGGGGGCCCAGCTGGGCGCGATCTACCCAGAACGCTGGCCCGAGTTGCCTCGGCCCCGGGCCCGGCCGGCCCGCAGGGTCGCCGGCGAAGGATCCGCAAAAGGCAGCTCGACTTGGCTGGGATTGTGGGGCGCCGAGGGCCGCGCCCCGGTCCGCTCGAGCATCTGCCGCTCCTGTTCCATGTCCGCTTCCATCACCTCGAGGTTGTCGAGGGCGAAGGCCAGGGCGTCGAAGACCTTGGCCGGTTCGATCTGCGGGTACCGTTTGAAGATGGTCTCGATGCGCGTGCCGCTCTTGTAGAAGGCGAACAGCCGCCGGACCGGGATCCGCGTGCCTGCCACATGCGGGCTTCCCCCCAGCACCTTCGCCTCGATCCGCACGTGGGGGTGCGGCACGAGCACGATCGGCAGGCTCACCGAGGCCCTCCGGCGAAGTGAGCGCGGATGGCTGCCGCGACTCTCGCCGGAGTGAGCCCGAGCTCCTCCGCGATGCGCTCGGCGGGCGCCGAGGCGCCGAAGCGATCGATGCCGATGCTGAGGCCCGCCTCGCCGGTCACGCCGCGCCAGAGCGAGGTGCGCCCCGCCTCGAGAGTGACGCGGGGGATGCCGCTGCCGAGCACCGCGCTCTGATCGGACTGGGGCAGGCGCGTGAAGGCTTCCCAACACGGCGCGCTCACGACGCGCACGCGGAAGGCGTCGGACAGGAGTCGCTTGGCTTCGACAGCCACGCCGACCTCGCTGCCCGTGGCGATCAGCACGAGATCCGCGTCGGGTGCGTCGTCGAGCACGTAGGCACCTCGAAGCAGCAGCTTTTCGTCGAAGCCGCTCGGGCGCGAGAGCGTGGGCGTCTTCTGGCGGGTGAGCACCAAGGCGGTCGGCGCGTCTCGCCGCGACATGGCGTGGGCCCAGGCCGCCGCGCATTCCAGGCCATCCGCCGGGCGAACCACGTCGAGGTTCGGGATCAGGCGTAGCGCGGCGACGTGCTCGACGGGCTGGTGGGTCGGACCGTCTTCGCCCAGCAACACCGAATCGTGCGTGTAGATCCAGAGCGCGGGCTGCCCCATCAGGGCCGAGAGGCGCACGCTCGGTCGCATGTAGTCGCTGAAGACCAAGAACGTCGAGCCGAAGGGCACGAAGAAGCCAGAGAGCGCGAGGCCGTTGGAGATGGCGCCCATGGCGTGCTCGCGGATCCCGAAGGCCAGGTTCCTCCCGGCAAACTCTCCGCGCTTCACCTCGCCGCTGCCCTTGATGCCGGTCTTGCAGCTCTCGGCCAGATCGGCCGAGCCTCCGACGAGCGACGGCACCAGCTCCGCGACCTTCTGTTCGAGCTTGGCGCTGAGCGAGCGGGTGGCGTCCGCCTTTCCATCGATCAGCTTGGTCAGCTCGGTGAGCAAGTGCTCGGGCACCTGGCGAGTGGTGAGCTTCTGCCAGAGCTCGGCCCGGGGACCGCCGAGCTTCGCCACTTTGGCCTTCCACGCTGACAGGAGCTTCTGGTTGTCGGCGACCTGAGCGCGGAACAGATCCGTCGCGCCGGCCGGAACGTGGAAGGGATCCGCCGGCCAATCGGCCTTCTGCTTGGCCCCGGCGACCTCGTCCTTGCCGAGGGGCGCACCGTGGGCTCCCGAGGTGTCTTGTTTGGTCGGCGCGCCGATGGCGATGTGGGTCCGCGCCGCGATCAAGCTCGGGCGGCTGCTCTCCGCGGTGGCCGCGTCGAGGGCGGCGCGCACCGCGGCCGGGTCGTGGCCGTCGACCTGCTGCACGAACCAGCCGTAGGCCTCGAAGCGCTTGCCCACGTCTTCGCTGAAACTCAGGCTGGTCGGGCCGTCGATCGTGATCTTGTTGTCGTCGTAGACGAGCACCAGGTTGTCGAGGCCGAGGTGCCCGGCGAGGCTGGCGGCCTCGCTGGCGACGCCCTCCATCAGATCGCCGTCGCCGGCGATGGCGAACACGCGATAGTCGATGATGGCGTCTCCGGGTTCGTTGACCCGCGCCCCCATCATCTTGCCGGCGAGCGCGAGCCCGACCGCGTTGCCCACGCCTTGGCCCAGAGGGCCAGTGGTGGTCTCGACGCCCGGCGTGTGGCCCACCTCCGGATGTCCCGGTGTCCTGCTCCCCCACTGGCGGAACGCCTTCAGATCATCGAGCGAGAGATCGTAACCTGCCAGGTGCAAGAGGGAGTAGAGCAGCATCGAGGCGTGGCCCGCCGAGAGCACGAAGCGATCGCGATTGGGCCAGCCCGGCTCGGTCGGCACGTAGCGCAGATGATGCGTAAACAGCTCGACGCCGATCCCCGCCAGCGCCATCGGGGTGCCCGGGTGTCCCGAGTTCGCCTGCTCGACACCGTCCACGGACAAAAATCGCACGGTCTTGACCGCGGTCTCGAAGGCATTCGACATAGTCTGCTCCCGTAGTCCAGCGGCGCGGACCCGCCAAGGGGGCGAGCTCGCGCCCCGATTTTGCCGCAATGGGTCAGGCCGTCGCGCCAGAGAAACCGGTTGTGCCCCGCGCCGCCTCGGGCGATGTGCTGCCCGTCGAGTGAGACACCATCAACGAATCCTCGTCCGGTTGTTCGCCGTTGTGCTGTGGTTGGCCGGGCTCGCGCTGCCGTGCCGAGCTCAAGCTCAGGAGGGCGTGGTCGCGCCACGACTCGAGCGAGATGGCGGAGCGGCGTACCCGCTCCGCGCGCTCGCCGAGCGACACTACCAGCGCGTCGAGGTGGGGCTGGTCCTCGAAATCGACGCCCGCGGCAGGGTGGTGCGCGCTAGCGTCGATCGCGCCCGGGGCCATGGATTCGACGAGGCTGCGCTCGAGGCGGCCAAGCAACTCGAATTCTCACCGGCGACCCGCAACGGCACGCCGGTGGCGGCGCGCATTCGCTTTCGATACGTCTTCGAGCCGCCCCCCGCGGCGCTCAGGGTCCAAGCCGTGGACGCGACAACGGGAACGCCGCTGGGCGGCGCGCGCGTCACCCTCGAGGCCGCGAAGGGTAGTCCGCGGACGCTGCCGGGCGCGGGCGGAGGGAGCTTCACTGCCGCGGACTTGCCCCACGGCCGCGTGCGTGTCCGGGTCGAAGCAGACGGGCACGCCGCACAGTCCTCGGACGTGACGCTCATTCCCGGTGACGACACCGAGATCGTCTTCCGCCTGTTGCCCGTCGCGGCGCCCACCGGCTCGACCCCCGAGCAGATCGAGGTCGTGGTACACGGCGAGAAGCCCGCGCCGGCGGTGAAGACCTTCAGTCGCGAGGAAGTGCGGCTGATCCCCGGAGCCTTCGGTGATCCCTTCCGGGCCATCGAGGCCATGCCGGGCGTGGTCCCCGTGGCCTCGGGGTTGCCCTTTTTCTACGTGCGAGGCGCACCTCCGGGCAACGTCGGCTACTTCCTGGACGGCGTCCGCGTCCCCTACCTCTATCACGTCATGTTCGGCCCTTCGGTCGTGCACCCCGGCCTCATCGAGCGGGTCGATCTGCATTCAGGCGGCTACCCGGCGAGCTTCGGGCGCTTCGCCGGCGGCATCGTGGCCGCAGAGACCAACCCGCCGCGTCCCGAGCTTCACGGCGAAGGCAACGTCCGCCTCTTCGACGCCGGAGCGTTGGTCGAGAGCGGCTTCGCCGACGGCCGCGGCACCGCCCTGGTGGGCGCGCGCTACTCCTACACGGCCGCGCTCGTGTCGCTGGTCGCCCCCGAGATCGAGCTCGCCTACCGGGACTACCAGGTCCGCCTGTCCTACGATCTTTCGCCGCGCGATCGGCTCACGCTGCTGTCCTTCGGCGCCTACGATCTGCTCGGTCGCGAGCGCAACGGAGACCTCACGGTGCTGTTCGGTACCGAGTTCTACCGCCTCGATCTGCGCCACGATCACGACACGGGGCGCGGCTCCCTGCGCACCGCGTTCACTCTGGGGCTCGATCGCACCGCCAACGCCTTCCTCGCCGGCGAGCAGCGCACGATCACCACGCAGATCCTCGGCGCTCGCACTGCCCTCGATCATCGCCTGAGCGGCCAGACCCGGTTTCGCGCCGGGACCGACGGAACCGTGGAGCGCTACGCCGCCAGCGCGGCGAAGTACGCCGACCCGGACAGCCCGGAAACCCAGGCGTTCAGCCAGAGCTTTCCCCCACGCACCGATCTGACCTTCGGCGTCTGGGCCGATCTGGTGCTCGATGTCACGCCCGATATCGAGGTCATCCCCGGCGCACGGGTAGACCTGTACCGCTCGCAGTCCGCCAGCGCCGTCGGCGTCGATCCGCGCATCTCCGCCCGCTTCGCCGTATCCGACGACGTGCGCATCACCCACGCCTACGGCATCGCCCACCAGCCACCCTCGTTCGTGCTGCCGATCCCGGGCCTCACGCCGGCCACCCTGGAAGGGGGTCTCCAGCGCAGCTTGCAGACCGGCGCCGGGGTCGAGGTCGACGTGGCCGACGCCACGACGGCGAGCCTGACCTTGTTCTACAATGTCTTCTTGGGCATGACGGACGCGCTCGGCTCTGAATCCCGCACCCAGGACGGGCCGCCGACCCAGGAGGTCGACGAGCGATCCATGGGCTCGGCGGTGGGCGCAGAGGTCTTCTTGAAGCGCAAGCTGACCAAGCGCCTCGGCGGCTTCGTTTCGTACACGCTCTCGCGCTCGACCCGCAGCCTCGGCAGCGAGGAGTTCCCCAGCAACTTCGATCGCACGCACGTGCTCAACGCTGCTCTCGGCTACGACCTTGGACGTGGCTGGCGTCCGGGCGGTCGCGTGGTGTTCTACACCGGCACGCCGGTCCAGGCCTCGCAGAACGAGGACGCGAGCTCGCCGCCCCGCACCACCGACGACGTCGACCGCTCGCCGGCGTTTTTCCGCCTCGATCTGCGGCTGGAGAAGCGTTGGGCCTTGGGCGGCTCAACCTGGCTCTCTTTCGTGGCCGAGGTGCTCAACGCCACGCTCAGCAAGGAGACCTTCGGCGACCAAGAGATCGGCCCCATCACCATCCCGAGCGTCGGCTTGGAGGGAGGGTTCTAGACATGCGACGGACCGCTGCCGTGCTTTGCATGACGTCACTTGCGGCGATGGGCTGTCTGCCCGACGACACGCGCAAGCCGCCCGGACGCCTGAACGTGACCGTCACCAGTGACTACCCGCGCGATCCAGCGGGCTTCGACACCGCGGACGGCTGGCACATCGAGTACGACCGCTTCTTGATCGCGCTCGGCGAGGTCGCTCTCCGGGGCGACGACTGCACCTCCTACAACGATACCGACTATTTGCGAGTGCTCGACGCCCGCTCTGGTGCGCCCGAGAAGATCAGCACGCCCTACGCGCTCGGCGCCTGCGATCTGCGCTTCCGCATGCGACCTCCGCCCGAGGACGCCGTCCTCGGGCAGGGCGTGAGCGCCGCCGACCTCGCCTTCCTGCGCCTTCCGGGCAGCGACGACTTCGCGAAGGACACCGGGAGCGCGGTCTACGTCTCCGGTTCGGCGCGGAGCGGTGGCATCGAGAAGCGCTTCGCGTGGTCGTTTCGACTCAGTGCCCAGTACGACGACTGCGAGATCCCCGCCGAGTCCGGCGTGCACCTCGCCAGCGACGTCGAGCAGACCCTCGACATCGCGATCGGCAGCAAGTCGTTCTTCCAGCACGTACCGAACGAACCCTTGGCCGAGCTCCGCTTCGCTCCCTTCGCCGAGGCGGACGACGTGCACGGCGACGCCGACGGGAACGTGACCCTGGACGAGCTCACCCTGGTGCCCTTGGCCAGCAACGCCAGCTTCGACCGCTGGGATAACTTCGCCGACTACCTCTACACGGGCCTGGCGCCGCAGTTGCCGCGCTATCGCGGCAGCGGCACGTGCACCATCGGACCCATCGACGAGGGCGGGCACGGGCCGGGTGGCGGGGGTCACTGAGACACGATGTCGCCGCAGACGCGACGAAGCAGGCCGGCGCTCTGCGGGGGCACGTCCTCGACGGCCACCTGGAGGCCAGCGATTCGAGCGTCATCGATCACCGCCTTCACCGCCAGCGCCCCGGTGTAGTCGATCCGGCCGAGGCCACCGAGATCGAGCACGAGTCGCTGCGCATCGGGATGGGCGGCGAGCGCAGCGTTGAATTGCTCCTCGACGAAGGGCGCCGAGGCGAACCAGAGCACGCCGTTCAATCTCAGCGTCAGCGAGAGCCCCTCGTGTTCTGCCTCCACGGTCACCGACAGTTCGCGCCACACGTGGACCGCAAGCGAGAGCCCGACGCCCGCGAGCACCGCGTACTCGACATGCGGCGAGAGCAGCAGCGTCAGCGCAAAGGTCACCAAGCCGATTGCCGCTTGCGGTCTCGAGGCCCGCCACAGCGGGAGCAGATTCGGGCCCGGCCGAGGAGCGAGAGGATGCTCGCGATCACGATGGCGGCCAGCACCGCCTTCGGCAGCGGCGCGAGCACCCATGCGACGGGGATGAAGAGCAGCACGGCGATCCCGGTCACCGCGCCGCTCCAACGCGTTTGCGTGCCGGCGAGCCGGCTGAGCGCGCTGCGCGAGAACGAAGCCCCGACGGGAAAGCCGCCGCTGAGCCCCGCGGCGACATTGGCCACTCCTTGGCTCAGCATGGCTCGGTTGGCGTCCCAGCGCGTGCGATCCATGGACGCGAAGGTGCGCGCGATGGCGGCGGGCTCGGCGAACCCGACGAGGGCGATCAGCCCGGCAGGCACGAGCAGGGACGGCGTCGACGCCCACGGGATGTCGAAGGAAGGCAGCGCGGGCGGTGGAACCGCCCCGATCGTCGAGCCGTCGAAATCTGTCGCCACGCTGTAGGCGAGCCCTCCGAGCGCGGCGACCATCACGGCGGGAAAGCGCGGGTGGATGCGACGCCCCCCAAAGAAGACCACGATGCTCGCCGCCGTGATCCCGACCGCCCGGAGATCCCACGCGCCGGGGGCGGTGAGCGCGGCCCAGGCGCGGCTGCCCACGCCCCCCGCCCCGGCCGACGCTCCGAGAGCCGTCGGTAGCTGGCTGGCGAAGATGAGCAGCGCGGCGGCGACGGTGAAACCAACGATCACGGGCTGCGAGAGGAAGTTGGCGGCCGAGCCCCCCCGCACCAGGCCGATGAGAATGCGAATCACGCCCACGAGCAGCGCGAGCAGCACCGCCAGGCCCACGTACTCGGTGCCGCCCGGTAGCGCGAGCGGAGTGAGTGCGCCGAGGGTGAGCAGGCTGGTCATGGCCGTTGGCCCGGTCTGGAGGTAGCGCGACGAAGCGAAAGGAGCGGCCAGAATCGGCGCCGCCGCCGAGGCGTAGAGCCCGAGGTGTGCCGGGACACCAGCCAGCTCCGCGTACGCGAGGGACTGGGGCACGAGCACGAGGGCCACGGACAGGCCGGCCATCACATCACCGCCCACGAGGCCCAGGCGCGGAGCCGCGGAGGATCCTCGGGCGCTCCGCGCCGACCCCTCGTGCTGCTTCGTAGGCCCTTCGTCGTCTTTCAAGGTGAACCAACCCGAGCCTACTCCGGCGGGGGCCATCCCCAGAAGAACAGGAAGCGGGCTGAGGCTAGCTCAAGACGCCCGGCGCCAGGATGAAGAACAACCCGAAGATGACGAGCAGCACGCCGCTCACGCCCTTCAGCACCTTGGCGCCGCGCTCGGAGAGCGCAAATCGGTGCAGCGTCGCGGCGTAGACCAGGACGATCACCGCGAGCGGGATCACATAGGCGACGTTGTACAAGGCCAAGTAGCCGTAGCGCGCGAGCGGGGACAGGTCGCTCCGCAGCGTCAGGATGCGCGTGAACACCGCTGGCAGGCCCAGCGTGCAACCGAGCTCGATCAGGTTCACGAAGAACGCCAGCGCGGTGATTCCCAAGAACGCGGTGGGCAGGCTGGCGGCCCCGGCTATCCCGCGCATGCGCCGGAACAGGCCGGGCTTGGCTTTGTCTGGGATCATCAGCGACACGCCCTGCTTGAACCACACCAGCTCCTTCAGGTTGACCAGCCCCATGCCCAGCACGACGAGTCCCAGGGCGATGGTCACCGGACGCGACAGGCCGACCAGTGAAAACACGCCGATCCAAGCCGTCATGAACCCGAAGTAGACGATCCCAGAGACGAGCACGAAGGTGCCGCCGAAGAGCAAGAGCCGCCGCCGGGACTTCACGCGGGTGAGGATGCCGAGCAGCACCAAGAGCACCCACATGGCGCAGGGATTGATGCCGTCCACCAGGCCGATGAGCAGCGTGAACACCGGCAGCGACACCGCCGTGGGATCGACGCTGCCGATCATCGGCAGCTCGACGGCGCGCGGCGATTCGGAGGGCTGCTTCCCGGAGAGCAGCGCGCGGACCTCCTTCTCGGTGCCCGCTCCGCTGAAGCCCACCACGTAGGCGTCGCCGATCACGAAGGTCGGGACGCCGACGGCACCCGCACCCAGGTGGCGCACGGTCTCCATGAAGCGCTCGCGACCGGCGGCGTCTTGCCGCACCTCCACGCGCTCGACCGCGACGCCTTCTTGCTCCAGCCCGCTCAAGAAGGGCTTGGCGTCTTCGCAGTGCGGGCAGCCAATGCCCCAGAAGAACAGCAGCCGCTTTCCCGCGAGCTCGGGTGCGGCGGGCGACGGTGCCGGCTCCGCAGGCAGGCTCGCGTCCGGCTCGTCCTCGAGCCCTTCGAGGTCGATGGGACAGGCCCCCACGTCCCTCGCACAGTCCTCGTCGGCGTCCTGGACGGAGCCGTCCGTCGGGGCGGCGAAGGCCGGGCGAGCCAGCATCGCCCACAGCGTGAGCATCAGCACGAGCCAGCGTCTCGGAGACATCAGGGCTTCCTGGAGCGGGCGATCATCCGACGGACCGAGCGCTCCGTCTCGGCGCCGAGCCAGCCCATGACGTATTGCTCCTTGAAGACGAAGAGCGGCACGCCCGGACTACAAATATTCAGCCGCTTCACCTCTTTTGCGAAGCGACGGCGGCCATCTCGATCCTTCTTCACCTCCCACGACTCGAAGCGCAGGTGCGGGTACTGTTTCTCGAGCTTGGCCACGAAGGGCTTGGCCTTCTCGCAGTGCGGGCAGTCGAAGGCGTGGAAGAACAGGAACAGCGGGCGCTCGGCGTCCGCCCGCGCCGCACCCGCTGACCCCGCTGCGAGAGCGAAGGCCAGCGCCCCGAGGAGCTTCCGCCTCGACAGGTGGACCGGCATCGTCGCCGGGGTTGCACCCTGCGTGCCAGCGCTTCTCCGCCTGATCGACGCCGTTGCCCGGCAGTGGGTGCGCGGCCCCTGCCGCGGGCCGCAGGCTCTGCGCGACGGCGATCGGCCGCGCTCCCACTCTCCCCAAGTGCGGGCGTTGCGCTGATACAGTGCCCTGACCAGGAGGTACGCCCTTGCGAGAAGCGCTGGAAAGACCCCACGCACTACGGAACCAGCACCCGCTCCGAAGGAGGTCACTCCGCTCGATACGTCCGGGCTGGCCGATTGCTGCGTTGGCGTTGGTGATCGCTTCCGGCTGCGGAGACGAAAACACGGACACGCGCGGCGGAAGCGGCGGGGCCAGCGGGGCGAACGACAGCGGTGTCGATGGGGCTGCGGCGTCCGGCGCGCTAGGCGGCTCGGCAGGCATGGGGGCATTGGGGGGATCCGCCGGAGTTGGGGGCTCGGGTGGTGCTGCTGGAGGTGCAGACGGCTCCGCCGGGAGCGCAGGCCAACAGAGCCGGACGTACGCGGCCGACGACACGACGACGCTGCTCAACCCAGAGCGCGGTTGGATGCTTCGAGGAAGCCAAAGCATCTTTGCCAACGCGCGAGCCGGAGACAGCGACCACCCAGAGGGGTATTCGGTCATCTGGTCTGACATGGGGTCTGCACCCTGGGACGGTTCGAAAGGCAGCCCGTTCCGCCTCGACAACTACAAGGAAAAGGCGCTCCCCGCGTCGCTGCTGAACGAACTGGCAAGCGTCTTCGACGCCGCGCGCTCCGCGGGCATCAAAGTCAAGGTGCGCTTTGCCTACAACTACTCAGGGAGCGGCGCCGACACCACGAAAGCGTGGATGGTGAGCCACATCGGCCAACTCGGCCCGGTGTTGACCGGGAACGCCGAGGCGATCGCGTCAATGGACCTGGGGTTCATCGGCCTCTGGGGCGAGCTTCACGGCAGCACGAGCCTGGTGAACAGTACACAGCCGTGGTGGTTAGAACCGTGGATCAGTGCCAGAAACGAGGTTTTGAACGCGTTGCTTGGGGCCACACCCAAGTGGCTCAGCATTGGCAATCGCTACCCGCTCTTCGTTCGACAACGATTCGGGGACCCGGGCTATGCGATGAACGTTTCCGGCGCGTTCTCCGGCTCGGATCAATCCCGTGTGGGCTGGTACAACGACTGCTTGTGGACGGACAAATCCAACACCGGCACCTATTCCTACGATGTCAGTACCCAGCGAGGTGATCTGGACCGCGACACATTCGAAAAAATCGGTCGTTATGCAGCGACGTCGGGTGAATCCTGCAGCAGTGCGGGTCTGACTTCGTACAGCACTTGCAGTGCGGTTCTCGCGGACATGGCCTTGCTCAACGGTCCGGACACGCTGTTCAGGAAGTACTGGACCGGCATCTACGACCGATGGACAAAGGACGGATGCTACGACGAGATCAGTCGTCGCTTGGGCTACCGCTTGCAGTTGGTGTCTGCCACCCTGCCGACGAAGATCAACGCAGGGTCGCCGCTGTCGGTTACCCTGGACGTTCGGAACACGGGCTTCGGCAAGGTCTACAATCCGCGCCCCATCGATCTCGTGTTCGTTGGCCCGGGCGGCTCGTTCACGGCGCGTCTCAGCGACGACGCACGCAAGCACCTTCCGCTAGGCGGTCAAACCATCAAGCACGAGTGGAGCGCCACAGCTCCGGCAGGTCTTCAGCCAGGACAGAGCTACGCGCTCTTTCTCCGACTACCCGACCCCTCCAGCAAGCTGAGCCCAGATAGCAGGTACGCGATCCGACTGGCGAACGCGGGTGGCATTTGGAACGTACAAACCGCCCGGCACGATCTGGGCGCCAGCGTTGACGTCAACTGACCAGGGCGCGAGCCTGACCCGCTTCGACTACCGCGCCTCTTCGATGGCGCGGTTGTGGTCGTCGAAGCTTCGGCTGAAGCGGTGGCGTCCAGCGCCCGCGGCCACGAAGAACAGGTAGTCGGTCTTGGCCGGCGCCAGCACGGCCCGCAGCGAGGCTTCGCCCGGGCTGGCGATGGGGCCCGGCGGCAGACCCGGGTGTTTGTAGGTGTTGTAGCGGTTCTTCGGATCGCGCAGGAGCGCGGGCGTCACCTTGCCCTGGAAGGTCGAGCAGCTCGGCGCAACTTCCGGTTCGACGACGCAGCCGTAGGCCGCGGTGGGATCGGCCTGGAGCATCTTGGCTGGCTTGTGCTCGGCGTCGTCGAGCCGATTCAGGTACACGCTGGCGATGATGGGCCGCTCCTCGTCCACCACCGCCTCCCGTTCGACGATGGACGCCAAGGTCACGATCTCGTGCTCGGTCCAGTCCCGCTGCTCGCCGAGCGAGCTCAGGGCCCCGGGGTGCTTCGCGGCGAGGGACTCGAAGCGCTTCCGAAAGGTGTTGACCAAGGTGCGGATCACCTCCGACGGCGCCGAGTTCACGGCCAGATCGTAGGTCGCGGGAAAGAGCAGGCCCTCGACGCTCTCGCCGCGCACGCCGAGCTCGCGGCGCAGTCCTTCGTCGCGGGCCGCTCGAATGAAGGCGCTCTGTGAGCAGATCTCCTGCTCTTCCAGGCGCCGCGCGAGCTGCACGTGGTGGAGCCCTTCGGGGACCGCGAGCTTGCGGCGTGGTCGCAGGCGCGAACGCGCCAGGCGCTGGGCGATCTGCCGGGCGCTCAGCGAGTCGTTCAAGAGATGTGTTCCCGGCTCGAACTCCGAGGCGCTCGAGAACACGCTCGAGTACCAGCCGAAGAGCCGGGGGCTGGTGACCAGGCCGGCTCGCGCGAGCCGATCCCCGGCCCCGCGTGCGTCCGCGTCGCGAGGCCATTCGACGACGAAGCGCTTGCCCGCGCCGCCGCCGGGCAACATCGCCCATCCGAAGAGCGCGACCAGCGGCAAGAGCAGGACGCCGGCTCCGATCGCGATGCCGACCACCAGCGTTCGTCGCGACTTCGCGGGGCGCTTGCGAGGCTTGGCCCGGCGCCGTGGTCGGCGCGCGCTCACGGCCGGTCCTTGCTCCCATCGAGCCAGCCCTGGAGGATGACTGCGGCGGCCTCGCTGTCCACCAGCGCCCTGGCCTCTTTGGCCTTGATGCCTCGCTCTCGCAGGCGTGCCGTTGCCTCTTTGGTGCTGAGCCACTCGTCCAGGAGCTCCGTGGCGACGCCGGTCGACGCCGCGAGCTTCTCGGCGAAGCGCCGGGCTCGCGTGGCCTCGGGTCCCTCTCGGCCGTCGAGCCGCCGGGGCAGCCCGACGATGAAGCGATCGATGCCTTCCTCCTGGGCCAGTCGGCCCAGGTCCTTGATCAGCTTGCCGAGATCCTTGCCGCTCAAATGGGGGCGCGGGTGCGCGAGCAGGCCGAGGTCGTCGGCCACCGCCAGCCCCACCCGCACCGTGCCCAGATCGATGGCGGCTGCCCGCATCGGCCGGCTTCTACCACGCGGCGGGCCATGTGCCCGATTTCGCTCAGAGTCCTTGACCGTCCCCCCTCACCCGAGCATAAGCGCGGAGCCAATTCGACCCGGTCCCCCGGGAATTCCTTCATGAGCTACCGCGCCGTCAAGGGGATGAACGACATCCTACCGGACGAAGTGGCCCGCTGGCACGCTCTCGAGCGGGCCTTCCGGGAGACGGCGGAGCTCCATGGCTACGCCGAGATCCGCACTCCCGTGGTCGAAGGCACCGAGCTCTTCGTCCGCAGTATTGGCGAGGCCACCGACGTCGTCGAGAAGGAGATGTACACCTTCTCGCGCCACAGCGAGTCGCTCACGCTGCGCCCCGAAGGCACCGCCGGCGCCGCCCGCGCGTACGTCGAGCACAAGACCCACGCGAAAGAGCCGGTGTCGCGCTGGTACTACCTGGGGCCGATGTTCCGGGCCGAGCGCCCCCAACGTGGACGCTATCGACAATTCTACCAGGCCGGCTGCGAGATCTTCGGTGATCCCGGCCCCGCCTGCGACGCCGAGATGATCGACATGCTGGTGGGCATGTTCCGACGGCTCGGGATCCCGGACGTGGTCGCCAGCGTCGGCAGCATCGGCGGCGCCGCGACTCGCGAGCGCTACCGCGAGACCTTGCGCGCCTTCTTGCAGCCCAAGGCCGGCGAGCTCTCGGAGCACGCGCGGACCCGACTCGAGCAGAACCCGCTCCGCATCCTCGACTCCAAAGATCCCAAGGATCAGGCCGCTTGTCAGGGTGCTCCGAACATCCTCGAGGTCCTCGACGACGCGGATCGCGCCCACTGGGACGCGCTGCGGGCCCACCTCGACGCCCTCGGGACGCCCTACGTCGTCGATCCGCTGCTGGTGCGCGGGCTCGACTACTACACTCGCACGCTCTTCGAGCTGAAGAGCAGCGCTGGCGAGCTCGGCGCGCAGAACACCCTCTGCGGCGGCGGTCGCTACGACGACATGATCCGCGAACTCGGGGGACCGGCGGTGCCGGCCATTGGCTTCGCCATGGGCCTGGAGCGCATCCTGCTCGCGCTGGGCCCGATGGAACTTCCGAAGCGTCCGCCGTGCTCGGTGGCGCCCCTCGGTGCTCGAGCCGTCAGCAAGGCCCTGGAGCTGGGGCGGGCGCTGCGCGATGCTGGCGTGACGGCCGACGTCGACGGCCGCGGTAACTCGCTCAAGAGCATGCTGCGGCGGGCCGACGGCCTCGGGGCGCGGTACTGCATCGTGATCGGCGACGCGGAGCTGGACCGGGGCGTCGTGCAGCTGAAGGATCTCGCGGGCCACTCCCAAGAAGAGCTGCCGCTCGGAGACGTCGTGGCGCGGGTCGCGCACTCGGGCGGTGCGGCATGAGACGGCTCCTCGCCTGCCTGATGCTCGTGCTCGGGGTCCTCAGCGCTTCGCCCACCGCCTGGGCGCAGGACCCCTTCGGACCCGGCATCGCACCGATGGGTGGTCAGCAAGACCCCAAGGCGAAGGCGAAGGCGAAGGCGAAGGCCCCCCCGCCGGGAACGCCCGAGCTTCACGCCGCGGGTGGCGGTGAGTCGCTCTTGCCGGCCGGCAGTGAGCCCAGCTTGCCCAAGATCCGCTGAAGCTCGGCAAGAAGCTCCAGCTGCGGCTCGGCACCAGCACCCAGCTCGACGATCTGTCGCAAGGTCAGACCGGCGAGACCCAGCGCGAGTTCTACGGGCTCTACTACTCCGAGAAGAACGGCGGCTATCGCTTCCGCGTCGCCTTCCCGGTCTGGGCCGAGCGCACCCAACCCTCGCGCACCCAGCCCAAGGTCGAGGACCGCGCGTCGCTCTTCGGCGGCCTCTACTACAACCGCCGCAGCGCCGAGCGCGCCGACGACGTGCTGTTCCCGCTGGTCTGGAACATGCGGGATCTCACCGACGGCAGCCGCACCACGGTGGTCGGCCCGTTGGTGAATCGGGTCGCCCCCGGCGAGCGCGACAACTGGCTCGCGCCGCTCTACTTCACCGGCAAGCGCAAGCACGGCGGCTACACCATCATCCCGCCGCTCTTCACGTATACCCGCACCGACGCCGACGGCCAGGGCGGCTTCAACCTGGTCGGCCCGATGTTCTGCTCGTGGAAGGGCGGACAGAACTGCGACACGCGCACCGCCCACGACATCGACTTCGGCGTCGCGCCCTTCTACTTCTACGGGCAGAACTGAGCAGAGCAAGTACGAGCTCATCCCGCCGCTGCTCCACTACTACAGCTACGACGACCGCGACCGAGACTTACGTGAACCTGTGGGGCCCGTACTACCGGGAGCACACCCAGGAACGCGAGATCCTCCACTTGTTGCCGCTGTACTGGAGCATCTGGGGGCCAGAACGAGCGCCACACCACGCGTGCTGCCCGTTCTTCCACTACGGTCACAAGGGCAACGCGTGCGCTCTTCGTCAACCCGTTGTACCTGCTGCGCCACGGGCGACGAGGGCGAGAAGACCTTCGTGACCTGGGGCTACGCGCGCCACCGCGGGCGCACGGAGCTCGACATGATCACGCCGCTGTACTGGCACTACCGAGATCCAGACATCGGCCTGGACCAGAAGCTGTTCTTCCCGTTCCTCTACTCACGGACCAGCCCCCGGGAGTCCAACCAGGTCTTCTTCCCGTTCTGGGGTCACTTCGAGCGCTACGGCGTCAGCGAGACCACCTGGATCACGCCCTTCTTCCAGCACACCACCGATCTGCGGGGCTGGGAGACCAACATCCACCCGATCTTGTACCTCGGCCGCAGCGGCCAGAGCTCGCACACGGTCGTGGCGCCCTTCTTCTGGGACTTCGTCGACCGGGATTCCCGCGCCACGGTCGGCTTCCCGGTCTACTGGCGCTTCAGCGATCGCGACAGCGTCAACCAGCTGGTGGGCAACGTGTACTATCGCGAGAAGAAGCTCTCGAGCGGCCTCGACTGGGAGATCCACGTCTTCCCGGCCTTCAGCTACGGCGAGACGCCGGACGGTCACTGGTGGAACGTGCTCTACGGGCTCGCGGGCTACACCCGCCGCGGCGACTTGGTGAAGATGCGGACGCTCTGGATCCCCATCACGCTGAGCGGCGAAGAGAAGGATTGACGCTCGTCATCGCCGAGTTTCGCCGGCCGCGGCAGACTCGGCGCATGAAGAACCTGTTCTTGGTGGCGGTACTGGGTCTTTCGTCGCTGACCGCGTGTGGCGACGACGACAATGGAGGCGGTTCGGGCGGCACCTCGAGCGGCGGTAGCGCCGGTTCGGGCGGCACCTCGAGCGGCGGCGCTTCGACCGGCGGCAGCGGTGGCAACGCCGGATCGGGCGGCACCTCGAGCGGTGGCAACGCCGGATCGGGCGGCACCTCGAGCGGTGGCAACGCCGGGGCGGGCGGCACCTCGAGCGGTGGCAACGCCGGGGCGGGCGGCACCTCGAGCGGCGGTACTTCCAGTGGCGGTGCCGGCGGCACCGGTGGTTCGAGCGCCTGCAATACGCTGGTCAATGACGGCGCCGACATCGTCGAAGAGGCCGCGACGGGAACCCCACCGGCCATGACCGGCGGCACCATCTCCGATGGCACCTACGTGCTCACGGCCCGCAAGGACTGGCAGGGTTCGTGTAACTGCACGTCGAGGCAGAAGCTCGCGATCAGCGGCGGAACCGTGCAGATCGTCGCGCGCACCGACAAGGCCGCCGATCAGCACATGACGGCGACGGCAGCGGTGGCGGGCAATCAGCTCACGTTGAGCGGGACCTGCCCAGTCGCGCAGAGCCTGAAGCAGACCTACACCGCGACCGCGACCCAGCTGTCGTTGTTCGACGCTTCCGACCAGTCGCTGAAGGTTTACACGAAGAAGTGATCAGAACCGGAGGCTGTACGCCGCGGTCGCCGGTCCGATGCTCAGAGTGTGGACCGGCCGCCGCGCCTTGCCGGCTTTGGTCGGCCCTTTGGACGAGAGCACGATCAGCGCGACGCCGGCCCCCGCGCTGAGCGCGCCGCCGATCATCAGCGGGAGACCCAGGCGCTTCGATCCAAGGTCGTCGGTGCCGAAGGCCAGGTAACCGCCCACCGCGGCCGCACCGACACCCGCGCCGGCCATGAACATCGCGATGGGCAGCGGCGATTCTTTCGGGGGCGGAGCCTCCTCGACGGATTGATCCGCTGGCGCCGGAGCCGCCGCCTTGGCGGCAGGGGCCGCGTCTTGGGCCTGGGCGGGAACCGAGAACGCGAGCACGGAGGCAGCGATGGAGACGACGATGGCGCGCATGGCGGTCGGAGCCTAAGGCAGATCGCCCCCCCTCGCCAAGCCGATCGCCGCACGATCCTTGAGAGTACCCGGAGGGGTACGCTAGCTTGTCGCGCGTGAAACGCTTCAAAGCAGCCGTCATTGGCGGATCGGGCTACGGCGGGGGCGAGATGATCCGCCGGCTCTTGATCCACCCCGAGGTGGATCTGGTTCGGATCTCCTCCCTCGACTTCATCGGCGAGCCGCTCGGAGCGGCGCACCCGAACCTGGAGGGCCGCTCGGATCTGCGCTTCGAGAGCCTGCCTCCGGAGGCTGCCGCCGAGGGCGTGGACGTGGTCTTGCTCGGCCTGCCCCACAAGGTGAGCGCCGAGGTCGTCCCGAAGCTGATCAGCACGGGGGTGCGCATCGTCGACATGAGCGGGGACTTCAGGCTGAAGAGCGCCGAGGCCTACGCGCAGCACTACGGCAAGCAGCACCCCTGCCCCGAGCTGCTCTCGAAGTTCGTGTACGGGCTGCCCGAGCTCAACCGCGAAGCGATCCGCGCCTCTCGCTACGTGGCCTCCCCGGGTTGCTTCGCCACCACCCTCTCGCTCGGTCTGCTGCCCTTGGCCAAGGCCGGGTGGCTGCGCGGATCGGTGGAGAGCGTCGCCATCACGGGATCGAGCGGCAGCGGCGTCGTGCCCAGCGCCGGCACCCATCACCCGGTGCGCGCCGGCAACCTGCGCACCTACAAGCCGCTGTCTCACCAGCACGTCCCGGAGATCGAAGAGACCTTGCTCAGCGCGGGCGCGCCCGTGTCCATCCGCTTCGTGCCGGTGTCGGCGCCGCTGTCCCGGGGGATCTTCGCCACCAGCTTCGTGCGCGTGGACGCCTCGGTGCCCAAAGCAGAGATCGAACAGGTGGCCCAACGGACTTATGCAAGCGAGCCCTTCGTGCGGGTGCCCAGCGGGCGTCTGCCCGAGGTCGTGGCGGTGGCGGGCTCGAACTACGTCGAGGTCGCGGTGCTGGCGGGTCCCGTCGACGGCGACACCCGGCTGGTGACCTGCTTCAGCGTCACCGACAACCTGATCAAGGGCGGCGCAGGCCAGGCCATCCAGAACATGAACCTGATCCTGGGCCTCGACGAAAAGCTCTCGCTCGACGATCCCGGCGGGTATCCGTGAGCGATCGCGTCGTCGTCAAGCTCGGCGGCGAGGTGATCCGGGGCAGCGCCCTCGGCGCCTTGGCGGCGGAGCTCGCGGAGCTGGCTCGACAGCGCAGGGTCGTGGTCGTTCACGGGGGCGGACCGCAGACCACCGCGCTCCAGAAAGCCCTGGGCCAGACGCCGAACATCGTCGGCGGCCGCCGCGTGACCGACGCCGCCACCCTCGACGCGATCAAGATGGCCGTGGCCGGACAGGCCAACGTGGATCTGTGCGCGGCTCTCACCGGCGCCGGAGCCCGCCCGGTGGGTCTCCACGGCGCGTCGAGCGCGGTCATCCGTGCCCACCAGCGCCCGCCCCGCGTCTACAGCGGCGCGGGCCCGGACCCGATCGATCTCGGGCACGTTGGCGACGTCGAGGGCTTCGACGTCGCGCTGCTCGATCTCCTCGCCGGCAGCGGCTACCTGCCGGTGCTGGCCTGCCTCGGCGGCGACGCCGACGGGCAGGTGTTCAACATCAACGCGGACATTGTCGCGACCCGCGTCGCCGCTGCCCTGGGCGCGTCGGATCTGATGGCGCTGATGGACGTGCCGGGCGTGCTCGCGGACCGCGATGATCCGAGCACGCGCTTCGAGAAGCTGACCATCGCAGAGGCCCGGGGCCTCATCGAACGCGGGGTCGTTGCCGGCGGCATGATCCCGAAGCTCGAGGAGTCGTTCGTCGCCCTCGAGTCCGGCGTGGCGCGCGTGCACTTACTGAACCGCGATCTGGCCCGGGCCGCGGCGACCCCGGGCTCGGTGGGCACGCTGCTGGTGGAAATAGCCCCGCCAGCCAAGAGATTTCGAGCCCGGGCCGCGGCGACCCCGGGCTCGGTGGGCACGCTGCTGGTGAAATAGCCCCGCCAGCCAAGAGATTTCGAGCCCGGGCCGCGGCGACCCCGGGCTCGGTGGGCACGCTGCTGGTCAGCGGTTGACGGGTGTTACACCAGTGCTACACCCCGAGCAGGAGGTGAGCATGCCCACGACCAAGAAACGCATCAACATCACGGTCGACGACCGAACCTACGAGGCGCTGGAGCGTCTGTCGGGTGAACGAAAGCAGTCAGTTGCGGGCGTGGGACTCAGCCTGATCGAAGAAGCCCTGGAGTATCAGGAAGATCTTCATTTCTCACGCATCGCCGACGATCGCTTGAGCAAGAAGCAGACGCGGATCCCCCATCAGAAGGCGTGGGATTGACCTATCGGATCGAATACCTGGAAAGCGTCGTTCGAGAAGACATCCCCGTTCTCTCCCAGGCCATTCGCAACCGAATCCGCGCCGCCATCGAGCGCAAGCTCAGCGTCCACCCCATCGAGTTTGGCAAACCACTGCGCTACAGCTTCAAAGGTGCACGCCGGCTGCGAGTCGGCGATTGGCGCGTTGTCTACACCATCGAGCCGCCGTCTACCGTCCTGATCGTCAAGATCGGACATCGGAGCGAAGTCTACGAGCCGTGAGCGGGGACGACACGCACGCTGCCGGTCCGGGCCTAGTGCCGCGCGGCTGAAGTTCGAGTGGATTCGCGCCTGAGACCCGCGCTCATTTGGGCTCTCACAGGAAGGGCGGAAGAGCGGAAGGATTGGGGGGGGTCAGGCGTGAGCCCCCGCAGGCCATTTCTGAGCGCGGTCACGTTGAAGTTGACGAGCAGGCCGACAGGCAACTGCGAAAGGCGCAGATAGGTGATGACCTGCGCTTCGTGAATCGGGAGCAGCCGCTCGACCGCCCCGAGCTCCAGGAGGATATGATCTGGAAGCGACCAGGTTGAGGCGATAGGCGCAGTCAAGGTGCACGCCTTTTTGGCGGATTGGTAGCGGATCGGTAGCGGTCGCTGCCGCTCGAACCTGAGCCGTCGTTCGGACAGCTCGGCAGATAGACAGGCCTCGTATGCGGATTCCATCTGCCCTGGACCGAGATGCCGATGCACCTCGATCAGCGCACCGATCACCTCGTCCGTCCCATCCCCAAATCTTCCGAGCTTTCGCCCTTCCTGTGCCATCCCCGTGCGAGCGGAACCGTCGGACGACCACCGTGCGCTCGGCCCGCGAACGCGCTGTAGTCGATCATGTCACCCCACTACGCCGACGACACGCACACGGAAAAGAAGCCAGCGAAACTTCTGCCGCGCGGTACTAGTCGCTGTCTTTGCAGCAGCGGAAGCCGGTCTCGGCGCCGTGGTAGTAGCGGTCGTGGGCGGTCTGCGCCGCGCGACAGAAGTTCCGGCTCGGCTGCCAGTAAGCGCCCTTCATGGCCGGGCGCTCGGGCGTCGAGTTGTCGATGGTGACGAACTCTTCCAAGTTGCCCGCCAGGTGCTTGATGCCAAAGGGGCTCTCGCAGCGGGGGTAGTCGTCGGCGGTCACGCGCATGTCCCGGAGCTTGCCCTCGGGCGTCACCACGTCGAGGTGATCGGCGTTGCAGGCCGTGGCGTCGCGCTTGAAGCCGTAGGGGTAAGGGCGCATCTCCTCGCCCTCACAGGCGAAGTTGTACTCGCTCTCCATGCACAGGCGCTTGCCGAGGCTCTTGCAGGTGCGGTCGCCGTGGGTCCAGCTCTGGTCGCTGGCCGGGAGAGTCTCTCCGGGGCGGACGTACTCCGAGCGGTCCATGCAGAAGCGCATCTTCTTGCGCGGCTTGAGGCATTTGGCCGGCTGGGCGTACTCCGCGCAGCGGAAGAACTCGTAGCGCCCCGGCGGGTCCATGTACTTCTGGCAGCGCTGCTCGACCTCGGGGCAGTAGTCGCCCTCGACCAGGAGCATGCCCTCCGGGCAGGCCTTGGGCTCCGGCGGCTGGGCCAGCGCGACGAGGTTCACTGCCGCCGGGACCAGCGCCGCCAGCGTGGGCGACTGCGCCAGGCGCGGCGTGGTGGTCTCGTCATCGACGGGCTGCGGAACGGTCGCATCGCGTCGGTTGCAGGCGACGAGGAGCAGCAGGGCTGCGCTCATCACCGCGGCGTTGGGGAGGCTTCGCACGCCGCCCTTGAATCCCAGCGCAGCGCCCCCGCGTCAAGCGCTGATTTTTCATGCAGTGCCGGGTGAATACCTACGGAGTACGCGAGGATATGTGTGATTTCAGCAGCTTTGCCTGCGGTATCTCGAGTAGATCGTTCGGTCGGCCGGGCGATCTGGAGCCCGCGATTTTGTCCGTGCCGCCCGCAGCTCAGCCGTGGGCGCCGCTGGGCGTACCGGGCGCGTCCGAGCAGCAGCGAACCCCCACCTGGATGTCGTGATAGTGGTCGTCGTGCTTGGTGGTGGCCGGCCGGCAGCGGTTACGAGCGGGCATCCACCAGCCACCCTTGAGGCCGTTCCGGTAGGGGTAGGCGTAGCGCTGGGTCTCACGCAGGACGGGTTCGTCGAGGTTGCCGACCATGTCGTAGACCCCAAAGGGGCTGCTGCACTCGGCGTTGGCGCCGTTCTCCATCCGGTGGTCGAGCAGCACCTGATACTGCTTGTTGGTCGGATCGTAGAGTTCTTCCTTGGGCCGGTCTTGGTTGCACTTGGCTTCGCGCTTCCAGCCGTAGGGATAGGGGCGCATTTCCTCGCCCTCGCAGGCGAAGTTCCACTCGCTCTCGGTGCAGACCCGCTTGCCGATGCCCTTGCAGGTGTCCTGCGCGATCACGAAGCTCGCCTGGTTCATCGGCAGCTTTTCGCCGGGTTTTGTGTACTCGTAGCGGTCGATGCAGAAGCTCAGCTTGATCCGCTCACCGATGCAGGTCGCCTGGGGCTCGTACTCCCCGCAGCGCGCGTAGGGCAGCGCCGGATCGTCCAGCCACTTCACGCAGTTGTGGCGCACATCGGTGCAGTAGTCGCCGTCCACCGCGACCATGTCGGGGGGACACGCCCCGCTGGTGGTGGGCACGGCCCCCGGAGGCGCCCCAGGCACCGGTGCGACATTGCTGTCGCGGCTCGCATTCACGTTCGCGGTGACCGCGTCGGAGGTGACGCTGTTACGTTCGACGTGACGCGCTTCTACCGCGCCTTGATACGGGTCCACGGTGCCGACGGGCGCCACCTGGGCTCGAGGGTGCCCTTCGGAGAATAGGCTCCACGCCTGGGGCTTTGCAGGAGCATCTCCGCCGATCGCGAGGAATCCAGCTGCGATCAGCAAGAACCCCGTCCAAGAACGCCGATCCATACGACCTCCACCTACATGGTCGCAGTCCTCCCCGCGGTGAACCAAGTTCCCGGACATACGCCGAGACATTGCATCCTCCGTGCCGAAAGGATCAGCGACCTCCGTCTCCCAGGAACGGCACGAAGCGCACGTCCAGGAGCCGCTCGCGTGAGAACGCGTCGGGCGCGTTGCCGGCGCCAATTCGCGTCCAGCGTTCGAGGGCCTGGACGCCGCCGCGCGAGCCCACCGGGATGACCAGGCGCCCTCCGACCGCGAGCTGATCGAGCAACGGTTGCGGGACCATTTCCGGCGCGGCGGTCACGACAACCACGTCGAAGGGCTGGGCTTCGGGCCAGCCCACGTAGCCGTCCCCGCTTCGAAGCGCCAGGCGCTCCTCGCCGTAGCCCAGCGTGCGCAGCCGAGCCTTGGCCTCGGCTGCCAGCTCTGGCAGGTACTCGATGGACCAAGTGCGCCCGCAGAGCTCGGCCAGGACCGCAGCCTGGTACCCGCTGCCGGTCCCGATCTCGAGGCACTTGTCGGTCCGGCGCGGCGACACCGCCTCGGTCATGAAGGCGACGATGAAGGGCTGGCTGATGGTCTGCCCCAGACCGATGGGCAGCGGCCGGTCCGCGTAGGCCATCTCGCGGACGGCCTCGGGCACCAGCGCATGGCGCGGCACACGTCGCATCGCGCCCAGAACCCGCTCGTCCTTCACGCCATCGCGGGCGATGGCTCGCACCAGGGCCTCGCGTTCCTCGACGCGCTCTCCAAAGGCCGCGGGCGCCGGGGCCGAAGCGCCCGGCGTCGGCGCGGCACCGGGCTCCCGCGTCTCGGCGGGCGGTGGGGCCGGCGCCGGCTCGCGACGGGCGCATCCGACGAGGGCGACTGTGAGCAAGAGCGCTGCCTTCATCCGGACCCTGCCGGAGTTGCATCCCTCATGCCGCGCGGCGCTGGGCGAGGCGCTCGCGTAGCTGCTCCGCCAGATCGCCCGCGCCCGCCGCCTCCGTTTCACCGGCGATGCGCTCGAGATCTTCATCGGGGACGTGCTCGGCGATCTCGAGGGTGAGCTCCGCCGCCGCGCGAGCGTTGCCGGCTTTCAGCTCGAGACGCACCAATGTCGCGGCCACCTCGACTCGCGGATCGCCTTGGGCTCGCAGCGAGGCGAGCAAGGCAGCCGCGTGCGCGGGGTCCCCGTCGGCTTCGGCCACCGCCGCTTCCAGGTAGGGGTCCAGCCCCCCCCGGGTCGTCCGCACCAAATTGCGGGCGGCCGCCACCTCTCCGCTGGCCAGTGCGGCCCAGATCATCAGCTCGAAGGCCTGCTTTCGCTGGACGGGATCGCGGCTCGCCTCGAGGGCGGCGCTGGCCAGCGCGCCTGCGCGGGGGCCCTCACCCGAATCGAGCGCGCGGCGAGCTTCGGCCAGCAATTCCTTCGCCGCTTCGGCGGGGATCCGCCCGCGAGCCGGCGTCTCCTGCATCGCTGCGAAGAAGTTCGTGACGCCTCCCATGGCGAACAGCAACGCACCGAGCAGTGAGCCCAATCGATACAGCACGATGGCCGCGATGATCCCGAAGATCAGCGAGACGGTGGCGGACAGCTTCCTGCGCTCGGGGCCGAGGGCGGCGGCGAGCACCTGGCCGCCGTCGAAGGGCAGCACCGGCAGGAGGTTGATCACGCTCCAGAACACGTTGGCGAAGGCGAGCAGCGCCAGGGCTTCGACCCAAGGGGTCCCCTTGGGGGCGCCCAGCGCTTGCGAGAGCCCGATCAGCGCGCCGTAGGCCAGGAAGCCGAGGGCGAAGCCTGCCCCCGGGCCGGCCAGGGTCACCAGGATCCGGCGCTTCCTGCCCAGGTCCGGCGCCGCGGACCAGGACGTCACACCGCCGAGCATGTGCAGCACGATGCTCGGCGATTGACCGTAGGCCCGCGCGGCGAAGGCGTGGCCCAGCTCGTGGACCAAGATCGACACGAAGATGATCCCCAGCCACAGCACGGCGTCGGTCCAGGGGCGTCCGGGGCGCAGCCCGATGACGACCGCGAGGATCCAGAACCCGATCTGGATCTCGACCGGGAACCCGAACAGTCTGAAGCGGACAGCGCCCATTGGCGTTCCTGATAGCGCAGGTCCGACGAGCGGGCGAGCCGGGATCACTCCCGGACGAACACGGCCGTCCCCTGCCCCATGTCGGCTCCGACGTTGATGCCGTGCCAACCGTCGGGCAGTGGCGGATCTGTCCAACGAAAGACCAAGCGGGCGTCGATGGGAGCCAGGTTCACGCAGCCGTGGCTTCGGGGCAGACCGAACACGTCGTGCCAGTAGGCCCCGTGCAGCGCGTAGCCGGCGGCGAAATACTGGATCCAGGGCACGTCGCGCAGCTCGAAGTTCTGCGAGCCCCGGCGCACCGTGATCCCGTACTCGGGATCGCGCCCCTTGCTCAGGTTGAGCAGCCGTCGCTGGTCGTCCGTGCCGAGCTTCTTTCCGTCCTCCTCGGCCTTTTTCAGGCGAGCGATGGTCGCGGCCGTGTCGCCGCTGACGGCGACCGCGCGGGAGCGGCTGCCCCCGGCCACGGTGGAGTTCTCTTGGGAGTCCATGGCGGCCGCGATGTGTTTGCTCTGCAGGCGGAACTGCCCCTGAATCGTGGCCAGCGTGGTCTTCGGATCTCCGACGCGGTCGCGCCCGGTCGAGACCAGCGTCGCGTACCAAGGGCGCTTGCCTTCGTACAAGACCAACGTTTGCTGCAGCAGCGACACGTCGATCCATTTCTCGCCCTTGTCGGCGGCTTCCGGAAAGGTCGCTGGGGGGGTCACCACCGCGATGTCGTCGGCGCGCAGCCAGCGGGTCTTGTCCTTGGCGGTCTGATAGAAGCGCTTACCGGCCTTGACCCGCGCGTTGCCCGTGAGCGGTACGATGGCGCGCTTCGGAACCTCGTCACCGGGCTTGGCTTCGTCTTTTCCCTTGATGAGCTTCCACGTGCTCGCGTCGCTCTTGATCACCCAGGCGAAGGGCATCTCGACGGCCTTGCCGATCTCGACGCCGTGGAAGGGCGAGCCAGTGTCCGGCTTGACCTTGGTGGTGGGGATCAGCCGCAGATCGACCGTGACCCCGAAATGCCGCTTGAAACCGGCGTCGTCGCTGTCGAAGGCCCCCACGAACGAGAGGCCGGTCTTGCGCCGGACGCGGTCGGCGAAGACCGCGTAGTCGGGCACGTTGAAGCCGGAGACGTTGGGCACCAGCCGCTTGCCTGCCTCGAGCCAAAACGGGATGGCATCGCTCGCGGTCTTGCCGCCGAAGAGCTCGTTCAACGAGTGCTCGGTGGCTGGCCGGAACCCCGCCGCGGGTTTGATCCCGGGCCCGGCGATGCCACGGGCGTCGAGGGCGACGTCGTTGGCACCGAGCACCACGCCCTGAACCTCGGACTTGTGGGATGCATACCAGTCGAGGTGCTCCGAGAGCTGGAACTCGCTCTTTTCTTGTTCGGCTTTGGTCGGAACGCGCAGGTACTGCGGCGCGGTCGCGCGCACGAACCCGTAGCGGTAGGGCAAGGGCTTGTCGAGATCGGGCCGAACGCTCGCCGCACGCAGGATAGGCGCGTCCATCTCGGTCGTGGCCTCGTCGCCGCAGACGTGACCCATGGGGTAGACGCGGTACCACTTGCCCTTGCAGCCCTTGCCGGTCACAGGATCGGCGTCGCGCTTCACGATGCCGCCGAGGCGGAGGTAGCCGAGCTTGCGAGAGTCGGTGTCGGGCAGCTTGTACACGGTGGCCGCGATCACCGTCGCGCCGAGCTTCGGCGCGGAGTCCGGCGCTTGGGTGTCGAGCTCGCCGTGCGCGACCACCAGCGTCGAGACCGGATTGGGGACAGCGCTCGCCGACGCCGGCGGCGCGGGCTCGGATTTGGCCTTGGGCGTGCAGGAGCCAGCGGCGAGGGCCGCGAGCGACACGAGTGCGAGTCCCCGAACAGTCACGAGAACAGCGTTCTTAGCGAGATTTCCCGCTTCGTCAAACGCGGCGCTCAGCCCGCAGGATCGCCGTCGGTCGAGAGATCGCTGACGGACTCCCCGCCCTTTCCCTTGCCGTCGATCTCGACGTGCTTGGCGCCTTCCGGCAGCTCCGGCAGCTCCTCGAGAGGCGTCCCCGGGCCCACCCAGAAGACCTCGGGCACCGGCCGGTAGGCGCTGGAGTAGCTGCGCAAGGGTCGGACCTCGCCCCCCGGCAACGTGATCCTTACGCTGCTGACCACGTCATAGCCCTTCTTGCCCCCCTGCCGTTTGACGGTCTTGCCGTCCTTGACGAAGGGCTTGGTCCAGACGCGTCGATAAAAGTCGTGGCTGCGGATGACCGCGTAGGTGTGCTCGACCTTGCCCTCGGGCTCGCGACCGAGCAGCTCGACGCGCAGCCGCGTCGGCGTCGGCAAGAAAGCGTGGATGATCAGCGGCGTGTCGTAGGGGTTCTTGAACTTGAGGTCGACCTCGCCGTAGACGACGGTGGCGTCGAGCCCCAGCGGTACGTAGCCGCTCGGTCGGCTGTGGCTCCGCCGAGCGACGACGTCGAGCGCCCCGAACACGGCCGCTGCATGCACGGTGGACGCGACCTGACACGCGCCGCCGCCGAGCCCCGGCTCGAGCTCGTCGTCCCGGATCACCGGTGCCATCACGAAGCCGCGCGCGACGCTGCGCTCCCCCACGATTTGATTGAAGCTGACGGTTTGGTTCGGGGCCAGCACGAAGCCGTTGAGATAGGTGGCGGCCTTCGAGATGTTCACCGCGCGCCCCTGCCCGGTGCCTCCGAAGCCAGTCTCGAAGGACGAGAGCACCCGGGTCACGTCGACGTTGGCCAGCGACGCGCTCGTGACCTTGGCCGGCACGGGCCGCGTAGCCAGGGCGAACACCGCCAGATCGACGCGTTCACCCTCCACGAGCATTTGCAGCGTGCCGTCCGGGTCGAGCTTCTGCCCGGGTTTGTCGTCGATGCGTTGGTGCGCGACCAGATCGAGGCGAGCGTCCACGGGCTCTCTCTCGACCTGCCCCGCGACGCGATCCATCGCCACCCGGGCGCGCTCGAGATCGACGCTCCAGACCAGGGGCATGTCCACCTCGCCGCGTCGGGACTTCAGCGCGCGGTAAGCCCGTTCGCTCGGTGTGCCGCTGTCCCTGTGATCGCGCACGGCCTTCATCGTCGCGGCCACATCGAGCTCGACGCCGAGCTCTCCGAAAGAGACCGGGAGCGTGCCGCCGGAGTCCGGCAACAGGAAGTACGCCTCCCGGTCCAGCAGGCGCACTCGACGCACCTCGAGCCAGTCGCCCAGAGACACGTCAGCGGGCTGGAGCTCTCCGCCCACGGTGGCCCCGGGCATGGCGCGGCCCGAGGACTGCCAGTCGAAATAGACCCAGGTGACGCCGCCGGTGAGCGCAGCCGCGCTCAGGGCGAGCAACGAGGCGAGAACGAGATCGCGGCGCACGGGCAAATGGTAGCGGGCCTTCGCGGCTGCCGGCAAAGTGCCGGGCACCGGATGGGGCCAACACGGCGAATACGCTCGGGTGCGGGGGTTCTCTTCCCGAGCTATATCCGGGGGGCCATGCAGCTGACCGTGAACGGAGAGAGCCACGAGGTGCCCGAGGGGTTGAGCGTCCGGGGGTTGGTCGAACACCTGGGCCTCACCGACGGCCCCGTCGCGGTGGAGAGGAACCGGCAGGTCGTGCCGCGCGCCACGCACGCAGCCGTACTGCTCTCCCCCGGCGACGTGGTCGAAATCGTGCACTTCGTCGGCGGGGGCTGACGACGCACGAATCGCTACTGCTGTCGCTTGTGCTCGCGGGCGAGCTCCAGGTAGCTGACGGCGCCGTTGATGCCCAAGAGCGCCTCGTCGGGCGTGACCTCGCGGATCACCTTGGCGGGGGCGCCGCGCACCAGGCTGCGCGGCGGGATCTTCATGCGCGGCGGCACCACGCTGCCGGCCGCGATCAGGCAGTCGGCGCCGATCTCGACGTTGTCCAAGATGATGCTGCCCATGCCCAGCAGCACGCGATCGCCGATCTTGGCGCCGTGGATCACCACGTTGTGCCCGATCGTGACGTCTTGCCCGATGTCGGTGTGGCTGATCCCGGTGGTCATGTGGATCGTGGTCAGATCTTGCACGTTGGTCCGGGCCCCAATCCGGATCTGACCGCAGTCGCCCCGCAGCACAGCGCCGTACCAGACGTTGACCTCGTCTTCGAGCTGGACGTCGCCGATCACCACCGCGGTATCGGCCAGAAAGCAGCTGTCCGCGATGCGCGGCACGTGGGTCTTGAATGCGCGAACCAGAGCCATCAGATCACCATGGGAAGCAGGCGTTTTTCCGGACTCGACGTCTCGGCGCTCAGGGCCTTGGCACGTCGCGGGTCGAACAACTCGCCTTCGAGGGAGTTCTTGAAGGCGCGCACGATGCGCAGCGAGACGAGCTCTCCCGTCGGATCGTCCTGGCAGCCGAAGTGCACGATCTCGCTGCCCTCGGTCCGACCGGTGTAGCCGGTCCGGCCGCGGCCCACCGCGATCACCTGCTGGGTCGAACCGACCAACGACTCCAGATGGCGGCAGCGGATCGCGTCGCCCAGTTCGAAGAGCTCCGCGAGCCGAGAGCTCTTCTCGTCCTCCGGCACGTCGTCTTCGAGCTGTCGGGCGGGCGTGAAGGGACGCTCGGAGTACTTGAAGCCGAACAGGCCGACGAAGGAGAGCTCCCGCACGATCGCCAGCGTGTCCTCGAAGTCCTGGCTGGTCTCGCCAGGGAACCCCACGATCACGTCCGTCGTCAGCGTCACGCCGGGCACTGCCGCCGCGAGGGCTGCGACGCGTTCTCGGTACTCCGCCACCGAGTAGCGCCGAATCATGCGTCGGAGCACGCGGTCGCTGCCGCTCTGCACGGGCATGTGCACATGGCGCGCCATGAACGGAAGCTCCTGATGAGCCCGGATCAGGCTCATGGTCAGGTGGCGCGGGTGGGGGCTCGCGTAGCGCAGGCGCCGCAGTGACGGCACTTCTCGGGCGATGCGGCGCAGAAGCGAGGCGAACTCGCTCTCGTCTTCTCTCGCGGTGGTCGGGTGAGTGTGGGTCCACGGCGCCTCGCCGGCGCCCGGCGCCGGCCCCAAGCCGCGGGAGGGATCCCGGTAGCTGTTCACGGTCTGCCCGAGCAGCATCACCTCGAGCGCTCCCGCTGCGACCAGGCGCGCGATCTCGTCGACGATCTCGTCGCTCGGTCGGTAGCGCTCGGGCCCGCGCGTGTGAGGCACGATGCAGAACGAGCAGCGCTCGTTGCAGCCCTTCATGACCGTGACCTGAGCCGTCGCCCCGGTGGTCCCGCGCTCGGCCCGCGCTCGCAAGAACTGAGGCCGCTCCAGATCGTGCACCGTGAGCACACGCGGGGGACCGCCGGCGTCGATCTCCGCCAACAGGGCCGGCAGCTCCGGGATGTTGTCGGGCCCGAACACCAGATCCAGCTCGGGCACCCGTCGGAGCAGCTTCTCGCCCTCCTGCTGCGCGACGCAGCCGGCCACGCCGAGCACGACCCCGGGGCGAGCGCGCTTGTGTTGGAGCAGCCGCCCGACCTCGCTGCGCAGCTTCTGCTCGGCCTTCTCGCGCACACTGCAGGTGTTGACCAGGATCACGTCGGCGACCTCGGGGCTCTCGGTCTCCCGGAGGCCGGCTTCGACCAGCACCTCGGCCATCCGAGCCGAGTCGTGCTCGTTCATTTGGCAGCCAAAGGTGACGAGGGCAAAGGTCCGCACGGCGGGCGGAACCTAGCACCGCGCCTGACGTTTGGCCTGATTCCCCTCAGATATCGCGGAAAGTCGCGCTTGTCGGCTTATGTAAGAGCATGTAGGCTTCTGTCGCATGAGACACCGCTGGTGGCAGGGCTTTGCGGCACTGGTTCTCTCGGTCTCGACCCTGCAGCTCCCGGGCTGCGGCAGCGAGAGCGCACCGGCGGACAGCGACGCCTGCAACGCGCCGTCGGCCCGCGCGAGCTGCGTTCCCGCTTACCCCAAGGGCAAGTCCGACGCGCCGGATCCCTGCGCGATCAACGGCTGGTACGACGACGAAAGCGGCTTCTGCGACGACCCCTATGGCTACTGCGCGGCGCCGGATCCCGACTGCGGTCCCGATCCCGAAGCCTGCGGCGACACGCCGGAGTCCGAGGGCAAGATCTGGAAAGGCAGCGCGAAGCAGGGCTGCATCGGTCCGGGCGGCGGCGCCGGCGACGACATCGAGCTGCTCTTGACCGAGCCCTACTGCGACGTCTGCACCGATCAGGACAAGGCCGTCCTCAAGCCACGTTCGCCGATGGTGAAGAAGGTCGTCGATCTGATCGACGGCGCGCAGGTCTCGGTGGACGTCTCGCAGTTCACCTTCAGCGTGACCGAGATCGTCGACGCGCTGCTCCGGGCCCACGGTCGCGGCGTGAAGGTCCGGCTCGCCATCGACTCGGCTCAGAACAACCCCGACTCCAAGGCGACCGCCCTGGCGAAGCAGGGCGTCGACGTGCGCTTCGTCGCGGGCAAGCCCAGCGGCCCCGAGGGCAAAGGCCTCTTGCACGCCAAGTTCGTACTTGTCGATGGCAAGACGCTGCTCTCCGGCAGCAACAACTACTCGTCGACCGGCACCACCATCAACGAGGAGAACGCCATCCTGGTCCGCGGCGCCGCCGACCACCCGCTGATCCAAGGCTTTTCCTGCCACTTTGCCGCGATCTGGGCCAGCGATCACGCCGCCTCCGGAGCTTGTTCGAACCCCAGCGTGGCGTTCACGCCGTCGACCGCGCCGATCAAGCTCCTGAAGGATCGCATCAAGGCCTCCAAGAAGAGCGTCGACGTGATCATGCACCACCTGACCTTCACCGATTTGGTGAAGGAGCTTCGCAACGCCGCGAAGCGCGGGGTGCAAGTGCGAGTGCTGGTCAACGCGACCGACCGGGCCGAGCACACGGGAGCCGCCTGGAACGAGCTTGCCGCTGCCGGCGGACGCATCCGCTACAAGCAAGTCAACCCGGCGACCTACCAGCTCCTGCACCACAAGCTGGTGATCATCGACGGCCGACTCATGGTCGACGGCTCGGGCAACTGGTCGGGCAGCGCGTTCTTCAACAACTTCGAGAGCTACATGGTGATCGACCACCCCAGGGTGATGGAGCGCATGCGCGAGCTCTATCATCGGCTCTGGACCTGGTCGCTCTCGGGAGCCTCATTGGATCAAGGTCGCGACGCGGCCCAGCAGCACGTCGACGAGACGCATGCCTACTTCGGCAACCTGCACGCTCACTTTCACGCCCAAGACAACGGCGTGGCCCTCGACGACGGCAAGGCCGAGAAGAAGGACGCGAGCGGCCAGATCGTGCCGGTCAGCGTCCCGAGCGAGGTCGGCGCGGCGGCCCGCGACGCCTTCGAATACTCCCGAGACGCGGGCCAGCTCGATTTCCAGACCCTCTCGCCGCACTGCCACGACGACGGCGCCGGCAGCGACGGCGCGAACATGACCGAGGCGGGATTTGCCAGCCTGGTCCAGGCCGCCGAGGCCAGCACCAGCCCCAAGTTCGTGGCGATGGCGGGCATGGAATGGAGCACCAACAGCCTGGGCAACCACGTCGGCGTGGTCGGCTCCCGAACCATCGCCAAGACCGAGCGTGGCCGCTTCGACTTGTTTTACGGCGGCTACCTGCCCGAGCGCGAGGCCGCCGGCGACCGGCCCATGGTGATGCTCAACCACCCCAAGACCTTCCGCACCAGCGAAGACAGCCTCGAGGGCAGCTGGGACATGGTCTTTGGCGTTGCCCTCACCAACATCGCGAAGCAGAGCGAGCGCGGGCACAAGTTCAACGACTACGGCATCGACGATTTCGCGCCCCTCAAGGACCTGCGTCCGTCGTGGATCGCGGGCACGTCCCTGCCCGACCCCGTCATCGTGGACAAGACGCTGGCGACGGTCTGGGCGAGCGCGGCTCCCTACGTGCGAACCATGGAAGTGACCCTCGGGCGCGGCACCGATCTCGCGGGCGAGGTCCCGACCAACCCGAGCCTGGTCGAAGATCTGCAGAACCCCGGCACGCTCGTGCGCCGCACGCGGATCTCGGACTTCGACTTCTTCCTGACCCGTGGCTTTCGCATCGCGCCCACCGCTTCCCACGACAACCACTACGCCAACTGGGGACTCGGCCACAGCAGCCGGACCGTGGTCATGGCCGAGAGCTTGAGCGAGGCCGCGCTCGTCGGCGCCATCGAACAGCGCGAGGTCTTCGCCAGCGAAGATCAGAACCTGTCGGTGCGCTTCTACGCGGCGGGTCGCGTGCCCATGGGCGGCCGGACGCAGACGCCCAGCGCCAGCGTCGCCGCCCGCGTGTGGCTCGCCGATCCGGACTATTCCGGCCCCTTCCAGCTCCGGGTCTTCCACGGCACCTTGGGCGGCAAGGTCGAGCTGGCGAGCGAGCAAACCAATCTCTCCGCAGGCTGGCAGCACCTCGATCTGGCCGTCGCTGCGCCCGGCGAGCACTTCTTCTACGTCGAGGTGCTCGAGGTCGACGCCAACCGCGCAGCGTGGACGGCGCCGATCTGGATCGAGCGGATCTGACGCGACCACGCCGAGGCAGAGACGCGGAGAACGCGGAGAGCGCGGGGATTTTTTGGGTCTCAAGATCTGTCGAACAAAGGGTGATGGATGGATGGCAGCGACTGCGGCGGCGGCCATTCGTACGGGTCGCTGCGCGTCGCCGACGTGATCCATCGGCCGGCGGGGCACGGCCCGTGCGGGAGACCGGCTCAGGTCGTCGTGGTGGTTGGGAGTGTCGAGGCGGCTGGCGTGTGGAAGGTCGGCTGCCGTCGACGCTGCGTCAGCCGAGCAGCTTTGGGGCGTGCCGCAGGAGGTTGGAAGAGATGGCGTTGAGCAAGATCACGCAAGTGATCTTGGCCGCGCCGCGGACGAGCACCTGGGTGATGCCGTGATGGGTCTTCTGGTGATCCGCGTGCCGTCCTGCGCCACCAGATCGAGCGACAGGAGCCCCTTGTGCCTCAGCGACGCGAGGATGTCGGTCATCAACTGGTCGAGCGCCTCGCCGTGGTCGACGCGAAACGACGACAGCGTGTGATGGCTCACCTTCAGGTCCCCGATGATCCAGCGATACGCATCGTCGCTGCCGGTCAGGCGCTCGATCTCAGGCGCGCCGCCGACGGCCTGCGAAATGGCGTACAGCCAGAGCACCAGCTTCATTCGCGGTGACAGCGTCTTGCGCCCGACTGTGCCCTCCACCGCCTTCACACCGTCGAGAAACGCGCCGAGGTCCAGCGTGCCCACCACGTTCCAAAGCACGCGCGCCGGGTGCGTCGGCGCAAGCGCCTCCTCCGGCAGCTCGAATCGGACCACGCACTGGCTCCGCTGCGGCTCTTTGACTCGTGGCTTGCCACCGCGCTCGTCGTTCATGCCTACGGCACAGGAGCCAGCCGATTTCTATTTCCGGAGACTTTCATTCTTGGGTCTCCTCACATCTTCGTGGATGCGGGGAGTAGCCACCGTCGGGGAGGCCGCGCCGGCGAGTCGGGTCTTCGCCTGCACCAGGGGCTCCGGGGACGCCGGCGCTCCCTCAGTATCGCGCAGGCGACACGGTGGGGGTGAGCTCGGCGAGCGCCGCCCTGAGGAGCGGCTCGAGCCCGGGCTCGACGCCTCGAGCGCGCGCTTGCTCGACCGCGCGGCGAGCCTTCGCCGTGCGAAAGCCGAGCCGTACCAGCGCGGACTGGATCTTCTCTGAGCTCTCGTCCCACTCGGGCGGCATATCCGGACCTGGCGTCTTCTCGGTCGCTTCAGCGATCTTCTTCCGGATCTGATCTTCGCCGAAGACCTCTCGTGCGCGCAAAGCATTGTGCGATGAACACAGGAGAGAGAGGTTCTCCACGGTGGCCGGACCGCCGAGCGCGTGCGGCTCGATGTGCTCGACGGTGACGAAGCGCCGCTCCGAGCAGCGCCGGCCCTCGCTGTCGAGGTAGGTGCACTGCCCGCCATCCCGCTTCCAGACGACGCGGGCGACCTCCACGGGGACATGCCGCGAGCCTGGCTCGATCGCGCGTCGCTTGCGCGGCTTGCCCGCGCCGAAGCGGCGCTTCGTCTCGGCCTCGAGCAACGCCTCGATGGCGCGCTCGAACAGCGCGGCGAGATCCCCGCTGGGGATGGCGTGGCCCAGGAGGTTCTGGGCCTTCACGAGCTTGTCGTGGAGCGCGGCGCTGGCGGTGAATTCGACCCGGTAGCTGGACGCGGAGAGCGGCTGCACTCGGGGCTTCGGAGCCGGCGCGGGCGCGGGCTCCGTGCACGCGCCGGGCGCCGCGGTGGAAGGACCATGCTCGAGCATGATCGCTGGACAGCCGGGCAAGGGCGTCACGCTCGGCAGAACGTCCGACCGAGGAAATGAGCGGGCCAGCAAACACTCGAGGTCACGCCGAGACTTGCCCCGAGCTTCGGCGAGCAGGGCATCGGCGTTCTCCAAGGTCAGCCGCCCCGACAAAAGGAACAGGCCGGTCAGGTGGATTCGCCCGCTCCGGAGCTCGTCCAGGGCCTGGGGCAGGCGCTGGCAGAGCCGGGCCACGCCGACCCGCACCTGGGCCTCGTTCTCGGAGTAGCCGAGCCGCTCGGTGCAATACGAGGAGAGCGATGAGCACGCCGCCGCTGTGTACAAGCGGCGGCGGTCGAGCTCGCAGAGGTACGCGATGAGCTCGGCGGTGGCTTCGCGTTCGAGAGCCCGAAGGCTGGGCAAACGCGCGAGGAGAGCCTGGTTGTCGAGAGAGTCGAGCGCGAACATGTCTCCGGCGTACCACGAGGATTTTCGGCCTCGCCGCGGCCACCGAGAGCAACGAACGCGCAGCTCGACGCGTCGAAAGTCATCCGGGAGCCAGAGCGCCGTCGTGGATCGTCCTCGCGCTCGCACGCGGCAAGTTTCGCACGACGCGTCATCCCCGCACGTCGTGCGTTCAGAAACCTGTCCACCGAAATCGTACGAGAAGCGTTCTTTTTCGATTCGCAGCCGGCTGAAGCGTGCGCCAGAACCACGGTGCTTGCACACCCCCCACACAAAGGGGGTACTTCCCAGGGTCGTGCACGGATTGCCGTCGGTGGGCTTGGCAGCGGCAGCGTCGTGGGTGTGGCGGCGCGCACGTGAAGCGAAGGTCTCCGGCTCCTGCCTGCGCTCGTCCACATCACGCGCATGCGCGGCTTCCTCGATGCGTGCGGGACGATTGCCGTCGCCGCAGTCGTAAGTGATCGTGAACGCTTCGCTTCTTGCGCCCGTCCAGCCCGACTACCGAGCAAGACTGGCTTCAGACGCCCACGAACATGTCAGGAGAGCCTCATTTTTCGACAGATCTTCAGAGACAGAAGATCCCTGCGCCCTCTGCGTGCGCTGCGCCTCTTCGTGGCGTGGGAGGCGCGCGGCAGGCCGGTCAGACAGAGTTGTCGGCGGCGCGGGCGGCGGCTTGTCGCTCGAGGAACTGGGCGATGACCGGCACCGCGTCGAATCGTTCGAGGAAGCGCCCCAGCGCCGGGCGGTCGCTGAGTTGGGCTTTCGACGCGTCGTTCCGACGCACGCACCACGAAACGGATTCACGCACGATGGCGTCTGCGAAACAGGGGCTGTCGCCAGCGGCGAAGCTGCGGGTCGCGTAGACGTCGTCGATGGCGCCGAAGTACTGCGGCATCCGCCGCTCCTCGAACTTCTTCTTGGCCGCGACGTCGTCGGCGCTGAAACCCCCGAAGGCTTGGTACAGATCGTAGCCGCCCATGGCGACCGAGAGCGCGCGGGTCAGCGTAGACGGATCGGAAGGCCAGGCCGAGGTGCCGTGCGCCGCGTGATGCATGATGGCGAGGGTCTGGTAGATGATCTCGCCGCTCGGCGTCTCGACGAAGGGGAACTGCTTGAAGGGGTTCTTGCCTTCCACCGCGGCGCGGGCTTCGGCCATCGGAGCGAACACATCGACGTAGGGCGCCTCCGCCAGCACGTAGACCATGCGCACCATCTCGGCGCGTCCGCCGTGGGCGTTGGGGATCCGGATGTAGTGCAGCTTGTCGGGGGCGCGGGACATGCGGAGAGCCTGCCGTTTCGGGAGGCGAGTACAAGCCCCATTTCCCACGAATCGAACCCTCGCTTGTCCGGGACAAAGCCGGGTGTGGGGTTGTGCCTGCTCCCGATTTCCGACCGGCGATGTCCATCGTCGGATACTAGAGGCCTATGCGATCATCCTTGGCTTGGCTTGGCTGCGTGCTGCTTGCTGCCTGCTCGTCCAGCTCGACCAACCCGTCGGCGGCGGGCGGCGGAGGCGCCGCGGGCGCGGGCGGCGGCGGAGGCGCCGCGGGCGCGGGCGGAGGCGGAGGCGCCGCGGGAGCGGGCGGCTCTGCCACTGGTGGCGCTGCGGGACTGGGCGGCACGGGCACTGGCGGAGGCGGAGGCAGCGGCGGTGTCAGCGCGACGCCTTGCAAGAAGAGCTCGGCGGCGCCGGCTCTGTACGATTGCGCGCCGGCAAAAGCGCAAAACCCCGCCGTCGACGAAACGAACGTCTACTTCGTCGTGAGGTCGGGATCGGGTCAGAGCGTATTGCACCGCGCCCCCAAAGACGGCAGCGCGGCAGAAAGCACTCCGTGGGCAACGCTGACCTCTGCGCTCGTCGGGGACGTCCTGATCGACGCTGACAACGACGCGATCTACGTCGGTACCAACGACCCGGCCCGAGCGCTCCTCCGCTACGACCGAAACACCGGCGCTGAGCAGGCGCTGGTCACCGCGCTCGACTGCGCCCAACACTATCAATGGGGCGCCCTCGCGCAGAACGCGACGTCGGTCTTCTTCACCTGCAGCACCACTCACAGCATCCTCGCTCTGCCGAAGACCGGGTCGGCGGGTACTGTGGTCGCTAAGTTTCCTGCTCCGGTCGACATCTCGGGCCTCGCAGCCGGGCCAAGTAAGGTCTACGTGGCAAAGGGCGACTTCGCCTGGGCTTGGGGCGATAGTTCCGGCGACATCAGCTATGGCCCGGGCTGGATGCGCGTGGCTCGGGGCGGCGGATACGTCTACGCCTTGAAGGCGACCGAGATCATCAGCTACGTCGATGGAGGCTCATCGAGCTCGTTCGTGGCTGGGCTCTCGGGCGCGACGGATCTCGAGGCTGACGCCACCGGCATCGCGGTGATCGGCGAAGGAACCGGTGCCAACGACGGTTGGGTCCTCGGACGGGACCACGCCGGCGCAACGACGAAGACCTACGCCGGGGGCGCCAGCCCGAGTGGAGTCGCGCTCGACGCAGCGTCCGTATTCTGGACGGACGCGAAGGCCGGCACTGTGAACAGGCTGGCTCGCTGAGCGCGTTCAGGCAGGCGCAGCTGGGATCCCGTCAGGGCTGCCGGATCTTCTCGCTCATGCCTTGAAGCACCAGTTTCGGGCCGGGACCGTCGAAGCCCTCGAGTGAAAACAACAGCCCGCGGCCCTGCTCGAGCTGCGCCAGGACTGAGCCGGGACCCTCGATCAGAATCCTCGTGCGCCGAGGGGATGCCGACCTTTTGCATCACCTTGCCATCGCTGCGCCGCACGACAAACAGGAAATCCGGCTCCGCAGTGAAGCCGTAGCCCGTCACGATGTACTTGTCGTAAATCTTGAAGCGGTTGTTGGAAACCAGGGGCGACGTGCGCCAGAGCACCTTGCGGGCGTAGGGATCGAAGGCGACCAAGGACGAGCACTTGCCCTTGGCCTGATTCGAATAGCTCTGGCACGCCTCGTTGAAATAGACGACGTCCCGCGAGAAGCGCACGTCTTGGATCTCGAGGTGGTTCTTGCTCGACAAGAACGGCGTGATCGCGATGCGGAACGAGGTCTTGCCCGAGCAGTCGAAGGCAGCAACCTCGCTCTCGCAGTTCTTGGAGCCGCCCAGCGTGCAGCTCGATGCATCGTAAGGATCGCGGTACAGCGCGAAGTATCCGCCCGGCGCGGGGTCGAGCACGAACAGCTCCTTGGTGCCGCTCGCCAGCGGCACGAACGCGGGCACCGGGGGCCCGACCCAGACCCGCGTCGATTTGGCGCCGAGGGCGCCGTCGGTGTGACTGCGGAGTCGCCCGGTGAACTCGTAGCGGCGCCGGGCGGGCACCGACGGAACGGTGAGCCCGCCCGCGCTACGAGCCTCCGGCAACCCGTTCGGAAAACCGCAGGCTGGCGGGCCCGCGATCTCCGGCGCGGTGGTTGCGGGAGGGGCATCGCTCTCGGGCGGCGAGGTCGGCTGGACGATGGTCAGCGGCGGTTCGTTCGGATCGGCCTCGACCACCGGGATCGGCTCCGGCTCCGGCGGCTGGGGAGGCGGCGCGGCTGGGCGAGCGCAGCCGCCGACGAATCCGAGTACGAGGCCGAGGCGCGGAGCGTGCATGGTTTTCGCAGCATGACACCGCTGATTCCGGTCGTCATTGACCCGCCCCACGCCCTTCCCTATGTTCCGCGCCGATTTCCGGGCGAGCGAGCACGCTGGTGCCCGAGGCTGCCGAACTCAGGGGATTAACGACGATGCCGCAACAATTCGAGAACCTGGTCGATCTGTGTGAGAAGAGCTGCAAGAAGTTCAAGGACCGCGAGCTCTTCGGGACCAAGACCGACGGCGCGTGGAAGTGGAACACCTACGGCGAGTTCGAGCAGCTCGTCAGCGACTTCCGCGGCGGACTGGCGAGCCTGGGCGTCGGCGCCGGCGACAAGGTCGGCATGATCGCCAACAACCGCGTCGAGTGGGCGGTCGCCGCCTACGCGACCTACGGCCTCGGCGCAGCTTTCGTCCCCATGTACGAGGCCCAGAAGGCCGACGAGTGGCGCTTCATCTTGGACGACTGCGGCGCGAAGGTCGCCATCGGCGCCACGCCGGACATCTACAAGAAGCTGCAAGGCCTCAAGGACCAGGTCCCGTCCCTCGAGCACGTGATCGGTCTGGAAGAGCCGGAGAGCGACGATCACTCCTACGCGGCTCTGCTGAAGAAGGGCGCGGCGAGCCCGAAAGCGGCCGTCCACCCCAAGGACGGAGACACCGCGGGCTTCATCTACACCTCGGGCACCACGGGCAATCCCAAGGGCGTGATCCTCAGCCACGGCAACATCTGCAGCAACATCAACGCCATCCACGCCATCTTCCCCTTCGAGACCAGCGACCGCTCGCTGTCGTTCTTGCCCTGGGCTCACTCCTTCGGACAGACCTGCGAGCTGCAACGCCATGCTCAGCATGGGCTGTTCGCTCGGCATCAACGACGTCGTCGAGAACTTGGTCGGGAACCTGTCCGAGGTGCAGCCCACGATCCTGTTCGCGGTGCCGCGCATCTTCAATCGCATCTACGACGGCGTGAACAAGCAGATGACGGAGAAGCCCGGCTTCATCCAGAGCCTGTTCCGAAATGCGGTCAAGAACCGCACGAAGCGTGGTCGCGGCGAAGACGTGGGCGTGTGGGCCGGAATGGGAATTTCTGTCGCCGACAGCATCATCTTCTCCAAGATCCGCCAGAAGTTCGGCGGGCGCCTGAAGTACGCCGTCAGCGGCAGCGCGGCGCTCTCGAACGAGGTCGCCGAGTTCATCGACGCGCTCGGCATCAAGGTCTACGAGGGCTACGGCCTGACCGAGACGAGCCCGATCGCGACCGCGAACTTCCCGGGCAACCGCAAGATCGGCAGCGTCGGCAAGCCGATCCCCGGCGTGACCATCACCATCGACAACGCCGTGACCGGACGACGCCAAGCACGGCGAGATCCTGATCAACGGCCCCAACGTCATGCAGGGCTACCACAACCGCCCGGAAGAAAACGCCGCGGTGATGATGGACGACGGCAGCTTCCGCACCGGCGACATGGGCTACGTCGACGAGGACGGCTACCTCTACATCACGGGCCGCATCAAGGAGCAGTACAAGCTCGAGAACGGCAAGTACGTCGTGCCCTCGCCGCTCGAGGAGGAGCTCAAGCTCTCGCCCTTCATCGCCAACGTGATGATCTACGGCGCCAACAAGCCCTTCAACGTCGCGCTGGTCGTTCCGGATCCAGCGTCGCTCGAGAAATGGGCAACCGAGACGGGCAAGTCCCTCGGCGACGTCACCAAGAGCGACGACGTGAAGCAGCTGATCCAGGAAGAGCTCAAGAAGTACGGCAAGTCCTTCAAGGGCTTCGAGCGGCCGGAGAAGTTCGTGCTCACCAGCGAGGACTTCACCACCGACAACGGCATGCTGACGCCCACCCTCAAGCTCAAGCGCCGCAACGTGCTGCAGAAGTACGAAGGCGCCCTTGACGCGCTCTACAAGTAGGGCGGCGCGCGGCAAGCTCGCATGATGGTCGCTCGCTGTCTGCTCGCCGCGGCGCTGGTGCCCGGACTCGGCTGCGCGACCCCGCCGCCGCGGACGCCCGCGATCGCATCTGAGTCGCCCCCCGCGGCCCCGAAGTGCGAGGCCATCGACCTCGCCCGGGGCGCCGCGGCCTTCGAACGTGCCCAGGCCTTTCTGGAGCATCTGCGGCATGAGGAGCACCCGAGGACCGAGGTCTTCGAGGGCGGCGTTCGAGATTTGGAAGAGGCCGCTCAGCACGGGAGCCTCGAAGGACAGCATCGCTTCGGCAGCGTGGTGTTCGGCTTTTCCTTCACCGATCACGCGCCCGAGGCCGCCGACGAGAACGACTACGTCCGGGCCTTCACCTTCATGCGCATCGCCGCGCTTCGGGGCCACGCCCGCGTGCTCGCGTCCTTTCCGGGTCTCGACGCCAAGAGCCTCGCCGGCCTGCGCTTCGAAGAACCGCTCGACACCCTGCCTCGCCCCTGGCTCGCCAAGGCCTTCGAGCGAGCGGATGCCTGGATGGCCTGCGCTCCCCCGGCCGCGAAGAGCCGCTACGTCGCGCCACCGCCGGAGCCCGAGAAGCCCAAGCTGGTCGCCAGCGACAGCGGCTGGACGCGCGCCGGCGATCTGGAAGGTCCGCTGCTCCGGGTGCTCGGGGCCCACGACGTTGGCAACGCGCTCACGCCGCCGCTCGCGACGCGTTTGCTCGGGGCGCTGCCGGCGCTGCACGTCTGCTACGCTGAGTGGCTGCGGCGCGAAGCGCAGGCCACCGCTCGGCTCACCGCCGTGCTCAAGCTGCCTGCGGGCAGCGTCGAGATCGAAGGGGCGTCGGACGACTCCCTGAAGAAGTGCGCGCGCCAAGCCTTTGCTGCGCTGAAGTTGCCCACCGACGCCGAGCGCGGCGCACGCCTCGAAGTCGGGCTCTACCCCCGAGCGCTCTCGGCGCCGGAGTTGCGGGAAGCGAGCGACGACGGGGCGGTCGACCGCTGGGAAGCCGACGGCAGCTGTTGGATGATCGTCGTCCACCCCTGCGCGCCCAACAAGATGTGCATGGCGCCGACGCGCGTGCGCGTGCGCTGCAAGCCGCCGACGGACTGAAGCGCGGGCGGCACTTGACCGACTCCCGCGTTCGTGACACTGAGTAGCGGAGTCGAGAGGTCATCTGACATGAACCGCCACCCGCGTCACAAGATGCTGTCCGCCACGTCCTTCACGGACGACTGCGTTCAGATCACTGCCGCGGCAGGAGGCGTGTTGACGATTTAGACCGTCAAAACCCCTGTTTTCCTGCCGCGGGCACCGAAAGGTCCCCGCGGTTTTTTTTTTGCTTCGAACTTGGAAAGAGCTTGGTCATGAACTCGGAATCGCAACGCGAAAAGCTTCGTTGGAAACACAAACCCATCCCCGAGCTGGTCCGCCTGGCGTGGCCCATCGCGGTCTCGATGCTGTCGTACAGCGTCATGACCCTGGTGAGCACGCTCTTCGTCGGCCGGCTCGGGGCGAACGCACTGGCTGGTGTGGGGCTCGGTGGCGTCGCTGCCTTTGGCCTGATCGTCTTCGGCTTCGGCTTGCTGCGTTCGGTGAAGGTCGTGGTCAGCCAGGCCACGGGTGCGGGGCGGCGCGGGGACCTCGCCGTCTATGTCGCCGCAGCGGTCGGGCTCGCGGTCGTGCTCGGCGTGGCGGGCATCGCCGCGGGCCGCTGGCTTGCGGGCGTTTTGCCCAGGTTTTCAGCCAACTCGGAGGCGGGCGCCCTCGCCGCCGAGTACCTGTGGTGGCGCAACCTGGGCGCGCCCTTCGTGCTCGTAGCAGTGGCGCTCCGAGAGGCGCGCTACGGCCTCGGCGAGTCGCGCTCGCCACTGGTGTCCGCCTTGGCCGCGAACCTGACGAACATCGCGCTCGATGTGGTGTTCATCGTCGTGCTCGGCCTGGGAGTGCGCGGCGCGGGCGCGGCCACGGCTCTGAGCCATGTGGTCGAGGCAGCGTTCCTGGTGAGGGCTTCGCGGGACCCCGGGTTCGCCTGGGCGCGGGTGAAGATCCGTCACGTCGTCGCGCTCTTGCGCCTTGGCGTGCCCTTGGGGCTGCAGTTCTTGCTCGAGGTCGGCGCCTTCGCGGTCCTGGTAGTGGTGCTCGCCGGCATCAGCCCCGTGGATCTCGCGGCGCACCAGATCGTGCTCCAGCTGACTCACCTCTCGTTCTTGCCGGCGCTCGCCGTCGGTGAGGCCGCCAGCGTGATGATCGGCCAGGCGGTCGGAGCGGGGCAAGATGGCCAGGTCCCGCGCGTCGCGCGGCGCGCCCTCGGGCTCGCGACCGCGTATACGGGAGCGTGTGCCCTCGCCTTCGTCGTGTTCGCGGAGGTCCTGGCCGGCGCCTTCACCGGAGATCGCGCCGTGCGCGAGATGGCCGTCAAATTGCTCTGGGTAGCGGCGGCCTTCCAGATCTTCGACGGGGCCAACGCCATCGCGCGCTGCGCGCTGCGCGGTACCGGTGACGTGCGCATTCCCGCGGTGGTCGCCGTGCTCACGGCGTGGGTCGCCACGCCACCCCTCGCGTGGTGGCTCGGCGTGAAGCTCGGCCTCGGCGCTCTTGGCGGATGGTTGGGCCTGAGTGCCGAGATCGTCGCCAGCGCGCTGCTCTTCTGGTGGCGCTTGGAGCGCGGGAGCTGGCGCCGGGCGGCGGAAGCGTCGCGTCAGCGCTTGGCGTCGGAGCCGGAGGCCGAGGAGCTGGTTCCCGCTCCAGCTACCTCGTAGTCAGGAGCCACCGACGCTGACGGGCGCTTCGAAGATCAGCGGCGCACCTTGCTGGGACTTTGCTTTCACCGAGAGCGTTCCAGCGAGGTCGCCGCCGCCGTCGATGAAGACGGTGATCTCTCGCGGGCGAATCCACTGGGCTTCGCAGCCCTCGAACTCCTCGTGTCCCGAGGCGAGCACGCTGGCGTCGTTGGCGGTCAGAGCCGCTTCGATCGCCCACAAGCTCGAGTCGCCGGAGTAGACGCGGGCGTACACGTAAAAATGCGACCCGCCCTGGGTGCCGTACTGCCGATGGAGCGCGTCGTTGGCGACGAGTGGCACGTAGTCGCCGGTCGACGCGATGCGCAGGACCTCGAGCGCGGGCGCCGCGGAGGGTGCGGCCAGATCGGGATCGCAGGTCACGGGCTGGTCCTCGGGCTCGACGTGCCGCGGCCCACAGGCGAGTGCGCCGAACAGGAGCGACGGGAGCAGGGTTCGCAGCATCTTCCAGCGGAATCTAGCACGCATGCGGCTCACGAACGACCCAGGCCCGTGAGGGCGAGGGCGGTACAGATCACCAGGACGACGTGCTCGATCAGCCCCGACGGCAGTCGTTCGGACAGGTGGCGTAGGCGCCTCCCGAGCGTGTTGCCCACCGTGACCGCCAAGGCGAGTAGCGCAGCCCACAGCCAGAGCTCCCGGGTCAGCAGCCCGCCCGCGCCGTAGCCTGCGATGCGCCCCAAATGCATGGCGACCCCAGAAGCCGCGATGGTCCCGGAAAAAGCCTCACCCACCAGGCCCGCGGAGAGGAAGAGCGGAGCGGTGAGCACGGCGGCGCCGCCAGCGCAGCCCGTCAGGCCGCCGATCACGAAACCCGCGGGCGAGAGCCGACGAACGACCTAGAGCGCGAGGGTGAGCGACGAGCCCACGGGCCTGATCGACGTGGCGCCCGCGGGCCAGGCTACGCCGTCGCGCATCAGCAGGAACTGGGTCTCGCTGTCGTGCCCGACGGAGGTCGCAAAGCTCTTGACGGTGCCGATCACCGAGCCTGAAGCGTCGAGGATCTCCACCGTGCGCTCGGCCGAGAGCACCGGCCAGGGTGAGTCGATGTCCGAGCCCCACTCCAGCGTGCCGTCGCCGCCCAAGATGGCCGTGCGGAACTTGCCCGGAGCGCGCATCGCGTCCTTGGAGACCATCAGCGCACCGGCGCCGTTCACGTACGAGATGCGCTTGAACATCTTGTTGAAGGTCCAGTCGGCGACCCAGTTCGGATCGCAGTAGGCCATGATGTCCTTGTATTTAGCCGGATCGAGGAAGGTCTTGGTGAGGACGTTCCAGCCGGGAGTGCCGATGCTGGCGCCGGCGTAGGGATACGCCGGGTCGATGTTCTGAGGCATCGCTCCGCCCTGGCCGCAGGGCGCGTGCAGCAAGCCCAAGGTGTGCCCGACCTCGTGGTTCATCGTGTCCGGCGAGCCCGGGTTGCCATCGTTCGGGAAGTACCCGAGGCCCATGCCAGCTCGTCCCGTGGGGTCGTTGGCCTGTGGCGTGGTCGAGAGCCCCGCCACGCACGCGCCCTGACACCACCCCATGAACGACTGCCCGGGCGTGATCAGCCCGTAGTAGTAGGTCTGCGCCGGTGGCTTGTCCGCGGAGCGGAGCTGCATCAACCAGCTGAGGGCCTGACTCCAGCCCGAGCCCGTGCGCTGCGGCACCGATCCCGGATAGGTCGCGGGCGCGCGCACTTCGACCTTGATCTCGCCGACGGGATACATCTTGAACAGCGCGTCGCGATAGATTTGGACCTCGGCCGGTCCGGACTTTGGAGTGATGCCAGCGGTGACCATCGGCACCAGCATGACGGTGAACGTGCCCGAGCTCTGCGCGCCCAGGTTGACCGCGCCGAACTTCGCCTTGTCGGTCGAACCCGTGAAATTTCCGCCGGCCGACGCCTCGAGCAAGCTCAGCGTGTAGGTCGAGCCAGCTTTGATCGATCCGGGTGGGATCGAGACCTGGATGGTCGAGTTGGTGTCGGCCTCGTTGGAAGGCCCGCCGATGAAAGCCTTGCCATCGAAGCTCGCCGTGGTGCCGCCGGCGAGTTCGAGCCGGGCGACGATCTCGCGGCCTTGGTAACCGGCCTCGGGCGTGACGAACACGCGCACCACGCCCTCGCGATCCACGACCACCGGAGCGTTGCGCGGTGGTTCGCCCCAGTCCTTCATCAGCGGCAGCTTGACCCCTTGGTAAAGATCGATGCCGCTGATGGCGAGCCCCTTGGCCAAGCCGCCGGAGGGCAGCGTGCCGCCGGTGCCGCCGCTCGGTGCACCGCCGCCGCTCGGTGCGCCGCCGCTCGGTGCGCCGCCGCCGCCCGACGTGCCGCCCGTGTTCGAGATGCCGCAGGCGGGAAAGCACTGCTGGATGTTCCCGGTGGCGCAGACGCAGAGGTCGTAGCAACCGGCGCAGGCGCTGCACGAGTTGTTCGAACAGTTCGGATCTGCCGCGCTTTGGTCGGACGAGCCGCACGAAAGGGCGAAGAGTCCAGCGGCGACGAGCAATGAAAGCGAAAGAATGCGCACCATTTTGGCTCCGGCTGCCGGCATTGGAGCATGTACCGGGCGCTTGGCCAGCGCCAAGTGCACGTGCGCCCATCACGCCCGCCGCCCAGCCTGGAATGTTTCAGTCAGCCAGGAATGCGTCGAGCCCCGACGCCTCGTCGAGGCGCCGCCAGTACCGCGACAGGCGCGCGCGCCGGGAGCGAGCGCGCAGGGCCGCCTCCCAGCGAGCCTCCAGCTCGTCGGCCTGCGCGAAGGCCTCGGGGGCGTGCGCCCTGCCGAAGCTGCGCTCGAAGTCGTCGCGCTCGGCCGCGATCAACCCGAGGGCCGCGTCGAGATCGACCAGCGCGAGTCGATGCAAACGTTCGTGGCGCCACCAGAGCGCGCGCGGATCGTAGCGCCCCGTCGGCGCACCAAGGTCGGGCAACTCGCCGCCGACCTTCACGGGTTTGAACAGCGAGAGACAGGGCGCCGCTGTCGCCGTGACGAAGCACGCTGAGTCCTCGCCGTTCAGTTCTGCAACCAGTGAACCGGTGGTCTGCCCGTGTGCGCGAGTCGGCAGCGGTCCCGCGTGGGCGCAGACCGTCTGAAAGAGGCCCGAGAGCGCGCGTCTGGGTCGATCGGGCGAGCCGTGTTGCCGGAGCGCGCTGATGGCGGTCAGCGCTGAGATGCGGCCACGACTTCGATCGAGGAACCGCTCGGTGCAACTCCGCCGTCGCGCGGCGGAGGCGGCGGCGGTGATCACGGGATCCCCGAAAGTGCCGGAGAAATCCAGGCGATCTCGGCCAGGCCGAAGCCCATAGTCCCGCGCTCGCGCCCTGAGCCCTTCGCTCGACAGATCCCAATCGTCGCGCAGCGTGAGCCCATTGGAAATCGCACGCACGCCATGCACTTGCTTGGCGACCCACGCCCGCGCGGCGGTCTCGAGCACCCACGCCTCGGAGCCGTCCGCGATCAAGAAGCTGTTGTGGTAGCGGAACGACGCGCGGTGCCCGGCGTTGCCGCCTTGACCGTGGGTCTCGAGCAGCTCGCCGATGACACGCACCGCAGCGGGTGCCGACGTCGCGCGCTCGAGGCCGAGCCGCACCAGGTCCATTCCGGTCAGGCCAGCGTCGGCGTGCGGCGCGCGGGTGAACACCGCCTCGTTGCCGATGGCCACGCCGGCGTCGTTCACTCCCATTTCCGCGCCCCACATCCAATAGGGGCGGCAGAGCAGCGCGCTTCGTGTGCGCGACGGGCCAGGCAGGTCGATGGCCGTGCAGCGGGTGACTGCTTCGGACCGCGCCGCGACGAGCTCGACCGCCTGGGCCTCACCCGGCTCTCGATCGCTGTTCTTGGCGAAGAGCATCCGGCGGTCGCGGGTGACCTCCGGCGTCGCTACGAGGGTGTCGCACATGGGTTCTTGACAACTCCGATGCGTGAATGCACAAAGTGGGGCGTGAAGCTGTCGAACAAGGGGCGATACGCCGTCCGGGCGCTGTTCGACATCGCATTCTACAACGACGGCCGGCCCACCCAGGTCAAGGACATCGCGGAGCGCGAGGGCATTCCTCCGCGCTTCCTGGAGCAGATCTTCCAGGATCTCAAGCGCGCCAACATCGTCGGCAGCAAGCGCGGGCCCCAGGGCGGGTACAGCCTGGCCCGGCGCGCGGTCGACATCAGAATCGGCGACGTGGTTCGGGCCATCGAGGGCCCCATCCTGCTCACCGAGCGAACTGAACCCGGCGCGCGACGCGGCAAGACCGGCGCCGACGGCCGCACCGTCACCGACGCCGCCTTTCGGGAGCTCTCCCTGCGCATCGAGGCATGCTTCGACGCCATGACCATCGCGGATCTCTGCGGTCGCGCGGAGGAACTCGGCATCCACCGGCCCCGGGGGCAACGCTACTCCTATGTCATCTGAGCCGTTGCCCTCCCTGCCCGCGCATCCGTCGGTGTACGGCGGTGTGCTCGAGCTGATCGGGGACACTCCGCTGGTCGAGATCCGCAAGCTCGGTCGCGACGCCCCTCGGGGCCGCGTGCTCGGCAAGATGGAACACATCAACCCGGGTGGCTCCGTGAAGGACCGAATCTGTCTCGCGATGATCGATCGCGCGGAGCGCGAGGGTCGCCTCGCCGCGGGCGGCACCGTGATCGAGCCCACGAGCGGCAACACCGGCATCGGGCTCGCGCTGGTGGCCCGCCAACGCGGCTACCGTTGCATCCTGACCATGCCGGAGAGCATGAGCCTCGAGCGTCGGCAGCTCCTTTCCGCGCTCGGCGCGGAGGTCGTGCTCACGCCCGAGGCCGAGCAGATGGACGGTGCCATCGCCAAGGCCCGACAACTCTGCTCCGAGATCCCGGGCGCCTTCCTGCCCCAACAGTTCGAGAACGAGGCCAACCCCGAAGCGCACTACGCCACGACCTTCCGCGAGATCGTGCACGCGCTCGGCAGCGAAGCGGTCCACGGCTTCGTGGCGGCGGTGGGCACCGGCGGGACCGTGAGCGGCGTCGGCCGGGCGCTGCGCGAACATTTCCCCGAGTGCCGGGTGATCGCGGTCGAGCCCGAGTCTTCGGCGACCCTCTCCCGGGGCGAGCGCGGCCCGAGCAAGATCCAGGGCATTGCGGCGGGATTCGTGCCAAAAAACTACGACCCTGCGGTGCCCCACGAGGTGCGCACCGTGACCGACGAACGGGCCCACCGGGCGAAGCGCGAGCTGGGCCGGCGAGAGGGCTTGCTGGTCGGGATCAGCGCCGGCGCAAACGTCGCTGTGGCTCTGGACCTCGCCCGGGAGCTCGGGCCTGGAACCAACGTGGTGACCGTGCTGTGCGACACCGGAGAACGCTACTTCAGCCTCGATGAGTACTTTCAGGACTGACTCCAGCTTGCTCGCCGACAAGAGCGCGTTGATCGTCGGGGTCGGCGGCCTCGGTTGCCCGGCTGCGCTCGCGCTGGTGCGCGCGGGCGTGGGCCGCGTGGTGCTCGCCGACGACGACCTGGTCGAGGCAGCCAACTTGCACCGTCAGATCCTTTTCGACGAGCGGGACGTCGGACGCTCGAAGCTCGACGCCGCCCGCGAAACCCTGCTCGGGCGGGGCGCGACGGATCGCGGCGTCGAACTCTACCGCGGGCGCCTGCTGCCGGACACCGCTCGCGAGCTCGTGCGCTCCGTCGACGTGGTGGTGGAAGGCTCGGACAATTTCGCGACCAAGTTCCTGGCGGCCGACGCCAGCTTCCTGGAACGCCGCGCGGTGGTGCACGGAGCGGCCATCCGCTGGCAGGGCACGGCGTGGTTGGTCCCTCCCGGTGGGGCGCCCTGTTACCGCTGTCTGTTCGAAGACGTGCCCGCCGGGGCGCAGCTTGGTTGCTCCGAGGCCGGCGTGATGGGCCCCGTCGTGGGCTTCGTCGGGGCGCTGATGGCGGATCTGGCGCTGCGCTTCCTGGTGGGCGACGAGAGCGCCGCCGGCAGCATCACCAGCTACGACGGCAAACGCGACCGCCTGCGCGCCACTTCCGTCCCCGCGCGGCCGGATTGTCCCTTGTGTGGACAGCGACTGATCGCGGATTTGATCGAAACCCGCTACGTATCTGGGCTCTGTACCGATTGAGAGGAGAACACCATGGAGGTCACGGTTCGCATTCCCACCCCCTTGCGCACGCTGACGAGCGGCGAGGACGCAGTCAAGATCGCCGGAACGACGGTGCGCGAGATCGTCGATGGTCTCGAGAAGGCGCATCCGGGCATGAAGGACCGCCTCCTCGACGACAAGGGCGTTCGCCGCTTCGTGAACATCTACGTCGGTGAAGAGGACATTCGGTTCTTGGACGGCTTGGACACGGCGTTGACGGACGGCCAGGAGCTCAGCATCGTGCCAGCCATCGCCGGCGGCTGAGGTCATGCCCGAACGCACCCTCGACCGACAGACGCGCTTGCCCGAGATCGGCCCAGCCGGTCAGGCGAGGATCCGCGACGCCGAGGTCGAGGTGCGGGGCTCCGACGGCGCCATTGTCGAGGCCGAGTACCTGCATCGAGCGGGCGTCGTCCGTCTCACCCTCACTCCGGGGAGGGACCCCGAGCCCTTCCGCCACGAGTCCGCGTTTCGCTTCGCAGCGTCCCGCCGGGTGGCGGCTGGCGCTTGGCGCGCGCTGACCAAGGTCCGGCGTGCGCTCGAGCTGGAGCCCCGATGACGGCGACGCTGAGGCGCGCACGGCTCTTGCCGAGCGTGATCGGGGCCGTTGGGGGCACCCCGCTGGTCCGACTACGACGCGTCGCCGAAGCCGCGCCGAGCGTCGAGGTCTACGTCAAGCTCGAATACATGAACCCAGGCGGCTCGGTGAAGGACCGCCCCGCCCTGCGCATCGTCACCGACGCCATCGCCGATGGTCGATTGACTCCCGACAAGATCCTAATCGACGCCACCAGCGGCAACACCGGCGTGGCCTACAGCATGGTGGGCGCCGCCATGGATTTCCGAGTGCAGCTGGTGATGCCCGGCAACGTCAGCAAGGCGCGCAAGGACATCACTCAGGCCTACGGTGCGGAGCTGATCTTCTCCAGCCCCCTCGAGGGATCCGACGGCGCGATCCAGCACGTGCGGCGCCTGGTGGCAGAGGCTCCGGAGAAGTACTTCTACGCCGACCAGTACGCGAACCCGTCGAACCCGCTCGCTCACTATCACGGCACGGGGCCGGAAATTCTGGACGCCCTCGGCGATCGCATCACGCACTTCGTGACGGGGCTCGGCACCACCGGAACCATGATGGGCACCACGCGGCGCCTGCACGAAAACGCGCGCGCGATCCGTTGCGTTGCCGTCGAGCCCAGCGAAGCGTTGCACGGGCTCGAGGGCATGAAGCACCTGGCCTCCAGCCTCGTGCCGGAGATCTACGACGCGAGCGTGCCCGACGAGATCATGCCCGTGTCGACGGATGAAGGTTGGGACATGGCGGACCGCGTGGCCGAGCAAGAGGGGCTCTTCGTCGGTCACTCCTCCGGCGCCAACATTTTCGCTGCCCTGAGGGTCGCCGAGCGGCTGCACGCCGAGGGTCGCGGCGGCGCGGTCGTGACCGTGGCCTGCGACCGAGGCGATCGCTACTTCGCGCCGCTGCGCTGGGAGAGGAAATACGCTTGGTGAGCGCGCCCTGGGTCGCCGGAGGTCTTTGCATCCCGAAGGCCGTGATCGCCGAGGTCGAGCGGGCGGCCCAGGCCGCCTACGCTCGTGACGAAGAGGCCTGCGGCTATCTCGAAGGTCCGCTCACGGAGCCCCTGGCCGTCGACCGCGCCGTGGAGCTCGAGAACCTCGCCAACAAGTACCACGCCGTCGATCCCGAGGGTCACCCGCGCAGGGGCCGGGAGTACTTCAAGATCAATTCGTTGAAGTTCGAGAAGGCGATCTCCGAAGCCCATGCAGCGGCGCGCGCCGTCAAAGTCTTCTTCCACTCCCATCTGGATTGCGGCGCCTATTTCAGCGCCGAAGACGCGGCCAGCATGACCATGGGCGGCAGTGGCGCGCCGCCGCATCCGCTCGCCTACTTGGTCACCGCGGTGGACCGCGGAGTGGTGACCGCACACCGACTCTTCGTGTGGAGCGCCTCGGAAGCCGGCTTCGTGCAAGCGCCCTTCACCGTCGAAGGAGACTGATGATCGGTCACCGGTACGCCACCCCTGCTGTTGCGGCGGTGATCGCGGCCTGCCTCGTGGGTTCGGCAGCGCCCGCTCGCGCGGATCTGAGTCGCGACCTGCGCCAGCTCGGCGCCAGTTTTTCAGCCAGCGGCAGCGTTCGACACCTGAAGCCCCGCTTCGTCGAACGCGGCGGGTTGCGCCCCTTGCTCCTGCCTACGGAGTGGCTCGATCCGTTGAAGGACGACTGCGTGACGGTGGTGCTGCTCGGAGCTCCTTCGGCCACCTTCGTGGTCCGGTTTCTGCCGGCGACCGACGCGCTGAGCTGGCCCCGCGGTGAGAGCCCCGAGCTCAGCGTTGCCGGGGCCGCGCAGCTGGTCCGTTGCGGGATCCGCAAGGCGATGTTGACCCGGCTGGCCGTCGAGATGCGCTCCCCGCGGGGCGTCGTCGAGGTCTTGATTGCGCGGGGGGAGCGCCCCTTTCCTCCGCTGACCCGGGTGCTCGCTGCGCGATCTCCCGGCGCGTTGTCGCCGCCGAGCGCCGCGGGCCCGCCGGCCCGGCCCGAGTCCGTCGAACACCGAAGCCTTGCCCACGCTACGCGCGCCCGCCGCGAGGGGGCGAACGCCGTCTCGCAGCGCGAGCTGACCAGTGACCCGGACGGGCGCGGTCGCGCGCTGTTTCGGCTCGAACCGGCCTGTCACCGCCTGAGACTTCTTGCGTCGCCCTCGGTGACCCTGCCCGCGGACATCGACGCCGATCTCGTGCTCGGGGCATCGACGGAGCCGGCCGCGAGCGATCGTTCGGAGGCGACCGACGCCGTCTTGATCACGTGTGTCGGTGACGAGACGCCTGCTTCGCTCAGCTACCAGGGCGCGCCGCCCAAGAGTGCGGTCACCTTGGTGGCCGAGCGCTATCCGCTGCCCGCGGGGCTGCCCGCGCGGTGGACCGGTGAAGAACGCGGACGCATCGCCCAAGCGCTCTGGCAGCACCGGAGCCCGGCCGTCGATTTGCCGGTGGCGACGGCTCGTGGCGTCTCCGGAGTGACCTTGCTGCCGCTCGAGGTTGAACCCGACGGTTGCTACGTCGCCGCCGTCGCTTCCACCCGGGGAGTGAGCGCTGGCGTCGCGCTCTCGGCGGAGCTCGGTCTGCGACAGGCGCAGAACCACGGCGGCCTCGACGGATTCGCGACCGCGCTCTCGTTCTGCGCCCGCGGCGACCCCATGGTCCGCTTCAACGTGGAGGTTCGGGGCGAGGGCGGCGCCTGGTTGTTCGCGCTCTTTCGCGCCGGTCGAAGCGCGGTGGGGGAGCGCGGAGAATGAGAGCCCTGATCGCGGCCGCGGCCTGCGTCGGCTGCACGGCGCTGGTCGGCACCGGCCGGCCCGAAGCTCCGGCCGGCGTCCGCGCCGTCGAGGGCCGCCTCGAGGGCGAGCGTTACTTGCTCGCGGACGCCCGCCGTGCGCGTGAAGCAGGCGCCAGCGAACAGCAGGTCGTGGCGGTGGACGCCGGCGCGCCCGGGGATCGGATCTCTGGCTTCCTGAGTGTTCCGGGCGACGCCTGCGCGCTGGTCATGGCGCGCGGCTCCGCGGAGGTCGACGACATCGATCTGTTTGCGTTCGGCGAAGACGGCACGATGCTCGGCGCGGACGAGCGAGCCAGCAAGACGCCGATCTTCCTGATCTGTCCGCCGCACCCGGAGCGAGTCTATTTCGAGCGCGCGGGTCTCCTCCGGCTTCGGCCTGGTCGCCGTCGGCGCGCAGACCGTCACGCCGAAGGCCTCGGCGGCCGTGGGCGCAGCCCTCGCGGTCCCGGGCTACGGGACCCACGCCGCGAGCGAGGGCTTCGCCGAGGTCGATCGCGCGCTCGCCCTGCATCGGCGCGGGATCGGCGGGCGATGGCAAGAGCTGCGCCGAGCAGCCTTGCCGGTCGAGCCGGGCACGCCGAGCCTGATTTCTGCGGTCATCGAACCGAATCGCTGCCTCGACGCCTGGGTCGCACCGACCGAGGCGGTGTCGCACCTCGACGTGTCGCTGATCGACGCCGAGGGGCGCATCGCGGGCCGCGCCGTCGCCCACGGACGGAGCCGCTTTTTGGTGGCCTGCGCCGCCGAAAAGACCGCGGTCTCGTTGGAAGTGCGCCCGCAGTCCGGGCGTGGCGTGGCCGTGGTCGTGCTATCGCAATCGAAGGATGGTGGCCGCGGCGAACTGGGAGCGCGCATCCCAGTCGTCGATCTCGGCGCGATGCTGCCGCTCGACGAAGCTCTCGCCACGCTGGCGGAGCGATTGGACAAAGGCGACTACGACGCGCCCAAGCCAGTGCTGCGCGCGGAGCTCCCCGTGGCACAGCGGAGCAGCGTCGATCTGACGCTTCGGGCGGGCTGCACCCGCTTCGATGCGGTGGGCGGACGACCGCTGTCAGGCATCGAAGCCTGGCTCTGGGCCGGCGACACCGCGCTGGTCGCGCACGACAGCGGCCCGAACCAGGTGACCCTCTTCTCGTGCAGCGCGGGCGGTCCGGCGCGGTTGGATCTCGAAGCGCTGGCGCGGTCGGGGCCGGTCGTGGTGGAGCAGCGACGATTTCGCAAAGTCGCGGACGTGCTCACCCAGCATCCGTTGGCCGCGAGTCGATTGCTGGGGCGCGTGCTCACGCGCGGTACGGTGCGTCGCGTCGATCAACTCGGTCTTCCGAAGCTGGCGGCGCTGAGCGAGACGAAGCGCGTGGATCTCGATCTGCTGATCCCCATCGCTCGTTGCGCAGACGTGGTGCTGGCGCTTGGGCCCGGGGCGGCGGGAGCCGAAGTGCGCATTGTCGACAAGGCCACCGGCAAGGAAGTGGACCGCGGATTGGGACGCCACCACGCCGCGGCCCGCGGCTGCGCGCTCGACCGTCGGGGATCCCTTCAGGCCCGCGCCGAGTTGACCGTCACGAGCGGGAGCACCGATGCCTTGGTGCTCACGCGCCAGATCTCGCCGGCCGAATGATTCTCCTGTAATTGCAGGCAATTGCGGCCGTGTGGCGAGGGGGTCGCGGTGGCTCGCGAAGCTCAAAACCTACAGTGGCGTTTTCCGTGGCTTTCGGGCTAACCTGCGCCCCGCACTCAGGGTGCAGCAAGATTTCGAGCGGGTTCGGAACTGGGTAAGCAGAGCGAAAGCGGACTGCGGAAAGAGGAGCACACAGATGATGGAGCAGCAGACGGGCATTCAGGCACAAGGTGGAGGCTACGGACCGCCTCCGGGCGGGTACGGTCCTCCGGGCGGTGCGCCTGGTGGGTACGGTGCGCCTCCCGGGATGCCTGGTGCTCCGATGGGGCCTCCCGGCGGGATGCCGATGGCGCCGCCCGGTGGTGGAATGCCCCCCGGCATGGGCGGCGGCGCGCCGCCGGACCTCGAGGCACACGTCAAGAAGTGGTTCACGCTGTCGATCGTCTCGATCTTCTGCGGCTGCGGTATGCTCGGCCTGATCAACGTCTGGATGGCGATGCAAGCCAAGGACGCTTTGGCCAAGGGCGACTCGGCCGGAGCAGCCGAGAAGATCAAGACCGCACGTATGCTCTGCATCGTCGGCTACGTGATCTTCGGTCTGTATGTCTTGGGCGGCATCGCCTACGGCATCATGATGGCCATCGCGCTGAGCTGAGCCGCGACCACGGTCGAAACGAGGGCGTCGCCGGTTTCGGCGGCGCCCTTCTTCTATTTGCGCCCAGACTCGCTTTTTCCGCTCGATCCGAAAGATCGAGCCCGGCGCCGCGCTCCGGGTACCATCGGAGTATGTCGACCTTACGCTTTGGGCTCTGCTTTCTGGGCATCGGTGCGGCTGTCGCGAGCGCGTGCGGCGGGGATGACGGTGGCACGGCCGGCCCGAGCGTCGGCGGCACCGCCGGTGACGCCTCGCTCGGCGGTACCGGGGGTGGTGGTACTGGCGGCACCGGCGGCGGGGTGAACATCGACTCCGGCGGCGACGACTGCAACGCGCAGAAGCCCTGTGAAGCCGGCGTGTGCGTCGGCGGCAAGTGCTGTCCTTCGGCGGAGCAGGCCTGCGGCAGCGCCTGCTGCGGCGGCGCTGAGGTTTGCCTCTTCGAACAGTGCGTCGTGCCGGGCAAGTCGTGTCAGTCCGCAGCCGACTGCGCGACGGGTGAGTATTGCGAGACGGCCCTCGGCACGGCGCCACCCGACGGCGGCGTGTCAGACGCTGGTGGCGGCGACTCCGGCGCCGCGTGCTCGCAGCCGGTGCCGGCCAACGGCAAGTGCGTGAAGCTGCCGCCCATCTGCGAGGGCGACGGCGGCGCGCCCGACGGTGGAACCTGCGTGCAGAAGTGTGAGTACAAACCGCCGTCCGGCGTGCTGACCGCGGTCAAGAAGTGGCAGTGGGGCACCGACGCCGCGCCGAAGCAGTTCCCCGGCTTCGCCGACGTGTGGTCGACGCCCACGGTGGCCCGCGTGGCAGACGCCAACTGCGACGGCAAGGTCGACGAGACCGATCCTCCCAACGTGATCTTCGTTTCGGGGAACGCCCAGCAAACCTGCTGCTCCTGCGGCACGGCCACCCCGAGCACCTGCCTGACGGGCAAGCTCCGCCTGCTCGACGGGCAGAGCGGCAAGGAAATCTGGTCCCTCGACAAGGGCAAGGCCGGAGCCCTGGGTTTTGCCGGCCTGTCGGTCGCCCTCGGAGACATCGACGGCGACAAGAACATCGACATCGTGGCCATGACGGGCGACGGCTACATTGCCGTCGTCGATCACCAGGGCAAGGTCGTGGCGGTGAGCGACAAAGCCGTCGACACCGCGGTCGCCGGCGCCTTCGGCTGGGGTGGCGGTATCGCCATCGGCGACATGGACGGCGATGGCGCCCCGGAGATCGCCTACGGGCGCAACCTGTTCTCGACCAAGGGCGGCACCATCACGCGGCTGTGGGTGGGCACTGGCGGCAACGGCGGCGGCGGCGGGCGCGAGCTTTCGTTCTTCGCGGATCTGAACGGCGACGGCAAGCTCGAGTTGGTCGCGGGCAACACCGCCTACAAGATCGACGGCACGGCGCTCTGGACTGCTCCCCCAACGGTGACCAACGGCTACAACGCCGTCGCGGACTTCGACAGCGACGGCAAGCCCGAGGTCGTGGTGGTGTCCGCTGGCAAGCTGTGGGTGCTCGAAGGCGCGACCGGCGCCATCGAGCTCGGCCCCCTCACCCTGCCCAGCACCGGCGAAGGAGGCCCGCCCACCGTCGCGGACTTCGACGGCGACGGCAAGCGCGAGATCGGCGTCGCCCAACAGGCGAAGTACGCGATGGTGAAGCCCAACTACGCCACGAGCAAGATCGACGTGGTCTGGACCGCCCCGAACCACGATCTCTCGTCCAGCGTCACCGGATCGAGCGTGTTCGACTTTGACGGCGATGGCACCGCCGAGGTCGTCTACAACGACGAGTGCTTCCTCTGGGTGTACGACGGAAAGACCGGCAAAGTTCTGTTCGCGACGCCCACCACCTCGTTCACGGCAACCGAGGCGTCGCTCGTCGCGGACGTCGATGGCGACGGTCACTCTGAGATCCTGATGGGCTCCAACGGCGCCGATCCCAGCTCGGCGGGTTGGAAGTGCGACGTCGCGCCGTGGAATCAGCCCGACGCGGCCAATAACCGCCCAGCCTGGAAGGCGCCCCCGGGCAAGCCCGCATTCCGCGGCATCACCGCCTTCGGCGACAAGCAGAACAGCTGGGTCGGCACGCGCACGGTGTGGAACCAGCACGCCTACTCGGTCTCGAACGTCTGCGACTCCCGCGACAGCGCCTGCGCTCCTCCGAACCTCTACGGCTCGATCCCCACCGCGCAGAAGCCCAACTGGACTCAGCCGTGGCTCAACAACTTCCGCCAGAACGTGCAAGACAAGGGCATCTTCGACGCGCCCGACGTGGTGGTGAAGGTGGACGTGGTCTGCTCGAACCCGATCGTGGTCAAGGTCAGCGTGCGCAACATCGGCCTGGCCGGACTGCCAGCCGGAGTCACGGTCGCGGTGTTCGTCGACCAGGGCGGTACGCAGACTCAGCTGGGAACGGTCGTGACGACCAAGCCGCTCCTCCCGGGCCAGACTGAGGTCATCGACTTCACCGTGCCGTCCGGCGCAGCTCAGACCACCGATGGGTTCTTGGCGAAGGTGGTCATCGATCCCAAGAACAAGACCTTCAACGAGTGCCGAGACGACAACAACGAGAGCGCTGTCGTGAAGCCGAAGTGCGGGCCGCAGTGATGCGTCACTCGTAGGGGTTGGCCTCGAGGCCGCCCGCGGGTTTTCCGCCCACGGGTTTTCCGCCCACCACCGGCTTCTTGTCGATGGGCCGCGTCACCTGCAAATCCCCCGGCTTGACGGGGGCGCCGCCGACGCTGCGGACCCGGATCGCCGTGTTGTCGTTGGGCGTGATCGACTCGGTGATCTCACTGCCGTCGCTGAGACGCACCACCAGCGTCAAGCTCTGATCCGAGCGCGGCAGATCGAACTCGGCGCCTTTGTCGCGGAATTTGACGCCCACGACTCCGGGACCGCGGATCTCCGCGATCTCGGTGTCCGCGGTGACCACCACCCGCACGAGGGCAGAGGGCACGTTCAGCGAGGGCGGTGCCAACGTGCTGCTGCCGCGAGGGCCCGCGCTGCCCGGGGGCGAGGCGGCCTGAGTGCCGCGGCTGACCAGCGTGGCAAACACGACCACGAGTCCCAGCGCGAGGCTGCCCAGAGCGCTCGCGAGCACCACCAGCGTGAGGCGCTTCCGCCGTTGGTGCTCGTCCACCTCGGCCTGGGTGATCGCCGGGACCACCTTGACGCTGTCGAGCGTCAGCGGAGCGGAAGTGCCCGCGGTGGAGCCGGTGCCGGAACTTTGGGTCTGCCGGAGCGCGCGGAACCCGGCCGGCGCTCGGGTTCCGGCCAGCACCGCGGCCAGGGCCTTGCGGCGCTCGAGCACCGCTGTCCCGCAGAACTCTTGGACCAAACGCGCGATCTCGGCGCTGCTGACCAGCTCCGAGTGCACCCTGGCCCAGCCCTCGAAGGCATCAGCCAGAGCCGCCGCGGTGGGCCAGCGATCGTTGGGGCTCGGTGAGAGCGCCCGCATCACGATGCGCTCGAGCTCCGCCGGAATGCTGGCGTCCACGCTGGAGGGCGACCGGTACTTGCCCTCGGCGACCTCGAGCAAAATCTGTGCGTCGTTCTCGGCCTTGAACAGGCGCTCGCCGACGAAGAGCTCCCAGGCCACGATGCCCATGGCGAAGACATCGACGCGGCGGTCGATGGCGCCGCCTCGGGCCTGCTCTGGCGCCATGTAGCGGAACTTGCCTTTGGCCAGGCCGGTTGCCGTGTGCACCGAGCGCTCCGCGGCCTTGGCGATGCCGAAGTCCGTGAGCCGGACGGTGCCGTCCGAGCCCAGCAAGAGATTGTGCGGCGTCGCGTCGCGGTGGACGACTCCGAGCGGCACGCCGTTCATGTTGGTGATCTCGTGAGCTGCGTGCAGCCCTGCCAGCGAGTCGATCAAGATGCGGATGGCGGCGGGACGCGAAATCCGCTCGCCGCGCTTGCGAGCCGCGCGCATCACGTTGGCCAGGCTCGGGCCGTCCACGTAGTCCATCACGAGCAGGTGCTCGCCCTGCGCGTCGTGCACATCTTGAACCGCCACGACGTTGGGGTGGCGGATGAGCGACGCGATCCGCGCTTCGTCCATGAACGACGCCGCGAGCTCGGGCTCGGCGCCGATGTGAGGGTGCATGCGCTTGATGGCGACCAGGCGCTCGAAGCCCCCTGCCCCGTACTGCCGGCCGACGTAGACCGTGGCCATGCCGCCCGACGCGACCTCGAGCAAGAGTTCGTAGCGGCCCACCTGCTGCATCCGCGGCACGCCCATGGCGGGCGCGGTTGCCGTTGGGCTCGAGACATACGCCTCGCGAGCGTCGAGGGCGCGGGTCAGCTCGATTTCGCTCATGGTGAGCTCCTCGAGCGACGCGGTGTCGTCGTTGGCGCCGTCGGTCATCAGAAGCGCCCCCGCGCGCCGACGAAGCTCGGGCCGATGATCAAACCGGCATCCTCCGGCGGGGGCTTGGGCTTCGAGCTGCCTTTCCAGTTGGTGAAAAATAGCCCGATGACCGCGGTGCCGACTCCGGCCACCGCCGTCGCGCCGAGCAAGAGGTTGGTCCGACTCTGCTTGGCTTGACCGTCGTCGAGGGCGCTCTGGGACGGATCGGTCTCGAACTCGTCCCGCGCGCGGTTGGTGTCGAGCCCGCTCCAGAGCGTGACGCCGCCCACCACGGCGGTCAGCCCGATGCCGACGTAGAACCAGGTCGGCGACAGCGCTTTGTCGTCTCTCTTGGTCGTGTCCGCTGCGTTCGGCGGCGGCGCCTCGGTTTCGCCCTCTTCTTCGAGTTCAACGCGCTCGGATTTGGGCGGCTCGAGCGCGACCTTCACCAGACTGCCCGCCACGACAGTGAGCTTGCGCTGCACGGTCCTGCCGCCGAACTCGCCGTTGACCGTGTGATCCCCGGGGTCGACGTAGGAGATCTCGACGACGATGGGCTTGCCGTCGAGCTCGACGTTCTTGGCGCCGCGATCGAGGATCTGAATTCGGCCGAGCATCGGGGTGAGCTCGGCAATCAAAGCGTTGGCTTTTTCGCGCCGCGAGTCATCCTCGGGGGCATCCCGCAGATAGCGCGCGCACAAGTTGGCTGCGCGCACCAGTTGACCGGCCTTCTGATGAGCGGTGGCGGCGTTGAACAGCGCCGCCGGATGCGGCGCGATGGCGTGGGCCTCTTCGAAGGCCTTGGCCGCGACGGCGTACTGGTGGCGCTTGAAGGCCTTCTCGCCTTCCTTGAACTTCTGGGCGGCCTCGGTCTTCGAGTCCTGGGCAATGGCCGGCCCGGGCACGGAAAGCGCCAGGGCGAACACGACGAGGGCGAGCGAAGAACGACGCGGCACGGGGCGACCCACATGGTACCGCCCAGGCTCGCCCGGGGCCAGAGTCGGTGGGGTTCCGACGCCTTTCGGGGACTCGACACCCCCCGACGCGAGCGCCGGCAGCCCCCGGCAGCGGTCAGATGGAACCTCGTCGTCGACGCAGCCCCGCCGCGCCAATCAGCAACAACAGGGCGACCTTGCCGCTAGAATTCTGCTCGGCACCCGCAGTTCGACAGCCGCAGCCGCCGTCGTCGTCGACATCGAAGGGCGCTGCCTTCGACCCACCTGCGCCGCCGGACGATGAACCGCCGGACGATGAACCGCCGGACGATGAACCGCCGGACGATGAACCGCCGGACGATGAGCCGCCGGACGATGAACCGCCGGACGATGAGCCGCCGGACGATGAACCACCAGCTCCGGCGGTTCCACCAGTCGATGCTCCACCGGCTCCGGCAGTTCCGCCGGTCGAGGTTCCGCCGGTTCCGCCGGTCGAGGTTCCGCCGGTTCCGCCGGTCGAGGTTCCGCCGGTTCCGCCGGTTCCGCCGGTCGAGGTTCCGCCGGTTCCGCCGGTTCCGCCGGTCGAGGTTCCGCCGGTTCCGCCGGTTCCGCCGGTCGAGGTTCCGCCGGTTCCGCCGGTTCCGCTCGGTTGACAGGTGCCGGACTGGCAGGTGCCTCCGGCGCAGGCGGAGCCGTCGGCCTTCGGCGGATTGCTGCACGCGCCGCTGGTCGAATCGCAGGTGCCCGCGACGTGACACTGATCGCTCGCGGTGCATGTCACCGGGTTGCTGCCGGTGCAGATTCCGGTCTGGCACGTGTCGGTTTGCGTGCAGGCGTTGCCATCGATGCACGAGGTGCCGTCGCCTTTCACTGGATTGCTGCACGTCCCGTCGATCGGGTTGCAGGTGCCCGCGACGTGGCACTGATCGCTCGCGGTGCACGTCACCGGGTTGCTGCCGGTGCAGGTTCCGGTCTGGCACGTGTCGGTTTGCGTGCAGGCGTTGCCATCGGTGCACGCATTTCCCGTGGTGCTTCCGCAGGTGCCGTTCACGGCGGCTCCCGCGGCGACGCTGCAGGCCTGGCAGTCGGTCATCCCGCCGGCGCAGGCGGTGCCGCAACAAACGCCGTCCACGCAGAAGCCCAAGGCGCACTGCGTCGCGGCCGAGCACGGGTCGCCGTTCGCGGACTTCAGGGCGTAGACGTAGGTGCTGCCGGAGCCGTTCCCGTTGTCGTCGTCCTGCGACGAGCCCACCAGCGCGGTGGCGCCGTCCAGGGCAACAGACCACCCGAACAGGTCCCGAAGCGCCCCGTCGAAGGGCGTGAGTTTCACTGGCGGCGACCAGGTCGTGCCCGCGCGCGTGGAAAGGTACGCGCTGCCGGTGTGCGTGGTGGACCCGAGGAATCCGGGCGCGCCCACCAGCGCGACGTTGCCGCTCAACGCCACGGAATGGCCGAACCGGTCATTCGTCGCGCCGTCGGGCGCGGTGAGCTCGGTTTGTGCTGCCCAGCTCGTGCCCGTACGCAGGAACACGTACGCGCTGCCGGAATTCCAGTCTTTGTCGTCGTCGTAGATGAACCCGACGAGCGCGGTGTCCCCGCTCAGAGCCACGGAACACCCGAACTGATCATCCGCCGCGCCGCCGGAGGCGACGAGCTTCGCCTGCTCGGTCCACGCCGGCGTTGGGTTCGCGGTGACCACGAAGACGTAGGCGCTGCCCTTGTTGCCGTCGTCGTAGATGGACCCGACGAGCGCGGTGTCCCCGCTCAGAGCCACGGAAGACCCAAACTGATCGCCCGCCGCGCCGTCGGAGGCCGTGAGCTTCGCCTGCTGGGACCAGGCCGTCCCCGTGCGCACGAAGACGTACGCGCCGCCGGATCCCGATCCCTTGGCGTCGTGGCCTACGGCGCCGACGAGGGTGGTGTCCCCGCTCAGAGCCACGGAATACCCGAAATGATCGTCTGCCGCGCCGTCGGAGGCCGTGAGCTTCGCCTGCTCAGCCCAGGCCGTCCCCGTGCGCACGAAGACGTAGGCGCTGCCGGCGTCCTTTGCCGTGGTGTCGTTCAGGCGAGCGCCCACGACGGCCGTGTCGCCGCTCAGAGCCAAGGACCAACCGAACTCGTCGCTCGCGACGCCGTCGGAGGCCGTGAGCTTCGCTTGCTGGGACCAAATCGTCCCCGTACGCACCAACACGTAGGCGCTGCCCGAGCTCTTGCCCTTGTCGTCGTCGTAGACGGCCCCGACCAGCGCGGTGTCCCCGCTCAGTGCGACGGAGTACCCAAAAGCGTCGTCCTCGGCGCCGTCAGAGGCCGTCAGCTTGGCCTGGAAGGTTCCCACCAGCGGATCGATTTCCACCGGGAACTCCGCTCCGGCGACGTTGACCGCAAGCAGGATGCGGCCGGCCGGCGTGAGGCTCATGCGAGCGGGCAGCGCCGTGCCCTTCGCGTCCTTCGCAAAAAGATCGGAGTAGCGGTAGCGCTCGCCGCCCGCTGCCTCGAGCACGAGGGCGTCTCCCTCGGCTCGCACCCCAAAGCCCGCGGCCGCGACCTCGAGCACCAGCTCGCCGCCCTGCGCGGCGCAGGCCGGACGTGCGTCGACCGTGAACCCTTGTTCGAGGCCCATCGGACCGGTGAGGTACCACTCTTCCACCGCCACGCCGTCGACCTGCCGCGAATAGGCGACGCGGTTGTGTTCGAAGCTGGGCGCTGCGGCCGACACGCTCGCGGTTTCGCCCGCGCAGCCGAGCTGCTCGAGCGCCAGCCCGCCGTGCTCACCGGATCGCTCCGAGGCGATGTGCGCGCCGAGCGCGTCGTAGCGGACCGAAAAACCGCGCGCTTCGGCGACGAGTTGGTCGCCCCGCCGGCGGACCGCGTACTCGGGTCCGGCCCCCTGCTGCTGCGCGAAAATCGCTGCTGCGCGCAGCGCGTCGGTCGCGCCCGCGGCCCACTCGCCGGCCAGCGCGACGCTCGCCGAACTCCGAGCTCCCGCATCGGCGCCGTGCGGCGAGGACCGCTCCGGAGCGTCGCTCGATTGCAGACAGCTGAACCACAGACACGCAACCGCCGCGAACAGCGGCCATTTCCACGCAGCACGCTCCATGATGATCCCTCGCCTCCCCGTGGCCGCCCCCCAGCGTCCCCACCTCTCGAAGACGCTATCGGCGCTCGGGGCCACCCGTCAATCGCACCACGCGCGAAGGCGGTTTTCGGCCCCGTCTCGCCCACTGGGCGGCCGATCGCAGCCTCAGCGCGGCGCCGCCAGGAACGCCACCAGCGCCCGGTTGTACTCTGCCGCGTGGCTCAGGTTCACGATGTGACCGGCCCCCGGGATCTCGACCAGGTTCGCGCCGGGGATCAGCCGACCCAGAGCGCGGCAGGCCCCCAGCGACGGAAGGTCCTCGGCGCCGACGATCACCAAAGTCGGGATGGCGAGCTCGGTCAGCCCCGTCATGTCGTTCGGTGCCGGCTGCTGGGCGATCAGCTCACGCAATACGTGGACCAGCGCGTGGGGACGATGTTCGAGGAAGCCGCTCTTGATCAGATCCGCGGTCCTTGCATCGAAACGGCCCCAGATCAGCTCCTGCCCGGCAGCCTCGAGGCCCCGCGCTTCGATGGCATCGGCGAAGCCGCGGGCCCAGGGCACGTGAGCCGGCTCGTCCACCGCCCGGGGAAACGCCGACAGCACCAGGCCGGACACGCGCTCGGAGTGCTCGAGAGCGAAGCGCAGCGCGATGCCCGCTCCCATGCTGAGCCCACCGACCACGGCGCGTTCGGTGTCGAAGGCGTCGAGCACGGCCCCGAGATCTGCGACGAAGAGCTCGGGCTGGTAGGCCGCGGCAGGCTCCGGCGCGTCGCTGCGCGCGTGCCCGCGGGCATCGAACAGGACCACGCGATGGTTCGCGGCCAGAGCGCGAGCTTGCGGACGGAAGTTGCGAGCGCTGCCGCCGAAGCCGTGGCCGAGCACGACGCAAGGGCCACGATTACCCCAACACTCGGCGAAGATCGCGACCTCGCCGGACAGTACCCGGACGCTCCTCGGCGCGCTCAAAGCGCCGCCTCGTAGAGCGCCAGCACGTCGTTCTGATCTGGAAAGCGCGGGGTGCCGGTGAGAACGGTGTCGGCCATGGCGTCGTCGACCAGGGTCGCGCAGAGCGCGCGCTCGACGCCCAAAGCGCCCGCGCGCTGACCGAGGCCCACCCGAACACTGATCTGTTCGACCGCAGCGATGGCGCGGTGGGCGTTCTCCGCGTCACTCACCCCGGGCGCTGCGACCCCCAGCGCGATGGCCACCTGGGCGTAACGGGCCTCCGCGATGGCGAAATTGAAGCGCATCACGTGGGGCAAAAAGGTCGCCAGCGCCCGCCCGTGAGCCACGTCGAGGCGGACCGTGAGCGGATGGGCCATGGCGTGACAGAGTCCCAGCCCCGAGCTGCCCGCCGCGAGCCCCGCCAGGTGCGCGGCCAGCAACATCTGGCCGCGGGCCTCGACGTCGGCGCCTGAATCGTAGGCCTTCGGCAAGAAGCTACCCAGGGCAGCCAACGCGCGGAGCGCCAGGGCATCCGAGTAAGGGTTGTTCCGGTTGCTCGTGATGGCCTCGACGGCGTGCGCCAGCGCGTCCATGCCGCTGGCAGCCGTGATCTCCTGCGGCACCGCGGTGCCGAGCTCGGGATCGAGCATCACGCATTTGGGCTGCACACTGGGGTGCCCCAGCGGGAACAGACGCTGAGTCCGCGGCTCGAGCAGGTGAGCGATCATGTTCGTCTCCGAGCCACTGCCGGCGGTGGTCGGGACCGCGATCACGGGCATGCCCGCGCGGGTCGGGCGGCAGCCGGGCGGATAGTCGCTCACGTTGCCGCCGTTGGTCGCCACCAGGGCGACGGCCTTGGCCGTATCCATGACCGACCCGCCGCCGACGGCGAGCAGCAGCGAGTCGGGTTCGCTCCTCGCCCGCGCCAGCAGCGTGGCGATCCGGTCGGCGCAGGGGATCCGCCGCTGGGTCGCTGAGACCTCCACCGCGATGGCGTCGGCCTCGAGCACGGCGCGGATCTTGTGGATGACGCCGGCGAGTTCGACGCCGGGATCGGTCACCACGATCACGCGCTTGCGTTCGAGCGCACGTACGGCGCGCGGCAGCTTCTCGACGGAGCCGCAGCCGAAGTGCGCGTGAACGCCAGATCCAATTTCGAAGACGGATTCGCTCAGCATCTGCTGCGACCCCGAGACGGTAGCAGAGCCACCGACCCAGAGGGGCGCTTCGCGCGATACGCCTCTTGACCCCAGCCGGCGCCGTCTTTACGACCGCAGCCCTCCGAACATGCCCGAGCCGAAGCTGAATCCGCCGCAGCGCGCCGCCGTGACCACGCTTTCGGGGCCGCTTCTGGTGCTCGCCGGCGCGGGCACGGGCAAGACCCGGGTCATCACCTTTCGCATCGCAGCGCTGATCCAGAGCGGCATCCAGCCCAGCCGAATCTTGGCCGTCACCTTCACCAACAAGGCCGCGCGCGAGATGAAGGATCGCGCCATGGCGCTGATCAAGACGGGGCGTCGACGCGGGAAGGAAGGCCCGGAGATCTCCACCTTCCACTCGCTCTGCGTCCGTGTGCTGCGCCGTCACGCAGAAAAGCTGGGCTATCCCAAGCGAGTTTTCCATCTACGACCGCGGAGACCAAGAGTCCGTCGCACGCTCGGCCTTGCGCGACATCCGGGTCGGACACGAGACGCTTCGGCCCGGCGATCTGCTGCACGCCATCGGCGGCTGGAAGAGCGCTTCGGTGGCGCCAAACGCCGCCGAAGAGGGCGCCGAAGACGACAAGAAGCAGCTCGCTGCCCTGGCTTATCGTCGCTACCAGGATCACCTGCGCGCGAGCGGGGCCGTCGACTTCGACGATCTACTGCTCAAGACCGAGGAGCTTTTTGACCGCTTTCCCGAGGCTCGCTTCGCCGAGGCCACCCGCTTCGATCACCTCTTGATCGACGAGTACCAGGACACCAACGGCCTCCAGTACCGCATCGTCAAGGCGCTGGCGGACCGCCACCGCAACCTGTGCGTGGTGGGCGACGACGACCAGTCGATCTACGGCTGGCGCGGCGCCGAGGTCACGCACATCCTCAGCTTTCAGCGCGACTGGCCCGAGGCGAAGGTGGTGCGACTCGAGGACAACTACCGCTCCCGGGCTCCGATTTTCGCCCTGGCCAACACGCTGATCGCTCACAACTCCACCCGGCACGACAAGGTGCTCCGGCCCTCGCGCGAGGGCGGCGAGGCGCCACGCTTCATTCGATTCGAAGACGAGACCTCCGAGGCCGAGAGCGTGGTGCGCGAGATCGAGCGACGCGTCGACACCGAGAACCCCGAGCGTGTGACGCCCAGCGACATCGCCATCTTGTTTCGCACCAACGAGCAGCCGCGGGCCTTCGAGCTCGAAATGCGACGCGCCCGCGTTCCGTACCTGCTGGTCGGCGGCCTGTCCTTCTACGACCGCAAGGAGGTCCGTGACGTACTGGCCTACCTCAAGGTGCTGGCCAACCCGTCGGACGAGGTCTCGCTGCTTCGGATCTTGAACACGCCGCCGCGGGGCATCGGCGCCAGCACCGTCGAGACCCTGCTCGAGCAAGCGGTCTCTGCGGGGCAGCCGCTGTGGAAGGTGCTGCCGGAGGCGGTCGAGAGCGGCGATATTGCCCACCACGCCGGCGAGCGCATCGAGGCATTTCGCGGGATGATCGAGGGCTATCGTGCGCGACTCGGCGCCGAGCCCCTGGCGGAGGTGGTGAAGGACCTGATCGCGACCGTCAACTACAAGAGCGAGATCGAGCGGATCTACAAGAACTCCGGCGACGTCGAGTCGCGCTGGCACTCCATCGAGGAGCTGGTCAACGCGGTGGCTCAGTACGAGAGCCGGACCCCGGAGGCCTCGCTGCTGGGCTTTCTCGAAGAATCCACGCTGGCAGGGCGCGAGGACTTCAAAGACAACGACAAAGAGCGCAAGGCCCACGCGGTGACGTTGATGACGATGCACAGCGCCAAGGGGCTCGAGTTCCCCCACGTCTACATGGTCGGCATGGAAGAGGGGCTCTTGCCCCACTCACGCTCGATCGTCGACGGCCGCAGCATCGACGAGGAGCGACGCCTCTGCTACGTCGGCGTCACGCGCGCTCGGGAGACGCTGACCTTGACCCTGTGCAAGGCGCGCATGAAGTGGGGCAAGGCTCGGCCGCAGATCCCGAGCCGTTTCTTGATGGAAATGCGGGGGGAGACCGAGAAGGCCAAGCGCGCGGCTGAGGCGGCGGAGAAGCTCTTCCGTGGCGAGGGCCCGGGCGGTTCACGCGACGCGACGCCTGGAGACGCGGCGGACGCAAAGCCCGCTCCGAGCAAGAAGAAACGTGGCAAGACCGGCGCGGCGACGCGCCGAGCGAGGGGGTGAGACCATGAGTGTTTCAGTAGTCACAGGCGCAAATCGCGGGATCGGGCTCGAGCTCGCTGGGCAGTTGAAGGCCCGCGGGGCGGACGTCGTAGCGGTCTGTCGCAAGTCGTCCCCAGGGCTCGACGCCTTGGGAGTTCGTGTCGAGGCCGGCCTCGATCTCGCAGGCCCGGACTTCGAGGCAGAGCTCGCGCGGCGCTTCGCGGGGGACGAGATCGAACTGTTGATCCAGAATGCGGGCGTGCTGATCGCCGACGCTCTCGGTGATGCGAGCCGCGAGCAGGTGATGAAGCAGATCGAAATCAACGCGCTCGGCCCCCTCTTGGCGACGCGGGCGCTCTTGCCGCGCATGTCGGAGGGCGCCAAGGTCGCGCTGATCACCAGTCGCATGGGATCCATCGCCGACAACGACTCGGGCGGATACTACGGTTATCGCATGAGCAAGGCCGCTCTGAACGCGGCGGGCATGTCCCTGGCGCGGGATCTGGCGCCCAAGGGGATCGCCGTGGTGACGCTGCATCCAGGCTTCGTGCGCACGGAGATGACCGGCAACCAGGGGCTGATCGACGCCGCAGAGTCCGCCCGAGGGCTCTTGGCGCGGATCGACGAGCTTCGCCTGGAGAACACCGGGCGCTTCCTGCATCAAAACGGTGACGAAATCCCGTGGTGAGCCGACGGGTCGAGCTCAGCGACGTCGGGCGCCACCTGCTGGTGGCGGGGCTTTGGGTCGCCGCCTTTCTCCTGTTTTCCAGGTACGGGGCGCGACTCGTGCCGGTCTCGCTGGCGCGCAACCTGAGTCTTCAGGGCTATCTCACCGTGTTGCAGCTCGTCACGGCTGCCCTCGGCATCGCCCTGAGCGCCGTGCTCTTGGAGCGACCGCGGGACGCGCTCGGGATCGCTCCGGTGCCGCTCCGCCGCGCGCTGGGGCTCCTGCTGATCGGGCCGGCCATCTACGTGATCGCGAGCTACGTGGCGATCTACGTGGCGCTGCCGACGCTGCTCGCTGAGATCGCGGCGCGGGGTCGCCAGGCGGTCCAAGAGTCCACCGGTGAGTTCGGACGCCAGCTCGCCTCCTCCGGGCTCGGCCTCGCCGTCGTCTGGGGCGTGGTGGTGTCGCCCCTGGCCGAAGAGCTGATGTTCCGCGGAGCCCTGTGGTCTGCCGTGCAGAGCCTGGTCGACTTCAGCCGGGGACGCCGGGCCGCCGCTGACTCCGCGCCCAGCTCCGCGGACTTGCCCGAAGGCGTGATCGCGCCGAGCGCGACCCTGTACCTCGCGAGCTCGGTGGGCGCGTTCTTCGTCACCGGCGGCGTGGCAACCTTCGCCAGCGCCGGCGTCTTTGCCCTGATGCACGCCGACGTGCCCGGCGGATTGGGCATCGTGCGCTGGGTCAGCGCCCTGGGCCTGGGGCTCGCCACCGGGTTTGCTCGTCACTTCGCCTCGTCTCTGGCCGCTCCGATCCTGATCCACGCGGCGTTCAACGCCTGCGCCCTGGCAACCACGCGTCGCTGGTTGGTCACCGAGAGCTTTGGCCAGAAGCTCGGCGTTCCCATCTTGCTCTCCGCGCTGGCGGTCGGATGCCTGATCGCAGCCGCCGCGGTCACCTTCGCGTTCAGGGCCCGACCAGGCCGAGCTTCCTGATCACTACGTCGCCCACCAAGCCCAGCACGTAGAGCACGCCGAAGCGTCGCGTGTGGTGGAAGGCAAATGCCACGAACCACAGCGGCCAGACGTTGGGCGGCAGCTCCGGGGGCGGCTCCTTGGGGCGACGTGAAGCGTAGGCCTTGAGCGCCAGACGCAGCGCCGGCAGCGCCCCGAGCACCAGCAAGAGCACCGGCGAAAAGTAACGCGTCACCACCAGGGCGACGACGAGCCCGTACTGAGAGAGCAGCATGGCCACGGTGGTGGCGCGTGACAGGCGCTCGCCGAGCAAGACCGGCAGCGTGCGGATGCGCTTGGCCCGGTCGGCTTCGAGCTTGTCGATGTGCTTGCCGAAGAGCACCGCGGTCGCCCCCAGCGCGAAGGGCAGGCTCGCCAGCACGACCTGCCAGTCGAAGCGCCCGGCGACCACGTAGTAGGTGCCGCCGACCATCAGCGGTCCCCACACCACCAACACCGCCGGCTCCCCCATGCCGATGTACTTCAGGGGCCAGGTGTAGAAGAGCACGAAGAAGATGCCGACCAAGAACAGCGTCAGCGTGATCTGTCCGCGCTGCGCCACCAGGTAGGTGCCCGCTGCCAGCGCCACGAGCCCGGTCCCGGCGGCGTACTTGATCACCTGGCCGATGGTCATCAAGCCGTGCTCGAGGGGCTGCGGCCCGTACTGGGTCCGGAAGTAGTTGTCCTTGTCCACGCCCTTCTTGTGGTCGGTCAGGTCGTTGACCAGGTTGTTGGTGGCGTGGGCGAAGGCGAGCCCGAGGGTGCACGCGCCCCAGAGCGCTGCGTCGAAGCGCCCGTCGCGGTAGGCCAAGAGCCCCGCGATGCCCGCGGCGATCACGGTCATGATGATCACCGCGGAGCGCGTGGCGATCAGCCAACGGCTCACGAAGTCGAGTTCGGCCCACTCTTCTTTGCTGACGCGCGGTATGACCGACAGCGCGCGCCCCCACATGGCGACGTTCATCGCGGGATATTCCTCACAGCCGGTCGAGCTCGGCGTCGATCTGGTCGTCGTAGGCGTCCCGGCCGCGGGGCTTCTTCTGCTTGTCTTCCGCGAGCTGAGCGGCGCGATCCGCGACGGCGCGGCGGCGCCAGCGCAACAACATGAACACCGCGCCAATGCCGGCAGCGCCGAAACCGAGCGACAGAATCACGCCCACGTCTTTGAGCGGGTTGCCGGTCGGGACCGCCAGGATGCGATCGCCGTAGCGCCGGACGAAGTCGGCCTGAATAGCCTCTTGGGTCTCGCCAGCCTTGAGGCGGGTCCGGATTTCGCGACGGAGCTCGTTCGAGACCGGGGAGCCGTGGATGTCGAGGGTCTGGGTCCAGCAGCAGGGCGCGCGGATTCGACCCTCGATGGCCGACGCGCCCTCGACGACCTCGCTGAAGTCCGCCTTCGACGCTTCGCCGTGATCCTCGCCGGCCACGGCTCGGGCCGTCCCGAGCGCGAACGCCAGGACGAAGAGCGCGATGCGATGGCGAGCCATGGGCTGAATCTGGTGCGGTTGGCCCCCGCCGTCCAGGGCGATTCCGCCCGGGGCTTGCGCTCTCCCTCGCACGTGGGATAAGCCGCCGGCATGTGCCACCGAGCATCGGCGTTGTTCGCGGTAGCAGTCCTGATCGCCTGCGAGTCCAACCCCCCGGCGCCGGCGGCCGAGACCACGCAGCCAGCGGCCGGGCCATCGGCGACCCCCGCACCGTCTGCGGCCCCCACGCGCGTTACGAAGACCTACGGCGCACCGTTGGGCAACACCGCCGCGGTCGTCCTGGCCGACGTGCTCACGAAACCCGACGGTTTTCAGGGCAAGGACGTGGTCGTCGAAGGCGAGGTCCGCCGCGCCTGCTCCAAGAAGGGCTGCTGGATGGAGATTGCGGAGAGCTCCGGCGCCGACGCCCGGGGCGCGCGCGTCACCTTCAAGGACTACGGCTTCTTCGTGCCGCTCGACTCGGCCGGCGCCCACGCCAAGCTGCAAGGCGTGGTCGGCGTCGAACTCATGAAGAAGGGCCACGTCGAGCACCTGGAGGAAGAGGGCGCCAAGGTCGCCAACAAGAACCCCGACGGCACGGCGAAGGAAGTGCAGTTCGTCGCTTCGGGCGTCGAACTGACGAAGTGAGTCAGAACTTGGGGATTCGCAGGGTCTTGCTGATCATGGCGCTGCCGCTGGCCAGGTAGATCAGCACCAGCGGGTGGAACTGCAACCCAAAGACCACGACGTTCCCAAAGGGCAGCGCGGCGTGGATGCGGCCCTGCCACGCGAGGATGGCGAGCAGCAGCACGAGCGCTAGGCTGGTGGGGATCGGCGTGCCTTCGAAGTGGGTCACCTTGCCGCTATCGTCGCTGAGCTGGGCGGCGGTCGCGTTGTAGCGCGCGAGGCGGCTGATGCCGCAGCCCACGAAGTACACGAGCACGATGGCGTCGACCCCTCCACGCATGCCGACCGCATAAGCGAGGACCGCCGGGGCGACGCCGAAGGACACCAGATCGGCCAAGGAGTCCAGATCCGCTCCCAAGAGCGAGTTCTTGCGCCGCCAGCGCGCGACCCGACCGTCGAGGAAGTCGAAGAGCATCGCGAAGGGCAAGAATGCGAACGCCGTCCAGAGAAAGCGTGCGTCTCGGGAGTCGAGGTATTCGAGAACCGACAGCACGCTGGCCATGCCCGAGAAGCCGTTGGCGAGGGTGATCAGATCCGCCAGCGAGAACTCGCGCAGCATGCTGAAGCGCCGGCGGGGCCGTTTCGGGCGGGGTGCATCGCTCGTCACCCCTCCCCTTCAGCACGCCGGACGACCGGCGAAAAGCCCCAAGAATCGCCCTCCTGGTCGGGCCCCTCCCGCCGAGGTCTGCCGGGGGGTTTCGCGGCAGCCGCGAGGTTGTGGTAGCGCTTCGAACCGCCATGTCGAAGTCGTCGCTCGCGCTCGGGATCTTGCTCGTCGGCCTCTCGGTCGCGAGCCCGGGATTCGCCGCAGACAGGACCCACGTGGTCGCGGCCGGACACACCCTCGGCAAGATCGCGAAGCGCTACCGGGTGAGCATCGACGCCCTGTGCGAGGCCAACGGCATCGATCGACGCGCGCGGCTCAAGCCCGGCATGAAGCTGGTGATCCCCGACCCGACGACCAAGGGCGATTCGAAAGAGGACGACGACTCAGCCGGCTCGGAGCCTGCTGAGGACACCGATGAGCCCGCGCCGCCGCCCAAGCCCCCCGCCGAGTCCAAGCCGAGCGACGAATCCAAGCCCAGCGACGAATCCAAGCCCAGCGACGAGAGCGCGGGCGCCAAGAACTTCGGGAACGACGGGCTCAAGATGCTCGACGTGCCTGGTCACGGTCCAGCGTACTTCTACGAACCCACGGGTCCGGGGCGCAAAGGTCTCAAGCCCGTGATCATGTACTTGCACGGGCGCGGCGGGAGCCCGCTGCGCGACTGTCGGCGCTGGGCGCCGGTCGCGCGACGCTTCGGTTGGTTGGTCTGCCCCAGCGGCCCCAGCGCCCATGGCGACGGTCGTGACTGGAGCAACAACTGGTACAGCGGGCAACAAGTCACGTTGGCGACCCTCAAGCAACTGCGCAAAGAGTACGGCCGGCGCGTTCAGCTCGTGGGCAATACCTTGGTCGGCTTCAGCGAGGGGGCGTACGTCGCGCTCAACGTCGGGGTGCGCGAACCGCGGACCTTCAACCGTTGGCTGATCCTGGCGGGCAACACCTCGTACTGGGGCGGCGCCGGTCTCGAGGAGCTGAAGAAGAACGCCGCGACGCTCAAGCGCGTGTATCTGATCACCGGTGAAGGCGACAGTGTGATCGAGGGCACCAAGCAGCTCCAGGACTGGCTGGATCGCCACAAAGTCGCGAACCGCGCCTCGACGCCCAAGGACATGGGCCACGAGGTAGCCCTCGAGAAGAAGGGCGCGATGTACCGCGCGGCCTTGCACTGGCTCGATCGCGGCGGCGGCGGCAAGACCAAGAAGGCTTCCGCCAAGAACAAGTCGGACGCCCGCAAGCGCTGAGATCAGTGCCAGGCGGCGGCGGTCTTGACCGGCTGCCCGCTCTTGTCGTGCTCCATCAGCAGCTGCTCGGCGTGCTGCATGCAGCCGACGCAACTCGGGAAGCGTGAGCCGTGGTCACAGGTGAGGACCGTTGCCGTCGGCGGGGTGCCCGAGAACTCCGCTTGGTCGAGATGCCGACCGCAGGAGACGCAATGGATGTGCTCCGAGTGGGTGTGGGGCCCCGGGCGGTGCGTCGGGTCTTGGGCTTTGCGTTCGCGTTTGGTGAGGCGCTTCTGACGTTTCATTGCGGGCCGCATCAGAGCCGAGCGACCGCGCACCGTCAACCGCCGTCGAGTTCCGAGACGAGCTGTCGGGCTTGGTGGTGGTCGGGGTTGTCCGAGAGGGCCTTGCCCGCGAGCATGCGCGCGCGCCTTGGGTCGCCCGCGCGCTGGGCGAGCAGAGCGAGCTGGTAGTTTGCGTGGGCCTTGACCTCGGCGGTGAGCACCTCGCCGCTTTCTTCGTCGCCGACCCGGAGCATCGTCACGCCGCGGAACGCGCGGGATGCGACCTCGAGCTCGTCCATGTCCAGCGCCAACTGTCCGAGCTCCATGGCGAGTCGGGCGCTCTTCATGTCCATCTCGAAGGCTCGGGTCAGCGACGCCAGGGCGTCGCTGAGAAAGCCCTCGGCCAGCTGGATGCGGCTAATTTCTCGGTACACCGGCGAGAGTTCTTTGGAGCGCCGCCCGCGGTAGGAGGCCACCACCTCGCCGAGCAAGCTCATCGCTTCCTCGCCCCGTCCGACGGCGGCGAGGGCTCGCCCGAGCAGAATCGCGCCATCCGCGCTGTCTGGCGACAGACCTCGCGCCTCGCTCAGCACCTCGACCGCGCGGGCCGGATCGCCATCGGGCATCAACAACAGATTGCCTGCCTGTAAGAGCAGCTCGAAGCGACGCTGGACCTGCTGCTCGTCGGCCGCCTCCTCGAACACGAAGCGCGCGAGCTCCCGGCTGTCCCCCACCACCTCGTACAAGCTGCGCAGTCGTTCGCGGAGGCGCGGTTCTCGAGGAGCGAGCTTGTGCGCGCGTTCGAGCCCGCCGCGGGCGTCACCGAAGCGTCCCGCGCGGTCGCAGGCCTCGGCCAGCGCCAGGGCCGCCTCGGTCAGTGCGTCCCCTTCTTCGAGCGCGATCAGCTTGCGGTACGCCATGCTCGCGGCGTCCCAGCGCTCGGCTCGCCCTTCGAGTTCGGCCAGCCGTCGGGCGACCTCGCGATCCTTGGGAACCTGCTTTCCGAGCTCCACCAGCTGCGCACGCGCGGCATCGACGTCCCCGCTTTGCTCGAGCACTTCGGCCAGCCGGAGCGCGAGTTCTCGGCCGCGATCGGCCTCGGCGTTGGCGATGGCGCGCTCGAGCGCCGGGACCAGGTCGTGGGCCGCGTCGGCGTCGACGCTGAATGCCTGTTCGAGCACTTGCACGGCTTCCTCGTCCCGGCCGACGTCGGAGAGCAGCGCGGCTCGCGCTCGCGACACCTGGGGATCGGCGGTCATGTCCCCGAGCGAGTCGAGGATCTCGAGGGCGACGATCGACTCGCCGCCGCAGCGGTGCGCGTCGATCAAGCGTCCGAGCAGCTCGTGATCGTTCGGGACCACTCGAATCGCGTCACGCAGCACCCGGGCGGCGCCTGCCCAGTCCTCCCGCGCCGCGTAGCGCTCGAGCAAGGGATCCCGGAGTTCCACGGTGGTCGGGCTCGCAATGAAACCCAGCTCGAGAGCGCGCTCGGCGCCCGCTTCGTCGCCCTGGTCGCTGCGGAGCGTGAGCAGTCGGGAGGCGATCTCCACCGCCGGCTCACCTCGCTCCACCCGCAAGAGCGACTCGAGGACGTCCGCGACGACGTAGGCATCGTCTCGGAGCTCGGCCAGGCGCAGCACCGCGCTCAGCACCTCGCGGTCGGACTTGTCCCAATCGAGCACGGCGACGTAGACGTCGTAAGAGTCGTCCGGGCGAGCTTCGGCCTCGAGCAATCTTCCCAATCGCAGCGATTGCGCGACCAGTCGCGGCACGTCTTGCCGGTCCTTGGCGGTGTCGATCTGGGTGACCAAGAGCGCGACGATTAGGTCGGTTTGGCCGCCGATTTCCAAGATCGAGAGCAAGCGGTCCGCCGCGCGCTTCTGCGACGGGTCTTCCTCGAGGATTTCTTGCAAGATGGTCGTGGCTTCCAGTGACCGGGCCTCGTCGAGCAGGATCTCGGCCTGCTCGAAACGCAGCTGCGCGCGGTCCGCGCTGTTCTCGACCAGGGGTACGGTCCGCTCGATGAGTTCCACGAGTGCTTCGGAGGCGCCCAGCTTTCGGTACACCGAAGCGAGTGGCTCCCACACACCGCGATCCGCGGGATCTTGTTCGAGCAGCGATTCGTAAATCCGTCGCGCCGTCGCGGCGTCATTGGCGTCGACGAGAGCCCGGCTGGCGACCGCCAGCAGCAATGCCCGGGACTCGTCGGCGTCGAGAACCGCTGCGGCGCGTTCGCGGAGCGACAACGCTTCGGTGAGTGCGCCGCGTTCATCGCAGAGATCCGCCAGCTCGCAGAGCGCCCAGGCCAGATCCGTGTCGCCCAACCCCGAGTCGTCGACGTCCCGCAGCGCAGATCTCAAGAGGGCTTCGGCCGCATCCGCCTGTTCGGCACCTTCAGCGAGGGCCACGCCTTCGCGCAGGGCTTCGGGGTGCGGTCCGGGCAGCGCCACGACTCTCGCCAGCGCGTCGAGCAGGGTCGCGGCGTCGGGTTTCGCCCGGGCAATTCCCTCGAAGAGCGTCACCAGAGCGTCGTTCGCCGGGTGCGCGTCGAGCGCGCCACGCAGTAGCCGCTCGGCGCGGTCGAGATCGGGGCTCAGCTCCAGCGCGCGCTCCAAGACCTCGATGCCGCGCGCCAGCGCCGGGGGATCTTGCAGCCGGATTTCCGCCAGTCGATAGAAGGCCTCGGGTTCGATCTCCGCGCTGCCCGAGCTGAGCGCGGCCGACACCCGTCGCTCGAGCACATCCGCCTCGGCGCTCGCGTCGCCGAGGAAGTCGTAGACTCGACCGAGGGCTGCCCAGGCGCGATCGTCGTCGGCAGCTCCCTCGTCGAGGTCGCCGTGGATGACCTTGGCGCGATCCCGGATGCGTGCCTCGGCGGAGCTGATCCCGCCCAGGTGCTCGGCGTGCAAAAATGCCAGATCTGCCAAGGCGCTGGCGGCCTCTGCCGGCGTCTCGGCCCGCGCCAGCCGGCTCTCCACCGATCGAGCCAGGAGATCGTAGCGGCCGCGATTTCGGAGCGCGGCCTCGAGGGCGTCGGCTTCCCGCGCGCTCTCCATGGCGGCCTCGAAGGCGGAATCTACGAGCTCCGCCGCTCGCACGTCGTCCTGAGACCGCGCCGCGATCTCCGCCAGGTCGAGCAAGGCTTCGGCCCGACTCGGGGCGTCGTCGTCATCGCGTCCGAGCACCAGCAAGAGCGCACGGTATTGCTTCTCGGCACGGTCGAGCTGTCCCTCTTCGAAGGCGAGCTTGGCCAGCGCTTGCAGGATCCCGGGGTGCGCGGGATCGATCTTGTTGGCGAGGGCGAGCTCCGCGATGGCCTCCGCGCGACGGTCGGCGGCGAGCGAGACCCGCGCCAACTGGAAGTGAACGAGCGCGCGGTCCTTGGGCTTGCGCGTGCCGTAGCGCTCGATCTGGGTCTTGAGCACTGAAAGTGCGTCGTCGAGGCGGCCGCTGTTCGTGAAGGCCGACGCGAGTCCGAGGCGAAGCGAAGGTTCGTCGGGGTCGAGCTCGATGGCCTGCTCGAGGAGCGGCACGGCGGCTTCGGCGTTGCCGAGCTTGTCGATGTAGAGCCGCGCCGTCTCCTGCAGGAGCTCGAGCCTTGCCTTGGTACTGGGCGCGCGCTGTGCCTCCGTCGTGAGCAAGGCCGCCAGGGGCGCGTGGGCCCGAAGCGTCCGGTACAGGTCGGCCAGCCGCTTGCGCACGGCACCCGCATCGAGGGCCGTCGACGCGGCATGCTCGAGCCGCGCTCGCGCCAGCTCCGGCTGTCCGGCGCGCAGATACGCCTCGGCAAGGCGCAAGGCCCGGGACCCGAGCTCGTCGCGAGTCGAGCGCTCACAGAGCCGCTCCAATGCGGCGGCCGCTTCCCCCGGGCGGCCCTCGGCGTCGTGAATACGCGCCAGCGCATCGAGAGCCGCCTCGCTGCCGAGATCTGCCGCAGCGCGGTGGTTTTCGATGGCGCGATCCTTCGATCCGAGGCGGGTCTCCGCGATCTCAGCGGCCCGGGCGAAGAGGGCCGCCGCCGCGCCCGCGTCGCCGATCGCTGCCCGCGCCTGGGCCTGGACCTCCCACAGGCTCGCGATTTCGTCGTCCAAGTTCTGCTCCTCCAAGAGCAGGGCGAAACGCGTGACGGCGGCCTGGGCCACGCGATCGGCAGGGTCCTCGGCAAACAGCCTGCGGAAGTAGGTCAGGGCGCGACTGGCGTCGCCGAGGCGGTCCGAGCACAGGCACGCGGCTTCCGACAGCAGCTCGCGCCGAGTCTCGGTGGAAAATGGCAGATCCATCGCGGCGAGATGAAGGTCGACCACTGCGGCGTGGTCGCCTTCGTCCCCGAGGCGCTTGCCCAGCAAGCCCAAGGCAGCCAGCGCTGCGCTGCCGGCGGCCTCGGCGGCTTCCCCCGTGCCGCTCTTCCAGGTCTCGACGGCCCGGGCGAAGAGCTGCTCGGCGAGCGCACGGCCCCGAGGGCGCTCGGCCGGCGCATCGAGCACGGCCAGCGCCCGCTCCCAGTTGCCGACGCTGGAGAACGCCGCGAGCGCAGCCTCGAGGTTCGCCGTATGTTCCACGTGAACGGTCCCGAGCGCCGACGAGAGCGTCGCGCGCCGAACCGAGTCCGCCTCCGCCGCGATCTCCTCGGCCGTGAGCGCCGTCCAGTCCTGCCAACGATCGGCGCCACGATACAGCTCTGCGAGCGCTTCGAAGCTCTCGGTGTCGGGCCCGAGCTCCGACCGAATCGCCTTCCAGGCGGCGATGGACCGCTCGCGGTCGCCGAGTTGGTCCGCCCACAGGCGAGCCACGAAGGTGCGATCGCGCCGGGCCCCCTCGGGATCGGACAGCGCGGCGCGCGCTTCGAGCACGTCGATCAGCCCGGGCCAGTCGCCCTGGGCGGCCACCGCGTCGGCAAGTCCGTCGAGGGCCTCCACGTCCGTGGCGTCATCGGCCAACCGGGCTCGCCACGCGTTGATGGCACGCCCCCAATCCTTGAGCGCTCTGCCACTCACCCGGGCCGCAGCTCCGAGGGCGGCTCGGCGGCGCCCCGGCTCGTCCTCCAAGTTCGCGAGGCGCTCCAGGACGCCCACGCGTTCTTCGGCGCGCCCTGCGGCTTCCAACAGCGGATCGAGCTCACGCGCAGCTCCGAGCGCGCGCGCGCCGTCGCCTGCGGCTTCGTCGAGCACGCGTTGATAAAGCTCGATGGCCGCCCCAGCGTCCCCCAAATCGGTCTTTCGAACCGACGCGGATTCGAGCAAGAGGTCCAGTCGCACCGACGGCTCTTCGGCTCCGCCGGCGATGGAGACGAGCAGCTCGGCCCGCCTTTCGTGATCGCCCGTGCGCCCGGCGAGCTCGGCGAGGCGCACCCGATGCAAGGTCTCGTGGGGCTCCAGCGCCACCAGCTGCGCGACGCTCTCGAAGGCGCCGCTGAAGTCGCCGATGGCGTCGATTTTCAACTGGATGATCTTCTCGAGTCGCGAGATGCGCTCCTGTTTGCTGTCGGCGAGCTCGAGCTCGACCTCGAGCATGCGCGCGACCTGAGGGACGTCGTTGGCAGCCTCGTAACGCTTGCGCAGCAGCTCGGCGGCGGCGTGTCGCACGCTCCTGGCCTTGCTCTTCTTTTTCTTGCTCTCGTCGCCCGGCAGCATGGACTCCCGCGCGGATGGAAGCGCGACGAGGCGCTCGAGCAGATCGTGAACCTCCGGCTTCGGCTTCGGGTCACTCAGCAGCCGCTCGAGCAATGCATACGCCTCGATTGGATCGCCAACGTCGAGCCAGAGGCTCACGAGGCGGACGAGCAGCGCGCCATGTTTGGGCCCCGCCGCCTGCTCCAGCCGGCGACCCAAGAGCGCAATCAGCGGGCGAGTGCGGCCCTCGCGCTCGTAGAGGCGCTCGAGAGAAGCCTCGATGCGCCCATCCTCCGGGGCCAGCTCCTCGAGGCGCTCGAGGTAGTCGATGGCCCGGTCCGCGTCGTTCGCGAAGTCTTTGGCGGCCATCGAAGCTTCGCGCAAGAGGTCCACCTTGCGGCCGGTCTCCTCGGTGAGGCCGAGCGCCCGATCGTAGAGCGCGAACAGCTCGGGCCAGCGCGCGGCGCTGTTGTACGCCAGCTTCAGGCGGTCGAAGGCCCAATCGGCCCCGGGGCAGAGCTCGAGCACGCGTGCGAGCAAGGCCACGACGCGCTCGGCATCCTCGAACCATTCTTCGTTGAACTCCACGAAGCGTCGGCCGAGGTCTTCGGCGACCTCCGGCGGCAGGTCCCGATCGATTGAACGTCCGTAAGCGGCCGCGACCGGCTCCGGACGATTCAGGCGCCGGGCCACCCGCTCGGCGGCGTCCCAGAGATCCGCCTGCCCCGGGAACTCCTCGGCTCCTGCGAGCGCGAACGCGAGCGTCGCCTCATCGTCGTCTTCGCGGCACTCGAGCAGCTTTCGGTACCAGCGTGCCCGCGCCTCCGCCAGGGCGTCCACGCCCCGTGCGACGTTGATCAACGACTCGAGCAGCTCGCTGCGCGCCGCTGGGCTCTCGGCGTTTTCGGCGACCTTCTCCAAGAGCACGGCGGCCTCGGCGCGTACTGCTTCGAAGGCCAGGAGCGAGCGGGTGAGCCGCATGACCTCGGCGTCTTGGGGGGCGGCATCCAGCAGGTGAGCCAGGGTGTCCAGCGCCTCGCTCGGCCGATCGAGGCGCTCGATCCAGAGGGAAACCATGGCGATCTCCGCGAGTATTCGCGATTCGCCCTGGCTGCCTTCACGCAGGCTGCGCAGGGTCGACAGCGCGCCTTCGGCGTCACCGTGGGTCGATTGCAGGCGGGCGAGCTGCGCCAGCGCGTCGAGACGCTCTCCGTCGCGGTCGATCACCCGTTTGTACAGCTCGATGGCCGCGGCCGGGTTGCCCAGAGTGGTCTCCTCGGCCAGCGCCCACGCGATGAGCACCGTGGTCGGATCTGCGGCCCGCCCTGCGCGCCACTCGAAGAGCCAGCGACGATCCGCGATGCGCGCCGGAGTGAGCTCGCCGGTGGCGAGAAAGACCGTGAACGCTTCGGCGGCGGGCTGCACGTCGTCGGCGCCGCTCTCGAGCACACGGCGGTAGATGGCCGCCACCTCGTCGCGATGCGAGAGGCTGCTGGTCAGCACCCGGGCTCGAGACAACAACAACTGCCGAAGCCGCGCCGGTTCGAGGCCCTCGCGTTCGAGAGCCCCGTCGGTCAGCACGACGAACACCTCGACGGCTCCTTCGGCGACCGCCGGCGCCTCCAGTGAGAGCACGAGCGAGACCACATCGCGCTCGTCGGTGTTCGTTCGGTGCAATACCTCGAAGGCTTCGGGGATTTTCTGCCAGGCGCCCGAGCCGGCATAGAGCGCGATCAAGCGGCGAGCAGCCTCCGCTTCGTCGGGGCTGACTCCCAGCACGCGCTCGTACATGCGCTTGGCGCGCTCGTCGTCGCCGGCGGCGTCGGCGGCCCGGGCGCCTTCGAGCCAAGACTTGGCGGCGGACTCGGCGTCCACCAGCTGCTTGGCCTGGACCAGCCCCAGCTTCTCCAGGAGCGCGGCGCGGTCCTCCGGCGCGCCCGCCACCGCGATCCGGCGCTCGAGCACGTTCTTCATCGTCTCGGCGTCGCCGTTCGAGTGCGCGAGCAACTCGATGTTCTCGAGCACGCTGTCGGAGGGCTCGGCCTTGGCGAGCAGCTCACGGTAGTGCTCCAGCGCCTTGCCGGTGTCGCTCTCGGACGCCACTTCGGCCATCTTCAATAGGGTCGCGTTGCGGCGCTCGCCCTCGTGGAACTCCAGCGCCCGCTGGAGCTCGGCGTACAACGGCGCCCACTGCCGGGCTTCGGAATAACGCTCGACCAAGGCCTGGTGCGCCACGGCGTCCCGCGGATCGTCGCCGAGCGCCCGTCGCCAAGTCTCGACGGCTTCGTCGGGCCGTCCAAGCTCACCACCGAGCAAGCGCGCGGTGGAGTGGAGCAGGTGTTTCTTGCGCGCCCCCTCGGGGTCGCGCGCGAGCGCGTCGCGGTAGAGCGCCAAACGTTCATCGGGGCTGCCCTGCTCGGCCAAGAGCTCGTCGATGCGCGAGAGAAGCTCCGCGTTGGTCGGATCGTAGGCCAGCGCGCGGCGATAGACGGCGGTGGCCCGCGCCACGTCGCCGCTCTGGACCAACGCCTCGGCCGCGGATTGGGCGAGCTCGCACAGCTCTGGGCCGTCCACCGCGTGATCGCCCAGGGCGTCGGCCAAGGCGCGGGCGCGCTCGCTGGGGCGTCCCGCCTCGGTCCCAAGCGCCTGCACGCGTTCGAGCCAGGCAACAATCGCCGAACGATCGGAGGCAACCACCAAGGCCAGGCCCCGGGCTGCCAGCTCCAGGCCGCGCACGGGATCCTTCAAGCTCATGGCGGCGATCTCGAGGGCCTCCTCGAGGGCCGCCAGTTGGGTCGCCGGCTCCGCCGTCAGCTCGACGCGCGTCTCGAGCACACGCAGCAGACCCGTGCCCGGTTCTTCGCTTCGGTAGACGCGTTCGAGCAGGTCCGCGGCCTCGCGTCGTGCGTCGCCGGCCACCAGCAGCTTCTCGACCGCGGCGCGGCTGACCTTGTCGGCGGGATCGTCGGCGAGGGCCTGCTCGTAGGCGGCGAGGCCGCCGACAACGTCTTCGAGGCGTGAAATCTTGAGCTGAGCGAGCCGGTGCAGCAGCGCGGCGCGGTCCTCGGGCGGGGCCTGCTCGAGATCACGCTCGATGACCCAAGCCAGCTCCTTCCACTCTTTCTCCTGCTCGAGCAGCGGAATCATCTGCGCATGCGCGTCGCGCGCGGGCCCGAAGCGAGCAAGGTAGGCCCGCCACGCCGCGAGGGCCGCCGCTCGATCGCGCCCTTTGGTGGTGCGGAGTTCGGCTGCGCGGAAGGTCAAGTGTCGACCTTCGCCGGGATCTTTCGCGCGGACCGCACGCCGCTCGGTGACGTCGATGAGCCCCTCGAAATCGCCTTGCTCCTCGTACAAACCTTGCAGCTTCTTCAGGGCGTCATCGGCCCAGGGCGAGTCGACCAGGGCGCGGTACGCGCTGATGGCTTTGGCGGGATCATCGAGCTCTCCTTCGGCGAGCTTTGCCAATCGCCGGGCGCAGGCGTTGCGCTGCTCGGGGTCGGTCTCCAGCCGAGCGACGTGCTCGAGGGCGGCGGCCAACGACCTGGCGTCTCCGGACTTGTCATGGAGCTCCATGAGGTGACGGGCGGCGCTGAGGGTGGCTGACGGATCGGTGCCGTCTTCCACAACCTGCTTGAACGCTGCTTCGGCGCGTTTCAGGTCCCCTGAGTGGAAGTAGACCGCGCCGATCTCGGCGCCCACGCGGGCCCGGATCGCGGGATCTTTGCAGCTGCCCAGGGCGCGATTGAGAAGCTTGGCGGCCTCGGCCGGTTGGTTCAAGCTGAGGCTGAGCTCGACGAAACGCCGACGTGCCTCGTCTTCGCCCGGCTCGGCGCTCACCACGGGCCCGAGCAACTCCAGGGCACCCGACGGATCGCCGGCGTCTTGCCTGATGAAGGCCAGGCGCCGCTGCACCTCGAGTCGACGCGGACCGCGCACGGTCTTGAGCTCCAGGTTGAGCATCGCGGCGGCTTGATCGGCCAGGCCGAGCTTGAAATAGGCGTCCGACAGCGCCGCCGCCACCCGGGCCGCGACCGCCCGATTGTCGAGCAGCCCTTCGGCCAAGCGTCGCGCCTCGGCGTGAGCCGGGGTCTGGGCGAGCAGTGCTTCGATGTGCGGCACCGCGCGGTGCGGCTCCCCGACGTCTTTGCCGTAGAGCTCGAGCAGCCGCGTCCGCAGCTGAAACGCCTCGACTTCGCCCGGCGCCGGCTCCCGAGCGAGGGAGGCCTCGAGGAGCTTGATCGACTCGCGGGGCTTGCCCGCGGCGACCAGCCTTTGTTCCAGCGCGTCACGCACCCAGGCGTCGCTGGGATCGATCTTGTGAAGGCGCGAGAGGGCGTCGACGGTGATCGTCGACATTTCCGGAACGTCGGCTGCAACCTCCACGACCTGCCGCAGGCGCTTGAGCTGTACGGCAGGATCGCGATCGTGAGTGGCCAGATCGAAGTAGAGCTTGGCCAGTCTGGCGTGGTCGCTACTGTCACCGAAGATCTTCTCGAGGCGCGCGACGGCCTCGGGCTGGCCGGGCTCCGCCGCGAGCACGCGCTCCGCGTAGCTGACCGCACCGTCCGGATCTCCGAACACGTCGGAGAAGAAGCAGGTGGCCTGGAGGAACACTGCCGCCTGGCTCTCGGCGGGCAAGAGCTTCACCCGACGATCCTGCGCCAGGCTCTCGTAGGCGAAGGCTAGATCGGCGAGCTTGTCCTGCTCGGACGCGACGGCGTGCAGCTTCTCGAAGAGCGCGGGAAAGAGCTGCCCCTTGGCGGCGGCGTTCACCAAGCTGTCGAGCACCGCTTGCGGGTTCTCGATGGGCCCGCTCAGGTACTCGTCCAACTCCTCGATCCGTAGGCTGTGACTGCCCGGTCCCTTGCTGCCCTTCGTGTTCGCCATGCGTCCCTTCGACCGGTCCCCGAGCCCGTAACGCTAGGACATTTTTGGGAACTGTTGGGCAGCTCTCGCCCCGCGGGCGATTTCACCCGCGGCGAAGGGCTGAGCATTTGCGACGTAGGTGCTTCAGCGCTAGCTCACTTCGTGCCGTACAGGCGGTCACCCGCATCGCCAAGCCCGGGCAATATGTATCCGTGGTCGTTGAGCCGCGTGTCGATCGCAGGCGTGTAGATCGGCACGTCGGGATGACGCTCGTGCAGGCTCGCGATGCCCTCCGGCGCCGCGAGCAGGCAGACGTACTTCACGCTCTTCGGGCCGGTCTGCTTGATCCGGGTGACGGCGGCCGCGGCGCTGTTGCCCGTAGCGAGCATGGGATCCATCACGATCACGTCGCGATCCGCCATCTCGCCGGGGACCTTGAAGAAGTACTCGACCGGCTGCAGCGTCTCGGGATCGCGGTACAAGCCGATGTGCCCGACGCGAGCGCTGGGCACGATCCGGAGCATGCCGTCGAGCATGCCGGTGCCCGCGCGAAGCACGCTGATCAGCACGATCTTCTTGCCCTCGAGGACCGGAGCCCGCATCGACTCGAGGGGCGTCTCGATGTCTTCCATCACGAGCGGCAAGTCGCGTGTCACCTCGTAGGCCATCAACATGCTGAGCTCTTGAAGCAAGGCGCGGAACGAACTGGTGCTCGTGTCCTTGCGACGCATCAGCGTGAGCTTGTGCTGGATCAGCGGGTGTTTGATCACGAATACGTTGTCTGTGGGCATCGACTGCTCCAGTTTGGACCCAGCTCTGGGTCAGCGACAGACGCGGTTTTTACCACCGAGCTTGGCGCGATACAGCGCCTCGTCCGCTTTCTGGAACAAGGCGCCCGGTTGTTCCGCGTCGTCCGGGTAGGCCGCGACCCCGATGGAAATGCCCGGCGCGAGGCGGATGCCCTCCCGCTCGAAGGCATGGCTGCCGATGGCCGCACGAATTTCCTCGCCCACGGTCGCGCCCGCCAGCGCTCCGTGGCCCGGGATGGCCGCCAGGAACTCGTCCCCGCCAAAGCGCGATCCAATGCCTCGGGCGCCGACCACTTGGCCGATGAGCTTGCCCGCGGCGCCGATCACGTAAGCGCCGAACAGATGCCCGTGGGTGTCGTTGATTTGCTTGATGCCGTCGAGATCCATCACCAACAGCGTCAGTTCGGCGCCTTGCTTCTTGGCGACCTCCAGCATCTGCTCGAGATCGGCGTCGAATTTTCGGCGCACGAAGAGCCCGGACAGGTCGTCGATGTTGAGCAGCCTCTCGACCACCTGGTTGTAGGCCTGCGTGACGCCGTCTTGGAGCTCGAAGCGCACGACCGTGGTTCCGATCACGAGGTTGTCGTTCGGGCGAAGCACTGCCTCGGCCACCTTTTCGTCGTTCACGGACACGCCGTTGGTGCTGCCCAGATCGACCAACGCCCAGCCGTCCCCGCGGTCGTCGATGCAGGCGTGATGCCACGACACCAAGCCGTCCGACAGGCAGAGCGCGGCGTCGGGATCCCGCCCCACGAGCAGGGTGCGATCGACGATCACCCGCCGGCCGACGTCTCTCTCATTTCCGGAGACGACCACGAGCACGGGGCGGTGCGGCGCCTTCACGCGGCGCATCACCTCGCTGGCCACGCCCTCCTCCGCCTTGAGCGTCCGGGGCACGCCCTCGGGACGCCGACCGTGACCCTCGCTCGACACGCTCGTTCTTATACCACCGGCCGTCCTCGCCCGGTCGCGCCGGCGGGATCAGCGCCTGCTCTGAGGTGCCGATCAAGTCGCTGCGCCCGGCCATTTTCAGCGCTTCTCGAGCCATGGGCCAGTGCGCCTCGTCCCACCAGAAGATCAGCGCCTTCATCAGCCGTTTGTCCCGCAAGCCGCGCGCGACGGGCACCGCCTCACCCGTGAAGGGGTCGAGCCCCGTGTAGAACATGGCGGTGGCGATGGCCATCGGCGTCGGGATGAAGTCCTGCACCTGGCGCGGGCGCATGTCGTTGCGCTTGAGGTAGCGCGCCAGGTCGATGGTGTCCTTGAGGGTAGAGCCCGGGTGACCCGTGATGAAGTACGGCACCAGGTATTGCTCCTTGCCTGCCGCGTCGCTGGCCTGACAGAAGGCGCGCGCGAAGCGCTCGTAGGACTCGACCCCGGGCTTCTTCATCTTGTCGAGCACCTTCGGATCGACGTGCTCGGGCGCGACCGAGAGCTGACCGCCGGTGTGATGCGCGGCGAGCTCGCGGATGAACTCGGGGCTCCGCTCTGCCAAGTCGTAGCGCACCCCCGAGGCGATGAAGACCCGCTTGATGCCCTTCTCGCTCCGCACCTTGCGCAGTAGGCGCACGAGCGGATCGTGGTCAGTGACGAGATTCTCGCAGATCCCCGGGTGCACGCAGGAGAGCCGTCGACACGCCGCCTCGATCTTCGAGTCTCGACAGTGCAGCTTGTACATGTTCGCGGTGGGCCCGCCGACATCGGTGACCACGCCCGGGAAGCCATCCATCCGCGAGAGTTGCCGCACCTCGTCGAGCACGCTCTGCTCGGAGCGGCTCTGGATGATGCGGCCCTCGTGCTCGGTGATGCTGCAAAAGGTGCAGCCACCAAAACAGCCGCGCATGGTGACGATGGAGTGCTTCACCGTCTCGAAGGCCGGGATCTTCGCCGTGCCGTAGGCGAGGTGCGGTCGGCGCGCGAACGGCAAGTCGTAGAGCCCGTCCATCTCGGCCTCGGACAGCGGCAGCGGCGGGCGAGTTCAGATACACGGCCTGGTCGCCGTGCACCTGCAGGAGCGGGCGCCCGTTGTGCGCGTTGGTCTCGTTCTGGAACAGCCGCCGTCATGCGGGCGAAGGCGCGCTTGTCCTGCGCCGCCTCGTCGAAGGAGGGCAGCACGACCAGCCTTGCCGTCCGTGCACGAAACGACTCGCGTCGCGCGTCAGCGGCTCCCACTCGCTGCGGTTCTTCTTGACGACCGCGGTGCCGCGCACGTCGGTGAGCTCGGACAGAGGCTCGCCGGCACGCAGGCGCTCGGCGATCTCCCAAGCGGCTCGCTCGCCCATGCCGAAGACCAGGAGATCCGCCTTGGCGTCGAGCAGCATCGAGCGGCGTACGGAGTCGGACCAGTAGTCGTAGTGCGCGATGCGGCGGAGCGACGCCTCGATGCCGCCGAGCACCACCGGCAACCCGGGGAAGGCCTGACGGCACAGGTTCGCGTAGACGATGCTGGCGCGATTCGGGCGCATGTTGGGCGCACCGCCGGGCGAGTATTGGTCTTCGGAGCGGACCTTCTTCTGCGCCGTCAGCTTGTTCAGCATGCTGTCGAGGTTGCCGGCGCTGACGCCGACGAAGAGCCGCGGACGCCCCATGCACGAGCAGGTCGTCGACCCGGTCCCAGCGCGGCTGCGCCACGATGCCGACCCGAAAGCCCCGCCCCTCGAGGAAGCGCGCGATCAGCACCGGGCCGAACGCCGGGTGATCGACGTAGGCGTCGCCCGTCACGATCAGGATGTCGAGCTCGTCCCAGCCCCGCGGGCGTCCATCTCCGCCCGGGTGGTCGGCAGGAAGGCTCCGGGATCGCGCGCTCGGGCGCCGCGGGTCAGCGGGATCATCGGTGGCGGGGGTATGGCACCCGAGGGCTCGCTCGTCGAGGGTCGGACCTCTGGCGATCAGTCGAAGCGGTGGAACCCGGCGGGCGGCGGCTTGGCGGCAGTACCCCCTCCGGTCTTGACCTTCTTGGTCTTGGTCAGCGACACGCGGAAGCGCTGGTTCTCGTCGGGCGTGATCTTGTCGATGGCGTCGTCGTAGCCCTCGAGCTTCAGCGTGAACTCGATGGGAGCATCGCCCTTGGGCAGCGTGACCTCGATGGGTGTCGGCCCGCGCTCCTTGCCGTCGATGGAGAGCGTGGCGCCCTCAGGCTTGCTCAGGACCTTGATCAGGATTTCGGTGGCCGCTGCCGGGGCCACAACTGCGCTTGGGGATCGCAAAGGAAGCGACACGCAAGGCGCCGGCGCCGCGCGCCAGGGTGACTCCGCTCGACTTCGGAATGCTCAGCACGATAGCCAGCAGGCCGAGCACGAAGACAGAGACGGCCGCCCCGCCCGCCAAGAGCATCGAGCGCTTTCGCCTCGCAGCAGCCGCGGCCATGGCCAGAGCGTCCACGCCGGAGCCGGCGTGCGAGCCGCCGAAGGTGAAGCCGCTCTCGAGCCGTTCACGCGGAACCGAGCCGACAGCGGAGATTTCGGAGCTCGGTTGCATGCCTTGGAGCTCCGGGATCTCCACGCCCGCGTCGGCTTCGGCGTTGGGAACCGCCCCGACCCGCCCGCCCGCCCGCACCTGGCTCAGCATCTCGTGCTTCTCCACGATGCGATCGTTGAAGAGCTCATGCATGGTGGCGACGAGGATCTCCTCGGGATCGTTGACTCCCAGGAGCTCGCGCACGACCGCCATCAAATCCCGGCGCATCTCCGCGGCGGTCGCGTAGCGATGGTCCGCCTGTTTGGACAGCGCCTTCATCGTCACGCGGTCCAGCGACGGCGGGCAGCCGGGCACGACTTGGCTCGGCGGCACGGGCATCTCGCGACACACCGCTTCGAGCACCCCGAGTTTGGAGTCGCGCTTGAACAGCCGCCGTCGCGTCAGGAGCTCGTAGAGCACGATGCCCAGAGCAAACACGTCACAGCGTCGGTCGATGGCCTTTCCCCGGCACTGCTCCGGCGCCATGTACTCGAACTTGCCTTTGAGTTGCCCGACCTCGGTGTGCGCCGTGCGATCGGCCGCCTTGGCGATGCCAAAGTCCAGGACCCGCACTCCACCGCCGTAGGTGACGAAGATGTTCTGCGGTGAGACGTCCCGATGCACGAGACCTAGCAGCGCGCCCTCGCCGTCCTTGAGCTCGTGGGCGGCGTGCAGCCCGGCGCAGGCCTCCGCCACGATGTAGGCGCAGGTCGCGGCCCCGATCTCCTTCTCGAGCACCAAGCTGCGGCGGACGATGCCGGCGGCGTTCTCGCCCTCCAGGTATTCCATGGTCAGGAACAGGTTCTGGGCGTCCTGTCCGAGCTCGTGCACCTGCACGACGTTACGGTGCTGGATCCGCGCCGCTAGCCGGGCCTCGTCCAGGAACATGTCCACAAAGGCTGGCTGCTCGGCCAAGTGTGGCAGGATCCGCTTGATGACCACGGCGCGCTCGAAACCGCTCGGTCCCCGCAGCCTTCCGAGCAGAATCTCGGCCATCCCGCCCACTGCCAGGCGGCCCACGACCTCGTACCGGCCGATGGTCTCTACAGTTGTGGATTCCGCTGCGCGCCATGCCCCCTGCTATGGTTCCAAGCAGACAAGCCTAGCAAAATGCCTCGCATCGTCACAAGGGTCCTGCCCGGCCTACTACTCTTCGCTGTGCTTGGGTGGCCTACATTGTCCGCCCAAGCGCAGCCAAAAGCCAAGAAAGACCCAAAGACCGAGGCCGTGGAGCTGTTCGAACAGAGCGTCGACCTGTACCGGCAGGGCAAGTTCGACGAGGCCGCCGCGCTCCTCGAGCGGGCCTACTCGCTCCACGACGAGCCGGTGCTGCTCTACAACCTGGGCCGCGCCTACGAAGGGCTCGGGGAGAACCAGAAGGCCATCGACGCCTACACGAAGTACATCGAGAAGACTCCGGAGGCCAAGGACCGCGGCGCGCTCGAGCGGCGCATCGTCACCCTCAAGGAGCAAATGCGAGAAGGACAAGCAGCGCGCGGCGCCCAAGCCCCAGCCCGATCCGACCCCCACCCCACTCTCGCCCCAACCTGCTTCGGCACCGAGCAAGGGTCCCGGCGTATTGCCCTGGGTCGTCGCGGGCGTCGGGGTAGCGGCGGTGGGCGCCGGCTTCTTCGTCGGACTTCAGGCCAAGAGCAAGCGTGACGACGCCCAAGACAACCCGGTCTCGAAGGACGCGCAAGACGAGTACGACAGCGCCAAGAGCATGGCCACCACCGCCAACGTGCTCTTGATCGCCGGCACGGTGGTCGCAGCGGGCGGCGTGACCTGGGCGCTCCTGTCGCGCAAGAAGAACGAGCCCGCCGCCGCCGCGACCCTGCACCTGACGCTGACGCCCGGAGGCCTGCGCTTCGGAGGCCGTCTTTGAGCGAAACCGAACCCGACGCGGCGAGCGAAGAGCTGCTCTACGAAGGCCACCCCGCAGTGGTCCCCAGCCTGGGCGCGCTGCTGCTCTGCATCGTGACGCTGGGGATCGCGCTCTTGGTGCTGTGGGTGCGCGCGCGGGGCAAGCACTACCGAATCACGAGCCAGCGCATCGTGATCGACCTCGGGCTCTTCTCGAAGAAGATGGAGCAGGTCGATCTCTATCGAATCACCGACTACGTCGTCGAGCGCCCCTTCGGCCAGCGCATCATGGGCACCGGAAACCTGGTGCTCGAGGCCATGGACAGCACGAGCCCGGTGATCCGACTCGACGCGCTGAAGACCGACGTGGTGGCGCTCTACGAGAAGCTGCGCGTCGCCACCGAGGCCGCCAAGCAGCGACGCGGCGTCCGGGTGGTCGACTACGGCGAGCCCGGCATTCCGGTGGATTGAAGCTTCAGGGCACGAACAGCACGTGCTCGCCGCCCGGGGCCACGGCCGCGGCCTGGACCTCGTCCATCTCGAAGGGCACGTCGTGGCTCTGGTTTCGTGCGCCAGAGCTCCATTTCGTTCTTGAAGAACGGGCTCTCCTGTCGAGATCACCGTGCCGCCCGGGACCGCATTCTTGATCTTGGGCCCAGTCTTGGTCATCTCGGCGACGAAGCGCTGTACCGGTCCCGACCCGTAGCTGAAGTCCAGGGGTGAGCTCAGGCCGCGCACGATCCCGAAGTTGCAGGCGTCCACGTTCCACTGGTCGCCGTGTCGTGGGAAGCCGCTCGGAAAGACGGGGTCTGCGTCATCCGGGACGGCGATGAACCAGAGCGGGAACAGCGTCTTGAGGCGCAAGCGGTGCAGCGCACCCCAGCGCCACTTGCCGCGGTCTGCGCCGAAGGCCTTGACCAAGTCGTCGACGGCGTCGAGCAGGGCGATGACCAGTCGGTCGTCCTTCTTCTCGACCGTGCCCGTGGTGGACATGTCGTCCCAGAGCGCGCTCTGACCCGAGGCCGCGTCGTAGGTCGCCAGCGTGATCGGATCTTGCTCGAGCATGCGCACGAACCCCTTGACCATGTTCGCGGTGCCCAGGTTGCCGACGTCTGCGGCCTTCATCTCGTCTTCCAGGGCGCGGCCGATGGCCCGCACGAGCCATGCGTTGAAGACGACCGTGGCCTTGGCGGCGCTCGCTTCCTTCGCGTCCAGGCTCAGCGAGTCGTCGTCCGGGTTCACACCGGAAGCGGCATCGAAGCTCGACTCGGTCTCCCACTTCTTCAGGGTGTCGATCAGATCCGCGACGCCGGCCGCGGCGTAGCGAGGGTCGGCCACCACAGCGGTGAGATCCGGGTGCGTGCTCGGCGTGGCCTTCTCGGCCTCCGCCTTCTGTAGCGCGGCGACCAGGTGCTTGGAGAGCCGCGCGCCGAGCCCGGACTTGTGGTCCGCCTGGATGCTGGCCATCTCGTCGGCGGTCATCGCGCCGGCCTTGGCCGCCAGGCGCTGGTGGATGCGGCCGAGGCGCATGCCCTCGGCGTAGTCGGCGCCGATGTAGAAGGGCTTGCCGTTGGGCAAGAGGTCGTTGGTCGGATCGTTGTCGTTGGTGCTGCCGACTTGGTCGGTGTTGGCCGTGGCGATCCAGCCCGAGTCCGGGGTCTTCAGCTTCGGAACGTATTTTTCTTCGAGGAACGCGCCGGTCCACTCGTGCTCGCCCTTCTCGCCGTCGAGCACGAAGGCCGGCAAGGTCCCGGTGAAGGTCTTTGGATCCCAGGCCAGCGCCTTGGGATCGCGATACGGCAGGTTGCCCATCGAGAACATGAACACGTCGCCGCTCGAGTCGGCGAACATCCAGTTCTGCGCGCCGGTGCCGAAGGACTGCAGGGCGATGCGCGCCTCGGCGACGTTCTTCGCCTCGAGCATGGCGAAGGTCGCGGGCAGTTCGCCCGTGGCTTGATGCCCGGTCCAGCGAATGCTCAGCACGTTCGAGCCGGCCGCGACCGGTTTGACCTTCTTGTCCGAATCGATCTCGGGCACCACCGGACCGTGGTGGGGCACAATCAACACGTCCCAGGTGTAGTCGGGTTTCCCGCTGATCTTGATGGTCTCGCTGACCTTCTGGAAGGCGACCTTCTGTCCTTTGAACATCACGCCGCCGGCGTCGCCCGAGACTTTCTCTTTCCAGACGTCCGTGACGTCGTAGCTGGCGGTGGTCGCGCCCCAGGCCAGGTGCCGGTTGGCCCCGAGGATGATGCCTGGGATCCCCGGGAACGCCATGCCCGCCACCTCGAAGGTTCCGGCTGTCTCGCTGCCGACGTAGAGATGCGTCGGCCAGAAGACCATGGGGGAGGTCAGCCCGAGGTGCGGATCGTTGGCGACCATGGCGTTGCCGCTCGCGGTCTTCTTGCCGGCGACGGCCCAGTTGTTGGAGCCGAAGAACTCGTCGCCACCCATGAAATTGCGAAGGCGCTCGACGGATCGAACGAAGGGCGCCGCGGCCTGGGCCACCGCCGCCGGAAGCCTCGGCGTGGCCTGCTTGGCGGGCGGAGACTTCAGCGGTGGCTTGGCGCTCGGCTGCTGCCAGCGGTCGGCGGGGAGCGGATCGTCTTTGAATCCATTCAGGGGCGTGGCGGGATCCAAGGGATCGAAGCGGTACACGTCGACCAGCAACCCCGCGCGAGCCTTGGCCGCTGGATCGCTGGCGCTGGCGCTGAACACAGTCCGGACCTTCTCCACCTTCTCGCTGGCGCTGATCTCGCTGTCGCCGTCGTAGGACAGGGACCAGGTCTGAAGCCGCGCCATGGCCAAGGTGTCGATGGGCGACCAGTCGGTGAACGCGCTCGGGTCCATGCCGGTCAGCTCCTGCGGCGGTTTGAGCTTGCCCTGGCGGTAGCCGCGATTCCACTGCGTGACGCCGTCGGCGAAGGCGTCGAGCAGCTTCTTGTCGCGGCCGGTGGGATCGAGCGCTTCGTACATGGCCTTCGCCGCGCGGTGCAGCCCGATGGTGCGCATGGCGATGTCGTCGTCGATCTGCGCGGCATCCAGCCCGGCGAAGAGCTCCGCCAGACGACCCGTCGCCACGCGTCGCGCGAGCTCGAGCTGGAACCCGCGATCACGCGCCATCAGGAAGCCCTCGACGCGCACGGCGTCTTCCAGGTTGCGCGCGTAGATGTGCATCCAGCCGTGTCGGTCGCGCACGGCGTTCACCGGCGCGACGAGCCCCTGGATCTGACTGGTATCGGTGACCGGAACGCGCTCGCCGAACACGCCCTTGTCGACGCCCGCGTCGACGTCGGGGCTCGCGTCGGCCCCGCCCGTGCCGCCGCTGCCGCCGGTGCCGGGCTTCGAGCCCACCTCTTCATCGTCGCCGCAGCCGGCGAAGGCTACCAGGGGGGAGGCGCAGAGCAGAGTGAGGGCAAAGCGGTGTCGAAGACGCAACATGCCGACGGTTCTTGGCCAGCTTCGCTGGCGCCGCAAGTCGGGGCTTCAGGCCCGACCGAATTGCTCGACGCCCAGCCGCGCCAGCGCGTCGGCGCGCTCGTTCTCCGGGTGCCCGGCGTGCCCCTTGACCCAGCGCCACTCGACCCGGTGGTCACCGATGGCGGCCTCGAGCCGCTGCCAGAGGTCGACGTTCTTCACTGGCTTCTTGTCCGCGGTCTTCCAGCCCCGCGCCTTCCAGCGTGGGAGCCACTCGGTGATGCCGTCCCGCACGTACTTGCTGTCGGTGTGCAGGCGCACCCGCACCGGTCGCTTCAGGGACTCGAGGGCCTGGATCGCGGCCATGAGCTCCATGCGGTTGTTGGTCGTGTCGGGCTCACCGCCGTGGAGCTCTCGCTCTTTGCCTTGGTAGCGTAAGAGCGCGCCCCAACCGCCGGGACCCGGGTTGCCCGAGCACGCGCCGTCGGTGAAGACGTCGGTGAAGCCGTTGTCTGCGCTGTCGTCCTGCTTGGCCATGGAACCTCGTCCACCTCTACCACTCGTCTGTCCCGGCGAGAATGATCCAGTCGCGCGCGATCCCTTCGTGCGGGAGCCGCGAGCGTGGCCGGAGCCGCTGAAGGCTGATATCCTGGCTCTGTGAGGTGCTCATGCGATCGTTGATGCTTTCCGTGAGCGCTCTGGCGCTGGTCACGCTGCTGGGCTGCGGCGGGGATGACGGCGGGGACGTCGCGGACAACGGCGCCGGCGGCAAGCTGAACATCGGCGGCCAGGGCGGCGGTTCGGGTGGCTCCGGCGGTTCCATCAACCTGGGAGGCACCGGCAACGGCAGTGGCGGCGGCGCTGCCTCGGGGTCGGGCGGCGACGGCTTCTGCGGCAGCAAACTCACCGGCACCATCCGGGACTTCAAGATCGACCACCCCGATTTCGAGTACACGATCGGTGGCGATCCGGGCATCGTCGCCGACACCCTCGGCGCGGACGACAAACCGGTCTACGCCGGGCAGTCCGGCAACCCGACCACCACGGGCAAGGCCGCCTTCGATCAGTGGTTCAACGACGTCGCCGGCGTCAACCAGAAGACGCTCTTGCCTCTTCAGCTCACGAAGTCCGGCGGCAACGTCTACACCTACGACAACTCGGCGTTCTTCCCCATCGACAGCACACTCTGGGGCAACGAAGGCAACCCGCACAACTTCCACTTCACCTTCGAGCTGCACACCAAGTTCGTCTACCTCGGCGGTGAGGTCTTCACCTTCACTGGCGACGACGATCTCTGGGTGTTCATCAACAAGAAGCTCGCCATCGATCTCGGCGGCGTCCACGGCGCGATGAATGGCCAGGTCGATCTGGATGCAAAGGCGAGCGAGCTCGGGATCCAGAAGGGCCAGACCTACCCGCTCGACTTCTTCTTTGCGGAGCGGCACACGAGCGAGTCGAACTTCCGGATCGACACCACCATCGCTTCCTTCGTCGACTGCGGCCCCGTGGTGCAGTAGTCGAAAACGGCCTGGAACACGGCGCTTTTCGCCGATTCTCGACCGCCCGTGATAGGCTGATTCGAGATGAGAACCTTCTTCCGCCTGCTTGGCGCGTCGGCGGTGGTGGCACTCACGGCGTCGGCCTGTACCAACGACTACGAGGACTTCGAGTTCACCGGGACTGGCGGCGGGTCCTCGGGCACGGGCGGGGCAACGACCGGAGGCGCGGGCGGGGCAACGACCGGGGGCACCGGCAGGCGCAACCACCGGAGGCACCGGGGGCACGGGCGGCGCAACGACCGGAGGCACGCGGAGGCGCAACCACCGGAGGCACCGGAGGCACGGGCGGCGCAACGACCGGAGGCACCGGGGGCACGGGCGGCGCAACGACCGGAGGCACCGGGGGCACGGGCGGCGCGGCCTGCACGGGCAACGACAAGCTCTGCAACGGTCAGTGCGTCGCCACCAATGATCCAAAGTACGGCTGCGGGCCGACGGCCTGCGATCCCTGCCTGCTGCCCAATGCGAGCACCCAGTGCGTGAGTGACAAGTGCACGCTCCAGACCTGCACCAAGGGCTACGACAGCTGCGACGCCAACCCGGGCAACGGCTGCGAGCAGAAGCTCGACACGACGGACCACTGCGGCGACTGCGCCCGCAAGTGCAGCACCCAGAACTCCACCTCCGCGGCCTGCGCCGACGGGTCGTGTCGGCACAGCTGCGCGGCCGGCTACGGCGACTGCTCGCAGCCCACTTCCGGCCCCGACAACGGCTGCGAGACCAACCTTGGGACCACGAAGAACCAGTGCGGGGCCTGCGGGAACAACTGCGGCTCACAGGGCGCGTCGGGCGGCTTTGGGTGCAAGGCCGGCGCCTGCGGATGCAGCGAGAACTCCCAGTGTCTGACCACGGGCGGCCTCGCGGCTTCGAGCTGCGACGTCACGACGGGGCAATGCGTCTGCGACGGGGCGACCTGCAACGCCGGTGAGGCCTGCGGCAAGAACGGGCCCAACACCGTCTGCGAATGCAACGGCAACTCCGCCTGCACTGCCGGGGAAACCTGCTGTCCAGGTGGGACGGGCTGCGTCGACACCAGCAAAGACGCCAAGAACTGCGGCGGCTGCAAGATAGCCTGCGCTGCGGGCAAGACCTGCAACGCCGGCAAGTGCCAGTGACCCTAGAGAAGCGCGAGCTGGTCTTCGCCCGGACCTGGTACTGGCTGGGCGCGCTCTTGCTCGTGGGCGTGGGGCTCTACGCCCTGCGTGACGTGCTGACGCCGATCTTCCTCGCCTTCACCATCGCCTACATCCTCGATCCGGTGGTCGACCGCCTCGAGCGCTGGCGCATCCCGCGCGGTGCGGCCATCGCCATCGTGCTCCTGGGTTTCACCGCGGCGGTGGCGGCGTTTCTGCTCTTGGTGATCCCCGAGATCGTCAGAGACATCGCCGGCGTTGCCAAGGAACTGCCGGGCCACGTGCAGCGGGGCCTGGTTCGTCTCGAGCCGATCCTGAAGCAACAAGGCATTCAGCTGCCGAGCACCACCGACGAGTGGGTCGCTCAATTGAAGAGCAAGTCCGACTCGATCTCGGCGAGCCAACTGGCGCCGGTCGGCGACGCGCTCAAGGCGCTGATCGGCGGCACGGTATCGGCCTTCGGCGCGGTGTTTGGCGCCCTGATCGTGCCGATCTTGGCGGTGTACCTGCTGGCAGATTTCGACCGCATGATCTCCGGGGCCCGTGAGCTCGTGCCCCTGCGATTGCGGGAGAGCGTCGAGTCCGTCGCGGGCGAAATCGATCACACCCTCAGTCAGTTCATGCGCGGCCAACTGACGGTCATGCTGATCTTGGCGGTGCTCTACGGCGGATCCTACTGGCTGCTCGGCGTGCGTCTGGCCATTCCCATCGGCATCGCCGCAGGCGTCTTGAACTTCGTGCCCTACGTCGGCGGCGCGTTCGCGGTCGTGGCGGGCATCTCCATGTCGCTGATCGGCGGCGGAGGCATCGCCCAGATTGCGGGCGTGGTGATCGCCTACGTGGTGGTGCAGACCCTCGAGGGCTTCGTGATCACGCCGCGCATCGTCGGCGAGAGCGTGGGCCTGCGCGAGATCTGGGTCCTCTTGGCCCTCTTCGTCGGCGGCGAGGTGTTCGGGTTCTTGGGAGTGCTGCTGGCGGTTCCCGCGGCGGCGGTGCTCAAGATCTTCGTCTCCCGCGCCCTGGCTCACTACCGCGAGAGCCTGGTGTTCCTGGGCCCCGCCGATGGGATCATTCCGGCGCTCGCGGTCCCCCCCGACGAGCCCGACGAGCCCGACGAGCCCGACGAGCCCGACGAGCCCGACAAGCCCGACGAAGCGCCTGCGGCTCCCGTTCGGGACGAGCCGGAGGAAGTGGAGACCCTTGGAGCGGGCGCCGAGGCGCCAAAGCCCGACTCGAGCGGTGGAGGCAGCTCGGGGCCCGACGAGCCGCCGCTCTGATCAGCTGCAAGCGCAGCCAGCGCGATCGACCCGGGTTACCGCGTCCGCCACCTTCTGCTTCGCCCATTCGCAGCGTTCGTGGGTGGGCGTCGTGAGCTCGCAGATCCGCTCTTGGGAACGCCGCATCGAGGCCAATGCCTTGCACGCGGTCTCGCAGGGAGAGCTCGGCTGCGAAGGCGACTGTTCAGCGGAAAGTCCGCCTGGTTCATGCACGGCGGGCTTCTTCTGCGTTCCCTCTGGCTCGGGCCCGGGCTGTCCCCCGGCGGGTGTGGCGGGCGAGTCCGCCCCGAGCTGGGCCGACAACGAACGCTCCGCCGTCTCGATCTGCTCGGCGAGGGCGTCGAGGTCACTCGGCGCGTCCCGCGCGCTCGATGGGCTCGCGGCTTCTCCGGGAGCGCCGCCACAAGCAGCCAGCGTCGCGACCCCAAGAACCAGAAGCACCCGCTTGCTCGCCAACATCGCCGGCGATGCTAGCGCAAGAACTCAGCCGCGGAGCTCTTTGTCGGCGCGCTGCCGGTTGTCTTCTTCTTCCGGCATCAGCGAAAAAACGAGCACGGCGCCGACGACCGGGACGAGCCAGATGAGCTTCGATTGGAGGATTTTTTGGCTGCGCTCGAAGGATCCGTTGCGCCAGACCTTCACAGTGAGCCAGATTTGCGCGGCCACCAGGCCGGAAATCAGGATGCCGTAGACTACGTCGAAGCCCGTCATGGTGAAGGGGATGTAGCCACTGGAGCGGGTCGGCGCAAGGCCCGTGCAGGGGTCTGGGTTAACGCCTAGGCTTGTGGGGTGGCGACTGATGCGCCCCTGATCGCCCGGCTCGGCCCGACCAACACCGGCAAGACGCACCGTGCCGTCGAGCGCGTGCTCGAGCACGAAAGCGGACCGCTGCGCGTCGCTGATCCGCCTCGCCGTGGTCGAAAGCGCAGCAGGCTTCGCCTGCGCACCACTGGCAATTTGGGGACGGAGTGAGCCATGGGTCGCTATCGCGCCCGCGACCTGCTCCTGCCACCGAGCCTGATGTCTCTGGCCCGTGTGCCGCTGGCGCTCTGCTTTGCGTGGGCGAACGGCCACCCGATGTTGCAGCTCGCGGTCCTTGCCCTCGCCGGAGCGTCGGACGTAGCCGACGGGTGGTGGGCGCGCCGCCACGGGCAGGTCACTGCCACGGGCGCGGTCGTCGATCCGATCACCGACAAGCTCTTCGTGCTGACGGTAGTGCTGTCGCTGGTCTTGTCGAACCGGCTCGAGGCTTGGGCCATCGTGCTGCTCGCGACCCGAGAGATCGGCGAAGCGCCGCTGGTCCTGTGGTGGACGCTCTCGCAAGAAAAGCGCCGGGCGCGGACCGAGCAGCCCATGGCCAACCTGCCGGGCAAGGCCGCCACGGTGCTCCAGTTCGCAACCGTTGCGCATGCGCTGTTCGGAGGCCGCTACCTGGATCAGCTCTTGTACGCGACGGCGGTGGCGGGGGGCCTCGCGGCGCTCAGCTACTGGCTGCGAGAATTGCGCGTTTTGCGCTGATGCAGCGGGACCCATGTCGGTTGTTGTGAGCGCTAACTTCGGTTGTTTTTGAGAATGGAGCGCCCCTTCCCGTGCTAGTTCGGGGATGCCATGACCACTGCAAAGCTCGTCTACGACGGTAAAGACTACACGCTTCCGGTGATGGAGGGCTCCGAGCAGGAGCGCGCCATCGACATCCGAAAATTGAGAGCGGAATCCGGCCTCGTGACCTTCGACGATGGCTACGGCAATACCGGCTCGTGCAAGAGCGCCATCACGTTCATCGACGGTGACAAGGGCATCCTCCGCTACCGCGGCTATCCCATCGAAGAGGTCGCCGAGCGCGCTCGCTTCACCGAGGTCTGCTACCTGCTCATCTACGGCAAGCGTCCGAGCCTCGAAGAGCTGGCGGCGTGGCGTCAGAAGATGACGATGCACACGCTGATCCACGAGGACATGAAGAAGTTCTACGAGGGCTATCCGCCAAACGCGCATCCCATGTCCATCATGGCGGCGATGGTCGCGTCACTGTCCAGCTTCTACCCGGACACAGCCGAAGACCTCGACCTCAACATCATCCGCATCCTGGCCAAGAGCAAGACGCTGGCGGCCTTCGCCTACAAGAAGTCCATCGGGCAGCCCTTCGTCTATCCGCGCAACGACATGTCCTGGCCCGCCAACTTCTTGCGGATGATGTTCGCCGTCCCCGCCGAAGAGTACGAAGTGCCAAAGGCCTACGAGGACGCGGTGAACTTGCTCCTGATCTTGCACGCGGATCACGAGCAGAACTGCTCGACGTCCACCATGCGCATGGTCGGATCGAGCGAAGCCAATCTCTATGCGTCGCTTTCGGCGGCCATCTGCGCGCTTTGGGGTCCGCGCCACGGCGGGGCCAACCAGGCCGTGCTCGAGATGCTCGAGGAGATCCGCGTGAGCGGCGGCGACTACAAGGGCTTTTTCGATCGGGTCAAGTCCGGCGACAGCAAGACCCGTTTGATGGGCTTCGGTCACCGCGTCTACAAGAACTTCGACCCGCGCGCGCAGCTGCTCAAGGCGGCAGCGGATCGCATCTTCAACGAGCTTGGCATCAACGATCCGCTGCTCGAGCTCGCGAAGCACCTCGAAGAGATCGCGCTGCGCGACGAGTACTTCGTGAAGCGAAAGCTCTACCCGAACGTCGACTTCTACAGCGGCATCATCTACCGAGCGATGGGTATCCCCACCGACATGTTCACGGTCATGTTCACCCTCGGGCGCATTCCCGGCTGGATCGCCCACTACCTGGAGCAGCGGAACGACCCCGGGGGCTATCGGATCCACCGACCACGGCAGATCTACACGGGTGAGACCCAGCGTGTCTTCGAGGACTGGGGCACCCGCAAGCTCTGAATCTGGGATTTGTAGCTTGAGCTTTGCTAGGCTCGCCGGTCGCCGTGGGTAACGACGATCTCGATGGACTCTGGGAAGTACCCGAAGACGAGGCGCAGGCCGCCCCGAAGGCGGTCGTGCCTGCAGCAGCGGCCAAGCCTGAGGAGCCGAAACCGGCGGAGCCCAAGCCTCCGCCTCCTGCGAAGCCGGTCTCCGTAGCGCCTCCGCCTCCTGCGAAGCCGGTCTCCGTAGCGCCTCCGCCTCCTGCGAAGCCGGTCTCCGTAGCGCCTCCGCCTCCTGCGAAGCCGGTCTCCGTAGCGCCTCCGCCTCCTGCGAAGCCGGCGCCGGTGGCGGCAAGACCCGTCTCCGTGCCTCCGCCCGCTCCCCCCTCGAGCATGCGTCCGCCCCCGGCAGCGGATCCGGAGGTCGACTCGGGCTGGGACGCGACGCCGGCGCCCCCGCGCGCGACCGCCTCCCCCACTCCCCGACCCGCGCCCGCGCCCGCTGCCGTTGCGAAGCCCGCGCCCGCTGCCGTTGCGAAGCCCGCGCCCGCTGCCGTTGCGAAGCCCGCGCCCGCTGCCGTTGCGAAGCCCGCGCCCGCTGCCGTTGCGAAGCCCGCGCCCGCTGCCGTTGCGAAACCCGGCCCCGCACCGTTGGCCAAGCCCACGGCGAGCCCGGCATCATCGGGCTCGCGCGCTTCCAGCGATCCCGCCCCACGCCTCGGCGGCGCGTCAAAGCGCGAACGGCGCGATCACCAGCGTCGCGAGCGCGCAGCCGCCGCCAGCCGCAAGGCCGATCGACGCCGCACGAAGAAGAGCGAGCGCGCGGAGCGGTTGAAAGCAGAGCAAGAGACTCGTCGCGCTGCGCAGGAAGAGACCCGCGTGAAAGCGGATGCGGAGCGTCGCGAGCGCGAGGCCGAGCGCGCGGCGCACGCAAAGGCCGAAGCGCGTGAATCCAAGCGCGCGGCCCGGGCGCGGCGCGAAGCCGACGAGAGCGAGCCGGAGTCGAGCCGAACCACGCCCAAGGCGGAGGGCAAGCGCGAGACGCGGGCCCACCGGCGCCACCCGGAGGCGACCGACCACGTCGGGCCCAAGCTGACGCCTTCGCCCAAGAAGGAGAAGCCCGTCGCGAGCCCGAAGGGCCGTCGCGCGAGCAAGTCGGCCAAGGCCGCGATGAGCCCCGCGGTCATCTTCGCGATCATCGCCGCCGTCGCGCTGGCGGTGGTGATCTTGGCCGTCTGGCAGAAGCGATAGCCGCGGTCAGAGCGCGACTTCGCTGAGCTTGATCTTGCTCTCGGCGTGCACGCCGAGGCCGAGGCTGGCGGCCTCGGCGATGTACTTGGGCTCGCGCCCGACCTGCGCCAGGGTCTTCATGCCGTTCTCGGTGCGCGCTTTGTCGACGACCTTCCAGCCGATGGTGTCCATCGCCACCGGATCGGTGGTCGCGTACACCGCGCCGTAGGGGATCCGGCGTTTGGGGTCTTTGTCGAGGGGCCCCTTGTCGTAGATGATCTTGAAGGCGTCGATGATGTGTAGGCGCACGCGGCTCTTCATGATCTCGTGGTTGTAGAGCGCTGCGATTTGCTCATGGGCGCCGGCGCCGTGATGTTTGCCCGGGTTGGTGATGGACCCGTGGGTCATGTTCTTGAGGCAGCCGGTGAAGCCGCAGATCGAGTGGTCTTTGATCTGCGTGAAGTTGATGACCGCGGTGGCCTCCGTCAGGAACCTCACGTACTGCGTCTCGACGTTTTTGTAGACCTTGACCTTGGGCATATCCACCACGCTGTTCATGTGGATGCCGGTCTTCACGCCCGCAGGCAGCTTGTTGCCCTTGCCGCCGATTCGCGTGCCCTTCAGGTAGCTGGGGAACTGCTCGTAGACGGTGATCTTCTCGGGCGGCACGCCCAGCTTGATCAGCGCGTCGATCAGCGGCATCACCACCTCGGCGTTGGCTGCCATGGTCGCGCCGGACTGCCCGGCGATGCCGTTGGGCTTGATCGCGACGACGTCGTCCTTGTGGATGAACTTGCCCAGCGCGTCGACCAAGTTGGCTGCGCCGGTGAGCTCCATCAGCGCCCGCTCGACCATGTTCTTGGCCACGTCCGCCTTGGGCCAGATCTGATTTTGCTGCATGATCGAGGCGAAATCGCCGCCCTTCGTCACCTTGACGATGCGACCGGGTTTGTTCATGGGTTTGAACCCGGCTGGCGGCTTGGCGGCGAGGCTCGCCGGTTCGTCCGCGCGGACACCGGTCGCGAGTGAGGCGGTGGCCAGCGCCGCAGCACCACCGATCAGGGAACGTCGGGAAAGGCTCGAGTCAATTTGCTTCGCCATCTGAGACCTCAGTGCCCGAAATGGGCGCACTGAGCATAGGGCCAGGAGCGCGGGTTGGCGAGGTGGGGGCGGACGATCTGCCCCGGGTGAGCCAAGAAACACCGAAGAAAGCGGCCATTGCCAGGGCCGCCACGGGCGCCGCGACGAAAACCAACAGGCGCAGCCCGACGAAGACCACTGCGAAGATCAACGCCGCCGCCCCGCTGTGAGGCCCCGGCGAGAGCAGCGCCGCCACGAAGCTCCAACCGGCGGCGATCCGCAACATGACGGCGTGCAGGAGCAACGCAGCCGCGACGCCGATCAGCAGGCGCTTCACCCTCGCCTCCAGGCGCTGGCCGGCTGCGCCGTGAGCATGGCGAAGACGATGGCGTTCCCGAGCGGGCCGCCGGAAGCAAAGCTGAACTCGGCACCCGGTGACGTGGGCGCGCCAAACAGGTGAAACGCGCGATACAGCTGGTCGAAACAAGCGCGATCGCCGTGCACACGACAGCCGGACAATCCAAACCCCATGGCAGAGATGCTCCAGCCGAAGACCAGCGGACCCGAGTCGATGTCCCCTCGCCCGTGGGCCGATCCCGGCGCGTACTCGCGCACCACGCCGAAGCCGGCCACGTCCCCCGCCAAGTGGTCGCGCACCGCGCGATGCAGCGCCCATGAGCTGGCCTCGTCCGCGAAGGACAGATAGTAGGCCGCGAGGGCCGTGCCGGAACCGCGCGGCGCGTCGGCCGGCGTGCGATCGGGGCGCAGGGCTTGGCTCAGGAGCCCGGTCCTCGGATCGACGAAGCGCGTCGCGACCTGCTCGAGGTACTGCGCGACCACCGGCGGCGGCTCGCGCCCGAGCGCCCGAGCGCGCAGGGCCAACGAGGCGATCGCTGCTGCGTTGTCCACCGGGTAGATTTCTCCCGGATAGGTCTCGATCACGTGGGCCGGGGCCGCAGCGAGTCGGCGCTCGAGGGCGACGCTGATGCGATCGTTCAACGCAGAGAATCGCGACTCGGGCTCGACGAATCGGCGCACCGACAGCGCGAGATTCGCGTAACCGAGATAGGCCCCGTGACCCCCTTCGCCGTCCAGGGAGTCGAGCGGATCTTCTTGCCAGGCCTCGGCATCGAAGCCGCGCGCCGGAGCAGACAGCACCGCGTCGAGCGCTAGGTCCATCCGCGCGAGGGCTTCGGGCGCGAGACTGGGATGCGCGCGAGCCGTCTGCCCGAAGCCCATCGCGGCCATCATCGCCGTCCCGAAGGTCCACTCGCCATCGAAGCGCCGCGAGCCGGTGCGAAACCGCGAAGGTCCGAGCTCCCGCAGGTGGCGGTCTACGTTCGTGCCGAATGCCTGAACGCGGCCGCGGTCGCCGTCCCAGAACGCCGCCGCCCCGGACTCGCAGAGCCGGTGCGGGATCATCAGAAACGCCGCAACGATCACGGCCAAAGTGAGCGCCCAGCAGAGGATGCGTCGACCCATGCCGGCTTGGACGACTGCGAGACCCGGAAGATTCCGGCTGCGCGGTTTCTCCACGGTTCCTCCATGGGAAGTGGCGAGGCTTGGATGCCGTCACTCCATGGGGTTAAGCTGGTCCCGATGCGAGGGCTGGTGGCGATGGCGGCGGTGGCGACGCTCTCGTGCACCTCGATCGCAGGGCTCGATGGTCTCGAGAAGGTGGACTGCGTCGACAATTGCGCTGGCGCCGGAGGCGGGAGCGGGGCCGGCGGCACCGGCGCGCTGGTCCCGAGCTCGGTCTGGGTGGGCCGCAAGTCCAGCTGCGTCGTCATGTCCGACAAGACGCTCCGCTGCTGGGGCGCAAACCCCGGCACCTTGCCGGGGACCCTCTCGTCAACGCCAGTCCTGGTCGGCAAGCTGAAGGATGTCGCCACCCTGTCGCTGGGGCTCGGCCACACCTGCGCGGTCGATGGATCGGGCGTCGTGTGGTGTTGGGGATTGAACGACTACGGGCAACTCGGCGACGGCTCGACGAGTCCGAGCCCCGAGCCCAAGTCCGTGCCTGGCCTGCCCGCCATCGATACGGTCAGCGCGGGCGCGACGCATACCTGCGCGTACTCGAGCCCGGACGCCGATCCGGTCCAAGCGTTTTGTTGGGGCCGGAACGACTTCGGCCAACTTGGGGATGGCACCACCACCGACAGCCCAAACCCAGTCAAGCTCTCGCTGCCGCAAGGCGGCAAGATGTTCCGCATGAGCCCGGGAGCTGGGTTCACGCCCGCCATTGTCAATGTCGGCGGTGTGCTCGAGGCGTGGTGCTGGGGCAGAAACGACAAGGGTCAGTGCGGCCAGCCCACGAGCACGCAGGTCGTGCAAATTCCCACCAAGATCCCAGGCGTGCCTCAACTCGAGCGCGTCTACGGCGGAACGGATCACGTCTGCAGCCGGACCGTGGGCACCAAGATCCCTTGGTGCTGGGGTGCCAACGAGAACGGCCAATTGGGAGTGGGTACGAGCAGCGCTTCGGAGGCGCCGAACGCGGTCCCGGGCAGCGTCACCATCGACACCATGTACGTCGGCAGCCGACACTCGTGTCTCGTCAGGAGCGCCACGCCCACCGCAGATTGCTGGGGCGCCAACGACCTCGGGCAGTTCGGCGGAGCCATCGGCCTCGATGTGCTCACGCCCACGGCGGCGCCCTATCTCGACGACGGGCAGACCGCGATGCGCCAAGCCGAGCACGGCTGCCGGCTCCGGGACGGCGTCGTCACCTGTTTCGGGGCCAACGAGAGCGGCCAGTTGGGAAACGGCAAAACCGAGACGTTCAGCCCGCCGACGCCGGTCGTTCTGGGTCCCTGAGGGCAGCGCTCGCTGGTCTCGCGTCGCCGTTTCCCCCTATGATGAGCGCGTGACCGAGCTTGAAGTGGGGACCGAGGTCACCCCGACGATCCGGCTCGAGCGCCGCTTGGGCGCCGGAGGCATGGGCTCGGTTTGGGTCGCCAATCACGCCGCGCTCAGGACCGAGGTGGTGGTGAAGTTCCTCGCGGACCGCTTGACCGACGATCCCACGAGCCAGGCGCGCTTTGCTCGCGAGGCCTCCGCCGCCGCCCAGGTCAAGAGCCCCCACGTCGTGCAGATGCTCGATCACGGCATCATGCCGGGAGGGCACCCCTTCATCGTGATGGAGCTGCTCGAGGGGCGAGACCTGGCCCAGGAGCTCAAGCGCCGCACGCTCTCACCCGCCGAGGTCGCCCACGTCGTCGAGCACGTGGCCTTGGCGCTCAGTCGCGCACACGCGCGAGACATCGTTCACCGTGACATCAAGCCGAACAACATCTTTTTGTGCGACGTCGGCACGGGCACGCCCTTCGTCAAGCTGCTCGACTTCGGGATCGCCCGCGAGGGTGACCAGAACCTGACCACCACCGGAACCCTGGTGGGCACGCCGGCGTTCATGAGCCCGGAACAACTCTCGGGCAAACCCGTCGACGGTCGCGCAGATCTTTGGTCTTTGGCCATGGTCGCGCTCAAAGCGCTCACGGGAAAGAACCCCTTCGAGCGCCCGACCATCCCGGAGACCATGGGCGCGGTGTTGCATGGCGTTCTGCCGGTGCCCTCGCAGCTCGTGGCGAGTCTCCCCGCCGGCATCGACGCCTGGTTCGCCCGCGCTTGCGCCCGCGAACCGAGCGCGCGCTTCGCGAACGCCCTCGAGCTGTCGGAAACCCTGTGGACGGCCATCGGTCTTCCCAAGAACATCCAGTCGACGCCGAGCGCGAGCCTCGGGCCCCTGCCCGCGCCTGCGGCCACCACGATCTCCATCACTCCCGCCGAGCCCGTCACCGAAGGAACGCTGCGCTCGACGGTCGATGCCCGCGTTCCCCCGCCCAGCTCCGCGACCAAAGCGCGCTCACGGGCTGTGCTGATGGCGGGCGGACTCATCGCCACGCTGCTGATCGCCGTCGCCGCCTATGAGCTGGGGGCGCAGCGATCGGAGCCCGTGGCGAGCTTGGCGCGCGCACTGCCCGCCGTCGCCGCATTCGTCGAGCCCCGGCCCGAGCCCCAGGCAAAACCCGCGGCCGCGGCGCCCCCGTCCGCATCCGCAGAGCCGAAACCCGCTCCCCCCAAGTCGCTGGTCAAGCAGCCAAAGAAGGGCGACGACGATGACCTGGGCTTCTGATCGCGTCCTCGCGTCGATCGTCGCGCTGTCGCTCTTGGGAGCTTCGCCGGTCATCGCCGCGCCGACCGCCCAGGAGAAAGAGACCGCGCGCCAGCTCGTCAAGTCGGGCCGCGACAAGAAGAAGTCGGGAGACGTCGCCGCTGCACTCGATGACTTCAAGGCCGCACACGCCATCATGGATGTTCCCACGACGGGACTCGAGCTCGGCAAAGCGCAGATCGAAGCACGCCGCTGGGTCGAAGCTCGCGATACCCTGCTCGCCGTCGCACGCTCCGCACCGGCTCCGAGGGAGTCCCCGGTGTTTGCCAAAGCGCGCACCGAAGCCAAGGCCTTGGCCAAGGATCTCGAGCCGAAGATCCCCCAGCTCACCCTCGAATTGGAGCACGCACCCCCGGGCGTCCGCGTGCTGGTGGACGACGCTGAAATCGCGCCCGCGGCGCTCTCGTCACCGCTGGCGCTCAACCCGGGCAAACACGTCGTGCGGGCGACCCTCGCTGCTCGGGAAGAACGCGCCGAGGTCGAACTCGACGCGGGACAGACCCGCAAGCTCAGCATGGATCTGTCCAAGCTGGCGGATCCCAAAGGGCGGAAGCGGAAGACCGAGCAGGTTGCTGCGACCTCGTCCGGCACGAGTCCCTGGGTCTACGTCGGTTTCGGCGTGGCCGGAGCGGGAGTGTTGGTGGGTGGCGTGACCGGCGCGCTCGCGCTCTCGAAGGGCTCGACAGTGGACGAGGGGTGCGTCGACGCTCGCTGCCCACCCTCGACCCATGACGACATCGATTCGGGTCGGATACTGGGCAACGTGTCCACGGTGGCCTTCATCGTCGCGGCGGTGGGCGCGGGCATCGGCGGGGTCGCTCTGCTCAGCTCGGGCAAGGAGAAGGCGGCTCCGAAGGTCCAAGCTTGGGTGGCCCCCGGGAGCGCTGGCCTGCGCGGGCGGTTCTGAACCATGAGGAAGTTTCGACGGATCTGCGTGTATTGCGCGTCGAGCAACCGGGTCGACGAGGTCTGGCGAGAGTCCGCCCGCGACATGGCCAAGTGCCTCGCGCGACGCGGCGTCGGCGTCGTCTTCGGAGGCGGCAGCGTCGGGCTGATGGGCGCGCTGGCCGACGCCGCCCTGGCCGAGGGCGTCGAGGTCATCGGCGTGATCCCACGAAAGCTCCTGGATCTCGAGCTCGGACACCGCGGCGTGACCGAGTTGGTCGTCGTCGACACGATGCACGAACGCAAGCACCGCATGGCGGAGCTGAGTGACGGCTTCGTTGCGCTGCCCGGCGGCTGGGGAACCTTGGAGGAGATCTTCGAGGTCACCACCTGGACCCAGCTCGGATACCACGACAAACCCGTCGGCCTGCTCAACGTCGGCGGCTACTACGACCACCTGCTGGCGTTCCTCGACCACTCGAGCGAGCTCGGCTTCATCCGCCGCGAACACCGGCCCATCCTGCAATCGGCCACCGATCCGGACGAGCTGCTCGAGCGGCTTGCTGTGGTCGATCTGCCGAAGCTCGACGGGGCGGTGCTCAAAGGACCGGCGGGACCGTGAAGCCCCTTCGAAGCAGGCGCTGCTGACCGACTGGCGTGCCGCCTCAGGCGGGACCGCGCCCGACCTGTTGCAAGTGAGCGGGGGTGTCGACGCGGGCTGGACGGCCCCATGTCTCCGGGATGGAGAGCGGTCAAGCCGACTCGAGAGCGGCGGCGCGCCGCTTCGCCCGGCGGGCGACACTCGGGGCCGCGGCCTTGCCCCTGGCCGCAATGATCGATCGAGTCCTCGGGCTGGGAGCGGCGAGCGGTCCGCCCATGGTCGAGGTGACGGCCCTCACGCTGCTGGCGGCGTCGCTCGGAGTTTGGACGAGCATCGATCGGCCCCGCCCCGAGCCTCCACTGGGCGCGCCGCTGGCCTTGGGCTTGATCGTGTCGGCGAGCGGCGCCTTTGCCCTCATCGCCTACCTCGCGGGGGTCGGTCTGACGGCGTCGCTGCCCTCCCCACACACCGGAGTGAGCCTGCTCTTCATCGGTGCTGCCATCGCCTGCAACCACGCGCGCCCCAAGGCGGCGCTCCCGCCCTCGCAGTGGCTCGCGATGGCGAGTCTGTTCGTCGCTACCCTCGCGCTCTCGGGTCACTTGTACGGTTTCACGCCGTTGTTCCAGCTTCACGCTGTAGCGGGCATGGCGCTCCCGACCGCGCTCGCCGTCGCGCTCTTGTGCGCGGGGCTCTTCGCGTCGCGACCCAGCACCGGGGTCTTCCGCTTCCTGGCCGGCGAGGGCGCGGGCTCCTGGCTGCTCCGGCGCTTGATGCCGGTGGCCTTGCTCTTGCCGTGGGCTGCGGAGCTCCTCGCTCACTTGGGGGCCCGCGCGGGGCTCTGGTCGGCCAGCGCGGTACGACCGGCGAGCATGCTCTTTGGCATGTTCGCCATCGTCGGGGTGGCCTTCGGCCTCGCCCTCGCCCTCAATCGGGTCGACGCTCGCCGCCGGGCGGTCGAAGCCACCCTGCGCGCTCACCAGCTGCACCTCGAAGAGATCGTCGTCGAGCGCACTCGCGAAATTGCCGTGTCCGAGCTGCGCTACCGCGGGCTCGTCGAGCGCGCTCCGGACTGCATCTTCACGGTGGACCACGAGCAACGCGTGCAGCTGACGAACGAGGCCGCTGAGCGTCTCTTCGGCATGAACCGAGAGCAGCTGATCGGCTGCGAAGTGGGGCAACTGCTGACCTCGGCGACGGATGGAGGCGCTGGAACGCTGGCGGAAGTGGCGGCCCGCGCCGCCCGGGGCGTGGTCGCGATGAACGTCAAGGGAGCGAAGGGCGAGCTCATCGACGTCGAAGTGTCCGTCGCTGCCGACGCCAGCGCCGCCGAGCCACTGACCACGCTGTTCGTGCGCGACGTCTCCGAGCGCAAGCGAGGCGAGGCCCAAATGCGAGTGCAGTCCACCGCCCTCGGCTCGGCGCACAACGCCATCGTGATCACGGGCACCGACGGGTTGATCCATTGGGTCAATCCTGCCTTCACGCGCCTCACCGGCTACCAAGCCGAGGAGGTCTTGGGCAAGAACCCCCGAGTCCTCAAATCCGGCTCCCACGATCGCGATCTGTACGCGGGCCTCTGGGACTCCATCCTCGCGGGCCGGGTCTGGTTCGGCGAGATGGTCAATCGGAGGAAGGACGGCACGCTCTACACCGAAGAGCAGACCATCACGCCGGTGACGGATGCCAGCGGCGCCATCACCCACTTCATCGCCATCAAACACGACGTCACGGCCCGGCGTGAAGCCGACGCTGAACGGGAGCGCATGCTGGGGGAGTTGCGGGCGGCCGCAGACAACATCCGAACGCTGAGCGGGCTCTTGCCCATCTGCTCGTGGTGCAAGAAGATCCGAGATGACAGCGGATACTGGAACCTGATCGAGGCTTACATCAGCAAGCACACCGACACCCAGTTCACGCACGGGGTCTGCCCCGAGTGTTTCGAGAAGCACTACGCGGAGTGAGTGGCGACCGGTCGATGCCCGATCAGTCGCGGCCTTCGGCGGCCAAGAACTCCAGCAGGGCCTGCCGAAACTCCGGATGGCCCGGCACCCGCACGTGATCGGCGCCGCGGATCACCCTTGCTTGGGCATGCGGCACCGCTTTCGCGAGGGCGCGTGCCCCGTTGAGCAAGGGGTCGCGCTCACCCACGATGCTGCAGACTGGAAGGCGCAGCGTCGCCAGATCCGCATCCGAGACGGCCAACTCGGGCACCCCGCGGATCACGCCGATCAGCGCTCGCTGGTCGTTGAGGAAGCGCGTCACGAGCTGCACCCAAGTGCGATGCGCGAAGGACGGCCGCTCGCGGGAGCCGCCCAGGTGCACGCTCAAGGGGCCGATGCCGCGCCCCGCCTCGAGCTCGTCCGCCAGCTTGGGGATCGCCTCCAGAATCGAGGGGCCCGCGCCCTCCGCCGACTCGAAGCCCGCGCCAAGCACACCGACGCCCAGCAACCGCTCCTGAGCCACGCAGGCGAGCTTGAGCGCGACGAAGCCGCCCAGCGAGTAGCCGAGCACGTGCGCACGGTCGATGCCGAGGTGGTCCAGGAGTCGGATCACGTCCTGGACCATGCATGCTCCGTACGCGCCCGCGTCCCGGGGCTTGTCGCTCTGGCCATGACCGCGCTGATCCACGGTGATCACCCGGTGCTTCGAGCGCAGCGCGCGGATCAGGCCCGGGATGCGGAAGTTCAGATCGCCGCTGACCGCGAAGCCGTGCACCAAGACCACCGGCGTGCCGGCGCCCTCGTCGGTGAAGAAGAGTCGCACGCCCGCCGAGTCGAAACGGGCGCCGCGGGACCAGCTCGATCGGGAGCGAAACACGCCCTGCAGGCTAGCAACTTCTGACGGACTCCGCCTCGCGCAAAGGGGCCGACGCGGCGTAGCCGCGCCGACCTTTGCCCTGGGGCGCAGATTCGCGGTTTGCGCTACGCTCCGGACCAGTGCTCTCCGACACCGATCCGCGCACCCTCGCAGTCATGATCGAGGGCTATCGGCGCATGTCGCTGGCCGAGAAATTCGAGCGAGTGCAGCAACTCAATGAGGCGGTGCTCTCCCTCGCCGCCGCGCGGATCCGCCGCGAGCATCCGGGCATCGAGGAGCGAGAGTTGCGACTGCGGCTCGCCTCGCTGTGGCTGGACGCCGCCACCATGAAGCGCGCGTTTGGCTGGGATCCGGACGCAGCCGATCGATGAGCGCTCTCGCCGAGCCCATTCTCGTCACGCTCGAAGTCACGGCCGCACTCGAGCAACTGGGGGCGCTGTACCTGGTCGGCGGATCGCTTGCCAGCTCGTTGCACGGCATTCCACGCTCCACGCAGGACATAGATTTGCTGGTAGAACTGCCGGGCAAACACGTCGACCGCTTGGCAGAGTTGCTCGAAGATCGCTTCTACGTGGACCGTGACATGATGCACGACGCGGTCTTGCGGCGGTCGAGCTTCAACCTGCTCCACTTGGCAACCATGTTCAAAGTAGACGTGTTCGTATCCGATCGCGGTGAGCTCGCGCGCGAAGAGATGGCGCGCCGCCAGCGTGTCGAGGTCGGAACGCCCCCGCAGCCCATTTGGGTGTGTAGCGCCGAAGACATCGTCGTGCAGAAGCTCGATTGGTTCGAGAAGGGCGACCGCATCTCCGAGCGACAATGGGGAGATCTGATCGGGGTACTTCGAGTCGGCAAAGACAAGCTCGACCAGCAGTACATGCGGCGCTGGGCGGCGCATCTGGGCGTGCTGGAGCTTCTCGAAAGCGCGGTGGCTGAAGCCGGATAGCCGCTCGATCGGGAGCGAAACACGCCCTGCAGGCTAGCAAATTTCCGCTGCTTTCGCCTCGCGCGACGCCCCGGGGCGGCGTAAAGTCCGCGGTCCTTGCCCTTCGCAGAGGTGACCACCGTGACCGCCGACCGCCCCAAGGACTTCATTCGCGACATCATCGACGCCGATCTGGCCAGCGGTCGGCACCAGAGGGTCGTCACGCGCTTCCCGCCGGAGCCCAACGGCTACCTGCACATTGGCCACGCCAAGAGCATCTGCCTCAACTTCGGCATCGCGCGGGACTACGGCGGAGCCTGCCACCTGCGCTTCGACGACACCAACCCGTCGACCGAGAGCGTCGAGTACGCCGAGGCCATCAAGGCCGACGTGCGCTGGCTCGGCTTCGATTGGGGCGACCAGCTGTTCTACGCCTCGGACTACTACGCGCGCCTGTACCAGCTGGGCGAATCACTGATCGAGAAGGGCCTGGCCTACGTCTGCGATCTCGACGAAACGCAGATCAGCGAATACCGAGGCACCATCACCGAGCCCGGGCGACCCAGCCCGTTTCGCGACCGTTCGGTAGCGGAGAACCTAGACCTGTTTCGGCGCATGCGCGCCCGCGAATTTGCCGACGGCTCCCGGGTCTTGCGCGCAAAAATCGACATGGCGTCGCCCAACATGAAGCTGCGCGACCCCCTGCTCTACCGCATCAAACACGTCCACCACTACCGCACCGGCGACACCTGGTGCATCTACCCGCTCTACGACTTTGCGCACCCGCTCTCGGACGCGATCGAGGGCATCACGCACTCGATCTGCACCCTCGAGTTCGAGAACAACCGGGACATCTACGACTGGCTGGTCGATCACCTGGAGCTGCCCGCGCGCCCGCGGCAATACGAGTTCGCGCGCCTGAACCTGACCTACACCGTGATGAGCAAGCGCAAGCTGCTCGAGCTGGTCGAGGGCGGCAAGGTCGACGGCTGGGACGATCCGCGCATGCCCACCCTGGCGGGCCTGCGCCGGCGCGGCGTGACCGCCGAGGCGCTGCGCGCGTTTGCTACCCGAGTCGGCGTCGCCAAGAACAACAGCACCGCCGAGCTGGCCCTGTTCGAGCACACGCTGCGCGACGATCTCAACGAGCAATCGCCTCGGGTGATGTGCGTGATCGATCCGGTCAAGGTCGTGATCGAGAACTATCCCGAGGGACAGGTCGAACAGCTCGACGCGGCCTATTGGCCCCACGACGTGCCCAAAGAAGGCAGCCGCAAGCTGCCCTTCAGCCGCGAGCTGTGGATCGATCGCGCGGACTTCTCCGAGAACCCACCGAAGGACTTCTTCCGGCTCGCCCCGGGGCGGGAAGTCCGGCTGCGTCACGCCTACGTGATCCGTTGCGAGCGCGTGATCAAAGACGCTGCCGGCGCTGTGACCGAGATCGTGTGCAGCTACGACGCAGCCACCCAAGGCGGGGACAGCGGCGGGCGCAAGATCAAGGGCACCCTCCACTGGGTCAGCGCCGCGCAGGCGGTGGACGTCGAGGTGCGGCTTTACGATCGCCTGTTCAAGGCAGAGTTTCCCGGCGCGGAAGACGGCGATCCCCTCGCCGATCTCAACCCGAGCTCGCTGACGGTGCGGCGCGGGAGCAAAGCCGAGCCCACCTTGGGCAGCGCTGCCGCAGGCGATCGATTCCAGTTCGAGCGCGAGGGTTTCTTCTTCGTCGATCCGGTTTCTAGCAAGCCCGGCGCGCCGGTCTTCAACCGCACGGTGAGCCTCAAAGACACCTGGGCCAAGGTCCAACAAAAGGCCGAGCCCAAAGCCGAGCGCGCGGAGAAGACCAAGGGTGCTACCGCGACCGCTCGTGAGGCGATCTCGCCTGCCGCCCAGGCCCTCGTGGACTCCCACGGCCTCTCGCCCGAAGACGCCCGCGTGCTGGCCGAGCCGGGGCCGCTGCGCACGCTCTTCGACGCGGCGCTGGGCTCGAATGCCAACGCCCGGGGGCTCGCAGCGTGGATCGTCAACGAGCTGCCTTCGGAGATCCGCGGCGGCGCCGCCCTGCCCTTCGGCGCTGCCGAAATCGCCGAGCTGGTGACGCTGATCGACGACGGCACGCTGAGCGGATCCATGGGCAAGAAGGTGCTCGCCGACATGCTGCGCGGCGGGGGCTCGCCCAAGGCCATCGCCGACAAACAAGGTCTCAAGCAAATCGCCGATCCGGCGGCCCTCGCGCCCGTGGTCGACGCTGTGCTCGCGGCCAACGCCGACACGGTCGCGCGCTATCGCGCCGGCAACAAGAATGTGCTCGGCGCCCTCACGGGCATGGTGATCAAAGAAACGCGCGGCCGGGCGAATCCAAAGCTGGTCAATCAGCTCCTACTCGACAGGCTCGGTTGACCGCCAAAAAGCCCAAAGAGAAGCCCAGGATCCCCTGGCAAAAGCGCGCCCGCCGCATCGCGATGGAGGTCGCGATCGTCGTCGGCATCTACTTCGCCATCACCGCTTGGCAGGGCCAGAACCTGCTCGGCTCGAGCACGCCCGCGCCGGCCTTCACGCTGACCGGGCTCGACGGCAAGCAGGTCGCGCTCGCCGACTTGAAGGGCAAGCGCGTACTGCTGCACTTCTGGGCCACCTGGTGCGGGGTCTGCAAGCAAGAGCACGGCGCGCTGAACGCGGTCCAAGCGGGACTCGCCTCCGACGAAATCCTGCTCAGCGTGGTCGCCGACGCGGACGATCCCGAAGCGATCCGCAAGTACGCGGCCGAAGCCGGCATCCGCTACCCCGTGTTGCTCGCCGACGACGCCGTCGTGCGCAGCTACCGGGTGGGCGCCTTCCCGACCAACTACTTCGTATCCAAGGAAGGCCAGATCACGGGCCACACCATCGGCATGAGCACGCGCGTCGGGATGGGTGCGCGGCTGGGGTGTGCGCGGTGAGGGTGCGCCAGCCTCCTGCCGGTCCGTTCACGTGCGACGCGCCCGGCCAAGTGATATGTCTGGATGACGGTGGAACTGAGTCCGTACATCGAAGGGCTCCGGGCCCGCCGCGAGGCCGAGCGCTGCGCCGCCGAGGAACGCGCAGCGACGGCGAACGTGGTCGCGCGACGCTGCGCTGAGCACCTGCGTGAACGCTTCGGCGTGACCCGCGTTTTTCTGTTCGGATCGCTCGCGCGCGGCGAGTTTCACGCGACCTCGGACATCGATCTGGCGGTCGAGGGCCTCCCACCCGAGCAGCTGTTTCGAGCCGGCGCCGATCTCGCCAAGATCGCGGGGGAGATCGAGGTCGACCTCGTCCCGTTGGAGCAGGCGTCGCCGGGGTTGCGCGCCGAGATCCGAGACGAGGGCGTCGAGTTGCCATGACCCCGACTGCCAACCTCGAGTTGGAGCGGGCGGCTTCGAACTCGACTGGTCGCGGCTCATGTCCTTGGTCGCCAGCGTGGTGCCGACCTTTGGAAATGCACGCGCAGAGGTCGAGCGGTTTCTGGAATTCCTGGACCTGGCTGCCAGGAACTGACGGTCCCCTCACCTCGCGACGACGTCGGCTGGGTGTGCGCGTGGCCGCGTCGCCCGTCACGTATGTCATCGGTCTGTTTCGACACCCATGTTCCCGGTCTTGTTTGTCACCGATGTAGCCGGTCCGGACCGTCGATTTGTGTTGAGATCTAACCGGCCAATCTCGGGTCGCCGATATGGGCGATTCGTTCTGTTCCCTCTGCCCCGAGTTGGCCCGTGCCGTGTCGAATCAGCCATGATCACGGCGGAAGAAAGTGAGAGGGCCCGGATGGTCACTTCCGAGCCCTCAGGTCGTCGCGGTGGTCGCGGTCGACGGCGCTACCCTCGCATGCCACCCCGTGCTGCGGCCAGCTTTCTGCATTCGCAGCGGTGGTCGTTTTTCAGCAGGCGAAGTGTTCTCGCGATGAGTGCCACAACGTGCTCGACGTTTGCCCGGCGTGCAACTACGGCAGGCTGTTCTGCGAGCGGAGTGCCGACGCTTGTCGCGCGAAGCGTCCGTGCGCCGGTACCGCACGCAGCAAGCTGGGGCACCGACGACGGCGGCGCGAGTGGCTCGCTGGCGTGAGCAGCAGAAGAATGTAACGCACAGCACGGCCGAAAAGTTGGCCATCGTGAGATGGTCGTCCCGTTCGTAGCCGAGGCCGTCGTTGGGGCGGCATCGAGCTCGGAGCGGGAGTCGACCCATGAGCTCGATTTGGATGGGCGTTGCACCTGGGCCCCAGGGAGATGCGCGTGCTCGCAATGGCCGGCCCGAGCGAGACGATTCTAAAGGCCCGGTTGCTGCGCCCGCCGACGCACCCTCGGGCGTTGCCGCTTCTGCTCGAGGCGCTGGCGCTGTGGCAGGGGCAACCGGTCCGCGTTGCGCTCGCTGCGGAAGAGCGGGGCGTCGAAGCGGACTTGTCAGCCTACGATGGGATCCCAATCGACGACGGGGCGCCGCTGTACACCGTGGACTGGGTACCACCGCCCGCTCGCGTTCGTCGCCGTCATCGCGACCTCGTGCGGCGTCGGTGACTTCTGCGATTTGAGGCAGCTGCTGCTCTTCGGAGTGCCTCGATGACCGCGCCCAGCCCCGACGGCGCGAGCAGCGCCACGGCCGTGCCTCGCAGCGCTCGAGGTGCGCAATCTCACGCCACTGCTCGACGACGTCTGCCGTCGTCGTGGCGTCGTTCGGGAAGAGCTCTGCGGCCGAGCGCGGACCTCGAGCGTGTCACGTGCGCGCCAGGAGCTCTGGTGGCTGATCCGCAATCAGTTCGATCGCCACTACAGCCTTCTCGAGATTGCATCGCTGTTCCGTCGCGACCACACGACCGTGCGCCACGGCATCCGAGCTCATCAGCGACGTGCAGTCCCATGACCAGCAGCCTGCAATGCGACCTCGGTACCGCCTTGCGCGTGGTCGCGCACTCGGAGATTGGCCATTCGCTCGTGGATGCCAATGGCGTGGTCGCCGAGGTTCATGAGTTTCTCTCGGCACTCGGGGTCCGCGGATTATCCCGGCGTACGGTCCGGGCGTACGCATATGATCTGCTGCTGCTCTATCGATCGATGCGTGCTCGGGGCGCTCGCTTCGGCAGCTCGAGGCACGCGACTTGTTGGGGTTCATCGCAGCGCAACGCAAGGCCGGCGCAGAGCCACGCTCAATCAATCGCCGGTTGACCACAGCCCGCCTTCTGTATCGCTTCTGGATGAATCGAGAGCTCGGCGTCGGCTCTCGCGTGAGCTTGCCCGCTGCGCACTACAAGGGGCCCGGTCGTGATCACTACCTCGGCATTCACCGGCTCCGACGACGCGGCGTGCTCAGCTCCGTGTCCGAAGAGCCGCGCAAGCTCGTCGAGAGCGAATGCGTACGTC
>CAVQUB010000016.1:0-16298 GCA_963716725.1 uncultured delta proteobacterium
GCCATCGTTCTCGAGAAGTTGGATGACGTCGCGGATCTTCGTCGCGTGAATTTCTTCGCCGAATAATGAGCAGCCTCACGAAGATGGAGGGACCCGCGCCCGATCCTGATCACGTTTCGTGAGGGGCAGAGAAAAAGCCCCCTCAGAAAACTTGCGAGAAGCTCTCCGAGAGGGCTGCCTCCGGGTTGCTAAGGCTCGGAGGTGATGGAATGTGGCATGGGGTCAGGCTTTTCGGGGAGTTCTTCGCGGAGTTGGCGGAGGCGGACGAGAAGATCGCCAGGCAGGTGGCGGCGGCGTGGCTGCCGGTACTGCGGCGGTCCGCTGCACCAGGGCAACTACCGCCGCAAAGCCGCGGGGCGCCGAGATCGCCGGGGCGGGCGAGGCCTTCAAGCTCCGGCACTCGCTGTGCTGCGGCCGGCGGGGTTGCCGGCGCCGAGCGCTGCCGCCGTCGCTGCGGTTCCTCGGGCGGCGGGTGTACCTCGAGGCGGTGGTGTTGATCGCGACGGCCATCACGCTGGTGATGCGCGGCAGCTCGAGGACGTGTAGCGGTCGAGACCGGCGTCCCGGTGCGCACGCTGCGGCGCTGGCAGACCTGGTGGACCACCAGCTTTCCGCGACTTCCGACCTGGACGGTCCTGCGAGCGCGCTTCGCGCCCCCGCCGCCGGAGGAGAAGGAGCTACCGAAGTCGTTGCTCGATCGTTTCGCCGCCTCGTTGCCGGACGCGACGGCGAGCGATGTGCTGGCGCTCGTGGCGCGCTCGCTGGCGCCGCTGACGACCGGGTCGGTGCCCGACGGATCACGTTTTGTGTACGCCGCGCTCGGCCGCTGACTTCACGCAAGAGATGGTGCTTCGCCTGGTTTTGTCCGACCCGTAGCGTCGTCGGTGTCGAAGGCGCCACCGCTGATCGAGGCGGCGCGAGACGGCAGGACGGCCATGACTGACGAGACATCCCCATCGACGCGCGTGCGCTGGGCGCGGGAACGCTCGCATCGCCGAGGAGCTGGCAGGAGCGAAGCTGAAGCTCAAGCAACTGGGCGACGAGCAGCAGAAGCTCAGCCAGCAGAACAGCGACCTTCAGCTGTCACTCGACCGCGAGAAGCGGTCCCGCGCGACCGCGGAGTCCGAGAAGCGCGCGACCGAAGTGCGTGAAGCCGAGCTGGCTCGCCAGGTGAGCGCCCTCAAGACCGAGCGCTCCACGTTGACGGTCGACCTCGACGCGACCCGTCGCCAGGTTGCTGTCGTGCAGGCGGCCCACTCAAAGGCTGCAGAGACCGCGAACCGGAACTACGCTGTGGCGAAGGACCTCGAGCAGAAGCTCTCCACCGCGAAGGGCGTCGCTACGGTCACGGGGCTCTTCGGCTTGGCCATGGTCGTCGGGAATGTCCTCAGCGACGACAGCCCGGCGCCCCGAGGCGGCAAACGTCGTCGCCGCGCGTGAACCCGATCACGGGCGGCCATCACTTGCCATTCCGCGCCGGTAGGCGGATGCAAAGTCCTGATACCGGTATATTTCGGCAAGTGGCAGGCTAATCGTGGACGCGAGCATGCTCATCTGGACCGGGCCCTTTCGGATTACCGCGCTGCTGGCTGCCTGCCTCGACGACGATCAGCCATGGCCACCAGCATCACGCGGTGTGTACGTCGTCTCTCGCGATGAGTGGCAGGGAACGCCAAGCCCCTCCTGCCATCCTCTCTACTTCGGCGGGAACACCGGCGACTCCCAGCGCTTCTGCACTCGCATCGGGGATCTCATCGCGGACGTCCACGGGCTCTGGGATGGCGGCACGGGCCATCACAGCGGCGGCCAGTCGCTCTACTCTTGGTGCCGGACGAACAAGGTGCATCCCGGCAGCCTCTTCATCGGCTGGGCGACGCGCGCGCCGTGGTGCGATCGATGCGCCGAGGTCGAACTCGTGAGCCTGCTCGCTGCCTCGTGGGATGATCGCGGCGCACTGCTCAACAAGTCGAGACCGCCGGCCTGTCGGACGCATGGCTCCGAAGGAGGTCGCCAGTGAAGAAGCTCAGCGTCTATCTGGACCAGAACGCACTCAGCTCACTCGCCACCGACACCGAGTGGTCGAAGACCGAACTCGGCGAAGCGCTGCACTCACCTGCCGTCGACGTGTTTGTCAGCCCCGTGCACGTCCTCGAGACGATGCAGGCGGAGGAGGCCGTCCGGACGGCGCTGGCGAAGGTGATGTTAGCGCTGTGCGCGGGTCGCCGCATGTGCCCGTCTTACGAGTTCATCGTCGCCGACTACTTTCTCCGCGCGGTCGAAGCCGCGGACGGCTCCGCGATCGCGACCCGAGAACACCTCGATTACCACAAGGACACGAACACGAGGATCTACCTCGGGGCGCTCGCGATCCTCGCGCAGCGCCTGCCGGTGTCTCCGTCCGCCGTGGACGACGTGCGAAGGGCGAAGCTCGTCAACCAGGTGCTTCACACACGTGCTGCGGCCGCCCCCAAGGAATGGCTTACTGCTCTGCTCGACTGCACCACCAAGATGCTCGTGACCACCGGAGATCCCTTGGCTCCGCTCGACACGTTGGCCGTCGATGAATTGCGGGCGGTGATCACCAAGAGCGGTGCCGACCCCTCCGGGCTCGATGCCGAGGTACGCCGAAAACTGCAGCAGCACCGCGCCGCGATCGCGGCGGCCTACGGCGCCGTCGAGATCGGCGCGTGCCTCGACGCCGCGCTTCCACTCTCGGGGGAGCTGGAAGGGGCCTTCGACGCGACCGGGGTCGCGAAGGCGCTGCGGGCGTGGGGGATTTCGCAGGAGCTGCCAACACCACCCACGTCCCTGCCGGCGCTTCGAGCCTTGGTGCAGCGGGCGATCTTCGCGTGTGCGAAGAACGGGATCCTACCCGCGTCGATCTCCAACGAGGTCGTTCTTCGGGAAGTTGAGAACGCCGCCAGCGCGAAGGAGACGCCAAACTCCGGTGTCGTCTTCGATGCCGATCACGCCGTGTATCTCTGTCACATGAACGTGTTCGTGACGGACGACGAGGGTCTTCGCAACGCACTTCGGCCGATCGCTCGACGCGTGTCGTCGGCAGAACGGCCCGTCGAGGTGTGCGCGAGCAAGGACTTTGCGAAGCTCGCCGACAAGCTCTCGCGGTAGCCCGGGCGCCCTGGCTACTGCACCAGCTCGAAGAAGTCGTAGGTGAGCGTGACCGACTCGATGACGTTCTCGTCGGCTCTCGTTGTCCCAGTCGCCGGCGACGAACTTCACGGGCCAGGCGCGGGAGAGCGACCAGCGGCGCAGGGTGGTGCCGTCGCGGTCCTGCTGCACGATGTCGAGGTTGCGCTTGTAGTTCACGTCGGTGAGGCCGAGGCCGCTCGAGGTGATGGCGACGTCCTGGAACCAGTCGAAGAGGTCGCGGTCCTGGGTGGCGCCGCGCTCGAGGGTCACGTCGGCGAACGTGAGCCGGCCGGGGCTCTTGTTCGGGATGAGCGAGCCGCCCTCGAAGTACTGGACGTTCGCGACCTCGACCGAGAGCTCGCTGCACTTCTGGAAGCCAGCGTGGCCGACGTCGTCGATCTCGACGATGAACTTGAACTTCTTGTGGAAGCTGCGCGGGTTGCCGATGACGGTCATGGGTTAGCTCCTCGTCACGCGCCCGCCGCGGCGAGCTCGGCCTCGAGGGCCCGCGTGTCCTGGCTGATGCGCAGCATGATGAACTCGGCCGGCTTGTTCGTGGCGAGGCCCACGCGGGCGATGAGCTTGCCGGCGAAGATGACCGTGGGCGTGTTGAGCTGCTCGGAGACGTCGACGAAGAAGGCCTTCGCCGGCTCGCGCGAGCGGAACGCGCCGTTGTTCATCTGCGTGAGCAGGAACGCGGTGATGGTGCGCCGCACCTGCGCGCGCAGCCCCTCGGTGTTGTTCTTGTGCCGCGCGAACTGGAGCCCCTGCTTGAGGCTGCGCTCGATGAAGATGACGCCGCGCCGCTCGGCGACGTACGGGAAGTTGCCGTCGCCCTTGAGCGTGCGCGAGCCGTCGATGTAGCGCGGCAGGCCCGGGCCCGTGGTGAGCGGGTTGATGCGCGTGCGGGTAGACGAGGTCGCGCTTGCGCTCCTCGAGCACCTCGTCGGTCTCGAAGCCGAGCACGCCGAACATGCGGCCCGTCGTCGATGCCCGCGGGCGGGTCGTAGACGCCGCCCGGGCGCGCGGAGTCGGTGCGCGCGAAGACGCCGGCGACGATGCCCGAGGGCGGGACGACGAGCTGCTCGGCCGAGCCGAACACGCTCTTCGCCGGGTTGAGCACCTTCACGCGCGGCCAGTAGATGGCGGCGAACTCGGAGAGGTTGAGCAGCGCCGCGGTCGTCGCGACGTAGGTGACGATGTCCGTCGCGCTCTCCCGCCGAGATCGCGACGCTCTCGACGGAGGCCAGGCGCATCGTCGACACGATGGCCGGCATGACCGGTACGGCACGGCAAGCTCGTCGATGAGCGACTCCAGCAGGTCGGCGACCAGCTCGCACGCTGCGAAGGCCAGCTCGCCGCCGCGGAGCGCGAGCTCGCGAACCTCGACGCGCTCGAGGTCGAGGTCGGCATGGGTCGCGCGCTGCCTCGCCGACTTCGCCGGCGTCTGGGACGTGCTCACGCCGGAGAACCGTGGCCGGCTCCTGCGCGCCGTCGTCCAGCGCGTCGAGGTGGACGAGCCCGCCAACCAGGTCAGCGGTCTCCTCGCGGACCTCGGCGCAGACGTGCCCGCCGAAGCGTGAGCCCGCAGCCCGCGCAGCAGGAGGTGTCGTCGTGACGAACCAGACGAGCAGCAGCACGTGCCCGCGCCCGGCCCGCGGGTGGTCACCGGCGCAGCTTCACCGCGTGCAGCGTGGCCACGGGAAGCGCTTCGTCCAAGAGCCGCCGCCCGGGCCCGTGCACCGCCCCGCGCGCGTCGCCGTCATGCTCGCGCTCGCCCACAAGATCCAGGACGCCATCGACCGCGGCACCGTGCGCGACCGCGCCGAGGTGGCCAGGAGGCTCGGCTTCACGCGGGCGCGCATCACGCACCTGCTCGACCTGCACCTTGCTGGCGCCCGACCTCCAGGAGCGGATCCTCGGCCTCGAGGCGGTCGACGGCGTCGAGCCCATGAGCGAGCGGGCGCTGCGGGCGGTGGCGCACGCCGGGAGCTGGGTGGAGCAGCGGGCGCAGTTCCCGCGCTGATGAGCGCGGCTCGGCGAACGAATCGTTGCGAGGCCGTCAGCCGGACTGGTGTACGCTGGCGTCGGCTGGCAACGACTGCCAACCGACTACCCAGGTGGAGCCTGGTCCCATGCCGGACGAGATTCTCACACTGCCCGAGGTCGCCACAGTTGCTGAAGGTCGCGGAGAAGACCGTCTACACGATGGCCCAGAAGGGCGAGCTCCCGGCATTCAAGGTTCGCGGGCAGTGGCGCTTCAAGCGCGACGACATCGACGCGTGGATCGAGCGGCAGAAGGCGGCGGCTGCTCGAGACGACGAGGGGCGCGATGGCCAAGACTGAACCGAAGAAGAAGCGCGGCCGACCCGCGAAGGCCGAGTCGAAGACGCGTGAGCCACTGCCGGCGAGCGCGAACGGAAGTGCCGCCGAGCAGTCGAGCGCGACGCTCGGCTTCGAGGCAGAAGCTCTGGCAGGCCGCCGACAAGCTGCGCAACAACATGGACGCGGCCGAGTACAAGCACGTCGTCCTCGGCCTCATCTTCCTCAAGTACATCTCCGACGCCTTCGAGGAGAAGCACGCCGCCCTCGAGGCCGACAAGAAGTCCGGCGCCGACCCGGAGGACCCCGACGAGTACCGCGCCGACAACATCTTCTGGGTGCCGAAGGAGGCCCGCTGGCCGCACCTGCAAGGCAAGGCCAAGCAGCCCACCATCGGCAAGCTCATCGACGACGCCATGGTCGCCATCGAGCGCGACAACCCGACGCTCAAGGGCGTGCTGCCCAAGGACTACGCCCGCCCGGCGCTCGACAAGCAGCGGCTCGGCGAGCTGATCGACCTCATCGGCACCATCGGCCTCGGCGACAAGGAGAACCGCTCGCGCGACATCCTCGGCCGCGTCTACGAGTACTTCCTCGGCGCGTTCGCCACCGCCGAGGGCAAGAAGGGCGGCCAGTTCTACACGCCCCAGTGCGTGGTCCGCGTGCTCGTCGAGATGCTCGCGCCGTACAAGGGCCGCGTCTTCGACCCCTGCTGCGGCTCGGGCGGCATGTTCGTGCAGAGCGAGAAGTTCGTCGAGGCCCACGGCGGCCGCATCGGCGACATCAGCATCTACGGCCAGGAGTCGAACCCCACCACCTGGCGCCTGGCCAAGATGAACCTCGCCATCCGCGGCATCGACGCGAACCTCGGCCGCGAGCACGCCGACACCTTCCACCGCGACCAGCACAAGGACCTCAAGGCCGACTACGTCCTCGCCAACCCGCCCTTCAACGACAGCGACTGGGGCGGCGAGCGCCTGCGCGAGGACGTGCGCTGGAAGTACGGCGTGCCGCCCGCGGGCAACGCCAACTTCGCCTGGGTGCAGCACTTCCTCCACCACCTCGCGCCCACGGGCCTGGCCGGCTTCGTGCTCGCCAACGGCACCATGTCGTCGCAGCAGTCGGGCGAAGGCGAGATCCGCAAGGCCATCGTCGAGGCCGACCTCGTCGACTGCATGGTCGCGCTGCCCGGCCAGCTCTTCTACTCGACGCAGATCCCGGTCTGCCTGTGGTTCCTGTCGCGCGACAAGAAGAACGGCCTCGGCGGTCGCGGCAAGAAGATGCGCAACCGCAAGGGCGAGACCCTGTTCATCGACGCCCGCAAGCTCGGGACGCTGATCGACCGCGTCCACCGCGAGCTGACCGACGACGACATCGCGCGCATCGCCGACACCTACCACCGCTGGCGCGGCGACGGCGCGGGCAAGTACGAGGACGTGCCCGGCTTCTGCAAGAGCGCCACGACCGAGGAGATCGCAGCCCACCAGCTACGTGCTCACGCCGGGCCGCTACGTCGGCGCCGAAGAGGTCGAGGACGACGACGAGCCCTTCGAGGAGAAGATGACGCGGCTCGTCGCCAAGCTCGACGAGCAGTTCGCGGAGGGGGCGAAGCTCGAGAAGGCGATCCGGAAGAACCTGAGGGGGCTCGGGTATGGGGGCTGAGGACTGGATTGCCTGCACGGTCGGCGACGCTCGCGGTCCGGCGGAATGCCGCTCGTGGACGGCGACCACGGCTCAGACCTCCGCGAGTCGCGACTTCGTGCACGTGTGGGCGTCCCGTTCATTCGCGCGACCAACATGGGCCACGGTCGATGCGGTGGACGGAGCGTTCACGTTTGTTTCGCCCGAGAAGGCATACTCGCTTTCAGCAAGACTTGGCAAGACCAGGTGACGTGCTGCTTCACGCACGCGGCACGGTGGGCCAGGTCGCGCTGGTCGCCGGACAAGGGCTGTCGACCTGCGTCTATCTGATCCCACAGACGCCTCAGATGAACGCTAACGTGTCGATCCGACGCAACAGCTTGCGCCAGTTCCGTCTACCTACGCGCTTCACGAGCGCTGAGCAGTCAGGCCTACATTCGGCAGACGCCATCCAGACAGGGGTTCACACGCCAACCTCGGAATCTTGCGGGGCTACGCCTGGTCGTGCTGTCCCCGCTCGACCCGGAACAACGCGCCATCGCCCACATCCTCGGCACCCTCGACGACAAGATCGAGCTGAACCGCCGGATGAACGAGACGCTCGAGGCCATGGCGCGAGCGCTCTTCAAGTCCTGGTTCGTCGACTTCGACCCCGTCCGCGCCAAGGCGGAAGGCCGCGCGCCGACCGGGATGGACGCGGAGACGGCGAAGCTGTTTCCGCGCGAGTTCGTCGAGTCGGAGTTGGGCCCGATTCCGAAGGGCTGGCGAGTTGAGAAGCTCGGCGCCGTTCTGGAGCTCAAGCGTGGTTACGACTTGCCCGCTGCTCAGCGGCAAGCCGGAACGGTTCCCATTGTCTCATCGTCAGGCCCGTCCGGGTTGCATAGTGAAGCCAAGGCGTCCGCCCCCGGGATCGTGACAGGGCGATACGGCACGATCGGGCTGGTGTTCTACGTACGCGAGGATTTCTGGCCGCTCAACACGACACTCTACGTTCGAGATTTCAAAGGCACGGACGCCCTCTACGCTTACCATCTGCTGCGCCTCATCGATTTCAGGAAGTTCTCCGACAAGGCTGCCGTTCCGGGCGTCAACCGGAATCACCTTCACGAGGAAGCGGTTGTTGCGCCGCCGCTGGCAGTGCAGCAACGGTTCACCAGCCTCGCTAGCGCCTGGCTCGATTTGGCGGCGCAGTCGACCGACCAGACGCGTGTCCTCACGAGCATGCGGGATGCGTTGCTTCCTCGCCTTCTCTCCGGCGAGCTGTCCGTTGCGAGCATCGAGCGCGCGGTGGAGGACGTGGCATGAGCACCGGATGGGAGACGCGTCTTGGCATCCTTCGGCAGGACGCCGAGACCAAGCTGCTCAGTCCGCTGCATACGCATGGCTGGACGGCGACGGTCGAGAGCGAGGTCGAGAACGGCGAGTACCTCATCATCGCGGCGGAGCGGGCCGGGCATACCCATCGTGTCGCGCTCATGTACTCGTCCGCGACGGCGAACACCGTGTACAAGTCGCTCGCCCCGAAGGTCGAGCAAATCTTCATCAAGGGCGAGCTCTACAAGCTCGAGTCCTATGCGTACGGGATCGATACTCCGGTCACCACGGCGGACGAATTCCACGGACTGCTCGTCCGCTGGAACAACGAGAGCTCTACGGGAAAGTTCGCACCGAGTGCAGCATCGACTCCGATTGCGGCGCAACCTCCTAAGCATCGCACTCTCCTGGCTGAGGCGCCCATCGATGCGCTCTGGCTTCGGTTGCGGCAGCTCACCAGTGTCTCGCTCGCCCGCAAGCTCGTGCAGTCGCGCGCCGAGAACGACGGCGTCACCCTCACCGCAGAGGTCGTTCAGTCGAAGGCTGAAGGGCTGGCGTTCTCTCTCAGGAATGCTGGCGACTACTTCAGGATGCGCGATGATCAGAACGTCAGTCAGCGCGTCTTGAGCCTGTACTACGGCAGCATGTCCTTCGCGTTTGCCGAGATGCTTGCTGATCCCAAGGGCCCCGCAACCCTGGCGGACATCGAGGACGGTACGAAACAGGGACACGGACTCTGTACGCTCGATGGCGAGCGCGACGGGCTTGAGCGCGTGGTGGTCAGCACCGTCGCGACCGGCTTTTTCGCGAGCTGGATGAAATTCCTAGGCATCCCGACCGATGCATTCCCGAGCAAGAAGCCGAAGGTCTACGCGGACCTCGCGAAGCAGCCGAAGGCAACCTGGCTCACGGTCGAGGAGCTGTTCGCGCGGATTCCGGAGGTCTCCGATCTCTTCCTGGACATCTTCTCGAGCAAGCCCGCATGGCTGACGCCGACCTACGACAGTTCCGCGAATCCTTCGGCGTCGCTCTTCAAGAAGCAGGAGCGCCCCACTACCACGTACGCAGTCTTGGTCGACGACTCCGCGAGGCTCACCGCTGAAGACATCGCGGCTTTTCCGGGCCCGCTCAGTCAGATCGCGGAGGTCGCTTCCTCAGACCCGGGCCGGCACTTCCGAGTTGCCGTTGACGTCACCGGCAGAGACATCTGGTGGGATGCGCTTCCGATCCATCGCAGCCCATTCGAACGCACCGCGCTCATCGTTCCTGTCTTCGGTGTCGTGGGCGAGTATCGCGCCATCTGCGTTGCGCTCCTCTACGCGCTCTCTATCGTGGTGCGCTACCGCCCCAGCGTCTGGAGGCGGGTGCAGGAGGGAGACCTTGATCACCTGCGTGTGCTGATCGAGGCCTATCTCGCGGTGGTCGAGCGAGTCCTGCCAGAGCAGTTCTTGGAGCACATCGCCGCGCAGCGTGTCTTCGCCAAACAGCCGGGGTCGTTATGGTAGCGGGAGCCCCCTTCACCGAGTCGGTCGTCGAAGAAGCCGCGCTGGAGTGGTTCGGGGCGCTCGGCTACCGCGTCGTCGACGGGCCCGACGATCGCGCCCGGCGAACCGGCGGCCGAGCGCGCGAGCTACGAGCAGGTCGTCCTCGAAGGCCGGCTGCGCGAGGCGCTGCGCCGTGCTCAACCCCGCCGTGCCGTCCGAAGGGCTCGACGAGGCCTTCCGCAAGCTGACGCGCATCTCGTCGCCCCAGCTCGTCGATGCCAACCACGAGCTGCACTACTACCTCGTGAACGGCGTCGAGCGTGGAGTACCTGCGCGCCGACGGCACCATCGGCTACGACCCGGTGCGCGTCGTCGACTTCGACGCGGCCGGACCAGAACGACTGGCTGGTCGTCAACCAGTTCACCGTGACCGAGGGCGGCCACACGCGCCGCCCCGACGTCGTCGTCTTCGTCAACGGCCTGCCGCTGGCGGTGCATCGAGCTGAAGAACGCGGCCACCGAGAACGCGACCATCTGGAGCGCCTTCCAGCAGCTCCAGACCTACAAGCGCGAGATGCCCGCGCTCTTCATCTTCAACGAGCTGCTCGTCGTCTCCGATGGGCTCGAGGCCCGCATCGGCACGCTGTCGGCTCGAACCGGGAGCGCTTCGCTCCCTGGCGCACGATCGAAGGCGAGGAGCTGGCGCCCGCCGACGCATGGCCCAGCTCGAGGTGCTGATCCGCGGCGTCTTCGACAAGCGGCGCTTCCTCGATCTGATTCGCTACTTCGTCGTCTTCGAGAGCGACGGCGACACCGTCATCAAGAAGATCGCGGGCTACCACCAGTTCCACGCGGTGGCGCGCGCGGTCGACGCGACCCTCACGGCGTCGCGCCCCGACGGGCACTCGCCGGGTCGGCGTCGTCTGGCACACGCAGGGCTCGGGCAAGAGCCTCACCATGGCCTTCTACGCCGGACGCGTCGTGCTGCATCCGGAGATGGAGAACCCGACGCTCGTCGTCATCACCGACCGCAACGACCTCGACGAGCAGCTCTTCGGCACATTCTCCCGCTGCCAGGAGCTCCTGCGCCAGGAGCCCGAGCAGGCGCAGCGACCGCGCCCACCTGCGCGAGCTGCTCAAGGTCGCCGCGGGCGGCGTGGTCTTCACGACCATCCAGAAGTTCCTGCCCGAGACCCGCGGCGACACGTTCCCGCTGCTCTCCGACGCGCGAGAACATCGTCGTCATCGCCGACGAGGCCCACCGCAGCCAGTACGACTTCATCGACGGCTTCGCCCGCCACATGCGCGACGCGCTGCCGAACGCCTCGTTCATCGGCTTCACCGGCACGCCCATCGAGCTGACCGACAAGAACACGCGCGCGGTCTTCGGCGACTACATCAGCGTCTACGACATCCAGCGCGCTGTCCAGGACGGCGCCACGGTCCCCATCTACTACGAGAGCCGCCTCGCCAAGCTCGAGCTCAAGGACGACGAGAAGCCCGCGCCTCGACGACGGAGTTCGACGAGGCTGACCGAGGGCGAGGAGCTCGAGGGCAAGGAGAAGCTCAAGACCAAGTGGTCCGCGCTCGAGGCGCTGGTCGGCACCGACCAGCGGATCGCGCTGATCGCCGACGACCTCGTCGACCACTTCGAGGCCCGCCTCGAGGCCATGGACGGCAAGGCGATGGTCGTCTGCATGAGCCGGCGCATCTGCGTCGACCTCTACAAGGCGATCGTCGCGCTCCGCCCGGACTGGCACGACGAGGACGACGACCAAGGGCGCCATCAAGGTCGTGATGACCGGCTCGGCCTCGGACCCCGCCGACTGGCAGCCGCACATCCGCAACAAGCCGCGCCGCGAGGCGCTGGCCAAGCGCTTCAAGAACCCGAACGACCCGCTCAAGCTCGTGCATCGTCCGCGACATGTGGCTCACCGGCTTCGACGCGCCCTGCATGCACACGATGTACGTCGACAAGCCGATGCAGGGGCACGGCCTGATGCAGGCCATCGCCCGCGTGAACCGCGTCTTCCGCGACAAGCCCGGCGGCCTGGTCGTCGACTACCTGGGCCTCGCCGACCAGCTCAAGAAGGCCCTGCACACGTACACCGAGAGCGGCGGCCAGGGCGACACGGCGATCGACCAGGAGGAGGCCGTCGCGCTCATGCTGGAGAAGTACGAGGTCTGCTGCGGCATCTTCCACGGCTTCGACTGGGGCGCCATGGACGTACCGGCACACCCGGCGCAGCGCCTCTCGCTCTTGCCCGCCGCGCAGGAGCACGTGCTCGCCCAGGAGGACGGCAAGGACCGCACTCCTCCAGGCCGTGACCGAGCTGTCCAAGGCCTTCGCGCTCGCCGTGCCGCACGACGAGGCGATCCGCATCCGCGACGACGTCGGCTTCTTCCAGGCCGTGCGCACCGCCATCGCCAAGACACTCGGTCGGCGACCGCAAGGCCTCGGGCGACCTCGACCACGCCATCCGGCAGATCGTCTCGAAGGCCGTCGCCTCCGACGAGGTCATCGACATCTTCGCCGCCGCCGGCCTCAAGAACCCCGACATCTCGATCCTGTCGGACCAGTTCCTCGCCGACGTGCGCGGCATGCAGCACAAGAACCTCGCCGTCGAGCTGCTGCGCAAGCTGCTCAACGACGAGGTCAAGACCCGCTCGCGGCACAACCTGGTGCAGTCGCGCTCGTTCGCCGAGCTGCTCGAGAAGTCCATTCGCCGCTACCAGAACCGCGCCATCGAGGCCGCGCAGGTCATCGAGGAGCTGATCGAGCTGGCCAAGGAGATGCGCGAGGCGCAGAAGCGCGGCGAGAAGCTCGGGCTCACGAGCGACGAGCTGGCCTTCTACGACGCCCTCGAAGTCAACGACAGCGCCGTCAAGGTCCTCGGCGACGACACCCTGCAGGACCATCGCCCGCGAGCTGGTCGAGACCGTCCGCCAGCAACGTCACCATCGACTGGACCGTCAAGGAGACCGTCCGCGCCAAGCTGCGCGTCATCGTGAAGCGCATCCTGCGCAAGTACGGCTACCCGCCCGACAAGCAGGAAGCCGCGACGAACACGGTGCTGCAGCAAGCCGAGTTGCTGTCGGACTTCTGGACGGAGGCCAGCGCAAGATGACCTCTGCGACGGCGCTCGCCTCAACGATCCACTACAAGGGGCAGACGGGAAGTGCCTGCTGGGAAGGGAGACACGTTGCCGACGCGAAGACGTTCGCGGGCTTCGTGCGCGACGTGGTGCGTCCTCGCGTTGCCGATGGATCTTCTTCGTTCGAGCCGGACCTGCGCGGGCTCGCGACCACTGGAATGGCGACGGAGTTCGTGGAACGCCTGCTCAAGGCCGTGCCCGAGCCTGAGGGCTGGGAGGTCGGCGAGGCCCTGGCAGAGTGCGCCCTCGAGAAGGATTCGGGCCGCGAGGTCCACTGGGCGCACAGGGAAATCGAACTGCCAAATCCATGCGGTCCAGGGATAGCGCGACAGCAGCCAAATCCATGCGGTCCAGGGATAGCGCGACAGCAAGGACCGGGCGGGCAGGCAAGATAGAGTTCGCTCGACGCACGTTCTCCCCGTGAACCCCTCACCAGCCCGGTTGCTCCGTGCCCTTCCCGAAGCCGCACACAAAGCTCCGCCCACGCGGAGGAGTCGGTCCGCGCTCCGTCACCGCTCTCGGAACCCAAGCGTCAGCTGCTCGGGCACCCGGCGTTGCCGTCGTGCCGCAGGCGGCGCCCTTGGCCCGAGTCCGTGTTCGTGGACCAGCCGCGTGATGTCCGCGCGGCTGGTCGCGACTTCCGCCCAACGCATGTGTCCTGCGCAGCGAGGACAAGCCTCCACGTCGGCAGCGAAGACGTGCGCGAGCAGCCAAGCCCAGCGTTTGCGCGTGGGCGGTTTGTCGTCGTGCTCGCCGAGCTGTTGGAGCAGATCGAGTTGGTCGCCAGGCGCCGGGGGCGACTTGGTCGCGCTCGGATCGGGTGGAGCCGTGGGCACGACGAGCCCGCGACGTGATGAGTGGCTCGAGAGCACGCCAAAGTAACGCAGTGTGTGAAAGCGTGGGGGTGGCACCGCCGCGACAAGGCGAGCGATGAGATCGTCGGGCTCGAGGACCAGCGCGCGAGTGCCGTCCCGCCACGGCTTCTTGAACGTCAGCTCCAGCTTGCCATCACTGCGGCGCTCGAGGCGGTCCTGCGCCACGGGTGGGCGCGTGATGTACCGACACAAGCGCTCCACGCGGCGACGGTCTCGACCATCCACGATTTGTGCGGCGTGCACGTTGATGCCGCGTACCTCGGCGATGGGCGCGTCGGTCACCGCGCGCGCGCGGGGCCGGTCGGGCGGAGCTGTGACCAAGCGCAGGGGCGGCAGGCCTGCGCGGTCCCCGCTCACCCCGACGCCTTGCGCGGCCGCGGCGTAGAGCGCGGCAAGGGTCGGCTCGTCCACGGCGAGCTCCGGGGGCGTCTCGTCCGCGAGCGCGGGGTCGAGGCTGCGACCATGCGCACGCAAGATCTTCTCGACGCGCGCGGCGGTGCGGCGGCAACCTCGGCGATGTCTGCGTGAGTCGGCGCTTCGAGCTCCAAGAACTCCAGCGGCAAGCGGGGTCGCCGTCTTCGTGCACGTACACGCCGTCCAGCACGAGGGAGTGGAGATGTACGTTGAGTCTGAGCGCCGAGTCAGTGCGCTGCACGGCGGTCACGGCGCCGGTGAAGGCCTGGGACATGCTCGCCAGACCGTGCTCGCGCTTCGCGCGCCAGCGCAGGGAGCGGTCCACCTCTTTCATGAAGCCGCTCACGACTTCGGCGCACAGCTTCTTGTCGTACCCCAGCAGCGCGCGCAGGCCCCAGGGCAGCGAGCAGATCCAGTGACGGATGGGCACGCGCGGCAGCACGCGCTCTTCTAGATGGACGGCAACGTCGGCCATGCGTCTGCCGATGCACGAGGGGCAGAAGCCCCGTTGTTTACACGAAAACGCTACGAGCTCTGAGTAGCCGCACTCGCGGCACTCGAGGCGCAAGCAACCTCGGTCCAGGCGACCGCAGTCCAGATACTCCTCGAACTCCTTGACCACGAACCTTGGTAAGCCGCCCTGCGCCTCGGCGCGCTCCCGAAACGCGGGCCAGTGCTCGGTGACCGCTTGATACAGCGCCGTGTCTTCCGGACGATGGCGGAAGCGCGAGCGGTCCGGAGCTGCAAGCGCGTGCGCGGCGTGACCCACGCTCCGCCATGCTCAGCGAGCGGCGTGCCAGCTGACCGCAGCGCGTAAACGCGGCGAAGTGTGGCGGCGGCGGGTGGCGAAGTGGTCACTCGCCGGTGGCGATCGCCAGCCGCGCTTGGGGGCGCCGGCGGCCGGAGGGAGGAAGCGCGGCGTGGTGGGTGCCAATACATGCTTCCCGCACGGCGCAAGGTGGCGCGCGCGATGCGCCTCAGCAACTCCGGATCCAGGCTGTACGTGGCGTTTGGGCAAAGACGCGATCTCGGTCGCCTCGGCCGACGCCTTGCCCCGTTCTGCCCCCCCGACTCACGTGGCAATCCTCGACGCGCGCGGGGCCGGCTTCATCGTGGTCCCCGAAGGACCACTGGCCACGACCGCGCGGCGGGTGCTGTCGCGCGCCACGCGTTGACTCCCCGCGCCCCCGAGGTAGCGTGCCTGCGCCATGCGCGCGGAACAGCCCTACCCGGTCATTTCGACGAAGATCGACAAGAAGAGCGCGGAGTACCGCGCGAACTACGCCGCGAACCTCGAGAGCATCGAAAAGCTGAACCAAGCGCTGGCGAAGTCGCGGGCAGGCGGCGGCGATAAGTACGTCCAGCGCCACAAGAAGGCCGGCAAGCTCCTGCCCCGCGAACGCGTCGAAATGCTCATCGACCGCGACGCCCACTTTCTCGAGCTGTGCGCCCTGGCAGGACACGAGGTCGACGACCACGCGACTGGGGCGAGCATGGTCGGCGGCGTCGGTGTGGTGAGCGGGGTCGAGTGCGTGATCACCGCCAGCGAGTCCACCGTCAAAGGCGGGGCCATCAACGAGCTCGGGGTCAAGAAGACGCGTCGCCTGGCCGAAGTCGCCGAGCAGAACCGCCTCCCCGGCATCAGCCTGATCGAGAGCGCCGGCGCCGATCTGCCCAATCAGCACAAGATCTTCGTGCCCGGCGGCCGAGGCTTCCGCGACTTGACCCGCCGCTCCGAGGAGCGCATGCCCACCGTTTGCGTCGTGTTCGGGAGCTCGACGGCGGGCGGGGCCTACGTGCCGGGCATGAGCGACTACGTCGTCATGGTTCGTGAGCAAGCGCAGGTCTATCTGGCGGGTCCCCCGCTGGTCCGCATGGCGACCGGCGAAGAAACGGATCACGAAGCCCTGGGCGGCGCCGAGATGCACAGCTCGGTGTCGGGC